>CADCEC010000004.1:194380-364442 GCA_902800395.1 uncultured Bacteroidota bacterium | reverse complement strand
CCATTGATGCCGCCTAACTGCTTTCCCATTTTTTTTAATGTTTAATGGTTAACGGTTAATGGTTAACGATTTAACATGGCTTGCGTCAGCCCCGTTAACATTTAATTTTTAACCTTTAACCCTTATGATAACGTTATCTACTTCTATTTATTGTTTACCAAAGTAAAATTTAACAAAAAGAGAATAAAAAGGATAGTAAAAGAAGATAAGAAGAGGATACTAAGAATTAGTAGGTTACAAACAGAAAGAAAGTGCCCCGAAAGTGATTTTTCGGGGCACTTATTAGCAGACGGAAATGGAGCGAATTGGGCGAAGAAAGGTGTTATTGCTTTTTCGAGAGGGTGTCGGCCGCGGGTAGGTCAGGAGACTTTGCTTTTTCACCCCCTCCTGAGCCCTTGCCGCTCTTCTGATCCTTCTTCTCCTTCTTCTCTTTTCCCTTGTCCTTTTTCGCCTCCTCTTCTTTCTTCGCTTTCTTCTTGGGGAGCTTGATGTCGCTGAGGGCGTGGCGGCGGTTGAACTTGCTGATGTCAACAGGGCCGGAGACGCCTTTCACATGGCCGCTCTCGGTGAACTGCCAGAGGGTGTGGCGCACCGTGGGGCTGCCGCCTTTGTATTTGGCGATGAAGACGTGGTACTTGCTGTATTTCTTTCCGCTGAAATGGGTCTTGTAGCAGTGCTCGCTGGTATATATCATCGGCTTGGCGCCATATTCTTTCTCCAGCAGTTCGAGGAGCTTGTCTACGCGTTCCATGAAGAGCTTGCCGGAGTGGTAGCCCTCGATGTCGAGGACGGGGATAAGGTCGAGGTCTTTCTTTTTGACGGTGCGACGGATGTTGGCCATCTGCTTGTAGGCCGTGGTCTTGGAGCTGTAGACATGATAGAAGCCGACGAGGAGTCCGGCTTTGCGGGCCTTGGTGATATTGGTCTTGTAGTAGGGGTCCGTCAGCGAAGCACCTTCTGTGGACTTGACGTAGACGAATTTGATGGTGCTGTCGGCGGCCACCTTTGTCCAGTTGATATCACCCTGGAACTTGGAGACGTCGAGGCCGCGGGTGTGTTGAGCCTGTGCGCCCATGGCGCACAGGCTCAACAACATAGCCAGCAACAGTTTACATCTGTATCTCATCGCCATTGGCATGGAAGAATCTGAAGTCGAGGAGGCTGTATTTCTCCGACGGCTGCATGCGGAGGCGGACATGGTATTTGCGGCTCCACTGCGCCTTGAGGCTCTTGAACCAGCCGCCCTTGGTGAGGTAGGCGTTGACGTAGGGGTGTGTGACGAGGGTGAGTTTCTTCTCGTTGGCGGAGGTGAGGAGATATTTGAGGCTCGACTCGATCTCGTCGACAACCACGAGGGAGGACTTGATGGTGCCGGTGCCGTCACAGAAGGGGCATTTCTCCTGCACGTCGACCTCCATGGCGGGACGCACACGCTGGCGTGTAATCTGCATAAGTCCGAACTTGCTGAGCGGCAAGATGGTATGGCGTGCTTTGTCGCGTCGCATCTCCTCGCACATCACTTCGTAGAGCTTCTTGCGGTTCTCGGCCTTGTTCATATCCACGAAGTCGACGATAACGATGCCGCCCATGTCGCGCAGACGCAGCTGGCGGGCAATCTCGATGGCGCTCTCGATGTTGACCTGCAGGGCGGTGTCCTCCTGGCCGGTGCCGGCCTTGATATGGTTGCCACTGTTGACATCGATGACATGCATGGCTTCGGTGTGCTCGATGTAGAGGTAGACGCCGGAGCGGATGGTGACAATCTTGCCGAAGGCGCGGCGGATGTCGCGCCAGATGCCGAACTGCTCGAAGATGGGTGTCTCCATCTTGTAGTGCTTGACGATATCCACCTTGCCGGGGTCTATCGTCTTGATGAACTGGCGCACCTCGCTGTAGAGGTCGGGGGTGTCGACATAGATGGTTTCGAAGTCGTCGGTGAGGACATCGCGCAAAAGGGCGCTGGTGGTGCCGAGCTCGGCATGCACCTTGCAGGGGGCGTTGACACGCTTGAGTTTTTCGGTCATCCTGCTCCAGGCGTCGAGGAGCTGGCGCAGGTCGGTGTCGAGTTCGGCGACGGTGCGTCCTTCGGCCACGGTGCGGACGATGACACCGAAGTTCTTCGGGCAGATGCTGCGCACGAGACGGCGCAGGCGGCTGCGCTCAGCGTTCTGCTTGATTTTCTGCGAGACGGAAATCTTGTCGCTGAAAGGGGTGAGCACCAGGTAGCGGCCGGCGATAGAGATGTCGCCCGTCACCTTGGGACCTTTGGTGGAGATAGGTTCTTTGGTAACCTGCACAAGGACAGGTTGACCGACATTCAGTACGTCGCCGATGTTGCCCACCTTCTCGAGGATGGGTTCTATCGTGAAGTTCTCGAGGGGTGACGTATTTTTGCCGTCGGCATCGCCGTGCGATTTTTCGCCGACAGAATTTTTGCCGACAGCGAAAGCGCCGTTCATGGCGAGACGGAGATATTTGTCGACAGAGTTGTAATCGGGGCCGAGGTCAAGGTAGTGCATGAAGCCCTCCTTGTCGCCACCGATATCCACGAAGGCGGCGTTGAGGCCCTGCATGATTTTCTGCACCTTGCCGAAGAAGATGTCGCCCACAGCGAACTGTCCGGAGGTCTTCTCCTTGTGAAGCTCCACCAGACGTTTGTCTTCCAGCAGCGCAATCTGCACGCCCTCGTCGGAGGATGATATAACTAGTTCTTTGTCCATTGATATTATTAGTCTAATTAGTCTTATTGGGCTTATAGGGCTAATAAGCAACAATAAAACAAATTACATGCTGACCTTTGCAGGTAGCGTGTAATTTGTTTTAGAAAATTCAGAAGAAATGCCTTCTTTAGAAGGCGTCCGTTCACGACCTTGCGGTCGTGGTCAGACATTATTTCTTCTTATGTCTGTTCTTGCGCAGGCGTTTTTTACGCTTGTGCGTAGACATTTTGTGGCGTTTATGTTTTTTTCCGTTAGGCATTGTAATAATACTTTAACTTATTTAACTTTCTTTTTGACATCCTGCATGAAAGTCTTGGCGGGCTTGAAAGCGGGGATGTTGTGAGCGGGGATAATGATGGTGGTGTTCTTGCTAATGTTGCGGCCAGTCTTCTCAGCGCGTTTCTTCACGATGAAGCTGCCGAAGCCACGCAGGTACACGTTCTCGCCTTCGGAGAGGCTCTCTTTGATAACGGTCATAAACTCCTCGACGGTGGCCTGGATGGCGACCTTCTCGATACCGGTTTTCTGAGCTATTTCAGCTACGATTTCTGCCTTAGTCATTTCTCTAATTATTTTTATTTGTTAATCTTATTGTCTGTTTTTCAACCAAAAATCGGAGTGCAAAAATACAACTATTTTTTGAAACGGGAACTTTTTTTTTGAAAAAAAATTATTTTTAACATTCAATATATTAACAACTTGATGTATATCAATTATTTATAATTTTAATTTTTATTCCCAAAATTTCAAATCTTAATTTCATTTTTTGATTATTCCGCCCTATTATCGGCTAATTTTAAACCAATTATAGCTCCGATGTTCCATGTGGTTGGTGGCGGAGGTAGGCAAACCAGAAGAGCGCAATGGCGGCGGCGGTGCAGGCGATAGTGGCGAGGAGCGGGACGGCGAGGGGCTGAGAGGGGTCGAGCGAGGAGCCGCCGTCGGACATCAGGGCATAGGCAACAACGACGATGGCATTATTGATGAAGTGTGCTACGACATTGACCAGCAGGGAACTGCCGTAGAAGTAAAGATATCCCAGAAGTCCCCCCAGGAGGAATCGCGGCAGGAAGGCGAAGACTTCGCCATGGGCGAGGCTGAAGAGCGCCGCCGTCACCCATACCGCCGCATGGGGATTCTTGAACCACTTCTGCAAAAGGTTTTGGATACCGACACGAAAGAAGAGTTCCTCACAGATGGCGGGGACAAAAGCCATGCCGAAGAGGCTGAGGAGGGGGTTACACTCCCGCATAAGGGAGTCGACCAATTGCTGTGACTGCTCGCCGGCTTCGCGGAGGCTATGTTCCAGCTTCTCCCAGGCGCCTGAGAAGTGCCACGAGTCGTTCCAGATGGAGAGCCAGTCGGTGAGAGGAACCATGAAAAGTAACACAAGAACCCCTGCCAACGCCAACATCCAACTACGGCGACTGAAGTCCAGCCGATAGAAATCTCCCTGAGTCTCACGGTAATATCTCCGTGTCACCAAAACAACAGGCAGGGCGAAAGTGAGTAGCTGCACAACGACATTCCAGAGGAGAAATGAGAATGCGTTATTGTGTGAGTGCGTTAAGGATTCAGTGTCGGAGATACCGAAAGCGACACCGAGGAAGAGGGCCACGACCATCATCACCAGCGACCATGCCGCCAGCACCAACAGATGCATGAAAGGATGGGAAAAACGCTTCATTAATGCGTTAATGTGTTAGTCTTTTTGTGACCCCGGCGGGATTCAAACCCACGACTTTCGGAACCGGAATCCGACGTTCTATTCAGCTGAACTACGGGGCCATTTTACGGGCTAATAACTGAGAAAGTGAAATTATATTGTGTGAGGGAGGAAAAAAATTATACAATAATATTTTTATAATGGCGTTATGTGATTTAATGAAAAGGAAAACAATATATATTATCCTGCTTGTTACTGGTGGACTGTGGACGGCGGCCAGTGGACAGTCGCACTCGGTGTTTGCCGAAGGGCAGTGGTGGAAGATGAGGGTGACGGCATCGGGCGTGTATCGCATCACGACTGGCGATGTGCCGGCATTGGCAGGCACGCAGGTGAACAACCTGGCGGTGTATGGCATGGGCAGTGGAATGCTCTCCATCTATAACAGCCAGACACCCACTGACGGCCTACAGCAGCTGGCCATCGAGGTAAGGGACCGCAACGGCAACGGCCTCTTCGATGCCGACGACGACCTGCTCTTCTACGGAGAGGGTGCGGAGGAGTGGCGCTACGACAGCGGACTGCAGCGCTGGACCTTCACCCATCACGCCTATGCTACTGAGAACTGCTACTACCTGACAGCCTCTGCCACAGCGCCCAAGCGCATTGCCGTAGCGGCACCCGTAGCCACAGACACCGTGATTTCCTCCCATACCGTTGTGACGCATGTGGACAACGACTTAGTGAATATCTACAAGACCGGCCAACTATGGATGGGCGAGAAATTCACCTCCGCGTTGGCGTCTCGTTCCTTCGAGTTGCGCCTGCCGGGTCAAGTCATCAGCAAAGCCAAGCTGCGCTGGGCGGTGGCCACCCTCGGCACCACCTCGGGTGCTTTCTCCCTCACCACCAACGGCTACAGCCGCGGGGAGACCCTCACATCCAACAACCCCTACCGCACGGTGGTCGATGCTACAGACGCCGTCGCCCAAACCTATACCTTCACCCTCAGCTTCTCGCCTTCCGACAATGGTGGCAGCGGCTATCTGGACTTCATCGAGCTCACCGCCGAAGCCCAACTTACCTTTGGCGGTGGGCAACAGCTGATACGTAATGACCGCCACCTGAATTCCCCAGTTTCCTTTCATCTGTCGCTGAGTGCGACAACCAGTGCCCGGGTGTGGGAGGTAACGGAAGCCGGCAGGGAACGCGAGATGCAACTCAGCGACGGCTCCTGGAGCGACAGTACGGGAACGGCACGCACCTATGTGGCTTTCGACGACTATTCCTACCTTACACCCGAATCCATCATGACGATGGAACACCAAGACCTTCACGGCAGCGCCGCCGCCGACCTGGTGATAGTATCGCATCCCGACTTCCTGGAATATGCCTCGCAGCTTGCCACATTGCATGAACTCTTCGACACCCTCACCACGCTGGTGGTGACCGACGGGCAAGTCTATAACGAATTCTCTTCCGGCAAACAGGACCCTATGGCCATCCGCGCCCTGCTACGCTGGCTGAAAGAGCAGCACCCCTCTCGTCCGCCACGCTATCTGGTGCTCTTCGGCAAGGGCAGCTATGACAACCGCGACATCCTTGGCCATGGGTTGCCTACAGTGGTAACTTATGAGACACCCTTCTCGTTCGACGACGACGGGCAGTCGTACGCCAGCGACGACATGCTGGGCTATCTGTCTTCCAACAGCCACGGTGCCAGCAATGAGACCTTGGAGGTCAGCGTGGGGCGTCTGCCCGCTCGCGACACCAGCGAGGCCTCCCTTATTGTGGACAAGATAGAAGGATATATCACGCGACGCGACCTGCTGGACGAGCACAGCCGGGGCGACTGGCGCAACTATGTGGCGCTGCTGTCCGACGATGCCGACCCGGGGCACCCTAGCGACAGCCTTTTCGCCCACTCCTCGGAAGTCATCGCCACCGCCATTAAGCAGACGATGCCTCAGATAAACCTCGACCGACTCTATGCCGACGCCTACCACCAGGCCTCGGGTGCCATCGGTTCCTACTATCCCGACCTCAACAATGCCCTTCGTCAGCGTATCAACTACGGGTGTCTGCTCATCAATTACATAGGTCACGGTTCTTCGGCCTATATCGGCACCGAGCGCTATATCGAGCCGGCGGATGTATCCGGCTACACTAATGTGGACAGACTACCGCTCTTCGTCACCAGCACCTGTTCCTACGGTCACTACGACCAGCCCGACGAACTCTGCGGCGCCGAAGCCTTTATGCTGGCTCCCGCTGCCGCCGTGGGTGTCATTGCCGCCTCACGTCCCATCAGCCATATTGAGCGCTTCAACAAAGATGTGGTACTCTTTGCCCTCGACCCCGCCAACACCATCGGCGACGCCCTGCGGAGAGCCAAGAACCGCACCAATGTCTCGATGTCCATCGCCCTTATCGGCGACCCCGCCCTGCGGCTGAGTCAACCCACAAACCACGTAAAGGTGACCCATATCAACACCACGCCAGTGGACGACACCACCGATGTGACGGCCGACGTGCTAAGTCTTGTCACCGTCAGCGGTGAGATACAGGATGCCGACGGACAGTTGATGAGCAATTTCGACGGCACTATCTACCCGGTGGTCTACGACCGAGAGATGCGCACCGCAACGCTGGCCAACGACAACCCCGGCACAGAAGTCTCTTTCTGGCAGCAGAAGACGATACTCTACAAAAGCAGTCATCCCGTCAGCGGCGGCCGATTTGAGTACTCCTTCATCGTGCCGATGGATGTCTCCTACCGTTACGACTATGCCAAGCTTAGTCACTATGCAAAGAACATTTCCGAACACGCCAGCGGCAGTTTCACCCACCTGATGCTTGGCGGCATGAGCGATTCGTCATACGACGATGCCGAGCCCCCGACGATACGTCTTTTCCTGGGTGACACCAACTTCCGTCCCGGCGGACTCACGGGGCCCTCCCCCACCCTACTGGCGATGCTTTCTGACTCGGCAGGCATCAATATCGGCACTGGTTTGGGACATGACATCACGGCTGTTGTCGACGACAATGCCGGCAGCCTTATTGTCCTGAACGACCTCTTCCTGTCCGACATTAACGACGGCCGCTGCGGAAGTGTGTCTTACACTTTACAGGATCTCGCACCGGGGCGCCACACAGTCACCGTCAAAGCGTGGAACATCTTTGGCCTTTCGGCCTCCGCCACAGTGCCTTTTGTAGTGTATAGCAGCGATACAATGACCCTCTCCAAACTCACCTGCGCTCCCAATCCCGCCACCACACAAACGACCTTTACGCTGCGTGTGAACAGTCCTGACGACATCCAGTCGGCCAAATTTGAATTATACAACACCCAAGGGCAGTTACTTCTTGCTTGCACCCCACCGGTTTCGCCGGAAGCCTTCCTTGTGGGGCCCGTCCACTGGGATGTCTCCGCCGTGCCCCCGGGGCTCTACCTCGCACGTATGGTACTTTCCTGCTCCGATGGAGAGACTCGGCAGGTTACCACAAAATGTATTGTACGCTGACACAATAAAAGTTTTTTTTTCGCGTTATGGCGAATAGTTTTGATAGAAACAAATAGAAGATATAGATATTTTTAGATGAAAAAACTGATTTTTCTGACATTGCTTGTCGTTCTGGGCGGCACACTCCGCGCCCAATCTGCTTATTCCGAGATAGGACAAAACAAAAACTTCATCTCCACCGGTATGCCCATCATTCTCATTGCCCCCGACGCCATATCGTCGGCTATGGGCGACGCCGGCGTAGCCTCCACTCCTGATGCTTACTCGGCTCACTGGAACAACGCCAAATTTGCCTTTATCGAAGGTTCAGCTGGCATCTACACCACTTATACCCCTTGGCTGCGTAAACTGAAAGTAGGCGATATGAACCTCTTCTATCTCGGAGGCTACTACCGCATCAACGACCGTAGCACCGCAGCCGCCAGCCTCACCTACTTCACCCTCGGTGACATTGATATGACGGATGTCGATGGACAGAAAATCAACACCCTTCACCCTAACGAATTTGCCATCGACGCCACCTATGCCCTGAAACTTTCCGACCACCTCTCGTTAGGTGCCACCGGCCGCTATTTGCGTTCCGACCTCACCAATAGTGTAAGCATTGAAGACGGAGGCGGATGGACCAGCACCCAGGCCGCCAACTCGCTAGCCGCCGACATCGGACTTTATTTCCAGCACGATATAGACAAGAGCCAAGAATACGCCCTCGGTCTGTTCATCTCCAACCTCGGCGCCAAATTGTCGTACTCGAACGACGACAACGACAAGGAGTTCCTTCCCGCCAACCTTCGCTTCGGCGGACGCTACACCAACCGTATTGACGACTACAACAAGATTTCGGTACTTCTTGACTTCAACAAGCTCCTCGTTCCCACTCCTCCTTACACCAAAGACGGGGTGACCTATCCTTCGCGTTACGCCAACAACTGGACCGAATATAACAACATCGGTGTCATACAGGGTGCCATACAGTCGTTCTACGATGCTCCGGGCGGCTTCTCGGAGGAGCTTCATGAGGTACAGGTTTCGGCAGGTGCAGAATATTGGTATGCAGAATCGTTCGCCTTCCGTGCAGGCTACTTCTATGAGCATGAGACCAAAGGCGGCCGCCAGTATGCCACCGTAGGTTTTGGCATCCGCTACAACTACTTTTCCGGCGATTTCTCCTACCTCATTCCCACCACCAAAGTTGCCACCAATTCGTTGGCCAATACCATCCGCATCTCCATTGGATTGGATATGAAACCGACAAAATAACGGTTAAAGGTTAACGGTTAAGGGTTAATGGTTAATGCTATGAGAATCGGAACAGGCTATGACGTTCACCGCCTCCAAGAAGGGCTGCCTCTCTGGATTGGCGGGGTGCGCATAGAGCACAGCCACGGATTGCTGGGACATAGTGATGCTGACGTATTGCTCCATGCCATCTGCGATGCGCTCCTGGGCGCTGCCGCCCTCGGAGACATCGGGAAACACTTCCCCGATACCGACCCCCAGTACAAGGGCATCAGTAGTTTGAAGTTGCTAGGACATGTGGGAGCGTTACTGAAAGCAAAGAGCTACACTGTGGGAAATATCGACAGCACCATTGCCGCACAGCGCCCGAAGATGGCGTCTCATATTCCTCAGATGCGGCAGAACATCGCCGACACATTGGGCATCAGTGTCGACCAAGTGTCGGTGAAGGCCACCACCACCGAGCGGTTGGGTTTTGAGGGAAGAGAAGAAGGTATTTCGGCGCAAGCAGTGGCCCTAATCCTAGAAAGCCCTAGGAACGCCTAAGAAATCCTAGGGAAACCCATAATGAGCAAATGGAAGAAAACAAACCATACGTAAGTCCCCAAGCGGAAGATGAGGCTGCTGTGCTTGAAGACAGTGGCTGCCAGTTGGTGCTGTGGAACGACGACGTTCACACTTTTGACTATGTCATCAAGGCACTCGTCGACATCTGCCGCCACACCGCCGAGCAGGCCGAGCAATGCGCCATTTTGGTCCATTGTCACGGGAAATGTACTGTCAAGCACGGCTCGTATGAGGAGTTGCTACCGATGCATACGGCATTGCTGAACAAACAGCTGACATCAGAAATCATAGAAATATAAAAGAATATGAATACTGCTTTGATTATCATCATTTTGATTCTGGGCGTAGTACTGCTGGCGCTCGAGATAGTGGCATTACCGGGAGGTGTGGCCGGATTTTTCGGAGTTGGACTCATCGGTGTTGGCGTGTGGCAGAGTTACGGACGCTTCGGCAACAGTGTGGGCACCATCATCCTTGTTTGCGCCATTGCGCTGTGTGTGCTGATGCTAATACTGTTTATGAAAGCGAAAACATGGAAGCGTTTCAGCCTTGAGGAAGAGGTGGACAGCAAGGTGAACCAGTTGGAGGCGACTGTCAAAGCAGGAGCTCGCGGTGTCACCATCTCACGTTTGGCTCCCACAGGCAAAGCCCTGATTGATGGTGAGCAGATGGAAGTCCATGCCGTGAACAAATACATCGACCCCGATCGTCCCATCGAGGTGGTAGGCACGGAAGGCTACCGCATAGACGTGGTGGAGACTGACGACAAACGGTTTGAGAAGTAAGAACTGAGAACTAAGAACTAAGAACTAAAAAAATATAGCCTTATGACAGAGACAATGATTATCATCGGAGTGTGCTTTGTAGCCCTCGTACTTTTCCTTTATCTTGTACCTATTGGAATCTGGTTCCAGGCCTTGATTTCTGGCGTTCGCACGTCGTTGGTGCAGTTGATTTTTATGCGTTTCCGTAAGGTTCCGCCCACGGTTATCGTGAACAACATGATTTCGGCCACGAAAGCGGGACTGCAGTTGAAACAGAACGACCTCGAGGCCCACTATCTCGCCGGCGGCCATGTTAACTCTGTTGTCAACGCCCTTATCAGTGCCGACAAGGCAAATATGAACCTTGATTTCAAGACCGCCACAGCCATCGACCTTGCCGGCCGCGACGTGCTAAAAGCCGTGCAGACCTCCGTGAATCCCAAAGTGATTGATACTCCCCCTGTGGCCGCCGTGGCCAAGGACGGCATCCAGCTGATAGCTAAAGCCCGCGTCACCGTGCGTACCAACATCAAACAACTCGTCGGTGGCGCCGGCGAGGAGACCATCCTTGCCCGTGTCGGCGAAGGTATCGTCACCTCCATCGGCTCGGCCACTAGTCACAAGCAGGTGCTTGAGAATCCCGACAGCATCTCCAAACTCGTCCTTACCAAGGGCCTCGACAGTGGTACTGCTTTCGAGATTCTCTCCATCGATATCGCTGATATCGACGTGGGTAAGAATATCGGTGCCCAGCTGCAGATGGACCAGGCCAACGCCGACAAGAACATCGCTCAAGCCAAGGCTGAGGAGCGCCGCGCTATGGCTGTCGCTTCCGAGCAGGAGATGAAAGCCAAAGCCCAGGAAGCTCGTGCCAAAGTCATCATGGCCGAGGCCGAAGTGCCGCTGGCTATGGCCGAAGCTTTCCGCAACGGCAACCTCGGCATCATGGACTACTATCGCATGAAGAATATCCAAGCCGATACCGACATGCGCGCCTCCATCGCCACCCCGCAGGGTGCTCCCAAACCCAACACCAACAAGCCATTAGACAAATAATTAATACTACCAACCATGTTTAAAAGTAGCAAAATCAGTCTTATCATCCGAGGCATCCTATTCTCTGCTTTAGGAATCGTCTGCTTCTGTTTCCCGGTGGACACGATGGCACTTTTTGCCAAGATTGCTGGTATTGTGATAGTCATCACGGGAGTTGTATTCTTCTTTCTCGAATACAAGACAGCTGCCCGCAGCCTTGAAACGATGCGTATCTCTGCATCGCTACTGATGGTCGCACTTGGTGTTCTTATCATCATCCACCCCGAAATTATAGCCATTCTCCTCGGAATCTTCATTCTCTTTGAAGGCATCGACTTTACTTTCAACACCATCAAATACTTCCGTGCCGGTGCCAAAGGCTGGTGGCTTATGCTCTTGTTCGGAGTGATTGTCATTGTTTTCGGCTTTTGGAGCATCTTTGTTCCTGAAATCACAGCCTCCACGCTGAGTATTCTCTTTGGCATTGCTTTCCTCAGCATTGGTATCGCCAGTTTCACCGGACTTGCCGGTCTGCGTCTTGTGGAAGACTACCTCGAAGCTTCCCGCAAAGCCATTGAAGAAAAAAGTGGAGAGTATGTCGAAACAGAAATTGTGAAATAATAACTAAAATTGATTAACATGAGAAAAAACATTATGACGCTTGCTGCCGTCTTTTGCTGCACCTTGTTCGCAACGATGTTCGTCTCCTGCGAAAAAGAAGAAAAAAATTTAACAGCCTATGGCTATGATGCTGCTCTCATTTGGTTTACAGACGATTATGTATCGGACGAAAACAAAGCCATCCTTGCCGCTTTTAAACAAATCTTTGGTAACACCGAAAATATTATTAAACAATATTCCAGCATCCAAGATGATAGAATAAAAGAGGAATGTGAAGCCCTCAAAACCCGGTTCTCCAATCTTCAGAGCACCTTACTTACCTACAACCTCATTCGCTACACTTTCGATAATTCTGGTCGAAAGCAAGACACTATCGCCACCTATTTCTTTGGTCGCGCCTCAACGGGAACCCGATATGCCAAATACAAATATGAATCCTACCAACATGATTTCTTGACACAGCTCAGATCTGTCCGGGATTCCATCGGAGAGGCTCTCTACACTGGCACCTTCAACACCTTCAAAAACATTAGCAGAGCATTCAACCACCATCTCAATCCCTACACCTCGCATTATAATCCAGAAGTTGAGTCTACTCAGCGTGTCACTCAATTGTGCGACTCCATCTTTGATGCCCACCAGAATGACACCATGGCCCTCCCCATTCACTTCACAGTTGATAAAATCGATGTATTCTACCAGTCTTCTCAACTCTGGGACAGAACACTCCCTGCCAATATGTAAATAACTGACATACATATAAAGAGGACACCCCATTACGAGTGTCCTCTTTATTATTTATGGTTAATGAAATAATATGCTAGTATTGCTCTTTATTGTTGGGGAAGTCTCCTGATTTGACATCAGAAATATAATGGCGGATAGCATTAGAGATATCCTCGCCGAAGGTGCCATAGGTGCGGAGGTAGCGGGGTTTGAACTGCTGGGTGATTCCCAGCATGTCCTGAAGGACGAGCACTTGCCCGTCGGTCTGCGAACCCGCTCCGATACCAATGGTGGGTATTTTCAATTCGGCAGTCACCTCGCCAGCCAGTTTAGCGGGAATCTTTTCCAGCACAATGGCGAAGCACCCAGCTTCTTGTAGGATGAGGGCGTCTTTCTTCACCCGGTCGGCCTCCTCCTTTTCAGTAGCACGCACGGCATAAGTACCGAACTTGTTGATGCTCTGCGGAGTGAGCCCCAGATGACCCATTACGGGAATGCCCGCCGAAAGAATACGCTGAATACTCTCGAGAATCTCCTCGCCGCCTTCCATTTTGATAGCGTCGGCGCCCGTTTCCTTCATGATGCGGATGGCACTGGCAAGGGCCTGTTTAGAGTTGCCTTGATAGGTACCGAAGGGCATGTCGACCACTACAAGCGCGCGCTGCATCGCCTTTACCACCGAGGCGGCATAGATAATCATCTCGTCGAGAGTGATGGGCAGCGTGGTTTTGTGGCCTTCCATGACGTTGGCAGCGGAGTCGCCCACCAAGACGACATCAATTTTAGCGCTCTCGAGGAGCGAGGCCATGGAGTAGTCGTAGGCCGTAAGCATAGCGATTTTTTCGCCATGGAGTTTCATATTCTGAAGGACACGCGTGGTGACCTTAGTGACATCGGTTTGTAGGTAAGCCATTATTAAAGATTTACGTTACTGGAGCGCCGGCATCCTGCCGACATTATTACTGGGGTTTGGAATATTGATTTTAATCTTCTATAATTTCTTCTCCTTTGAGTTCTACTTTTCCGGTGGGTTTCTCGATATCCTCCTCCTGTTCGGGGACGATGCGGAAAAGGTTTTGGAGGGCTTTCTTGAGTTCGTACTGACCGTGTTTGTCAACGCGATAGGCTACAAAAAAACGCTTTCCAACAGCGAAAGCAGCAGCTTCGGTAGGAGAGTCAACCTCATAAAAATAGTCTTTTAGTTCTTTCTCCTGAATACGCTTGCCCAAGTAAATGGTGTCGAACTGGTCGACGCTAATGGGTGCCTGCAATACCAAATCGCCTTTACCAGGCAGTTTACGTGTAGGCAGTGCTTTGTATTCAAGACCACGGGAAGTCTTCACCTTAGCGAAGAACTTCAGTTTCGATGCCAACTGTTCAGGCGTGGCGGGAATACGGATGAAGACGGAGTCTTTCTGCTCCAACTCGCACTCGTCTATTTCACGGCCAAAGTTACTACTCACCACGATGAAACCTGCCTGTACGAGAATCTGCTTGGGGTGTGGAATGAGTTGGTATCGTTCCACTATCTGACGGTAATCAAGGTGGTCATCAATGGAGACCTCGAGGCCACCGGGGCAGGTGTCTTTAGTGCCTGCTACCGAATAGACCGACCCCTTGGCCAAAAAAAGTGTAGCATAGTAACCTCGCACCAAACTGTCTACCGACGGCATGAAGCATCCCCGTGCTGTACCCACGCATTCATCTGGATTATTGGTGAAGGTCACCAATACAGTATTCTCCAACGGCACGCTCTTGTTAAGTTTACGTCTTGCCTCCGGCAATTCAGCACAGTCGTAGACGGCTGTCGAGACCGGCACTTCGAAACGCAGAGTCTCTACTGTATCACCGTGGCATGAACAGCGTATCGGGTTGTTTGCCATTCGTATGGGAAAAGGCGCATAACTGCGCATGGAAAAATAACGCACTACCCCGTCCACACGACGTTGACCCAATGAGTCATCAGCATTGCCGTAACTCTCCACAGTCATCGTGTAATAGTTTGGATTTTCGACATCGAAAGCAATTCGATAGGCAGAGTCGAGAAGATCGAGATTGTTGACAGAATAAGAGGAATCATTGCCCTGATAGGAAAGAAGCAGGCAGAAAGTAGGAGGATTGATTAGAGCCTTATGAATGTTCTTCACAGGTTTGGCAGAAGGAACATATAGACCCGACTGCGCATGGGCGGGTGAAAAGTGAAAAGTGAAAGGTGAAAGCAGCACTAATGCCAACAGGAACCGTTTCATGATTTCAACAATTCAGTGATAATCTGGTCGGTAGAAATATTCTCAGCTTCAGCGTAGTAGTTACGGACAATGCGGTGGCGGAGCACATTGAAGGCTACGGCACGCACATCTTCGGCATCAGGCGAATATTTGCCATGCATAGCGGCGTAGGTACGAGCACCCATGATGAGATACTGGGAAGCGCGAGGACCGGCGCCCCATGAGATGTAACGGGAGGTCTGACTTGTCTGCCCTGTCGGACGGGTCTGACTGACCAGCTTGACAGCGTATTCTACCACATTGTCGGGCACAGGCATACGACGGATGAGCTGTTGGAAAGCAAGAATCTCGTCGGCAGAAAGGATTTTCTGCACTTGAGCATCACGGTCCACAGTAGTCTGACGAACAATCTGCACCTCTTCATCAAACGAAGGGTAGTCGAGTCGGACATTGAACATGAAACGGTCGAGCTGAGCCTCAGGAAGCGGATAGGTTCCTTCCTGCTCAATGGGGTTTTGTGTGGCAAGAACAAAGAAAGGGTCGGGCAACGGATAGGAAGTACCAGAGACGGTGACGCGGTGCTCCTGCATGGCCTCGAGAAGAGCGGCCTGGGTCTTCGGAGGAGTACGGTTGATTTCATCAGCAAGGACGATGCTAGCGAAGACAGGACCTTGTATAAACTTGAAGTTGCGCTCACGATCGAGAATCTCGGAGCCTGTGATGTCGGAAGGCATAAGGTCGGGAGTAAACTGAATGCGCGAGAATGAGAGGCCCAACGTCTGAGCAAGAGTGTTAACCATCAGTGTCTTTGCCAATCCCGGAACACCCAAAAGAAGACAGTGTCCTCCCGTAAAGACCGAGAGGAGAAGACTATCAACGGCTTCCTGCTGGCCCACGATAATCTTGGCCATTTCAGCGCGCAATGCATTGTATTTCTGCTCAAAGAGATCGAGATTTTCTTTATCGGACATAGTTAATTCTTTTTTGCCGGCTGGAAGCCAGCGCCCTAGTTATTTTATTATAAGATTTCGGAAAGTGCAGTTCTGATATTCAGGAGAAAGTTTAACAAAAGTTCTATTTACTTGTGTCTGAGCCCACTGCCGCATATACTTTTGCTTGGCAGAAGCAAGGGCAGCATTGTAAATATTGTCGTAGTCGTCGGTGAGGTTTGCACGGTGTGAGGGATGTTTCTTATTGAGTCGTACAATATGGTAGGCCTCTTTCTGGTCAGAGGTACGGAAAGAAGTGGCATTAGAGATTTCACCCACATCGAGGCCTGGAATATTTGCCGCAAAATAACTCTCCTTGAGAGCTTCGGCATCGAATCGGCCAGTACCATCGGTGGTATTGGTGACTATGCCCCCTTGCCGGGCGTTGTCAGCGGTACTATACTTTTTAGCAGCATCCTCGAAGGAGATGTTTCCTGAGCGAATCTCGACAGCGAGACTATCCAAACGCATACGCGCACGGAGAAGGTCTTCGGAAGATACTTTAGGAATAATCAAAATGTGACGGGCATTGATACTGTTACCTCGACGTTCTATAAGTTGTATGATGTGGAAACCGAATTGTGTCTCAATAATGGGCGATACTTCGCCGGGTTTGAGCGCGAAGGCGGCAGCCTCGAATTCACCCACCATATCGCCACGGGAGAAGAATCCCAACTCACCCCCCTTGGAAGAGGAGCCAGGGTCTTGAGAATAAAGAGTGGCAAGCATAGAGAATTTCTCACCTTTGATGACACGTTCACGCAAGGCAGCAAGTTCTGTGCGGACACGGTCACGTTCGGCTTCAGAGACAACCGGTTGAAGGACAATTTCCGATATTTCGTAGCGTTCAGGCATGATGGGAAGGCTGTCGGTGGGAAGCGAATTGAAGAACTCAGTCACTTCGGCAGGGGTTACCTTCACACTCTCGGTGAGGTTATATTCGACACGACGGCTGAGAAGATTGGAGCGCACCATACGTGTATATTGTTCCTTGAGTTCCTCGTAGTCGAGGCCGGTGTTTTCACGAACAGATTCTTTGCTTCCATACTGGCGAAGAATCCCTTTAAGATAGTATTGAACGTATTGGTCCACCTCTTCGTCAGACACTTCCACACTATCGATTTCTCCCTTATGGACGAGGAGTTGCGTGAGGATGAGATTCTCCAGAATATCGCAACGTGTCTGACCAGCATCCGAGGAACGGAGACGAGACTGTGCATAGGCACTCTCGATGTCAGAAAATTTAACAATATTTTTGCCAATAACGGCAGCCACACCGTCGACAAGCGTACCCTCTTGGGCCTTTACTGTGAACGGGAAAAGGTGGAAGGAGAAAAGTACGAAAGCTATAAAAAATGTTTTTTTCATCTTTTTTCTTTTTATGCAGACGCGGCACGCCGCGTCCCTACATCAGCTTTATATCCATTAGTAGCGAATCTGACGCAGAGCATCGTAGTGGATTTTCACATTGTATTTCGCACGGAGTTTCTTGCAGAGATTCTGTTCATATTCGTTCTGCCAGCCGCTGAGGTAGTAACCACGGGCCTCAAGTTGTCCTTTCAAACCCGGCTCAATGATATTCTGCACCACAAGGACGCGATACCCTTTAGCACCATTAGAGGTGGTATAGACTCCCTTCCGCCACTGGTCGGGAGCCAGATACGATTGCCGTCCCTTTTCCACCTGCTCAACAGAAACGGTGACGGGCTCGACAGAAGAGGTCTTTTTGCGATCAATCTTGTCGAGGAGCATCTCCTGCATAGCGGAAGAAGTGAGATTCTTGTCGGAGGCCTTACGGATAAGTTTGACAGCTTTTGAGGGTTCCAGTGCCATGCTGTCGGCAACAGTGAGAACCACTATTCGCGCGCGCGTACGCCAAAAATAAATAGAGTCGTCTGGATTACTCATGCTCTTCTTGGCGCTCTCGCGGGCATAGAAGTCGGCAAAACCGATAGAATCGTTGATGGCAGCGGTCCATATCATCTTTTCGTTATAGTCGAAAATCATCAAACCGCGACGGTATTCGTCAACGAGGTCGGCAAAATCGGGATACTCCTTTTCCAGCTGACTGTCAGCATAGGCTACACTGACGCTGTCTAGGAAGTCATTATAAAGATTTCTGACATGATAGGCCAAATCGCAACGGCGAGTCTTTTGCTGGTTCTTGCGGATATAGCGAGCGAAATCGACGGCGTTATACTGGCGGCCGGGGACTTCGACAAGAGGACGACGGTCCTTGATAACCGTAGTGTCGCGGAATCGCCATTCGGCCTTAAAAACAGAGTCGTTGACAATGGAAATGACCTCGTCGAGCGAAGCCTTCGGAGGATTGGTGACGGTATAGTCAATAATGCCATATTTCACACGGGCTGAAGCGGCAAACGACTTGCGCGATGCATCGCCACGCTGGTCACGAACCATACGCTGTTTATAATAAGGCACCATCGATTCGAAAGGGGGCAGAGTATCTTTCTTTACGAGTTTGACCATGTGCCAGCCATAACGGGTATAAAAAGGATGCGACACCTCGCCGGGTTGTAACTGGCTTAAGACTTTAACATACTCCTGAGGAAGCTGTCCGAGGGTGGCATCGCGGATGAATCCGCCGTCATTGGCAGTGGAGGCATCGTCGCTCTGCAAGGCTGCATTCTCGAAAGGGAGACCGGAAACGATATTCTCATACAGCCGACCGATGGTTTTCTGTCGCTCATTACCACGAAACCAAATGTGCTGGAGGGTCACCTTGCCGTACATCTTAACGCGGTCGAAAAGTTTGATGAGGTGATAACCGAAACGGGTTCGCACGGGCATGCTGATTTCGCCGGGCTGAAGGGCATAGGCGGCAGACTCGAAAGGATAGACCATCTGGAAAGAAGAGAAGTAGGCGAGTTCCCCTTCATTAGGTTTAACAGGGTCGTGGGGTCTAGCGCGCAAAGCTTCTTCGATAGCAACAGCGCTAAAGTCTTCGCCATTCAGTATGCGCTTGCGATATTCCAAGGCCCGGTTATAAGCTTCCATCGTGTCCTCGGGAGAGGCATCAGGGCTACAAGGGACAAGGATATGGGAGCAATGGAGGGCATACTGGTTACGTTCATACGCTTCTTGAAGTATATGCTGTAGCATGGCGGAATCAATGAGATAGGGAGCGGCAAGGTCTGCGCGGTATTTGTTGAGTTCGCGTGTGAGGTTTCTTGCGGTATCGAGGCCCATTGCTTTGGCGTCGCAAAGTTTGGCGCGAAAATTGGCATAGAGCTCTGCATATTCCTCAAGAGCCTTGCTTTTCTCTGCCTGAGGGAGAGTGGAAGAGGCTTTATCTCCAGAGGAAAGTCGGAAGTCGTGCATAAATTCCGACTGCGTAATCTGTTGTCCACCGACCTCAAGGACAACGGGGTTGAAGTCCTGGGTTTGGGCGTGGGAGATTGTAAATTGAAAATTGAAAATTGAGAATATGGCAGTAGCCAATAATATCTTCTTCATCTAAAACTCTTAACTATTAACTGTTAATTGTTATCTCGAATAGTTGGGTGCTTCGCGGGTGATGGCGATGTCGTGGGGATGGCTTTCCGTGCGACCAGCAGCTGTGATACGGATAAACTTGGCCTGTTGGAGATCGGAGACGGTACGGCTACCCGTGTAGCCCATGCCGGCCTTAAGTCCACCCACCATCTGATAGAGCACCTCGGAGAGGGTCCCTTTGTAAGGCACACGGCCGACGACGCCTTCGGGAACGAGCTTTTTGGCGTCGGTCTCCTTGTCCTGGAAATAGCGATCCTTAGAGCCGCTTTGCATGGCTTCGAGGGAGCCCATGCCACGATAGGACTTAAACTTACGGCCTTCGAAGATGATGGTCTCACCAGGAGCCTCGTCGACACCTGCCACTAGGCTACCAACCATAATGCTGCTGGCGCCGGCAGCGATGGCTTTGACGATGTCACCACTATAGCGGATACCGCCATCGGCGATGACGGGAACGTCGTAGCCCTTCTGCTTCAGAGCACCGCACACCTCGCACACGGCAGTGAGCTGAGGTACTCCAATGCCAGCCACAATACGGGTGGAGCATATGGAGCCAGGTCCAATACCCACCTTGATGGCATCGGCACCAGCCTCGGCGAGCATGAGGGCGGCTTCTCCGGTGGCGATGTTACCCACTACCACGTCGATGTCCTTATATTTGTTCTTCACCTGCTTGAGGGCTTCCACCACACGGATGGAGTGACCATGGGCGGTATCGATGACAATAGCATCGGCACCAGCCTTCACCAAAGCATCGACGCGATCCATCATGTCGGGTGTGATACCCACGCCGGCAGCGACACGCAGACGGCCGTCCTTGTCCTTACAAGCGTTGGGACGCTCCTTGGTCTTCATGATGTCTCGGTAGGTGATGAGACCCATGAACTGACCTTCGTCATTCACCACGGGCAGTTTCTCAATTTTGTGCTGCTGCAGGATATCCGTAGCTTCGGCGAAGGTGGTGCCCACATGGGTGGTGATGAGCTTGGTAATCATAATCTCGCTCAACGGACGCTCCATGTCGCGCTCGAAACGCAGGTCGCGATTCGTCACCATGCCGATGAGCATCTTATTCTCGTCCACGATAGGGATGCCGCCAATACCGTATTCCTCCATCAGGCGCAAGGCATCCTTCACCTTAGCATCCTTGTTGAGGGTCACGGGATCGATAATCATACCGTTCTCGGCACGCTTCACTTTGCGCACCTCGTTGGCCTGACGTTCGATGCTCATATTCTTGTGGAGCACACCAATACCACCTTCCTGGGCCATGCCGATGGCCATAGCGGCTTCGGTCACAGTGTCCATTGCGGCACTGACCAGCGGAGTGTTAAGCATGATGCGCTTCGAGAAGCGTGATGCTACCGAGACTTCGCGGGGCAGCACTTCAGAATAGGCGGGGACGAGCAGCACGTCGTCGTAAGTAAGGCCTTCGCCGATGAATTTAGAGGTGTCTGTATACATAATATCGCGTTTTTTTATCAATGAAAATAATTTGCAAAAATACTACTTTTTTTTGACATACAAATTTTTTTTTGCCATATTGCTTGTTTTTCGTATTTTTGCAGTCGTTAAAAATGAAGAAAAAAAGATGAAAAAAGTATTCCAAAGTATTTGCGCAGTGGCAGTTATTACCCTAATGGGCAGCTGCGGCGACAACAAGAACCAGTATAAAATCAACGGTACTGTTGACGATGACTTCAATGGCCAGATGGTCTACCTTTGCAACTACGAGGAACTGAACAATCCCCTGGACAGCGTCCTGGTGGCTGATGGCAAATTCAGTTTCAAGGACACCGTCGTGGAGCCTTGGATGGCTGCTATACGGAGTTCCAATGCCATGGTGGCCACATTATTTGTAGAACCCGGCACCATCACCGTGAAACCCGACAGTATCGGCGGCACCCCACTCAACGACAAACTCCATGTTTTCAATAGTAGTCTTGACCTAACCGATATCGAGGAGCAAATGGAAGAATACATTCCCTTGTATTATAGTGCCCCGAACGCTGAGGCTCGCGCCGAAGCCGAAAGTATCCTCGACAGCTTGGATGCTATCCGCATCAACCGCACGATGGACGCATGCTGGAAACTCTACCATGAGAACGGAGACAACCTGCTGGGACTCTATGCGATGCAAACCATTGCCCATGAGGGCAGTTTCACTTTCAGCCAGTTCGACAGCATCGTGAAGGCCGCCAGCCCCGTCGTAGCCAAAGACAAAAAAATACAACAAAAGCTGGAACAACTACGCAATATCGAGGCCACCTCGGCCGGCAAACACTACACCGACATTCAGGGCGTTGACGGTAAGCTTAGCGACCTTATTGACGGCAAGCTGGCACTCGTGGACTTCTACGCCTCATGGTGTGGTCCCTGCCGCAACGAAATCAAGGACAATCTGGTGCCGCTGTGGAAGAAATACCAGAAAAAAGGCCTCGTCATCGTGGGTCTCAATGTGTGGGAGCGCGGCGACGCCGAAGCCCGCAAGACCGCCCATGAGAAGGTGATGAAGGACCTCGGAATCACCTATCCCCAACTGGTCGACAGCACCCGCACGGCTACCGAAATCTATGGTGTGCAGGGGATACCGCAGATCATGCTTATCGCCCCCGACGGTACAATCCTCGCCCGCGACCTCCGCGGTGAAGCCATCGAGGAAGCCATTAAGGAAGCGCTGAAGAGATGAATTTTAGACTCATAGGGCTTATTGGACTAATAGGGCTAATAAGTCCTATGGGCAACTGTTACGCCCAAGAGGTTGTCGACAGCGGAATCGTCTTCCGACTCGACGCCCAAGGGTTTTTCCACGACAACGAGTATTCCGGAAACCGCATGACGGGATACACGTTGCCGGGCTTCACGCTGCAGCCCAAGATAGTGTGGGGCGTGAACGCCCATGTCTCCCTCAAGGTAGGAGTCCACTGGCTGCACTACTGGGGAGCGCACGGCTATCCTGCCAGCACGTTCGATACTCCATGGCCGGCCGTGGGAGATACCGGGACAACTGCAGTCCATATTTTGCCGTGGGTACAACTGAGTTCCACCTGGGGTAGTCTCGACGAGGGTTTCCGCGTGGAACTGGGCAGCCTCCGTACCAGCGACCACGGGCTGCCACTGCCGCTCTTCAACCGCGAGCGTCTCTTCGCCACCGACCCCGAGGCGGGATTCGCGCTGCGCTACTGGAATCCATGGCTCAAAGCCGAGGTGTGGTGCGACTGGCGTAACTTCATCTGGTATGGCAGCAGCACCCGGGAGAGCCTCACTGCGGGAGCCCATATCCATTTCAGCCTATTTGGCCATAAAGAGACTAACGACTGGATACTCTATATCCCACTAACGCTGGTAGGCCAGCACTCAGGTGGACAAGGACGAGCCACTTGGTCACCTGGATTGAGATCGTTCAATGCTACAGCAGGCATTGTTTTCAGCCACCAGCTCTTCGGATCCAAATCGTGGACAGAAGGTTCGTCATTCGACATCGGCTGCCATGTGGCCGCTTTCGGTCAGGGGGGACATACGGAAATTCCGTTCAACCGCGGCTGGGGCATCTACCCAGAAGTGGCGTTCGAATACAAGAACTTTGAAATTAACGCCGGCTACTGGTATGGCAAGGACTTCGTTCCTCTGCTGGGCAGTTGGCATTTCAGCAATCTCTCGGCTGCCTCACCGTGGCTGACCATCGATCGCAACAAAGTCATCACAGTGGGGATTGAATACACCTCACTCTATTTTAACGACCTAAGTCAATTGACATTTGAGGCACGCTTGTATCACTATTTGGAAGCCACTGGAAACGACGGCAATGTGCATTCCGCAAGAAACCAATTTTCCATCGGATGCATTCTGAACGTTTTTCCATCCATTAGACTGCGATAAATGTTTGAACTATACGACATACAAGGCCCCATCGCTTCCATCCCCGACCCCACGGCGGTCACCATCGGTGTGTTTGACGGTGTCCACCGCGGGCATCGAGAATTGCTGAAAGGCGTGAATCTCGTGGTGACGCTGACCGCACACCCTTCCTTCGTACTCGGCCGCCGACAGAACGAGTACTGGCTCGATGACCCCGAGGAGCACCTGCGGTTGTTGTTCGAGGCGGGTGTCAAATATGTCGCTGTGCTGCCATTCACCCGCGAAGTAGCCAGTCTCACGGCCTGCGAGATGGCACGCCTGCTGTATGAAAAGTTGAACATGCGGAGTCTGCTGCTGGGATACGACAGCCGTTTCGGCTCAAAACAGAACGACGACTTCGACCGCCTGCCTTTGCTTGCTGACGAACTGGGCTTCTCGTTGCAACGCGGCGAACCTTTCCTCGTCGACGGCAATCCCATCAGCTCCAGCCGCATCCGCGAAAGTTTGCTGCAAGGCACCGTCGAGGAGACCGCCACACTCCTGGGTCGTCCCTACTCCATCACGGGTGCCGTTCTCCACGGCCGCGGCGTAGGCCACACCATAGGATTCGCTACAGCCAATATCGACCTCTCGCAAACCCGCAAGATGCTGCCGAAAGAAGGTGTCTATGCCGTGCGCATCGGCCACCAAATAGGCATGGCAAACTTCGGTCCCGTACCCACTTTCGGCGTGAGCAAGTCCCTGTTTGAGGTTCATCTGCTCGACTTCCACGGCGACCTCTACGGAGAGACCGTCACTGTGGAGTTCATCCGTCGCCTCCGCGACATCGTGCGCTTCGGCACCGTCGAAGCCCTCCAATTCCAACTGCAACAAGACCTCAAAACCTGCCGGGAACTATGAATGACCTGACCATTACTTTCTTCCAGCAAGACATCGTCTGGGGCGATGCCGACGCCAACCGACAGAAGGCAGAAGAGCGTATTGCGGTCAGCGCTTCGGGCACTGACATCTTCGTCGTTCCCGAGACCTTCACCACCGGCTTCGGCGACCACATGGCTTCCCTCGCTGAGCCTCAGGAAGGTTCCACCCTACAGTGGGCTCGAACGATGGCCGCCCAGCACAACTTCCTCTTCGTCGGCACCTGGATTGTCCGTGAAGATGACAGGTGTTACAACCGCCTCCACTGGGTCTACCCCGACGGCAGTTTCGGCTACTACGACAAAGCCCACACCTTCCGTGTCAGTGGCGAATATGACATCATCAGCCGCGGCACCCGTCGCGAGGTGTTTGAATACAAAGGGTGGCGAATAAAACCTGCCGTCTGCTACGACCTGCGTTTCCCAAAATGGTTGCGCAACAATAACATGCAGTATGAATTACTGCTCGTCTGCGCCAACTGGCCGGGCAGTCGTCATGAGGCTTGGACAACACTGCTAAAGGCTCGTGCCATCGAGAATCTAAGCTTTGTGTTGGGCTGCAACCGCTGTGGAGTGGATGGCGTTGGAGGGAAGTACACTGGAAACAGTACACTCATCGACTACAAAGGATTTCCTATGGTCGAAGCTGAATCCGGAGCCGACCAAATCGTCACCATCACGCTCGACAAAGACAAACTTGACACTTTTCGCCAACACTGGCCCCTTTACCTTGACTTCGACTAAATGAACAATATAGAACAGAAACTGGGCTTCGATCGCATTCGTCAAATGGTGGCAGATCAGTGTACCAACGCCCTCGCGGCCCGCATGGCCGACGAGATGGCTTTCATCACCAACTATGAGCCATTGTGCCACGAACTCCAACTTGTGGAAGAGATGCGCCAGATAGTGCTGATGGAGAGCGGATTCCCCCAGCAAGACTTTATCGACCTCTCCCCCATCCTCACCCATCTCCGTGTAGGCAACACCGTCATCCCGCTCGAGAGCCTCTTCGACCTGAAACTCTCGCTGCGCACTATCCGCGAGTGCTACTATTTTCTCACCTCCGAAGAGAATCAACAATACAGCGCCCTGCGCGACCTCGCCATTGAGGTGGAGTTGGGCTACGGCGGCAAAAGTTCGCAACTAAACGTCATTAACTCACTACTAGGCAAATTGATAGATGACCACGGTGAGCTCTACGACAACGCCTCCCCTGCCCTCGCCGAGATCCGGCGCACCAAAGCCCGCAAGACCGCTGAGGTCGACGCGCAAATCAGCCACACGCTGGCTCGCGCCAAACGCGAAGGATGGGCACCGTCGGATGCCGAAGTAACCATCCGCGACGGCCGCCCCGTCATCCCTCTGCTCACCACCCACCGCCGCAAAATCCGAGGCCTCATTCAGGACGAATCCGCCACCCGCCTTACCGCTTTCGTTGAGCCTTCAGAGGTAGTGGAACTAGGCAACGATTTGCGTGAGCTGGATTTCGACGAGCGCCATGAGATTCAGCGAATATTATTGACTTTCAGCGATCGCTTGCGCCCTCTGCTACCACAACTTGACGAGGCTTATCGCTTCCTCGCACGCATCGATTTTCTCCGTGCCAAAGCCCGCGTGGCCGTCGAACTCAACGCCAGTGTCCCCATCCTCCATCCCGAGCCCCGTATCGAATGGATGGACGCCCGCCACCCCATACTCTACCTCCAAAAGAAAGACGAAGTCGTCCCCTTCAACCTTGTCCTGAACTCCTTGAACTCCTCGAACTCCATGAACTCCCCAAGAATATTAATCATTTCCGGCCCCAATGCTGGTGGCAAGTCCGTCTGTCTCAAGGCTGTAGGACTAATACAATACATGCTGCAATGCGGTATGCCGGTGCCCCTGCGACCCACGTCGGAGTGCGGTATATTTGGTTCTATCTTCATTGACATTGGCGACCAGCAGAGCATCGATAACGACCTCTCCACCTACACCTCACACCTGCAGAACATGAAAGCGCTCATCGGTTCCGCCGATGAGAAGACCCTCTTCCTCCTCGACGAATTGGGCGGCGGCACCGAACCCCGTTCGGGGTGCGCCATCGCAGAAGCTGTGCTCGAGACTCTTTATCACTGTGGTGCTTTCGGCGTAGTAACAACACATTTTGCAGACCTTAAGTTGATGGCCGACAGCTTTCCCGGTATTGTCAACGGCGCTATGCTGTTCGACACCGACGCCATGCGGCCACTCTATCGCCTTGCTGTGGGCCACCCCGGTTCCAGCTTCGCCTTCGAGATTGCTGAAAGCATTGGATTTCCCAAAGATGTGCTCGACCGCGCCGGTGAGAAAGTAGGACGAGAACAACTTAACTTCGAGCACCAACTACAGCAACTGGAACTCGACAAACAAGAAATTGCGCGCCAGAAAGAAGAACTGCGTGTAGCCGACGATTTTCTCGCCGAGGTGACACAGAAATACCAGCGCCTCAACGACAACCTACAAGCTCGTCGTCACGAGATTATCAACGGTGCCCGTCGCGAGGCTCAGCAGATACTCACCGATGCCAACCGCACCGTCGAGCGCACCATCAGCGACATCAAGAGTGCCAAAGCAGAGAAGGTGGCTACCCAACAGGCCCGTGCCCGCCTTGCGGAAGCTACAGAACAGATGGAGTCAGAGATAAAGAAAGCCGACGAAAAACACAGAACGCAATCCGACAAATCTAACCTGCCTGACAAGTCCGATCCATCTGACCTTCCCATTATCATCGGCAGTATTGTCCGCATCGACGGTGAAGATACCTTCGGTCAGGTGGTGGAAATCAAAGGCAAAAAAGCCATCGTGGAGAGCAACAGTCTCCGTATGACCATTGCCCTCGACCGCCTCACCGGTACCGCCAAACAGAAAATCCCCACAGACAAGAAACAAGCAAACCAAGCCTTCGCCTCCATCTTCGACGAGATGAACGAGAAGCGAGCCCACTTCAACCCAACCCTCGACCTCCGCGGCCACCGCGCCGAAGAGGCACTCGATATGCTACATCGATTCCTCGACGAAGCTATCCTCCTCAGTGAAAAGGAAGTACGCATTCTCCACGGTAAAGGATATGGCATTCTTATGCAAGTCATTCATCAAGAACTGAAAGGCATGCACGAGGTGCGAACCTTCCATCCCGAGAAAGTGGAGTTGGGAGGTGTCGGAATCACCGTTGTCAACCTCCGCTAAAAAAACATTTTGCCACATCGATTTTTTTCCGTACATTTGCAACGGAAAAATAATGCCGTGTAGACCATGTTTGAGAACCTTAGTAGTAAGATAGAGAAAGCGTTACACACCCTTAAAGGCAAAGGGTCCATTACTGATATTAACGTTGCCGAAACCGTCAAGGAGGTGCGCAAGGCATTGCTCGACGCCGATGTAAGCTATCCAATCGCCAAAGAGTTCACCGACAAGGTGAAGGCCGAGGCCCTCGGCCGCAACGTTATCCAGAGCATCGAGCCTGGCCAGCTCATGGTGAAAATTGTCCACGAGAAACTCACCGAGCTTATGGGTTCGGAGGCCGTGGAAATCAACATCAAAGGCCAACCCGCCATCATCCTCATCGCTGGTCTGCAAGGTTCCGGTAAGACCACCTTCAGCGCCAAGCTGGCCAACTATCTGAAGACCAAGAAGGGCAAGAGCGTGATGCTGGTAGCCGGCGACGTCTATCGTCCCGCCGCCATCAGTCAGCTGCAGACCCTCGGCGAACAGGTGCAGGTGCCCGTCTACACCGAAGAAGGCAACAAGAACCCTGTGGAGATTGCCCAGCATGCCATCAACGAGGCTAAAGGCCGCGGATACAACGTGGTCATCGTCGATACCGCCGGTCGTCTGGCTGTCGACGAGGAGATGATGAACGAGATTGCGGCCCTGAAGCGTGAGTTGCAGCCGCAGGAGACCCTCTTCGTGGTCGACTCCATGACCGGTCAGGATGCCGTCAACACCGCCAAAGCCTTCAACGACCGCATCGACTTCGACGGCGTCGTCCTCACCAAACTCGATGGCGACACACGTGGCGGTGCCGCCCTCACCATCCGCTACACCGTGGAGAAACCCATCAAATTCGTCGGTATTGGCGAAAAGATGGACGCTCTCGACGTGTTCCACCCCGACCGCATGGCCAACCGCATCCTCGGCATGGGCGATGTGGTGAGCCTCGTTGAACGTGCACAGGAGCAGTACGACGAGATGGAAGCCCGCAAGATTCAGAAGAAGTTGATGCACAACGAGTACAACTTCGACGACTTCCTCTCACAGATAGCGCAAATCAAGAAGATGGGCTCAATGAAAGACCTCCTCGGCATGATTCCCGGCATGAGTAAGCTCACCAAAGACGTGGAAATCAGCGACGATGCCTTCAAGCCCATCGAGGCGATGATAGGATCGATGACTCCTTACGAGCGCCAGAACCCCTCCTGCCTCAACGGTAGCCGCAAGCAGCGCATCGCCAACGGCAGCGGACATACCCTCCAGGAACTCAACCGCTTCCTCAAACAGTTTGACGACACCCGAAAAATGATGAAGATGGTCAGCAAGAACGGCGGCAAACTGCCAATGAAACAACGCAGAAGATAAACAACACAACATATGCAACAGGTATTGGACGGCAAGGCCATGGCCTTGCAAATCAAAGACGAGATAGCCAACGAGGTGCGCAACCTGACTGCACAGGGTCACCGTGCTCCCCATTTGGCCGCTGTAATTGTAGGCGAAGACGGAGCCAGCATGACTTACGTCGCCAACAAAGAGAAATCCTCCCACGAGGTGGGCTACACCTCCAGCGTCTATCGCATGAGCGAAAAGACCACCGAAGCCCAGCTACTGGAAACGATAGCGTTCCTCAACAACGACCCTGACATCGACGGTTTTATCGTGCAGCTGCCGCTGCCCAAACATATCAACGAGCAAAATATCATCAATGCCATCTCCCCCAACAAGGATGTCGACGGATTCACCCCAGTGAACATCGGTCGAATGGTTCTTGGAGAAGAATGTTTTGTACCCGCTACTCCTATGGGTATCTGCACGTTGCTGAAACGCTATGGCATCGAGACCACTGGCAAGCATTGCGTGGTGCTGGGTCGTAGTAATATCGTCGGCACTCCCGCCGCCAACCTACTGAGTCGCAAAGGATTCGATTGCACCGTTACCATATGCCACAGTAAAACTCAGAACCTCAAAGAGATCTGCCTGCAGGCCGACATTCTAGTGGTGGCTATCGGTAAGCCCGAATTTGTCACTGCCGACATGGTGAAGGATGGCGCTGTGGTGGTCGACGTGGGAATCCACCGCATTCCAGACGCCACAAAGAAGAGTGGCTACCGCATCATTGGCGATGTGAAGCACGACGAGGTGGATACCAAATGCAGCTGGGTGACACCCGTACCTGGCGGAGTAGGTCCCCTCACCATCGTCTCCCTCCTCCAGAACACTATGGCCGCCTACAAGCGCCACGAAGCTCACAATTAATTACTTCGACTTCTGTTTAACCATTGTTTAACCATTGTTCTACCATTTTTGATGGTTAAACAATGGTTAAACTATATTGCTACAGTGGCAGATAGATAACCTTCTTGGTCTCAAAGAACTCCTCATCGAACCACTGGCTGATGTCCCAGGTCTTCACCTTGTGGCGGAAGGGGAAGAGTTCGTTGGTAAGGTCGCCACCCTTAAGGTAGAGGATGCCGTTTCGGAGGGTATTATACTGTGATTTAGAGATTTTCTTTTTCACCCAAGGAACAAACTCGCCGAGGGTGGTGACGGCACGGGAGACAACGAAGTCGTATTCTGGGGGACAGTTCACTCCCTGTCGGTCGTGTTCGGTCCCCAAGTCCTCAGCCCGTATTTGCAAGGCTTTGGTGTTGGTGAGTCCAAGACGGTCGATGACATCGGACACCACCTTGATTTTTTTCCCAATGGAGTCGATAAGGGTAAAGCGGGCATCGGGAAACATCACGGCCAGCGGCACACCTGGGAAACCTCCACCGGTGCCCACGTCGAGCACCTCGGTCATCGGCGCGAAAGGCATCACTTTGGCGATGGCCAGCGAGTGGAGCACATGGTGCTCGTAGAAATGCTCCATGTCCTTGCGCGAGATGACGTTGATTTGAGCATTCCACTCCTCATACAAAGGCAACAGAGCGGCAAACTGCTCACGCTGCCGCTCTGTAAGATTGGGAAAGTATTTTAGGATAATGTCCATTACAAGTATGCCTTAAGATGCTTGCTTTTACTGCTGGTCTTCAGGCGTTTGATACCTTTTTCCTTGATTTGGCGCACACGCTCACGGGTGAGGTTGAACTTCATAGCGATTTCGTCGAGGCTCAAAGGGTGAGGCAATCCAATGCCGAAGTACATCTTGATGACCTCGCGCTCGTACTCGGTGAGGGTGGAGAGGCTACGCTCAATCTCTTGGGAAAGAGACTCCTGCATCAGCTTCGAGTCAGTCGGAGGTGTGTCCTCGTTGGGCAACACATCGACGAAGTTGACGTCCTCATCGCTGGCCAGAGGTGCGTCGATGGAGACATGGCGCCCGCTGATACCCATAATGGCCTTAATCTTATCTTCAGGGATATCAAGCAATTCAGCCAGTTCCTCCTCTGATGGCGGACGCTCGAGTTGCTGCTCAAGTTTGGAGATTTCCTTCTTGAGTTTGTTGAGGGCGCCGAGCTGGTTGGAGGGGAGACGGACGATGCGGCTGTTTTCAGCGATAGCTTGGAGGATGCTCTGACGAATCCACCAAACGGCGTAGGAGATGAACTTGAAGCCGCGGGTCTCGTCGAAACGCTTGGCAGCCTTGATAAGACCAACGTTACCTTCGTTGATGAGGTCTGGCAACGAAAGACCCTGATTCTGATACTGCTTAGCCACAGAGACGACGAAGCGGAGGTTCGCCTTGGTGAGGCGTTCGAGTGCTGCCTGATCGCCCTGCTTGATGCGCTGTGCCAACTGCACCTCCTGTTCAGGTGTCAGCAACTCCTCGCTGCAGATGTCTTGCAGGTATTTGTCCAGCGACTTAATGTCGCGGTTGGTAATCGAATGTGTAATCTTCAGTTGTCTCATACGTCACCTTTTAGTTATCGTTATCGGCTTAAAAATATAAACTAGTAACGTAGAAAAATTGAAAATGTTACGTTGAAAGAGAAATTTTTTTTCAATTATTTACTATTTGAAAAACAAGGAGAAAGGATTCATCGGGAAAATTATTTCCCCTGTCGGGGTTTTTCCTAACGAAAAAAAGTGTATTTTTGCACTCGAAAAGACAAACAAAAAACAAAAAAGAGAATCATGAAAAAGTTCATCTTACCTGTCCTGGCGGCACTGACGATGGGATTATTCTCTACCTCGTGCGAAAAGGATAGATTTATCGAGAGCGTTAACACGGTGTGGACCGAGTTCACGGTAACCAACGACCAGTGGGTTGTCGACCAACAAACCGACGACCTTGTGTGCTCCCTACAATGGGACGTGATTACCGACTACGTGCTGAAATGCGGGAACATCAGTGCCTATCTGTACGAGGGTACCCGTCAGGTGCCGCTGCCGTATGTCTATCCCGTCACCTTCTTCGATAATGCAGGAAACACTTATGTGCGGCCGCTAGAGGTTCGCTTCGATTTCGAGAAAGGGGTTATTTCATTCATTATTACCGACTGCGGCGAATACCTCACGGACCCCGTTACTTTGAAGACCATGCGTTTCCGTGCTGTCTGCACCTACCCAGTGGAATATGAGATGCCCCGTGACCGCTAGTCGTTAACGACGCATTACCTCATTGAGGGTTTTCACTTTGATTTTTACCCTGCTGACATCCGCTTGCGAATCAGCAGGGTAAAAAAATGTAATTACAGTCTCCCCTGCCTTGAGGTCGAAGAAATTCTGACTAAAATGGCCGTCGATATGGGGGTCAGTGTCTATATAAAGGTCGTAGAGGTCGGTCTGAGCGGTGATATTTACCTTGAGTGCGGCCGAACTACCGTCCACACTGACAGTGTAGCGAGGGTCGGGATAGGTGCGGTCCTTGGGATATACTTTATAATATTGTTCCCATTTATTTAAGTCGACATTGTCGGCGAAAAGGGATTGAGCCCGGTAGTGCAGGGCTTTCCAGTTTCCGTAGTAGTCTATCGACGACCACGAGGCCACAGGCCAGCAGTCGTTGAGCTGCCAGTAGAGGGTGCCCATGCAGTGAGGCTGCTGCTTGATGTGCTGGAAGATGCCATAGCCTGTGCCCCAGGCCTGTAGCAGCTGGGAGACATAGGCGTAATCCTCGAGGTTTAACGTCTTGCTGTCGAAGCCATAGTATTGCATCATGGCCTTGTCGATAATCTCGCGGCCACGGCCGTGCTTCTGGTGGCTACGCATCGTCGGCGAGTCGATATAGAGCTGGTCCTCAGGACAAAAACGACGGATGGTAGTAATCATAGGATAGCTCTGAAAACCATACTCGGACATGAAGCGCCCCGTTTTCTCGGCATACTTCTCGAAGGGTTCCTCGCCCCACCAAACGCCCCAGTAGTGACTATCGCCGTGGGTGACGCACTCGGGGTGACCCCAGCCGTAGAGCGGCGAAGTAGTGATGTAGGGACGATGTAGCGGGTCAAACTTCTTCACGGCACTTGCGAGAATTCCATTCTCGCCAAAGAGGGTGTCGATACCGTGCTGCAAACGTTCGCGCTGCTCAGGTGTCCAGTGGTAGATATCCTGCCACCCCCAGTCTTCCCATCCGTTCTTCACCTCATTGTTGCCACACCAGAGGACGACACAAGGATGCTTAGCGACTCTTCTGATATTTTGTTCGGCCTCTTTTTTAATGCTCTCCAGCATCTCGGGGCTGTCCGGATAGAGCATGGTGGAGAAATTGAAGTCCATCCAAACCATTAGGTCCAGCGAGTCGCAGAGGTCAAAAAAGTAGTCGTGCTCGTAAATGCCGCCGCCCCAGACGCGCAACATATTGAAGCCCGCCTCCTTGGCGGAACAAAGCAAGTGTCGGTAGCGGGCCTTATTTGCACTGTCGAGCACTGGGAACGAATGGACGGGAATCCAGTTGGCGCCTTTGACGAAGAGAGGCTTGCCGTCGCGGTAGAAGGTGAAACTTTGGCCGATGGAATCTCGCTCCTGACGCAGTTCCACTCTAGGAGTACTAGTTGTACTAGTGGCTCTTGTACGAGGTTTGCCAGATGTGATATACACCGGCTTCCAGATGCCGCAGGTGGGAAACTTCGGACCCCAGTCCCAACCCTGCTGGTAAGGGGCCACTCGGGTAAAGGCACGGCGGTCAGGCAAGACTATGCCATAGTAGCCCTCGAGAAGTGAATCAGCGAGAGGTTCAAAAAACACTTCTATCATGATGCTGTCGTATTGGAGGGTGCCATTCGAGATTTCGAATACATTCTCGGTGAACATATTGTCCACCGTTTCGGTGCCGGTATCCGGGTCGCCGTCGCCAAAATAAGCCACCCAAAGCACCAATGCATTCCCCGCCAGCCCTTCCATGACGAGATAAAGGGGGCCTTCGGGCAAATCACTCCCTGAGATGGTGGTATGGTATACCCAGGTGCTGTCCGCAACCCATCGCACTAAGTCCTCATTGGTTCCGTAAAAGGGGTCGGGAATAAGCCCGTTGGCCATCAGGTCTGTATGGATAAAACTCGGCACCGTGGCCGAATACCACTGCCCGTTGTACCTAAACTGCCAGTCGGTGAGTTCCACACGGTCGGGTTTAGTGCCGCAAGATGCCAGCAGCAGCACCATCAGAATCCGAAGTAAACGCTTCATAATATCACCGTTTTAGGAACGCAAAGAAGACGGCCAGCACAATGCAGCCAAAACTGACGATATGGTTCCATCGGATGGGCTCACCCTTAAAAACAGTAGCCACGATGATGGTAAAGACTAGCAGTGACACACATTCCTGTATGATTTTCAGCTCCATCAGTGAGAAGGGACCTCCGTTGATTTGACTGCCGATGCGGTTGGCAGGAATCATAAAGGCGTACTCGAACAATGCCAGGCCCCATGAGGTGACGATAATGAGAATCAACGGCCAATCGGTGTTTATCTTCAGCTCAGTGAGCTTTAGGTTGCCATACCAGGCAAAGGTCATGAAGACGTTGCTCACAACGAGCAAAAGTATTGTAATCAAACCTTTTGACATATCAGACGTATTAGCATTGCAAAAGCTTGGTTGGTCGAACGGTCGATGTTCTGCTGCCTTCTGTTCGCTCCGAACTGCAGCAGTTTTGCCTCTGTATGCGTGGCGTCGGCCACGGCAATCCACACCGTGCCCACAGGTTTCTCTGGTGTGCCGCCGTCGGGACCTGCGATGCCGGTGGTGGCAATGGCAAGGTCGGCACCGAGGCGCGTGCGGACACCCTCCACCATCTCACGCACCGTCTCCTCGCTCACGGCACCGTGGGCTTCCAACGTCTCGTGCTTCACTCCCAGGACACTCTCCTTCACCTCGTTGCTGTAGGCCACCACGCCGCCCTTGAAGTAAGCCGAGGCGCCGGCTTGAGCCGTCAGCAGACGGGCGATATTGCCGCCAGTGCAGCTTTCGGCAGTGGCCAACGTAAGGCCACGCTCGACGAGCGTCTTGTGGACCAATTCGTCGAGGGTCTCACAGTCCTCGCCGACGATGTATTTGCCGGCCAGCTCATAAAGACCGGGCAAAAGATTAGAGATACTATTATCACTAGATTTACTAGAACTTCTAGAAAATCTAGCCGTCAGACGCAGCTTGGTCAAGCCTGCCACCGGCAGGTATGCCAGCTTGACATTCTCTGGCAGCGAGAGTTCCCACGGCTCTATCAAATCGCTCAGGAATGATTCGCCGATGCCTTGCACGAGAATGTTCTTGGTGAGAATGATGTCAGTATAGAAGGTCTCCTGAAGTTTAGGGATGACGCGATTACGCATCAGCCATTCCATTTCGAAAGGCACGCCGGGGAGCGATACCAGTACTCTGCCTTCGTGGGAGAACCACATGCACGGCGCGGTCCCTAGGTCGTTGTTTAGCACTTCGCAGCATTTAGGCACCAGCGCTTGAGCACGGTTGACGGGCGTCACCTCGTAGCCGCGGCTCTTAAATATGCGCTCCACGTTTTCTAGCGCCATCTTATTCTCTATCAACTCACTGTCGAAATACTCGCAGAGTAACTTCTTGGTGATATCGTCCTTCGTAGGGCCGAGACCTCCGGTGACCAACACCACGTCGCTCTCGTGCATCGCCTCGTCGACGGCGTCCCAGATATCCTGACGCACGTCGCCCACAACCATCGTCTTGCGAACCTCCATGCCCACACCTGTGAGCAATTGCGACATCGTCGAGGCGTTAGTGTTCACCACCTGTCCTATGAGCAACTCGTCACCAATATTTATTATCGTAACGTTCATATTTTAAACTTTCTATCGTATTCTTCGTAGGCGTAATCCAAACCGCTCTCCTCGTCGAACATCGGGTCGCTCAGACTGACCAGATTGAACTCCGACATGTCGATGTTCGGGAAAAATACATCGCCATCAAAATCGCGGTACACCCGAGTAACATACAGCCTGTTCGTAAATGGGAGCAATAACATATAGATGGCAGCGCCACCCATGATGAACACTTCGTCGTCGCAGTCTTTCAACACCGTGAAGAGGTCGTTCACACTATGCACCACCTCAGCTCCTTCTGCCACATAATCTGGATTCTGCGTGAGTACGATATTGCGTCTGCCAGGGAGGGGGCGCTTAGGTAGGCTCTCCCATGTGCGACGACCCATCACGACGGGGTGGCCTGTGGTGAGTTTTTTGAAGCGCTTGAGGTCGCTGCTGAGGTGCCACAGCAGGTCGTTGTCCTTGCCTATGGCGCGGTTCTCCGCCATCGCCACGATAATACTCAGGTTCGATTTTTTATTGATTTCTATCATTGTTGAAAAATCTTTGTTGCACGTTCAAATATACCGTTGCACCAAGCGAGGGCTAGGCCGTAGTTGCTCACTGGTACGCCGGCATCGAGGGCAGGAAGCAACCGAGCTTTCACCTGCTGGGCAGTAATGACGCAGCCACCACACTGAATCACCAACGCATACCGCGACAAATCCCTAGGCAACGGTGACTGACCGCCAATGACCTCACATACTAAATCTTTACCTGTAGCTTTCTTCAACAGCATGGGCAGTTTCACACGACCGATGTCCTCGCAGGTCACGTTGTGCGTGCAGCTCTCCAATAGCAACACCTGATCGCCATCCTTCAGGTTTCTTATCTTCTTCGTTCCCTCCAGATACTCTGCAAAAAGGCCTTTCTGTCTGGCCAGCACCACACTAAACGAGGTCAGCGGTACTTCGTCTGGAACAATCTCTGCCACCTTGCGAAACGCCTGGCTGTCGGTAACTACCAACTGCGGAGCCTCTTTCAAAGCCGCCAGTGTCGACGTCAACTCCTCCGGCTGGCAGAAAAATGCTTGCGCATGGATATCCATCAAGTCGCGTAGCACCTGCACCTGCGGCAGAATCATGCGTCCTTCGGGAGCCGATGAGTCGATAGGCGTCACCAGTACCACGGTATCTCCCCGAGAGACGACATCGCCCAGCAGCGACCGCCCGCGGTAGGCACTCTCTGGCAGCGCCTTCTTTATCTCTTCAATCAGTTGTCCCTTGTCGATAGTCTCACCTTTCGTCTGCACCTTCAGCATCGGCGTTCCGTGCTCCCTGCACCAGTGCTCCACCCGTTCCTCGGGCTCACCCCATTCGGTGTACAGCAGCAGCGCCAAATCCACCTCGGCCAGCACAGCCATGCTTTTCTCCACACGCATCTTGCCCAGGTCGCCTTCGTCGTCGATACCAGCGGTGTCAATCAGCACCACAGGCCCGATGCCCCCAATCTCCATGCTTTTCCGCACAGGATCGGTGGTAGTGCCAGCGGTGTCGTTCACGATGGCTATCTGCTGACCCGTCAGCCAGTTAATCATCGTACTTTTACCCACATTGCGACGACCGAAGAAGCCGATTCTGGGCTTCAGTTCGTTACCTTTATTCATGCTGCAAAAATACGAAAAAAAACGAAAACAAAAACGAAAACAAAAAATGTTGTATATTTGCACACCAAAAAAAAATAGTACAATGAAGAAGTTATTTCTCTCAACACTTTTGTTTTTAGCGCCTTGTTTCTGCCTTGCACAGAATGGTGAGGGCGAAGATATCATTGTCGATGACCACGAAATCTCGTTCAAGGCGCCAGACTACCAGTTCCTCAGGGACACCATCAACGACCCCGAGGGTGTTTATTATTACCCACGACTGCTGGAGCGTCTAGCCAAGGGCGACACCACTCTCGACATCAACGACGTGCGCTGCATCTACTACGGCTACGCGCTGCAGCCCGACTTCGACCCCTACGGCCATTTCGACGAGCAAGGAGAAATCCAAAAGATTCTCTTCAGCGACGTGGAACCCTCCAAGGCTGACTTCGAGAAGGTCATCGAGTTGGCCGACAAAGTATTGGCAAAGAAGCCCACGGAACTACCTATGTACTATTACCGCCTTATCGGTTGCCATTACGGCTACGGTGAGAGCGACCCTCGCACCGAGGCGGCCCGCTTCCGGTTCTCCGCAATGATGGACGCCGTTTATTCAAGCGGCAATGGTAATCATGATGCGCCTTTCCACCTTACCACAGTGATGCACTCTTATTTTCTTATGAGCATGAACGACCTGCACCCAGAATATCAATCGCTTGGCCAAATTGACGGACGTTTTTGCGACATCTTCCCCATTGAAGCCAATGAGTATGGAGTGGACACACTTTATTTCGACATACACGAATGTTTCATGCACATGAGCAAAATGTTCGAGTCAAACGACGAGGCCAGTACTACTCGTGTTGGAACCCAACTGGAGATTCCTCTGGGGACCCACTTCATCATCAAACTTGAAGAAGAACTGGGTGAGGACAAAACTGGATTCAAAGTGGTGAAAATGGAGCCGTATGACAATGTGCTTGTCCGCTACGAAAACGACGGTCTCTTCCCCGAGGAAGGTGAGCCCGGCACCATCGAGGGCTATTTCTGCCGCTCCACCTATGGCAACACCGTCGAGGAGATAAGGGACAACGTGAAAATCGTCCTGGTCTTCAAGAGTTGGATTGACAGCATGCTGAACTACGACACCGACATCCGCCAAGAAAACGGCACTTGGGAGAAAACTTCGAACAGCGGCATTTGGCACAAGGTGTTGATGACCGAGATTTGGAGCACCGGCTACGACATGCTGAAGATTTCCAACCTACGCAAAATGAGCAACTAGGCGAAGAGGGCGCGGAAGGCCTCCTCGATGACACTTGCCGGTACCACCTCGATGTGGTACCGTTTTTTATCCAGTTCACGAAGATTATATTTCGAAACAAATATCTTCTCAAAACCTAGACGGTCGGCTTCGGCTACACGCTGCTCAACACGTGCCACCGGACGCACCTCTCCGCTGAGGCCTAGCTCGGCAGCGAAAGCGATGCGCGGCGAAATAGGAATATCCACATTCGAGCTTAGAATAGCACAAGCCACGGCGAGGTCGATGGCGGGATCGTTGACTCGGAGACCACCGGCTATGTTGAGGAAGACATCCTTGGCGCCGAGTTTGAAACCACAACGTTTTTCCAACACTGCAAGGAGCATTGACAGACGACGCATATCAAAACCATTTGCATTGCGCTGTGGCGTACCATAGACGGCACTGGAAACGAGGCTCTGGACCTCGATGAACATGGGGCGCGCACCTTCGAGGGTGGCGGCGACGGCGGCACCACTGAGCGTCTCATCGCGCTGGCTCAGCAAGAACTCACTGGGATTGGGTACCTCACGGAGACCACTACCAAGCATCTCGAAAATGCCAATCTCCGCGGTGGAGCCAAAGCGGTTCTTAAGAGCTCGGAGAATGCGATAGCCGTAGTTTCGGTCTCCCTCGAACTGGAGGACGGCATCGACGATGTGCTCCATCACTTTGGGACCGGCGAGGGTGCCGTCTTTGGTGATGTGGCCGATGAGGAGCACGGGGACGCCGGTGGTTTTGGCGTAGTGCTGGAACTCGGTAGTACACTGGCGAATCTGGGAGACGCTGCCGGCAGGAGAGTCGATATCCTCGGTGGAGATGGTCTGGATAGAGTCGACAACAAGGATGTCGGGCTGCACAGCGTCGACATGCTCGAAGATGCGCTGCGTGACGGTCTCGCTGACCACATAACATTGTTCTGTGCTGAAACCGATGCGGTCGGCGCGCATCTTTATCTGTTGTTCCGACTCCTCACCACTAACATAAAGTAGTTTCCGGTCGTGAATAGCCAATGCCGTCTGCAACAGCAAAGTGCTCTTGCCAATGCCGGGTTCGCCACCCAAAAGTAGCAGACTTCCCGGTACAATACCACCACCAAGGACACGGTCGAATTCTCCACAGTGGGTGGGGATACGCTTGGTCTCACTATAGGTGACATCTTGTATACGTTTTGGAAGCGACTGCATCTTTCCACTTTCCACTTTCCGTTTTCCACTTTCCATTTTCACCACTTCTTCGGCGAAGGTACCGAATTTGCCGCACTCAGGACAACGTCCCAGCCAGCTCGAGGACTGGTAGCCACATTCCTGACAGAAATAATATGTCTTCGCTTTTGCCATTTTCTAAAATTCGTCAATGATTTTGTCCACGCGGTATACTTTGTCGCCACGATGGAGGAGTTCCGTGGTGGCAAAGGAGAAGCAGTCGCCCTGATGCACCTCGGGGACGGGGTCGCGGTCGGTGCGGAGTTCTTTTATTGTGTCGCGATAGACACCTGTGGTTTCTCCGGTGACCATCACCTCGTCGCCGACACGTAGGGTCTCGGCGGTCTGCAACTTGACTTCAGCGACATTGATACGGCCAAAGTAGTTCTTGACCAAACCGAGATAGACCTTGTTCTCGGTGGCCTGGGAACCATAGCGTTCGCTCCATTCGCCGAGTTTGCGACCGAGGTAGTAGCCATCCCAGAAACCGCGGTTGAAGACAGTGGAGAGACGCTGCATCCAATGGTCAATCTTCTCTTTCGTGTAGGTGCCCGCCTCGATGGCTTCCACAGCCTCACGGTAGCACTCGGTGACGGTGCGCACATAGTCGGCACTCCTCCCCCGCCCTTCTATCTTCAGCACCCGGACACCGGCATGGACAATCTTGTCGAGGAAGCCGATGGTGCATAGGTCCTTGGGCGACATGATATACTCGTTGTCAATTTCCAGCTCGAGATCACTTTCTTTGTCTTTAACGATATAACCCCGACGGCAGAGCTGGAGACAGGCGCCACGATTGGCAGAGTAGTTATAATTATCGAGCGAAAGGTAGCACTTGCCACTGACACTCATGCAGAGGGCACCATGAGCGAAGACTTCGATTTGCACGAGTTCGCCATGGGGGCCGCGGATGTCGTTGTCGCGGATGAACTGGGTGATTTCCGCCACCTGGCGCAGGGGCAGTTCACGGGCGGTGACGATGACATCGGCGAAGCGGGCGTAGTAGCGCACGGCCTCGATATTGGAGACGTTGCACTGGGTGGAGATATGCACCTCGACACCTATCTCATTTGCGTAGGTGATAACGGCCATATCGGAAGCGATGATGGCACTGATACCGGCTTCTTTAGCGGCATGCAGCAGGGCATGCATCTCCTCAATCTCGTCGTTGTAAATGATGGTGTTGACGGTGAGGTAGGTGCGCACGCCTGCGGCGTGCGCCACAGAGCAAATGCGAGCCAAGTCGTCGACAGTGAAGTTGGCCGCCGAACGGGAGCGCATATTTAGTTTTCCAACACCGAAGTAGACAGCGTCGGCACCACCTTGAATGGCTGCCTGCAGGCTCTCGAAGGAGCCAACTGGTGACATTATTTCAATCTTATTGGCCATATAAGTCTTTTAGTGTCATCTTACTCCACTTGGAAGGCATCAATTTGGAGTCTTTCATCGTGGCATCGAGAGTCGTGATGCGCCCGGAAAGGGCCTGATTCACAAATCCGCAGAAGAAATCGACAGACCCCGGAAGCCATGAAGCCACTTCGTGGCCGATGCCCTCAAAGCGCACTATCCAACAAGGATAACCCTGCTTTTGCATTTGCTTGAAGACTCGTTTGGCACCATAGAGGGCATAAGTGAGAATGGGAGGATAGGTCGAGTAGGCCACAATCTTATCCTCGGTACCATGCATAAGGAGCGTAGGTGCAGGAGGGGTGCGCCAAGTGGGACTCCCGTGACTCATGATGGCACCGGCATAGGGCACTACTGCGGCAGGTTTCCATGCCTTTGGAAGTGCAGCTGCCAGTTGCAAACCATTCGCTCTGCACCAATCCATCTGCAACACCGCAATGGCTCCTGCCGAAGAGCCTGTGAGGACAATCTTTGACGTATCAATATCTAACTCCGTCGCATGCCGACACAGCCAATCCACCGCAGCGGCACAATCCTCTACGGCGATGTCAATACAATACTGGAACATGTCTAACCGTCCAGTGATTCCGCTGAAGGTAGCCAATCGGGCCGTATCTTTTAACCCCAACCGGTAGTCGATACATGCTACCGAGAATCCACGCTCTGTGAGCAGAGTGGCAATCTGCCGCTGAAGCCTGCCGTCACGTGTTCCTTTGAAGAATCCGCCACCAAAGAGCGAAACGACACAGGCTTTGTCTGCACGCGGATTGTCTGGGCGGTATAAATCCAGATAGAGCGTCGAGTCACGCTCTACAAAGGCATAGGATTCCTTTGTCTGTGCAAAAGCCACAGACCCAAGAGACAGCAAAAGTACCAGCAGGCTTTTTCTCATGATCAAAACGAGAAGGTGAGACCCGCCGAGGCTGTGACTATGTCGTAGATGAACTTGTTGGAGGATTCACTCAGGTCGTTCATCCAAGCGACACCGAACTTGACATTGAACTTGAGGGGCTGCGAACCCAGGCGCAACATCACCTGCGGCTCCAATAGAAGATTGGTAGTGGTGTAATCTTGGGCTGTATTAGCAATTTCGTTACCACCATTGTTCACCTCATAATAATGGAAATCAGGCATAAAAGCGCCCACTTTCATACCCAGAGCGATGTCGAAATGAGCACCCGTCAAGTCATGCCAACCGATGTTTCCCTGAGCAAAGGGAAGCATGTAGTGTCCACTGAAACTGTAGTTGTTGCTGCCAGTGGTTCTCTCAGAGTATTCGGCAGAGACGTCGTCACGTTCTGCGCCGCCATAACCCATGCCGGCATAGACTTCGAAGACGGAGTTCTGTCCCAGAGGGAAATAGACACCGGGGGCAATCTGTCCATAATAGTTGTCACCACCATAATTGAGATGCAGCTGAGCGGCCAGCCAGTCGTTGATGCCGAAACTTCCCGTAGCGTTGATGTTTATTGCATCGGGGATGACAAAGACGGAGGTTCCCAGGGAGGCGTCGATTCTGACATCGCCAGCATGATTAATCAACGGGATGTCCACCGACTGGGGATGGTATACCGTGCAACTGGTCACCGTCAGCGACAATACCGCTGACAGAAGGGCATAACGCATAAACTTTTTCATGTTATCAAAATTTTAGATGATTATTTCTTTACATTTTCGCTGTTATTTCGTGCACACCTCCGTCGTCGACGAGCGTAATGACGTTGTCCGTCGCTCCGGTTTCCTGTCTCATGCAGTGGATGATATAGGTGGAGGAGCCGTAGCGGTAGCGAAGGGTGAAGGAGTCCCATTCGGAGGGGACACGAGGGTCGATGGTGAGTTGATTGCCGTGCTTGCGGAGACCCAGGATATTCTCGACGCCAGTCTTATATGCCCAGGAGGCGGAGCCGGTGTACCATGTCCATCCGCCGCGTCCCGGATGCTGAGGATTGCTGTAGATGTCGGCAGCCATACAGAATGGTTCAACCTTGTATTTCAGCACATCTGCGAGAGTCTGAGTACGATGGATGGGGTTAATGATAGAATAGAGATAGTAAGCGAGGTCGTAGCGACCCTCCTTGAGTTGAGCCATAATATACCACATAGCACCATGTGTGTACTGGCCACCATTCTCGCGGACACCGACGGGGTAGTTCATGATATAGCCAGGCGACGGCTTCGATGCATGGAAGGCGGGTGTGAGGAGTTGGATAATCTCGTGCTCACGGTTGACAAGTCGGTTATCGGTTTCGCGGAAGACCGACTCTTTCTGCTCGGGGCTGGCAACATCGGTGAGAATGGACCATGCCTGAGAGATGAGGTCGATTTGGCATTCGATATTGTTACGGGAGCCCATGGGGTCACCATTGTCGAAGTAGGCGCGGAGGAACCATGCTCCATCCCATGCGTGGGTTTGGATGGCATCGACAAGTTTGGAGCGGAAGGAGGAGAGTTCCTCGCAGTAGCTGAGGTCGGCACCGAGCATGAGTTGTGTGAGATGCTCCATCTTGGGCAGGAGGTCGGCCAAGAAGAAGGCCACCCATACGCTCTCGCCCTTGTTCTCCACACCCACAGAGGACATGCCGTCGTTCCAGTCGCCGCAGCCCATGAGAGGAAGCCCGTGGACGCCGGTGCGGCTCATCGCACGGTTGACGGCACGACGCAGATGCTCGTAGAGCGAGGCCTTCTCCTGCCCCTCGGCATAGTTCATGCCACGTTCGGCCTCGCCGGGTGCCAGTTGGTCGGCCTGACAGAAGGGCACCATTTCTTCGAGTATGGAGCGGTCGCCGGTGACTTTGACATACTGGTAGGTAACGAAGACGAGCCAGAGGTAGTCGTCGGAGAAGGTGGTGCGGGCCCCCATATGGAGGCTTTCGTGCCACCAGTGGAGCACGTCGCCTTCGGGGAACTGATGTGCCGCATGGTCGAGAATTTGGCGACGGGCATAGTCGGGGTCGCTGTAGAGGAGTGACATAACATCCTGGAGCTGGTCGCGGAAGCCTGTGGCGCCGCCCACCTGATAGAAGCCGGCACGAGCGAAGAGACGGGAGGAGTAGACTTGGTAGAGGTACCAACGGTTGAGCATGTTGTTGAAGGAGCGGTCGGGAGTCTCCACCTGGATGAAGGAGAGTTTGCGGTCCCAGTATTCGACGACCTTGTCGAACTCAGCGGAGATTGTTGATACGTTGATAGGTTGATACGTTGATACGTTATCGCCGTCCAATGTATCAACAGCGATGACATAGGCGAACTCCTTTTCTCCCTTGGCGGGGATGCTCATTGTGAAGCCCAGACGCTTGCGGTTGGGATAGTGGAGAGAGACATCGGTGAGGGGCTCGGTGGCGGTGAGACGCACCACCTGGTTGTGGTAGATGGCGTGGTAGACGTTGCGGACAGAGAGTGTATTGGAGGCCTCGTCCCACTCGGAGTAAAGGTAGCGTGCCGTCTGCTCCTCGCTCATGCCGAGAACGAGTTTGTAAACCATGTCGAGCTGCACCTCCATCGGCACATCCTTTTTGTTGTTCACCCTGATTTGATAGTATTTCTCAGGCTTGTCGCAGGCCACGAAGACGCGGACAGCGACCTTCATGTCGTCGTATTCGGCATCGAAAGCCGACCATCCTTGCCCGTGACGGGCGGTAGCGGGGACAAACTGCTGCTTGTTTATCAAGAGCATCTCGGCGGGATTGTCGCGCACTATGTCGTTGCTCCAGCCTGTAAGCTTGAACTGCTGTGCATTGTGGGCAAAGGTAAAGCCTGCCATTGTGGAGCTGACGATACATCCGAAATGCTGTTCATTGGACAGCACGTTGATCCAAGGCATCGGCGTATTGGTATTGGTCACCACATAGTCGCGCCCTTCGCGGTCGAAGCCACCATACTGGTTATAGAACTCGAGGTTGCTCCAGACACGGAATTCCCTATTGGGCTTGAGGACTGGGTATTCCACCTTGTCCTGATAGTGCTGGTTGGCGATTTCGAGCCGGCGGAGCTGCTCTTCAACGGTGATACCGTCGGCGGTGTTGAAGGTGAGACGCGCCACGGTGCGCAGCAAGATGCGCTCGGCTTCTGTGACATCGCTTCCGTCGAGCACATACACCTTGCCGGCATCGCTGTGCTCTGCCCATAGGTGCTCGGTGTTGGCCATATTGCGGATGAAGTGAGAAAGGCCTTCGCGCTCATGAAGTGGCGCATCGTTGATGAAGACGAGGTCGAGACGCATGCCGTGAACCTTGTAGTACTCGAAAGCCCGCAGCATCTCTTTGGCGAAGCCGCTGCGCTCCATACTGTCTATCTCCATGAGGAGAATGGCCAAATCGCCACTGATGCCAAAGCGCCAGAGGCCGCTCTGAGACAACGTATTCCTCGTCAAGAGGGCCTGACGGTCGTTGCCGAGGGTGGCAGTCTGCGCCATATACTTCGAGATGCTACCGTAGAGACGCATCTGGCTGCCTTTGAGGAGCGACATGCTGGTGCGCATATTGTTGAACACCGAAGCGGTCTTGAAGGCATGCTCCACATCCACTCCGCTCTGATACTGCTCTGTGAGTTGCAGCAAATGGTCTTTCTCTTTTGCAAAGCCCGTGAGGACATAGGCTTCCACGCTCTTGCCAGCAGCCACATGCACACGGCGGCGCATACTCATAACAGGATCGAGGGTGGTACCCACGGTAGCCGTCAGCGTACGGCGGTTGTCGATGATGTCGGCATGACGGAGGCTATTGCCGCGTCCGATAAACTTCACTCTGGAGGTTTCATATTCCACAACATCGGACTTGTCGGACGGGTCGGAGAGCCAGAGTTTATGAATCATATAGTTGCGTGTGCCGTAGTTTCCCGGACGGCTGAAGACGAGGGTTTCGTGTTCTTTGTCGAACTCGGAGGTAATCTTCATGCCGTTGAAGACACGATGGTTCACATCTTCCTCTATCGGTGCAAGCACCACTTCGCCATAGGTTGTCAACTCAAGGTCGACATCCTCGCTGTTGTTGTTGGTGAAGGTCAAGCGGCGTATCTCAGCACTGCGGTCCTTGAGGACAGTCACTTCGGTCTTCGTTTCGATGCCGTCGTCGATACGCAGGAAGGTCATCTTATCGCTCGCAAAGCTCACATGATAGCCTTCCGGCATCACATCCAGCGGCGCATAGGTGTTGCACCAAAGGTGGTCCTTCCGAATATCACGGATATAGACGTATGTGCCGTAGTGGTCGGCGGAGATCTTACGGTAACGGCCCAGCATGATGTTACGGTAGCGCGAGAAGCCACTGCCGCGGTCGTTCATCAGCACTGTGTACTGGCCATTGCTGATGATGCCCAACTCGGGCACATTGGCAATGGTATCGAAGTCACGAGCATCACTCTCCGTCTGTACCTTCGAATAGCGGTAGCGCTTGTACTGCGTTACCTTGAGGTCAATATAAGGCCTCACTTGCGCCTTCTCCTTCAGCAAGGTTTCCATGGAACGCATAGCAGGCTCCTGCATAAAGTAGCGCTGCAGGCAGTGGTCGCAGAGATAATTGGCCAGCGAGGCCAGAATCATACCCTGATGGTGGGCGTAGTGCGCCTTCACGGGCACATGATCCTCTTCGTCATAACTCTCGTAGAATCCGAAGTCGTCGTACATTTCGAGGGCTTTGAACTTCTGCATGTTCTCATACACCGCACGGTCGTCGATACCGATGGTCATCAGCGAGCTGTAGGGCGACACCACGATGCGGTCGGGCGTAGTGTTTTGGAACTTCAGATAGGGAACACCGAAAGCATGGTATTTGTAGTTCTGGGCGTCATCGAGTTCGTTGTAGGCCGTCTCCGAGATGCCCCACGGCGACGGGAAAAATGACTTCTGGGCACGGATGGCAAAGCTGTAGGTCTCGTCCATCAGCGTATGCTTGTAGGTCGGCAGGAAGATGAGCGGCATGAAATACTCGAACAGGGTACCATACCATGAAGCCACGCCTTTGTAACCCTCATACTGCACCAGCGTCTTGTCGAGACAGAACCAGTGCTTGTAGGGAGCGTCACCCTGGGCGATGGTCAGGAAGCTCGTCAGACGCGCCTCACTGGCGAAGTTGTTGTAGTGATACGGCAGCAGCGTGTAGTTCGTCGTGTCGTAGCCGATACTGAACACATCCAACTCGGGATTGTACAGCTTCCGGAAGTCGGTCTGGTCAATCAACCTCTGCACCTTCGCCAACAGCGCGTCGGACAAGTCGGATGGGTCGGACAAGTCGGACAGGAAACCTTTCACCACATAGAGACAGGCCACGAAGTTGCCCGAGTCGCAAGTGGAAATAAAGAAGTTAGGTAGTGCCTTCAGCGTGCTGATGTCGTACCAGTTGTAGAGGTGACCGTTCCATTTCTCAAGTCGACCGACAGTGTGAATAATCTGTGAGATGCGGCTCACTGCCTCCTTCTCGCTGATGAATTGCAGTTCTGCAGCACTCACCACCGCAGTGAGCGAATAGCCGATATTCGTCGGTGAGGTCTTGTAGTCGGTCTTCTTGTCACGATTCAATTGATAATTGTCGGGAATAAGCCAGTTGTTCTCTTCGGTTATCAGCTTGTCGAAGAAACTCCAGGTCTTTTGCGCCAGACGGCGCACCTCGTCGGTCTCCTTCGCATTAAGGTTCTTCTTGTCCTGTGGGAATTTCTTACCCAGCCAGTACATCAGGAAGGGCGCACTGCACCAGGTCGCCATGCAGAATCCTGCAGCTCCCCAGGCGCCGATGCCCACATGGCCCAGCAGTGCCATACAGAACACCACAGCAGACACCACATAGTTAATCCAGAATTTCCCCAAATAGTCGCCCAAGGTACCCTTGGTACTCTTGGAGGCTTCGTCGCTGGTAATCCATGCCAGCAGGTTTCTATGCGAAAACCACATGCGGTAGCAGGCCCGGACAGCAGCGTCGGTATACATCCACGCCTCCTTGGGGAGCAGCGCGAACTGCACCAAAGAACGGTAGATAATCACCTTGAATCCACGCATCAGCGTCATGTAGTAGCGGTAGCGCTTGCCAAAACGAGGCACCTTCGTCACCTGTCCCACGATGAAGAACACTATCGGGCTCGCCACAGCGACAAGTGCCACCAGCACAAACCACGACCCACTGATTCCTTGCTGAACTGCGTAATTCTGCCACGCGGAGATTCCATAACCAACCAAAATCAAAACCACCAGACTAAGGCTCAGCATCGAGCGGCGCAGGTTGTCGAATATCTTCCACTTGCCGATGGTGTTCACCTGGTTTTTCACCCTCTCACCCTTCTCATTCTTCACCCTGTTTTTCAGCCACGGGATAATCTGCCAGTCACCGCGCGTCCAGCGATGGTGACGCTTGGCGTCGTCAATCCAGTTGCTCGGGTTGTCGTCGAAGAGTTCCACATCGTTGATGAGACCGCAACGGATATGACAACCCTCAATGAGATCGTGACTCAGTATGAGATTCTCCGGGAAGGTGCCCTTCAGTACCTGCTGGAACACCTTTAGGTCGTAGATGCCCTTGCCACAGAAGGAGCCCTCGTTGAAGATATCCTGATAAAGCTCGAAACTGGCCGTGGTATACACATCCAGACCACCCAGGCCGGCAAACAACTGCGCAAAGCGGCTCTTATTAGTCACCTCCACGTCGACATTCACCCTCGGCTGCATGATGCCGTAACCGCGGTCCACGCGGCGTCCATCGGGGCTCAGTTGTGCACGGTTCAGCGGATGCGCCATTGCGCCAATCAACTTCTGCGCTGAATAGAGTACCAACTCGGTATCGGTGTCCAGCGTGATGATAAACTGCGGCGGCCGGTTCTGCCACTCGCTGATGGTCTCGCAGCGGAAACGCACCTGTTTCTCCTCCTCGGTGGTGTTTCCCAACACCAAGTCGTTAAAGTGCAGTATCGCGCCACGCTTGCGCTCGTATCCCAGCCAAGTCTGCTCGCCTTCGCTCCAGGCACGCTTGCGATAGACGAAGTTGAAAATATGAGCACCGTATTTCTCATTCAACTCCTTCACTTTCTCCAAACCGGCCTGCACCACCTCGTCGTCCCACGGTGCATCGGCCTCCTTGTACGATGCCGCATCGCCCACGAGAGTATAGTACAAATTCTGCCCATTCGTTCCACTAAAACCATCGCGCCCATTACCACGATTGATGTTGGAGAGATAGTATACCTCCAGCACCCCCAGCAGCTCTTCCACCTTCGCACGGTTCTTCAATATGGTGGGCATGATGACCATCGTGGTATACTCCTCGGGAATCATGCCGTCCTTGAATTTCATCTTGAACGTTCCCATGGGCCTGTGCAACTTGCCCAGCAGCCAGTTGAAGAGGTCTATCATCACCTGGCTCATTGGCAGCCACAGCAACACAGTCAGCACTACCCACAGCCAATTAAGCCCATCTCCATAACCCATAACCCATAACCCATAACCTATCAATGCCGCCAGCAACAGACTTCCCAGCGTAACGATCCAGATATAACTATGTGCGCGGGCCTTCCAGCGTTTCGGCGGAAACAGCTGCCACCCCACATGTTCTCCCTTTTCGTCAGCCTTCGCCACCAATTCCTTCACAAACTCATACTCCGACAGACGCTTTCCACTTTCCGTTTTCCACTTTCCACTTCGCAACAGCTGCACCACCTTCGCCCTGTAGTCCTCCTTCGTCTTGTCCTGCATCTCGTCGTACATACCGGCCTTCTCGCCCTTCAGCATACGCTCCGAGAAACTCACCGCATCGATAAGCTCCGACAGCGGCAGACGTGTCATTTTCTTCAGCGAGTTGAAGATATTCATCATCTGCAAGTTCTCCTGCGCAGCCTTGTCCAACTGCTCCATGTCCGCCTGTCCGCGGTCCGTCGGCACATAGTGGTAACTCTTCTCAGCCTCCAGCTGACGACACAGGTCCGCCAACTCTTTGATGAGGATGGCCTTCGTCAGCGGCAGCAGCGCACACACCTCGGGGTAGCTCAGATAGTCCTTGCCCTTCACCTGCACCTGGCTCAGGTAGCGGAAGAATAAAGTCTTGTCCACCTGGTGGTGGCACTTCCGCAGGTAGCCCTCCAGCAGCTTCCACAACACATCCACCCTCTTGCTTCCCACTTTCCACTTTCCACTTTCCACTCCCTTCAACTCCTCCTTCAGCACCTTCTCCTGCTCACTAATCATGTAGTAATTATCGAGCACCCACTCGTTGGTGCTACCCACCAGTCGCTGATTTCGTGTCTCCTCCACCAGCAGCATATAATACCGTGTAATCTCCTTTACACTGTTTTTGAACTCTTTATAAATATTCTTCATACACGCAATATATAATAAAGCAAAGTGCAAAGATACAAAAAAAGTTCGATAAAGTAAAAAAAAAGATTTTTTTGGTCAGTTCAAAAACAATTTGTATCTTTGCAATTTAAAATTAATTCGGTTTAATAACTTCAAATCTCAAACACAATGAAAAAAGTTTTTTCAGCACTGATGATCGCCTTTGCGATGACAGCGATGGTTGCCTGCGGCGAAAAAGACAATACCAACAACGGTGGTGGCGGTAATAACGGCGGTGGTGGCGGCGGTACCGTCCAGACAGACTCTACTTTCATGAGTTACACCCTCATGCGTTCGCTGATAAACACTGACTGGGATGAAGCCTGCAACCGCGTGATGGCAATGGGTTTCACCGAGATCGACCCTGAAGAACTTGACGCAGAAGATGCGGAGAATGTGCGCGCCTTTATCAAGGGCAACATCATGGGCGACTACTACGCCTGCTATTTGCGTTGCGACTTTCCTGAGATTGACAACCTCGTCGGCGGTGTCGTCATGCATGAAAACCACCTCAACACCTCCAGTCAGGCCATCTGCATCGAAAACGACATCTACTTCATCAACGACGAGCTCCGCGTGCTGGCCGACTGGGAGCGCGATACATACTACTGCGGCGGCAACATCACGTGGGGTAACCTGGACAATGGGCAGTGGGACGGCCCGCACGAGACGCCCTATCCCCATGCCTCCAGCCTCGAAGAATTTATCGCCGACCTGCGTGCGCTTCCCGAACACAATACCATTACTGCCAACTGGGCCGACACCTATCTCTACAACGGATCGCACTATACAGCTTCCTGCAGTGCCGTCATCAATAATCAACCTTACACCAGCCTGACAACTAATATCATCACCTTGGTGAAAGAAGACCTCATTGATTGACATACCATAATAGCAACCATATTTTGCCACCATGAAAAAACTGGCTATTTGTCTCATTGTACTGGGATTCACACTGACGGCGGCGGCGCAAGAATGGATGAACATCACAGACCTGCAATATGCGGCGTCAGAGGAATTTTCCAAATCGTCGGACAATCATCCCACTCACGTCCTTCAGCAATATCTGCTCATGCCCGAGGATGCCATCGACGAGAACGACCCCCTCTACCTCCGCCTTAAGACCTTTGCCGAAGAGTATGGCCAAATGAGGCTGAACCGGGGTCTCTCTGATGGGAACAGCGAATTTGCAAAGATAAAGGCCGAAGTGGAGAAGATGATTAAGGAGCACCCCGAACTTGCGGGCGAACTGCGTGCACAACTCCGTGAGGCGGAAAGCCAAATGGCTGAGTATAACAAAATGGGAAACCCTACGGTCACCTCTTTCTCCGTCAACCCAGCGGCAATCCTTCGCGACCTCAAGAAGCTGGCCATCAACCACAAGGCCTACTCCCAATACCAAGACATCGGCAACGGCCTCTATGCCGTGACGGAAGCCCCCATCTACGGACCGCTCCCCGACGCACAGGACCTTGTCAGGAATCTGAGCGAGCAAGCGGACTACACATGGGGAGTAATAAGTTTGGAAGGAAAGACCATTCTGGAAGCAAAGTATTACAGAATCCGAGCTTATTATCCCGACGAGGATATCATTTTCCTAGAGGGAAAGGAAAAGAACGGCAGCATCCGCGCCGGAGCCAGAGGCTACGACGGCCGTGTGCGCATCCCATTCATCTACGACTTCTACGACAGCCGCGGCTATGGAAAGCATTCTGCCTGTTTCAACAAAAACGGGAAATTCGGCTTCGTGGACTACGACGGGAAAACGCTCTCCCCCTTCGTCTATACCATGGTCGACAATAAGTTCGGCTTCGGCTGGCTGGTCTCGAAGGATGGAAAACTGATAGGCATTGTCGGAGAAGACGGCATCGAGAAAGTGAAGCCCACCTACACAGGCCTCTACGATGATGCAAACGGAATCTTCAAAATGAGCCGCAAAGACGGCATGGTGGATGTCTTTGACGACAACTATCAACTGCTGCGAACCGAAAAAACTGAATAGAAATCAAAAAATCAAAAACAATGAAAAGATTTGTACTGATTGTATCCTCCCTGATGCTTGCCGGCAACATCGCCAGCGCACAGAGCTTTCTCGAGCGTCTCGGCCAGAAAGCCAAGGAAACTGCCGAGCAGAATATCGAAAACAAGGTCGAGAAAAAAGTGAACGACATGCTCGATGGCAACCTAAAAGAGCAGGAGGAAAACGAAACGACGGAGCAGGAGACCGAAGAAAAGACCGCCACCGGCTGGACCTGCCCCGAATGTGGCAAGGAGGGCAACAGCGGCAAGTTCTGCGAAGAATGCGGTGCCAAAAAGCCCGGTCAGAATGCCGGCTGGACCTGCCCCGAATGTGGCAAGGAAGGTAACAGCGGCAAGTTCTGCGAAGAATGCGGCGCCAAGAAACCCGGCACAGGAACGGCTGCCAAGCCCAAAGCCAAGAAGCAGGTGGAGAGTGCCTACGCCAAGAGCGACTTCGTCCCCGGCGACGAAATCTTCTTCGAGGACGACTTCGCCAGCGAGAAGCTGGGCGAGTTCCCCTCGCGCTGGGACCTGATGGAAGGCTATGCCGAGGTGGGCTCCTTAGCCGGCCGCAAGGTCCTGGCCTTCACCGATGACGGCTACGGAGTGGTGATCCCGCTGATGAAGGAAAAACGCGCCTTCCTGCCGGAGGTCTTCACGCTGGAATTCGACTTCTATCTCAATGAAGTGGAAGCAGAATACGATGACAGCCAGACCAACGACCTCCACCTCACCTTTGCCAACGAGGAGAAAATCGACTGGAACAGCGGTGAGTGCGGAGAAATCACCTTCAACTGGCGCAGCGACGGTTCTTCCACCCTGTACTGGTCGATGACCAAGCCAGACAAGGAGTCGTCCACGACGGGAGAGAAACAACTGGGCCTGAATGACGCTTATTCTGATTACAACAACAAGGACAACCCCCTGAAGCCCGGCGAGTGGAACCACTTCGCCTTCTCCTTCAACCAGCGGGCCTTCAAGGGCTACATCAACGGCATGCGGGTCATCAACATCCCCGTCGCCCTGGCGCCCCGCTGCTTCTGGTTCCGGCATAACGGCACCTATAAATATTCGGGCATCTCCAACGTCCGCCTCGCCAAAGGCGCTGTGCCGCTGTACGACCGCCTGACCTCCGACGGCAAGATTGTAACCTACGCCATCACTTTCGAGACCGGAAAAGCTGACCTCAAGCCCGAATCCATGGTGGAAATCAACCGCATCGCCAAGCTGATGAATGAAAAAAAGGACATTAAATTCGAAGTCCAAGGCCACTGCGACAATACCGGCTCCGACAAGGTCAACGACCCGCTCTCCCAGAAGCGCGCCGAGGCCATTGTCGCCGCCCTTGTGAATCAGGGCATCGACAAGTCTCGCCTCACAGCTGTGGGTAAGGGTTCCCATTCCCCCATCGCCGACAACAACACCGACGAGGGCCGCGCCAAAAATCGCCGCGTGGAATTCGTCAAAAAATAAGACTGAAAGCCTCTATTTTCGCTAAGAATTAGAGCAGCTCCATGTGGGCTGCTCTTTTTTTATGCTCAAAAATTCAAGTAGTATAGATGTACGTTATCTATTCGTTTGTTGTTCGTTTGTTGTTCGTTTGTTGTTCGTTTGTTGTTCGATTAACAAACGAACAACAAACATATAACAATCGTATATATAGGCTACTATATGTTAAGAAAAGACTCAATGGGTCATTTTTTTGTTAAATTTTCATTTTTCAATTTTCAATTTTCAATTTATTCGTATCTTTGCATTTTTAAATTATGTTAATTTATGAGTTTGAAGATTGTTGTACTTGCGAAACAAGTTCCTGATACAAGGAATGTTGGCAAGGATGCTATGACAGCGGAGGGGACGGTGAACCGTGCCGCGCTGCCCGCTATTTTTAATCCCGAAGATTTGAATGCCCTGGAGCAAGCGCTCCGCATCAAGGAACAGAACCCCGGCACCACCGTGGGGTTGCTGACCATGGGTCCGCCGCGTGCTGGCGAGATTATCCGCGAAGGTCTCTACCGCGGCGCCGACACCGGCTGGCTGCTGACTGACAGACTGTTTGCCGGTGCCGATACGCTGGCTACCAGTTATGCTTTGGCCACCGCCATCAAGAAGATTGGCGACGTGGACCTCGTCATTGGTGGCCGTCAGGCCATCGACGGCGACACCGCTCAGGTGGGTCCCCAAGTGGCTCAGAAGCTGGGCCTCAATCAGGTGACCTACGCTGAAGAGATTCTTGGTATTAAGGACGGAAAAGCCACCATCCGTCGCATGATTGACGGCGGCGTAGAGGTGGTGGAGGCTCCGCTGCCCCTCGTTGTTACCGTCAACGGCAGCGCCGCCGAATGCCGCCCCGCCAACGCCAAGATGGTGATGAAGTACAAGTACGCCGCCTGCCCGCTCGAGGTGGCCGAGGACGACAGCCGCAAGGGTCTCCGCGCCGAGCGCCCCTACCTCAACCTCACGCAGTGGAGCGTGGCCGACGTGGACGGCGACCCCAACCAGTGCGGCATGAGCGGCTCGCCCACCAAGGTGAAAGAGGTGCAGAGCATCGCCTTCCAGGCCAAGGAGAGCAAGACCCTCACAGGAGCCGATGCCGACATCGACGGCCTCATCAAAGAGTTGTTAAACGACAAAATCATTGGCTAACATGAACAACGTATTCGTATATATTGAGATTGAAGGAACGGAAGTGCGCGAGGTGTCGCAGGAACTTCTGACCAAAGGCCGTAAGCTGGCCAATGAGCTGGGCGTGGAACTTCACGCTGTGGCCATCGGCACCGGCATCAAGGGCAAAGTGGAGGAGCAGGTGTTGCCCTACGGCGTGGACAAGCTCTTCGTGTTCGATGCCCCCGAGCTCTTCCCCTACACTTCGGCGCCGCACACCGACATCGTGGTGAACCTCTTCAAGGAGGAGCAGCCGCAGATCTGCCTGATGGGCGCCACGGTCATCGGCCGCGACCTCGGCCCGCGTGTCTCGTCGAGCCTCACCAGCGGCCTCACCGCCGACTGCACGCAGCTCGAAATCGGCCCCTACGAGGACAAGAAGAGCGGCAAGGTGTATGAGAACCTGCTGTACCAGATCCGTCCCGCTTTCGGCGGCAACATTGTGGCCACCATCGTCAACCCCGACCACCGTCCGCAGATGGCCACCGTGCGCAGCGGCGTCATGCAGAAGGCCATCTATGACGGGCTCGGCGACCGAAGTGGAGCCAAGGCCTCCCAGGCCTGCAAGAAAGAGGTCGTCTATCCGGAAGTAAGTAAATATGTCTCGCCAGAAGCCTTTGTAGTAAAAGTGCTCGACCACCATGTGGAGGCCGCGAAGCACAACCTGAAAGGCGCCCCCATCGTCGTGGCCGGCGGTTACGGCGTGGGCTCGAAGGAGGGCTTCGACAGCCTGTTCGAGCTGGCCAAAGTGCTGCACGGCGAGGTGGGCGGCAGCCGCGCCGCCGTCGACGCCGGCTGGATTGACAACGACCGCCAGATTGGCCAGACGGGCGTCACGGTGCACCCCAAGGTGTACATCGCCTGCGGCATCAGCGGCCAGATCCAGCACATCGCCGGCATGCAGGACTCGGGCATCATCATCAGCATCAACTCCGACCCCGAGGCCCCCATCAACAAGATTGCCGACTATGTGATTACCGGCACGGTGGAAGAGGTTGTGCCTAAGATGATTAAGTACTACAAACAGAACAGCAAGTAAAGCCGCCGGAGGGCTGCCGGGACGGGAGGCGAAAAAATCCCGTGGGGAAATTGAGAAATCCCGTGGGGATTTTGCAAAATCCCGTGGGGAAAATTAAAAATCCCGTGGGGAAATTTTAAAGCCCCAATGAGAAACGAAAAAATCCCAATGGGAAAATGAAAAATCTCAATGAGAAATTGCAAAATCCCAATGGGAAATTGCAAAATCCCAATGGGAAATCGAGCCACCCCAACGAGCCCCGAGAGAAAAACGACATAAAACACAGAAAACATTAAGATTATGGCTAATTACTATACCGACCATCCTGAGATTGCGTTCCACCTGGAGCATCCGCAAATGAAGCGCCTGGTCGAGCTTCGCGAAAAGAATTACGAGGACGCCCAGAAGGGCATCGACTACGCCCCCGTGGACTTCGAGGACGCTATGGAGAACTACAAACGCGTGCTCGAAATCACCGGTGACGTGGCCGCCAACACCCTCGCCGTCAACTCCGAGAGCGTAGACCTCGAGGGTCCGCACCTGGAGAACAACCGCATGATTTATGCCTCGAAGACCTTCGAGAACCTTGAGCAGACCCGCAAGGCCGGTCTTTATGGTGTCTCCATGCCGCGCCGCTACGGCGGATTGAACCTCCCCAACGTCATCTTCTCGATGGCCAGCGAGCTGGTGGCCGCCGCCGACGCCGGCTTCCAGAACATCTGGAGCCTGCAGAGCTGCATCGACACTCTCTATGAGTTCGGTAGCGAGGAACAACGTCAAAAGTACATCCCGCGCATCTGCGCCGGCGAGACCATGAGTATGGACCTCACCGAGCCCGACGCAGGCTCCGACCTCCAGCGCGTGATGCTCAAGGCCACCTTCGATGAGAAGGAGAACTGCTGGCGCCTCAACGGCGTGAAGCGCTTCATCACCAACGGTGACAGTGACATCCACCTCGTCCTCGCCCGCAGCGAGGAGGGCACCAAGGACGGCCGCGGCCTGTCGATGTTCATCTACGACAAGCGCAACGGCGGCGTCGACGTGCGCCACATCGAGCACAAGCTCGGTATCCACGGCAGCCCCACCTGCGAGCTCACCTACAAGAACGCAAAGGCCGAACTCTGCGGCGACCGCAAACTTGGCCTCATCAAATATGTGATGGCCCTGATGAACGGCGCCCGTTTGGGTATTGCCGCCCAGAGCGTAGGCCTGAGCCAGGAAGCCTACAACGAAGGCCTCGCTTATGCCCGCGAACGTGCCCAATTCGGCGAGAAGATTATCAAGTTCCCTGCTGTCTACGACATGCTGAGCCGCATGAAAGCCAAGCTCGATGCCGGCCGCAGCCTGCTCTACCAGACCGCCCGATATGTGGACCTCTACAAGTGCCTCGAGGATATCCAGCGCGACCGCAAGCTCACTCCCGAGGAACGCGCCGAGATGAAGATGTACAACCGCCTAGCCGACGCCTTCACCCCCATCGCCAAGGGTATGAACTCCGAGTATGCCAACCAAAACGCCTACGACGCCATCAGCATCCACGGCGGCTCCGGCTTCATCATGGAATACAAGAGCCAGCGACTCTACCGCGACGCCCGTATCTTCAGCATCTATGAAGGTACCACCCAGCTGCAGGTCGTCGCCGCCGTGCGTTACATCACCAACGGCACCTACCTGCAGGTGATGCGCGACATGCTCAACAGTGTGTGCAGCGGTTCCGCCACTGCATTGAAGGCCCGCATTGAGCCCCTCATCAATTTATATGAGCAAGCCGTCAAATACGTCAACGACGCCAACAGCCAGGAGCTCCACGACTTCCTGGCCCGCCGCCTGTACGACATGACCTGCGAGATCATCATGAGCCTCCTGATTATCGATGACGCCAGCCGCGCCCCCGAACTCTTCGAGAAGAGCGCCAACGTCTACGTCCGCATGACCGAGGAAGATGTCTGCGCCAAGGCCTACTACATCATGCACTTCACCGAGGCCGACCTCGCCAGCTTCCGCGCCGAGTAAGTCGACCTTTTACCAGAAAGAGCGAGCGTCCCAATCGGGACGCTCGTTTTATTTTACTCGTTGAATGCCAGCCAGCTGTTACGGTAGCGGCGGTCGGAGGAGACATCCTCGCCGAACCAGGCGGGGGGCGTGAAGGTGTTGGAGACGGCGGTGTCGGGGAATTCCACCTCGACAAGGCGCAGGCCTTCATGGGCGTCGTGGAAGATATCAAGTTCGGCTGTGAGGCCACCCTCCAGCGGAATCTTGTAGCGGGTCTTCAGCACCGGACGTCCTTCGCATTTTGCCTTCAGACGTTCATAAGCTTCGGCACTGAGGGCGAACTCCTCCTCGCGATTCACAATTGCCTCAGGCTTTCCACTTTCCACTTTCCGCTTTCCACTTATTACTTTCTCTTTGACAGTCAAGATATACACATCGCCCATCCGGCGGATGCGCACGGTGGGCGATGTGCATAGGTAACATTGCTCTATCTCGACGTGGGGATAACCATCGAGGTCCGATGGCAGTTCCCGCACAAGATATTTGCGCTCTATTTCCATCAGAGCGTCTTCAAGTAGTCGGAGACGTTCTTCTCGATGCGGGCAGCGACATCGGCGCAGTCGTCGGCTTTCTGGAACTTTTCTCCCGTGATGTGCTCGTAAAGCTCGATGTAGCGGTCGGAGATGCTGTTGACGATCTCGTCGGTCATTTCGGGCACCTGCTGGCCTTCCTTACCCTGGAAGCCGTTGTCCATGAGCCACTCGCGGACGAACTCCTTGCTGAGCTGACGCTGGTGCTCGCCTTTCTTCAGACGCTCCTCATAGCCCTCGGCATAGAAATAACGGCTGCTGTCGGGAGTGTGAATCTCGTCGATGAGGTAGATCTTGCCGTCGCGTTTGCCGAACTCGTACTTGGTGTCCACCAGGATGAGGCCCTTCTGGGCGGCCATCTCGGTACCACGCTGGAAGAGCTGCAGGGCGTAACACTCCAGCTGGTCGTAGTCTTCCTTGCTGACGAGGCCCGTGCGGATAATCTCCTCACGGCTGATGTTCTCGTCGTGACCTTCGTCGGCCTTGGTGGTGGGGGTGACGATGGGGGTCGGGAACTTCTGGTTCTCGACCATACCTTCGGGCAGCGGCACGCCGCAGAGGGTGCGGGCACCGGCCTTATACTCGCGCCAGGCGCTGCCGGCGAGGTAGCCGCGAACAATCATCTCCACGCGGAACCCTTCGCACTTGAGTCCCACGGTGACCATGGGATCGGGAGTGGCGAGCTTCCAGTTGGGCAGGATGTCGGCGGTGGCGTCGAGGAACTTGGCAGCAATCTGGTTGAGCACCTGACCCTTGTAGGGGATGCCCTTGGGGAGAACGACATCAAAGGCGGAGATGCGGTCGCTCACCACCATCGCCATATACTTGTCGTCGATGTTGTAGACATCGCGCACTTTGCCCACATAGAGGCTTTTCTGCTTCGGGAAATTGAAGTTGGTTTTTACGATTGCGTTCATATATACTGTTTTTGGAGGTTAGGGAGTTAAAGAATAAAAGAAGTTATCGCTCGCTTCGCTCGCTAGGAGTTAAAGACAATAGCATCGTCTTGCACATTTGTCTTTAACTTCTTTAACTTCTATAACTTCTTTAACTTCCATATTCTTAACTTTAATCTAGTTGCATTGCGAAAAACGTAAAGTTGACTTTGCCGTAGTTGCGGTGCTGCCAGAAGTGGGGATGCTCCTCGAAACTATACTCGCGCGGATGCTCGAGGATGAAGATGCCGTCATCGGTAAGCACCTGACGATCGAAGACCAGGCCGGGCAATGTCTCCAACCCTTCTATGGCGTAGGGCGGGTCGGCAAAGACGATATCGAACTTGCGGTTGGCACGCTTCAGCAGGTCGAACACATCGGCCCGCACCACTCGGAGATTATTCAATTCCAACCGCTGCGCTTCCGACTTGATATAGTCGGTGCAGGCGTTGTTGATATCCACCGCCGTCACCTCGCGCACGCCACGAGAGATAAACTCCACCGACATAGCGCCGGTACCGGCGAAGAGGTCCATCACCGTACACTCGTCGAAGTCGACATAGTTGTTGAGGATATTGAAGAGTCCCTCGCGAGCCATATCGGTCGTCGGCCTCACCGGTAGATTTGCCGGCGGGTTCAGACGACGTCCCTTGAGTGTTCCTGCTATAATTCGCATTTGTCTTATCTCCTTATCTCCAGGCTCCTTATCTCCTTTATAATTATAATATCAGAGCATTACGGTAAGTGTGTAGGGTCTTGAATTCGGGGTTGAGGTAGGAAGTGTGCGCGCCCGTGTAGAGCGATACCGACGGGAAATAGGGACGCAGCAGGGAGAAGCGCTCGCGATCCACATCGCCGCACATCAGCAGTTCGGTGCCAGCATTCTCAAGGCCATAACTCTTCATCACCTCTACGGTGTGGAATAGAGCCTCGTTGTCGTCAGCGTATGGGATGGTGTTGCCGAAGATATAACGTCCGTCGCGGTAGGCGGCATAGTCAATCATGTGGTCGCGCCAATAGGTGAGCAGGACGGGATGCGCCGCGCTACGCTTCTCGAGACCCATGGAAGCCAACCGCACATGCTGGTTTATCACCTTCATACCGGGGAAAGCCACTTTGAAGGCCATCGTCAGTGACTCGTCGGCGGCGAACACCGCCGTGGAAGCCAACGAGCCACAAGGTGCCGTCAGCGCCGTCAGCGCTTTGCCACCCACCAACTTTAAGTAGTGACGATTCGAGGTGGCGGAATAGAGCTCGTCGGGCACCCAAACGCTCTCGTCGCTGAGTACCACCAGTTGCATGCCACCGTAACCCAGCGGACGGATGCCCACGCTGTTAAAGAACGCCTTCACGTCAGCCATCACGCCCGTCATCGCCTTGGAGTGTTCCCCCTCGGCCTCGCCGAAGGTCAACAGCACACCGGAGGCTGTCAACTCCGAAAAAGAAAATCCATTTGGCCGAAGGCAAATGGATAATCTTTTTTCTCCCGGAGCAAACGCACTGTTGGTGACAATCAATGATTTGCTACGATACATAGGGTTTTGGTTTATTCAAAGTTACCTCTCGTTTCAGGTTTCAGGGTGTCACCCACACGCCAACTGGTGTAGATGGGGTCGGCATCGGGGTTCTGATCAAGAAGTTTCTTCGACTTCTCGTTGATGGCGGCAATCTTGTTCTTCAGCAGCACGGGGTCAATCCTGTCACCCACATAGAGATCCTCGAAGTCAATCCAAGCCATGAAGACCCACACGCCCTCGTTCTGCTTGGCCACAAGCTTGAATTCCTTATCCTTGCCAAAACCAGGCACATAACGGATATTCCGAATCTCATCGTCGGTAATCTGACGATCCACACCGCTCTTGGGGTCTCTAATAACAAAGTCCTTGTTATCCTTCTTCTTGCGGAATTCTTCGATGGGGTTGACATAGCCGCGACGCTCGACGATAAAGCCTTTGGTGCGAGCCTCGTCGGAGGCCATATTCTGCACATCGTGGACAGTAATACCAGCCTTAGCGATGGCCTCTTCGTCATACTCTTCCTTGTTCACCAACAAACTATCCTCATTCATGAGGCGGTTGATGAGGGTGTCGAAGTTGCCACAGTAGACACCATAGGTCTGTTTATAAGCCTCTTCGAGGGTACGAATCACCTTCAGCTTCTCAGCGCAGGCGTTGCGGCGGGCAGTGTATTCGTTATCGAAGTCGATGTCCTTCTTAAAGTTTTTGAACAGCAGGAAGCCCAGGCCGATGATAACAACGGCGAGCACGATCTGGATAATTGTTCTGACTTTCATGTTTTTATCTTATTCTTATTATTATTTACAATAACTAAATCGAATGCAAAGATACGAATTTTTTGCGAAATAAAAACAACAATGTGAAAAAAATATTTTCACAGCCACACGCAAATCCCTACAGATATTACTTTTACAGCATAAAAAAAATCTTATGCCATATTATGGAATACGTTCACAACATCGTCGTCGTTCTCGAGACGCTCGAGGAGACCGTTGACCTCCTCCTGCTCCTCTTCGGAGAGTTCTCGTGTGGTAAGAGGGATGCGCTCGAATTTGAAGGACTTAATTTCAAGACCTTTGTCTTCAAGGAACTTGGATATGGGACCATAGTTGGCGAAGTCAGCGTAGATAAGGATTTCATCCTCATCACGAAAGACCTCGTCGATATCGCAGTCGATGAGTTCAAGCTCGAGCTCGTCCATATCGATGTCATCGCGCCAAGCGACGACGAAGGAGCACTTGCGCTCGAAGAGGAAGTCATTCATACCCATGGTGCCGAGCTCGCCCTTACCACGGACGAAGGCAGCACGGAGATTGGCGACAGTGCGGGTAGGATTGTCGGTGGCGGTCTCGACGACTACGGCAACACCGTGAGGACCTTTGCCGTCGTAGACGACCTCCTTGTAGGCTGACTTGTCCTTCTCAGTGGCACGCTTGATAGCACGTTCGACGTTCTCCTTGGGCATTGACTCGCTCTTGGCGGTCTGCATGAGCAGACGCAGGCGGAGGTTGCTCGAGGGATCGGGACCGCCGGCGAGGACGGCGAGTTCGATTTCTTTACCAATTTTGGTGAAGGTACGGGCCATATGGCCCCAACGTTTCAGTTTTCTTGCTTTACGGTATTCAAATGCGCGACCCATAATTTTAGTATTTTTATTTATTTAATTGATTTCTAAGATATTCAGTACAAGCCTCGAATGTGGGGAAGGTATGGTCCTCGGGAACGACTTCGGGGATAAGTTTCATGTTCTTAAGCATGTACATAGGCTGAGGCTGTATGATGGTCATAAGCACCTGGGCACCACGGCTCTGGAGGTCCTTGATAGCTTCCTCCATGGCGTAGAGTCCGCTTTGGTCCATAAAGGAAACCAGCCGCATACGGATGATGACAATCTTGGCATCGGCCGGGACGGTCTGCATCACCTCTTTGAACTTGTTGATAGTACCGAAGAAGATGGGACCGTTGAGACGCTGTACATAGATTTTGTGCGCCACCGTGTCGGGCATGCCGTGCTCGTCATCCCATGGGCTCTCCTTGTCGAAGTTGGTGAGTTCCTGACTGCTGTATCCTCCCTCCACGAGGTCGGAAGCACGTTTCATGAAGAGCACGCAGGCGATGACCATGCCGATACCCACGGCGGTGAGGAGATCGACAAAGACGGTGACAAGGAACACTACGATAAGCACCACGGCGTCGGCGCGAGGAATCTTCACGAGGTCCTTGAAGCCCTTGAAGTCGATGATACCCCAACCTACAGTGAGAAGAATACCAGCGAGGACCGACAGCGGCACATACTGCACCACACTACCGAGACCTAACATGATGGCCAACAAAAGGATGGCATGGGTCATGCCAGAGAGCTGAGTGCGGCCGCCACTCTTGACATTGACGACGGTACGCATGGTGGCGCCGGCGCCAGGGAGGCCACAGAAAAGTCCAGCTACGGCATTGCCGATGCCCTGTCCGATAAGCTCCTGATTGGAGTTGTGCTTGGTCTTGGTGATATTATCGGCCACTACAGAGGTGAGCAACGTGTCGATGGAACCAAGACCCGCAAGGGTGAGGCCAGGAATAATAGCGGCAATGAGAATGGTGCCCCAATTGAGTCCCTCGAGAGACACATGCTCGTTGGCAAAGAAAGGTACGGGGAGACCCGCAGGAATCTCACCGATGACAGAAAAGGTGCCCTTGGGGAGGAAGAGTGAAATGACAGTCATCACAATAAGGGCCACAAGGGTCGATGGTACCTTCTTGGTAATCAATGGAAAGAGATAGATAATGACCACGGTGCCAATGCCGAGAAGGAGTGCTGTGAGGTTGGTGGAGCCAAAGGCATCAGGGAGTCCGGCAAGCTGATCCACCATCGAGCCGCTACCACTGCCACCCACCAAGGGGTAGAGCTGCTGCAAGATAATGATGACGCCGATACCACTCATGAAGCCACTAAGGACGGGATAAGGGATGTAACGCACATACTTGCCAATCTTGATGATGCCGAAGAGAATCTGGAAGAGGCCGCAGAAGATGGCAGCGAGGGCCATCGAGATGAAGACCTCTGAGAGGGAGCCGCCCGAAGAGGCCCAAGCTCCGGAGACCAGCGTAGCGGTAATGACAGTCATGGGACCGGTGGGGCCGGAAATCTGGCTGTGAGTGCCACCGAAGAGGGCGGCAAAGAAGCCGAGGAGCATGGCTCCCGTGAGGCCGACATAAGCACCCATGGAGGCTCCATCGGGAACAGCGCTGAACGCCTGAATGCCGAAGGCCAGTGCCAAAGGCAGCGCGACGATACCGGCGGTAACACCACCGAAGAGGTCGCCTTTAACATTGCTAAATAATTTCATATCTCTAAAATTTCAATTTTCAATTAATCAAGGACCCAATATACGAGGGTTGTACTTAAGATTCCAAGCCCTGCGCCGGCGAGGACATCGCCGGCCCAGTGGCGGTTGTTGTAGACGCGCATCACCCCCACAAGTGTGGCCACAGAGTAGGCCGCGACGGCAAGCCACGGATACTCCTTTCCGTATTCGCGGCGGATAATCTCGGCACCGACGAAAGCGGTGAAGGTGTGTCCAGAGGGAAAACTGTTCTGCTTCGATGAATCGGGACGCTCCTTGGCGAAGCCATACTTAAAGGCGTTGAGCCACCCGGAACCCAGCAGGTAGCTGCATCCCTCGAGGAGGAGAAGTTTCTTGAAGTCGTGTACCCCTTCGAAGCCACAGAGATGGAAGACCGCAGGGGCGACGGCGGGAACGTATTGCAGGTAGTTGTCAAAAGTGAGTTTCGTAGGGTTGTAATACATCACTTCGTCGCGTAAAGCTACCGCCCAACTGTTGACTTCGGGTTGATAGGCAGCGAGAAATCCAAGTCCGAGAAGGCCTGTAGAGGTGGCGGTCAACATGATATTCTCACAGAGACTTGCAGGCGGGGTAATGCCTGCGGTGTCCTGTGCGCGGACGGGCAGGAGAAAGACGAAGAGCAGGAGTATGAGTCCAATTCTCTTCATAACATGAGGATTCCTTTCTTTAAAACAGGTACCACGGGGCAGGTATTCATCTTAAAAGCAAACTCAATATCGGCCTGGGCCTGAGGGCCAAAAGCCTGGAGACGGTGCACATGAGTGGCGTTCTGGCAGTAGGCATAGGGGTCGGACTTGGCTTGCAGCCACATTGCCAAAGACATAGCTGCTGCGTCGCCGTGGACTCCACCCAGTCGATGAATGATGGCACCGGCGACGAGGGTATCCTCGAGACAGAAGTCGTTTTGCCAGCCGGAACAGAGGAGGACAACATCTCTATTCTCGCGTAGGAGACGCTCGCACAGCGCATCGATATTGGCGAAAGCCCCTACCAACGTCAACTCGGCATCGGAAGCACGAAGGATGGAGACGGTGCCGTTGGTGGTGCTGTAGGCCAGACGGATACCGCTCATATCCTTGCTCATGTATTCCGTAGGCGAGTTTCCATAGTCGGAGCCAGGCAGTTTCTTGCCGCCACGCTCGGCAGCGACAGCATAACCCTGTGCACGATAAGGCTCCAATCCTTCCAACGTATCCAGCGGCACCACTTCCCTGCAGCCCGCTTGGAAGGCTGCACAGACAGCGGTAGTGGCACGTAAGACGTCAATCGCCACCGTCGCATGGTGGCCAATGAGGGTACGGTAGGGATAGAGGGCAGGAGAGAGTGAGACTTCGACTTTCATACTACTCGTAGAGTTCGGTTTTGAGCATCTGGACGCTACCGTCGGGGTGTATCTTAAGGTTAAAAAATTCCGGGTGAGAAGGGATATAGCCTTCGGTGGTGTGCTGGCGGGCCTTGAGGCCGGACGGCAGGTCCTTGAGCACATATTGGTTAAGAATTTCCACGAGGCGGCAACGCTGAGCGGTCTCGACATCACAGCCGTAACGGCGTGCGAAGTCAACATCTTCACGGAGTGGCAGGAGTTTCCCTTTGAAGTCGGTGTTGAGTACCTTCATGGCATTGACAGAGACATGAAACAGTTCGTTGCCCGTACGTGCGGAACGAAGAACATACTCCACCTCTACAGTCCAAGTATTGTAGGTGGCGTTCCACCCGTGGAGTGTAATGAAGAGAACGGCGTCAATGCCCAGGTCTGTATAGTAATCCTTGATATCATCGTTGCGGAGCTGTTTTCCTGTGCGCCACTCGGTAGCGGCAATTTGTGCCGATGCCAAGGGACCGGGAAGATAGTATCCGTGACGAATCAGAGGATCGGCAGCGGAGAGATAGAGATGCTTCGCAGCGATATTGAGTGAGAGGTTATAGATGGAATCATCAATAGTACGGAAAGCGTGACGCATGGAGAGGTCGTTGAGAGGAGCGATGTATAGTACCTGGGGACGCTCGGAGTAGATTTCACTATAGGCATCGAGCTTCTTCTGGCTGGAGCAGGAAGCGAGACAAAGTATGAAGTATGAACCAAGAACTAATAGGCTGACACGACTTAGCATCATTGTTCTATTATGGTGTTTACTTTCCATATCCTGATACTTCTTAGTTCAGTTTTTCTTCTTGTTATTTTTGGCCTCCTCGCGTTCAGCGGCTTTGCGTTTGCGTTCCTCTTCACGCTGGGCAGCCTTCTGCTTGCGTTCCTCCTCACGCTGCTGCTCTCGGGCTTTCTGTTCCGCCTTGCGAGCTTGTTCTTTTTCCTTCTTCTCGCGCTCACGGTCGGCCTGCGCCTGCTTGCGGGCATCGATGGTAGCCTGCTTGACAGCGGCGATAGAATCGGCGACATGCTGCTGACGGGCAGCCTCTTCGGCCTGTTGCTTCTCCAAAAGTTCACGCTTCTGAGTGGCGGTGAGTCGAATGGGATATTCTATCGAATCGACAGGAGTCTGCTGTGATATCCAGACGCTATCGGTACTGTCGATGACAGGTGCCACTGGAGGCAGAGGTTTGAGGGCTGTGATAGAGTCGTAAGCCCAAGAGGCTAGCTGAGCAAGGTTGGCTGTATCATGCGGCGTTGCCAAGGTGTCGAACAGCATGTCAGGCATAAGACGTTTCTTGATACGCTCCACCAGACCACGACTTTCAGGGAAAGCCTTCATTTCGGCATTAAGCATTCGGCAGGCTGTACCTGTATGCCCCATAAGAGCAAGAGCAACACCATATTCGGCATACATGCCAGGGTGGAGGGTGTCGACTCGCACGGCGTCGTTAAGTGATTGGGCATAGGATGTCGCCAGTTCATGCAGGGCGCCATACGTGGGAACCGTCTGATAACGTAGCACATCGGCGCGCGAAACGCCAACATATTCACCCGAACAGGCCGTAAGAGAAAGCAAGAAGTATGAACTAAAAGCTATGAGACTGATGCAACTTAGCTTCTTTGCTTTGATATGGCGTTTGCATTCCATGTCGACTTCTAATCTTAGTTCTTACTTCTTAACTCTTAATTCAAAAAAAATAGCTTGGGTCTGTAAGCCGGGTTCTGTCGTGTTCTATCATCAATCTAGGGCCGCCGTCACCGACGGTCTCAATCAACCTACCCCCCGACAATGGGTGGGTGTCGGCTTTGCCGACAACTCCCGACCCTTCGGGCGAGCCAGCCCTTACATGTCGGTATACATGGTCTTTCAGCCCATGAGGCTTGCCATCGTGCGCGTCACCGCGACACGTCGTGGGCTCTTACCCCGCGTTTTCACCCTTACCTCTCACCTTACGATAAAAGGCGGTTTGTTTTCTGTGGCGCTCGCTGTCACCCGAACAATTAACTATTAACTTTTATCTATTAATTGTTAACTACCCAAGTGCCTTCCCGTTAGGAAGCATGGTGGCTCGAGCTGCCCGGACTTTCCTCTCAGCAACAGGTGCCGAGCGATAGAATGGCCCTCGCTATTTGGGGTGCAAAAATACACAAAAAATCCAAATAAGGAATACAAATATAAAAATAAATAATGTAAAACACGAATTATCACGAATTTACCATTAAGAATATCCTGAACAATTCGTGGCAATTCGCGCTTTCTTGTGCGGTTGTTTTTCTGTTTTACCTGATAAGAGTCACGGTGCCGTGCTCCTCATGAAGCTTGCCCGACGAATCACGAAACTTCGCCAGCCAGATATAAGCCCCTTGTGACATGGCAGAACCTTTGGATGTGCCATCCCAAACGAAAGCAGGGTCTGTACTGTGAAACACTTGGCGTCCACCACGGTTGTAAATGGTAATCTGGAACTGTGTCACCGTGGATGTAAACTTCATGGTGAAGGTACGGTTTTCTTCTACATCTCCCGCCGGAACAATGATGTTGGGCACCCAGAAGAGATTGTCCTCGTGAGGCACGGGCTCAACAGTAGGGTCATTCTTGACGGGGACAGAAGAATGATAGACGGTATCGGGTACGGCAACCGTTTGTTTGGGCTGAGTCTTCGGCTGCTCGGACACTACTTTTCGCGGAGCCTCATAAACTGTATTCAACTCAACAACATCAACTTGAGAAGCCTGTGTTTGCGAGATAGACAAAGTCCTCGTTTCGGTAACGGCATCATCAGGAGCCTCCTTGGCGGCGACAAAAGGGGCAATCCGGTCAGGATTCTGCTGATTCCGATTCACAGATGTATGCTGCGTGACGGCGGCAGGAGCCACAGTATCCACACTATCGATGGCAGCGACGGACTGCGGCTGTACAGCAGGTTGCTGCAACGCCACCCTGGAAGCCACAATAGCCTCATTCGCTTCACCTGCTGGCCACAGCGTCACCGCAACCACGGCGACAACTGCCACAACACCGGCAGCGACACCGGCGCGACGCATCAGACGGCGATGCCGCAGACGGCGTTCTATCTTTTCAAAAAGTCCATTGTCGGGCTGTTCACGATAATCTTTCAAATCCATATCCAGTTTCTTTTTTTGCCGGCTAGAAGCCTGCGCTCTATTTTCAATTCTCAATTATTCAGCATTTCCCTCAGTGCCGCTTTGGCTCTACAGAGGGTGGCACGGACGGCCGAAGCCTTCTGTCCTAATTTCTGAGCGGATTCCTCACAGCTGAAGCCCTCCACCTCTACGAGGTTGAAGACCGCCCGCTGGTGTAATGGCAACTGCTGGATGGCAGCAACTATCTCATCCATCGCAAAAGGGTCCAAGGGCAGCGTTACAGGTTCTGCCTCAATGTCGTCGAGATAGCGAAACTCCTTACGACTATGGAAAGAATCGATACACACATTCACCATAATCTGGTGAATCCACGCCCCCACTTTTTCGGGTTCTTTCAGCGACCCCAGTTTCTCAAAGACCTTAACGAATCCGTCCTGCATCAAATCTTGCGCCTCCTCGCGGCTGCGAGAGTAACGCATACACACACCCATAGCCATGGGAGCCATCTCCTCATAGAGTGCCCGCATGGCGCGCTCGTCACGCTTGCGGCACCTCTTCACCAACTGTGTGTATTCGTCGCTCATTATTTGCATAGACGGGAAAAAATGAAAAACGCTGCATTGTTAACATTTTTTAACAGAAGTTATCGTCACGGAACTTCTGTCGACGCGGAAATGAACCTCCCATTTGTCAAAGAGCATCGCATAGACGCGGTCGGGATTGTCCTGATAATGAGGACGAGGATCCTGAGACAGAGATTGGCAAAGAGCATCACGGAGGTTGAACGGAATGGTCATCAGCAGGCCCTCAGGGTCTTCGACTGTAAGCGCTGCCGGCGGTGCCGACTGGGCAAAGCCGCTGCGAGCCTCGGGGTGGCTGTCGGCATAGGAAAGGTAGGGTTTGATGTCGTAGATGGGGGTACCGTCAACGAGGTCGGCTCCCTGCACCACCAACACAGGTCCCGGTTCCACCCTCTGCAGGCGCACACAGGAGAGCCCGATGGGATTGGGACGGAAAGGACTGCGGGTAGCGAAGACCCCTACCCTCTTGTTGCCTCCCAATCGTGGTGGACGCACAGTGGGCGACCATTCCTTACGTTCGGCGAGGTGAAACTGCCAGATGAGCCAGAGGTAGTCGAACTCTTCGATTCCGCGGACAGCCTCCGCCACGCGAAACTCAGGCTCGAAAACCACCCGCGCCTCATACTCCGTCAGTCCCGCTTGTCGCGGAACCCCGAACTTGGTCTTGAACGGCGTCTCGATATGAGCAATCTGTATCACCTTTTCTGTCTTTATTGGAATCATAACGCAGAATCCCACAAAAAATTGTTTTTGCTCGCCGCCCACATCCAAACTTCTCCCACCCCTTAACAGACTCTGTTATTCAGTCGTTATTCTTCATTTGTTCAGTACTTGTTCAGTGATTAACTGAACAAGTACTGAACAAGTACTGAACAACTAGTGTACAAAAGACTAACTTATAGCAATTTAAACACTAAAACAGCAAAGCCTCCCGCTGAAGGAGGCTTTATTGTTGGTTTTGTGGAATTTATCGTATCACCACCACCAGTCGGGCAGGATGGTTGCCGACCTTGACGAGGTAGGTACCTGAGGCGGGGACATTGAAGCGTATCGGTGCAGAGTCCTCCTGCTTAGTGGCTATCATGCGGCCCACCGCATCGTACAGCCACACCTGGTTGCCCTCCGCTCCGTCCACCACTATCTGGCCGTTGTTGATGTAAATCTTGGCGTTGATGGCTTCCACATCGTCCACCCCAACAATAATGGTGTCGTGGATATAGATGGTGTCGTGAATGTACTCCGTCAGATAAATAGTGTCGTGTAGCGTCATCCATAACGTATCCGTCACCGTCACCAGCGTGGTGTCGTAGATATAGTTGTCTACCGTATCATACACCGTATTGGTGATGGTGTCATAAACAGTGTTGGTGATAGTGTCATGGACGGTATTTGTGATGGTGTCATACACAACATTTATCACAGTGTCTGTTATCGTGATATAGGTTGTATCCGGTACATATACGGGGAAATACACTGTGTCGTTCTGTATGGTGGTATCGTGAACCGTAATATATTCCGTCACCGTTAGTGTATCATAGAGGGTTGTTGTGTCATGTACCGCGACATAAGAGGTGTCGTTAATGTACACAGGAACAAACACAGTATTCGTTTGTGTGACGGTATCGTGAACTGCAATATATTCCGTCACCGTTAGTGTATCATAGAGGGTTGTTGTGTCATGTACCGCGACATAGGAGGTGTCATGAATGTATACAGGCACATACACAGTATTTGTTTGAGTGATGGTATCGTGAACCGCAATATATTCTGTCAGAGTATCGTAGATATAGACATTTACCTGAACAGTATCCCATAGCCGCAATGTGTCAAGCACGTCAAGATAGGTTGTATCATGGACAGCAACATACTCCGTTACCGTCAGCGTATCGTAGAGGGTGGTGGTGTCATGCACAGCAACGTATGCGGTATCATACATGATAACAGGGAAGAATGTTGTATCACGCAGTATTGTAGTATCGTGGACAGCTATGTATTCTGTCATTGTTAGTGTATCATAAAGTGTGGTGGTGTCGTGAACTGCAATATACTCTGTTACTGTAAGTGTATCATAAAGGGTAGTGGTATCATGCACAGCAATATATGAAGTGTCGTGTACAAAGACTGGCAAGAAGATGGTATCTTTCATAATAGTGGTGTCATGCACGAAAATATTAACATAGTCAGTATCGTGCATCGTTATCGTGTCATAAATGTAGTGATTTACTATCAGTGTATCGACAATCACTACAGTTCCTGTATCGTGAATATAGTTATTCACAATCAAAGTGTCCACTACCACTATAGTGTCATGTACAGCATAGGGTACATCGATATAGGTGGTGTCGTGAACTATGGTAGTGTCATGTACAGCATAGGGTACATCAATATAGGTGGTGTCTCTAATAATGGTAGTATCGTGAACTGCATAGGGCACATCAATATAGGTGGTGTCGTGAACGTATGTGGTATCGTGGACATCCACATAACTGGTATCATGTACCTCGAGGGTGGTAGTGTCATGAACCAGTCGGGTGGCGAACCAGCCGATGCTCTGGATGCTACTCAAGCGGTCCACACCATCGCTACAAGAGGAGACCACATTGCCAAGTGTGATGGGATAACTGTCGATGGAAAGGCTGTCGTAGGCGTGCAGTTGCATCCTCGCTACCGCACCGCTATTGCCGATAAAGGAGTTGTTCTGCATCGAGAGTATCAGCACCCGCAGGGTGGAGTCATCAAGTCGAGCGGTACTGATGATATGGCCGTTGCTGCGTTCGCTGAGAGTGATGTCGGAGGGATTAAGCCCGAAGTACTGGTAAGGATACTGCACATCCATCTGCAAGGCGGTGACATCGGAGTAGTTGTCCAGCACAATGTCTACCTCGGGTGTTGAAGCGCTGGCATCCGCATTCCCCGCCAAGTAGAGGCTATTGGGCTCATAGCGCTGAGCCGTGAGACCAATGCGCTTCAGGTCGTTGCGCGGGTCATTGGTATAGAGCAACAACTCGGCGTTGTGCGTTCCCTCGGCAGTACCATTATAGGTGACATGCAAGGTGTCGCGTCCGTAGTTGTTCACCGTCAGCGGCAGCGTGTTGAGCAGTTGCCATCCGTCCTGCGTAAAGACGATGCGGTCAATCACCAACGGTGCATTGCCACTATTATATAACGGCAAGTCAGCTGAGGCTGTCTCATTGACGGGCGTGTTTCCAAGATTCAAACTGCTGTTGATGCTCAGATAGGGACTGTAGATATTCACCGAACCGGCATAGACAGCCGAAAGCACGTTGGTGCCTGTGCTGTCGCTTAGGGCCGTTTCCTGCAGCCATAATGAATAGCTCCCGTAGCCATGCAGTCGCAATTGGAATCGGGCCACTACGCCATCGGCTCCATGAATGGGTGTGTTATTCAAGCTGGTGAGCAGCAGCGTCAGCGTGTCGCCTTGCAATCCTGCTGTGGCGAGATAACCCGCAGCACGGGTGGCATCGGCAGCGAAACTGCCAGCCACATAGGTGAGTGCCGACGGCAGTTTGATGGAGGTTTGCAAGCCTACGATGCTGTCCATATTATTCATCCGCAACTCCACAGTAACCACGCTGTCGGTATAGCCGCTCACGTTCAGCGGGCGCAGCTCGTTGACCGCGTAAGGGTCGGCGGTGATGGTGAGGAGGCTGTCGCCCACACGGGCGTTGGTGAGGAAGGTGGCGCTCATCGTGGTGGCACCCGCCTGCACAGGACTATAAGTAATGGTGATGTTTCTTTGTCCTCCCGCTGCGATAGTTGCTGTGGTGGTGCTGGCAGCAAGGGTATTGTCGCTAAAGGTTACACCCGTGAGCGTCAACGACTCGTTGCCGACATTCTGCAGGGTGACATTCTGCGTGTAGCTGCTGCGTATCGGCACATGGCCGTAGTCGATGGAACTAACACTTAGGTGAACCTTGGGGGCCAGCACGGTGACGGTACCTGCTGTGTTGCTTACCGTCAGGCCGCTGCCGGTCGCGGAAGAGAGCACCGTTTCGGTGGGTATCAGGGTGATGGCTCCGGGTTCCAAGCCCAGCACCACGCGGAAGGTCAGCAATGTGCCGCTGTTGCCCGTGTAGGTGTTGAGGCTGAGAGAGTAGCTGTAGATGCGCAGGCTGCCATTGACTACGGTGGCCGTCAGTTGGTGGCCGTTGCTGCGGTTGGATAATGTGGCGCTACCGGGCACATAGGTGAGGTTGTCGCCTAGCGGAATGAAGGTCTGCAGGGCGGTGACGGCATCGCTATTGGCGAGCGACAGGGTAACCGTCACAGTATCGCCTGGATGGCCGCTGCCGCCCACGAGGCTCAGCGTGTTCTGCGCCTGCACCGCCAGCCCCACCACAAAACATATCAATATGATTAATCTCTTCATAACAACTCAATTTTTTTTCTCAATCATATTTTAAAAGATTTAAAAAGAACGTCTGCATCATCTCTTTTCTGTTCTTTATATTCTGTTTTAAATTTTTCTTTTACAATCTTTACAATCTGATTGAGTTTGTCTGATAGGTTTTTTAATATTATTTCACGACGAGTTTGATGGTCTGCGCCTTCTGACCGTCGGCGTAGAGTGTGGCGAAGTAGATGCCGCGCGGCAGTCCTGTAGCATCCCACATGAGGCTGTAGCGTCCCGCTGTCGGAGTAGAAACCTCGCGACGATCCACCGTGCGGCCCATTAGGTCGGTGAAGACGAGGTTAATGCGGCTATAGTTGCCCACCGTCATCTCCAAGCGTACCTTGTCGCTGAAGGGGTTGGGATAGGCTGTAGCAAACTGGGCCTGAATAGTTTCGATATCGGTGATGCCCACAGCGTCGCCGTTCATGGCAATAACGTTCTGTCCCTGCGAGTCGCTAAGGACAATGCTTTGGATTTCGGAATTCGCATTTTGGATTCTCAGCAGCGCGGTCTTTCCTGCTGGCACTGTGGCACCGCTCATGCTGTAGAAGAGCATCGTCAAGTTGCCATCCTCTTCCACGTTGGCACACTCGAAGCCGGTGAGAGCCGGCAGCACCTCGATGTCGCTGCGCAAGCAGCCACCGAGGGTAAACTGCAAGCCCGCAAGATCCACAGGGGTGTTGATATAGAGGGTGTCATTTTCGAGGGTATAGATGGCTGTATACTGCGTTTTGGCATTCGGCTGTTGCTGATTGGGGTGCAGGATGATGTTGATGATGCTCACAATATCGAGCACGTTGATGACCCCGTCGCCGTTCACGTCGGCAGCCTCGAAGAGGAAGGGCTGCGGGTTCTGTCCCGTGACGTAGTTGATGACGCTGATGACATCGGCCACGTCGACGGCATAGCTGCCGTTGGCGTCGCCCGGGATGGTGCTGTTGGGCACGCAGCTGACGGTCTTCGAGGGGCTGTTCTCCGTCAGCGAGGTGCTGAGAATCTTATAGAAATAATAGTAGCGCGTGCCAGGCACCACGTCGAAGTCGGTATAGGTGGTGTCCTGCACCAGTGTCTGGTTCAAGCGGATGGTGTCGACGGGCATCCATAATGTATCGTATTGGTGTGTTGAGTTATTGTACACCCTTACGCTGTCGTACTGGTAGCGGTAGATGTTGAAGCCGAGGAAGTCGTCGTAGTTCACCTCTTGGTCGTTCCATTCGAGGTCCACCTTGCCGATGCCCGGTGTAGCCTGGAAGCCTGCGCTCATTGAGCCGGAGGAGGCCACATAGACATTAAAGCGCAGGTTCTCGTAGGGTATCTCGAAATGCTCGTCGTCCTGAGCGCCGCTGACATAGATACGATTAAGGCCATCGATGGGTATTCGTCCCGTAAGGGTGAGATGGGCAGTATAGATGATGCTGTCGGCGCTCCATGAGGCGTTTTCGCCGATGGCCGTCTGTGTATAAGGCGGGCGCACACCCATGGCCACCATCGGAGTGATGCTGGTGTCCATAGCACGGTTGAAGTAGACCTTAAACTCATGTGTTCCCACACCTAACGGAATAATGCTGTCAAACTCATCCTGAGCATCGTAGCCATTGACTTCTACTTTCCAGACAATGCCATGTGCTTCATGGATTGGTTCATGTTCCATATAGGTTAGGTCTACAAATCCAAAAACACCACTCTGTGGGTATTCAAAATCAAAAATGTGTTGTCTGGCGATGGATTCTATTGAGGTTCCGATGTATAATCCTCTTGGTGATGTAACAAAAGGTGTCACTCCACCTATAGATAAATCAATTTTATTTGAAAAACTATTATTGTTGAAAATATTAGTTCTTAATGGCCATAAATCCGATAGCCAATCAGGATCACCTGGCACTCCCACTCCACTACCATTATAACTGTAATTATTAATGATATTATTGTTAACAGGTGTAACAGAATCTGATAAACTTTTAAAATAATGTTCACCGCCAATATCTGAATCTTTTTCTCTGCCAAAGATCCAACTAGAAAAAACACAAGAATTTGAGTAAATAGATGATAATTGAACATTTGGGAGCTTATCAAAAACATTTTGTACAGTATTGTTTCTAACAACACTATTAACTAAGAGTGCATTTTTATATTTTCTTAAGTGTACGGTCGTTCCATTATATGAGATATTATAGTTTCTGTGAAATATATAATCACAGAAACGAATACTTGATTGATTTGTGACATGTTCATTAAGATATTCAATTATCACATAACCTAGCGTGTCTGCTACATTTAATACAATACCACCCCATCCCTGTCCAAGGTCTGTTTTAGTAAATGTAATCATACTATCTGGGGTCCCCATTGCATAAATTTTACCTGCATTAGATAGTTTCACCCCATCATTAAACTTAAGCATTACACCGGGCTTAATAACAAGCTCTACTCCGTCAACAATAGCGTAATTGTCAGTAACAATATAATGAACATTAGGCCATAAAGTATCATTATGAATAAGCATGCCATGCAATTTTACGCCATTTGTAACTTTCATCACAAAATCGTGTCGCAATGTATCAGTAGCATTGGGTGCGATAGCACACAATGAAAGACATATATGACGTCCATCCACAACATTGTCAGCGATACGGATATCTATGGGATTAATAGATTTGGCCTTTGCATAGGCTGATAAAGGGTGTCCAAGTTGCACATGGTTTTGAAGAATCTGAATGGTGTTGGTATCTTCAAATTCTTGAAATTCCAACCACATTTCCACGCTGTCGGCAGAACCCCACACTGTACGGATAGTAGGATACAACTGCACTCGCTCTCCGGCATCGGCATACATACTGCTGTCGCCGTAAGTCGTATCGTTGATTTCCAATGCCACCATTTGCAAAATCGCAGGGACGATGCTGTCGCCATTGTAGGCGGCCCAAAAGTCGACGGGCTGAAACTCATGCGTGTAGTTAATCAGGTCACCAAATAGAATCTCTTTGGTCAAATACTCACGACGTTGCAGCAGGCTGGCAATGCCACCCGCCACCAATGGTGTGGCCATACTTGTGCCATTGTAATTACGGTACTGTCCATTAGGCACAATGCTCATAATGCCGACACCGGGAGCCGAGAGTTCATAGTTGTATAATTGTTCCTCTGAAAATAGGGAATAGGAGGGTCCGTCACAATCTATGTTTGAAAAGTTAGCCAAACCACCACCTTGAAATGTTGCTTGCACTCCAAGTACAAAAGTAAAAGCACCAGGGAACATGGGACCGACAAAAGGCATGGGACAATTCGGGTGAATATACCCACCATCATTACCTGCGGCCGCTACCAGCACGGCATTATGGTATGCAACAGCAAGAGCCTGTTCCATAGCAATACTATAGGCGTAAGTACCTATACTCATGCTAATAATTTCAGCGCCATTCTGGGCGGCGTAGTTAATACCTTGGATAATGGTGGCAATATCGCCCGTGCCGTCGCTCTGCATCACCGCCACGGGCATAATCAGTGCGTCGGGACAGGCACCGGCGATGCCGATGCCGTTGTTGGTGACGGCTCCCGCAATACCGGCACAATGGGTTCCGTGACTGTTGAAATCGTGGATATCACCCGTCTGGTTCACGAAGTCCCAGCCATGGATATCGTCGCGGAAGCCGTTGTTGTCGTCGTCCTGATTGGCAGCGCCGTTCTGCTCGGCCGTGTTGGTCCAGATATTGTCGGCCAAGTCGGGGTGGTCGGGGTCGACACCCGTATCGAGGATGCAGATAACAGGTCGCCACGCGCTGTCGCGCTTCGGAGCCGTCAGCAGGCTGTCGATGCCACACGCCGGGATTCCCCACTGCAGGGAGTACATCGGGTCGTTCGGGGTGAATACACCACTTGTTTTCCTTCCGTTCAAATTGATATCGGGAAGAGGAGCGTCGATGGTTTTCGGACTTGCGCAATAGGTCGCATCGGCCACATTTCCTGGATTGCCGAGATCCTGTATGTCGGGAGAACCCAGCGCGAAGACCAGATAGTTCGGCTCAGCAAACTCCACCTCGTCCAATGCCGAAAGTTCTTCGATAAGTTCATATTCCCGTTTGGGGCTCTCCTCGCTCAGCGTGATAAGGTACATCTGGCTGAGGTCATGGTCGCGGACCTCGCCGCCACCGTAGGAAGCCGAACGGCGCGGTTCCTTCGGCATCACGAAGGTGGGGCAGAGCTGCTCGATACTCTCGATGACATATCCTTCCAGCACCTGCTGAATGGCAGGGCAGGTGATTCTTCCGGAGGAGCCAGAATCACTGGATTTTCCAGAGGCTCCGGGCTTCGGTGCCACAATCGTGTAATTGCTGTAGTCCTGCAACTTGACGATAGCCTGCAGCGGCTTTGCAGCATGCTGCTGCCATTGTTCGAGGTGTACCACCTCATCCTCGTTGTTCGTCGCCATCTCAAAAGGATTGCGAACCTGCGCCGCCAGCGTCATGCTCGCCAGCAGCAGCGCGAAAAAGATAATTTGTTTTTTCATGGTATTTTGTTTTATGGATATATAAAAAAGTCGTGGACTCTGCTTGTATACTCCTCAGGTGTTCCACGACCTGTATCACTCAACAAGTAAAGCCCACGATAACGTGTGGGCGTTTACCGCATTACTGTGAGTGATACTTTTTGTTGGAACTTTGAGGAGTATCTATCGTAAGCGCAAACGCTTTGTCTATGTCTTAGTAATGTCTAGTTTCTACATATTTTTGATTTTGTGTTTCACGGTGCAAAAATACAACTTTTTTTTAAACCGTTAAAAAAAATTCACCTCCGCTGAGAAAAATCTCGACGGAGGTGATGATTTGTTATCGTTATATCTCGATTTTAAAGAATCACACCTTCGTGCAATTGCTCAATGGGAAATATCAAATCCCAATTGCGTCCCCAAACGATATTGCCACCATCAATATTGATATGGTCTAATTCGCCATTCATCATGAAATCATTTCAAAATTAGTTTCACGCGGAAGCCCAGCTTGGTAGGTTCCTCTACTACCTGCTGGCACATCCCGGCCAGTTCATTACGCTGTGCGTCGCTCAGCGGCGTGGTTTCCAGATTTTTCACCATGAAATCGAGGGCGGTGACTCCCGACTGCTCGCTGTGGGTGATGCGGACGGTGATGTGGTGGTGGTTGAATGCGTTATTGCTTGATTGCGTTATTGCGTCATCACTAACGCATTTACGAATTAACGAATCAACGAATTCAGATTTACGCATTAACGCATTAACGCATTCTTGCGCCGCCGCCTGCTTCTCGGTGATGCCATATTTGTAGCAGAAGGCATTGATGGCCGACTGCATACTAAGGATATCGAAGTCGGGACCGTCAATCTCGAACACCTCCTTGCGAATGCGCTGGATGAAGGCCTTGGTGGCGCTGTGGACAGGATTCTCGAAAACCTGCTGTGGCGAGCCATCCTCGTGGATGTAGCCGTCGTACATGAAGAAGATGCGCGTGCTCACGTCGTGGGCAAACTTCATCTCGTGGGTGACAATGAGCATGGTCATGCCTTCGTTGGCCAGCTGACGGATGACGCTGAGCACTTCGCCCACCATGGTGGGGTCGAGGGCCGACGTGGGTTCGTCGAAGAGGATGACCTCGGGCTTCATGGCCAGAGCGCGGGCGATGGCCACACGCTGTTTCTGACCGCCCGAGAGACTCGATGGATAGACATCGGCTTTCTCTGCCAGTCCTACTTTACGAAGGAGCGCCAAACCTTCCTCACATGCCTTCTCAGGATCTTCATGGAGCAACTGGCAAGGGGCCAACATCACATTTTCGAGCACGGTCTTGTGCGGGAAGAGGTTGAACGATTGGAACACCATACCCATCTTTTGGCGCATCAAATGGACGGGATAACCTTTAGTGAGGATATCCTCTCCATCGACGATGACACTGCCTCCGGTGGGCTGTTCCAACAGATTCAGGCAGCGGAGCAAAGTGCTCTTGCCTGTACCCGAGGGACCGATGATGGAGATGACCTCGCCGCGATGGATGTCGGCATTGATGTCTTTCAACACATCGAGCGTCCCGTAGCTTTTCTTCAGGTGGGAAATGGTGATGAGGAGAGCGTCGGGATTGCTTGATTGTGTGATTGCTTGATTGCTTGAGTGAGAACGACGTTTGCGGCGAATGATGAACCATGCGCCACCACCGACTATTACCACTATGGCCACAACCCATGGCCATTTATTTCCGCTTTCCGCAGGCGAGGAGGGCTGCGAAGAATTGGTGAGTATCCCGGCTTCCCCTTTTCTCGTATAGAACACGGTATGCTCATTGAGGTAGCCTTCGGAGAAGAGCACCTGCTTCTGCCGCTCCTCAGTGATGCTGATGACACCCATAGCCATATCGACCTTGCCCATCTGCACGGCGGGAATCTGCGAGGCGAACTCCATCGCAAGGAACTCCAGCCGCCAGTTGCGACGGTTGGCCCACTCGGTCAACAGGTCTATCTCCAAGCCGGAGGGTTCGCCGGAACTGATAAAGCTGAAAGGAGGCATGGCCGGGTAGATGGCTACGTGCAACGTCCGACCCGTGCCGCGCTGTTGAGGGCGAGCCACCGACGAGGGGTCGTCGGCATTGCTCCACCGATCAATAATCTTCTGGTAGGTGCCGTCACTGTGGATATCGGCCAGGAAGCTGTCGAAGTCCTGCTTCAGCGCTCTGTTGTCCAGCTGGAAACAAGCTCCGAGAGGCGTCGCCGGCAGGCAGGCATTCACTGTGTCCACCTTCGAGGTAATCTCCTTGTTGAACACCACAGAGAGATTATCTCCACCGGCCACATCCACCTTGCCGTTCTCCAGCGCAGTCAACATGTCGGCATTGCTTGTGATTCGCATAATGTCGGCATCGGGTGCCATGTTGCTTACGGCCATGTCCTGTACGCTGCCGATGACTACACCCACACGCTTCCCGCTGAGAGCCTTGAACACTTCAGGGGCATCCGTCACCGCGGCGGTCTTGTCGGAGCCGAGCATCGCCGGCAGATAACAGACCGTCCCGCCTATCGCCAGCGCCACAGCCGCCACGATGGCTTTCGTGCGCTTGCGTTCGACCAGCGACCGCAGCAGCAGCCCGATGAGCCATGCCATAAAGAAGTAGATGATGGCCGTCACGATAAGGGGGAAGAAGGCGTCGAAGGTGCGCGAGCGTATCAAGTCGGAGGCCCTTGTCATATCGGACACGGCGATGTAGCCCACAATGCTGGTGCCTTTCAGCAAGCTGATCATCTCGCCTTGGTAGACGGGCATCACGGCCTTGACCACCTGCGGAAGTACAATCCTCAAGAATGTCTGACGAGGTGTGTAACCCAAAGCCAGGCCAGCTTCGGTCTGTCCGCGGTCGATGCCCTCGATGGCGGTGCGCAGCATCTCGCTGACATAGGCCGCCGTGTTCATGGCAAAGGTGACGATGGCCACCACGATGCCCGTAGCGTCCACCGGCGCCATCACCACGTAGTACATCAGCATGAGCAGCACCAGCACGGGTGTACCGCGCATGATTTCGATATACACCTTGGCGGTGCGCTGCAGCCATGTGCGGCGGCTCATGCGCATCCAGCACACCAGGCCGCCCAGCAGCGTCCCCAGCAAGGCGGCGCAGACGGTGATGAGCAGCGTCACCTGCAGACCGTCGAGAATCATCCGGTAACGGTCTTCGACAATCAGATTGTTGTAAAAGCTATCAATCATATTGTTTTGTGTTTAGTAGAGCCATTTCATGAAATGGCTGTACAGGGGATAATGACATTTCAACCCTAAAACCTTTCAACATTAAAACTCTTTACCGGGAAGGTGAAGTAGGTGTCGGGGTAGGGTTCGTTGCGGAGGGTGAAGTGCCACCACTCGCAGTCGTATGGCTTGAAACCGTGGCGCAGCATGGCCTTGCGGAGAATCATACGGTTGGTGAACTGCTGGGCAGTGAGGGTGTCGTTACTTCTCCATTTGCCCGTCGTTGGATTGCCGCCACAGTCGGGGTGGCTCTCGCGGCCGAACCAGTCGAAGGTGCCGCCCATGTCGACCTCTTTCTCAGTACGCATATCGAAGAGGGTGAGGTCCACCGTAGAGCCGCGCGAATGGCTGCTGTGGGTGGCGATGTAATCTTTGATAAAGAGGCTGTCCTTCGTCTCGTTGGGATAGAAATAAGTCTTCATCAATGTGTCATTGAGGTCTTTGCCCCAGCGCACGAAGTGGTCGACACCCATCTGCGGACGGTAGGCATCGTAAATCTTGAGACGATAACCCTGCTTGATGAGGTCGTCGCTCACGGCGCGGAGGCTGTCGGCGGCCTGCTTGGTCATCAAGGCTATTGGCTGTTCGTAGCCGTCGATACGGGTGCCGACGAAATTGTAGGTGCCGTAGTAGCGGATTTCCAAAATCACATCGGGCACCACGTCGGTGATGGCCACGAAATCGCTGTTATCGCCGGACTCTGTTGAAAGTTGAAGGCTGTCGGCTGCCCACTTCCCACTGTCAACTACTTCTTTGTCCGCAGTATGACAGGCAGCAAAAAACATGGCCGCAACGGCCAGCAGAACAAGTGTCCTACACTTCAAGGCAACGGAAAAAGTTCTCATAATCAATCTATTTTTCAAAGTGCAAATTTACATAAAATTTCAGAAACACACACAGACACACGAAAAACTTTTTATTAAACGCTAATTATCATGAATTTACCATTAATTTATTTGTGGATAATTTATGGCAATTTATGTTTTTAAGAGGAAAGACACGATATTTTTTCGACATCGCAGAAATTTACACTTTACGTTTACGCAGTGTTGACATAACGTCTACCTGACGTCTCTGTCCTGCTTTATGTGTAATACTCCGCCAGGGCGGCACAGTGGTAGCGGATTTTTGTGGTGGCAGATTGTGCGGGCTCATTTTCCTTATCACAGGATGTCGTTATGGCGGTTCCACACAAAAAGAGGAGAGCCACAAATAGCCATCTTCTTAGAACATAGTGAGTTGAATTCAAATTATGTTGTTTTCTGTTAGTTGATAGTGGGTAGTGGGCAGTGGGCAGTGGGTAGTTGGCAGTGGGTAGTTTCATCTTTAACCGTTAAACGTTAAACTTTAAACGTTACCCATTAACCGTTATTTCACATCAGCAGCGAAAGCTGATAGATGAGGGCTGCGACTAGCCAGGCGAGAACGATGCTGTTAACTACCGAAAAGGCGGCCCAGCCTCGCCCAATCTCGCGCCGCAGGGTGGCGATGGTGGCGATACAGGGGAAATAGAGCAGGACGAACATCATGAAGCCGAAGGCCGTCGTGGGGGTGAACACTTCGTTCTTCTTCAGCGTGGCGGCAAGGGCAGAATTCTCTGCCTCCTCCAAGACCTCCGTGGGTTCGTGGTAGAGGATGGCCATGGTGCTGACGATAGCTTCTTTGGCAGGAAGCCCCGTGAGGATGCAGACGTTCATGCGCCAGTCGAAGCCCAGAGGCGACATGACGGGTTCCATAGCGCGGCCTATCTGTGCCAGATAACTCTGCTCCTTCTGTATGCGCTGCGCCTCGAGGGGGTCGGCGGAATTGACTTCGGCACGGGGAAAGTAGGTAAGGGCCCAGATGACCACCGAGGCGGCGAGAATCACCGTGGAAATCTTCTTCAGGTAGTCGGCGCAGCGCTCCCAGATGTGCATGCCGGTGTTGCGGAGCGTAGGACGCCGGAAGGCTGGCAACTCACTGACATAGTCTTCGTCGCCCTCCTTGCGGAACCACCGCGTGTGTTTCATCATCAGGGCGAAGAGGATGGAGAGAACGATGCCGATGAGGTAGAGCGATATCATCACCAGCGCCTGATAGCGTGGGAAGAAGGCAGAAACCAGCAGCATGTAGACCGGTAATCGTGCCGAGCAACTCATAAAGGGTATCATCAGCATGGTGAGAGTGCGATCCTTGCGGTTCTGGATGTCACGCGCCGCCATAATGGCCGGCACATTGCAGCCGAAGCCCACAAGCATGGGAATGAAGGAGCGGCCGTGGAGTCCCACGCGGTGCATGATGCCGTCCATCAGGTAGGCGGCACGCGCCATATAGCCCACATCCTCGAGGATGGAGAGGAAGAAGAAGAGGATGACAATATTCGGCAGGAAAGCCAACACAGCACCTACGCCCTGCACCACGCCATCGACCATCATCGATGAGAACCAGCCCTCAGGCAACACACCAGACAGCCAGCCACAGAGGGCATCGATACCCATCTGTATCCACTCCTGGGGATAGGCTCCAAGGGTGAAGGTACACTCAAAGACGGCAAACAACACGGCCACAAGAATGGGGAAGCCTATCTTGCGATTGGTGAGCACCGCGTCGACACGCTGTCGGAGGGTGTGGTCACTGTTGTCGTCGCCATGCTTGAGGGCAGCGGCAAGGGCACCGCTGACATATCCGTGGCGCGCCTCATGAATAATCTCTTCGGGAGGACGCTTGAGCTCCACAAAAAGATGCTTGCGCTCACGTTCCACTAGGGCAACGAGGTCTTCGTACCAAGGCTCATCCTTGAAAAGTGGCAGCGTCTCCACCGGACGCTCGAGGAGACGGATGGCAAGGTATCTTTTTGAATGATGAGTGATGAGCGAGGAGTGATGAACGAGGAAGTCGACGATACGCTTGACGGCATGCATCACGTCCTGACCATAGTCGACATGCACGTGGCGCAGCACCTCCACCCTACCCTCGGCGGCATGCACCACCTTGGCAGCCAGCTCGTCGATACCGTCGCCGGTGAGCGGGTTGACAGTTCGCGCCAGCACACCCATCTGCTTCTCGAGGCTACGCATGTCGAGGGAATGCCCAGTCTCCAACAAGAGGTCGTATTTGACGAAAGCCAGTAACAGGCGACGGTGCATATCGATAAGCTGTGGAGTAAAGACGAGACTCTCGTCGAGGTCCATACTGTCGACCACCTGCAGCACCACATCCGGGTCGTATTGCTCCACTTCTTCACAGTCGTGAACCTCGTTCCAGTCGATTTCGGCCCCGTCAGCGCGACGCGAAACAACCTCTTTCAGCGCCTTACACAACTCTGACTTTCCACTATTTACGCTGCCTACAACGGCCACTTTATATTGTTTCATTACATTCGGTTTTGAACTGCAAAGATACAAAAAAATGGCGACCCCACAGGGTCACCATTATTGGTGATTGTTCAACAGCACTTTATAACAGACGTTTTAGGGCGGCGATGAAGGAGTGAATATCCTCCTCGGTGGTGTCGAAAGAGCACATCCAACGGACGACATTCTGCGCCTCGTCCCAGTCGTAGAAGAAATACTCTTTCTGAAGCGCATGCCAGACTTCAGCGGGCAGCTGGACGAAGACGCTGTTGACCTGCACATCATACATCACCCTCACACCCAACTTCTTCACTTCCTCGTGCAACAGCTGGGCCATGCGGTTACTGTGCTCGGCGTTGCGACGCCAGAGGCCTGTGGTGAGGTAGGCCTCGAACTGTGCGGCGATGAAGCGCATCTTGCTGCAAAGTTGCGTCATCTGTTTGCGGCGGTATTTCATGTCTATGTCGAGTGCCGGATTAAGAATCACGCAGCTCTCACCCATAAGCATGCCGTTCTTGGTGCCGCCGAAAGAGAGGCAATCGACGCCGAGGTCGGTGGTCATCTCCTTGAAGGTGCAGCCGAGGGCGACGGCGGCATTGGCCAGACGGGCACCGTCCATGTGGAGATACATATGATAGGAATGCGCGAGGTCGGCGAGGGCGCGGATTTCGTCGAGGGTGTAGAGGGTGCCGAGCTCAGTGCTCTGCGTGATGCTGATGGCTTTGGGCTGCGAGTGGTGTTCAAAGCCGAAGCCATGCAACCGTGTCTTCACCAACTCGGGAGTGAGCTTGCCGTCGGGGGTGTCGACGGTGAGCAGACGGCAGCCGACGACACGCTGGGGAGCACCGCATTCGTCAACGTTGATATGTGCCGTCTCAGCGCACACCACAGCCTCGTGCGAGCGGCACATGGCGTCGATGCAGAGCACGTTGGCACCGGTGCCGTTGAAGACGAAATATACCCTGGCCTGCGGGCCGAACTCGCGGCGGAAGAGTTCTTCGGTGCGGGCGCACCACTCGTCATCGCCATAGGCTAATGCATGGTCTATGTTGGCAGCAGTAATGGCCTGCAGCACCTCAGGGCTAATACCGGAATGATTGTCTGAGCCAAATCCTCGTTTCATAACTGCTATTTATCCATGGTGTACAAAAACTCTTCGTTGTTCTTGGTGTGCGACATCTGCTTCTGGAGGAACTCCATGGCCTCCACAGGGGTGAGGTCGGTGAGGTGATTGCGTAGCACCACACTACGGGTCAGGATGTCGGGCTTCACCAGCAGGTCGTCGCGACGGGTGCTGGAGGCCGTGAGGTCGATGGCGGGATAGAGTCGGCGGTTGCTGAGCTTACGGTCGAGCTGCAGCTCCATGTTGCCGGTACCCTTGAATTCCTCGAAGATGACGTCGTCCATCTTGGAGCCAGTCTCGGTGAGGGCAGTAGCGATGATGGTGAGCGAGCCGCCGCCTTCAATCTTACGGGCGGCACCGAAGAAGCGCTTGGGTTTCTGCAAGGCGTTGGCCTCGACGCCACCGGAGAGCACCTTTCCGCTGGCGGGCTGCACGGTGTTGTAGGCGCGGGCCAGGCGGGTGATGGAGTCGAGCACTATCATCACGTCATGACCGCACTCGGTGAGGCGCTTGGCTTTTTCAAGGACGATGTTGGCGATGCGCACGTGACGGTCGGCAGGCTCATCGAAGGTGGAGGCAATGACCTCGGCCTTCACAGAGCGTTGCATATCGGTGACCTCCTCGGGGCGCTCGTCGATAAGCAGCACCATGAGATAGACCTCTGGGTGGTTGAAGGCGATGGCATTGGCCACTTCCTTGAGCAGAGTGGTCTTACCGGTCTTGGGCTGAGCCACGATGAGGCCGCGCTGACCCTTTCCAATAGGGGTAAAGAGGTCGATGATGCGGGTGGAGAGGGTCTCCTGCGGATGGCCTGTGAGTTTGAATTTCTGGTTGGGGAAGAGGGGCGTGAGACTTTCAAAGGGGATACGGTCACGGATACGGTCGGGCGTGAGACCATTTATCTCTAACACCTTAACCATAGGGAAGAATTTGTCGCCCTCACGCGGCGGACGCACCTTGCCACGAACGGTATCACCGGTCTTCAGACCGTAGTTGCGAATCTGCTGCGGACTGATATAGATGTCGTCGGGCGACGAGAGATAGTTGTAGTCGCTCGAGCGGAGGAATCCGTAGCCATCAGGAACCATCTCCAATACGCCCTCGGCCTCAATGACCCCCTCGTGTTCGAAGGCATACTCACGTCGAGGCTCTTGTTTTTGCTCCGGTTTAGGTTCCGGCCTAGGCTCCGGTTTGGCTTCCTGTCTAGGTTCCTGCTTTGGTTCAGAAACCGGAGTTTCCGGAGTACTCTGAGTATTCTGATTACTCTGATTATTTTGAGCGTCCTGGGCGTTCTTTTTCGGGCGGCCGCGTTTCTTCTTGCCAGACTGCTGGGGAAGCTCCTCCTGCTTGGGGGCCACAGCCTCGGCCTCTTGGGACTTTACTTCCTCCGGCTTCTCAATCCTCAGCTCCCTGTTCTCCATTTTCCATTCCGGCACCTCGGGCACAACAGGCATCTCAAGGTCCATGATATTCAGCTGGGGATTAAAGTCTTTAGGGGCTTCGACTGCCGGCTTTTCATTTTTCGTTTTTCCATTCTCTTTTTTAGAACGGTTCTTGTGCACCTCGGGATTTTTCAGTGTCGATTCGGCCAACAGCTTGGGTTTCATGTGCTGACGCTTGTGAGCCTTGTGGTCGTCGTCGGCAGGAGCCGGGGACGACTTATCGGGATTGGAAGCCTGATAATCCAGAATTTTGTAGACCAGTTCCTGCGCATCCATGCGCGTGGCCTTGGAAATGCCCATCTCTTTTGCCATCTCGATAAGTTCGATGTGGGCTTTGGCAGTGAGTTCAGATTTACTAAACATGCAAATAGACTAATAAGTTGATTGGTTGATACATTTCAATGTGTGGGGGAAAAAGCAAATTAAGATGCTTATTGTCAAACACTCGCAAAGATTCCTCTTCTCTTACTTTCCTTGTTTTGACGTTGCAAAAGTAATTCTTTTTTTTCAATTGAAGAAAAAAATTTTACTTTTTTTTATTTTTTTCCTCCCAAATAAAAAAAAAATATGTATTTTTGCATCTGTTTTAACAAACGGATTTATACATATAATTTAATAAGAATATGAACATTCCTGCAAATCTGAAGTACACCCAGGACGACGAATGGGTGCGTATTGAAGGCGAATTTGCTTTCGTTGGTATCACTGATTACGCTCAGCACGAGCTCGGCGACATCGTCTTCGTGGACGTCACCTGCGAGGGTGAGACCATCGAGGCTGGCGAAGCTTTTGGCTCCGTTGAGGCCGTCAAGACTGTGGCCGACCTGCTCATGCCTGTCAAAGGCGAGGTCGTGGAGTTCAACACCGCTCTCGAGGATGCTTCCGCCATCAACGCCGATCCTTACGGCAATGGCTGGATTATCAAAATCAAACCCGAGAACATGGCCGACATCGACGCCCTCATGGACGCCGCTGCCTACACCGCCAAAATCGGTGCCTAAACCCTATCGTCAGAACACGAAGAATGGCTGCCTACTTGGGCGGCCATTCTTTTCTCCCTCTCTCCCCAATCCTTTAATCTTTAAACTTTAACCGTTAAACTTTAAACTTTACCTTAATGGCAAATCAAGACGACTTTTTCAAGAAAGTGGTGGCTCACGCCAAGGAATACGGATTCATCTTCCCAAGCTCGGAAATCTACGACGGCCTCGCCGCAGTCTACGACTACGGACAACTGGGCGTGGAACTGAAAAACAATATCAAGCAGTACTGGTGGAAGGCCATGGTGCAGATGCACGAGAACATCGTGGGTCTCGACAGCGCCATCTTCATGCATCCCCGCATCTGGAAGGCCAGTGGCCACGTGGATGCCTTCAACGACCCCCTTATCGACAACAAGGACAGCAAGAAACGCTACCGCGCCGACGTGCTCATCGAGGACCATATCGCCAAGATTGAGGAAAAGATTGAGAAGGAGTGCGAGAAGGCCCACAAGCGTTTCGGCGACGCCTTCGACCGCCAGCAGTTCGTCACCACCAACGCCCGTGTGCTGGAGCACCAAAAGAAAATCGACGAGATTCACGAACGCTACGCCGACTGCATGAACCGCAACGACCTGGACGGCCTGAAGCAGCTCATCCTCGACCTGGAGATTGTCTGCCCCATCAGCGGCACCCGCAACTGGACCGACGTACGCCAGTTCAACCTCATGTTCGCCATGAGGAGCGGGAACGTAAGTGACCGAACCTCGCAAAGCGACAAGATGGGCAGCGTCATCGACGACAGCGATACCCTGTATTTGCGTCCCGAAACGGCACAGGGCATCTTCGTCAACTTCCTCAACGTGCAGAAGAGCGGCCGCATGAAGATTCCCTTCGGCATCGCCCAGATTGGCAAAGCTTTCCGCAACGAGATCGTGGCCCGCCAGTTCATCTTCCGCATGAGGGAGTTCGAGCAGATGGAGATGCAGTTCTTTGTGCGTCCCGGAACGGAGCTGGAGTGGTTCAAGCACTGGAAAGAGGAGCGCCTGCAGTGGCACCTCGCCCTCGGCATCCCGGCCGACTGCTACCGCTACCACGACCACGAGAAACTGGCCCACTATGCCAACGCCGCCACCGACATCGAGTTCAAGTTCCCCTTCGGCTTCAAGGAGCTGGAGGGCATCCATAGCCGCACCGACTTCGACCTGAGCCGCCACAGCGAGTTCAGCGGCAAGAAACTGCAGTACTTCGACAGCGAACTGAACGAGAGCTACACGCCATACGTCATCGAGACCTCCATCGGTGTCGACCGCACCTTCCTCGCCATCTTCAGCCACTCGCTGAAGGAGGAGACCCTCGAGGACGGCAGCACCCGCGTGGTGCTCAGCCTGCCCGCCAAGCTGGCGCCTTACAAAGCCGCCGTGCTGCCCTTGGTGAAGAAAGACGGTTTGCCCGAGAAGGCCCGCGAGATACAGCACCTGCTGATGCCCGACATGATGGTGCAGTACGACGAGAAGGACGCCATCGGCCGCCGCTACCGCCGCCAGGATGCCATCGGCACCCCCTTCTGCATCACCGTCGACAACGACACCCTGACCGACAACGCTGTCACCGTGCGCCACCGCGACACCATGCAGCAGGAGCGCGTCAGCATCGACCAGCTGCCCGCCTATCTCAAGGCCAAACTTTAGTGAATAATTAAATACATATTATTATGCGGGACCAAATTGGTCCCGCTTTTTTTAAGAATCATCCGATACCGCTTTTCATAAAAAATGTTAAATAATCCAAATTATTTTAGTTTATTTCATAAACTTGTTTATATTTGCATCGTGATTCAATCAAGCTGCGCAGCCCAATTCGTATCACAAAAGATTAATAATCAATGTTTAAAAACAAACTAATTGTTTAAAGAAATGGAACAAAACAAAGAAATGACGGCTCAGGAGAGCCTCAATCTTATCAATGAGATGATGAACAATAGTCGGCGTTGCATCCTAAAAAGCAATGCCAAATATTTTGTCTTTTGGGGTCTGCTGCTCGCACTGTTTTCCCTAGTGATTTATGAATTGTGGCATGCCACAGGCAAACCATCGTGGAACTTCCTGTGGTTTGTGATGCCCGTCATCGGCTATCCCCTTTCTTCGCTTCTTGGAAAAAAGGACAATGCGGTGCCTCAAAACATGATTAGCAAAATGATTGGCTGGTTGTGGCTCTCATATGGAGTATTCGTGACATCAATTTGTCTATTGTCGATGTTTGTAACTCCGATGCCCATGCGCATCACACTACTCATCGTTTTGATATTTGGATTCACCGAAACAATTTCGGGAATATTGCTAAAAAACTGGCCTGCAATTGTGGCCGGTTTCGTCATCGGCGTGGGAGGTGCATGGGTAGCCACTTTGTTACACGATGAAGCCCAATTGCTGCTTTTTACTTTGGGCGGCATCGTGATGGTGATTACCGGTATCATTGTCAAATATCAATATAAGTAATTATGTTACCCAAACTCGACCCACTGCTTCATTCCGAGTTGCGGCTGGCAATCATGTCTATCCTTGCGGGGGTGGAGTCGGCCGACTTCACCTTCCTCAAGGGCCAGACAGGCGCCACCTCGGGAAACCTGAGCGTCCAGATAGACAAACTGACCGCCGCCAACTACATCACAGTAGAAAAAGGATTCAAAGGGAAGATGCCCTGTACCACCTGTAAAATCACTCAAACCGGGAGAGATGCTTTCTCGCAATACGTAAGCGCTTTGCAGGAATACATTCAAACTAATAAATAAGAGAAAAGATATCTTTTTCTATTTGATTGTCGCAACACACAGGCGCCGTTTCCACACTGGCGCCTGTTAGTTTTTGTTTCACAGTTTCCAAAGCGGCGAGGTCGAGGGCGTCGGAAGCTATCTGTACCTCGGTGATGACGCCGCGGGCCTCGTCGATGGTAAGAGCCAACTCTACCCCACCCCACTCGAACTGAGCACTGCGCTGAGCCAAGAAAGTACGCCAGCGACCGTATTTCCACTCGTCGGAGGCAAAGTGGTCGTGCAGTTCTCGCACAGCGGGCAACTGCATCAGACTATCAAAGGAGACTTCCATAGCCACGCCACCATACTCGACCTCGAAGGCCTCGCGCAAGCGCGGAGCAAGCGCCTCGGCATTTATCTCAGGGTTAAGCTCAGAGAGGTTGACCACGCGGCTGCGCACCGAGGCGACGCCGTGTTTCTGCAGCTTGGCGGGCTTGGGCTTCAGGTAACGCGCCAGGTCGTCCATATTGCCTTTGACAAGGATGGTTCCATGATGCAGGTCGTTGACACGGCCCTTGCTGAAGGCATTGCCGCTGAACTTGCGTCCTTCCGCCAAAATATCATTACGTCCGCTCAACTCCGTGTGTAGCCCGAACGATTCCACAGCGCGCTGGATAACGCTAAATTGCCGCGTCTGGTCGTACAACTCCTTGGGAACCACGAAGGAGAAGTTGAGGTTGCCGTCGTCGTGGTAGACGGCGCCGCCACCGGTCTTGCGGCGCATCAGGAAGCCGCCATCAGCCTCGAGTGCCTCGACATTCACCTCACTGTAGGGATTCTGGTTCTGGCCAATCACAACCGTGCGGCGGTTGCGCCAAAGATATAGCGTCACGCATTCAGCGTGCTCGACAAGATAATTCTCAACGGAGATATTCCAATACGGCTCCGTCTGATTCGAAACGATAAACTGCATAACTAAAACCTATAACTCAAAGTGAAGAAGTCCGGTGCCTGCGTGAGGTGGTAGTCCTTGTGGGCATAACTAAACTCGAACCGCTTGGTCCGCAGTCCGAAGCCAAAGGAGAAACCGCTGAGGTTGATAGCGTCGATGGCTTTCATCTCCGCCGTCTGACGGTAGCTGTAGCCTACGCGGGCGAAGAAAGCTTTGCCAAGGTTCAGCTCCACGCCAAACTGCGTGTGGCGCAACAGGTTGTCGAAGAAGCCCTCGAACCACCCTTCCTTTTTCACCTCGCCGGTGAAAGGGTCCACCGTCGTGGTGGGGTTGTTGGGGTCTTCATAGCGCAGATTCCATCGCTGCAATTCTGTGGCAGCGAAGAAGAAGCGGAACGGTGCCTTGGACAGCTTGTACGACACTTCGGCACTCACCTCGAAAGGCAGCGATTCGCTTGTGCCGTCAAAGGTAGCAATCTGCGCCCCAATATTGCGACCCATCAGCGTGGCGGCGAAGCGGCGGTTGTTGCTAACGAAACTGCCCGCCACATCAAAGGCCACCGCGAAAGCGGTGTAACTGTCATAGTGCGACAGGACAGGTTTGAAGTTCACGCCCACGCTGAAGTTCGAGTCGAGCCACGTCCCCCACCCCACGGTGAGGGCATAGTCGGCCGCCGACACATCACCTATCGGCATCTCCTCTTCGTCATAGCCTTCGAAAGTGCCATAGTTGTTGAAACGGAAAGAGAACATCAGCGTCCCGAAATGCTCGAAATGGTGGGCATAGGAGAGCGATCCCATGGAGGCTCCGTCAAAGACGGAGACGAAACTCAGCGACCCGATGCCGCACAGCTCCTTGCGCAGCAGCGACGGGTTGTCTAGTCCCACCGTCGGGTCGTTGTCGTAGAGCGTCAGGTAGTCAAAGCCCAATCCCGACGTCCGCGCCTGACCACTCAGGTCCAGCACCGTCAAGGTGTTGAGGCCGGCAATCTGGGCCCTTAGTGAGTGGAAAGTAGAAAGAGGAAAGTGGAAAGCAATGCTGACGCAAATCAGCACCAACACTTTCCACTTTCCACTTTCCGTTTTCAACTTTTATTTTTTCTTGTTGCGTTCGTGGCGCATGAGGTGGCTGGGCTCGAGAGCCATGCGGTCGGTCTCCAGCAGCGAGGCAACGCCTTCGTCCACACGGCGTTTGGCCTGGCAGGCCTCACAGTGGCACTCCTCGTGGTATTCACGCGGCTCGGTATAGGTGGTGATGACACCTTCGAAGTTGCGCAGGATGACCTTGTCGGGGCTCTGCGAGATGACATACTGGGGCATGACGGGGGTCTTGCCACCACCGCCGGGAGCGTCGACCACGAAGGTGGGCACAGCATAGCCGCTGGTGTGACCACGCAGGTTCTCGATAATCTCGATGCCCTTGCTCACGGGGGTGCGGAAATGCTCGAGACCCATGCTCAAGTCGCACTGGTAGATATAGTAAGGACGCACGCGGTTACGCACCAGCTCGTGCATCAGTTTCTTCATCACATGCACGCAGTCGTTCACGCCGCGCAGCAGCACGGTCTGGTTGCCCAGGGGAATACCGGCATTGGCCAGACGGGCGAGAGCCTGCTCGGCCTCGGGGGTGAACTCGTTGGGATGGTTGAAGTGGGTGTTGAGCCAGATGGGATGATATTTCTTCAGCATCTCGCACAGTTCGGGGGTGATGCGCTGCGGGCAAACCACAGGGGTGCGGCTGCCGAGGCGGACGATCTCCACGTGCGGAATCTTGCGCAGACGGCCGATGATATACTCGAGTTTCTGATCGCTGACCATCAGACAGTCGCCACCGCTGAGCAGCACGTCGCGAACCTGCGGGGTCTTCTCGATGTAGGCCAGACACTTCTCGATGCGCTCGCTGGGACTCTCGTCGTCCTTCTGACCGGCGAAACGACGGCGAGTGCAGTGGCGGCAGTACATCGAGCACATGTCGGTGATGAGGAACAGCACGCGGTCCGGATAACGGTGGGTCAGTCCGGGAGCGGGAGAATCCTCGTCCTCATGCAGCGGGTCGTTGAGGTCGGCAGGGGCGATGTTGCACTCCTCGCCGGCGGGGATGGCCTGACGACGGATGGGGTCGTACGGGTCGTTGGGGTCTATCAACGAGAGGTAGTACGGAGTGATGGCCATACGGAACTTGGCCAAAGCCTTCTTGATACCCTCGGCCTCTTCGGGCGCGAAGGTGAAATACTTACTCAGTTCTTCGTAAGTCTCGATGCGGTTCTTCACCTGCCATTTCCAGTCGTTCCACTGCTCGTCCGTGACGTTCGGGAACAGTTCTTTTCTGCGGTTCACTTTCATAACTATATTATTTCTTTTTTACTTATTAATCAATAAAATATGCCTAAACATATACAATCTAGATTCTGCAAAGATACAAAAAAAAACTGAACCAATAAAAAAAATAAAAATCATTTTTTCTACTTTCACATTCCACTTTTCTTCGTATATTTGCAAGTTTGATTCACGGGGGCTTTCTCCGTAAAAAACTAGAAACAAATTATATAATAAATAAATACACTTTATAATATGAAAAAAAACATCCTCTTTGTCGCCATGCTCTCGTTGATGGCCGTCTCTTTTGCTCAAAACAAAAACAATAACAACACCAGCAGCAACAGTTTCTTCTCACTCAAGAACGACTGGACCAAGATTATCGGCTATAGTTACCAGCCCGGCTACAAATATGGCATCTCCCTCGCCGGCGGTTCCTTCCTGTCTATCGGCTGGGCCGAGGAAGGCACCCGCTACGATATCGCCACCGACCCTATCACCGGAATTGTCACCGAATACCGCGAACCCACCTGGTCGCTCCGCTGCGGCTGGATAGGCTATAACTTCGACGAGGATGTCACCGGCCTCGGTGCCCTCTCCTTCCGTCCCATGCTTGTCCTCGGTATGGACAAGACCAAGGATGTCATCTACGACGCCCTCACCAACACCTACACCAAGGAGAGCAACACCTACTTCACCATGGCGCCCTCCATCGTCATCAACGTCTACATGATTCACTTCTCCGTGGGCTACGAAATCGTACCTAAATTCAAGGAGCTCAACGGTTTCAACTTCGGCATCGGCCTCTCCATCCCCTCCAAGACAACCAACAAATGGACCGAGGGTGCCGAAAAATATTATCAGAACAGAAAAAACAAAAGTAATAAGTAATCATGGAACTCGCTTCGAAATACGACCCTCGTGCCGTCGAGGAGAAATGGTATCAGTTTTGGCTTGACAAGAAACTCTTCCACTCTGAGCCCGACCACCGCGTTCCCTATACCATCGTTATTCCGCCGCCCAACGTCACCGGCGTCCTCCACATGGGCCACATGCTCAACAACACCATCCAGGATGTCATCGTCCGTCGCGCCCGCATGCAGGGCAAGAACGCCTGCTGGGTCCCCGGCACCGACCACGCCTCCATCGCCACCGAGGCCAAGGTGGTGAAGGCTCTCTCGGAACAGGGCATCAAGAAGCACGACCTCACCCGCGAGCAGTTCCTCGAGCATGCCTGGGAGTGGACCCACAAGCATGGCGGCATCATCCTGCAGCAGCTCCGCAAGCTCGGTGCCAGCTGCGATTGGGATCGCACGGCCTTCACCATGGACGAGACCCGCAGCGAGAGCGTCACCCGCGTCTTCGTCGACCTCTACAACAAAGGTCTCATCTACCGTGGCCTCCGCATGATCAACTGGGATCCCAAGGCCCTCACCGCCCTCTCGACAGAGGAGGTAGAATACAAAGAAGAGCGCTCGAAGCTCTACTACCTGAAATACTACATTAAGGACCTTAAAGACCTTAAGGACCTTAAGGACCTTGAAGAGCAGGGCAATATCATCCACCGCGATGAAAAAGGCTACTACGCCGTCGTGGCCACCACGCGTCCCGAGACCATCATGGGCGACACCGCCATGTGCATCAACCCCAAAGACCCGAAGAACCAGTGGCTCCGCGGCCACCGCGTCATCGTGCCCCTCGTGGGTCGTGAGGTGCCCGTCATCGAGGACCGCTATGTCGACATCGAGTTCGGCACCGGATGTCTAAAGGTCACCCCCGCCCACGACGTCAATGACTACAACCTCGGCAAGACCCACAACCTCGACACCATCGACATCTTCAACGACAACGGCACCATCTCGGAGCAGTCGCCCCTCTACGTCGGCATGGACCGTTTCGCCTGCCGCAAGCAGATTGCCAAAGACCTCGAAGCCGCCGGTCTCATGGAGAAAGTGGAAGACTACACCAACAAGGTGGGCTACTCGCAGCGCAACCCCGATACCGCCATCGAACCCCGTCTCTCACTGCAGTGGTTCCTCAAGATGCAGCACTTCGCCGACATCGCCCTGCCGCCCGTCATGGAAGGCAAGATTAAGTTCTACCCCGAGAAGTACAAGAACACCTACCGCCAGTGGCTCGAGAACATCCAGGATTGGTGTATCAGCCGCCAGCTCTGGTGGGGCCATCGCATCCCGGCTTGGTATCTCGAGGTGAACGGCAAAGAGGAGATCGTCGTGGCCCTCAACGAGGAAGAAGCCAAGAAGATTGCCAAGGAAAAATACGACTACACCGGCGAGCTCCGTCAGGACGAGGACGCCCTCGACACCTGGTTCAGCTCTTGGCTCTGGCCTATCTCCCTCTTCGACGGAATCCGCAACCCCGGCAATCCTGAAATCAACTACTACTACCCCACCGTCGACCTCATCACCGCCCCCGACATCATCTTCTTCTGGGTGGCCCGCATGATTATGGCTGGCGAGGAGTATATGCACGACGTGCCGTTCCGCAACGTCTACTTCACCGGTGTGGTGCGCGACAAGCTGGGTCGCAAGATGTCCAAATCGCTCGGCAACAGCCCCGACCCCATCAAACTGATGGAAGAATACGGTGCCGATGGCGTCCGCATGGGCATGCTCCTCACCGCCCCTGCCGGCAACGATATCCTCTTCGACGAGAAGATCTGCGAGCAAGGCCGCAACTTCAGCAACAAGATGTGGAACGCCCTGCGCCTCGTCTCCGGCTGGAAAGTGTCCGACGGGTCCGACAAGTCTGACCAGTCCAACCAGTCCGACAACAACTCCGTCGCCGTCCAGTGGATGGAGCAGCGCATGGCCCAGGTCATCGAGGAAATCGAGAAAGACTTCGACCAGTATCGCCTCAGCGAGGCCCTCATGGCTACCTACAAGCTCATCTGGGACGACTTCTGCTCGTGGTACCTCGAGATGGTGAAACCCGCCTACGGCACCCCCATCGACCGCGAGACCTACGACGCCACCATCAGCATCTTCTCCCGCCTCATGCTCCTCATGCACCCCTTCATGCCCTTCGTCACCGAAGAGATATGGCATGCCCTACAGACCATCGGCAAGGACGACGAGCAGGCTGCTTTCATCAATGCCAACTACAGCATCATGAACCAGCACATGCCCACCTCCGTCTTCTACGACCAGCGGATGCTCGACGAGTTCGACACCGCCCGTGAGGTTATCGCCGGCGTGCGCAACATCCGCAACACCCGCAACCTCTCGCCGAAGGAGGCCCTCGAGGTGTCGTTCATCGCTGCCGACGACCGCTACCGCTTCGCCAACTTCAACGGCATCGTGCAGAAACTGGCTAATGTCAGCGCCATCAAAGAGGTGAAAGAGAAGCCCGCCGGTGCACTCTCCTTCATGGTCGGCACCATGGAGTGCTTCGTGCCGATGCCCGAGAACGTCAACAAAGACGAGGAGCTCAAGAAGCTGCAGGACGAGCTGAAATATGCTGAAGGCTTCCTGCGCAGCGTCATGGGCAAACTCAGCAACGAGAAGTTCGTCAACGGTGCCCCCGCCGCCGTCATCGAGAAGGAGCGCAACAAGCAGCGCGACGCCGAGACCAAGATTGCCGCCCTCAAGGCTCAGATTGCAAGCCTCAGCTAACGGCCAACGGCTTTTTCTGCCGGCGAAATCTTTTCTGTCGGCACCACTTTTTCTGTCGGCGAATTGAGCGAATTATGCGAATAATCTTTCGCTGAATTCGAACAATTCGCCGACATATTTTTTGCCGTTTTTGCCGATTGTTAATAGATGTTAAACGACCCCTCTAAACGTGAGGTTTCGCGATTTTTGCCAATTTTCCATTTTAACAAATTTTAAGAAATACAAACTACTGGTATTCAGCATTTTAGCCGTTTAGTAAAACATACTAGGCTAAAATGCTGTTAATCAGCATATAAAAGTGACCCTCTTCTTATCCTCTTTTTATCAAATTTTAATCCTCTTCTTATCAAATTTTACTTTGGTAAAAGATGGTTAAACTTTCATAACAAGTGTTAAAAAGGTAAAATTTAGTCCGTTTACGGGCGGCATTCTTTAGCCGTGGGCATCAGCCCACGGACCCCGGCGACACCATATAATAAGAGCCCCATCGAGGTGAAATTAAAAAGCCCGCCCTTGTGAGGGCGGGCTTTACTCTTAGTTCTTAGCTCTTACTTCTTAGTTCTTTTTCAGCCACTCATCGAACCAGTCGATGAAGTTACGGTGCCAGAGGAGGCTGTTCTGGGGCTTCAGCACCCAGTGTGTCTCGTCGGGGAAATAGAGGTAACGGCTGGGGATGCGGCGCAGCTGGGCGGCGTTGTAGGCGGCCATGCCCTGCGAGGCTACGATGCGGAAGTCGAACTCGCTGTGGATGACGCAGATGGGGGTATTCCATTCTCCCACGAAGAGGTGGGGCGAGTTGGAGAAGCCTTTCTTGATCTTGGCGTTCTTGTCGCGCTCCCAGTAGGGACCGCCAATCTCCCAGTTCTCGAACCACATTTCTTCGGTCTCGAGGTACTGTTGCTCGAAGTTGAACATGCCGTTGTGGGCGAGGAAGGCCTTGAAGCGGCGGCCTTCGTTGTAGCCCTTGACGTCGTGGTTGTGTCCGGCGAGCCAGTAGATGCTGTAGCCGCCGAAGGAGGCGCCGCAGGCGCCGATGCGCTCTTTGTCAATCTGCTTGATGTTGGCGGCAGCCCAGTCGGTGGCGGCCATGTAGTCCTGCATGCAGAGTCCGCCGTAGTCGCCGGAGATCTCCTCCTCCCACTCCATACCGAAGCCGGGGACACCGCGGCGGTTGGGGGCGATGACGAAGTAGCCGGCGCCAGACATCACCTCGAAGTTCCAACGGGTGCTCCAGAACTGGCTGACGATGCTCTGGGGACCACCCTCGCAGAAGAGCAGCGCGGGATAAGTCTTGGTGCTGTCGTAGTCGTAAGGATAGATGAGCCATGTGAGCATGTCCTTGCCGTCGACGGTCTTGATCCAGTAGGGCTCGACCTTGCCCATGCGCACCTGGTTGAGGGTCTCATCGTTGAAAGTGGAGAGTTTCTTACCCTCGGCCTGGTTCTCATTCAGGTTGTAGGTGTAGAGGGTGGCAGGATACTGCATGGAGACCTGCGAGGCAACGAGGGTGTTACCATTGAGCTGGAAACTGTTGATGTCGTGCTGGCCCTCGGTGAGCTGGCGGAGGGCTTTGGTCTCTCTATCAAAGGCGAAGACCTCGAGGGTACCGCGGAACATGATGACGGCGAGGAGCTCCTTGTCGTCGTTGGTCCAGACGATGTTGCTAACGCCGTAGTCGAATTCCTCGGTGAGGTCGACCTTGGTGCCGCTGGCGAGGTCCATGACGATGAGGCGCTGCTTGTCGGCCTCATAGCCGTCGCGCTCCATGCTCTCCCAAGCAATCATCTTGCCATCGTGGGAAAAGACGGGGTTCTGGTCGTAGCCCATCATGCCCTCAGAGATGTTTTTCGTCTCGCCGGTGGCGATATCATAAAGGTAGATGTCGCTGTTGGTGGAGATGGCATAGTCGTAGCCGGTCTTCTTGCGGCAGGTGTAGGCGATGGTCTTGCTGTCGGGGCTGTAGTTATACTGCTCGGTGCCACCCCAAGGACGCATGGGACTCTCGTAAGGCTCGTCTCCCAAGATGTCGACAGCCTTGTCCATCTGGGCCTTGCCACCCTCAAAGGGGACATAGTAAATGTGGGGAATTTCGTCCACCCAGTTATCCCAGTGGCGATACATGAGGTCCTCGTTGATGCGGCCGGTGGTCTTGTCGAGGCCGGCATAGAGCTTCTCGATATGGTCGGGACGCTTGACGGGGATGGTGCTGATATAGACTAGCGACTTGCCGTCGGGAGCCAACTTAAAGCCCTCGAAACCACGGCTGCAGGCAGCCACGACGCTCTCGCTCTTGTCCTTGAGGCTCATGGCGACGATATTAGTGTCGCGGCAGAAGAGGATGTTGTCGTTGTCCATCCATGCGGGGTTGAACTCGGTGGAGGCGGTGGTGGTGAGGCGCTGGGCTTCGCCGCCGGCGACAGGCATCACATACAGCTCGGCGTTGTTCTTGTTCTGCTCCATGTCGGTATAGCGCAGGGTGTAGAGCACCTGGCTGCCGTCGGGGCTGACGGCATACTCGCTCATGACGCCGAGGCTCCACATCACCTCGGGAGTAAAGCGGCCGTCGACGACAGGGACATTGGGCTTGCCGATGACGTTCTCTTCGGCCTGTTTCGTACTGCAGGCAGCCATACACAAGGCGGCCGCTGCCATTGTAAGTATTGTTCTTTTCATAGGTATTTTTAATTATTTTCGTATTCGGACTCCGGTTCCTCTTCGGGTTCCGGTTCGTAGGGTTTGGTGTTCAGCAGCTTGGCATCTTCGAGTTTCTTCATCTGACGGAAGTTGATGGGAGAGATGACGTCGATGCCATAGAAGTTGAAGCCTTCGGCGCCGGGCTCAACGATGTCGATGGCTTTGACATCGGGTGGCAAGGCCTCGAAGGTGAGGGAGTAGACGAGGACATCGTAGCCGCCGCGGTTGTGGGCGAAGGGGGTGTACTCGGGATAGAGGGTGATGCCCTCGGTGGACTGCAGCTTGTAGTGCTTGCCGGTGGCGAGATCGCAGATATAGACATCCTTATTGATGGAGAGGCCCTTGTCGTAGAGGGGACGGTGGGCCGGGGTGCGGTCGCAGTAGGAGAAATAGACGACAGTCTTGTCGCGCTCTATCTCCAGTTTCTCGATGGTGACGACCTTGGCAAAAGGCGAGCGGCTCTTGACGACGGGGAAGTCGAACGAACGCGGCACACGGGGCTTGACGACATAGGTAGGTTCTGGGATGCGCTCGGCGGCCTCGGCCTTGTCGCTCACACGCTCAAAGGTGGAGTTGATAGCATAGCATTTCATCGTGGGGTTGAAATAGAAGACGAGGCTTCCCTTCGGGCAACCCTCCTCGTGGGTGCGGGCGTTGCGCACGACATGACGGCTGTAGAGGACGGCGGCACGGGTGCCCTCGAGCGAGACAGCATTGTAGGTGATGCGGGTACCACCCTCGTTGTCACGATAGGAGGCATCGGGATAGCCGAAATCGCTGACGACATCGTAGTACGACTTGCCCAGATAAATACCTTCCAGGTCGCGGTCGGCCGACACAAAACGGCTGCTGCCGCAGCCTGCCAGAAGGGCAATGGCACCGATGGCAAGGAGTATTCTCATATAGTTCGTTCTCATATGATTTGATGTTTTATATTTCTTAATCTATATATAATATACGGGGGACTGTTGTTACCTTGGGGTTGTTGGGGGCAGTTTTTTGATAAAGGTACCCAGTTTATAGAAGTTAAACTTATTGAGTGACAATCCGTTGCCCGAGAGGAAATTCTTTTCCAATTTTTTTTGAATTGTCTTGAATATATGCAAGACAAGACCTTGGAGATGCCATCTTTTTACTTTTTCGTAGGCCTTGAGGAGTCGCACGGAACGACAGAAATCGGCATCGTCTCGCATGAAACTATAGATCTGCACCAGGCTGCCAACACCTTCGACGGTCTTCTGGAGGAACTCCTCGTTGGTCTCCACATAGCCGTTGACGACGGCATTGTCAATATGGAGGATAGGGACGCGCTGCTGCTCGAGGCGGTAGCCGAAGAGGGTGTCCTCGTGGCCGTACTGGCAGAGACGCGAGTCGAAACCTATCTGTTCGAGAACGCTCCGTCGAACAACGAAATTATTGGTCATGAACGACTTGTATGGATGCTGGCTGCGGACGGCAGCAGTCTGGCTCTCGACACGGGTGCCATAGAGGTAACGCAGGCCGTGCTCGCGGTTGTTGCCACGCTCGTCGTAGATGCGGCCACCGACGATGACATCGAATGAGGGTTGAGTGTCGAGTGTTGAGTGATAGGTTTCCAGGAAGTTCTCGGGTACCTCCGAGTCGTTGTCGAGGAAGAGGAGCCAGTCGCCCTGCGTGTGCTCGAGGAAGAGGTTACGGACGCGGGCACGGCCTACATTCTCGCCGAGGACGATATACTTGCCCATCTTCTCGATGGGACGATTACGTTCGATAAATTCCGGTGACGAGCCGTCGTCGATACATACCAATTCCACGTCACCGCCTTGGGCGATGATGCTTTCTGCCAACGGCAGAACGTCGTAGTTGTGGATGGGTATGCAGACGGAAATCATTTTTAGTTAAGAGTTAAAAGTTAAGAGTTCGGTTGTCGTAGGCGAGGTGGACGCCGGCGGGGAGCTCGCGCTCGACGACGGCATGCAGGCCCAGTTCGTGGCTGATATGGGTAAGGTAGGCCTCACGCGGTTTGACCTGCGAGATGACTTCGAGGGCTTCTGGAAGAGAATAGTGCGAGAAGTGCTTCTCTTTACGTAAGGCGTTGATAACCATCACATCGACACCCTTCAGCTTTTCCATCTCAGAGGGGGCGATGTAGTTGGCATCGGTGATGTAGGCGAAGTTTCGGATGCGGAACCCAAGGATGGGGAGGTCCTTGTGCATGGCACAGATGGGGATGACCGTCTCACCGGCGGCAAGGAAGGGGCTCTCCCCCACCTCATGCAACTCGGCCTCAGGAAGGCCAGGGTACTGATGGTAGTCGAAGATATACTTGTAGTCGCGCAGCAGCGCCGTCTTGGCTTCGGCGTTGAGGTAGAGATTCATCTTACTGTGCTGCACGTAGTTGAAGGAGCGTATATCGTCCAAGCCCCCCACATGGTCGCGGTGGGCATGAGTAATGAGGATGGCATCGAGATGGTCAACATGGTGGTGTAGCATCTGCTGGCGAAAATCGGGGCCGATATCGAATAATATATTATTATTACCAACAGTCAAAAGAGCGGAGGTACGAAGACGAGTGTCCCGCTCGTCAGACGAGCGGCACACATTGCAGCGGCAGGCAATTACCGGCACACCCTGCGAGGTTCCCGTACCTAAGAACGTGAGTTTCACTGTTCTTTATGTGTCAGCTTAAATCCCACACCGTGCACGTTGACGATTTCCACTGTGGGGTCGGCTTTGAGGTATTTGCGGAGTTTGGTGATGTAGACATCCATGCTGCGGGCAGCGAAATAGCTGTCGTCTTTCCAGATTTTCTGGAGGGTGGTATTACGGTCGACAAGCTGGTTGTAGTTCACCGCAAAGATGCGCAGGAGGTCGCACTCCTTGGCGGTGAGACGCTGCACGTCGTTGCCGAGGGTAAGGGTTTGGTGGATATAATCGAATGTGAAGCCGCCAATCTTGAAGACGTTCTTGTCGGGACGGTCCTCGTTGAAACTGCGGCGCATGGTGGCGTTGAGACGGGCGAGGAGCTCTTCCATGGAGAAGGGCTTGGTGATGTAGTCGTCGGCACCGACCTCGAAGCCCTTCAGTTTGTCCTCCTCGAGGTTCTTGGCAGTAAGGAAGATGATGGGGACTTTCTTGTCGACTTTACGGATTTCCTTGGCCACGGCGAAGCCGTCTTTCTGCGGCATCATGACATCCAGAATGCAGGCGTCGACATCTTCGGCATCGAACTGCACAATAGCATCCTCACCATCTTTGGCCCACACGACGGTGTAACCCTTCTGCGTGAGATAGGCTTTGAGGATGGTTCCCAGATTGGGGTCGTCTTCAGCAACCAGAAGTTTAATTCCAAGATTCATAATATAAACGGTTTATGCGTTTTCTGCAATTATTTTCCTCTTTAGTACATTAATAACAGCAAAAATTGCATTTTATTGCATTTTTAAGTTAATTTTTTTATGTTAATTTTGTAATTAGTTGAGAATGTGCGACTGAGAAATGGGGGCACGGAAGTTGCGATACCAAGCGTCTTCGAGGGCGTCGACGGTAAGAAAGCCGGAGCGGTGGGCGAGATGGGCTAGCACGTCGGGGTTCTCGATATCAGGATGTTCGGCAAGCATGAGTGAGACAACGTGCTGGACACGCAGAGCGTCGATATAGTCGCCAAAGGGAACGCCGTGATAGCGGTGGATGGTATCGATAATGTCGTCCTCGGTGGTGTGGAGATGCTCCGCAAGCATGAAGACCGACAGGTCGGGATTCAGGAAAGCCTGCTCTTTTTCCACATATTCATCCAACTGACGCACCAAGAAGGCGGGGTCCCTGCGGCTGCGGGAGCGAAGGGGCAGGCGTTCGGCACCGATGTTTATCCTGTAGACGGAGCGGCCGATATAGAAAAGGAGGAGGGCCAACGGGAGGCAGTAGGCGAAGAAGAACCAGCGCTCGTTTCCGGGATTGAAGATATCAGTGAACTGGCCAAGGAACAAAAAGGCAAGGCCGAGGTTGGTGGCGATATAGACACCCTTAAGGTTGAGGTTTTGGAAACGGTCGGAGGTATAGAACTCGGAGTTGATGCGCTTGAAATGGAAGAATTGGCGGATACTGGTGATGAGAATAAAAAGGGTCTCGAAAACGAACACACTCCAGAAAAGGTAGAAGTTGACGATAACGATGAAGTTGTAAGTCCAGTTATCGGGGAGGAAGCTCCACGACGAGCCTTCGAGTCCACTCACTGTCCAGAGGCGGTACAGGTCAGCCCCACCGATGATGACAGAGAGAATCATGAGCACAATACAAAGAATCGATGGAAAAAGGAGCATCCGTGCAGAAAGAAATGAGGCCCGCGGCTGGGTAAGGACAGTTAGGGCGATATGGATGATGGGGGGAGTGAGAAGGGTGACGATAAAAAACAGTATCAGCAGGCGATACTCGCCCATTAAGAATATGTTAAAGAGGCTTCCCAACAGGAAGAAGGTGAATGCCAACATCGACATGGCCAGCATCATCAGCCATTGCGCCTTGAGCACATGACGCTTGACAAGGAGCGTGGCGAGGGGCCAGAAGAGGGTGACGAGGCCGAGAATGTTGAGTCCGATGGATACGGGAGTCATAATAGTTTATAGTTAATAGATAATAGTTAATAGTTATGAGTTTTCTGGTTGATTGCGGATATAGTCGGCGAGGAAGCGGGCGTCGTAGTTGTAGCGGTAGGCGAAGCGTCCTGTCAGGTATTGTATCACCGTCAGCATGAGGGCACAGAGGATGAGCCAATACTTATAATAATAAGGACGGTAGGCGATGAGGTAGATGGTGAGCATGATGAAGGGGAGGAAGAGCCATGTGATGATGACAATCTCGCGGATGTTGAGGCGCGGCATGTTGAGGCCCTGCGCATAGTAGCTGTCGAAGCGCTGCTTGTAGCGACGGACCTTCCGCTCGCTCAAAAGGAGGAGGACAGTTCCCATGATGAGCATCAGTAGCGGGAACACTATCTGGTTCCACAGTATCATGAAGTTGTAGGCCATGTCGTCGGGATGCCACGGGATGCGGCCGTTCTCCGCCACATCAAGACACATGGCCTGGTAGCGGCTGGGGTGCATACCGAAGGCACCGATGACGAGACCGAGGGTGAAGAGGATGGGAATGAGGAAGACATGCCGCTGACTGAGGGTGGCGCCGCGGGGCTCGGTGAGGGAACAGATGCTGATGTAATAGAGCGGCAGGCAGAACACCGTGGAGGCCTCGAGGAGGAAGTCATAGATGAACAGCTTCTCCACCTGCCCACGGAAGTAGACGCCTGCGACAGTGATGGCGAAGGCGGAGACGAGGAGGGAGAGGCTGAAGAGGGCCTGCGCCGACGTCAAGCGCTTCTTCGTGAGCACTATCACGAGGGCCCAGACAATCGACATCACAGCCGGCAGAAACAATATATAACTCCACTTCATTTCCTATCGTTTTCTATAAACCTTACTAATTCATCCACAGCGTCCTTTTGGTCAATATCCCTCTTTACAACAGCCTTTCCTTTATATAACGTTATCTTCCCGGCACCTGAGCCGACGTAGCCGTAGTCGGCGTCGGCCATCTCGCCGGGGCCGTTGACGATACAGCCCATGACGCCTATCTTCACGCCCACCAGATGGCGGGTCTTCTCCTTGATTTCGCGCAGGGCCGTCTGGATGTCGTACTGGGTGCGGCCGCAGGAGGGGCAAGCGATGTACTCGGGCTGCGTGATGCGGGCGCCGACGGCCTGCAGGATGTCGTAGGCGATGGGCATCTCGCGCTCGGGATCTTCGGTGAGCGAGACGCGCACCGTGTCGCCAATGCCGTCAATCAGCAGCGCCCCGATGCCGGCGGCAGACTTGAGGCGGCCTTGCATGCCGTCGCCCGCCTCGGTGACGCCGAGGTGTATCGGGTAATCCATCCCGAGGGCATGCATCTTCTTCACGAAAAGCCTAGTGCTGTCGACCATAACTTTCACGTTAGAGGCTTTCATCGAGAAGACGAGGTCGTGGAAGTCCTGCTGGCGGCAGACCTCGGCGAACTCGATGGCCGACTGCGCCATGCCTTCGGGGCTGTTGCCATAGCGACTCATGATACGCTCGGAGAGGGAGCCGTGATTGGTGCCGATACGCATAGCGGTGTGATGAGCCTTGCATATCTTTATCAGTGAGGACATCCTCTCCCCTATCCGCTGAAGCTCGTCGTTGTATTCCTGCTCGGTGAACTCCAGCTTGCCGGTGTTCCTATCCGTATAGTTTCCCGGGTTGACGCGCACCTTCTCCACCAGCGTGGCGGCCACCTCGGCGGCCTTGGGGTTGAAGTGTATGTCGGCCACCAGCGGCACCTCGCAGCCGCGGCGCAGCAGTTCCTCCTTGATGCGGCCGAGGTTCTCGGCGGCCTTCACGTCCGGCGCCGTGATGCGCACCAGTTCGCAGCCGGCCTCGACCATGCGGAGCGCCTGCTCCACGGTGGCCTGCGTGTCCATCGTGTCGGTATTCGTCATGCTCTGCACCCTTATCGGCGCCCCGCCGCCGAGCGCAAGGTTTCCTATCTTGATTTGCCTGCTCATAGTCTACAGTTTATTGTTTATCATCAGTTTGCTTTTCCGTCCGTCGCGGGCGAAGGGCCTTGACGCGCTCCCAGGGGATGGAGCCGAGGGCCAGCACCGGCACATGTCCCGACTGTCCGCCGGGGCGCCGCCGCTTGTCGGGCAGGAAACGCACCGTCACCGAGTTGAACTGCGCCGCCGAGCAGTCCTCCTCGCGCTCCACGCCGTTGCCCGAGGCCGATGCCGTCAGGCGGAAGGTGCCGATGCGGTCGAGCTTCACCGGGCGCCCGTCGGCGAGGTACTTCACCATCGCGTCGCTCAGCGCGCGCACCACGCCCGTGACGTCGGCGGGCGACATGGTCGAGGCCGCCGCGATGTCCTCGCACAGCTCCTCGGTCGTCACCGCCTTGCTGTGCGACACGCTCTTGGGGAACCACTGTCCCTTGTCCTTTTGGAAATATGGTATCCACTTCATAACGTTTCTCCTTGTGTTTTCATTGTTTCCCTACACGATTCTCCGCGCACACCATGGTCTATACTTGTGCACACCAAGGTCTAATTACACGCGCACCATGGTCTAAAATTGCGTACACTATGGTCTGCATCACAGTTCCCGATGCTAAACCATCCGCACCCGTCGCCATTTGCCGCTCCCCCGTGGTGATATGTGCTGGCCCTTTATACATTATATTATTGTCAATCATGATATGCGCTACTGCCATTTCTGGCCGATGTCCCAATGGTGGGCGGTCTTCACCTCGTAGGTGGTGCCGGCGAGGTTGAACTCCTCGACGATGAGCGGCACGGCCTGCGGGTATTGCTCAATCCACGACCCCACGGCGATGGTGAACACCTCGGTGTCGGGGTTGTAGAAGATGCGGCCGCGCGGCGTCATCTCGTAGGCGCCGACGTAGGGGCCGATGCCGTCGTTCTTGTACTTCTGGCGGTGGAACTCCTTCTTCCACACGTCCTCGTGCATCTCGGAACAGGAGACGCTGCCGAACTCTGTGCGGGCGTTGGCCTTGGTGTAGTCGCTGATGCGGTGCGAGCGCACGCCGAACAGCTCGTCGCGCTGCGGCGAGTACCAGAAGATGCCCACCATCGGCTCGTCGCCCTTGCCGCGGTTGCTCTGCATGAGGCGCATGGCCTCGTCGAGCTCCTCGTCGCCCATCTTGCTCACCTCGACCTCGGCGGCGGGCTTCTCGGGCTGCCCCTCGATACCTTTTACTTCCTTGAGCGCCACCTTGACGGCGGCGGCAACGATGCGTTGCAGTTCTTCCTCGGTTACTGTCATGGGTTGTGGGTTTTACGATATTCTGGCGATGGTGCGCTGGAGACTCAGTATCTGGCTCTTGAGCTGCTTGATCTGGTCCTGCAGGTTGGCGTTCTGGCTGCGGAGCTTGCGGTTCTCTTCGATGAGCTCGTACTGCGTCGGCTCACGGTGCTCCTCCTTGGCGCGCTGCTCCACGCTCCGGCCGATGGTCTCGTCGTTGAAGACCTGTCCCACTTTGCCTTGGTCGGCCATGCGGATAAGCTCATTGGGCGCGAACGGCATGTCGAAGCCGCTCTCGTCCTCGACATACACCATGCCGCCAGCCACTTTCTTCACCACTCCCCCGCCAATGGCGTTGAGGAACTTCACTTTGTCGCCTATTTCAAATTGTGCCATATTCTTTACGGTTTTACTGTCATATCTTTCTGTATGGTATCGAGCGTCCACACTGGCGACTGTTCGCCACAAAGGCGCTCGTAGTCCTTTTTGTTCGATGTGCTGCATCCAACCACACTCACCTCGTTGATGTAGAAGGTGCTGTTTGTATGGTCAAGTCCACCTTTGAACTGCACCTGGAATTGCATCGTATTGCCAGCGTTGTCGACAAAACGGTAGGTGTTAATGTTGACCTTGTCGTTGGGTATCCATGCGGAATAAGTGTTGTCCCCTTCCATGTGGGCAATCTCGTGTCGGCGCTCGTTACGGGTGTCGTGATTCATACCGACATAATTGTAGCCCTCGTTCTCGATGCCCGCAACAACTTTATCGATGGTGCTGTTGTATACTGTTATTGAAGTTACATACATCGGCCCCACACAAGCGGTAAGTACAAGTGCCATCACGCCTGCCATCAGTATCTTTTTCATATCAGAACCTCCTCTGCCAATTGGTTGAAGTCGATGCCGTCGAAGTTGCCGCTGGACATCATCAGGAGGTTGGCGTTTTTCCATTCCATCGCCTTCACCTTGGCGACCATCGCGGAGCTGTCGGTGAAGACCTCTACCGGGTGCGCAGCCGTCTCGGCTGCATGCAGGCGGGACGCCTGCGTACCCGACGGAGTACCCTCAAAGGCCGCCTTTACCTCCTCGGGGTCGAGAGGCGGCAGTTTCTTCAGCTGTAGGGCGTGCTGGCTGAAATAGACGCAGCGCACATCGGCCTCGTCCATCGTGCCGCGGTACTGCTGCAGGAACTCCTGCGTCAGCGAACTGAAGGTATGCAGCTCCATACAAGCCACCAGCTTGCGTCCGGGGTACTGCTCGCGCATGGCGTGGATGGTGGCGCGGAGCTTCGACGGCGCATGGGCGAAGTCCTTATAGACAGCGCAAGTGTCGCTCTTCTTCACCAGTTCCAAGCGCTTCGAGGCACCCTCGAAGGTGCTGATAGCCTCGTCGAACTGCTCGTCCGTCACACCCACCTGGCGGCAAGCCAAACGGGCGGCAGTAAGGTTAAGGAGGTTGTGGTGGCCAAAGACCTGTAACGGCACCGGGTGCGCAGCCGTCCCGGCTGCATCTGGGTGCGCAGCCGTCCCGGCTGCCTGCAGGCGAGACGCCTGCGTACCCAGCAAATAGGTCACCCCATTCTCCACACGGTGCTCCGGGCAGACATACGGCAGCTTCTGTATGTCGCTGCGCCGGTTCTCCACCGCCACACGGTGTACCTCTTTGTCTTCGTCGCAGTATATCAGCGTCCCCTCTATCCCATCTATCGGCTCTATCAAATCTATAAACTTGCTGAACTGCTCCCGATAGATGTCGAACGTCGGGAAGACGTTGATATGGTCCCACTCGATGCCGGTGATGATGGCCACGTTGGGGTGGTAGAGGTGGAACTTCGGCCGGCGGTCGATGGGCGAAGTGAGGTACTCGTCGCCCTCGATGACCATCACCTTGGCGGTATGGCTCAGCCGCACCATCACCTCGAAGCCCTTGAGCTGCGCACCCACCATATAGTCGGCCTCAATGCCGCACTTGGCAAGCACATGCAGTATCATGGCGGTAGTCGTCGTCTTGCCGTGCGAGCCACCAACCACAATGCGCAACTTATCCTTCGACTGCTCATAGAGGTACTCCGGATAGCTGTATATCTTCAGCCCCAACTCCTGCGCCCTTAATAACTCGGGATTGTCGATACGTGCATGCATACCCAGCACAACAGCATCGAGGTCTTTGGCTATCCTCTCGGGATGCCACCCGAACGATTCCGGCAGCAAACCGTACTTCTCCAGCCGACTCTTCGCCGGGTCGAATATCTCGTCATCGGAACCCGTGACGGTAATACCTTTCTGGCACAATGCAATAGCAAGGTTATGCATGGCGCTCCCGCCAATGGCTATAAAGTGAACTTTCATATCTGTTTGGGGTAAAAATGATAATATTTGGTTACTTGTTTCTCAAGGAAATGGCGGTCGAGTTGGTCGCTGGCCTCGCTGATGGGCAAGCAGCGGCCGTCCTTGTAGAGGACTTTTATCTCCTGGTCATTAAAGTCGTAGGAGCGGTTGCGGAGGCGGCCTGTACCCTCGAAATAAGACGGTGCAGGTTCGGGGAAGGGCTCATTACTGAACCGTATAGCCGGCAGGCGGCGATTGACCATGTTCTTGCACAGCGTGCTCAGTATCTCGTCGTCCGAATGTTGCCAGTGCTTGACGGCAACCATGATGTCATCGTCGTCCACCTCAGCGAAACGGTCGAGGAAGTCGGGCGCCGACGGGTCGAGAGATAGAAAAGTGGGTAGCACTTGGGCCCGTGTGCTATCCACTACACACTGCCCACTACTCACTACATCTTTCGCCCTGCGGAAGATGTTGAGCAGCAGCTGGTCGGCGGCGATGACGGTCTTGTGCATATAGACCTGCCAGTACATCAAGCGTCTGGAAATGATAAACTTCTCCACGCTGTAGATGCCCTTCTCGTCGATCACCAGTTCGTCATCGTGCACATTAAGCATCGAGATGATACGGTCGGTGCCCACGATGCCCTCGCTCACGCCGGTGAAGAAAGAATCACGGCCCAGGTAATCCAGTCGGTCCATATCCAGCTGACTGCTCACCAGCTGATGCAGGAAGTGCTTATGATACTTATTTGTGAAGATATCGATACATAGGGATAGAGCCTTCTGCGCGTCAATTCCGCTTTCCACTTTCCACTTTCCACTTTCCTCTCGCATCCTCTGCATCATCAGCAGCGTAATCTCCTCGTGCGGCACATCCACCAGCACCCTCTCGCTGGTGTGCGAGAATGGCCCATGGCCGAGGTCGTGCAGCAGTATGGCCAGCTTGGCCCCACGGCATTCCTCGTCGGTTATCTCCACCCCCTTCAGCTTCAGCACATCAAGCGTCCTCTTCATAAGGTTCAGCGCCCCCAGCATGTGACTGAAGCGCGTATGCATAGCACCAGGATAGACCAGATAGGTCAGCCCCAGTTGCTTTATTCTCCTCTGCCTTTGGAAGTAGGGGTGCTCGATGACCTGCAGTATCACCGGGTCATCAATTGACAGAAACCCATCATATACCGGGTCATTGATAATCTTACGTTTAACCATAGTGTTCTTTGTAGCAAAACCTCCAAACACACGAACCCTTGTACTGGACTCGTATGTTTGGAGTGTTGTTGTCTGTCCGTTATTCCGGATATTAGGCCAGTTCTACCTCTGCCTGCTCGACCATAGAGGTGGATCCGCGGTAGGCGGGGCAGGTGTGGTGGGTGCAACTGGCGGCGATACCGGCCACAAACAGCATGAGTGCTGCGATAGCAAAAACTTTCTTCTTCATATTACAAACCAATTTTTTCGTTGACAATCTTCAGAATCTCGGCTTCCTGCTTGATGGCCTCGTCCTCGATGGCCTGAGCCTTGGCGAGGATGTCGGCCTTGAAGGCTTCGTCCTTCAGCGAGGAGGCGTTGATCTTCACGTTGAGGTGGGCACCCATGACGGCGCTACGGGCAGCCAGGCTTCCCACACCGCCGTCGGTGACACTGTTGGGGTTACCCCATTCCACCATCGCGCGGCAGACCTCGAAGGCTTCGAGGGAGCGCTGCATGGTGCGGAAAGGCACCTCGGTGGCGAATTTTGTCGCCTCCTGGATGGCGGCGCTGCGGGCGGCCTTCTCCTCGTCGGTCTTCTTGGGCAGGCCGAAGGCGTCCATAATCTTGTTGAAGGCGGCGGTGTCCTCGTCGACGAGGTGCAGCAGTTCATCCTTCAGAGCCTGGCCCTTGACGGCCACGTCGGAGAATTTCTCCCACTCGTCATCGTAGGCGGCCTTGCCTCCGGTGAGGTTGGCCACCATGGTGCCGAGGGAGGCGGCGAGGGCACCCATGTAGGCGCTGACGCTGCCACCGCCGGGGGCGGGACTCTCGCTGGCGGTCTCGTCACAGAATCCGCGGCAGGTGAGGTCAACGAGTTTCTTCTTGCTGTGGTCCTCGATGAGGTATTCAATCACTTTCTCCTTGGGGTCGAAGGGTTTGAGGTCGTCGAGTCCCATGCTCTTGATGGCCACCTTCATAATCTCCTCCTCGCTGACGCCGAGGGAGCGCTGCTGTTTGGCCAGGTAGTACTTACCGGCATCGATGAGCACGCTCTTGGGGATGAGGCCCACTATCTCGCAGCCAGTAACGCGCAGGCCGCGGTTGGAGGCACAGCGGCACACCTCGTCGAAGCAGAGGTGCACAGGAGCCACCTTGATAGAGGTGATGTTCATCGAGACCTGGGCGATGCCATAGTCCTCGATATACCAGCCGATGGCCTTGGTGCCCTTGAGGGTACCGGGAATCATGATGGTCTTGCCGTTCTCGTCTTTGATGGGCTTGCCGCTGGGCTTGCCACCCTCGCGTTTCGGACGGCCTTTCTCACGCACGTCGAAGGCGATGGCGTTGGCGCGGCGGGTGCTGGTGGTGTTGAGGTTGTAGTTGATGGCCACAAGGAAGTCGCGGGCGCCCACCTGGGTGGCGCCGGTGTGGGCGGTGTGGTCGTTCCAAGCGTTGGGACCGAAGTCGGGTTTCCACTGCTCGGTACCAAGACGGGAGCTAAGGCTCTCGTACTCGCCAGTGCGGCAGTAGGCAAGATTGCGACGCTCGGGAATAAAGGCGGCGTTCTCATAGCAGTAAATGGGAATCTGCAGTTCCTCGCCGAGACGCTTGCCCAGCTTGTGGGCATACTCGACCACCTCTTCCATGGTGATATTGCTCACGGGGATGAGGGGGCAGACGTCGGTGGCACCCTGACGGGGGTGGGCACCGTGGTGCTGGGTCATATCGATAAGTTCGGCAGCCTTCTTGACTACCTGGTAGGCGGCCTCGAGGACGGGCTCGGGCTCACCCACGAAAGTGATGACGGTGCGGTTGGTGGTCTGGCCGGGGTCGACATCGAGGAGCTTCACACCTTCGACCTTCTCAATCTCGGCAGTCACCTGATTGATGATATCCATGTTGCGGCCCTCGCTGATATTAGGCACGCATTCAATAAGTTGCTTCATATTTTACAATATTAAAATTTTTGCAAATATAAACAAAAAAAATGGTACAATAGATTTTTTTGAAAAAATAACACTTTTTAATTATAGAAAACAAAAATTTATGTATCTTTGCATCCGTTTATGAAGAAGATAATGTTTTTGATACAGAAGTGTATCATTTTGATATATTGTCTGTTGCCCTTATGTATGCAAGGGCAGCGAATTGTGCGTGTGGATGTAGATTCCGTCGCATGCTTCGATTCTGTGTTAATAAGAGTGGGCTTTTCGGAGGGAAACGAGATTGTGGTAGAGAACCTGCCAACGAGCCTCTCTCACCCAGGAGTGGCGTTTCTTCCTGATGCCATCCCCTGTGGGAGTTTAGGCTGTTCTTACCGCTCTCCAGTAACATTCTCATGCTTCGATTCAACTGCCACCATTTCGTCGGTGAACGACATCAACTTCGTGCGCCTCAACATTGAACATTCCTATATTGGCGACATCTTCATAGGCATCACCTGTCCCAACGGACAGAGAGCCTCATTGATGAACTACAGTTTCTACGGTTCCTCCGACTGTTCCAATAGCGTACCCTCAGAATACTGTGGATGGACATTGGGATACAGCGTTCCGATAAGCACCTACTTGGGCATGCCGAATGACGAACAGAATAGTAGTCAACCATGCACGTCGACCGCTCCCGGCAACGAACCCGGCACAGGATGGAACTATTGCTGGAGTAACAACACAGAGAACGGCTACGTATATGCCGGCGACGACGGCATCATCTACCGTATCGGGAACAGCCACAACGGAACCATAGACTCATCGGATGTTGCCGCAGGGACTCAATTCTACCATCCCGACCAGAATTTCAGTTCGCTGATAGGCTGTCCGCTGAATGGCGACTGGTACATCGAGGTGATGGATGGATGGCAAAACGACAATGGATATATCTTCGACTGGGAGCTATCGCTGAAGGACAGTCTGATTATTCCGGCCAGTGGCATTGCGTCGGTGGACATGGTGGGCAACGAGAGCACAAGAGTCAGCGACAGCTCTTTCCTGGTGTCGCCTCCTGAAGGAATCACCAGCGACACTACCGTCACCTACACCGTCATCGTCCACACCCTCCTGGGAGAAGACCTCGACACGACATTCAACATACACTATTCCACCTCCCCCCATATCACAATTGAAGACCATCTATGCATCGGCGACACATTGTGGGTGGACTCCCTGGCAATCACCGATACCTACCAAGGAAGAGATACCGTCTACAGAGGCGAGAACTGCCCCATCATCCGGGATTTCGACGTGGTATTCTCACCGTCGTTCCATTTCTACGACACGGTAGTTTTTTGCTACACCAATCGATATTCGTGGCACGACCAAGCGTTCCCAAGTCCGGGAGATTATGATCTCGCGTGGCAGACGGCCAGCGGATGCGACAGTGTGTGGCATGTAACGATTGTGGGACGCGACAGCGGCTTTGTAGCAACACCGCTCATCAGCAACAACTGCATCGACTGGTACAGCGATACGATGCTGGCAGGCTGCCGCCCAATGACAGTATGGCTGAAAAGCGGTACGCCGCATGCGGTACGCAACTGGTGGAACCTGGGCGATACCGTGTGGATTGAGGGCGACGAAATCACCCACGTATACGACACCATAGGAAAATTCTCCATCGCCTATATAACCGAGAGTGAACACGGCTGTCTCGACACTGCAGAGGTAAGGGATATCGTGTGGGTCTTCGGAAAACCTGAAGCGGCCTTCTTCTGGGCTCCCGAGCAGCCATCGACATCACATCCGACAGCGGAATTCTTCAACCAGAGCACCTCGTTCACAGGAGGCGCTATCGGAGACCAGTACACAATGGGGTATCTCTGGAATATCCAAACGAGCAGCGGATACGACAGCGTCCGCGAGGAGAATCCCATCTACACCTGGGCCGAAGAAGGCGAGAATGTGTTTGGCGATTTCACAGTGGTGCTGACGGCTATCCAGACTTACCCCGGCCCCTATGGAGAGCCCACGGAATGTGAAGACACCGCGTCGGCCACCATCACCATCGTCAACGACTGGCTACAGTTTCCGAACCTGGTGTCGCCTAACGGCGACGGCACCAATGACACCTGGAAAGTGGTGAACCTGCTGGAGTGCGGATTATACCAGATGAACGAACTGTGGATATACAACAAATGGGGAACGTTGGAGTATCATGTGCAGAACATCGCCGAAGAGGACGACTTCTGGGACCCTGAAAAGACGCGTAGTCCCGACGGAACCTATTTCTTCCGTTTCTCGGCGAAGAGTATCTTCGGCATTGTGAGAACCAACGGAATGATAGAAGTGGTGAGGTAAAGGCTTATGGGTTATGAAGAAAAGGCTGGCGCATAAAGGACTGATAAAACTAATAGGACTTATTAAGCCCATGAAATTAATGGGATTAATGGGTCTTGTGGGTTTTATGGGACATTCGCAGGACGTGCAGGGACAGACCGTTGTCAGTTTCAATGTGCCAACATCAATGTGTGCTGGAAGCACCCGGACGGTGACATTCGGCTACACTAGGACTCATAATGTCGTGATTGGGGAGGAGGGGTCGACCTTGGGACACAGCGAACGCATCTTCTTGCCCGACGGAGTACCCTGCGGAGCAATGGGATGCTCGTACCGCTCGCCCGTCACTTTCACCGCCTTCGAACCTGGCGCCACCATCACGTCGGTGGAGGACATCAAATATCTGCGGGTGAATATGGAGCACAGCTGGATAGGAGACCTCTATATCGGCGTCACCTGTCCCAACGGACAGAAAGCCTCACTGTTGAAATACGGTGGCAACGGTTCCTCAAATTGTTTAAGTACAATACCGGCGTCCCACCGAGGTTGGGCCTCGGGTGAGAATGTAACGGTAGGCACCTTCTTGGGTGCTGCCCACGATGGAGAAAACAGTTCGTATCAATGCGACTCGAATGCATTGGACAATGAACCTGGTGTGGGTTGGAATTACTGCTGGAGCAACAACACCACCTCAAACTACTCATATGCCCACTCGTCGGCGTCCGACGACGGCATCATCTACCGATACGGCCATACCGTTTCCAGCGGTTCAGAGGCGATAATCGATTCCTCGAATGTGGCGGCAAAAACCAACTTCTACCATCCTGACCAGAATTTCAGTTCTTTGATAGGCTGTCCCTTGAACGGAGACTGGTATATCGAGGTGCTTGACGGCTGGAGCGGTGACAACGGCTATATCTTCGAGTGGGAGCTGTCGCTCGACGCAGAATTGATACCACAAGATACCTGCATAGCCGACTCATTCCTGGTGACTGGATATGGGGTGACAATGGTAAACGATTCCACATTCATCATCAGCGCACCACAGAATCTGACACATGACACTACGGTGTATTACCACTACCACATATCTAGTTCCTGCGGCAATGATATCGACAGTACGGTAGCACTGACATTCCACCCCAATTATATAAACGAGACTGTTGCAGAGGCGGTGGAAAACGACTTGCCGGTAGTTTTCGGAGGCATCAATTTCTACTCCTCAACCGACACCTCCTTCCTCCGGACCAGCATCTATGGCTGCGACAGCGGCATACACTACACACTCACCGTCTACCCGAACCACAGATACTGGTACACAAGGGCGGTATGCGACAATGAGCTTCCCTTTGAGTGGTATGGGTACACCTTTACTAGACCAGACACCGTGACGCTGACGTTGCACGATATTCACGGCGCCGACAGCGTTTTGATGCTGGAGTTAATGGTGAATCCCTCCTATTTTGTCCATATCGACACCACAATCTGCGACAACCATCCTTTCGTTGTGGGGACAACCTCGTTGAACGAGACGGGCATCCATACGGTAACACTGACCACTTCAGAACAATGTGACAGTGTAATCGAGGTATCGATGACTGCTCTCCCCCACCATGAAATCCTCCTCTACGATACCGTCTGCAAAGTTGATGGCTACACCTTGAACGACACCACATACAATCAGACAGGCACCTACCAGTTCCCGTACACCAATAGTTGGGGATGCGACTCTATCATAACATTGCATCTGCTGGTCCTTGGAGAAGACTTGAAGGCCGAAATCAAGGCCATTCCCCTGTTGGTGACACCTTTGCAACCGGATGTGCGATTCTACGATTGTTCCCATCTCAACGTCTCTCGCCGCTGGATTATCAACGACAACTATTACAGCGACCAAAACTTTACCTACACCTATCCTGTCGATGCCGACTCGCTTCCTGTAAGGCTCATCGCTTACGACACCGAAGGGTGTACCGATACCGCTATAGTAACCATCCTCATCGACCGTTCCACCATGTTCACTCCCAATGTATTCACCCCTAACGAGAGTACCAACAATACCTGGCAACCTGGGATGAACGACATCCTCACGATGGAGATATGGATTTACTCCCGCAATGGACAGTTAGTCAGTCACCTGGAGGGCATCGACGCAAAATGGGACGGCACAAAAGACGGAAAGCCCTGTCCGCAGGGCGCATACGTTTACACGCTGATGTATAGGTCTGTAGCAATGCCAGAGAAACAACAGAAAACCAAAGGTACAATATTATTATTGCGTTAAATTTCTATGAAAGAATATATTGAACAAGCATGGGAACATCGCGAATTGCTGGAGAAACGGGAGCACCGCGAAGCAGTGCAGGAAGTCGTACGACTTCTCGACTGCGGAGAGCTCCGTGTGGCAGAGCAAATGGAGAATGGAACGTGGAAAGTCAACGAGTGGGTCAAGAAGGCTGTCCTTCTCTATTTCCCCATCTGCGGCATGCAGACCCTCGAGGCCGGTCCCATGGAGTACCACGATAAAATACCGTTGAAGAGCCATTTCGCTGAAGGAGGCGTGCGTGTGGTGCCGCCGGCAGTGGCCCGCTACGGAGCCTACCTCGCCCCCGGGACCATCCTCATGCCCTCCTACGTGAATATCGGCGCTTATGTCGACAGCGGCACCATGGTGGACACTTGGGCCACCGTGGGTAGTTGCGCCCAGATAGGCAAGAACGTGCACCTCTCGGGAGGTGTGGGTATCGGAGGCGTATTGGAGCCCGTACAAGCGGCACCCGTCATCGTGGAAGACAACTGCTTCATCGGCAGCCGCTGCATCATAGTCGAAGGTGCCCATATCGAACACGAGGCTGTGCTGGGTTCCGGTACCGTCATCACTGCTTCGACACATATCATCGATGTCACTGGCCCCGAACCCGTGACGTATATCGGCCGCGTGCCGGCACGCAGCGTCGTGATTCCCGGCAGCTACCAGAAACATTTCCCTGCTGGCGACTACAGCGTCTCCTGCGCCCTTATCATCGGACAAAGAAAAGAATCAACGGATAAAAAAACATCTCTCAATGAAGCACTTAGGTTATTCTAAATTCATCATTATGGCAGTCCTGCTGCTGTTCGCTTCCTGCAAGAAGCACGACGAAATAGCCTTCAAGGGCACCATCATCGACACCCGAACGTGCAATTCCTCTTTCGACAGCCATCAAGAAGCGGGCTTTGTAATCAACCTCACCACCCCTGATAGTATTGGAAAGCCATATACCCACAACGGTGTCACCTACCCCAACTCCGTCATTCTCTATGATCCAGGGTGCCGTCTCTATAAAAACGACAAGGTGTCTGGCACCTTCTACCTCGACGACAAATATTCCCGTGCCAACTGCAGCATCCACTGGTCCGACTTCGACATCCCTGAAGGGGTCTTCGTCGACGTCAGTGTTGAGTAGTTGTTAAAAAAATATTTCACTTTTCTCTTTTCACTTTTCATTTTATTCGTACTTTTGCATTTTAATAATGAATAAATAAAAATAGCAACAATATGAAATTTATCGTCAACAGCCAACAGCTACTCAAGCAGTTGCAGTCTCTTAGCGGAGTTCTCTCCTCCAGCAACACCATGCCCATTATCAACTGCTTCCATTTCCACCTCGAGGAAAATGACCTCACCATCAAGACCACCGACCTCTCCACCACCCTCCTGGCCCATGTCGCCGTAGAGACGGGAGCCATGGAAGCAGCCGAAGAGGTAGCTGTGCCTTCGAAGATGCTCCTCGACATCCTCAAGACTTTCGACGATGTGCCTCTGACCTTCGATGTCAATCAGGCCAACTATAATATCGAGATAGCCTCCGGCAAGGGCCAGTACCATCTGGCAGGCATGGATGCCGCCACTTATCCCACGATGCCCGTGGCCGAAAGCACCAACAAGGTGATGATGAGCGGCAGTGCCCTCGTCAACGCCATCAACAAGACCGTCTTCGCCACCTCCAACGACGAGATGCACCAGCAAATGAGCGGCATCTTCTGCGAGATGACGCCCGACGGCATCACCTTCGTGGCCACCGACGCCCACAAGCTCGTCCGCTACCGCCGCAAAGACGTCACCAGCGACGAGAGCACCAACTTCATCCTGCCTAAGAAACCCATCATCATCGTCAAAAACATCCTTGCCGCCCGCAAGGAAGAGGGCGATGTCACCATCGAATACAACAACACCAATCTCTTCATCACCTTCGATAACTTCTACATCGTTTGCCGCTTGGTCGACGGACGCTACCCCAACTACGAGGCTGCCATCCCGAAGGATAATCCCAACAAGCTCATCCTCGACCGCCTCTCGTTCCTCAACACACTGAAGCGTGTCAGCATTTTCGCCTCGGAAGCCACCCGTCAGGTGCGCCTTTCCATCTCCAAGGACCAACTGGAAATCTCCGCCGAGGACCTTGAACTTTCCAACAACGCCCATGAGACCCTTCCCTGCCAGTACGAGGGCGACCCCATGGACATCGGTTTCAATGCCAAGTTCCTCACCGAGATGATTTCCTACCTCGACAGCGAGCAAGTGCTCGTGGAGCTCTCGCACCCCTCGCGTGCCGGTATCATCTTCCCCTATGGCGACGACGACACCGAGAAGAAGGACGACATCTTGATGCTTGTCATGCCCGTGATGCTGGCCAATTAATGGTTAAAGTTTAAAGTTTAACGTTTAAAGTTTTGAAGAACAAGGTTAATCTTTGGGGAACACACGGTGCCACCATTCTGGGCATCTCGCTGGTGCTGTTCATGCTTAGCCTGCTCATCACCATCGAGTACCACGCCTACCGCACCACCCGTGGCACACAGGAGCGTATCACCGTCGACGTCACACTCCTTATCCCCGAAAACCTCCCGGATAACGTCTGCGACTCGCTGGCAAAAGCCGACTCAGCCATCATCGCCGGTCTGCCCAATGTCAAACAGGTGAATTATAAGTCGAAAGGCGAAGCCGCCAAAGAACTGGCCGAAGACCTTGGCGACGAGTTCATGGAGTTCACCGAGTACAACCCCATCAGCCCGCATTTGCTGGTCAACTTCAACGCCTCCATCATCCCCGACACCTCGTCGGCCAATTACAAAGACTTCTGCAACCAGATAGAGAAAGCCTGCAACTGCAAAGTTACCACCGACTTCGCCGAGCTTCCGAACAGACAAAGCATGATACACCAGTTGCTTGAGATATTCTATAAGCTCACCTGGTTCCTCATCTTCTTTGTCACCTTGTTGCTCATTATCACCGTGGTGCTTATCAACAGTCTCATCCGAATCGCTATCTACAGCCGTCGCGACACCATCGCCACCATGCGCCTCGTGGGTGCCAAGTCCTCCTTCATCGGACGTCCCTTCCGCCTGCGCAGCATCGCCTATGGCGCCATCGGTGGTCTCATAGCAGGAGTGCTCAATTTCATCACAATCTGGGCTTTCAGCAACGGTTTCCATCTGAACATCCTCGGTGGCGAGCACCTCCTCTGGTACGCCATCATCGCCGGCATCGTCATCCTTGTCGGCATCATCATCTCCTATATCTCCACCGCCCTCACCATCCGGATTCACATAGCAAAAAGTTAACATAACAATATCAAAGACAATGAAAAAGAACAACATAAAAAGTGCTGCCAAACCAGTTCCCCCCACGGCAGCCAAAGAGAATAAACTGAATCTCCAACTGGCTTTTGGCCCCATCAACTACATCCTGATGGTCGTCGGCATCGTCATCCTCGCCATCGGTTATATCCTCCTCAGCGGCGGCGGAAGCGACGACCCCAACACCTTCAACCCCGCCATGTTCGACTCCCGCCGCCTCACCGTGGCCCCCATCCTCATCGTGCTGGGCTTCGTGGTCGAAATCTTCGCCATCATGTTCAAAGGCAAAAAGGCTGAATAAATGGACTGGATACAATCGCTCATTCTCGGTACCGTTCAAGGTCTCACCGAATACCTGCCCATCTCCTCCAGCGGTCATCTGGCCATCGGACAAGCATTGTTCGGTCTCCAAGACCCCGACGCCAACCTCGCTTTTACCGTCACTGTGCATATAGCCACGGTGCTCAGCACCTGTTTCATCCTCTGGAAAGAAATTGTCTGGATTTTCGCCGACCTCTTCAAGTTCAAGTGGAACAACGGCACAAAATATGCCTTCAACATCCTCATTTCGATGATTCCTGTGGCCATAGTGGGATTCTTCTTCAAAGACAAAGTGGAGGAAATTTTCGGCAGCGGACTGCTAATAGTGGGTATCTGCCTGATGATTACCGCTACCTTGCTGGCGTTCAGCTATTTTGCAAAGCCACGTCAGCGTGAGAACATCTCTCCAATCCACGCCTTCGTCATCGGTATCGCACAGGCCATTGCTGTCATGCCGGGTCTTTCCCGCTCGGGTTCCACCATCGCCACCGGCCTCCTGCTCGGCAACAAAAAAGAAAAGTTGGCCCAGTTCTCCTTCTTGATGGTCATCCCCCCCATTCTCGGCGAAGCCCTGCTCGACGTCAAAGACATGGCCGAACAAGGCATCAGCACAGCTATGGGCGGCATCTCGCCTTTGGCTCTCGCCATCGGCTTCCTGGCGGCATTCATCAGTGGCTGCATCGCCTGCAAGTGGATGATTAACCTCGTCAAAAAGGGCAAGCTCATCTGGTTCGCAGTTTACTGCGCCGTCGTGGGACTCGCCACCATTATCATCCCCCTCCTAGGATAACTTGGAACTGCCTGGGATAGCCTATGATTACATTGGAACAGCTGCAGGCCGGCATCGTCATCCCCGTCGACAAGCCGCGCCAGTGGACCTCATTCCAGGCCGTCAATAAAATTAAATCCGTAGTGCGAAACACCTACGGCCTTAAAAAATTCAAGATAGGACATGCCGGCACCCTCGACCCTCTGGCCACCGGCCTTCTGCTCGTCTGCGTGGGGAAAGCCACTAAAACCATTCCCCAGCTGCAGGACGGAGACAAGGTCTACACCGGCACCATGGTCTTCGGCGCCACTACCCCCTGCTACGACCTCGAACGTCCCATCGACCACTACTTCCCCTATGAGCACATCACCCCTGAACTGCTCAATGAGACCGTCCGTCAGTTCACTGGCACCATCCAGCAGGTACCTCCCATGTTCAGCGCTGTGAAAATTGACGGACAAAGGGCCTATGAATACGCCCGCCTCGACGACCCCACCGCCACTATCCAACCCAAAACCGTTACTGTTTACAGCTTTGAAATCACCGATTTCCGCAAGCCGGAAACCCCAGATACCTTACGCACCTCTCACCTTCCACCTCTCACCTCTCACCTTTCACCTTCCACCAAAAACCTCTACCAGAACCCCCTCGGCGAGGTGCCCCCTCACCTGCCCCAGGCCGACTTCCGCATCCATTGCGGCAAGGGTACCTACATACGCTCCCTCGCCCGCGACCTCGGCCTCGCCCTCGGCAGCGGAGCCTTCCTCTCCGCCCTCCGCCGCGAAAAAGTGGGCGATTATTCTGTAGATCAAGCCATTAATCCAGACGAGATACAACAATACCTCACCTCGTCACAACCCACTATGGATTAATACATTAAACCTCTGTTTAACCATTGTTTTACCATTGTTTAACCATTTTTGTTGGTTAAACAATGGTAAAACACTAGTGAAAAAGAGGGCGTTATGCTATTCTTCGGGATAGCCGTCGGGGTTCTGGCTTTGCCAGTGCCAGCTGTCGCGGACCATGTCGTCGATGCCGTACTTGGCTTCCCAGCCCAATTCAGCTTTGGCCTTGGTGGGATTGCAATAGCAGGTGGCGATGTCGCCGGCGCGGCGCGGCTTGATACTGTAGGGCACGTCGACACCATTGACCCGGATGAAAGCCTTCACCATATCCAAAACAGAATATCCGTTACCAGTACCCACATTATAGATGCCGATGCCGCAACGGCGGGCAATGGCCTGCAGAGCACAGACATGGGCATTGGCGAGGTCGACGACATGAATGTAGTCGCGCACACCGGTACCGTCGGGTGTGGGATAGTCATTACCGAAGACACCCAGCTCCTTACGTTTGCCCACGGCCACCTGGGTGATATAGGGCATGAGGTTGTTGGGGATGCCGTTGGGGTTTTCGCCGATGCGTCCGCTGGAATGCGCTCCCACGGGGTTGAAGTAGCGAAGCAGCACGACGTTCCACTCAGGATCAGCTTTCTGAATGTCCATCAGCACCTGCTCGAGCATGCTCTTGGTCCAGCCGTAGGGATTGGTGCACTGACCCTTAGGGCAATTCTCTGTAATGGGGATTTCCACGGGGTCACCATAGACAGTGGCGCTAGAGCTGAAGATGATATTCTTGCACCCGTGCTTGCGCATCACGTCCACCAAAGTCAGCGTGCCACCAATGTTGTTCTCATAGTATTCCCACGGTTTCTCAACGCTCTCGCCCACAGCCTTGAGGCCTGCGAAATGGATGCAAGCGTCGAGTTTATGCGCTGCAAAGACCTTCTCCAAACCCTCGCGGTCGCGGATGTCGACGCGGTAGAAAGGAATCTCATGCACACCGATAATTTCAGCCACGCGCTTGAGCGCCACGGGGTTGGAGTTGCTGAGATTGTCCACCACCACGGCGGTGTGACCAGCCTTGTAAAGTTCTATCAATGTGTGGGAGCCAATGAATCCGGCGCCGCCGGTGACAAGAATATTCATAGTTATTAGTTTAATTGTTCCAATTGTTCAATGAAGGACTTAATAAGGGACATATGGCGATAGTAATTACCCAAGCCGCACCCTTCGCAGGTGTCGGTAGGACTGTGATAGCCTCCAAAGGGACCCCCGAGGGTGTAGATAAAGACGGAGGGACACTGTTTACTGAAGAACCAGTGGTCGCTATTGGCAGCATTGTCGCGACGTCCTATCTTAGTGGCATACTGGTGTTCCTCGTTTAGTCGAACCAATTGGTCGATATAGGATTTGGTCTCGGGAGCATTGGCATTTACCACCATAAGCCCCTCGTCGCCACCACAGAAGAGGTCGATATTCACCAATAGTTTCACCTTGCTCAAATTGATAAGCGGCGCATAGGCGAAATTAGCCGACCCGATGAGGCCACTTTCCTCGCCTCCAAAAAACAAAAACACATAGGTGTATCGTCCTTGTTTTGGGCTGAGTATACGCGCCAAGTCCATTACCGCAGCGGTGCCACTGGCATTGTCGTGAGCGCCAAAGAAAATGGTATCGCCATGCATGCCCAGATGCTCGTAATGCGCCGTAAAGACTATCATTGAATCCATCTCGCCTTGAATATAGCCACAGACATTCTGCGATTGATATCCTGCCTCGACGATGGGTGGTGTGGTGCGGGTGTCGGGAAAATAGAAATACTGGAAATAATCCTTGCCCAGCGGTTTCACACCCAGTGTCCGTAGTTCTTGGCGCAGATATTCTGCGGCAATAGAGTCACCACGGTGCTGCATGCCACGTCCAAACATTTCAGGTGACGAAAGGTCACATATCACCCTTCGCACATAGATACTATCCTGACCCGTTGCCGACAACGATGTCAACAACGAAAGTAGCAACACGGAATACCAAACCTTATGAGTCAACTGCATCATTTGATTTTTGCCCAGCTGTCCTTCAGGGTACAGGTGCGGTTGAAGACGAGGTGGTCCGGCGTCGAGTCGCTGTCGGTGCAGAAATAGCCCATGCGCTCGAACTGGTAGCGCACTATTCCATCTTTCCACTTTCCACTTTCCGCTTTCCACTCTCTCAAGGCGGGCTCGCATTTAGCAGTGACAACACGCAGGCTGTTGGGGTTGATGTTCTCCAAGAAGGTGTGGCCTTCCTCGACATCATCGGGAGCTTCAACGGCGAAGAGACGGTCGAAGAGCCGCACCTCTGCATCGATGGCGTGCTGGGCACTGACCCAGTGGATGGTGCCCTTCACCTTGCGGCCGTCGGGGGCGTCGCCACCGCGCGTGGCGGGGTCGTAGGTGCAGTGGATGCAGGTGATATTGCCATCGGCATCCTTCTCAACACTCTGAGCCGTAACAAAGTAGGCATAGCGCAGACGCACCTCCTGACCGATGGCCATGCGGAAATATTTCTTAGGAGCCACCTCCATAAAGTCCTCGCGCTCGATATAGAGTTCACGGCTGAAAGTTACCTGGCGGGTGCCGTCGGCCTCGCACTCGGGATTGTTGACTGCCGTCAGCATCTCGGTCTGTCCCTCTGGGTAATTGTCGATGACAACCTTCACGGGGTCGAGCACGGCCATGCGACGCTGCGCCACTTTGTTGAGGTGCTCGCGCAGCGAGAACTCGAGCAGACCGTAGTCGATGATATTGTCGCGCTTAGCCACGCCGATACGGTCACAGAAAGCCTTGATGCTCTCGGGCGTGTAGCCGCGACGGCGGAAGCCGCAGATGGTCGGCATACGCGGGTCGTCCCAGCCGGTGACATAGTTTTCCTTAACCAGCTGCAGCAACTTGCGCTTGCTCATCACCGTGTAGTTGATGTTCAGACGAGCGAACTCATACTGATGCGAGGGCCAAATGCCCAACTGCTCGATGAACCAATCGTACAAAGGACGGTGGATGTCGAACTCCAGCGTACAGATACTGTGGGTGATATGCTCAATGGAGTCACTCTGACCGTGGGCGTAATCGTACATGGGGTAGATGCACCACTTGTCGCCCGTGCGATGGTGATGGGCATGGAGGATGCGGTACATGATGGGGTCGCGGAACATCATGTTGGGATGCGCCATATCTATCTTGGCGCGCAACACCTTGCTACCGTCGGGAAATTCACCAGCCTTCATGCGACGGAAAAGGTCAAGGTTTTCCTCTACACTACGGTCGCGGTAGGGACTGTTCTTGCCGGGGGTGGTCACGGTGCCGCGTCCTTCGCGGATCTCGTCGAGAGTCTGGTCGTCGACATATGCCAGTCCCTTTTGTATCAGCACTTCGGCCCACTCATAGAGCTGGTCAAAATAGTCGCTAGCATAGTATTTATTAGCCCAGTCGAAGCCCAACCAATGGATGTCCTCCTGAATGGAGTCGACATATTCGGTGTCTTCCTTCACAGGGTTGGTATCGTCGAAACGAAGGTTCGTCTTGCCACCATATTTCTTTGCCAGTCCAAAATTAATGCAAATCGACTTGGCGTGGCCGATGTGCAGGTAGCCGTTAGGTTCCGGCGGAAAACGGGTCTGGATAGCGCTGTAGGTGCCATCCTTCAGGCCCTGCTCGATAATCTCCTCAAGAAAATTCAGTTGCTTCTCGTTGACGGTAGTCTCTTCCATAATGACTTGATATATATAATATTTGTAACTAATAACTTATATAAAACAATCAGCAAAAATACGAAAAAAAAAGCAATTATTAGGAAGAATAAAATAATTTTTGTAATTTTGCATTTTTAATCAGAATAAATAAAACGTCGAACACAATGAAAAAGATAGCATTAGCCTTTTTGCTCGCCGGAAGTCTTGTCTTTGCCTCCTGCGACTTTCTCACGCAGTTGACCTCACAAGTCTCCAGTGTTGCCAACCTAGTCAACTGTGACTTCAACCTCAAGAACGTCAACAATATCTCCATTGCCGGTGTCAACCTGAAGAACATCACCTCCGGCAATCTTTCCGCCACCGATGTCGTAAAACTTGTAGCAGCCTACCAGAGCAAGCAAGTGCCTCTGAGCATGGACCTCAACATCAACGTGAAGAACCCCACCAATCAGCAGGCCTCGATGACCGCCATGGATTGGATTCTCGCCATCGACGGTACCGACGTGGCTAACGGCGCCAGCAACCGCACCTACACCATCAAACCCAGCACTACCACCACAGTGCCTCTGGGTGTCAGTACCGACCTCGGCCAGCTCTTCTCCTCCAAAGGCGTGGATGCCCTGAAGAACTTCGCCTCCAGCTTTTCCAATGACGGCACATCCTCGAAAATTGGCCTCCGCATCCGTCCCAGTATGACCGTCGGCACCACACAGGTTCCCTTCCCCAACTACATCAAGATTGAGAAAAAGACTGGAAAATCTTAAAGAATAATTGGGCGGCGGGCTCGATTAGGGCATCTGGAAAGTTATAGTCGGGATGGTGCAGTTCGGCGTGGTCTTCACCGCTGCCAATGCCAAACATGGCTCCCGAAAACTCCATGAGATACTCGGCGAAGTCCTCGCTCCAACGATTGGGATTATCTTGATAAACCACCTTAAGCGGTACACTCTGTGCCGCTTTTTCTATAGTCTTTACACACTCGCCATTGTTTTCTGTGGCGCGGAAAGGCTCCACTAATGAGCGGCTAACTGTCAGCCCATAGCGGGCGGCAATCTCGTCCACGGTCCGATTGGCGTCAGCCAGCAATCGCTCCATTGCATCGTTGGTAAAGGCCCGCAGCGTGAACATCACTTCACCATGCCCCGCTGAGGTGCCGAAAGCAGGCTGACCCACACGCACACAAATCAACGTCGACTGTCGAAACTCTCCATCTGAGCCATTAAAACCATTAAAGCAATCGATTATCTCCGCCACCGCCAGCCCCGGATTCACACCAAGTTCAGGCGTGGAGGCGTGCGTCTCGCGACCATCGAGATGGTAGACAACACCCGTCGAAGCAGCCGCAAACGTCCGCGGACAAAGCACCACGGTACCCAACGGATAGCCCGGCAGGTTGTGCAAGGCATAGAACGCCTTGATATTATACTGCTGAAGGATGCCTGTCTCAAGCACCTCTCGAGAGCCTGTTCCGGTCTCCTCGGCGGGCTGCCAAAGGAGTATAATATTAACACGTTGATATGTTGATACGTTCTCGTCTATCAACTCAGCTAGTCGGAGGAGGATGGTCGTGTGTCCGTCATGCCCGCAGCGGTGGCCGATAGGTAGAGCGTCGGTGTCGGCTCGGAAGGCGATGTTCTCCGCCTGCGGGTCTTTTCCCCAAACGGCAATGACGCCATAGCCACCCACATGGGTATACACTTTGTCCGGATGCAGTCTCTGCAGATGTTTGACAATCATATCGTGCGCGAACTGCTCGTTACCGGCAATCTGCGGATGTTCATGGAGCTGCTGACGAATTTCTATGTAGTCAATCATAGCTTCAGTATCTGTTCTTTATAGAAATCGCCGCGAACCTCAAAATTCTTGAAAGCGTCGTAACTCGCCGCTGCCGGCGACAGCAACACCACCCCACCCTGCGGCGTATGCGCGGCACACCAAGGGACAATCTTCTTGTAATCGTCTTCGACAATATAAGTGGAAAGTAAGAGGGATGCCAGTGGCATCCCGGGCAGAGCCGATGAGGGGGCGGAGTGGAAAGTGGAAAGTATCCTGCGACCAGCGGCGCCGACGAAGACGATATTTTTTATAAGATTCTCTTTCAGAAAGTCAACCAGTGGTGTGTAGTCGATGCCTCGGTCGAAACCACCAAGAATCAGCGTATCAACACGTCCGAGGGCACGAACGGCAGCGATGGCGGCAGCGGGAATGGTGCTGATACTGTCATCATACCAGGTGATACCCTTGTAGCAACCCACCTTCTCCATTCTATGCCTTAATCCAGTGAAAGTGGAAAACGGAAAACGGAAAGTGGAAAGCGGTTGGTTCGTCACCAATGAGGCCACACGGCAGGCCACCAGCGCATTGCTTCTATTATGTTCACCCTCCAATAGACAAGCCTCCAACAACTCCCGCTCCTCATCTGTTATATCGTTTACCGAATACGGATGCAATTCACTTGTCACTTTCCACTTGCCACTTTCCACTAAGGAACGTAGTTCATCGTTGTCTGTGCAATAAAAGAAATGGTCGCCCTCGCGCTGCTTAAGTCCTATCTGCATCTTGGCCATTTTGTAGCCCATATAGTTCTCGTAATGATCGAGATGCTCCTGGAACAGATTGAGCAACACCGCGATATGTGGCGCACGGTGGATATTCTCCAACTGATGGCAACTCAGTTCCGCTACCACAATGGAGTCCTCTTTCAGTTCGTCGAGGATATCAAACAGCGGAATGCCAATATTGCCCGCCAAGATACTCCCTGGCAGCAAGTGGTGTATCAGCGATGCCGTGGTACTCTTGCCTTTGGTGCCAGTCACCCCAATGGTCATGTCGCCATAGACCTGCAGGAAGAGGTCGGTGAGACTAGTTAAGTGGAAAGTGGAAAGTGGAAAATGGAAAGTGGGGATGCCGGGCGACTTGATGACCATATCAAACGGCCAATCTGTTCTCCACTCTCCACTTTCCGTTTTCCACTTTCCGTTTTCCACTTGCGTGGCCACGGTGTACTCCGCCTCCGGCACCAGCCGCCGAATGAGTCGTTCGGCACTCTTGCCCTCTCGGCCATAGCCGGCAATCAATATCTTGCGCCCCTCAAGGAGGTTTTTTAACTGTTCTGCTCTGTACATGCTGTTTGCAATATTTGGCGTTCTTCTTCCGAAAGATTGCCTATTGGCAAAAGTTCTTTAAGGTCTCTAAAGTCTACAGGGGCGTTAAAATCCTTAACCAGCGCGGGACGTTCTTCTGTATACCACCGCCTCAGCGCCATGTTCAATGCCTGCCGTACCTCGCTCACCGTCCCCACACACTCGAAAGGTTTCGTTTCGGCCTCACCGATGAGTTGACGGAACTCCAACTCCAGCGTCGTGTCGTCAAGCATCGACTTGCCGAAAATCTGATTCAGCCTCGTCGGTTCAATGAAGGGCGACAGGATGATATAGGCGAAGAGACACTTGGCGCAGTGGCCGCACCAAATATCCTCCTTGCTGCCCACATTGCAACTTCGGAACACGTCGTGATAGTCCGTAAAACGGCTGAACAACATGGCTATTTGTAACTCGCTTAATGGACGCAAAAAACTGAAATAGTTGAAACCGGAAGCATAGGCGCGAAAATCATCCTCGAATTCGAGGCTCTTGCTGTACTGATGGTTCACGCTTGTTCCTATCACCGTACTCTCATTAGCAGAATTCTCATTGCTCAATGCCACATTAGGAATGCCGCTCAAAGAAGACACCAACCTTGTGTAGAAGGCCAGCATTGCCGAGAAAGGTGTATGTCCGTTGAGATATCCTTTGGCATTAAGTTCCAGTAATACTGGGTCTATTTTACGGCGGATTACCAACACCTCCTCCATCGGGAATCCCGCAATACAAGCACATTCAACAGTAGCCCCACGGGGATTCATTATCAGTGGCCGTATCTGCTTCCCTGCCCGGCGCAACAACTCCAACGTCACCACGCTGTCCTTTCCTCCTCCAATCGGCACCAGATAAGCGGAAAATGGAGAGTGGAAAGTGGAAAGATTGATTGACGCAGTCTGCGTAGCATTGTTTTCCACTTTCCACTTTTCGCTTTCCACTTGCAGAAACGCATCCTGCATTTCTGCAATGCCGTTGGTATAGAAAAACTCGCCAAGCCCGTTCCAGTAAAGCTTCTTCCAGAAGGCCACCTGCTCATCGGTAAGCGATCCACATACCACCTTTACCGTCGGTGGGCAAGCACATTTCCAGTAGCTTATCAGCTCTATCATACCGATATCGAAGACCATCCTATCGATAGCATCGGACTCAAGATTGAGAAAAGGCCGAGACTCTATGAGCGCCTCGGGATGAAACACCACGTCGCCCATCCTGAAATCAAACCATACCTTCAACCCCGCCTCTATCACCTCGTGGTGATAGGCCTCATATACAAACTCAGGATACTGCTTGCGCAGCTCCCTGTACTTCTCGTTCATATCATTCATAACACTTTCTATAACTCCTTTTTCAAAAAAATATTGCCTCCAAACAATAAATTATGAAACCTCTCGTTAAAGAGCCAAAAAGAAAAGACATGAATATTGAAATGATACTCCTCGACATCCCCAACGGCTGGAAAACCGCCATCATGATTGTGGCCATGATTGCCGTCTTCTACCTCTTCCTCATCCGTCCCCAAACCCAAAAGGCCAAGAAAGAACAGGCCTATCGCGACAGCCTTCAAAAAGGTGACCGCCTCATGACCGCCGGCGGCATCCATGTTACCTTTGTCAGCCGCGAAGGTGGTATGGCCATTGTCGAAGCCGCCCCCGGTGCCCGCATGAAAGTGCAGATAGGTACCCTCCAGCCCATCCCCGAACGAAAAGAAAGATAAAAAACCGCTTTAAGTTTTTTTAACAGAAAACTCAGGAAACGCTTTTAGTTTTCTAAGTTTTTTTGTGTATTTTTGCAGCCCTTATCAAAACCGACAAAGGGCATTAATAATAATATAAACTGCAGAAAAACAATATACTATAACAAAATGAGCATCGAGGAACACAGGAAGAAAATTGTGGAAACGGCACTACAGATGTTCAATAGCCGCGGCTGTAAAGGGGTGACGATGGACGACATCGCACAGGAGTTGCATATCTCCAAACGGACGCTTTATGAAACCTTCTCCAATAAAGAGGAGCTGCTGGCCGAGTGTCTTATGGGTGTTCATGACGAAATTGAAGACATGCACCACAATTTCTTCGCCAAAGCTGACGAGCCTCTCTTGGTGGCCCTTTACATGATGCGCGTCAATGCCGGCTTCTGTCACCGCTACCAGAAAGTCATCGATGATACCGAACGCTACTACCCTGAGATTCACGACCGATTCTTCAAAATCCAAACCTCCGGATTCCGTTCTATGGTAGAACGCGGCATGCTCTATGCCAAGGAACGCAACTATCTGCGCGAAGGTGCCGACATCCAAATTGCCACCGACTTCATCTGCGACCTCGTGCAGCGCCACCGTTTCAGCGAGTTTAGCGACAGCCAAGAATATGCACGTCGAATCAAAGACATTGGATTCACCTATGTACGCGGCATGATGACCATCGATACCATCCGCCGCTATGAGGAGCACGAGACCGAATATGGAATGCTGCTCAACGAAATGGATAATAAATAAAGGTTAGTGGTTATTGGTTATTGGTTATTGAAATATTGAAATATTGAAATTAAAGTAATAATATATAAAAATGATAATGAGACTGAAAAACCTGACATTAGCGTTGGTACTCACCACCCTGAGTCTCTCCGCCACAGCCCAACAGACCCTTCGTCTAAGCCTTGGGGAGGCCCAACAGTATGCCATCGAGCACAACGCTACTATGCAAAACGCCGAACTCGACGTCAAGAAAGCCGAACTTGACCGTTGGAAGACTCTCTCCTCCATGCTGCCTACCGTCAAAGCAGGCTTCGACTACCAGAACATGCTGGGCTATGAAATGCACATGGGCATGGGAGGTCAAAGCATCTCCATTCCTCTCAACCCTTCGGGAAGTTTCAGCGTCACCGCTGCCATAGCCCTCACAGGAGCTCAGATCGTTGGAGTTATGCTCCAAGATATTGCACAAGAGATGACCGATATCACTCGCCAACAGACCGAGCAGACCACGCGCTCGCAGGTCAAGAATGTCTATGTCTCCATCCTTGTCATGGAAGAAACTGTTGGTCTCCTCGACTCCTCGCTGGCCAACCTCCAGCGCCTCGCCGAAACCAGTCAGGCTGCTGTCAATGTCGGCGCTGCCGAGCAGGTCGATGCCGATAAACTGCAAGTCCAAGTGGCCACTCTTAAGAACAGTATCAACACCACCAACCGTTCGCTCCAGATGCTCCGCAACTCCCTGCTCCTCCAACTCGGAGCCGATGTCAACGCCACTGTCGAGCTCACCACACCCGTCGAAGCCATCCTCAATGTGGGCGACGCCGCACAGCTCCTCGGCGAAGCCTTCCACCCGGAAAACAACTACACCTATCGACTCCTCGAGCAAAACGAGCGTCTCGCCGAGAAAAACGTCACCATGGCATGGATGGACTTCTCTCCCACCCTCTCGGCCTACTACCAATATAGTGCTAAAACCTACTTTGGAAAAGACGAAGCTATGAACATGACGCCTCCCAATATGGTGGGATTCTCCATCAGCGTGCCTCTGCTCACTTCCGGCACCCGTCTCTCCAATATCAAGAGCAACAAGATTGCCCTCCAGGAGACCCAGAACTCCCGCCGTCAGGCCGAAGACGGTCTTCGTGTGCAGTACAACCAGCTACGTTATGACCTCACCTCGGCTCTTGAGACCTACGACATCCAGCGTCGCAACCTCGATGTCACCCAGCGTGTCTTTGCCAACGTCTCTGAGAAATACAAATATGGCCGCGCCTCCAGTCTCGAGGTCACCACTGCCTCCTCCGACATCATCTCCGCTCAGAGCAACTATATCCAGGCCGCCCTCAACGTCATCTCCGCCCAGACGGCCCTCGAAAACCTGTTGAACAAATAACCTCGAAATAACGTCATAACGTTACCACGTAATAAAGAATAAAATAAAAAAACATGAATAAGACCATCAAAATCACAACCATCGCGCTGGCCTTCTTAGGCCTCGCCGCCTGCGGTGGCAACAAGCAGGACGACAAGAAATCTGCCACCACCACCAAGAAAGAAGCAGAGAAAGTGCAAGTGCTCACCCTCCAGAGTGAGCGCATCGCCAAGACACTCGAGCTATCCACCACCCTCGAGGGCTACGAGACCATGAATATCTCGCCCTCCATCACCGGCCACATCGAGCATATCTATGTCCAGGTGGGTAGCCGCGTGCAGAAAGGCTCCATGCTCGTCCGCATGGACCAGACCCAACTTAACACCACTCGCATCAACCTCGCCTCCACCAAGACCGAGCTCGACCGCGTCACCGCCCTCAAAGCCTCCGGTTCTGTCAGCGAGCAGGTCTACGACCAGACCAAAGCCGCCTACGACCAACTCGTCGAGAGCGAACGTTTCCAGAACGAGAACACCTTCGTACGCGCCCAGTTCGCCGGCGTCATCAGCGCCAAGAACTTCGAGGACGGTGAGATGTACACCGGTGCTCCCATCCTCACCCTCACCCAGATCTCTCGTCTCAAGGCTATCATCAATATCCCCGAGACCTACTTCCCCTTGGTCAAAACTGGCATGAAGGTCGACATCGAGAGCGACATCTATCCTGGCAAAACCTTCCCCGCCACCATCGAGATTGTCTACCCCACCATCGACCCCGCTTCCCACACCTTCCAGGCCAAACTCAACATCCCCAACAACGGTGAAAAAATCCGTCCCGGTATGTACGTCCGCACCCACCTCGCCATCGGCGAAGTCGATGCCATCGTCGTCCCCTATCAGAGCGTGCTGAAACTCACGGGCTCGAACGACCGCTATGTCTTCGTGAATGAGGAAGGCACTGCCCGTCGCGTTGCCGTCACCCTCGGCCAACGCTACGACGACCGCATCGAGGTCATCCCCGTCGAGAACGGCGCCATCAAAGCCGGCGACCAACTCGTCATCACCGGCCAAGCCCGCCTCGTGGATGGTGACAAGTTAGAGATTGTAGAATAACTAGGAAAACCTAAGAGCACCTAGGAATGCCTAGGAAATCCTAGAAAAAAGAAATAAAAGAAAATGGCTATTTACAAAACAGCAATCAACAAGCCCATCACCACGGGCTTGATATTCGTGGCCGTCATCATCATGGGTCTCTTCTCCCTCACGCGGCTGCCCATCGACCAGATGCCCGAGATGGACCCGCCCTACGTCACCGTGATGACCACCTACGCCGGCGCCAACGCCAGCGACATCGAGACCAATATCACCAAGATTCTCGAGAACTCACTCAACTCCGTCGACGGACTGAAAAACATTACCTCCACCTCCAAGGACAACATCTCCGTCGTCACCCTTGAATTTGAATGGGGTGAGAATATCGATGAGGCTCTCAACGACATACGTTCTTATGTCGACCTCATCTACGACAACCTGCCCGACGGCGTGTCGCGTCCCATGATTCTGAAGCTCAACTCCTCGGCCATGCCCGTCATGATCTACGGCTTCACCGCCAAGGAGAGCTATTCGGGCCTCGACCGCATCCTGGAGGACAATGTCGTCAACGAGCTCAACCGCATCGATGGCATCGGTAACATCACCGTCTCCGGTGCTCCCGAGCGCTACGTCTATATCGACCTCGACCCCAAACAGCTCGACGCCTACGGCATCAGTCTTGAGACGGTCGGCAACGCCATCTCGGCCAACAACCTCGACCTCGCCTCCGGTACCGTCAAGATGGGCAAGGAACAGTACCAGATGCGCGTCAAAGGCGAATATGTCGAAAGCTCTGAGATAGCCGACATCGCCGTCACCACCACCGCTACCGGAAAACAAGTCTTTGTGCGCGACCTCGCCACCGTGCGCGACACCATCAAGGACCTCTCCCTCGACGAGAAAATCAACTCCCTCGACGGCGCCCGACTCATCATCACCAAGCAGACCGGTGCCAACACCGTAGAAATTGCCAAACAGGTGCGCGCCAAGATGGAGGAAATCCAGAAGACCTTGCCTCCCGACATCGAAGCCACCCTTATCCGTGACGGTTCCGAGGAAATCGTCAACGCCATCAATGGCCTCGCCGAGTCCATCTTCTATGCCCTCCTCTTCGTCGTCCTCGTCGTTCTCCTCTTCCTCGGCAACTGGCGCGCCACCATCATCATTGGCCTCACCATCCCCATCTCCCTCGTCACCTCCTTCATCTACCTGCTCCTGGCCGACTCCTCGCTCAACATCATCTCCCTCGCCTCACTCACCGTGGCCATCGGTATGGTCGTCGACGACGCCATTGTGGTTCTCGAAAACATCTCCAAGCACATCGACCGCGGCGAGAGCCCACGCGAAGCCGCCATCTGCGCCACCAACGAGGTGTGGACCTCCGTCATCGCCACCACCTTGGTGCTTGTGGCCGTCTTCGTGCCCCTCACCATGCTGCCCGGCATGATGGGTATCTTCTTCAAGGAACTCGGCTGGATTGTCACCATCGTGGTCTGCGTCTCCACCACCGCCGCCATCACCCTCATCCCCATGCTCTCTTCCAAGATGCTCAAGGAGAAGCCCTTCTTCCTCACCAAAGAGGCCCGTCTCGATGCCGAAGCCAAGCAGAAGAAGAAACTCTTTACCTTCGATAAGACCATCGGCCGCGCCTTCAGCGCCATCGAGGCCTCCTATGCCAACTTCCTCCGCTGGTGCCTCCGCCACAAGATTGTCACCCTCCTTTCCGCTCTCGCCTTCTTCGTGGCGACGCTCATCTTCGGTGCCTCCACCTTCTCCCACATGGACTTCATGAAGGAACAGGACAACGGCCAGATTTCCGTCACCGCCGAACTGCAACGCGGCACCCGCATCGAGGAGACCCTCAAGACCGCCCGTCACATGGAAGACGATATCCGCCGCATCCTCGGGGAAGACCTCCTGGTCATCTCCACCTCTGCAGGCTCCAACGACGACGCCGGCTTTGCCGCACTCTTCAACTCCACCACCAACAACAAGATTTCCATGACCATCCGCGCCACCAAGAAATTCGAGCGTGAGCGCACCATCTTCCAGATGCAGGAGGAACTCCGCAAGTGCTTCGCCGAGTATCCGGAACTTGTCAACTACCAAGTCAACAAAGGTGGTATGATGGGTGGCGGAAGCAATAACAACCTCTCCATCGAAGTCTATGGCTACGACTTCGACCAGACCACCAACTTCACCCAGGAACTCAAGAAACGCATCGAGCAGAACGTCGCCGGTGCCCGCGATACCAAAGTCAGCCGCGATGAAGACCGCGCCGAGCTGAAGATTACCTTCGACAAACAGAAGCTTGCTCTCCATGGACTCAACGGCTCCACCGTGGCCCTCTATGTCCGAAACCGCGTCAACGGCATGGCCGCCGGCTACCTCAAGGAAGACGGCGAGGAATACAACATCGTCGTGCGTCTCCGCGAGGAATACCGCTCCTCCATCTCCGACATCGAACAGATGTCCATTCCCACCCCCATGGGCAAAATCATCAAGCTCGAGGAGCTCGCTAAGGTCGAGGAATACTGGTGCCCGCCCACCATCGAGCGTAAGAACCGCCAGCGCTACCTCACCCTCTCCGTCATGCCCTTCAACACCTCCCTCGGCGAACTCGCCATGGGTGTGCAGAAAGAACTCGACCAGATGGGCATCCCCCAAGGTGTCCACGTAGCCCTCGCCGGCAGCTATGAGGACCAGAAAGACTCCACCTCCGATATGGGTCTCCTCGCACTCCTCATCATGATGCTTGTCTACATCGTCATGGCCTCGCAGTTCGAGTCCTTCGGAAAACCAGCCATCATCATGTTCTCCATCCCCTTCGCCCTCTCGGGCGTCATCCTCACGCTGATGATCACCGGCGAAACCCTCGACATGGTGGGTATGCTCGGCATCGTCCTCCTCATCGGTATCGTGGTGAAAAACGGTATCGTGCTTGTGGACTATATCAACCTCTTGCGCGAGCGCGACGTGCCGCTCTACGAAGCCATCGCCCTCAGCGGCCAGAGCCGTCTGCGTCCCGTCATGATGACCGCCTTCACCACCATCCTCGGCATGATTCCCATGGCCACCTCCACGGCCGAAGGCTCCGAAATATGGACCACCATGGGTATCGTCGTCATCGGCGGTCTGCTGGTCTCCACCCTCGTCACCCTCATCGTCGTCCCCGTCCTCTACGGTGCCTTCAACCGCCGCGGTGACCACGAGCGTCAAGAAAAGATTCGCAAGAAATTCGTATTCATGAACATTAACCTTGATGAGTAATTAGCAATTAGGAATTAGGAATTATCGCCTCAGCCCAATTCCTAATTCCTAATTCAAAATTCCTAATTAATATGAAATCAGTCCTCATAGTCTACAACCAGGCCAACAACGAACGTGTCGAGTACATGCTCGATATGCTGCAGATTCGAGGCTTCACCTTCTGGGAGAACGTCCAAGGTCGCGGCAACGAGAATGGCGAACCTCACCGTGGCACCCATACCTGGCCAGAGATGAACAACGCCATCCTCACCGTCGTTCCGGACGACAAAGTCGACGACCTCCTCCTCTCCGTCCGCAAACTCGACAAACGAAATGAGGAAGTAGGCATACGTGCTTTCGTCTGGAACATCGAACAGATGGTGTAACCAATATCTAAGTATTACCGTGGGGAATTGACCCAATGGTCGAAGTATCTTTCATGCCCTCCAAGACTACCATGCCGACAAAGAAGCCTCGGTGGTCCCCCGACAGAAAGGCTGGTGTCGGGGCCGATATTGACATGGTAAGGCTCAGCCAATTGTTTTGATGACCCGGGCGGGGTTTCCTCCCACCACCGTGTTGTCGGGCACATCCTTGGTGACGACGGCACCGGCGGCGACGACGGCATTCCTTCCTATGGTCACGCCCGGGCAGATGATGGCCACACTGTCGTCGAGTTCGCACTGGAACAGTTGCTCCAACAGTCCCTTGTAGTCGGGGTCGATGGGTTTTTTGGACGAGATTTGCAGGCAAAGGGCGTGGCTGCGAATCATCTCTGCTTCGATGTTGCGTAGACGGGGGTCGTCCTTGCGGATAGTGCCAGTGGCGTCTATCGCTTCGAAAATCTGTGTTCCCTGCAATGGTCGAGTATCCATAGTGGCCATAAAAGAATGTGTGTGTTCTCGCTGCAAAAGTACGAAAAAAAACACAACTGGATGGCATGGGGGAAAAAAAATTTTGGTCGGTTGGAAAAAAGTTTGTATCTTTGCACCATGAAAAAAATCATCCTATTATTGGCTGTGATGCTAATATCACCGGTGGCAATGGCACAGACAGCTACCGAACTGACCAATCTGGTCGTATTTGTCCGATTTGCCGACGAAGATGAAATCGACTTTCCCTTCAGATACATCGACACCATGTTCAACGGACGCGCCCCCGGCAAGTTCACCATCTATAACTTTTACGATGTGCTCACCTATGGGCAGCTACACTACAACACGGTGTATCCGAACAATATGTCAGGAAGCGCGATTGTCTCCTATCAGGACATCCATCCCCGCAGCTACTACCGTCCCTACAGCGAGGAGAATCCCGACGGCTACCAGGGCGAAAACCCGATGATAGGCATTTCCATGCGCGAGTCCCAGCTGCTGGCTCGCGCGTTGGATTATATCGACTCGGAGCATCTGGTGGACAGCACCGTAGTGCTCGACGGAGACGGAGACGGATATATCGACAATATCAGCTTCATCGTCAAAGGAGACGTGGATGACTGGGGCGATCTTCTGTGGCCACACATGGAGTTCTTCCCCCACGATTCGATAGACCATCCTGTTTCCATCAACGGATTGTTGCCCAATGCTTTCAACATGGAGTTTGAGGGATCTGACGACATGTTTTCTGTCTATATTTTCCGGCACGAGATGGGGCACTCGCTGAATCTACCAGACCTCTACCATTATCGTAACTATACCCACATCAATCAAGTGGGGATATGGGATATGATGGGGGTATCCGAATTTCGCTGTCAAACAGCCGCCATTATGAAGAGTAAGATTCTCCATGTCGGCGATGACCCCGTGCAGATTACAGCCGACGGTGACTATACGTTGCGGAGCGCCGGCTCAAGTCCCACACAGAACTGCTACTATATCAAATCATCTATCGACACCACACAGTGGTATGTGTTCGAGTATCGCAACAAAGCCGACCTCTTCGAGGAGGGTATTCCGGGGACCGGCCTGGTGATTTCGCGCTGGGTTGACAGCATACCTCTCGACAGGGAAGGAATGTACCACAACTCATTTTTCGACAACGAGAACTACGTGCACCTGTTGTGGATTTTCCGTCCCGATTGCAGCAATGACACCACCAACGGACGGCTTGCACGCGCCTTCTTCAGCCAGGCCTCGGGGCGCACCTCGTTCGGTCCCACCACCAACCCGCACCCCTATCTCACCGACGGCACTCCCGAACAGAGTTTTGAGATTACCAATATCCAGGAGCACGACAGCACGCTGACCTTCCATGTGCACTTCCTGCCGGTGGGCATCCCCGACAACAGAGACGAAAATGCGACTATCTGCGTCTATCCCAATCCCGCCAGCAGCCAGTTGACGGTGGCGGGCATCCCCACAGGTAGCCGTATAGAGGTATTCAACGCATTGGGATGCTGCCAGTTGGTCGCCTCACAATCCAGTTTTTCCATCTCGGCACTGCCCACAGGCGTCTACCTGCTGAAGATGCACCTTCCCGACGGACAAATCTTGCATCATAAAATAATAAAACAATAAATAATAACCCTTAAAATCACAATTATGATTAAGAACATCAAAAGAATGGCCCTGCTGTTTGTCGCAGCCGCCGCAATGTTGAATGTCGCCTGCACGAAAGACGACAAAGAAAACAACGAAGCCAAGAACCTTGTCGGCACATCATGGAAATTCTACTATGAAGGAGACGTCCAGGGTATGGAAATCGTCATGAGCGACGAACTCCAAATCATCTCCGCCGATTCTCTCAATCGCGTTGTCCATTTCGAAATGGCAGGAAACAGTAGGGATGAAACCAACACTGTACACTACACCTGGGACGGTACCACCTTGAGCATACCAGACATGGGATTTGTTGTGACCTATCGCGCGAGCGACAACGTCCTTGTCCGTTCTACGGATGACCCCGAATCAGTACAGGCTATGGCCATGCTCGGACTCGATGAGTTTCTGTATCACCAGCTGTAATCATTCTTTCCTTCCCACGTGTTGTTGCTCAAAGCAACCACAGAGGAATCTCGACACACAAAGGAGGGCGCCCCGCATGGGGCGCCCTCCTGTCGTAATTATCCTGTTGGATAAAACCGCTCTCTTCGGAAATTCTCCTGGGAGTTGGCTCTTATTTGGATGACGGCGTCAGTGTCCAGGTGTTGCCACTAAAACGCACTCACAACCATCTAAAAATCAGCATCCCCAGATACCAACACCGTCCTAAAACCGTCCCAACGACGTATCAGCAATGTACCATCACCGACAACAGTCGGCGATGATACACCGTCGTGAGGAGGATAAACTGTTAAAGTTTAGTTAAAATTCCCTCGGTAACACGTTCGGGGCTTATATTATATATGTTTCATTTTTCTGCCGGAGGCAGGAAATACACCTTAAACCTTAAACTTTACAATTATGGCAAAGCAACATTATGGAATCAACGACGGCTACCGCGGGACCGTCGGGACAGTGATAGGCTACGAATGGCGCGGACAATGGTGTCTGCGGGCGAAGCCGCGGAGGGTGCGCAATCCGCGCACGGAGCGGCAACAGAAGGCTCGCGGTCTTTTTTCACGGGTGTCGCAGTTGGCATCACATTTGCGTTCGGTTTTGCGTATCGGGATGCACACAGAGGCTGTGCGGATGCACCGCACGGAGTGTAACCATTTTATGAGCGTTAACAGCGACTGTTTTTCTTTGGAAGGCGGACAACTGACGATAGACTACGAGAGCCTCACCCTCAGCATCGGCCCTGTGGCACCTGTAGGCTTCGAGACACCACAAATTACTGAAGGATGCACCGTTACGGTGCCTTTCGAGCGCAACCCGCAGCATCTCTGCTCGTCGAACGACGACCAGGTGTATCTCTATGCTTGGTGTCCGGAGATGGACGAGGGGGTGCTGTCGGTGCCTGCCTACCGCCGCAGTCGCCAGGTGACGGTGGAGTTGCCTGAACGTTGGGCGGGATGCGAGGTGCATCTCTACGGCTTCGTGGAGGACTATGCCGGACGCACTTCGGACAGCAGTTATATAGGGTGCGGACAAATACCTTCTGGGGACTTGACAAAAGAAGAATCCCCCGACTCGCAAGAGTCAGAGGATTCAAACAGTGTATCACTTACCACTTCGCGGCAGGGCTTATTCGGCGCTGCTGATGAAGGGGTATTTGTAGTCGTAGGCGGGGTCGAAGGTCTCCTTGACGGCCTGGGGCGAAGTCCAACGGATGAGGTTGAGGTAGGAACCGGCCTTGTCGTTGGTGCCGCTGGCGCGGGCACCGCCGAAGGGCTGCTGGCCAACGACAGCTCCGGTGGGCTTGTCGTTGAAGTAGATGTTGCCGGCGGCATTCTTCAGCAGGTCGTAGCCGGCACGGAGTGCCTTGCGGTCGCTTGAGAAGATGGCTCCCGTGAGGGCGTAGGGCGAGGTGCTGTCGCAGAGCTGGCAGGTCTTCTCGTAGTCTTTGTCCTCATAGACATAGATGGTGATGATGGGTCCGAAGATCTCCTCGCACATGCTCTTGTAGTTGGGCTTGAGGGCGCGGATGACGGTGGGCTCGACAAACCAGCCTTTCTTCTTGTCGCACTTGCCACCGAAGACGATTTCGGCGTCTTTGCTCTTCTTGGCGTGGTCGATATAGTTCTTGCAATTGTCGAAGGAAGCCTCGTCGATGACGGCGTTGACGAAGGCGCTGAAGTCGCGCACGTCGCCCATCTTAATTTCCTTCAGCATCTTGCCGATAATCTTTTCCACCTTGGGCCACATGGAGGCGGGCACATAGGCGCGGCTGGCGGCGGAGCATTTCTGTCCCTGGAACTCGAAGGCGCCACGGACGATGGCGGTAGCCACCTGGTCGGGGTCGGCGCTCTTGTGGACCATGATGAAGTCCTTGCCGCCGGTCTCACCGACAATCTTGGGATAGCTCTTGTATTTGTCGATATTCTGGCCGATGGCTTTCCAGAAGCCCTTGAAGGTGGCGGTGGAGCCGGTGAAGTGGACACCCGCGAGGTTCTCGTTGGCGAAGGCCACCTTGCCGATGAGGGCGCCGCTGCCGGGGAGGAAGTTGACCACACCGTCGGGCAGACCGGCCTCCTTGTAGATTTTCATCAGGAGGTAGTTGGAGAGCATGGCGGTGGTGGAGGGCTTCCAGATGCAGACATTGCCCATGAGCACGGGGCTGAGGCAGAGGTTGCTGGCGATGGAGGTGAAGTTGAAGGGGGTGATGGCGAAGACGAAGCCTTCCATGGGACGATAGGTCACATAGTTGAGCGTGCCCTTGTCGCTGCAGGGCTGGTCGCTATAAATCTGGCTGGCATAGTGGGCGTTGTAGCGCAGGAAGTCGCAGAGCTCACAGGCGCTGTCGATTTCGGCCTGCATAGTGGTCTTGCCCTGGCCGAGCATGGTGGCGGCATTGATGAGGTAGCGGTATTTGCCGCTGATGAGGGTGGCGATTTTGAGCATCACGCTGGCGCGGTCGATCCAGGGGGTCTCGGCCCATTCCTTCTGGGCTTTCATGGCGGCGTCGATAGCGGCCTGCACCTCTTTCTCGCCCACTTTGTGGTAGCGGGCCAACACATGGTGATTCTCGGTGGGCATCACAATCTCGCCCATATTCTTGGTCTTGACCTCCTTGCCACCGATGATGGCGGGAATCTCGGTCACTTTCTTGTAGAGCTCGTCGAGGGCTTTGCGGATTTCTTTGCGTTCGGGGCTGCCGGGGGCATAGCCTTTCACGGGTTCATTCTCAGGTTTCGGGAAAACGAAAATACTGTTGTTCATGTGTGTTGTTTTTATGGGTTGAATTTGGGTGCAAAGTTACGAATTTTTTTCAAAAGAGAAAAAAAAAGTTTCAAACAGACATAAAAAAAGGGAACTTGAAAAGTCCCCTGTCACAAAACATCCTCACTGGTTTATTTTTTTTTATGATGTTTTCTCTGCTCTTTGGAGGCTTTTTGGAACTCGGCGCGCTGCTCTTTGGTGAGGACTTCGTCGATGCGAACCTTAGTGCTGTACATCTCACGGGAGATTTCGGACTGAATCTTAGCCTCGCGGTCGAAGAGGGGATTCAGATATTTGGACTGGTTGCCTTCACGGTCCATATAGAGGGCTATGCTGTCGCGAACAGACTTCTTGCGGGCGCGGAGTTTTTCAACGCGCTGACGGGAATCGTTGGTGATGGTTTCGAGTTTGCCTTTCTGGTTGTCGGTGAGGTTGCTGACAAGTTTGGTGATGTCGGGACGCTTACCCTCACGACGGTGGTCGGCGGGTTTCTGAGCCAACACTGCGGATCCAAGAAGAAGTGTCAAGGCGAGGAAAAGTATCTTTTTCATTGCTTTATTGTTTGTATATTCAATATTCATTTTCATAGTCGTCTTCGTAGAGGTAGTCAATGGGGTTCTCGGCAGCGGACTCTATGGAAGAATAGTAGTCGTAGTCGGCGACGCTAGCCATCATGGCACTTATCTGCTCTTCGTTATAGGTGGCAGCCGCAGCTGTGTTAGTGTTGACAACAATGAGACCTACTGCAGCAGCAGCGGCGGTGATAGAGGCCCAAGGCACCCAACGCGTCTTGCGGACGGAGGACTTGGCGACAGGTTGCAAGTAGGGATGCTTGCGAACTTCGGCCATGACGCTGTCCACAACATCTACCTGCTTGGGGTAGGTCTGCTGCGCGAGTTGTTTCAGTTGTTCGTCAATGTTCATTTGTCTTAATTCTTTATTTCTTTGGCGAGGTTTTTCTTGGCGCGGAAGATGAGCGATTCTACTTTGGAGAGGGAGCACTGCATGACTTCGGCGATCTGGTTGTAGGAGAAGTCCTCGAAGGTGTAGAGTATGAGGGCAGTGCGCTGTTCGTCCTTAAGGTGTCCGATGGCGTTGCGGAGGGCTTCCATCTGTTCGTTGTGGATGATTTGCTGCTCGGCGTTGCGGTCGGAGGACACTTGTTCCGGCGGATTCTCCCATTCGTCGCTGCTAAGGATGCGTTTGCCTTTGTTCAGCATCTTGCTAACGACGTTGACAGTGATGCGGTAGATATAAGAGCTCAACTTCGAGTCGAAACGGAAGCGCGGAAGGGCCATGTAGAGTTCGACGAAGACTTGCTGTGTCACTTCCTCCACCTCAAGGCGGGTGCCACAGAGTTTGTAGGTGAGGTTAGCTACAATCTGCTGGTAACGCCGCACGATGAGCGTGTACTGTTCGGTGTCTCCTGCGAGGATTCTCTCGACAATTTCCTTGTCTTCCACTGTCTCGAATCGTTATTAGGTACTACTTGGTTTTGATTTCTTGCAAAATTTTCGGAAAAATATTTATTTTTTTCGGAAAATTCTTTTTACTCGTCCTTAAAACGCTCTAATTCACGACGATCGCGTTTGGTAGGTCGACCGATACCGCGGTCGCGACGTTCGAAGGCGTACTGACGGGCCATCTGTATACGCTCATATTCCTCTTGCGGGGTACGGTCAATCATAAATCCAGGAACAAGGGGCGCTCCGACGCGGTTGGGCGGAATAGAGAGGACTTCTATCTCCTTATGTAACTGGTCGAGGTTGAGACTATAGTGCTCACCTATCTTGACTTCGTGGGAGGGCTTTAATTCGCGCTCCCCTCCTACCCCTTCGGCTAGCCTAACCTTACCGCACTGGCAGGCGTCGGCGGCCAAAGACCGAGTCTTGTAGAGCCGCACTGCCCAGAGGTATTTGTCAAGTCTCATTTGGTGTTCTTGAAGGTGACGGTGATAGTGCCTTTACGGAGTTCATCTCCGATGTCGGTGCCAGTGAGGGGGGCAAATCGAGTTCCCTTTGCCAGAGCTATGGCTTTGTCTCGTAGCTGAAGGTCGCTGTAAGTAGAGGACATGTACTCGACGCGTTTCACGCTGCCTTCCTTGTCAACCCATACGGCAAGAGTGAAGGTGATGTTGACAGTTTTTGTAGAACTAAATTTGACGGGAGGATGGGAAACCATCCTAAAGCCTTTGACATTGCCCGAGAGTCCACCACCACCGGTACCATTGGTATTAAGTGAATTGGGGTTGCCATCAGCCTGCCCTTGGTTACCAGGAGTGCCCGTCTCGCCGAGACCTTGGCCCCTGCCATTGTTGTTCTTGTTTCGGTTGCCGGGGAAGAGGGCATTCTGATTAATTTCCGGCTCCTTGGGCTTGGCCACTTCAGTCTTATTGTCGGTGGTGACGGTTTTGTCGCTGGCATTGACCTTTGCATCACTATTACTCTGCGTGGGAGTGTTCTGAGTGGGGGCTGCTGGAGCAGGCTTAGCGGTGGTCTGTTCTTTTGCCGAGGGAGCAGGTTCGTCGCCCTGTCCGCGGTCGGGCTCACCGAGGCTCACCTCGAAGCCCTCGGGAGGTTCCTTGGGAGGATTCTCCTTGTTGTACACGTCGGGGTCGAAGGTGTAGGCACTGACGACAAACATCAGCAGAAACATCACCCCGACGACGACGGCTGTAGAGATGGCGGATTTGACTTTCGTTGACATAGCTTTTGTTTGTTTTGTTCTATTCTTTTCCGACGGTAGCCAATGAGACCTTGTGTGCGTGGTTCTCGTTGTCGGCATCGTTGATCTGATTGACGGCGTCGAGGGTGTAGACAATCTCCTCCACGGGAATATCCTTGTCGGCACGTACCACGATGGCTGCATCCCTGGCGCTACCTTCGAGAGCGGCTAAAAGCTCGGCCTGCAAATTGTCGCGCTGAATGAGGGTGTTGGCATCTTGAAGGTGATAAGCTGGCAGGTTAGCCTCGTCAAAAGTGATATAGACCGTCAAATCCTGTTTCACACGCGTGTCACTGCTGCTTTGGGGCAGATTCAGCGGCAAGGCATTAGGACTGATGAGTGTCGAGGTAATCATGAAGAAGATGAGCAACAGGAACACCAAGTCGCTCATACTCGACGACGACGTCTCAACACGTATCTTATTCTGTAAATTAATCATAGCTTGTGGGTTTATGCCGGTTCGTGGAGGAGGTCCATGAATTCGTTGGCACGGACTTCGAGGTCGAAGACTACCTTGTTGATACGGGAGACAAGAAGATTGTAAAGGAAGTAGCAGATGATACCTACAATAAGACCACCGACAGTAGTGACCATAGCGGTGGAGATACCGCCGGAGAGGGTCTGGATGCTGATGTTAGTACCGGCGTTCTGCATATCCTGGAAGGCGGTAATCATACCAGTGACAGTACCGAGGAAGCCGATCATAGGTCCGAGAGACGCCACGGTGGCGACAAGGGAGACACGTTTTTCGAGGTTGGCAACTTCCAGCTTGCCCTCACCTTCGATGGCAGCCTGGATGTCGGGCAACGGACGACCCAGTCGCGAGAAACCCTTACTAATCATGCGACCCAGAGGCGAATTAGTCTGCTTGGCAAGGTTGCGGGCCTCGTCGAGGTTGCCTTCATGAACATGCTGACGAATGGTATCCATAAAGATGCTGTCGTCATTGCCCTTGAGGGCATTGCTGAGAGTGAGGTAACGCTCGATGAAGATGTAAACGGCTCCAATCAGAAGCACGCCGAGCACAATCATAATCCATCCGCCGTTGACAGCCATCTCCCATAAAGAAAGAGATTTGGGAGCTTCGGCTGCGGCGCTGTCAAGAAGAATGAAAAGAGAATTCATCATTGTTGTTGTTTTTATTTGCTTACGTTAACGTGTTATTACGTGTTTTATTGTCTATAAAATCTAGATTTTCTAGTTTATCAAGATTATCTAGAAAGAGAGGGTCACTCCCAGCGAGGGCTGGAAACCAAGGGGCGAAGCCTGAAGCGTTGGAGTAACAGCCAAGGAGATGTCGTCGTCAATACGGAAGTCGTAGAGATGGCCAAAGACATAGGCATCAATAAGGTTGAGTGCATAGACGCCTACGGTAATAATGACCATGAGTTGGAAACTTCGGTTGTAGGAATTATAAAGATTATAAATATTAGAAGTGGGGTAATTGGCATAGTCGGCAAGATTGGGAGTGTCGTTGTGATTGACACGGTAGAGATACTCGTCTTTGAACTTCACCGTGCGGGTGTAGTAGTAGTGAATAGCATATCCCATGCCAGCAAAGGTGCCGTAAATGACAGGAACCTTCCACGCCTGACCGTTGTAGATTTGTCCACCGCCAGGAATGAGCGACCACAAGAGAGCCTTGGTTGCAGAGTGCTCTTCGGGAACCACCACATTTTTCACAGGAACAGGTTCCTGAACCTCAACGCGCTGTGCGGTTGCCAAATTGAAAATTGAAAATTGAAAATTGAAAAAAAACAGAAGTGAAAGAGCAAAAGCGCTGGGCGCATTTGTCCTTTCACTCCTTTTCACTCCTTTTTCACTCCCTTTCACTCGTTTTTATTTTTCAATTAGTCCGAGGATTCTTTCGAAATCATTGTCGGAGTTGAAGTAGATGGTCATCGACCCCTTACCACGTTGGGTCCGTTTAATCTCCACTGTGGATTGGAGTTTTTTCTTGAGACGGTTCCGCGCTTCAACATGCGAGGCTGGCAACTCACCACGTTTCTTGGCCGTGGGAGGGACTGGTTTCTTCTTAGAGTTTTTAACCAATTCCTCAGTTTGATGGACAGAGAGATGACGGTCGATGATAGCGTGGAGTATCTCAAGGTGCAAATCTATATCTTCTACATTAATGAGTGCGCGCGCATGAGCCATACTAATCTTGTCGCTGCCGAGAGCCAGCTGTGTCTCCGCCGGCAAATTGAGCAGACGCAGATAGTTGGTGATGGTGCTGCGATTCTTACCCACCTTCTCACTGAGCTGATCATGAGTAAGCCGACACTCTTCCACGAGTGCCTTGTAGGCCAGTGCCACCTCGATAGCGTTGAGATTCTCGCGTTGGATATTCTCCACAAGAGCCATCTCCATCATCTGGTTATCGGTAGCCACACGAACATAGGCAGGAATCTCCTTAAGACCAGCAAGCTGAGAGGCACGGAAACGACGTTCTCCGGCGATAAGCTGGTAGGTGCCGTCGGGCATCTTGCGCACAGTGACGGGCGTGATAACTCCCTGTTGGCGGATGGATTGAGCCAACTCTTCCAAAGACTCCTGATCGAACTCCTTGCGGGGCTGGAAAGGATTGGCGACAATCTTTTTCAAGGCTATGTTGCTGATAGCGGCGGTGACGGAATTGTTGACTTCCAAATCTTTGGTATCCGGAAGAATAGAACTCAGTCCTCTGCCTAAACCACCGCTCTTTTTTACAGCCATATCTTTAAATTTTTAGTTCTTATTTTTTACTTTTCTTGTTTCTCTCCAAAATCTCCTGCGCCAAGTTGAGGTAGTTGATGGCACCTGTGGAGGCTGCATCGTGCATGATGATGCTCTTCCCGTAGGACGGTGCTTCTGCGAGTTTAGTATTGCGGTAGATAAGGGTATTGAAAACCATCTGTTTGAAATGCTCACGCACATCCTCCACCACTTGGCGGGCCAAACGGAGACGGTTATCGTACATTGTGATGAGCAGTCCTTCGATGGAGAGTTTGGGATTGAGGCGAGTCTGCACAATGCGCACGGTGTTCAGCAACTTGCCGAGACCCTCGAGGGCGAAGTATTCGCTCTGGATGGGAATAATCACCGAGTCGGAAGCCGTGAGGGCATTAATAGTGATGAGACCCAGCGAAGGGGAGCAGTCGACGATGATGTAGTCATAGTTGCCCCTAAGAGGTTCGAGCACGCGGGCAAGGAACTGCTCGCGGCCCTTCTCGTTAATAAGCTCCACTTCAGCACCCACGAGGTCGATACGCGTAGGCAGGAGGTCGAGATTGGGGGTATCGGTCTCGATAATAACCTCGTCGGCATCAGCCTGACCGAGGATACAGTCGTAAACACTTTTCTCCAACTCGTCGGGGTTGAAGCCGAGACCGGAGGTGGCGTTGGCCTGCGGGTCGCAGTCCACGAGCAGCACCTTCTTCTCGAGAACCGCTAGTGCGGCACTGAGGTTCACCGCCGTAGTGGTTTTCCCCACCCCGCCCTTCTGGTTGGCTATGGAAATGATTTTTGCCATTGATTAGAACTTAAAGTCTATCTCATCAAGTTTGCTGTCAACACTGTCGCCATGCCAGTTATCCTCGACGACAACTGGAGGAGGCACGATGCCAGTCTCAATGAATTTGAAAGCGTTGTCGAGACCCTGACGGAACTTATCGAAGTCTTCTTTATAGAGAAACATCTTGTTTTTTTCGAAATAGACCTCACCGGTATTGTTGTCGAACAGTTTGCGGCTTTCAGTGATGGTAATAAACTTGTCACCTCCACGGGTTTCTTTCACATCGAAGAAATATCTACGTTTGCCGGCGGGGATAGCCTGACTGTAAAGTTCTTCTTTTCTTTGCTCTTTGTTGTCCATACTCATGTATTTATTACGTTAAAATTTGGCTGCAAAAATAAGTATTTTTTTATAAATAGAAAGCCACCTCATGAAAAAAGTTTTCAACAAACGAACCCCAGCCGGCACAACAATCAAAATAACAGGCAATTAAAATTACACACTATTTTTTTTGTTTGACAATTCAAAATATTATGTAAATTTGCACCGCATTTCAAGCGAAAAACATCAACCTTAAAAACGATACAACTATGACGAAATCAGAACAATTCATGGAGATGGAAGCACGTTACGGTGCCCATAACTATCATCCGCTGCCCGTCGTTCTCGCCAAGGGTGAGGGCGCTTTCGTGTGGGACTGCGAGGGCAAAAAGTACTTCGACTTCCTCTCTGCCTACAGCGCTGTGAACCAAGGCCACTGCCACCCTAAGATTGTCAAGGCCATGTGCGATCAGGCTCACGAGCTGACTCTCAGCAGCCGCGCTTTCTACAATAACTGCTTGGGCGAGTGGGAAAAATATGTTACCGAATACTTCGGCTACGACAAGGTGCTGCCCATGAACACCGGTGCCGAGGCCGACGAGACTGGCTTAAAGCTGGCTCGCCGCTGGGGTGTGGTGAAGAAAGGCATCCCCAACGACAAGGTAAAAATCGTCTGCTGCGAAGGTAACTTCCATGGCCGCACCATCACCATCATTACCATGAGCAACGACCCCGAGAGTTATGCCAACTACGGTCCCATGACCCCCGGCTTCCTGCGCATCCCCTACAACGATGCCGACGCGCTGGAGAAATGCCTCGCCGAACATGGCAAGGAGGTAGCAGGTTTCCTGCTAGAGCCCATCCAAGGAGAGGCGGGTGTCTATGTCCCCGATGATGGCTACCTGAAAAAATGCTATGATATCTGCAAGAAATACAACGTATTGTTTATGGCCGATGAGGTGCAAAGCGGTATCGCCCGTACGGGCAAGATGCTCGCCTGCGACCATGAGAATGTGCGTCCCGACATCCTCATCCTTGGTAAAGCCCTTGGTGGTGGCGTGATGCCCGTCAGCGCTGTGTTGGCCGACGACGATATCATGCTGAATATCAAACCTGGTGAGCACGGTTCCACCTTTGGTGGCAACCCCATTGCCGCCAAGGTCAGCATCGCCGCCCTACAAGTTATCAAAGACGAGCATCTGATGGAGAACGCCGAACGTCTCGGCAAGATTTTCCGCGAGGAGATGAGCAACTTCAAGAGCCCAATGATTGAGAAAGTCCGTGGTAAAGGATTGCTCAACGCCATCATTATCAAGCCTCACAATGGTAAGGAGGCTTGGGATGTGTGCCTAAAGATGCGCGACCTCGGCGTGCTGGCCAAACCCACTCACCAGCATATCATCCGCTTCGCTCCTCCGCTGTGCATCACCGAACAGCAACTCCGCGAAGCCATGGAACTCATCAAAGAGGCCATCAAATCGTTCGAATAATAACGAGCGCATCTCTTTCTACAGAAGGCACCCCTATGTGGGTGCCTTCTTATTTATAAAGAAGGTCCAAAAACCCGAAATAAGCAGGTCTGAGCAATAGTTTTATAACGAAAAAAAAGTTTTTGTTAAAAAAATATCTAATTGAAAACATGATACTTACAATTTTATTTTCATAAAATATATTTTATATCAAAAAATCTTCGTAATATTGCGTTTTGATTATAGGCCTATAATATGTCAAAAAAACAACTAAAAACGAGATTGAAGAGCGCTATTTTGGGAGCCATGCTGATGCTCACGGCAACGGCAGGAGCCCAAGATATCGGATTCTCTCAATTCTACGCCAACCCACTCTACTTGAACCCTGCCTTTGCAGGTTCCGTCGTTGCTCCGCGCATCTCGCTGACCTACCGCGCCCAATGGCCCGGTTTGGTGAGCGCATTCACAACGGTATCAGCCTCTTATGACCAATACTTCCCCGATTTACATGGTGGTCTTGGTTTCATTTTGCTGACTGACCGTGTGGGCGACCACGGTGCATTGTCGACCAACATGTTTGGTGCCATGTATTCGTTCCGCTTCCAGGTGAGCCGCGACATCTATGTCAGTGCTGCCTTGCAGGCGTCAATTGTCAACACGCACCTTAGTTGGGACGACTATCTGCGTTTCCCCGACCAGATTGACCGAGAAATGGGCTTCTCGTATGCCACTGGTGCCACACCTCCCGACAAGCTGAGCAAATGGACTCCCGACTTCAATGCCGGTGTGTTGGTGAGCGGATCGAAATGGTATGCCGGCCTCGCCGTCTCCCACTTGACGCAACCCAATGTAGCTTTCTATTCGGAGGACCCTGTACCTATGAAAATTACGGTTCATGGTGGTGGACTCATCAACGTGGCCGAAGAAGGTCGTCGTCAATCCTCGCTGGGTCTGGGCACCCCCATCATTTCGCCCAATATCGTCTACCAATACCAGAACGGTTTCCACTATTTCAACTATGGTGTCAACCTTGACTGGATGCCTTTCATTGTGGGTGTCTGGTTTCGTCACGGCACCGAGAACTCCGATGCCTTCATCTTCCAGGCCGGTATCCGTCACGACTACTTCACGGTGGGTTACAGCTACGATGTGACAGTGTCGAAACTGGCCAACAGCACCGCCGGCTCCCACGAAATCACATTGGGAGTGCTTCTGCCTGTGCCCGAGCACAAGAAGAAAGTCAAGGCCATCCGCTGCCCCTCGTTCTAAAAATGAAACAAATTAAAGAAAAAATCGTTATATAGCATAATATAAATAGTTAATATATGAAAATTCTCAGATTCTCAAGCCTGATGCTGGCTACAGTTTTGATGCTTGCCTCTTGTGGAAACAAAGCTGGCAAGTCTGAAACTACGGGATGGAACTACAACGACCCGAAGTGGGGTGGTTACGATGTCTCTGACAGAACTAACCAGGAAACCGCTCCCGGTCTGGTGTTTATCGAGGGTGGTTCTTTCGTGATGGGTCATGTCACCGAAGACACCCGTTATTCGTGGGACAACGTGGCGCATACCGTCACGGTCTCCTCCTTCTATATTGACGAGTGCGAAGTGAGCAACAAGCAGTATGGCGAGTTCGTCTACTGGATGAACCGCGCCTACGGCGAGGAGTTCAGCGAGAAGGTGAAAGCCATCATGCCCGACACCGCCACCTGGCGCGACCGTCTGGCCTGGCGCGAGAGTTTCGTCGACCACTACTTCCAGAGCCCCTCCTATCAGGACTATCCCGTGGTGGGTGTGACCTGGGAACAGGCTCAGCAGTTCTGCATCTGGCGTACCGACCGTGTCAACGAAAAAATCCTTATTGACATGGGCATTCTCACCCTTGACCAGGAAAACCTCGGTAGCAACGCCTTCCAGACCGACGTCTACCTCGCCGGCCGCTATGAAGGCGAGATTCGTGGTGGCATCGCCAACCTCGATCCTTCTGCTGGTGGCGAAGAACGCCAGATTCGCAAGTCCGACGGTATCCTCTTCCCCTATTACCGTCTCCCAACAGAGGCCGAATGGGAGTTTGCTGCCCTCGGCATGATTGGCAACACCTATGACGAACGTATCACAGAGCATAAGACCTATCCGTGGGCTGGACAGAGCCTACGTTCTGCCAACAAGAAATACTACGGCCAGTTCCTTGCCAACTTCAAGCGCACCCGCGGCGATGCCATGGGCGTGGCTGGCAACCTGAACGACGGCTGGGACTACACCTGCCCCGTGAAGTGGTACTTCCCCAACGACTACGGTCTGTACAACATGGCTGGCAACGTCAGCGAATGGTGCATGGATGTCTATCGTAAAGTGGTCAATCCCAACGGTGGCGACGACCTCGATCCCTTCCGTGGTAATATTTACAAGACCCCCGAGCTCGATGAGGACAACGAAGTCTTCATCGGCGAGGACGGCTCCATGCGTTACACCAACGAGGAGTACCAGGCCAACCGCCGCAACTACCGTCAGGCCGATAACGTGAACTACCTCGACGGCGACCGCGCCTCCAACCTGGGCGCCAACGAAAGCTGGCTGGAACCCACCGACACCGAGGACGAAGATGAGGAAGGTGGAAGCGAAGAAGTGGAAGAGGAAGAAGAGGAAGAGAGCGAAGAGAGCATGTCTGTCGAAGATTCTTGGACCAACAAGATGTACCGCCGCAAAGCCGAGTCGAAAGACGATGTGGCCCACACCTTTGTGAACAACAAGGTACGCGTTATCAAGGGTGGTAGCTGGAAAGACCGTGCCTACTACCTGCAGGCCTCCACACGCCGTTACCTCGACCAAGACCAGTCCGCCTCTTGGATTGGATTCCGCTGCGCCATGGACCGTCTTGGCTCCCGTGTAAAATAAAGTGGATTGTTGAGTGTGACGAGCGAAAAGCTTAACATGATACTTGGAAAGTGGAAAGTGTTTACGCTTTTCACTTTCCTCTTTTTTCTGTTACCTGCCGCACAGGGGCAGAAACTCATTACCTATTCCGCTGGCATGGGTTCCCGCGACCCCGACGACGGAAATATCTGGATATTGTTCCAAGGCGTGACCGCCCGTCACGAAGGCATGACGTTGCGTTCCGATTCGGCGCACTACAACACTCAGGAGAACAGTTTCACTGCCTTCAGCAATATCGTCATTCGACTCTCCGACACGACTTTCATCTATGGCGACCGCCTGTATTACGACGGGAACGCCCGCATCGTCGACATCTGGGACGACACCGTACTGCTCATCGATGGAAATACGGAGCTTCGAGCAGACCACATCACGTACAACCGAAACACAGAGACAGCCTTCTATCCCCAATGGGGACATGCTGTCAGCGGACTGCGCAAACTGGATAGCCAACAAGGTCAGTACAATGCCAGGTTCAAAGAGTTCTACATATATAATAATGTGAAACTCTCCGATGATGAAATGCTGCTCCTCACCGACACACTGGTTTACAACACGGTGACCGAGGTGGCGCACTTCGAGAGTCCCACCCGCATCTATACTGATTCGGCATACGTATACAGCGAATTGGGCGACTATAACACGGCAAGTCGTGAGGCCACCTCCTTCCTTGCCTCGCATGTCGATAACAAAGGGCGAACCATCGACTGCGATACGCTCTACTACCACGACACCTTGCGCTACGGACGTGCCCGTGGCAATGTGCGCATCTTCGATTCGATCAACAACCTCACTTGTACCGGTCGTTATGGCGAGACCAACCAAAGCGACGGATTCTCCTTCGTCACCGACAGTGCCTTGGTGATATTTGTCGACGAAGGCGACTCGCTTTTCTTGCATGCCGACACTGTTTATGTGACCACCGACAGTGCCAATCACATGCAAACTGTGCGTGCCAATCACAAGGTCAAGGTCTATCGCTGGGACGCCCAAGCCATGTGCGACTCCGCGTTCTATTCGGCCACCGACTCGCTGCTCTCGCTCTACCACGACCCCGTGCTGTGGTACGAGCACTACCAGTGTCAGGCCGATACCATCGAACTGCAACACGATACCGCCGGCGTAAAGCAGGCCTGGCTGCGCAGTTCCTGCTTCGCCGTGGAACAAGTGGATGTCGAGAAATACAACCAACTGAAGTGCAAGCAAGGCATCGTTTATTTCGACAAAGGAGAACCTCTCTATGCCGATATGCTGGGCAACGCACAGATGGTCTATTATATCACCGAGGAGGACAGTAGTTCCAACCCGACACTGGTGGGTGTCAATGCCGGCACCGGCACCGATATGAGAATCTATTTCGACACCGCCCGGGCACCAGAACGAGTGGTCATCTACGATAAACCTGACATGAAGACCTATCCTGTCATGCAGCTGCCTAACGAATGGAAACGTATGCCGGGATTCCAATGGCTGACACGCCAACGCCCCCGACGACCAGAAGATGTCTTCCTCTGGTGACAAGATGACACTTGAATGCCATTTTGTCAGTCTCAACTGCCACTGGCAGTTTTTTTGATATATGTACTTCTATAAAAACGATTCACGATTATGAGCAACAAAGAGAAACATAGTAAAGACAAAGCGACAGAGGATTTGTTGAAAGCCGCCGAAGAGGTGGTCAACGAGGCTGCTGAAGAGCAACAGGCCGAAGAGACCGTGGAGAAAGAAGAGCCCACCGAGGCCGACAAAATACAGGAGATGGGCGAGAAACTAGCCGAACTAAACGACAAATACCTCCGTCTCTATTCCGAATATGAGAACTACCGCAAACGTACCAATCAGGAGAAGGCCGATCTGCTTATCAACGGCAGCCGCGAGATGATGAAGGCCATCCTGCCTGTCATCGACGACTTCGAACGTGCACTCGCCGCCACTGAGGACGAGGGCGTCCAGTTGATATACAACAAGATGATGAAAATCCTCGAGCAGAAAGGCCTCAAAGCCATGGAGGTGAAAGGCGAGAAATTCGACGAAAACCTCCACGAGGCCATCACCCGCATTCCTGCCCCCGAGGAAGCACAGAAAGGCTTGGTGATGGATGTGGTGGAGAAAGGATACTACCTCAACGACAAGGTGCTCCGCTACGCCAAAGTCGTCGTCGCATTTTAAGGAGAAATAAGTTATGGCAAAGAGAGATTATTACGAGGTACTAGGGGTGGACAAGAACGCCACTCCCGAGGAGTTGAAGAAGGCTTACCGCAAGCTAGCCCTCCAGTATCACCCCGACCGCAACCCGGGCGATAAAGAAGCCGAAGAGAAGTTCAAAGAGGCCGCCGAGGCCTACGATGTCCTTAGCAACCCTGACAAGAAAGCCCGCTACGACCAGTTCGGCATGGCCGGAATGGACGGTGCCTATGGGCAGGGCGGTATGGATATGAACGATATCTTCTCCCAGTTCGGCAGCATCTTCGGCGACCTCTTCGGCGGCGGCTTCCGCACTGGCTTCTCCGGCTTCGGCGGTGGTGGCGGTGGCGCACGGCGCGTCCTGCGCGGCACCGACCTCCGCATCAAGGTCAAGCTCACCCTCGAAGAGATTGACCACGGCTGCGAGAAAAAAATCAAAGTCAACAAATACGTCCCCTGCAAGACCTGCCACGGCAGCGGCTCGAAAGACGGCAAAACGGAGGTCTGCCCCCACTGCCACGGTACCGGTGTGGTCACCGAGACCAAACGTACTATCCTCGGTATGATGCAGACCCAGAGCGCCTGCCCGCAATGCGGCGGCGAGGGCCGTATCGTCAAGGACAAATGTCCCGATTGTCACGGTGACGGCATCGTCAAGAGCGACGAAATCATCACCATCAATATCCCCGCCGGCGTGCAGGACGGCATGCAACTCGCCATGCAGGGAAAAGGCAATGCCGGCCCGCGCGGCGGCATCGCCGGCGACCTCATCGTCCTCATCGAGGAACTCGAGCACGACACCTTTGAGCGCCAGGATGCCAACCTCTACTACAACGCCTTCATCACCTATGCCGACGCAGCACTGGGTGCCTCGGTGGAGATTCCCACCCTCAACGGCAAGGTAAAGATAAAAATTGACGCAGGCACCCCATCGGGACGTGTGGTACGCCTGCGCGGCAAAGGACTGCCCGTCATGAACGGCTACGGCCGCGGCGACCTCTTGGTGAGTCTCAACGTATGGGTACCCAAGGAACTCACCCGTGAAGAGAAAAAACTGCTCGAAGACCTGCAGAAACATCCCAATTTCCAACCCAACCCCACCAAACAGGAACGCGGCTTCTTCGACAAGATGAAAGAAATGTTCAATTAAAAAAGGAGATAAGGAGAAAGTAGGTAAGGAGATAAGTATATGACCGAGGCGTTCTTACACTACCTCTGGCATCACCAGATGCTGGGCACTGGGCTGACCACCACCGATGGGCAGCCTGTTGTCGTTCATCGCCCCGGCGAGCTTAACCGCGATGCAGGTCCCGACTTTTTCAACGCAAGAGTCTCCATCGGCGGCGTCGAATGGGCTGGAAATATCGAGATACACCTACGCTCCTCCGACTGGAAGCAGCACCATCACTCCTCCGACAAAGCCTACAACAGCATTATTCTTCATGTCGTCTACGAGCACGATAGCCGCATCGTGATGGAGAACGGGAAAGAACCCGTCACACTGGAACTCAAACCTTTTATCCATCCCTCACTGGTAGCCAACTACGACGCCCTGATGACACCTGCCGATCCACAGACCATTCCTTGCGCGAAGCGTCTGCCGGCGGTACCTCCCTTCATAATCCACTCCTACCTCGACCGACTGACCATCGAACGCATCGAAGCCAAATCCGAAGTGGTGCGTCGCCTGCTCAACGAAAGTCGGGGCAACTGGGAGCAGACCTGCTACTGGCTCATGGCCCACTATTTCGGTGGAAAAGTCAACGCCCTGCCTTTCGAACTACTGGCCAAAGCCACCGACCCCCGATTCCTGGCCCGCTGGAAGGACAATCCTCGCCGTATCGAGGCGGTGCTGATGGGGCAGGCCGGATTCCTTGAAGGCTATTTCGAAGACGATTACCCACGCCAGCTACAGGCCGATTACGAAGCCCTCCGCACAGGTGCCTCACTCTCCCCCATCGGCAACTATCTCTGGCGTTTCTTCCGCATCCGTCCCTCGGCATTCCCCACTATCCGCATCAGCCAGTTCGCCAACCTTCTCTCTACCACCACAAGCCTCTTCCCCACCCTTCTCGAAATGACAGATGTGAAAGCAATGGAGCGATTCTTCAACTGTCAAGCCGCCGACTATTGGGACACGCATTATCATTTCGACCAGGTCACCGAACGGAAATCTGTGAAACGTGTGGGCCGTATGCAGGCCGACACCTTGATTATCAACGCCTGGATACCCTTACTGTTCGTTTACGGCGAAATCCGTGGACAACAGCGCTATAAAGAACAAGCCATCAATCTTCTGCAACAGCTCCCGGCAGAGAACAATAATATCATCCGTCGCTTTGCCCCTGTCGGCCTCATTCCTGAGAATGCCGCACAGTCGCAAGCGCTTATACAACTTTACAACAATTACTGTTCCTGCCGTCGTTGCCTCGACTGCCATATCGGCCACAACATCATAAAACAAAAATCATCATGAAAGCCAGCGAAATTGCTTCCGTCATAAAATGCTCCGACGCGAGTGTCCGTCGTCCCGACGACACCATCCTCCATCTTCTCACTGACAGCCGTACCCTTTCTGAGGCTGACGGCACCCTTTTCTTTGCCATCCCCACCAAGCGCAACTCCGGCATCCGCTACATCAATGGCCTCTACCAGCGCGGCGTGCGAAACTTCATCGTACCCGCCGACTTCGCTGCCGACTACCACGACGCCAACCTCTGGCGTGTCGACGACGTCCTTCTGGCGCTCCAGCGCATCGCCTCCTCTCATCGAGCATTGTTCTCCATCCCCGTGGTAGGCATCACCGGCAGCAACGGCAAGACCATCGTCAAAGACTGGCTTGTGCAACTTCTCTCCACCGAGCACCGCATTGTCTCCAGTCCCAAGAGCTACAACTCACAGATAGGTGTACCTCTCTCCGTATGGCAGATGAACAACGAGTTCGACATAGCCATCTTTGAAGCCGGCATATCGGAGTCGGGCGAAATGACCCGACTGCAAAATATCATCCAACCCACTATTGGCATCTTTACCAACATCGGTCAAGCCCACGACGAAAACTTCCTCACCCGCCAGCAGAAAGTAGCCGAAAAACTACAGCTTTTCACCCACTGCGACGTACTTATCTACTCCACCGACCATAAGGAGATTCATAATGTCATCTCCGAAATCGAGAGTTTCCGTCAACTCAATCGTTTCACCTGGGGTTCCTCGGCAGACAATGCCGTACAGTTGCTCTCCACCACCGTCGCCGACCGCAGTACCCGACTCGATATTGCCTTCAAAGGCAATACTTTCTCTGTGAATATCCCCTTCGTCGACCGGGCATCACAGGAGAACGTCATGCACTGCATCACACTGATGCTCTACCTCGGCTACGCTCCCGAAGCCATTGCGGCACGTTGCGCACAGCTCACCTCCGTCGAGATGCGCCTCGAGATGAACGAAGCCGTCAACAACTGCCTCCTCATCAACGACTCCTACTCCCTCGACTTCAACTCGCTCTCCATCGCACTCGACTTCCTGCAGCACGAGCATCAGCACTATCATAAAACTCTTATCATCAGCGACTTCATGCAGAGTGGCATCCCTGACAACGAACTCTATTCCCAAGTCGCACAACTCATTGCCCAGCGCGGCATCTCGCGTCTCATCGCCATCGGCCCTGCCCTCTGCCACAACCGCAACTGCTTCGCCGACATCGAGACCACCTTCTTCGACTCCACCGACCAGTTCCTGCAGGACTACGACATCAACTCCTTCGAGAACGAGACCATCCTCCTGAAAGGTGCCCGCGTTTTCGGCTTCGAGAAGATAGCTAAATTCTTGCAGCGCAAATCGCACGAAACCATCATGGAGGTCAACCTCGACGCCATGATTCACAACCTCAATGTCTACCGCTCGCGCATCCGCCCCGAAACCAAGCTCATGGCTATGGTCAAAGCAGCCTCCTACGGAGCCGGCAAGGTCGAGGTAGCCAGTGCTCTGCAATTCAACCATGTTGACTACTTCACCGTAGCTTATGCCGACGAAGGTGTTGACCTCCGCCGCAACGGCATCAGCGTACCCATCATGGTGATGAATCCCGAAGAAGCTTCATTCGACGACATCATCAAATATAGCCTCGAGCCCGATATCTACTCATTCCGCATCTTGGAACTTTTCGCCGCCCGTGTACGCCTCTTCGGTGGACGCATGGCCATCCATGTCGAGTTCGACACCGGCATGCACCGCTTGGGCTTCTCCGAAGAAGACATCCTGGACCTCGGCCGTCGTCTGAACCAGTGCGCCGACTGCCTCGAGGTGAAGAGCATCTTCTCCCACCTCGCCTGCGCCGACGACCCCGCGATGGACGACTTTACCCATCTCCAAATCGACCGCTTCCGCTCTTGGAGCGACCGCCTCGACAACCTCATCGAGCGTCCCGCCGGCGTCAAGATACTCCACCACATCCTCAACTCCTCCGGCATCGCCCGCTTCCCGGAGGCCCAGATGGATATGGTACGTCTCGGCATCGGCCTCTATGGTGTGGCTCCCGAACCCGAGGTGCAGGCCCAGCTCCGCCAGGTGTCGCGTCTCGTCACTCGCATCTCGCAACTCAAAGACATCGCCCAGGGCGAGTCCGTGGGCTACAACCGCCGCTGGATAGCCCTGCGACCTTCGCGCATCGCCATCATCCCCATCGGCTACGCCGACGGCTTCAACCGCCACCTCGGCTACGAGCAGGGGCATGTCATCATCTCCGGCCACGAGGTGCCCATCATCGGCAGCATCTGCATGGACATGTGTTTCGTCGACGTCACCGGCGTGGAATGCGCCGAGGGCGACCCCGTCGTCCTCTTCGGCGAAGGAGACCTTTTGCAGCGCAACGCCGCCGCCGCCGGCACCATCCCCTACGAGATGCTCACCTCCGTTTCTCCCCGCGTCAAACGCGTCTACTTCCAAGAATAGGCAATTCCATAAGTTCTTTTGACACGTTTTATTGTAAATAAAATATAATAAAGTTACCTCGCCATTGAAACTTTTTTCGTGATGATGCGTTAATGTTGGTAACGGTTAAAGGTTAACGGTTAAAGGTTAAAGAAAAATAGGACAATAATCATTTATGAAATATAACGATTTTGATGAGATTGGAGAAATGCTTGCCAAGGGCATGAATGTGAGGGCGAATATAGTGCCGGTGGTGGATGAGGTGGATGAAGACGTGCTGCTGAACGACGACAACATCGAGAACGAGATGGCGGTGCTGCCGGTGATGGATCAGGTGCTCTTTCCGGGAGTGCTTATCCCCATTGCAGCCAAACGTGAAAAGTCGCGCCAGTTGCTCAACGAAGTGAGTGGCACGAACCAGCATATCCTTGTATTCACCCAGAAGAACGACGCAGAGGAACCCTCTGAGCTCGACCTCTACCCCGTTGGGGTGGTTGCCAAAGTACTGAGAGTCTTTTCCTTTAAAGCAGATATCACCGTGGCCGTGATGCAGGGCATCACGCGCTGCCACTCGCTGACGGTTACCGCCCGCGAGCCCTATATGCGCGGCACCGTCACCATGGCGCCCGAGAACAGTGACGGCATGGACACGCAGGCTTTTGCCAAACGGGTGAAGCTGCTGCGCAAGCAGTATGGAGAGATGATGAAGATGCGCATGCAGGACGAGGAACTGGCACACATGCTCACCGGTATTGGGAGTGACAAGATTTTCATCAACTTCGCCGCCACCAACCTCGACATCGACGTCGACCAGAAATACGACCTGCTGGTCTGCGAGAGCTACCGCGAGCGTGTCAACAAGATGCTCGAGCAGCTCAGCACCCTCAAAGGGCTCGACGAGCTGCGCCGCGAGATCGACGGCAAGACCAAGGAGGAGCTGGAGCGGCAGCAGCGCGAATACTACCTGCGGCAGCAGATGAGCGTCATCCAGGAGGAGTTGGGCAACAATGGCCACAACGCCTTCTGGGGCGACAACCAGAACGATGTCGATGAACTGCACAAGCGCGCCTCCGAGAAGGACCTCCCCGAGCATGTGGCCAAAGTGTTCGACAAGGAGCTCAACAAGCTCTCGCGCATCCAGCCCATGTCCTCCGACTATACCGTGCAGTATTCCTATCTCGAGACGCTGCTCGACATCCCGTGGACAGTGGCGGAAAATGCCGCCGGCAACTTTGATGTTGCCAAAGCCCGCGAGGTGATGGAGCGCGACCACTACGGCATCAAGAAGGTCAAAGAGCGCATCATCGAATACCTGGCCGTGCGCAAACGTCAGGCCGAGAAAGGGGTACAGGTGAAAGCGCAGGTGCTCTGCCTCGTAGGTCCTCCGGGTACCGGCAAGACCTCTATCTGCCGTTCTATCGCCGAAGCCCTCGGCCGTCCCTACCGCCGCGTGGCGCTGGGAGGCCTGCACGACGAGGCCGAGATTCGCGGCCACCGTCGCACCTACGTGGGCGCTATGCCGGGCCGCATCATTCAGGAAATCATCAAGGCCGGCACTCCCAACCCCGTCTTCGTGCTCGACGAGATTGACAAGGTGCAGGGCGGCAACGTTCACGGCGACCCCTCGTCGGCACTCCTCGAGGTGCTCGACCCCGAACAGAACTGCCACTTCCACGACAACTTCGTCAATATCGACTACGACCTCTCGAAGGTCTTCTTCGTGGCCACCGCCAACAACCTCGGCACCATTCCTCCCCCGCTGCTCGACCGCATGGAGGTCATCGACTTCAGCGGCTATATGCTCGAGGAGAAACTCGAGATTGCCAAGCGCCACCTGCTGCCGAAGATTATGCACGACAACGTCGTCGACCGTCGCACCATGCGCTTCCCCGACGAGGTGCTGACCGCTATCATCAACGACTACACCCGTGAGGGCGGCGTGCGTCAGTTGGAGAAGCAACTCTCCAAGGTGGTGCGTCACCGCGTGGTGCAACTCGAGAGCGGCGAGAAATGCAAGTCCACCGTCACCGACGAAGAGGTACGCAAGGTCCTCGGACTCCCGATACACAACAGCGAGCGTCGCCGTCCCGAACCCCGCGAGGGTGTGGTGACGGGCCTCGCCTGGACGCCCGTGGGCGGCGAGATACTCTTCATCGAGGCCTCGCTGAGCAAAGGCAAGGGCACCCTCTCGATGACCGGCAACCTCGGCGACGTGATGAAGGAATCCGCCACGCTGGCATTCCAGTATATCAAGTCCAATGCCGGTCGTTTCGGCATCAAGCAGGAGACGCTGGAGAAGAGCAATATCCACATCCATGTGCCCGAAGGAGCCACCCCCAAGGACGGTCCCTCGGCGGGCATCACCATGTTCGTGGCAATGGTCTCAGTGCTCTCCCACCGCAAGGTGCGCCCCGAGGTGGCGATGACCGGCGAACTCACGCTGCGTGGCGACGTCACCCCCATCGGAGGCGTCAAGGAGAAGATCCTCGCCGCCAAGCGCGCCGGCATCACCGACATACTCCTCTGTCACGACAACCGCCGCGACATCGAGGAGATAGAACCCGCCTACCTCGAAGGCCTCCACTTCCACTACATCGGCGAAATCAGCGAAGCGCTACCGCTGGCGCTGGAAAACTAAGAGTTAAAAGTTAAGAGTTTAGAATAACATGAAACAGCATTGTTTAAAATATCATTTGTCCTTTCACTCCCTCTCACTCCCTTTCACTCCCTTTCACTCCCTCTTTTTATTCTTCTCACTTTTCACTTCTGTCTCCGCACAATCGACCGACTTCACCGTTCACCGCCAGCAGAGGATTATCCTCCCGCACCATGTGGGCAGTGTCTCCTACCTCGACAGCGATTTCTACTGCTACGCCTCTGGGGTGCTGATGAAAGCGCAGCGCAACGGCTCCGGTTTCCTCTATTTCCGGCCCGATACCAGCCTCGTCAGGCTCAACGCCGATATCAACTATATAGTGCGTCATCCCTCCACGGGCGACCTCTACTTCACCACCAACGACGACAAAGGGCGTTCCTACCTCTACTGCTGTCATGTGGACGAGAACGGGAAACAGAAGGTGAAGCAGGTGAAGATGGACGGAGGATTCCTCAGCAAGGGCATGTATGTCTATCACCCCACCTTCACCGCCGACGGCGAAGTGATGGTTTTTTCCTCCTCCAAAGAGGACTTTCACCGAGGAAGCCTCGACCTCTGGTATTCCCAATATAACGGTGAGGAGTGGTCCGACCCCATCAACCTCGGACGCCGCATCAACACCACAGGCAACGAAATCAGTCCCTTCATCTATCACGAATGTCTACTTTTCGCCTCCAATGGTGAGCCCTCCGACAACGGGCGCTACACACTCTACGCCACACGACTCTTCTCCGACAGCACCGGCCACCGCCGGATAGGACGCTGTCTAGTACAGCGATTGCCAGAACCTTTCAACATCGCAGGCACCGATAATCTGGGTCTTTCTTTCGACCCTGTGGCAGATTGTGGCTTCTGGATTTCGAACCGCGACGATGTCTCCGGCCGACAGCTCTATTCCTGCCCGGGTCACCTCGAGGGGATGCTCCTCTGGGGCACCATCACCGACCGCTACGACCATCCGCTGGCGGGAGTGAAGATTGCCGCCCTCCAGGAGGGTGCCACCGTCTGTAGCGCCACCTCCGACGCCAGAGGTCGCTACAGCCTCTTCCTACAATGTGGCCAGCAATACGACCTCTCCTACCGTCTGGACAACTTTTTCGTCACCACCGAACCCATGTACGTCCTTCAGGGAGAAGAAGGATACCTCATCACCGAACAGCAGCACAACATCAAGCTTCACGGCCTTCCTGTCGGCCAACGTTTCTACTACGACGACCTCTTCGGTCCCGATGCCGATGTCGAGCTCAGCAATCATGGAAAAGAGGTACTGAAGCCGTTGGTACAGTTCCTCACCGACAACCCCACCAAACGTGTTACACTTTCGCTCGCCAACGACCTCACCGACGACCCATCCTTCAATAGTCTCCTCACCGAAAGCCGCATCCGCTCGCTCGAAAAATACCTGCAAGAAGCCCTTCCGAAGACAGTCGAATTTAACATTTTCAACAGCTGCGACGGCAAGGTAAAATGCAGTTCCGGCACAGGTTCGTCCACTTTAACAATACTGATAGACAACTGATTGAGAAAAAATATAAAAAAAATTTGGTCAGTATCTAAAAAGTTAGTACTTTTGCACCCGATTTCGAAAGAAGAAATCACCTAAAAATGTCGCTTCGGCGACAATAATTGTTCGGGGTGTGGCGCAGTTGGCTAGCGCACTTGCATGGGGTGCAAGGGGTCGAAAGTTCGAGTCTTTTCACCCCGACAATTTTTAAAAAAGAGAACTTCAATTGAGGTTCTCTTTTTTATCTTTAAACGTTCTGCCTGACCTCTGGTCACGGCCTGCGACGCAAGCAGAGTTTGTGCAAAGGGCTGGAGCAAAACTTTACAGTATCTCTTCCAACGTCCAGAGGCGGTTGGTGTTGGAGCCTTTGATGAGGATGGTGGCACCGCTCACGGGATTGGCCTGCAGCCAGGAGCGCAGCGCTTCGGTGTCCGGAAATAGCATCATGTTTTCGGGCAACTTGAGACCATCCCATTCGGGACCCACCAGCAGGCAGCGGTCGAGGTGGCACTCGTCGAGTTGCGCCACCACATGTTTGTGCTCCTTGCGCTCGTCGTGTCCCAACTCGTGCATGCCGCCGATGATAGCCATCATTTTATTGCTTGATTGCTTGATTGCTTGATTGCTTGAGAATGAGGCGATGGCGGCAGCCATGCTGGAGGGATTGGCGTTGTAGCAGTCGAGGTAGAGGTGGTTGCCGCGGGCGGTCTCCTTGAATTCGGAGCGCTGGTTCGAGGGCACGTACTCTTCGATGGCCTCCTTGATGTCCCACGGCTCCACGCCGAAGTGCAGACCCACGGCGACGGCAGCCATACAGTTGTCGAAGTTGTAGCTGCCCAGCAGGTGCGTATGGACATTATAGACATTGTCGCCCACCTCGAAATAGAAATGGAGGTAGGGATTGCTTGATTGTTTGAGTGCTTGATTGCTTGAGTTCTGGACGAGGGTTCCGCGCACGTCGGCTTCCTGCGAGCGACCGTAGGTGAGCATGCTGAGAGGCGTCTTCTCGATGGTGGAGGGTACGAATGCGGGATTGTCGGGAGCGTAGGCGGGGATAACAGAACGCAGCCCCGGGATGGTCGACAGCTTCTCGGCTTCGTGCATCAGCCGTTCATTGTCGGCATTGACAAAGACCAAGCCGTGTTTGCCCTTTGGAGGATTGGCTCCACTGAGGTCGCCACCCGCCAAATGGCGGTAGAGCTCCGTCTTCGTCCGCACCACCCCTTCGAAGCTTCCGAAGCCCTCGAGGTGCGCGCGGCCCACGTTGGTGATGAGGCCGCAGTCGGGGTCGGCGATACTGCAGAGGAACTCGATCTCGCCCGGGTGGTTGGCGCCCATCTCCACGATGGCAAGTTCGGTGTCAGCGGGGATGGAGAGCAGCGTCAGCGGCACGCCGAGGTGGTTGTTGAAGTTGCCCTTGGTGGCCGAGGTCTTGTAACGCTTGGCCAGCACGGCGTGGACGAGCTCCTTGGTGGTCGTCTTGCCGTTGGTGCCGGTGATGCCGATGACGGGAATCTCGAGGTGGCGGCGGTGCTCGCGAGCCAGCTCCTGCAAGGTCTTCAGCACGTCGGGCACCACGATGCAGCGATCGTCAACCTTATATTGAGCATCGCTGATAACGCATAGAGCCGCTCCTTGCTCCAGCGCCTGCGGCGCGAAAGCGTTGCCATCGAACTTCTCCCCCTTGAAGGCGAAGAAAAGACATCCGGGAGTGATATTCCGCGAGTCGGTCGTCACCGTCCGCGAAGCCAAATATGCATTGTAGAGTCTGTCAATCATACCCATAGATTTTTTCAAATAACGCCCTTTCTATGTGATTTAGTATCTGTATTGATAAAAATAATTCCCCGAGCCAATCCTGTTATTGAAGCCAAAACTTTTGTCAGAAAAGGTAGCTCACTTATGTCAGGCCGCCGTAGGTGGCGGCGGCGGCGAGTAGGGCCTCCTCGGTGGTGTACTGCTCGTAGTAGCGGCAGCGGGTGACGAGGTTCTGTGTCGAGCAGCGCTCGCCGTCGACACGCACCAGCGCCCACCCTTTCATCTCGTCGGCAAACACCGCATCCACCAGCGCCAGACAGCCGTCGACCTCTACAAAGCGGTTCCTCTCCACCTCGTCTGCCCTCATACGCGCCCGCGGGCAACCACCCTCCACCTGCTGCACGACAGTGTAAAGCATAAGCTTCTCGCGAGCGAGCAGGCTGTCGGCCTTGAGGTTGGTGACGAGCGCCGCAGTGCCAGCGACCTCTCCCAGCCACTGCTTCACTGGCAACAGCGTACCCTCGCTCACCGGCATGTCGGGCATCAGCAGCGACGCCCCCGTCAACTTGCCCTTGCAGGGAATGAACACCGGCGGCAAACTGTGTGCCAGCGAGAGGAATCTGTGGTAGGCACTCTTGCCACCGGAAAACATCGGATGACAATATGTGAGCATTTGCCACAGGGCTGTGGCGTGGCGTGTCTTCTGACGGGAGACAAATATTCCTCGGCCGTTGCGCCGGGGCTGCTTCGATTTGGACGGACGCATAATCGTCTGACCCTGTTTAGGATAAAATGTAACCCCGAACCTTTTGAGCCTACCTTTGAGCATCAATCCCGCAGGAATTTCTTTCTTATTTTTCATAATGCTGTTATTTATTAATTATCAATATTTTACTAATCTGTTCCACGATTGTTCTACGATTGTTCCACGATTGTTCCACGATAAATAATCGTAAAACAACCGTGTA
>CADCEC010000004.1:0-194347 GCA_902800395.1 uncultured Bacteroidota bacterium | reverse complement strand
TTGTATAGGAATATAAGTGTTCATGGGCTCACCACGCAGCCCTCGGTCCAGTTCCCTTACGGGGTACCATGCCGGTGAAAACGAAGGGGTAAAACCGCATGGTTTCTGTGCAGTTCGGCAGGGTGGTTTTATGTGCTGATATGGTTATATCGGTCCTCTTATATTGAGGCAGGAGATATTACATATTGTCTCATCAAAACTTTAATTTAACAATTCTTTTCTTATATATAGGGTGTCAGGTGAATGGGGGAAATAGGCAGAGGTGTCTCTCGCCACAATCTTCATGTAATCAATTGAGGTGTCAACAGAAATAATATAATTATAACATTCGTAGTTGGCCACAACCTGTTCGTTTCCTCCATCTGTCACCAAGCATATCTGCATCATGTTTTGAGACGTGGCGTTTGCAGAAATGTAATAGACACGAATCATTTTTTCGTGATATCGGCACTCATAAATTATCTTCTTTTCCACATCGGGAAATAGTGTGCATCCTTGAAATAGAAGAAAGGTCACAGCAAAGTGTAAAAAAGTCATCCTGCTCATTTCATTTTTTTCGTTTTGTTTTTACATAATCACTCATTCCCTGACGAATCCACATTTGATCTTGTGGATCATCTCCATATGGCGGCAACATCTGAGGTACAACAGGAGCGGAGCTCATTGGGTCTGGTTTTGGCATAAGGTTGATATTCTCGTAATGCTGCCATTCTGGTTTAGAGGTGCCTGATTTTATTTGATAATTTCCTGCTTGTCGTAAAACAAACTCCTCGGAAAAGAGTCCAAATGCTTTAGAAACATATCCAAAGTGATGATTCCCGAGATCCTGGGATTCCATTCTCTTGCCCTTGTAAATAAAGGTCGTTGGTTTCTTATTGTCATTTCCTAAGCCATAAATAGTTTTTTTATTGCTCTTTAAATCCCACTCTCCTCTTGTTTTTACAAGATTTCGGAATTTAAATGGATTCCACATGGATTTTGCAGTTTTGGCATTTTTCCGTAGTAAATTCGAATAAACATAATCAATATTAATTTCTCCTCCAAGTTCACCTATTGATGTCATCTTGTTATTTTCGCAGAGAAAAACAAAATTATCAGTGTGGTCATTTCGGGTAATATAGCCATATTTATCTACAACAATAGTATCCCCTGAGGGATCTGTCAGCCTAATAGGATTCCACGCACAGTAGGCATAGGGAGAAATGGACGGATATTTATCTGCGTAACGGTCGACGGAGATGAACGAGGTCAAAAGCTCGTGATCCATGTATCTCGCGCCGAAATATCCATACCCCGTCTCATCGTCCTTTTCTTTGCCGGTGAAAACGAAGGGGTAAAACAGCATGGAAATCGTGCTGTTTCGTGGTTTGTTCTTATGTACTGACTTTTTCAATTGCCCATTATTTCTCGATGTGATAAGTACCAGTCCTCAGACCATATTTAATGCTATTTTTGTCTCTATTCTCTTCATTTATTGATGATATATTATCATCTCCTTATGTTGTACACATGAATTACTGCATTTGTTATATTCATCTTCAATATTCATAATGTCTATAGGATGTATTCCTAAATACGCAAAGATTTGTCTCTTTTCTATCCTCTCGTGCCCTAGACTTAATACATAATGCATTTCTCCATCTTCCCAATCAATTATCGTACAATTATTACTCTGTTGGAAGTTTGCCGTATTGCGGTACAAATAAGTTGTTCGAGACAAAAAATTGTCAACTCTAACAACGCTGTCTCCATCAAAATAATATAATATCTTAATTGAATCAACGCTGGTGTCATAGTTCTTTGTATAGCCTATCATTTTATAATAACATGAGTCATTTCTTTTAAATATAAAATCCCAATCATTTGAACTAACATAAATTGTATCAGGGCATTGCATTAAAAATAATGTATGAGTAAAAATATTTTTCTCATATTTTTTACGCATTGTGTTTAAAATACAGGATCCATTTCTGGTATACTCGAAAGATGGGGCAGAATTAAATAATATATGCAATTCTTTTCCTGTTTGAGTTATTTTATATTTTGTGCTGTCATAAATATCTGTAATACGAAGAAAATCACAAATATTTGAAGGACATGGGAAAAAAATATCAGAAAGATCCGTACTGCGTATTTTATATTCAAAAGAAACGATATTTTGTCCACGACCATATCCAAATGTGAATAGCATGCAGATTATTAAAAATGCTTTAATATGGGTGATCTTTTCCATCTCTTTCTGGTCTATTTAATATTCGTTGAGCAATATTCTGATATTTCAGTTTTTCTTTACCCTCACTCCCTCTGGTTACATTGCCTAGCAGGGTTCTATTTAACAACTCGTCCAATGTTTCATGAATAAATGTAGATGCGGCCGTTGTTGTGGTGGTTAGTGGATAGAGGCGGTCTTCCCTAACTCCCCCCAGACAATATAATTCTGTAGAATATGATACTTGTTGGTCTATACCTCTGTCGTTTATCGCTATTAGATACCCCATACAATCCACAGGTTCCTCTTTGGTAAATCCAGAAAAACAAGTGGCCTTAATTGATCCATTACAATTCCAGGATTTAAACTCAAAGTTTTCGTCATCATCCTGAACCTTTACAGTGGCCACCTCTGATCTCTCTATCAACGTTTTTAATCCATCCAAAAGAGTCTGTTGATCAGGAGATGCCTTTTTATAAAATTTATTGAATTTTCGTTCATTTATTGTCATTGATTCTTTTTCGTAGGAAAATATTTCGTCATCACCGAACAAATCTCTCATGTATTTTTTTATTTTTACCGCAGTTAAATCATCATAAAAATGTATTTTACATCCATCCGGGTCCACTATCTTCACCGGATTCCAAGCACAATAGGCATAAGGACTTATGTTGGGGTATTTCCCCGCCATCGGGTCAACACTCAACCACCCCGTCATCAACTCGTGATCCATATATCTCGCACCAAAATATCCATACCCCGTCTCTTCGTCTCGCTCTTTGCCGGTGAAAACGAAGAAGGTAAACCGCGTGTTTCGTGTGAGGTTTACCCTTTCGGTTTTATGTGTTGACGGAGTCACTTTTTGTTTTTTTCGAAACGTTATTCTCAGTTCGAGATAGGTGCATTTTTAACCAAATAATGTTGGGGAATATCACATAACTCTTTTAGTAAGGAAATGAAGTTCAAATATTCTTCTCGGAAAACGTCAGTACTATGGTGTACAAAATGATAATCAGTGGTGGTGCTCCTATTGTTTACATATGAGCCATAAAAGCGAATACCACATACGGCATACCCCTCCGATATTCCATCGTGAGCATTGCTTTTGTTTACCCATATGTTACCATCAGTATTTTTGATAAAACTGCAGGATGACATTATTTTTTCAAAATACGATTCACCGGAGTTATCAATCAGGAATTCATCTTTGAGCAAGAACCACTTTTGTCGCGTCTCACTATACACAATACCTGTACCCGAACGCTTTTGGAGAGCGGCGGTTATATTTTCCGTGCACTCCACTCGAATTGAAGGAGTGGTATCATACTCGAAAACATCATTCAAGCCATGAGGATAGATGATAATCTGGATATCTTCGCCGCCATTAGTAAGAAAATACTGAATTACAATGCTGTCATAAGTAGTTTGTGCATTTATGTTTTTTACACCACAAAAGAATAATAAAAGCAAGATTAATGCATTAAAGTTTTTTTTCATAGTGCTATCTAATTTTTTTATTATTGGTTTCTATTCGATTATAATAATTATATTGACTCTTAATAAATTCTTGATATTTTTCAGTCGTTTTCTGGAACAATGGATCATTCCAAACCGCGGAATAGCAATATCGGTGGTTCTTATTGGCATCACCCCAGCCTCGCTGTAAATGACCATACCATTCATGGATAACAACACTTGCTTGAATATTTTCCACTGTCGCTTCATAGAACTCACCAATGAATGCTCCAGACAATGGAGGGAGATTCAATTCTGTAGCAACAATTCTATTTCTTCCTGTAGTAGAAATGTACGCACCATCCTTTGTATTATCAGGGGCTTTACCAAAAAATATTTTCCCACCTTCTAATTCTCCTATATCGAATGGTTTCAGAGAGCCACTACCTTGGACTTTATAGCCATTTAATTGACTAACAACATGTGTATACATCTTCTCCTTAGCTTTATTGCTCATCGTGTTCCTGTATTCAGAAAATGTATAGTCTTCTGCCTTTTTTTTATCGCCACTCGTGGATTCAATTAACTGATTAGCACCTAGATTGTCAAATCTTCTTTTCCCATCATATATAATAATTTCTCCAGTATAACCTTCTTTTGTACATCCTCTAAATTTTCCCGATGAACTAAATACTGGGCTTACTTCTCTTCCATTAGGATCAACTAACTTCATTGGATTCCAAGCACAGTAGGCATAGGGGCTAATGCTTGGGTACTTGTCGGCCATCGGATCCACACTGAGCCAACTGGTCATCAACTCGTGGTCCATGTACCTGGCGCCGAAATACCCGTACCCCGTCTCCTCGTCTCTTTCTTTGCCGGTGAACGTATAACGCTCCTGATAACCCGCGGGATGCTGGTCAACAAACGGTTCCCCGAAAGGCAGGTACTGCAGATGCTGCACAGGATGCCCGCTTACATCGGTAATCCAGTTGGCTCCACCGAGGTGGTCGGAGTGGTAGAATATGTGTGCCCTTACCATTACCATAAAAGGGCTTAGTAAAGAAATCCGAAGGCCCACAAAGGAACTTTGCATCGTTTTGCTTCGCGACCAGATGGAGGCAACATCCCAGCTATGTTAGTGGCGCTGTCAATGTCGTCGGCTGCCACATACGCACGTTCTTCATCTTTTATCTGTCCGAAACCTTTGTCACGGCCTCCCACCTCCACTACCATTTCGCCATCCACTCGGAAGTCGCCTGTTTTCAATCCACCGTATTCCACCCGATGTCCCGTCGATGCCAGCTGGTTACAAAAGAATGTTTCGCGCACGGTGCCAATCTCTGGTTCACGGTCAGAAATAGTGTAAAGAAGGTTGCTGTTGTCAAGCAGTATTTTGTCAGGCTTCTGCAAGTCGCCCACGCTGTCGATATTGGTGAAAAGACGCCTAATAAGCGCGGCCTCTTCTAAATTATATAGGTATTTCAACGTAGTTGAACGCTGGATGCCAATATTCTTCGACAGCTTTGCAATGTCAACCTCATAAGGCACCATTTGCGACAACACCTTTAGCAACGCTTTTATCTTGCGGACATTGCCCACCTCCAAGCCGCGAAATCGCGTCAACTCGCTGTCGATAATGTAGTTTACAACCGATTCGAGGCGGCTTTGGTAGGTATTCCTGCTCTCAAGATAGAAGGGATAGTAGCCATACTTTAAGTAGCGTTTGAAATGCTCCAATGGATGACATTGTTTCTTTACTTCGTTGCAGTAGGCATTAGGCGCTTCAAGCAGCGCCTCAAGCGAAATGGGCTCGATTTCTATCCCACAATCCATATAAAGAAATTCACGCATGGAGAGACCAGGCATCACATATTCCACCTTGCGACGAGAGAGGTCTGTCTGACCATCATTAATCTGCAACAATGACGATCCACTTAACACCATATGCAAATCTTTGTGCAAATCGTATATTTCTTTCACCTCACGGCTCCAATTCTCGTATTTATGCACCTCGTCGATGAAAAGATGACGCCCACCAATCCGGTAGAAACGTTCGGCGGTGTCCAGCAAGGTATGGTTGGCAAAATAGGATGAGTCGGCAGAACAGTAGAGCACGTGTCGGTCGTCAGGCGAAAAATGCAACTTGATATACTGCTGCATAAGCGTGGATTTGCCCACGCCCTTGGGCCCCTTGATGATGACCAGCTGTAGTGACCAGTCGATTTGCTCTGAAAAACGGCGTACAAATTTTACCGGCGTGGTGGAGAGATACTCGTCGTGACGCTCAAAAAGCTTATCCATAGTGGTTTATATTTTATTGTGCCCTATATTCCAAGTGCAAATATACATGTTTTTTGTAAAATACACAAAAACAAACAAAATGTTTTTTGTAAAATACATAAAAACATTATAAGTGTATTTTATAAAATACACATTGAGCATCCCTACGGGCTGCCAAGGTGGCGGCACATGAGGTGGTAGGAACTCTTGGTCTGGGGCTTGATGTTGGCCGCGGCGACAAAATCCCTGCAATACTGCAGCAGGCTGATGGAAGGCTTCTCCTCCGCCTTCCCGCTGCCGAGGTTGGCGGTGTATTGGTAGCGATTGTCCGTTTGTTTTTCGTCGGAGGTCAGAGTAATTTGGAGTTCCCCGTTGGGAGCATACTGGATGGAGCTGACCGAAAAATTGAAATTGGATTCGATTCTAATTGTCTCTCGTCGGCAATACCCCGCTACAGAAAAACGCAATGAATCATCATGGCGTGAAAGAGGCGTTTTTTGACACTTTTTTTCAAAAAAAGGCAACTGTCCAATTGTCGGCCAACGTTTATACACAAAGCGTCTCCGAAAATTTTGGCCGTTTCTCTTTCACCGGCAAAGAAAGAGACGAAGAGACCGGCTTCGGATACTTCGGTGCGAGGTATATGGATCATGAGCTGATGACTGGGTGGTTGTTGGTTGACCCGATGAGTGATAAGTACCCCAGCATTTCGCCGTACAATTACTGCATGTGGAATCCCATCAAATTGGTTGACCCTAACGGGATGGACACCATCGTTTTTGATGGAGATGGTAATTTCTCAAACAGAATAAGGGCTGTTGGGAAACCTATAGGACGAGTATTGGATAAAAAAGGAAATAAAAGATTCGATTTTGAATTTGCATGTCAACAGGATGCAGACCGTTGTTGTCGGCGTGGCTCGGAAGAGGAGATGGATATTATATTCAAAGAGAGACTTTCTCATAGCAGGAATTGCCCTGCAGAGGAAGTGTCTCCTATATACCGTATTAAGCTAATTTGGCAAAAAGAAATTATTTTCCAGTTAAAAAAATCCGGTGCCCTTGATGATTATTTCTTCCCGAGAATTGGTTATGCACTTAAAGAAAGTGATGGTGGCCGTTTGGATTTTGACTATATAAATAGAACCAACGGGAAATGGAATGACAATACGCTATATATCCCGATGGTTCCTGGGAAAAAATATGCACACAACGCCTCCAATATGGGCAATTTTCTATGGGGTGCAGCAATGCATAAAATGGGAATTAACATTCAAGATATCATTATTGGTTCAAATCTTCATGCATTATGGAGTCATGGGGAATTTGACTCAAGAGATGACCAGCTGTCAATTAAACTAGGTTATTATTATAGTGTTAAACAATCTAGAAAAAGATGAAGAAAAAATCATATTACTTGTATTTATACGGTCTTTTAATTGTAGTATGCAGCTGTTCTCCTAAAAAACAACCTCTTCCATCTGTAGAATCTGTTATTAATAGTGATTGTTTAATTGATAATAGAAAATATTGCGGATGGAATATCACCATTCGAGAAAACAAGTATATTCTAGTAAATACGGAACTTGATTCAATCATTGGATATATAGACAGCAAATATGGAGACAATCTTATTTTGACATTATATCCTCCAACTCGATATGACAGCTCATATAAAATTGCTTGTTCTTTATTCAAAGACTTGTCCACAATGGCAGATGTGCTTAATTCCAATATTGAATACTATTATAACAGGGATAGCTGTGGACATTTTATGTTTGCAAGAATGGATTTCCACAATAACGATTACGATACAATTTTCACGCTGTTTCAGATAGATTCTATTCTATTTAATCGTCATATTGTTAATTGGGCGAACATGGAACCCATCGCAAGAGATTGGTACATTCATAAAGTAACAACTAACAGAGATTAATAGATGGAATAAGGATATAAGGTGCCCTCTAATGTTAGACACAGCTTTATTTTCAAAAAAACAAGAAAGGGACATAAAACAATAAATAACGATTGTCCACAATAGCACATAAAACCACCCTGCCGAACTGCACAGAAACCATGCGGTTTCACCCCTTCGTTTTCACCGGCGGCAGGGCTACCGGCGTGGCGGCGCGCATCGGCACGGCAACCTGAACCATGATACCAGGTGCGTTGCTTATGATGACAGCGTTGTCTATCGGGCGGAGGAGAGGAAGAGGAAACTAATGAAGAATGAAGAGTGAAGAATGAAGAATTCGGCTGGCGCAGTCGGGGGAGGCTACCCCTTGCCCTCGGGATGGGCGAGGAAGGAAGAAAGTTAATAGATAAATAGATAACAGATGAATATCAGAAGAAGGTTGGGTGATTCGAGCGCCCTTCCTTTTCCATAAGGTAACAGTGATACAACTAAGAGACATACAAACAAAACGAACAATGTTTTTCACTAGCGGACTGGGGTGGAAAAGGAAACAGGTGAATGAAATTGCAGATAAACTAAAGGAAATCAAAGAACCTGTCGTGTGCTTGTGAGATACAGCGGGATGTAAATGGTGGAGGAAGTCTGTCCGCGACGGTTCTTGGTGGAGCGGAGATTGGCTTCTGGAGTGTTCGGGGTCACGCCGGGACAACGGAGGAAGGGATAAAGTATCTGTATTGACAAAAAAAAACGTATCTTTGCAGAAAGAAACTCACTCATCTAAATATGATAAACAAATATCCATCAACACTTTGGATTCGGAAGATTGTCTGCGTCATCGCACTTTTCTCTTTTGACTTGGCACTCGGCACTTCGACTTTCGCGCAGACAACCGACAGCACCCGCGAGGAGGTGGTCCGCGGATGGTCCGTGGGGGCTTTCCCGACGATATCGCTCTCCAACACCCTGGGCTTCCAGTACGGCCTCTTCGGCAGCCTCTTCTACTACGGCGACGGCAGCACCTACCCCGAGCCGCTGCATAAGTTCACCGCCGAAGCGTCGCACTTCACCGGCGGGCGCTCGCGCTTCTACGCCACCTACGACTCGAAATACCTCATCCCACATTGGCGCATGACCCTCTCGGCGCTCTATATGATTGACCCGCTGGCTTTCTTCTACGGCTTCAACGGTGCCGCGCAGCCCTACGACGAGGTGCTCGACACCAAGAATCACTACTACCTCGACCGCCGCTTCCTGCAGGCTTTCGCCAACTTCCAGCGCGACCTCTCCCCCACCCTCAAGGTCGCCGGCGGCCTCACCTTCTCGCACTATAACATCGGCGACTACGACACCCTCGAGTATCGAGTGCCGATACCCACCCCCTCCCTCTACCACGACTATGTCACCTCCGGCCTTATCTCCTCCGACGAGGCCACGGGAGGCAATGTGCTGGAGGCCCGCGCGGGCCTGGTGTACGACACGCGCGACATCGAGGCGGCGCCCAACCGAGGCCTGCTGGCCGAGGTGTTCCTCAACGGAGGTCTTGCCTCGGGCGGCTACAACTACCTGAAGTTCTGCGCCTACTTCTCACATTTCCTTCGCATCCCCGTGGGCTTCATCGCCGCCGGCGACCCCGTCTTCGCCTATCGTCTGGCCTATACAGGCACCCTCGCGGGCGACGTGCCGTTCTATATGCAGCAGATTATCCCCATGCTGGTGCCCCACACCATGCTCACCGAAGGCTTGGGCAGCGCGAAGACCATGCGCGGCCTCTTCGAGAACCGCATCGTGGCCGACGGCGTGGCGTGGGCCAACGTCGAGCTGCGCATCAAGCTCTTCAAGTTCACCTTCCTGAACCAGTATTTCTACACCGCCGTGAATCCCTTCTTCGACTTCGGCATCGTCACGCAGCCCTACCGCCTCGACCGGCAGGCGGCGGCCTTCGGGCAGGATGAGGAGATGCTGCGCCGCAAGACGCAGGGTATAGCCACCGCCGCAGGATTAGGCTTCAAACTGGCTTGGAACGAAAACTTCATCCTCTCGCTGGAATTCGCCCACAGTTTCGACCCCGCCCTCGGCGGCGGCATTTGGTTCGACGCCGGCGTCAACTATGTCTTCTAGAAAAAAGGGTATGGAGGAGCGGATGGATAACAATAAATAAGGAGAAAAAAACGTTCAATTAACAATCCGGTTATGAAACAGCGCCTATTCTTATTTGCAGCTTTGATGCTGTCGACGTTGTGTCTGCACGGGCAGGTGACGTTCCGGGCGCGGATTTTCCTCCCTGGCGGCTATTCGACGAGCGGTATGCTGGGCGGTCCGCAGATGATAGTGGAGGGCGAGGACACGGCCCGCTATATGCCACGTCCTGATCACATCGACACCACTGATGGTACCGTCTGCTTCACCGGCATCGCCCGTGGGGCACGCTGTTACCTGATTTTGCACGACATTGGGTTAGACAGCTACGACTATCCAGTCTTCACCATCAACGAAGACATGACCATAGACTCGCTAGTGCTGCGACAGATGAACAGCAGACCCAGAGCATACTGCTGGAATCGCGACAAGGGCGACAGTGCGCTGCGCGCCGAGGTGGATGTCCTTAGCGTTAACCCCATGGCGAGGGATACGCACTGGTATGATGAAGGCCGTTCTTACCTCATTGACGACGAACCGCATGCCCTGGAGTTGGCGAGACTTTACTATGCCGACTGGGTTTTCCCCATACCGTCGTGGCGCACCTTTCCCCATGCCGCCGACAGTGCCTACCATTACGCCGTGATGGCCTACGATAGCAAGAAGACTCCGTGGCTCTATCCCGCCATCTTTCAGTTGCATCGCCATCTGGGTCTCCGTGGCGAGCCTAAAGTGCGCAAGCCCAAACAACCTAAGGTGATGTACCGTCCACTTCCCTACAACGAGGCTTCGCTGGCAGACACAACGGTGGACCTGATGACCTTGATGGAGCGGCGAAAGTGGCTTGACGATTTCCTCAACAATGTGTATCCTGAATTGGGCGAGCCAAGCCTCTGCTGCCCTGTTGCCACCGAGGGTACGCTACGCTATATGGTATGGAGTCCTTGGGGCTATGTCATCGTGCTGCGCCTGGAGGGCCGCCGCCTGTTTGTCAACAAAGCCTATGGAATACCCCTCAAAGAGATGAAGCTGGAGGCCAGCGACGAGTTCGACCTCAACGACAGCGAGCTGGCCGAGGTGCGTCGTCTGTTTGACATCTTCCTTGCCGCCCATCTGCCCGACGAGATAAACGGTATCTATGTCATCGACGGCGCAGACTACATGTTGGAATACATCCTGGGAGGCGAATACCACACCTTTCGTGCCCCTGAAGGTGGCACCCCCAAAGTATTCGACGCCCTGACCGAATATCTGTGGGGATTGTATCGCGCACGACACTAGTGTCACGACCTCCAACTGCCATTTTGTCAGTATCCGTGTCAGTGTTTCGGCATTGGCACGGATATTGTTATAGAAAGGGTGTCGCCTTAAGACCTTAAAGACTCTAAGGACCTTAAGGACCCTAAAAACAGAAAACAAAAAAGAAAGGAACAATATTATGGCAAAAATCATTGGAATCGACCTCGGCACAACTAACAGCTGTGTCAGCGTCATGGAAGGTAACGAACCCGTAGTTATCGCTAACAGCGAGGGCAACCGCACCACCCCCTCGGTGGTGGGCTTCCTCGAGAATGGCGACCGCAAGGTGGGCGACCCCGCCAAGCGTCAGGCCATCACCAACCCCCACAACACCGTCTACAGCATCAAGCGCTTCATGGGCGAGACCTACGACCAGGTGACCAAGGAGATTGAGGCTGTGCCCTACAAGGTGGTGCGCGGCAACAACAACACCCCCTGCGTCGACATCAACGGTCGTCAGTACACCCCGCAGGAAATCAGCGCCATCGTGCTGCAGAAGATGAAGAAGACCGCCGAAGACTACCTCGGCACCGAGGTGACGGAGGCCGTCATCACCGTCCCCGCCTACTTCAACGACAGCCAGCGTCAGGCCACCAAGGAGGCCGGCGAGATTGCAGGTCTGAAGGTGCGCCGTATCGTCAACGAGCCTACCGCTGCCGCCCTCGCCTACGGCCTCGACAAGAAGGCCCAGGATATGAACGTGGCAGTGTTCGACCTCGGTGGCGGCACGTTCGATATCTCGATTCTGAATCTCGGCGACGGTGTCTTCGAGGTGAAGAGCACCAACGGCAACACGCACCTTGGCGGCGACGACTTTGACCGCAAGATTATCAACTGGATGGCCGACAGCTTCCAGAGCGACAAGGGCATCGACCTCCGCAAGGACCCCATGGCCATGCAGCGCCTGAAAGAGGCTGCCGAGAAGGCCAAGATTGAGCTCTCCAGCTCGATGGAGACCGAAATCAACCTGCCTTACATCACCGTGGCCGACGGCGTGCCGCAGCACCTGGTGATGAAACTCACCCGCGCCAAGTTCGAGCAGCTCTGCGACGACCTGATTCGCGCCACCATCGAACCCTGCCGCCTGGCCATGCGCGACGCTGGCCTCAGCAACAGCGACATCAACGAGGTCATCCTCGTCGGCGGCTCCAGCCGTATCCCCGCTGTGCAGAAGAAGGTTGAAGAGTTCTTCGGCAAGGTGCCCAGCAAGGGCGTCAACCCCGACGAGGTGGTCGCCATCGGCGCCGCCATCCAGGGAGGTGTGCTCACCGGCGAGGTGAAGGACGTGCTGCTGCTCGATGTCACTCCGCTGTCGCTCGGCATCGAGACCCTCGGCGGAGTGATGACCAAGCTCATCGACGCCAACACCACCATCCCCACCAAGAAGAGCCAGGTCTTCAGCACCGCTGCCGACAACCAGCCCGAGGTGGAGATCCACGTGCTGCAGGGCGAGCGCCCCATGGCCAACGACAACAAGACCATCGGCCGCTTCCACCTGGCCGGCATCCCGCCAGCACCGCGTGGAGTGCCTCAGATTGAGGTCACCTTCGACATTGACGCCAACGGCATCCTCAACGTCAGTGCCCTCGACAAGGCCACCGGCAAGAGCCAGAACATCCGCATCGAGGCTAGCAGCGGCTTGAGCGAAGACGAGATCAAGCGCATGAAAGCCGAAGCCGAGGCCCACGCCGACGCCGACAAGAAAGCCAAGGAAGAGGTGGAGAAGATAAACAATGCCGATGGCATGATCTTCCAGAGCGAGAAGAACCTCAAGGACTACGGTGACAAGATTCCCGCCGACAAGAAGAACGCCATCGAGAGTGCTTTGAACGAGTTGAAGGCCGCCCACAGCGCCCGCAACGTCCAGCAGATCGACGCCGCCATGGCCAAGATCAACGCCGCCTGGCAGGCCGCCAGCGAGGACATGTACAAAGCCCAGCAGCAAGCCGGCGGACAGAACCCCGGACAGGGTTTTGACCCCAACAACATGGGCGGCAACCCCAACGCTGGCCAGCAAAGTGGCAACGGCTCAGATCCGAACGTCCAAGACGTCGACTTCGAGGAGGTGAAATAAGATAGAGTCTAACCAACAGTAAAGAGGTGCAACCATTTGATTGCACCTCTTTTTATAATCGGCACAATAAAATAACAATAAGTGCGTTATAGTAGCAGAAAAATAAAAAAAAATATTATGGCGACAATCACATTGGAATATGACGGACGAAACAGCGCAATCAAACAGCTGATTCAGGTGCTGTTCACTTTGGGCGCGAAAGAGGCAGAGCCTGACACCAAGGAAGCGCAGTCCAAGATGGTGAAAGAAAGCCTAACTACGGCTTTCGATGAGTTGTATGCCGGCAAGGCCCGCAAAAACGCAAGAAACCTTTTTGCGTAATGGTCACATTTGAATACCTGCCCGAGTTCGAGCGGCGCGCCAAGGCATTGGCCAAGAAATACCGCTCATTTGTCGACGACTACAACACCTTCCTCGACGAATTGGAGCGCAATCCTTTCAGCGGCACCCCGCTGGGTGGCAACACCTATAAGCACCGTATGGCCATTGCCTCAAAGGGCAAGGGTAAAAGTGGTGGTGCGAGGGTTATCACATACAATGTGCAGCAGACGGAGAGTGATGTTAATATCACGCTGATGTCCATTTATGACAAGTCTGAAATCGGCAACGTTTCTGACACCTATCTCCGTCAGTTGGTAAAAGAAATTGAAAAAAGAAATGAAAACTGATATGACAACAATCGAAGAAGCCCCGGTCTTGTAATGTTCAACCGGACGGCGGAGCAAGAGTTTGCAACCGTCCATAACATTCAAGGCACAATGGGAAAAAGCAGAAAGAAAACTTGCGCAGGCACATGGGTTGCCTGTTCGCAGAAGAGAGGAAAAGCTAAGAGCCACCGACGCTTCCGTCGTCGGGAACGGACAATGATTCAAAACGCGAAGTACGACCGGCTACCGCTCTTGCAGCGTGAGTTAACGAATCAGTACGACCTCGGAGGCGACGGCAAAGCCTACTGGCACGTTGACGGAGAGTTAAGAGTCATGTTAACGCGCAAATGAAAATAGTGGAAGCGCATACTAATAAAGGATGCGCTTCCACTATTTTATGCAATTTTGTCTCGCATTATTACAAAACGCTGGCGCAGGTCAGCAAGGTGGCAACCCCAACGACAATGTCACCGACGTCGACTACGAGGAGGTGAAGTAATCCTCCACAAAATGGTGTGCCTTTACATCAGAGTGTCATGTGCCTTTACATCGAATCTGACGCGCCTTTACATCAGAGTGTCATGTGCCTTTACATCAAACCTGACGTGCCTTTACACCAGAGTGTCATGTGCCTTTACATCAAATCTGACATGCCTTTACATCAGGTGATGACTTAAACGTTGTAAGTGCATCCCTCACGACATCTTCCGCAATTCGGCTTCCATAGTGTAATACCTCTCGATTTTGTCGAGCATTTGTTTGCAGATGTCATGTATGGCTTCTATTGTGCCTTCCGTCACTTCCTGTTTTCCGTCGGTGATACGATACAATGCTCTGCAATGTCCCTCTATCATTTGAACTTGACCGTGCAGTTCAACCTCTTTTATTTGTTTATCTATGTCCATAGCTATATTATTTGTGGATTAAACTATTCTTTTTGTAATTGCATGACGTTTGTTGGATTAATAATTTGCAGGTTCATAAGTTACCCTGTAGTACTCCGTATACCACATGCTTGTATTATTTGGGCCAATCAATGGTATCATAGCACCGCCGCCAATGCCACCATCTTCACGGATACCCACGTATTTCGTAATTTCATTAGCATTGTTTACATATTCATCTGCCCAAATGTAATAGCTGGCATCTTGTCGAGCATAACGCTGGTTTAAATGCTCACACAGGTCATTCAATAGTGTTTTCTTGACCACAACAGATGCGCCCTTGAAGCGATGGCTTCCTGATGATTCAAATGCATAATAGATATACGGGGTGGAAGATAATCCCGTCCTGTATACCATGTAATCATCACTCCAGTAATCTGGCGTCCCAAACTTGTTGGTTATTTTATTGGGAGTCAAATTTGTCTCGCATAATGGCTCGTTATACAGAGTCTTTGTCGGAATTACGTTGACTGTACAACTTCCTTTTGAACATGATACGGTACAACCACCTGCATGATTGGCAACAATTGTCCCACTTCCATCAACAGTAGCAATGAATGGTTTTGAACTCTTCCACTCTTGATATGAGTTGAGTTGGTATTTATCGCCATAATAAATGGTGCAAGAACTTGGAATGTTCAATGTCTCATTATCCTCGTTCTTTGTGCATCCGCATAAAAGGGTTAACCCTAAACTAAAAAATAAGATTAAACTCGTTCTTTTCATTTTGGTCGTGTTTATTTGATTTCGTTGACTTTTACCTGTGCTTTTTGAATGAGGTTTATCAAGCCCTCAACATCACTGCTGTTTAGCGTAATAGTTGAGTTCTGTTTGTGATAGTCAACACTTAATTCAACTGTCCATGCGTTTCCACTCTTTGCATAGGCAAATATTCGGATGTCATCTTTCGTCATATATGCATACCTTTCTTCATGGTCAACAATTCTTTCTCTATTGGAATGAATGGTGTTGATGGCATTGATGAAGTATTGGCATTCGTCATAAAGTAATCTGGCATCTTCCCAAGAATAATAGTACTCGCCACCGCAATCTTTGCGAAAATTAATCCATATTGTTTCCCAATCACCTGCTGTCGCCTTTTGCACACTCACCGACACATTTTTTATTTTGCCGATTTCATACACGTCCAGGTGCGCAAGCTGACCGCTATTAAGAATACTATCAACTTCATGTAATGCCACAGCAAGAGAGTCAACATTTACCTGTTCGGACGGAGCAATAGGCTCTTGTGATGCATTTTCACCTCCGTTGCAAGCAACCAACCCGAAGACGGAGAATATTGCAACAATGAGAATTATTGTGCTATAGCCTCTTTTGCTTGACCCTGAAGACATACGGCGTGGTCTTATCGGTCCAGATGTATGGTACCATGTTGTGCGTGCGATTTCTTGCACATAAATGTTTTTTTCCATGTTGTTTATTGTTTGGTTAATTCAAAATATCCATCTTCAGCATTTCCAAGTCTCATGTGATTTCCCGTCACCGTTACATCATATGTCCATTCTTTATTGTCGTTTTTGAAATCAACATAATTCTCATGTTGGGAATAGGTAAAGTTTATCGTATAGTCGCGGAGCGTAACACCATTGTAGGAAACAATCAAATGCTCATTGCCCGTTTTGTTTGATTTGAAAGTCCACGAAACGACTACGCCAGACCCGTCATCATCTACCCAGGTGCCAAGGATATTTGGTACAGGTACATTGTATTCCTTCTCTTTCGTGCAGGCTGTAAGGAGAATGGCCGTTGTCGCAAATAGTAGTACTATCAATCTTTTTGTTTTCATATTGTTGTTTTGGCAGTTTTATCCTGTCGCCTCTTCAGTTTTATAAAGGTTAAAAACATTTCGGATCCCGACTATTAAGCTGGAAGCCGATGTTAGGATAAGGGCATAAAGAAAGGCGCAAATCCTTTCGTTATAAATGTCACTTATTCTTTGAGAAGGTGGTCTGGAATTACCTTTGTGTAAATAAGTGGGGAAAGAATCCACGCCATCGCGTGAACTATCCGCAATCTTATTTCCACACAGATGTAAATGATTTTCCAGACCGTTTACTCAAAGGAAACAAGAGCGTCAAGCTCAATATGTCTTTGTCTATTTCTACGTTTTATGTCATCATCATTTTATCAATTTCACGCTGCAAAGATACACTATTTCTATCTTTTAATCAGTTTCGCTGCTTTTATTCTATCAATCACCACTGTGTCATTCTCGATATGAAAGATATAAACCCATCGTTTGTTGTGCGACACTCAGGCTCGTAGGTTCTCACGTTTCTTCAGATACATGGACCACAACTCATCAAAATACTCATCCACACTCATACGCCCAGCAGTGTTTCCGTTGGCTTCATGGGAGTGGAATGTGGAAATAATCCTTTCGTCATTGCCTTCCATTTTCCTATAAACAGTCGCGGGTTCTGCCGCTACTGGCATGGACTGATCCTCTGTATTATATGGTTTAGGTGTCATATTTACATTGTTTTTCACGCTGCAAAGGTACGTATTTTTTTTGAATCAGCAAAATTATTTTTTTAGGATGGCCGTGCTGCTTTTCTCCCCGAATAAATCACAGCACGCTCACTCTTACTATTTTTTTCGATTCATCTTCAGTTGTTGTTCGCTTGTTGTCCGCTTTAAAAGCGGACAACAAGCGAACAACAAGCGGACAACAAGCGGACAACAAGCGAATATATGGTTTATTTGGTAGAAGTGCAGGGGGAGGGAAAAATATTTTTCCGGCACGGATTTTTATTGGAGGATTTTGTGTATTTTTGCAGCGTTAACTAAAAAACATACAAGAATGAAAAAGCTTTTCACCACACTGGTAATCACCATGTTTGCATTCACCGGCCTGATGGCTCAGAGTGCGCTGAACAACGCTGGCGACAACATCGTCGGTACCTACCAAGGTTTACAGAATGGAGACGCTTTCAAAGCGACCATCGTGAAGTTGGACGACGGCACCTACCAGGGACAGATCATCTGGATGGAGAACCCCAACGATGCCAACGGCAACAAGCGCCTCGACACCAAGAACCCCGACGAGTCGCTGCGCAATGTCCCCTGCGACCAGATAGTGCTCTTCAGCGGCCTGAAATATAACGCCAAGAAGCATCGCTGGGACGGCACCAAGATTTACGATCCGCAGCGCGGCATGCGTGCCAAGATGACTGCCGAATTCAAAGAGGACGGCAAACTGGAAATCAGCGGTTCAGTGCTGCTCATCAGCGAGAGCGTTCTGTGGGAGAAGATTGAGAAGTGAGATCCTGCAGCCGACGACGTGCGATGAGATAGGCGATACGTCGGTCGGTGAGGGCATTCTGTGCCTGCAGGAGGAGCGTCTGTGCCTGTAGCACGTCGTTGAGTGTATTGGCACCCGCAGAGTAGTTGAGGGTAGCCAGACGGTGGTTCTCGCGCGCGAGGTCGAGAGCCGCAGAGTCGCTGCGGATAAGCATAGCGGCATCGACCATATCGCTGTAGGCTTTTTCCTCCTCGAGGGACATCTTTTTGTTGTAGTCTTCCTGCATGGTGCGGGCCTCCTCGATGCGGAGGTTGTGCTCACGTATCTTGTGCGAGGTCTCCCACCAGTCGGTGAGGGGGACGGTGAGCGAGAGCAAAGCGACGGCATTGGCCGTAGCGTTGGAACGGATGAGGTTTCCGTAGAATCCGACGCCAACGAGCGCCAGCTGGGGCAGCGCTTCACCGCGGGTCAACTCTTTTTGGAGCTCCTGAGCGCGGAGATTGAGATCGAGAAGGCGACGCTCAGGACGGGTGGAAGTTGAAAGTTGAAAGTTGAAAGTTGAAAGATTTTTTGCATCGGCATCACTTTCCACTTTCCACTTTCCACTTTCCGTTCCAAAGTCGAGGTTGTCGGAATAGTCGATGCCTATCTGGATGCAGAGGAGACGACGCGCCAGACGGATGCCGGAGTTGAGTTGTTGCTGCTGGGCTTTGATTTCGTTGCGCTTGAGTTCCACCTGAAGGGCATCGGCCTTGGTAGCCAAACCGTTGGCGAGGGCCGAATTGACGGTGTGAGAAAGGGAGTCGATAAGTTCGAGGGCAGCATCGACGGTGGCCGACTTTTCTTTGAGACCGACAACGAGGTAATAAGAGGACTCCACCTGTTCGAGCACGTCGCGCACCTTCACTTCTGCCTGCAAGCCGGCAGCTTCGACGCCGAGGTCGGCCAAGCGGTTGCCGTTGGCGATGCGGCCACCCATGTAGATGGGCTGGGCGAGGACGATGGAACCGCCGGCACCTTTCTTCATCAGGTTCAAGCGATTGCTGACATCCGTCTCGTCGGAGAGCGCTTCGTAGATAGCTTCCAACAACTCTCGCATATCGTTCGAACTGATGTCGTCGACACCAAAGTCAATCATCGGCTGTGCGGCATAATAACCCAAGGCACGGAGCGAAACATTGGGGAAGTATTTGGTGTAGACTTGATCCTTGACAGCCTGCGCTTTCTGCACGGCGAGCCGCGAATTGCGGATATCAGCATTGTGCTGACGGGCCAGCGAGAGGCAGCTGTCGAGCGTCAGCGTCTGAGCGGACACCGGAACTAAGAAGCAAGCACTAAGAACCAAGAGGCTGGTGCAAAACAATCTCTTATATATTGTGTTGTGTTTCATCTTTCTCGTTATTACGTTATAACGTTAATTCGTTAACCATTAACCGTCACCTACTTCCCAGCGATTCTGATGGGTCGGTTGTTGGTGCCCTTCTTCTCGAAGGCCACACAATAGGCCACCGGCAGGATGGTGATGACGAGCGGGAGGGTGAAGAGGGTACCGAAGCAGACGACGACGCCCATGGGCATCCAGAGGAGGGTGCCGGCGGTAATCATGGGGATGACGCCGAGGGCCGTAGTGGCGGAGGTAAGGAAGATAGGACGCATGCGGCGCAGGCCCGCATGGAAGGCTGCGTCGGCGATGGACATCTGTTCTTTGGCGCGGAGTTCAGCCACATAGTCGTACATGATGATGGCATTGCGCACGATGATGCCCACAAGCGATATCACACCCAAAGTGGCGGTCATCGAGAAGTCGAGGTCGAAGAGCCAGAGGCCAAAGGCTGTTCCGAAGAAGCAGAGCACCGCCATCGAGATGGAGAGCACCGAGATGCCTATCTTGCCATAGTGGATGATAAGGACGATGAACATGACGAAGAGGGCGGCAATCACAGCCATGATGAGCTGCGGCAGTATTTCGTTGGTGAAAGCCACCACGCCTCCATATTCCCAAGTGACACCTTCGGGGAGGTCCATCTTGTCGAGTTGGTCGCCGATGGCGAGGAGTTCCTTCATCTGGCCGGCATCGGCGGTAGCATCGGCCGAGACGGTGATGCAGCGGAGACCGTTGCGGTGCGGCATATTGTTGTGATGGAAACGCGGCACAATGTCTGCCACCTGACGCAACGGCACCCACATACCCGGAGTGACACAAGGCACCAGGAGGTCGCCCAGGGAGCCATAGTCGAGATCCTGTGCTCCATCGCTGTAGACCTTGATGGGAATGTTGTAGTCGTTCTGCCAGAGAGAGGTGAGCTGGGTGCCGGAAAGGGCACTGGAGAGGTAGATGGAGAGCGTCGACTGGGTGATGCCCAGGGGCGAGGCCATCTCGGGTTTGAGCACCACGTCGACCATTTCCTCGGTCTCATCGAAGTCAGAGTGGACAAAGAAGAGTTTGGGGTTGTTCTTCATGATATTGAGGAGCGTGTCGCGCACTACGGCCAGCTTGTCGTAGTCGTCGCCCTTGAGGTATATCTCGATGGGCGAGGTAGCCATCTGGTAGTCGAGCTGCTTGAAGCGTATCTGCACATTGGGCAGGATATTCTCGTAGCGTTGAGCGAATTCCCTGATAACCTCCTTGGTGGCATCGTCGGACGTGGTTTTGACGACGAACTGGGCGTAGTTGTCGGAAGGCAGTTGCGGAGCGTAGGTGATATGGAAACGCGGCGACGACATGCCGATAAAGGAGGTGACGCTGGTGATGCGCGGGTCGGCGAGGAGTATCTTCTCCAGCGAGTCGGCAGCCGCCGAAGTCTCTTTCACCGATGCGGAGGCATCGAGGTACATCTCGATGGCGAAGCTGTCGCGCTCGGCTTTGGGGAGAATCTGGATATTAATGGAAAGGGCAAAGACCACTGCCAGCACCACGGAAGCGACACCCACGGCGAGGGTGGTCCTCTTATGGCGGAAGCAGAGTCTGAGGAGCTTCTCGTATCCATGCTGCAAACCGTTGAAGAACTTCTCCTGGATTTTCTCGAACCTTGTCTTCTTGTTGGCATTGGAGGCCTTGATGAGGTTGGCCGACATATAGGGAATGACCAGCACGGCATAAAGGAAGCTACAAGTCAACGCAATGAGGATTGTCCAAGGGAAGAGTTTGATGAAGTCGCCAAGGAAGGTTCCCTCGAAGATAGGCAACGTGGGGAAGAACATCAAGGCGATGGAAGCCGTTGCGAAAAGCATTGAGACAGCCAGTCGCGACGTGGAGACGGCGGCCGAGTACCATCGCGAATGACCAACCTTTAACAGGTCTATGTATCCGTCGATGACCACCACCGAATCGTCCACTATCATACCCAAGACGACGATGAGGGCGGCGAGGGTGACGGTGTTGAGCTCGAAGCCAATAAAATACATGATGCCAATGGTGGCGGCGATGCAGATGGGCACCGATGTGGAGCTAACAATGGCCGTACGCAGGGGGAAGAGCATCAGCATCACTAGGATAACCACGAGGATGGCCTCGATGAGATCTTTCAGGAACGAGCGGACAGAGCCGTCGACCACCTGTGGCTGGTCGGTGATGCGGTGGATATGGATATCGGGAGGCAACTCCTGCTCAAACTTGGCAATAATATCCTCCACATCCTCGCCAAATTCCACCACGTTGTTGCCGCTACGCATCTCGAGCGAGAGCATGATGCAGCGGTGGCCGTGGGTGGTGGAGTCGCTGTATCTGATGTGGGGTGTATTCTCCGGGTAGTGTGCCTCGAGGGTAGCCACATCGCGCAGACGGATGGTCTGTCCCGTAAGGGGGTCGGCGAAGACAATCATGTCGCTGATGTTGTAGAGGCTTCCGAAGGGTATGGAGACATGCACCATAGCGTGACCATCGTCATTAACCAGTTTGCCAGAGACCGTGCGGATGCCCTGAGCGGCCAGCTCGGCCGACACGAGGGTGGGCGAAATGGCATACTGCGTCAGCTTCATCGGGTCCATGTGAACGGCAATCTCCTCTTTCTGGTCGCCGACGATGCTGATTTTACCCAGTTCCGGTATCTCTCTCAGCCGGTCAGAAAGCTTTTTTGAGGCATCCTCGAGCTCGCGTGGCGAGCGTTCGTCGCTCTCCATAGCCAAGAGCAGCGACGACGAGTTGCCGAAGTCGTCGATAACCGCTGTCGCCACCACACCCTGCGGCAGTTCGGTGATGCGGAACAACGTCATGCCCTCCCTGATGCGCGACCAGGTAACTTTCGTGTCGCCATCGGTATGCACCATGGAGACAAAGACATACAGCATGCCGTTCTTGCTGTAGGAGTAGGTCTTCGTCTTGTCGACCTCGTTGAAGGTGAAGAGGTAGTCCTCTACCTTCGAAGCCACCTGCTCCTCTATCTCCTCGGCGGTGGCGCCAGGATAGACCACAGCCACCACACCTTGGCGGATGGTGACATCGGGAAACTCATTCTTTTTCAGGTGAGGCAACGCATAAAAGCCTATCAACACCACCGCTATCAGCGTCAGTGCCAAGATGGGGAAGCTGCGCATCGCCCCTTCTATCATATTGGTTTTTCTTCGCGCCATATTCTGCTATTTTCTAATTTTCACCTTCGCTCCGTTGTAGAGCTTTTGCTGACCAAGGGTAACCACGGTGTCGCCGGTATTGAGGCCTGATTCGACCACCACGCCATTGCGGATAAAGTCACCCACGGTGATAAGCCGGTGAGTGGCTTTACCTCCTTCCACAACCCACACCACCGTCCCTTCGGGCATTACGCTGACGCACTCGGAGGGAACGACGATACCCGCTTTGGCGCTAAGCGTCGCATGCACCTTAGCCACCATATCGGGCAGAAGCCCTTCGACATTGCCTGAAGCAATGGTGGCATAGACTTTATAAGTATGTCCCATGGGGTTGGCGATAAGACTCTTGTCGGTGACCTTGAGAGTCAGTTCCCGGTCGTCGAGGGCTGGGATGGTGGCGGTAATAGTAGTGCCAACAGGGAGGAGCCCTACCTCCTGCTCCGGAACTGAGAATCCGACACGGAGACGCCGCATGTCAAGTATACGGGCAAAGGGTTCGAGGGGTTTCATCTCCTCGCCCACATGATGGTTCTTGCACGCCACCACACCGTCGAAGGGTGCCTTGATGACACAATCTGCCACACGCTTGCGGGAGGCTACCTCGGCCTGACGGGCCTTCTCAAGATCTGTCTCCATCTGTATCCAGCGCACATCGCTGATGCCGCCTTCCGCATGTACATTCTTCATACGGTTATAGGCATCCTCCGCCTGGCGCAGGGTGGCAAGGGCGGTGCTATGGAGGCTGTTGACCGTAGTGCCGTCAACCTCGGCTATCACCTGTTCTTTATGCACTTTCTGGCCGTTGCTTACAGCCACTTTGGTGAGGGTGCCACCGAGGGTGAAACTCAGGTCCACTTCCACCTCGGAACCGATGACTCCAACATAGTCGCGCTGGCCGGCGTTGTCTCCGCTGGCAACGATGAGGGCGTCCACGACGATGCTGTCGCTCCAGCCGCTTTTGTTTTTTTCACCCTCTCCACAGGAGGCCAAAATAAAGATGCTTAACAGAAAGGGAATAGAATATTTCTTCATATCTTAACCTTTATTTTTTGTTCATTGAATTAAAGTGCAAAAATACAACTTTTTTTTATTCCATAGGGGAAAATATACTTTTTCTTTTTTTTTTACGTTATCAGAAACGTGAATCAAGAGAACAATATACTCGAGATACAGGACCTGTCTGTGGCTTTCGACGGACGTACGGTGGTGGAGAATCTGAATCTGAGCCTCGAGCGCGGGAAGACACTCGGCATCGTGGGCGAGAGTGGCAGCGGCAAGAGTGTCAGCTCTCTGGCCCTCATGGGATTGCTGCCCAGAAACGCCACCGTCAGCGGTAGTGCCAAACTCGACGGCACAGAGCTCCTCACCCTCACCGAGGAGCAATTCCGCGACATCCGCGGCCGTCGCATCGCGATGATTTTCCAGGAGCCCATGACCTCCCTCAACCCCGTACAGAAATGCGGCGCACAGGTGATGGAGATGCTCCGTGCGCACCTCCCTAAGGACCTTAAGGACTCTAAAGACCTCAAGGACCGCGTTATCGAACTTTTCAAGGAGGTGCTCCTCCCCCGCCCCGAGAAGATTTTCGACAGTTATCCCCACGAGATCAGCGGTGGACAGAAGCAGCGCGTGATGATTGCGATGGCTCTCGTCAACAACCCAGATATCCTCATCGCCGACGAACCCACCACAGCCCTCGACGTCACCGTACAGAAGACCATCCTCGACTTGTTGCGCTCGCTGCAGCAGAAACACGGCATCAGCATCATCTTCATCACCCATGACCTAGGGGTCATCAGTCAAATTGCCGACGATATCCTAGTGATGTATCGCGGCCATGTCGTCGAGCAAGGGCCTGCCTACGACATCCTGCACCATCCTAAAGAGCCCTACACCCAAGGGCTTCTCGCTTGCCGCCCGCCCCTCGACAGCCGCCCGGAACGGCTGCCGACGGTGGAAGAATTCTTGAATGGTGCCCAAGAACCCATTAGACCTAGCCCTATTGACCCTATAGGTCCAACAAGCAAGCCCCTCATTTCGGTTCGCAACCTCGATGTCACCTACACCTTGAAAAAGAGCCTCTTCGGTAAGCCACTGCAGACACTTAAAGGCGTCGACGGCATCAGTTTCGACATTATGGAGGGCGAGACACTGGGTCTAGTCGGTGAGAGCGGCTGTGGAAAAACAACTCTCGGTCGCGCCCTGCTGCGGCTCATCGACCACAGCGACGGCACCATCCTCTACCGCGGCCAGAGTCTCGATAGTCTCTCCCGCCGCCAGATGCGCGCCCTGCGTCCCAAGCTGCAGATTATCTTCCAGGACCCCTACTCCTCGCTGAATCCAAGGATTACCATTGGCGATGCGATAAGTGAACCTTTGAAGGTTCACGGCGGCGGCGAACGCCGCCGCACACTCGAACTCATGCAGCAGGTCGGCCTCAATCCCGACTGGTACAATCGCTATCCGCACGAGCTCAGCGGCGGCCAGCGGCAACGCGTCTGCATTGCCCGCGCCCTAATCCTGCAGCCCGAGTTGGTGGTGTGTGACGAAAGTGTCTCCGCCCTTGATGTCAGCGTACAGGCACAGGTGCTCAACCTCCTCAACGACCTTAAGCGCCAGTACCACTACACCTACCTTTTCATCACCCACGACCTCAGCGTTGTGAAATTCCTCTCCGACCGTATCATGGTGATGCAAAAAGGAAAAATCGTCGAGAGCGGCACTCCCGACGATATCTTCGCTAATCCACAGACCGACTATACCCGAACCCTTATCGAAGCCATTCCGCGGATTGGTTAATTGTTAAAGGTGGGAATCCATCTCTGCAGAACCTCCTCTGTCTCAGGAGTGTGCCGGATAATAAGCACCATCCGCTCGCTGTACTGATGTTCGTATTCTGAGAATCCGCCGTCAGGGAGCTCCTTCAGTCGGTTTTTGGCGACACCGAAATCTTCCGTCAAAGCCTCATACACCTCCCGACTGCGATTCCTGCAGAGCTTGCGGTTGTGCCTCTGCGATTCGTTGGCATCGTCGGCTGAAGCGATAATATAAAACTCCGCATCCTTATCCGTCATCTCCATCTGTGTCACCATCTGGTTCAGCTGTCGAAGTGCATTGTTGTCCAGTTCATCGTCGTCGACAGCAAAGCGCACCACCGCCACAGGCAGTTGCAACTTCTCGTTGGTGGCTAGCATATCGTCAATGAGCCCTTTGGGTATCCTGACCGCCACCACCGTATCCTCAACAACCTCCTGCGCCCACACATTACCCATTAGACCTATTAGAGTCATTAACCCTATTAGACCCTTTTTTAATAACTTACGATCCATAACCAATAACCTTTTTACAAGAGAACCGCCCTAATGAAAGAGCGGTTCCAACATTGTCAAAGTGGTAATATATATGATTAGGTGAAATGTATTATTTCCTCTTCTTGCTGGCCTCTTTGGCCTCCACGGTCATTGTGGCGTGGGGAACAATCATCAGACGCTCTTTGGGAATAAGCTGGCCCGTGGCCTGGCAGATGCCGTAGGTGCCGTTCTCGATGCGGATAAGGGCGGCGCGGAGGTCGCGAATGAACTTCTGCTGACGGGCGGCGAGTTTCTGGTTTTCTTCTTTCAGCAACACATTGCTGCCCTCTTCGAGGGTCTTGAAGGTGGGGGCAGTGTCAGTCACATCATTCTCGCTGCCGGCAACAGCCTGCTGCAACATCTCCAAATCCTTCTCAGCTTTGGCTATCTTGGCGAGAATCAGCTCCTTAAATTCCTGCAATTCCTCGGGGGAGTAGCGGTTCTTCTCCTGGGGTTTGGCTTTCGCTTTCATGGTTTCTCGTTTTTTTCTGAGTGCAAAAATAGGTATTTTCCCCGAACTGACGGGAAAAACATTTCAACACTCGGTGTTGATATTCTCAAGATACAAATCAATCAGCCCTTTAGGTGCTGTAATATAGAGTGTTTTTTTCTCGCGGTCCACCTTATCAATCACCTCATCGATAACTGGGATAAGTATCTCCACCTCGTTTTTCATCACTTGGAAGAGCGGCTGTGCGGGGTAATCGATGACCTGTGCGAGGGTACCAATATTGCCTTTCTCACTGTCTATCACACTGAAACCCACCACTTCGTGGAAGTAAAACTTATTACCCTCCAGTTTTGGCAGCAAATCCAGCGGCAAATATAGCGAATGGCCACAGAGTGCTGCCGCTTGCTCAGCGGAGATCTCCTCGAAGGTTACGATAGCCTTGTTGCCGTTGAGTTGGTCGACATGAAAGAAATATGGCACCAGTTTGCCCTTCACCTCCACAAAGGCGGAGTCGAGCTCTGCGTAATCCTCCGGTGCATCCACATCGAGGAACAGCACCACCTGGCCCTTCACGCCCCACGGCTTGGTCACCTTACCCAAATAAAAACATTCTTCTATATTCATGTTTTATTAACGGCAAAAATACTTTTTTATTGTATCAACGACAACAGAGAACATCAAACTAGATGTCGAAAAAAGGAGAAACGCATGTTGCGTTTCTCCTTTGTCTTTGTTGTCTCTGTTGTCGTTAAACAAAAGAGCCCTTGTCGTTAAGATTAAGCCTCGGCGGGAGCCTCGGTCTCAGCGGCAGCTTCGCCCTCGGCATTCTCGGCGGCGGCAGCAGCTTCGGCCTCAGCCTTAGCGGCAGCCTCAGCCTCGGCGGCAGCCTGACGCTTGGCGGCGACGGCAGCAGCCTTAGCCTCGTTGGCCTTCTTCTCGGCCTCGAGACGAGCCTTCTTGGTGTTGCGGGCGTCGTTCTCCACGTCGCTGCGCTTGCTGTTTATCTTAGCCTCTTTGGCCTGCAGCCACTCGTTGAAACGCACATCGGCGGTCTCCTGGCTGATGGCACCCTTCTCGACACCAATCTGGAGGTGACGACGGAGCAGGACGCCTTTATAGCTGAGGATGCGACGCACGGTATCGCTGGGCTGAGCACCATTCTTCACCCATTCGACGGCACGGTCGAAATTGAGGTCGATGGTGGCGGGGTTGGTCAACGGATTGTAGGTGCCAAGCTTCTCGATAAATTTTCCATCTCGAGGTGCACGACCATCCGCAACAACGATGTGGTAGAAAGGCTGATTCTTTTTACCATGACGCTGAAGTCTAATTCTTGCTGGCATAACTGTTTGTTTTTAAATTAATTAAATGTTTTTACTGTTTAAATAACAGACTGCAAAGATACAACTTTTTTTGAAACTGGTAAAAAAAAATTTGACCACAAGAAAGATTCTATTTAAAGACAATAAAAAAGAGATTTATGCGTTAGCGCATAATAATGCGCGTAAAAAAACCAACAAAGTACTAAAACAGAAAAACATATGTCTCTTATCAAATCCATTTCGGGAATCCGCGGTACCATCGGCGGTCCCGCAGGCGAAGGTCTCACTCCCCTCGACGTCGTGAAATTCACTTCCGCTTTCGCTACTTTCCTCAAAGGAGCCAACCCCGGACGGCGGCTGAAGTTGGCGGTGGGACGCGATGCCCGTTTGAGTGGCGCCATGGTGGACCGCCTCGTGGTGGGCACCTTGCAGGGTATGGGAGTCGACGTGTTGGAGACAGGTCTCTCCACGACGCCGACGACTGAGATGACCGTTATCGACGGCCATTGCGACGGCGGCATCATCATCACCGCCAGCCACAACCCCAAGCATTGGAACGCTCTGAAACTGCTTAACAACAAGGGCGAATTCATTAGCGATGCTGAAGGCAAAGAGGTGCTGCGTCTGGCCGAAAGCGGCGAAGTGAACTACGCTGAGGTCGACGACCTAGGTCTGGAAACCATCGAGGAAGACTGGATTGACCGCCATATCGAGCGTGTGCTCGGCCTGGAACTCGTTGACGTAGAGGCTATCAAGAAGGCCAACTTTAAAGTGGCCGTAGACGCCGTGAACTCCACCGGCGGTCTCGCCATCCCGCGACTGCTACGCCGGCTCGGCGTGCAGAACGTCGTGGAGCTCAACTGCGAACCCACAGGTCATTTCGCCCACAACCCTGAACCCATCCCGCAGAACCTGACACAAATCAGCGACTGCGTTCGCCAGAACCACTGCGACCTGGGTATCGTGGTCGATCCCGACGTGGACCGTCTCGCACTGGTGTGCGAAACCGGCGAAATGTTTGGCGAGGAGTACACGCTGGTGAGCGTAGCCGACTACGTGCTGCAACATACACCGGGTAACACCGTCAGTAACCTATCTTCTAGCCGCGCTCTGCGCGATGTAACGCGTCGCTATGCCGGCTGCGAATACAATGCTGCCGCTGTGGGTGAGGTAAACGTCACCACTCTGATGCGTCAGACCGGAGCCGTTATCGGCGGCGAAGGTAACGGTGGCGTCATATACCCCGCCCTGCACTACGGGCGCGACGCTCTGGTAGGCGTGGCTCTCTTCCTCACGCTCCTAGCCAAGCGCGGCATGAAAGTCAGCGAACTCCGCAAGACCTATCCCGAATATATCATCTCCAAAAACCGCAAGGACCTGACGCCCGATATAGATGTCGACGCTCTGCTAGCCAAAGTAGCAGCCTTTTATAAGAGCGATGCCGCCGTGGAGAAGGTGACGACCATCGACGGTGTGAAGATTGACTTTGCCGACGGCTGGGTGCATCTGCGCAAGAGCAACACCGAACCCATCATCCGCATCTATAGCGAAGCCGCTAACGAAGCGCGAGCCAACGAGCTAGCCGCTGCTGTAATACAGCAGATTTGAGGCAAAAACCAAGAAGTAAGAACTAAGAGGGCTGACACATTTGGTTGCGTCAGCCCTTTCTTAGTTCTTAGTTCACACCTCTTAGTTCAATCAGAGCATTCCCTTGCGTTTCAGGAGAGCTTTGGGACTGGGGTCTTTGCCGCGGAAAGCGCGGTAGAGGTCCATGGGTTCGACGGTGTTGCCACTCTCGAGGAGGTGGCGGAACTTCTTGGCCAGCTCGGGATTGAAGAGGTCACCACTCTCGGCAAAGGCCTCGAAGGCGTCGGCATCGAGGATGGCCGTCCAGGTGTAGCTATAATAGCCGGCATCGTAACCCGTGGTAAAGATATGCTGGAAGTAGGGGCTGCGATAGCGGCTGATAATCTCGGGAATAAGTCCAATCTTGTTCATAGCCTGCTCCTCGAAAGCCAGCGGGTCGATATGCTGTTTCTGCTTGATGCTGTAGTAGTCCATATCGAGCAGCGAAGCGGCAAGGAGTTCGGTGGTCATGAAGCCCTGGCCGTAGGTAGCGGCGGCCTCAATCTTCTTGATGAGCTCGTCGGGGATGGCTTCGCCGGTCTTGTAGTGCTTGGCGTACATCTTCATCACCTGCGGGTGGCGGCACCAGTTCTCCATCACCTGTGAGGGCAGCTCGACAAAGTCGCGCGGCACGTTGGTACCAGCCAACGAGGGGTAGGTGCACTTGCTCAGCAAGCCGTGGAGGGCGTGGCCGAATTCATGGAAGAGGGTTTCACTCTCATCGAAGTTCAGCAGCGACGGCTTATCGGCCGTAGGTTTGGTGAAATTACAGACCACCTGGATGATGGGAATAATGTTCTCACCATTCTGATTACGATGCTGGCCGCGGAATTCTGTCATCCAGGCGCCGCTGCGCTTGGAGGCACGGGGATGGAAGTCCATATAGAGGATGCCGATGGTACGGTCGCCGTCCTTCACCTCGAAGCAGCGGGCTTCTTTGTCATAGGTGGGCAGGTCGGGACGCTCGGTGAAAGTAATGCCGTAGAGTTTGTTGGCTACCATGAAAGCACCTTCGCGGACACTGTCGAGGCAGAAGTAGGGGCGCACGGCGGCATCGTCGAGGGCATACTTCTCAGCACGGAGTTTCTCGCTGTAGTAGCGCCAATCCCAAGGTTGCAACTTGGCACCGGGCTCGTCTTTCTCGAGCATCTTCTGATATTGGTCGCGCTCCTGCTTGGCAACCTTGAGGGCGGGAGTCCAGATGTCGAGGAGACACTTGTAGACGTTGGCTGGGGTCTTGGCCAGGCAGTCGTCGAGGACCCAGTCAGCATGGGTGGGGAAGCCGAGGATATTGGCGCGCTCGAGGCGGAGATTCACGAGGGTGTCGATAATCTTGGTATTGTCGAACTTGCCACTCTTGCACCTGTCGGTAAAGGCGTGCCAAACTTCTTCGCGAAGCTTGCGGTCGGCGCAAGTCTGCATGAAGGGCTCCCATGTGGGCATATCAAGGGTGAGGGTGTCTCCGTTGGGAAGCACTTTCTTGTAATCGTTAGTGGCTTTCAGTACGTTCTGTGCAAAACGCATGGTGAGACTGGCTATCTGCTCGTTGAGCTCGCGGAAGCGGGTCTGCTTGTCGGCAGGGACATTGGCACCGCTGCGGACGAAGCCTTTGTAGGTCTCCTCGAGGAGACGAGCCTGCTCGGGGTTAAGGTTGAGGTTCTCGCGCTGGTCATAGACGGCCTTGATGCGCTCAAAGAGCTTGGCATTGAGGGCGATGTCGTCACCATGGGCGGCGAGCATGGGCGTCACCTTTTCTTCGATGGCTTCCATCTCCTCATTATTCTCACACTCGGAGAGGTTGAAGAAAATAGAACCAACCTCCCTAAGCAGTTGACCACTATACTCGTAAGCGAGGATGGTATTCTCAAACGTAGGGGCTTCGGGGTTATTCACGATAGCATCGATTTCGGCTTTCTGCTGACGGATACCTTCCTCGAAGGCAGGCATGTAATGCTCAGTCTTGATGCGCGAGAAATCGGGGATGTTGTAGGGGGTGTTCCACTCGGAGAAGAACGGATTTACAGTGTCATTCATGTCTGATTGTTTGTTTTGGCAGCCGGCGGCGAACAACGTAGCCGCAGCCATGAGAATCGATAATTTGTGTTTCATAATGTATATTTTTTAATTTTCATTCCTTTTTATTCATCAGTACCTTAAGAATATTCTCGAGGATGGAGGCGTTGAGTTTCTTAGCAAGGAACTTATGATCCTTGTTGTCGATGAGGTATATCTGCGGCGTGGTTTGGATGTCGTAGACCTGGCGCCAGTCAACATTGGCCTCGCCACCGTTAAGGTTGACCCATCGAGAGTGCGTCATATGGTGGTCAGCCAGGAATTTCTTCCACTTGACGATGGTTCCGTCATCAGGTTCTGTAAGAATGGCAAAAGCACTGATGTTCAGCGAATCAGCATACTGCTCATAGACCTTGTAGACGGCAGGGATGATATCGCGACAGTGACCGCAGGTGGGGCTCCAAAAGAGGAGCAACGTGTAGCGACCAGGCATGTGATGGAGCGAATGTGCGTAGCGTAGCGTATCGAAAAGGATGAGTTCGGGAGCCACCTTTCCCACAAGGAGGCGTTCCCATTTGGTAGCCTGTTCGACCTGCTCGTCGATGAGCGACGGTTCCACGCCAGGAACCTTACCGGTAGCGAAATAGCGGAGGACAAGATGGACATAGACTTCGTCGTAGACCATGATGCGGCTCTGGAGATAGTGGTTGGTGAGGTTGAGGATAAGCCAGCGGTAGACCTCACGGGCAGACTCGGAACGGTCGATGATGCTGTCAAGAAGCGGACAAATCAGTTCGGGAGTCATCTGAATTTTCTCCATATTGCCAACGAACTCCATAACACGGTCGTAGAATACCGGTTTGGGAGTGCGGATAATAAAATCGTCGTCGAAAGGCATATTGTCGAAGAAATGCTCCATGTACCAATCGCGTCGCTCAGATTTTGTCATAGGGGTACCGTCGGGGTGAGTCTCCGGAACATCAGGATCTTTGGTGGAGAGCATCATTCGCGAGAGCATGCAATCAGGGTTTTTCCGAACAAAGCTGACTCTGAGGCTATCAAGTGTATGTCTATAGCGTGGGAGGTACTCGTTGCGGAAAACAAGGGAGTCGACAGTATGGCTGGCTTCGTCCATTTCCTGGTAGTAGACTTCTTCGGCACGTTTGAAATTGAAGAACTGTTCATTTTCGCGCGAGTCCTTGACGGTCATGCGGAGCATCCAGTTCTCGTTGTCAGTGCTGAGTGTGAAACGGTGGGGTTCGCGATAGACGACAAACTCGACGAAACGGTCACGATTGTTGGTGAAGTAGTAGAGTCCGGGATGGAGGTCTTCCTTGCCCTCGAAGACAAACTTACCCTTTCCATTGTTGACGGCCGAGTCGCAGATATAGCGGTTCTGGGCGTGGTAATAGCCCATATACATCATGGTATCGCTGTTACCATCAACCTTGAAGGTTATCTTGTAGCCATCCTTCTTGGCACCGAAAGCGAACATCGGCAGGGTGAGAAGCAGTATTAACAGGAGGTGTTTTTTCATTGTGAACATTATTAGTCTATATTATAAAGACGGCGAAGGTCGTTTTTTGGGTCAAACTTTAACATTATTTATAATTATAAGGTCATTCTGTTATCACTATTGTTTTTTATTTACCCACGCAGAATCGGCCAAAGATATTTCCCAGCACCTCGTCGGAGGTCACCTCACCGGTGATAGTGCCCAAATGGTAGAGAGCATCCCGAAGGTCAACGGCCACAAGGTCGGCAGGAGTGCCGTCTTCGAGCCCACATCGGACATTGTCGAGGGCCTGTTGCACACGCTGCATCGCCTCATAGTGGCGGACATTGGAGAGGAGCACATTGCTTTCGTCAGGCATCTCGCCGCGGACAGCGGCGAGCATAGCGGCACGGAGTTCTGGAAGACCCGTACCGGTCTTCGCAGAAATATTGATAATTGATAATTGAGGATTAGCTAAGGCGTGTTGGGAAAGGTCGGATTTATTTTGTACAACAATAACATGCTTATCGGTGAGGTCGAGGTCGGGCTCCTGCCAAGGGGTGGTGGAGTCGTGGACGTAGAGGACCAGGTAGGCATCGGCAATGGCCTTGCGGGTGCGATTGATGCCGAGAGCCTCGACGGTGTCATCGCTATGGCGAAGACCAGCGGTGTCGATAAAACGGAAGGTGATACCGTCGAGGGTAAGGGTCTCCTCGATAGTGTCTCGTGTGGTGCCTGGAATGTCGGAGACAATGGCGCGGTCGTCGCCCAACAAAGCGTTGAGAAGCGACGACTTGCCGGCATTGGGTCGCCCAACAATGGCTACTGGGATGCCTCGTTTGAGGGCATTACCCATGCGGAAAGATGAGAGTAAAGTGGAAAGTTGAAAATGTAAAGAAGAAAGTATTTTTCGCAGTTGGGTGCGGTCGGCGAACTCTACATCCTCCTGAGAGAAGTCTAATTCGAGCTCGAGAAGCGAGGTAAGGTCGAGGAGCTGCTGACGCAAGTCTTTGAGAGTCCGTGCATAGCCACCTCGCAACTGACTGACGGCCAGGTGGTGCTGGACGGGAGTCACAGAGTCGATAAGGTCCGCCACAGCTTCTGCCTGCGAGAGGTTGAGACGACCGTTAAGAAAAGCGCGGCGCGTGAATTCGCCGGGTTCGGCGAGTCGGGCACCATCGTCAACAAGAGCCTGCAGCATCGCCTGTTGGACATAGAGAGACCCGTGGCAGGAGAGTTCCACGGTAGGTTCGCCCGTGTAACCTTTCGTGTAAAATATAGCAACGATATCGTCAATATCGTCGAATCGACAGTAAGTAGCTTTTCTCTCCGTCAAACTATCAACCGACAGATGGCGCAGCGAAAGTGGCAACGCATCAGGACCCGAAATACGGATTACAGCGATGCCTCCCATCCCATGAGGGGTGGAGATGGCCACTATGGTATCACTGCTCAGCATATCCATCACTATTGTCTTATCTCCTTATCTCCTTCCTCCTTATCTCCACTCTCCTCGCAGATATAACGGTCGCCGAAGAGTTGCTTCATTTCCTCGTCGGTGAGGCCCAGTTCCACCTTGATGCGGTAGATATTGGGATAAGCCAGAAAGAGGGTGAGCACGGAAATCAGGGCGAGCATAAGCAGCACATTCTGGTTGGAGAGCACCATGAAGAGGCATATGATGACCACTACGGCGAGCATGGTGAGGTAGAGCGAGCGGATATGTGACACATATCCCGTGACCTTCTCTTCGATACTCTCGGCCTGCCGCAGACGCGGAATCTGCTTGCGGATGGTCAGCAACGCCATACTCACCGCCAACACGGCGAGGACGCTGCCGGCGATAAGCATCCAACGGGCGGTATGCTCGGTCTGCATGAAGCGCACCGGACTGACATACAGGAAGAACGAGGCGAGGATTACCACCGCTACAGAGCCCCAGAGGCCCGTCTGCGAATAACGGCGAATTTTCTTAATCTCAATTTCAAAACTATTCATTTCAATTTCAGGTATTTTGCGGTATAGGATTCTTTGCACTTGAGGAGGTTCTCGGGAGTGCCGGCGAAGACCACATTGCCGCCTTCGTCACCACCTTCGGGACCCATGTCGATAATCCAGTCGGCCACCTTGATGATGTCGTGGTGATGCTCGATAACAACGATGGTGTGGCCGCGCTCGATGAGGCGGTCGAACGCCGCAAGGAGCTTCTGGATATCGTGGAAATGTAGTCCCGTGGAAGGTTCGTCAAAAATAAACAGCATGGGCTGCTCCCCCTCACCCTTGACGAGGTAGGAGGCCAACTTGATACGCTGGCATTCGCCGCCAGAGAGCGAGCTGGAGGACTGCCCAAGCATCAGGTATCCAAGTCCTACATCCTGCAACGGCTTCAGTCGGGTGTAGATGGAGCGCGTCTCGTCGCTGTCGAAGAACTCAAGGGCCTGGTCGACGGTCATATCGAGAATCTCGCTGATATTCTTCCCTTTATAGAGCACCTCGAGGGCTTCGTCTTTGTAGCGGCTCCCGTGACACTCGTCGCAGACGAGGTGCACGTCGCTCATAAACTGCATGCTCACAGTGACCTGACCCTCACCCTGGCAGGTCTCGCAGCGGCCCCCTTCGACATTGAAGGAGAAGAAGCCGGCCTTGTAGCCGCGACTCTTTGCCAGCGGCTGCTTGGCATAGAGGGCTCGCACCTCGTCGAAGACCTTCATATAGGTGGCGGGGTTGCTGCGCGAGGAGCGTCCGATGGGGTTTTGGTCGACCATCTCGACGGCCGAGATGCGCGGCACGTCGCCGTCCATCGCCACACAGCTGCCCACATAGTCGGAGGTGCCGTCGAAACGATGCTGCAAAACATCGTAGAGCACACGGCGGATGAGGCTCGTCTTGCCGCTGCCGCTCACACCGGTGACCACCGTCAGCACTCCCAGGGGGATGTCGACATCGATATGCTTGAGGTTGTTGCAATAGGCTCCGTGGATGGAAATGCGGTCGCGCCAGCGACGACGGCTTTTGGGAACGGCAATGCTGCGACGCCCCTGCAGGTAATCGAGGGTGAGGCTGTTTTTAGGAGCTTTTAGACTCTTAGTATCATTAAGGACTTTAAGATCACCGCTGTAGACCACCTCGCCACCGAGTCGACCGGCACCGGGACCGATATCGATAAGCCAGTCGGCAGCACGGATGATATCCTCGTCGTGCTCCACAACGATGACGGTGTTGCCTAGGTCGCGCAGACGTTTGAGAACATTGATGAGTTGGCCGGTATCGCGCGAATGGAGACCTATGGAGGGCTCGTCGAGGATGTACATCGAGCCCACCAGCGAGCTACCCAGCGAGGTGGCCAGATTGATGCGCTGACTCTCACCGCCGCTGAGGCTGTTGCTCAGTCGGTTAAGGGTGAGGTATCCGAGGCCTACATCGACGAGATATCCCAGCCGGTGCTTGATTTCGGTGAGGAGGCGCTCGGTGACGGCACACTCGTGGGGTGTGAGGCGACTCTCGATGTCGCTGAACCACGTCACCAGCTTCGACACCGGCATCTCCGTGAGTTCGCTGATGCTGCGTCCGTCGACCTTCACATATTCCGCATCCCTGCGGAGACGGCGTCCCTTGCACTCGGGACATACGGTGCGGCCACGGTAGCGTGCCAGCATCACACGATACTGTATCTTGTAGCTCTGGCTCTCCACCCAGCGGAAGAAGCCGTCGATGCCGTCCCACGTGCCGTCGCCGTGCCAAAGGATATCCTTCTGCTCGGGAGTCAGCTCGTAGTAGGGCTTGTGTATGGGGAAGTCTATCACCGCAGCGTGACGGATGAACTCGCGCTTCACATCCTGCATCTTGTCACCGTTCCAGCACACCACGGCGTTATCGTAGATGCTTCTGTTCTTGTTGGGCACCACGAGGTTCTCGTCGATGCCGATGACGCTGCCGTAGCCCTGACAGGTGGGGCAGGCGCCATAGGGGTTGTTGAAGGAGAAAAAGTTGGGATTGGGCTTCTCAAAGGTGATGCCGTCGGCCTCGAAGCGGTTGCTGAAGTCGGCAACCGAACCGCCGACCACGGCGATGCGGCACGAGCCGCGCCCTTCGAAGAAGGCGGCCTGCACACTCTCCCCCACCCTGGCTTTCATCTCGTCGTCGTTGGGGTCCACCGTCACACGGTCGATGACGAGGTAGACCTCATTGTCGAGCTCCACATTGTCGATGTCCTCGATGCGCATCACCGTACCTTTCACCATCACACGCTGGTAGCCTTCCTGGTGCAGGATGTCGAGTTGCGTCCGCAGCGGACGCTCCTTGCTGTCCTCCAACGGTGCCATAATCAACACCTTACCCCCTATCTCCTTATCTCCTGTCTCCTTACCTCCTATAATATAATCCACCACATCGCTCACAGAATGCCGCTTCACCTCTGTGCCACTCACGGGTGAGAAGGTGCGGCCAATGCGGGCGAACATCAACTTCAGGTATTCGTAAATCTCGGTGCTGGTGCCCACGGTGGAGCGGGGATTGGAGGTGTTGACCTTCTGCTCGATGGCCACCGCTGGCGAGAGGCCGAGGATATAATCCACCTCGGGTTTCGTCATGCGGCCAAGGAACTGGCGGGCGTAGGAGCTCATGCTCTCCACATAGCGGCGCTGCCCTTCGGCAAAAAGGGTGTCGAATGCCAGCGACGACTTGCCACTGCCGCTCAAGCCGGTGACCACCACCAGCTTGCCCTGCGGAATCTCTACATCGATATTCTTCAGGTTGTTCGCCCGCGCCCCTTTTATGAAAATCTTATCCAAAAAGCCTTTAACCTTTCTTTAACCGTTAACCGTTATCACTTCAATACAGCCATCCGGCACTTGCTGCCGCGGAACGAGAGCAGCACCCAACTGCCGTCCATACGGTGTCCCATGCTGGCAAGCGCATGCTTCGTCTTCCGCTCAAGGAATGTCTTCGACACCTCGCCGTCGGCCGAAAGCTCGTAGAGCACCAGATTCGACTTGTCACCCACCTCATATTCATCGGCCTCCTCGGTGATAACATATTCCTCTGGGTCGTCAACATCCTCGTTCTTCAGCACATAGGCCTTGTCGCCCACGGCGAACATCTGCAGTTCCAGCATTTCGTCGGCAATATCGGTCTTGTCATTGCGTCTGAGGTTGCGTACCCACTTCACATTGCCCAGCGTGTCGAAGGCTATCAGATGGATACCGCGACCGTAATAAGTATCGGTCACCGTGCCGTTGGCGTTCACATAGCGGAGATGGTGACGGTGTCCCGAAGCCACCACCGTGCCGTAAGGCATGCGGATGCAACCCAGCGGCGCAATCATCGGCATATCCTGCTCGCGCTGCACCTTCTTGGTATTCTTGTTCAGGAAGATGTTCTTGTCCTCGTTCTGGAAGAAGCGCATCTTGAAGCTCTGCATGCTCCCCGAATCGCGGTCGAACACCATGGTCACCACGCCGCTCGTCACATCCTCGTCGGGGTCGGCCGTTGTCATAGTGACGAGTCCCAAGCAGAGCACCTTACCACCTATCACGTTAGCAATCTGCATGTCGTGGATGGGATCACACTGCTTATCGGTACGGTAGCTGTTGGCACCCGCTTGATCCATCACGTTCGTCAGTATGCACATGCCGTTGCTGGTGCGCTCCAAGCCCATGGTATACACCGTCCCGTTATCGTCCACATAGAGGGCCTCCGTGGCGCCTACGGCATAGTCTTTCGCCCACACCACATTGAGGTTCTCGTCAAACACCTTCGTCACCGAGATATAATCCTTGCGCTCCTTATACTGCACTATCGTCAGCACGGCGAGGTATCTGCCGTTGGGCGACACCGCACCCCACACTTTGCAAAGGTCCTTGCGGCCGTAGGTGTAGTTGTCCACAGTATCCATACCCTCGAGACTCAAGGGGTCGGTCTTCAACTTGGCGCGCAAGATGGTCGTCTTTCCGCGGGCGCTACTGTCTACCAGCAGCACCGAGGCCTTGTGGATGCCACTGGCATTCTGCTCAAAGCCCACGGCGCCCAGCACCCGGCAGTGGTCGGTCAGAGGCAAGTCGGCACGTTCCATGAGCACCAGCTCGTCGCCGAACTTCACCACATGCCAGTCGCGTTTGTTGGCGAGACCTTTCACACCCTCGTCACTCTTCGTAAGCCAGATATCCAGCCCTTCGAGCGAACCTAGGTAACGGGCGTTCATCATCATGTCCGCCTCCACCTTCTTGCTCTCCTCTCCAATCAGCGACAACTCCCTCTGTCCCTGTGCCACATTGCTCATAAGACTCATGAGTCCTACTAGCCCCAACAAAAAAAACTTTTTCATATCACTTATAATTTCAATTATCATTAACCTTTAACCGTTAACCATTCGATAACCTATAACCAATAACCTATAACCATTCATTAACCTTTAACCGTTAACCATTACCCCTACCTCTTCCCTAGCTTCACAAACGGCACCAGCACCTCCTCCATCGACACGCCGCCGTGCTGGAAGGTGCCGTTGTAGTAGCGCACATACTCGTTGTAGTTATTCGGGTAGGCGAAGAAGTCGCTGTCCATGCAGAAGATGTAGGGACTCGTCACATGGCGGCGCGGCAGGAAGATCTTCGCCGGGTCTTTCACCTCGAAGACCTCCTTGGGGTTATAATCCAGCAGGCGCCCCTGCTTGTAGCGCAGGTTCACACTGATGCCCTTGTCGCCCTTCACCTTCACCGGGTGGTCGATGCGCACACTCCCGTGGTCGGTGGTGATGATGACGTTCACGTCCTTCTCGCTCACCGCCTTCAGTATCTCCAGCAGCGGCGAATGCTCCATCCACGACAGCGTGAGGCTGCGGTAGGCCTTCTCGTCCACCGCCAATTCGCGCACGATGTCGCTGTCCGTACGGGCATGCGAGAGCATATCAATGAAGTTGTAGATAATCACGTTCAGCCTGTTGCGCAGCAACTCCGGCACGCGCTCCACCAGCTTGTGGCCATACTGGGCATTGAGCACCTTGTTGTACGTGTGCTTGATATTCAGTCCGTGGCGCCGCAGGTTCTCCTCCAGCAGTTCGTCCTCGTACTGGTTCTTCCAGCCCTCCTCGTCCTCGTTCACCCAGTACTGCGGGTACTTCCGCTCTATCTCGCTGGGCATCAGGCCTGCAAACATGGCATTGCGAGCAAACTGCGTCGTCGTGGGCACGATGGTGTAGTAGAGGTCGTCGCGCTCCGTGCGCAGGTATTGCTCCACCAGCGGCTGCACCATCTTCCACTGGTCGTAGCGGAAGTTGTCTATCACGATGAGGAACGTCGGCTTGTCCTCCTTCAGCAGGGGAAACATCCGCTCCTGCAGCACCGTGGGCGACAGCAAGGGCTTCTCCACGCTGCCGCCGAGCCAGTCGACGTAGTTGCGCTCGTAGAAGCGGCAGAACTGCTGGTTGGCCTCCTTCTTCTGCGAGAGGAAGATGTCGTGGATATTGTCGTCCTCGGTCCCCGAGAGTTCCAGCTCCCAGTACACCAAGCGTTTGTACACCTCCATCCATTCGTTGGCATCCATCAGGCCCTGCAACTGCATGCCTATCTCGCGGAACTGCTGCTGGTAGTTCATCGTCGAGTGCTCGCTCTGCAGGCGCTTCAGTTCCGTATGCTTCTTCACCGTGAGCCATATCTGGTTGGGATTCACCGGCTTGATAAGGTAGTCGCTGATTTTGCCACCCAGCGCATCCTCCATCACGCCCTCCTCCTCGCTCTTGGTGATCATCACCACCGGCAGCTGGGGCCATTTCTCCTTGATGCGACCCAGCGTGTCGATGCCGCTGAGACCCGGCATCTGCTCGTCCAGGAACACGATATCCGGCTGCTGCTCCTCCAGCACATCCAGTGCGTCGCGGCCCGACTGCACCCCCAACACCTCGCAGCCCTTCTCCTCAAGAAACAGAATATGAGGCTTCAGCAATTCAATCTCGTCATCCGCCCAAAGAATCGATGTCTTCATGTAATTTCAACTATTATCTATTATCTCTTATCTATTAATTGTTCTATAACGCGTGTACGCAAGAAATATTATATTGAGTCAACTTATTTTTCGTATATTTGCAACGTCAATTCAATGTCTACCTTCTATGATACTCACTGATCTATACAAAGATAGCCCTTTCATCAAAAATATTTCAAACCACCTTTCTTCATCAAAGGCGCGGGTGCATGTCGACGGACTCACGGGGTCGCTGCCCTCCGTGGCCATCGCAGCGTTGGCTCAGCAGATGCCTACCGTCAGCCAGCTCGTCATCGCCGCCAGCAAGGAGGAGGCCTACTATCTGCAGAACGACATAGAAGCGCTATTAAAAGAAGATAAGGTGGAAGGAGATAAGGAGATAAGGAGCGTGATGCTCTTCCCGACCTCCTACCGCAAGGCCTACCATTACGACCCCGACCAGACGGAGAATGCCAACCTGCTGATGCGCAACGAGGTGGTGAAAGCCCTCAGCGGCGCAGAGCCCCTCATCGTGGTCTCCTACGCCGACGCGCTGAGCGAGAAGGTCGTCTCCTCCAACACCTTCCGCGCCAACACCTTCCGCATCGCCCGCGGACAAAAGCTCGACATGTGGGAGGCCGTGGAGCGTCTGCAGGAGATGGGCTTCGAGCGCGAGGACTTCGTCGTGGAGCCTGGCCAGTACGCGGTGCGCGGCGGCATCGTCGACGTCTACTCCTACGCCTCCGACCTGCCCTTCCGCATCGAGTTCTTCGACGACGAAGTCGACTCCCTCCGCACCTACGACACAGTCAGCCAGCTCAGCGTCAAGCAGATGGACCGCATCGACATTGTGCCGAACTTTAGTGGATTATCTGAGCACTCCGAGAACTCCGAGTTCTCCGAGCACTCCGAGAAAAGGGTCTCGCTGATGGAATATTTCTCCAGCGACGACGTCGTCTGGACGCAGAGCCTGATGATGGCGGCGGAGCAGATGGAGAAGCTGCTGGCAGATACCCGCAAAGCCTACTCCGACCGCTTGGCCGACAAAGAACATCCCGTGGCCGGCGACCTTCCCAAGCCCGAGGAGATGAGCTGCTCCGCCAACGAATTCCTCCATAAACTCCTCGACTGCAAGATCATAGAATACGGCAACAGCCACTACTTCTCGCAGGCCGACCGCATCGAGCACCACAGCGATCCCCAACCCGCCTTCAACAAGCAGTTCGACATGCTGCAGGAAAACCTGCGCCAACATGAAGACGAAGGCTACAAACTGATTATCACCGTCTCTGGCGAGAGCCAACAGAAACGTCTAGAGAAAATCCTAGCAGCGCCCGATGGTAATGTCTCTTCACTCCCTTTCACTCCCTTTCACTCCCTTTCACTCCTTAATATTAATATCTCCCACGGTTTCGTCGACCACGACACCAAGGTCCTCTGCTACACCGACCACGAAATCTTCGACCGCTACCACAAATACACCGTCAAAGACCTCCGCTCCACCCACGAGGCGCTGACCCTCAAGGAGCTTTTCGAGCTGAAGCCCGGCGACTTCGTCACCCATATCGACTACGGCGTCGGCCGCTTCTCGGGCCTCGAGAAGGTGACCAACAACGGCAAGAGTCAGGAGCTTATCCGCCTCATCTACAAGGGCGGCGACGTGCTCTACATCTCCATCCACGGCCTCCACAAAATCTCCCGCTACGTGGGACGCGAGGGCGAAGCCCCCACCCTCAACCGGCTGGGCTCCAACACCTGGCAGGTGCTCAAAGCCAAAACCAAGAAGCAGGTCAAGGATATCGCCAAAGACCTCATCGCCCTCTACGCCAAGCGCAAAGCTTCGCAGGGCTTCGCCTTCAGCGAGGACTGCTCGATGCAGGAGCAACTCGAGGCCTCGTTCATCTATGAGGACACCCCCGACCAGCTCAAGGCCACTGTGGCCGTAAAGCACGACATGGAGATGCGCGCCCCCATGGACCGCCTCATCTGCGGCGACGTGGGCTTCGGCAAGACCGAGGTGGCCATCCGCGCCGCCTTCAAAGCCTGCTGCGACGACAAGCAGGTGGCCGTCCTCGTACCCAACACCATCCTCGCCTTCCAACACTACAACACCTTCCGCGAACGCCTCAAGGGCATGCCCGTGCGCGTCGACTACCTCAACCGCTTCCGCACCACCAAGGAGAAGAACCAGATATACAAAGACACCGAAGAGGGCAAGATAGACATCCTCATCGGCACCCACGCCATCACCAACAAACAGCTGAAGTTCAAAGACCTCGGACTCCTCATCATCGACGAGGAGCAGAAGTTCGGCGTCAGCGCCAAGGAGAAACTCAAGCAGCTGAAGGCCAACGTCGACTGCCTCACCCTCACCGCCACACCCATCCCACGCACCCTGCAGTTCTCCCTCATGGGTGCCCGCGACCTCAGCGTCATCCAGACCCCACCGCCCAACCGCCAGCCCATCGAGACGGAACTCTCCGACTTCAATGAGGAGCTTATCCGCGACGCCATCATGTACGAGATGGACCGCGGCGGCCAGACCTTCTTCATCTCCAACCGTGTGGAGAACCTGCCCGAGATGGCGGGATTGGTGCAGCGCCTCGTGCCCGACGCCCGCGTGGCTATGGCCCACGGCAGAATGGAGGGTAAGGATGCCGAGGAGACCCTCATGCGCTTCCTCGAGGGCGACATCGACGTGCTTGTGGCCACCTCCATCGTGGAGAACGGCCTCGACATACCGAACGCCAACACCATGATTATCAACAACGCGCAGCAGTTCGGCCTCTCCGACCTGCACCAGATGCGCGGCCGCGTGGGACGTTCCAACCGCAAGGCTTTCTGCTACCTCCTCATCCCCTCCTACCTCACCCTCACCCCCGACGCCCAGCGGCGCCTCAAAGCCATCGAGGAGTTCTCCTCCATAGGCTCCGGATTCAACATCGCCATGCGCGACCTCGACATCCGCGGCGCCGGCAACATCCTCGGTGCCGAACAGAGCGGCTTCATCTCCGAGATAGGCTACGACATGTACCACAAGATCCTCAACGAAGCCATCGAGGAGCTGAAGGAGAGCGACTTCGCCGACCTCTTCGCCGCCGAGGCCGAGGAGAACAAGGAGTATGTCAAGGAGTGCACCATCGAGACCGACCTCGAGGTGCTACTGCCCGACGACTACGTCACCTCCGTCTCCGAGCGTCTGCTCTTATATAAGGAATTAAATGAGCTCTCCACCGAGGAAGAGCTCGACACCTACCGTGAGCATTTGGAGGACCGCTTCGGACCTGTGCCGCCCTGCGCCCTCGAACTCATCCGCACCATCACCCTGCGCCGCATGGCCAAGGAGTTCGGCATCGAGAAGATAGTCCTCAAGCAGGACCGCATGGTGCTGCACCTCAGTTCCTCATTCCTCAACTCTCCACTTTCCACTTTCCACTCTCCACTTGAAAAAATAATCCAGTTTGCCCAGGCGCACCCTCGCACCGCACGACTCAAGGAGACCCCCGACCGGCTCACTCTCTCCGTCGAGAACGTCCAGTCCATCACCGCCGCCATCGACGTGCTTACTGAGCTAAGAGGTAAGAACTAAGAACTATGAGGTAAGAACTAAGAGGTAAGAACTAAAAACTAAGAGGTAAGAAAAAAAATTTACTCCTTTGTCCGCTAATCCAAAAATTTTGGCTATATTATGGGTGGAACACCCGACACACCACGGGTCCAAAGGAGCATGGAACAGGACAAACCGAAGAAAGGATATGACAGGCTGGACCGCCTGTTAACGCGCCACCACGGGCTTATACGGCTGCTGTGCTGGCGCAACGCACATGGCAACGAGGCTCAGTGCGAAGACCTCGTGCAGGACTGCTATCTGGCCCTCTGGCAGCGCATCGGTGCCCTCCGGCCCAACGTCTCGCGCTTCGAGGAGGCCGCTTGGGTCGCCTGGAACTGCCGCGACATCCTCTCCCACTACAACCGCCGTCCCGACATCGAGACCGAGACCCTCGACCCGCACCTGGCCGACACCCTTGTGGCACCCGATGACCACCCCAATGCCGAGCTCATCGAAGAGCTCGCCACCTGCCTCAACGACCGCGAGCGGCTGGCCCTCACGTTGATGCTCCGCGACCTCACCGACCTCGAAATCGCCGAACACCTCGGCATGCGTGTCGACTCCTTCCAGCGGATGCGTCTCCGCATGATAGCAAAAATGAAAAACAACAACAAGATATGACCCAAGAAAAATTACTGCAACGCCTTGAAGCCGACGCCGAGAGCTACCGCCGCGGCCGCGAACATGTGGCCGCCCTCGCTGCCGAGCACAATGCCGACCTCCACCGCTGGGCTGTCCGCCGCGGGAGGCGGCAACGCGCAGCCGCCCTCGCTGCGGCGGCGACCCTGGTGGCAGCTTCATTCCTCGTCCCCCACCGCTCCGACACCTTCGTCAGCGGCAACCTCCAGTGCTGCACCTCCGAAGCCTGTGCCCAGGTGAACTTAATGATGGCAAAGATATGAAAAAATGTTACAAAGCACTCCTTGTTGCGGCGGCAGTCCTCGCCGTCGGTGTCGCCGTGTGGCGATACACCGCCCCGCAACGTCATGTTAGTGACCTCTACCTCCGCTACGAAAATGCCGACGGCATCGCCGCCAGCTATATCCACAACTACCACGTCAATGACACCATACGCATCGACGTCACCCTCCTCGAAGCCACCACCGACAGCGCCTGGCAGGCACTCTGCACCGACTTCGCCCTCTCCGACATTGTCGAAGAATTGAAGGAAGTCGCCCCCAGTGCCGTCTTCTCCCGTCAGGTCAGCCGCCACGATTACTCACAGGTCGTCCTCGGCGACTCCCCCGACGCCGAAATCCTCGCCATCTCCTGCGACAGCAAGACATTCGCCGTCTTCCACACCCGCAACGCCGCCGAAATGCACGCCGTCTTTTGCTACAATTATGAAGAAGTCAACCGGTGAACCTCTAAACGATGATACCACAGCACAAAACAAACCTTTAAAATAAAGACAATGAAACACCTCATCATCAAAATCTTCACCGTCCTCGCCACGGGCGCAATGCTGCTGACGACTGCCGTCGGCTGCGAGAAAGAAAAAACAGAAACTCCAAATACTCCACAGGAGCAAAACGTGCTGAAAGGCACTAAATGGGACGGAGCCTATGGCCGTCAGGGAGAGTGGCCCTGGACTGACGACAACGGTGAAGAGCACATCTGCCATTGGGGCGAATCTTATTTTGTGAAAATCGATTTCGCGACAGACAGCAATGTCAGCTATTCTATCCGCATTTACGAAAGCAATGACGGTCCCTATGGTGACGGTAGTCCACATCTTTACGGAGATTATACCTACCATTCGACCTATACATTCGCTGGTGATACAGGACACTTTTACGGTGGCGGTGATGACTCGTACAACAATGCAGCTATCAGACTTGTCAACACCGATTCCATCGAGATTGAAACAACGTACGGATGGAAGGGGTTTAGCAAAGAATAGCCTATCTCCATCGCGCGGGCGGCTTTGTGACAATACCCATTACCGTCGGCAATAATACCCATTACAGCGCGCAACAATACCCATTACAGCAAACAATAATACCCATTATCAAAAACACATCCAATATGACACACCACATCATCAAATTCCTCGCCGTCTATGCTATGGTCTTTCTGTCAATCGGCGCGGCTAGCGCACAGGGCAACTATCGCTGTCCTACCTTCGACTTAAAGAAACACCAGTTTGGCTTTGGCGTGAGCACAACGCTGCTCGACAACGTGGGTTCCTTCAACCAGTACCTCTCCAATGGGGGCTACTTCGGCTACAAGTTCAGCCTCCACACCGTGCAGAGTTCCCTTTTCACCGTCCATTTCGACTATCAGTACCGCTTCAACAACAGCTGGTCTATTGAGGCAAAGTTGAAATACAAGCACCGCCACATCATCCAGACCCTCTCCTTTGTAACCGACGGCACCTACGGAATAGTCGGCAGCCTCAACTCTGTTTATCGCGACATTGCTGTGCCGGTCACGGCCAACTTCCGCTGGGTGACGCGTGCCGGTTCGAGCTTCGAGCTGTTCGCCGGAGCGGGGCTGACCACCCTCGGCCTCTCTGTTGAGAATCCTGTCACCATCGGTTTCAACGACCTGCAGGACACCCGCGCCGACATTGGCATTGAGTACGACCGCAGTATTGATGTCTACGGCGTGGTCGGCCTCCAGTTCGAGATTCCTTACGGCGCGTTCACGCTCAAGCCTTTCGTCTCGCTGTCCTACTCGCCTGCCGACAACGGCCGCTACAGTGTCACCCCGGTATCCCCCACCACAATGATTCCCCGCAAGGTTACATCCGTCGCAATGCACCTCTGCGAACTCGAATGCGGCCTTACTATGCAATTTTAACTACCCAAAACACCTCTAATATGCAACACCACATCATCAAATCCCTCGCCGCCCTCGCCTTGGGCGCAATGCTGCTGACAAATCCAGTAAAGGCACAGGAAAACAATTACACCATCACCATGGAGAACCTGCCGATAGAGATGGAGGATGGGGCGCAGGTGTGGCTAATGAACTGGCAGCTGCAGAAGGGTCTCGATACCGTCGAAGTAAACGACTGGCAATGCACCTTCCGGGGCCATACCGACACCGCCTTCATGGGCTGGATTACCGACCTGTACAACATCCACTTGCCCGTGGTGGTGGAACCCGGCATGGAGGTGACCATCGACTTCACCGATGTCACCGCCAGCGGCAACCGCACCAACGAGCAGCTGTACCGCTTTGTGGGTCCCGAAAAACGATTGGAGCGGCAACAGTACGAATACGAGGACAACGGAGATTCCATTGCTTACCGTGCCGTTTGGGACGAACTTTCGAGCCTCTTCTACGAGACAAGCTGGCAAATCTATGCCGACAACAGCGACAACCTCGCCGGAGCCCACATCCTGGGGGAATGCTATGGCCGTCTCCTCGAGTTCGGCCGTTACTATTCCGACACCCTCATGGAGCAGCGCAACCGGCTCGACTCGCTCTACAACGCCGCACCGCCTTCGGTGCGCAACTACCGCCCCCTGAGCGAAAATCATCAGCTAAGTCTGGCCCAACGGTCTATGGGCAAGGGACGGCACTTCGTGGATTTCGAGGCATTGGACTATGCCACAGGGAAAAGCAACCGCCTGTCGAAGCTCATCAAGGGGCATGTGGCGGTGGTGGACTTCTGGGCCTCCTGGTGCGGCCCCTGCCGGCAGGAAATCACCGAGTACCTCAAGCCGCTGTACAAGAAATACGCCGACCAGGGGCTGGTCATTGTGGGCGTTGGAGCCTTCGACTATCCCGACAACCATCAGGCGGGGCTCTACGCCATGAGCCTGCCTTATCCCCACATGCTGGACACCACCTATAATGGCATCGCCAAACTCTACGGATTCTCCTCCATCCCGCAGCTCTTCCTCATCGATCGCGACGGCACCGTCCTCGGCAATTTCCGAGGCGAAAGACTCGTCCACGAGGTGGAGAAAGCCCTGAAGGGTGAATAAAACCCTCATTTCAACCATATTTCTACCATATTTCTACCATTATAATGGTCGAAATATGGTAGAAGAATATGGGAATGAGGGTTTTCTTTACCTTTCACTCAAGTTTAATACCCTTGTATGTATTGTATAGCCTCGTCAAGCTGGGGCTTGAAGCTTCCGCCATAGTCTTTGCGGTTGACAATCTTGTCGGGGACCAGACCGGTACCCTCACGGTTTATACCGCCAATCTTACACTCCATGGTAGAGGTATAGACGTAGTGATTCATCTTTTGGAGGTCTCCAAAGGGGCCACCATAGGTGAGGTCAATATTATTGGCGGGCAAGAGCGACCCTGTGGCGCCGCAGGTACGCTCACCGATGATATAGCTTGTGGGCAGCAACGTCTTGATAACGGAGGGTTCTATTTCGCCCATGCTGATGGAGTTGATGTCGCAGAGGACGACATAGGGGATATTCTCGGTAGTGAGGTCGCGATGGTAAGGGGTATTCTCAGGAAAAACGTAAGTGGGAACCCATGCAGTGTACTCAAAACGTCCCGGACCTTCCTTGGTACGGTTCTCCCCCCACACGGCTTTTTCGTTGAGGAAAGAGCCGATAATGAGATTGATATCGTTCGTTTCGCCTCCGCTGTTGGCCCTGTTGTCGAGGATGATTCCAGCCAGCTTCGTACGCGGGAGGGTGGTGGCGGCAGTAAACCAACTGTCGACGACAGCGGCGGCGGCAGCGGCATCCGCAGTGCTGCCCAAAGTGGGCAGGATGCTGGTGAGCGAAGCACCCGACTGCCACAGATAGGGAATCTGGCGTCCGTCAGGGAGGTTGATCAGACAGTAATGATAGGTCACGCTGTCACCGAGTGCCGGCGAGAGGACGGTGGCCGTCTGATGTGCGGCGAGGCTATACTGCCCGTCGATACCGTCGAGGAAAGCGCGCATCGATACCTTTTCATCGTAAACCGATTCGAAAAAGTAATCCCTCGTTGCCACTTCGGCTTGTCCGGGCCGGAAGGCAGCATAAGTCTTGGTGTCGTTGGGAGAGGGGTGGATATTCCTTATCACGACGGTCATGTGGTGGTCGACCATGCCGCCCAGAGCACGGTTATAGAGCGTCTCCAAGTCGTCGAGGGTCACGTCACCGCCGGCCTTGTAGGTTGCATCCAAGGCTTCGAACTGGGGCATAAGCTCATCGTAGACAGCGTCCCAGTCGGTTTTTTCGATATCCCAGAACACATAACCCATGCTGATGCACTTCCAGAGGTAGTCGAACTGGGAGGCATAGGAGTTGTAGGCCAAATTGCTTTCCTCCCCGAGATAGGGAAAATAGTCGGCCTCTTTGCGGCAGCCGGTGAAAAACAAGGCGACAAGCGTCAAAATAATGATATTTCTTTTCATGACATTTCGATTTTAGAATTTATAGTAAACACCCAAGTCTATAGTTAAAGTGCTGAGATAGCGGGGGTCGTTGAGGTGGTCGTAACCCTTGTGGTAGCTGACGAGGTCGTAATAGTAGAGAGCGTCGAGGTTGACACCCAGCCAATTATTGATGTCGTAGGAGAGGCTCACGCCGGCGGCCAGGCCTGCCGTGAGGCGTTGTGTCTCGTCGTTGAACTCAAGGTCTTCGTCGGTATCATATAAGCCCGTCACGCTAAAAGTAACTCCATTGCGGTGAGCCGTCAGCCAGTAGCCGGCGAAGCCGCCGCAAAGCAGATGACCGCGCAGCTTCTTCCCGCCAAACGAGAAGTCGGCCATCACGGGAAGCATGAGGTAGGAGTTGGAGTACTCCATGAAAAGGGTATCGATAATGTTGAGATTTCGATCCATGCGATGAGAGCGGGTCATATAGTCCAAATCGACACGAATGGCCAGCCAGTCGTTGAAAGAGTAGTGGGCTTGGATGCCCAAATCGATGCCTCGGAGAGAGGAATAGCTTTCATCGATACGTCCCGCGTTGGAACGGTCGACGGAGGTGGTGTTCACACCGCCCTTGATGCCCACTGCCCACTGGGCATTGACCACTTCGGTCGTCATACTCAGGAGGAGGACAAAGAGAATAATAATACGTTTATTCATTTACAAATGAGTTAATAAATTAATAATTACACAACAATCAACATTGTTTTCGAATTGCAAAGATACAAATATCAATGATTCAGCACCACCACTTTCCGGGCCGGGCGGTTGCTGACTTTGACGAGGTAGACTCCGGTGGGGAGGCTGTCGTTGCAGACACTGCGGCCGGTAAGGTCGTAGATGTACACAGTTTCGCCTTCGGCACCTTCGACAATGATGCGGCCGTTGGCGGCATAGATGTTGACGGCCGAAGCGTCAGCATCATCGATGGCATTGCAGTTCTCTTCGATATTGGCGAAGCGCCCCCAAACGGGGTGTTGGCGGTAAGTTTCGGCGGCGCCGCAGGGGACGATGAGGAGGGTGTTGTAATGCTTGAAGACGCCGCTGCCCAAAGTGGGAGGCACTGTGCAGCCGAGGATCAGCGTGTCGAGAGGTGTGCCGCCAAAGAAGAGGCTGTCGCCGAGATAGGTGACGGCGGCGGGCAGCTCGACCTTATGGAGATGTTGGCAACGGACGAGGGCCGCATACTCGATGCGGGAGACGTGCGGCGGCACAATGAGAGTCTCGATGCCCGTTCCGTAAAGCAGCAGGGAATCCATCACCTCCAAGCCCTCGGGCAACTGCACCGCCTTCAGATTCTCGCATACGGCGATGGCAGCATAGCCCAACTGGTGCGTGCTCGGAGGGAAGAAGAGGCTGTCGAGCGCGGCACACCAAGCAAAGACCATTTTACCCACCTCTTCAAGCGTGGAGGGAAAATCGACATGGCGCAGATGGTCGCAACCGTAGAATGCATGATTGTCGATTATTCTGATGCCCTCGCCGAGGGTGGCAGTTTGAAGACCCGTGCAGCCGAGGAACACGGCTTGGGGAATCGAATCCACAGTCCCCGGCAGGCTGACGGAGGGGATGCTGACACAGCTGCGGAAGGCATTGGTGCCCAGCGAGAGGAATCCCTCGGGAAGGTTGATCGGGACGGCTAGAGAGCTGTCGTCGGTGAATGCCGCCCCCTCGATGACTCTCAACGAGGAGGGAAAATTGATGCTCGTCAAGCTGGGGCATTTGAAAAATGCGTTGGCACCTATCTTCCTGATGCCCTCGCCGAGGGTGACGCTCTGCAGACCCTTGCAGCCCCAGAACACCTGCGGAGAAATCGAATCCATGGTCCCCGGCAGGCTGATGGAGAGAATGCTGTTGCAGTCACCAAAGGCCACAATGCCTATCGTCCGGAAGCCATCGGGGAGGTTGAGCGGGGTGGCGAGGAGCGTGTCGTACTGGAAGGCGTAGCCCCCAATCACCCGCAACGTCGAGGGGTAGTTGACGCTGGTGAGGCTGCCGCATTCGCGGAAGGCGCACTGGCCTATTGTCTCCACGCCCTCGCCAAGGGTGACGCTCTGGAGGCTGTGGCAGTTGTTGAAGGCCCACTCGCCGATGGTGCTCACACCGCCGGGGATGCTTATCTGCTCAAGCGACTCGCACCAACCGAAAGCGGCGATACCAATGGAGTCCAGGCTAGCGGGAAGGGTTATCGAATGAAGACTGGAGCAGTAGTCGAAAGCGTTGTCGTCTATAATGGTAAGACCATTGGGGAGGTTTATCGATTGGAGACTGGTGCATCTGTTGAAAGAACGTTTGCCGATGGTGGTCAGGCTCGAGGGGAGGTTGACCACAGTGAGCAGGCTGTCGTAATAGAAGCAGTAAGAAGGGATTTCGGTGACGCCCTCGGGGATGGCGACGGAAGTGAGGCTATAGCACCTGCTGAAAGCCCATTCGCCGATGGCGGTGACGCTGGAGGGAATGACGACAGAAGTCAGGCCGATGCAGTCAGAGAAAGCAGAATAACCTATCAAGGTGACGCCTTGCGGGATGTTAATGGAGGCTAGTCTAAAGCATTGACGGAAGCAGTTACGGCCGAGGGTGGTGACGCTGGCAGGCAGGGTGATGGCCGTCACGGAATCGCAGCGCCGGAAGGCGTTGCTGCCCACCTTGGTCACAGCATGGTTGGTGCCGAGGAAAGGCACCGAGTCGGGCACCGTCACCGCGCCTTGTGGCTTGCTGTAGCCCCACCACGTCTCGACAACGGTGCTGTCAGCGTTGTAGTGCACGTTGGGATACAGCGGTGCCACCACGGTAGCATCGCCAGTGCTGTCGACGATGTAATACAGCGTCGTGCCCTGGTGGGTGTAGCTGAAAACGGAATCCTGAGCCCTGAGGCCGAGGGTCACCATCGCAAGGATGGCCAATGTGAATACTGCTTTTTTCATTGTGATACGGTTTTATTGCTTGCTATTTATTTGTTTTTTCACGGGGCGGATGGACTGGCCGTCGGAGCGGTAGCCGAAACTGCCTATGCGATGGTCGCCGGGCAGGAAGCTGAAGCTCCATGCGTCGTCGGGGCTGTCGGTGTAGAGCGAGGCCGACCAGTAGAAGCCGTACTCGCCGGCGACTACCAGTTCCGCACCGTTGCTGCTGCCGGCAGCGGGCAGGAAGAGGCTGTTGCCGTTGGGGGCGGTGAGACGGTAGCCACCCACGCCGTTCTGCGTGGCCCATTCGGCAGTGGTGCCCGCCAGCAGCTCCTCCCAGTCCTCTCGGGTCGGCATGCGGGCGCCGGAGAGGCGGGCGGTGGCGGCATCGTCCATGGGCTGCAAAGTGGTAAGGCCGTCCACCGTGCCGTAGCTGGTCGAGGTGTTGTACTTCGTCAGCGCCAGCAGGCTGTCGCCCTCCGCCGTGCAGTAGCGATAGGTACTCCAGTCGTAGAGGTCCTTTGTGCTGGTCTCGCCCCAGGCGAAGTAGTCGCCGTAGCCCTCGGGGCTGTCGGCGCCGAGGTTGCAAGTGGCCCACAGCGTGCCGCTGGGCAGGCCGAGGTCGACCCAGTTGTCGCTGTCGTTATCGTTGTCCTTATCGCAGGAGGCGAAGAGCATCGCCGCCATGGCGAGGATAAGAAATGCTTTTTTCATATCGTTATATGCTTATTTTCAGTATGTTCTGCCAAATCTCATTTGAATCCCGAAACGATGCCTCGTTTTTATGGGGAACAAAAACCTCGTTTTTATAGGTGACAAAAACCTCGTTTTTATCTGCACCAAAAACGAGGCATCGTTTTTGGCATCGACCGTGGTCGATTTCAAAACTGACGCGCGTGAGTTTCGAAATCGACGCGCGTCGATTCATTTTACGACCACCACTTTCCGGGCCGGGCGGTCGCCGACCTTGACGAGGTAGACGCCGTTGCGGAGACCGCTGTTGTGGACCTCGCGGCCGACCATGTCGAAGATATGCACCTCGTCGGAAGTACCGTCAACCACAATGCGGCCGTTCATAACCCATAACCTATATCCCATATCCTCTACGTCGTCGATGCCCTCGGTGCCGAGGAAGTGGACGTGGAAGGTGAGCTCGGTGCCGTGCTCCTGGATGTTGGTGATTTCGAAGGAGGTCTCCGGCGTGCCGTCGGTGAGGTAGGGGTGCGGGTCAGTGGTGGGACCGAAGGAGGTGCGGCCCTCTGCTTGGCAGAAATGAGCGTGCCAGATGTCACCTTGCACCGTGTCGATGGCGCTGCCCGGACGGAAGATCCAGTACTGGTTGGCTTGGGTGTAGAAGTCGAAGAAGGCGTTGGCGAACATGCCGTCGTAGCCCGCCGGCACGGTGTCGTTCCACCGGGCCACGATGAGACCGGTGCCGGGGAGGCCATCCTCGAAGAGGTCGGCCTGACGACGGTACTCGAAGACAAACCACTGCGTGGGGTCGATGGCGGAGCGGATGTAGTAGCAGTTCTGCGAGGGGCTGGAACCCGCGCTTTGCAGCGTGTAGTCGCCGTCGACGGTAATCTCTATCGGGTCGTCGGCCACGTGGAGAACCTTGTTCTTGTAGATGGCCGCCGTCTGGTTGATCACATAGGAGCCGTCCATCATATCCCAGTTGCCGGCCTGTGCGAGATCGAGGTAATTGATGTAATGGTAGAGGTCGGGCATGTCGAGCGAGTGTCCCATCTCGTGGCGGAAGACGAGGGCGTTGAAGAGTATGGGGTCGGCACCCTCGAACTCGAAATTGAAGGTGTTGGGCCGCACGCCGTTGAGGGTGACAGTGTAGCCGAGCGAGTCGTGGGGGAAGTATTCCATGTGGGGCCAGAGGATGGAGGCCCACTCGCCGGTGCCGCCCTTGACGATGAAGCTGAGGTTGTCGATGTCGCCGTCACCGTCGCCGTCGAGCACCACCGAGGAATTGACCAGATGCAGCGAATCGACATAGCGGACGGCACGTCCCAGCAGCTCGGCCTCGCGCATCGAGACGCCCATAAAGGGCTGCTCCTCGGGGAGGTAGCCACCAGGATTCTCCACGCTGTCGTAGGGCTGGAAGTAGCAGCGCGGCATGATGTCCTGATAGGATATTATCGTGCCGTTCAAAATATTGTTGGGGTAGACGGTACGATAGTGGATTTTTCCGTAGGAGAGGGCGTCGAAGAAGTTGTAGATGCTCAGGAAGCCGGGGGTGCGGCCGTTGAACATCGAGTCGATGTCGGCGAACGAGTGGTCAATCTCCTCGTCGTCGGCGAAGCGGAGGAAGATGACGAGGTTGGTGAGCGCATTGCTGTCGACGTCGGTCGGGTCGGAAGTCAGGCCAGCGAGGGGATTGAACTTGCCCCAGCCCCAGAGGTTGCTGCCGCTGGCAGGGAGGATGCCGGTGAGGCTGTCGGTGCGGCCGGAGGTGCGGATGAGGGCAAGGGCCGAGTCGTAGCGCAGCTGCGGGTTCTGCTGGAGCCAGAGGGCCATGATGCCGGCCACGGCAGGCGACGCCATCGAGGTGCCCTGGGCGGCACCATAGAAGGCGGTGTCGCCGTTGAAGAGGGTATAGTCGGAGCAATAGAGGGAGTGTACATAACTGTCGCAGTAGCGGTTGATGGAAGAGACGATGTGCTGGCCGGGGGCGCAGATGTCGGGCTTGGTGCGGAGGTCGAGGGTGGGACCGTGAGAGGAGAAGTAGGTCAGGTTGCCCTGCTCCTCGATGCCCATGCTGAGATTGCCCCCACCAACGTATGGCCACGAGGTGGCGGTGGTGTAGGCGCCGACGGTGATGATGGAGTTGGCGGTGCCGCCAATCTCGCCCACGGTGCAGTCGGTGTTGCCCTCCAGCATGCCCGGCAGGCCGTCGCTGACGAAGGTGACTCGGTCGCTCCAGACATGGACATTGGCCTGAGCGGTGCTCTTGAGGAAGAGGGCGACGCGGTAGGTGTCGGAGAGGGAGGGCTGGCTGGTGAGTGTCAGGGTGATGTTCTGACGGTTGTTGATGGGGTTGGTACCGTTGCAGGCAAACTGGCAATAGGTCTTATCCAGATATACAGAGTCGACATAGACCCCCATCGCGCTGGAGTTGTACCACGGAGAGCGGCCCAGGGTGTCGCCCGAGGCGGTGTCGATGACGGCCACGCTGACTGCGAAGGGGCTGTTGGCGGTGCTCCAGAGGTCGATGGTGGCCTCTACCCTACCGATATTGTAGTTGACGAAAGTGGATGTCATTGTGTCGGCGGTGGTGAAAGCTTTGTAGAGGTGCAGTTTGTTGCTGCCCTCGTTGCCGGCGGAGCCCACCACGAGGAAGCCCTCGGGGTACTGCGCATGGAGGCCATCCATCATGCGGTCGAGCGACGAGGTGCCGTCGTGGGGACCCGTGTGCGTGCCGAGGCTCATGTTGACGACGCAGGGTTTGCCCACCGAGGCAGCATAGGCGCGGATGTAGGCGATGCCGTCGTAGATACCCGGGAGAGAGGCCATACTCACCATCACAATGTCGGCATTGGGAGCCATACCGCGATAACGGCGGCCTATGCTGTCGGGACCACCGCAGCCGGCGGCGATACCGGCGACATGGGTGCCGTGAAAGCCACTGGGATTGTCGGTCTGTGCTGCAAGTATATCGCTCTCGGTGGCGAGTTCACGGCCGTAGCTGTAGCCCGCGGGGGCTGTGCCGATGGTGTCGCCCTGTATCCAGGCGCGCTTGATGCGGAGGGTGGTACCCGTCGAGTCGTAGAAGGCGGGGTGTCCGTACTGGAAACCACCGTCGATGATGCCCACCACCACGCCGGTGCCGTCGTAGCCGTGGGGCAGGTCGACGCCGCTGTAGATGTTGTCGATGCCCAGCTCGGCACGGGCGTTCTCGAGTTTCTGTTGAGGCTTGCTCCCCACGTCGAGCCACGAGCAGAGACCCGACTGGGCGAAGGCCACGTAGTTGTTCAGCGGGATGCAGACGGTCAGCATGCCGCCGACGCGCGACTGCACCTGCACGCCATAATCGGCGAGGGCTTTCTCGTCGCCACTGAGTTCAGCGAAAGCGGTGACATTTGCTCCGCCGTTGACATACACAAGGCCGTACTGCTCGGCCACCTGTTTCTCGTCGAGGCGGCCCGTCTGGAGGTCGGCCAGCAGCAGGGCGCTGTTGCCCGACATGAAACTCTTCTGTGCCGTAGCCATCGAAACGACGGCCAGCAACATTATAATAAAGGTAAAGACTCTCTTCATGCTTTTTTACATTTGTGTGAAATGGCCGTTAATATCAAAGGAAAGGGTGTAGGTTTTGTCGAGTCTGCCAGCTTCACAGTGCTCGGCGATGCGGGCACCACTGGCGCCGGAGAGCGGGGCTCTGCTCCAGCTGTCGTTCATGCCAGGGATGGGGGTGGCGGTAGAGTCGAAAATCTGGTAGGCGTAACCGTAGCCATCGGTCATGTGGACAGTGTCGGCGGCGACAAGGGCGTCGTGCATGCCCTCTTTCACGCGGAGGCGTCTCTTGATGGTGAAAGTGGCGGGGAGGGAGGCGGCAAAAGTCTTCTCCCAGCGGTTGGAAGTGACGGCCTCCTCGTGCTCGCCGGTGCCGTCGATATAGATAACAGTGTAGTCGAGGTATTGCAGCATGTCATCGGTGGCGTCGAGGTGGTACGTCATCGACACAGTGGCGGGCACTTGCTGTGCGGGCTGCTCGGGGGTGTTGTGGTCGTCGTCTTTGCCGCAGGCGGCGAAGAGGGTCGCCGCAAGGGCGAGCATTAAGGTTACTTTTTTCATTGTGATATTTTTTATTGTTATTAATTATTTAATTGTTTTCTCTTGCAACAGCACATCCTCCTTGATGAAGCGGGCGAGGGTGCGGTGGCTATCCTTCAGGCGACACCTATAATATATAATGACCCCCACCAGCCCAACGACCAGGAGGACGAAGGCGGCGGCCAATGCCACTGTGAGGATGAAAGTAATGCCATTCATTTTTTATTCCTTTTAAATCGGATGCAAAAATAAAGGGAAACTCCGAAAGGCGTTTCCCATGGCTTCAAAACTTTGTGCCATATTTTCAAAACACAAAGTTTCAGTGATTTACAATATCTATTTTCCCTTCGCAGCGTGACGGTATTCGGTGGGTGACATGGAATAATGGTCGCGGAAAAGGCGAGCAAAAGTGCTTCTGTTGGTGATTCCGCACAGCTCGGCAACGAGGGCCACAGGGTCGTCCGTGGTGGCAAGCAGCAGGGCGGCATGACGTATGCGGTAGCGGTTGATGAAGTCGGCCGGTGTCGTGTCGGAGCACTCGCGCAGGGCATCATAGAGGTAGGTGCGGTTGGTGCCCAGCAGCTGCGCTAAGGTCTCATGGTTGCACTCGGCATCGGTATACACGTCGGGGTCCTCCATCAGCTCGCAGAGGCGGCGGTAGATCTGCTGGCTTTGGCTGAGGGTCTCGGTGGGTTGCGCCTGCTGCCGCTCGCGCTCTTCGGTCTCGGCTTGCTCGCGCTGCTGTATCTGCTCATAGAGGACTTGATTCTTTTCTGTCAGCAATCGGTTGTCGCGGCGCACAATCCATAGTATATAGCCCGTCAGCAAAAGTAGCAACAATGCACCTACGGCAATAATCAGATAGATAGTGGATTTCGTCCTCGACTCTTCCAACGCCAGTTCCTTCTCGTGGGTCTGGTAGATGACCGACAGCTCGGCGGCATCGTTGCGTTTCTGCCAGGCAAGGGCCGAGTCGATGGCCACAGCCATGTCGGCTCCGATAGCCAGAGCCTCTTGAGTACGTCCCGCCTTCATGTCTGCCATGTAACGCGGTGCCAGACACTCGCTTATCTTGTCGAAGGTCATCGTGACATTGCTGACACTGGCGTAGGTGGTGTCGAGACGGGCATACATGTCGGCCGACTCGCCATAGCGTCCGGCATCCGACAGCCAGATGGCAGCCCAGGTGATGCCCAAGGGAGTGAAGATGCGGCTGGCGGGGATAGCATCATAAACAGCGTTGGCTTCGTGGGCGTGACCCGTGGCCAGCAGCAGCCGGGCACGGTTCATCGCCACATACCCCCTATATTCCTCAATGATTCTGGGCGAGGCATCGGTCCTTTGCTCATAGACCGAGAGTTCCTTCTCCATTCGTTCCAGCCACTGCGCGGCCTCTTCGTATTCACCGAACTCCATGAAGGAATTATAGATAGCGAAACAGGTCACCATCATATTGAAAGGACCATCAATCTTACCATCTTGGTGCCAGTGGCTCCTCACCTCGAAGGCTTTGGTATAGCTCGCGCGCGCTGCATCGTACTGTTTGAGAAGTAGTTGGCATTCACCCATCAACTGGAGTATCGACGATCGTTCAACATCGCGGATGTCGTGGGCCAGGATGTCGCTCAATAGTGCTATCGCCCCCTCGGTGTCGCCCCGCCGATAGAGCATCACGGCATAGCGATAGCCCGCGTCGCCATAGAGAAACCAAGAATACGATTGGTCATCGGCCGGAGGAAACAAACCATCCTCGTTGGCCTTCTTCAACGCCTCGTAAGCCTTGCGATAGTACATCTCCGCCAGCCGCACCTGCCACTGCCCATCATAATCCTGTGCCAGCTTGTAGTCCTCGTCCGCCTGCATCAGCCACTCCGGCCGCTGGTCGGTTTTAGGACTTCTCGTACACCCTGCAAGAGCCATCAAAGCACATATAATCAGTATCCTATATCTCATCTTGACAATCATTTTCGACTTGCAAAGATACAAATAATACCCAAATAGCCAAATGATTTTCATTCCGCCCCTCTGTTTGGATAATGTTAACTTGCTTATATATTCATTTGTTGTTCGTCTGTTGTTCGTTTGTTGTTCGTTTTTTTATCGAACAACAAACGAACAACAAATGTGTATCAAATGCGCAAAAGAGCTACTATATAGTGTCCTACACTAATGTTGGCCCAATTAAGTAAGTTACACGGAAACAAGCAAGAGACGGCCGAAACGGCCGTCTCCTTTATTGATTCTCTCCCAGTTAACTATTATCTATTAACTGTTATCTATTAACTGCTACTGCACGTCTTTCTCGTCGAGGGGCTGGGCCAAGAGGTTGAGGAAGGTGCCCTTGCTGTCGAACTCCATGCGGACGAACTTCTTCTTGCCGTCAACTTTCTGGCTCACCACGACATAGGTGTAGGGCTTGGGCTTCTTGCCGTCGGCTCCGCGGTACTTGGAGTTGTACTCGTAAACGACCATCTTCTCGATGGTGTATTTCTCGCCGTTGAATTTCTCGGCCAGGTATTTCATGATGGTGTTGTTGTAGCGCTCCTTGAGCAGCACCTTGCCGGTCATGATGGGGGCACCGCTGTTGATGTCGAAGACGGCGTCCATCTCGACCTTCTGCTTGTCGGTGTAGTAGGCCACAGCATACTGGCCGTTACGGTTGATCCATTCGGGACCGGATTTGAGGCGCTTCTCGAGGTTCTTCTTGAAGTAGTCGACGGCGGCCTGCGGCGGCTGGAACTCCTCGGTCTGGGGTTCGTCGGCCCTGGGGGCGGGACGGTTGCGATGGCGGCTGCTCTCGGTCTTGGTGGCCTTGGTCACCTCGTCATCGGTGGCGTCGGGGTTGTTATGGGTGTAGTAGTCGCGCTTCACGGCGGCGGGGTCGGGCGCGTTGCTCTTCATGAGCTTTCCGCGAGTGTCGAAAATCATCTCGAAGTCGGCGTCGGAGATGCCCTGCTTGGTGATGATCATGCGGTAGTAGTTGTCGCCACTCATCTCCTCGATATAGTCGAGGGTCTTCACACGGTAGCCGGGGTAGTTGTTGTTGAAGTAGCTGGTGAGCATGGTGGGGCACTCCTCGAACTTCACGGGGAAGGAGGAATACTGCCAGTCGCCGCCGGCGGTGAAGTAGCTGCGGCCCTCTTGTCCGTCGATGAGGATATCGGCGATATACTGTCCCGGAGCCTGGTACCAGGTGCGCACCTTGTAGGAGTCGTAGGTCTTCTCAAGGGTGAGCAGCACCGAACGCGGCACGGCGGTCTCTTTGATTTTGGTCTGTGCGCCAGCCACGAAGGGCAACGCCATCAGCAAAACAACGAATATCTTTTTCATATCAAGTGATTTTTCTGTTTAGTATCTCGATTTGTTGTTTTCTTGCATCAAACGACAACTATCGTTTTTTTTCACGACAACCTAGACAACGAAGACAACATGAAAAACGCGACATGCGTTTTTTCGGACTGCGGCAGCCATCCCAGCGTTTGGTGCGCTGGGAAAGTTGTCATTGTTGTCTCTGTTGTCGTTAAATTTAACATTATGTTGTAGTTATGTTATTTGAATAGCACGTCTTTGCGGTCGGGGCTGATGCTGACGGCGGCAATCCTGACGCCCGTCTGCTCCTCGATGGCGGCGAGGAAGGTGCGGAGTTTCTCGGGGAGTTTCTCGTAGCTGTCGATGCCCTGCAGGCTCTGCTTCCAGCCCTCAAAGGGGGTAAGCACGGGGTCGATATGGGCGGTGTTGTACTCGAAGGGTATCTCGTCGGTGCGCTGACCCTCAATGTCATAGTGGCTGCACATGCAGACGGTCTCGAAGTCGTTCATCACGTCGGGTTTGGTGACGTAGAGCTCGGTGACGCCGTTGATCATGCAGGCGTAGCGCAGTGCCGGGAGGTCGATCCAACCGCAGCGGCGCGGACGGCCGGTGGTGGCGCCGTATTCGTGGCCCAACTCGCAGAGTTTCTGACCAATCTCATCGTCGAGCTGCGTGGGGAAGGGACCGGCACCCACACGGGTGCAGTAGGCCTTGGTGATGCCCATCACCTTGCCGATGGTCGAGGGGGCCACACCGAGGCCGGTGCAGACGCCAGCGGTGATGGTGTTGGAGGAGGTGACGAAAGGATAGGTGCCGAAGTCGATGTCGAGCATCATGGCCTGTGCACCCTCGGCAAGGACTTTCTTATCCTCGCGGAGGCACTGGTTGATGAAGTATTCGCTGTTGACGAAGCGGAAGCGCTTCAAGGTGGCTAGACTCTCCATCCACACCTTCTCGTACTCGCTAAGGGGCATATTGTCGATGCGGAAGCTGTCGACATCGAAGCCCATGGCATGCGCCATCATCAGGTGCTGACGCTTGAGCTGGCCGTAGCGCTCGATGAAGTCGGCAGTCATGATATCGCCCACGCGGAGGCCCGTACGGGCAATCTTGTCGGTATAGGCAGGACCGATACCCTTGAGGGTGGAGCCAATCTTGCTGTTACCCTTGGCCTGCTCGTTGGCGGCATCCATCATGCGGTGGGAGGGCAGTATCAGGTGAGCCTTCTTGCTGATAAAGAGATTCTTCGTAGCGTCGACACCCTTCTCCGCGATACCCTCAATCTCCTGACGGAAGATGCGGGGCTCGATAAGCACGCCGTTGCCGATGAGGTTGATTTTGTCCTTATGGAAGATACCGCTGGGGATGATATGCAGCACATGCTTCATGCCATTGAACTCGAGGGTGTGGCCGGCATTGGGACCACCCTGGAAACGGGCCACCACATCATAGTTCGGAGTGAGCACGTCGACAATCTTACCCTTGCCTTCATCGCCCCACTGGAGACCTAAGAGAACATCTATCTTTGTCATATATACTTTATAATCAATAAATAAAACTCATCTCGCCCTCACAATCACACACCGACACAAAATGCAAAGATACGAAAAAAGTGAAAAGTGAAAAGTGAAAAGTGAAAAAAGTCGTTTAAAAAACTTTTTTTCGTTAGGTTACTCGTCGCGTTTGGCCTTGAACCACTCGACGAACTTGGGCAGGTCGTCCAACGGCTGGAAGCCGCTCTTAAATGGTTCCTCGGGCACGGGGACGGTCTCCATATAGCCGATGAGGGTGGCGCAGTCGAACTCGCCGAGGAGGGCTTCGAGGGTCACATAGACGCCCACCTGGAAATCCTCGTCCTGCCGCTGGCCGTCCTCGACGGCGATGCGTAATCCTAGCATCTCGGGTTCTTCCTCACATTCAAGCTGTTGGAAGTACATCTTGCGGGTGTCGAAGAGGAGCTTGTCGAAGCGCACCTTGAGTTCGGTGCCCATGGGCTGTTTGAAGGCGATGAACTCCCACCAGTCGAGGTCGGGGGCGTTGTCGACGAGTTCCACCACATAGCGGAAGAGGTCGGTGTCGCCCTCGGCGGTGAAGGTGAGGGTGCGGCCGTTGGCGGTGGCGTCGCCTATCTCGTAGGTGAGGCCGTCGCAGTATTTCGTCAGCTGGTACTGCAGGGCGTTCTCCAGCTGCTCGCGATCTTTCTCTTCGAGGTCGCCCATAGCGACCAGTTCCTCATTGTGGTCCACAAACCACTGCCAAAACTTCTCAATATTATCCATAACTACTTTAATTTTACGACAATAATAACTTTATTTTTACGACAACATAGACAATGCAGACAACAGGGAAAACGCAACATGCGTTTTCCTTAACGGATACTATGAAATTCTATGTTGTCATCATATCTGTTCCTTAGTTTTTTGCCATCAGAATTGACTATCAAGTCCAAATCCTTATCATAATAATAACGTTCAATTTCTGCGTATAATGGAGCAAAATTCACCAAAATACCTACCATCGGCTTTACCAAATGCATGTAATTATATAACTGTGCACGATGCTCTTTATTGAGAGCAGAAACCGATTTCAATTCCACAATGATACTTCCCTTACAAAAGAAATCCAAAAAGAAGATTGACTCCATCTGCTTTCCACGATAAACAGGATGCACCGCAAATTCCCTTTCAAAGGGTATCTTTTGCAAAGACAGTTCCATAGCCAACCCCTCCTGATATATCTTTTCATTCAAACCTGGCCCCAATTCTTTCTTCACATTGTAAATGGCACCCATCACATCGTAACACTCATCTTTGTATTTAGCAATATCCATCATAACGAAACCTGTTTTCTCCATCCTTACGAAACGCCATGTTGGCGTTTCGTCGTTGTCTGCGTTGTCTCTGTTGTCGTTTTAATATTAACCGTTGTCGTTAGATTATAATCGCTTCGGGGTCGAGGGCGACGCCAAATTTCTGTTTCACATCTTGTTGTATGGCGGCGGCGAGGGCGCGGACTTCGTCACCGGAGCAGCCGTCAGCATTGTATAGGACGAGGGCGTTCTTGGGCCAGACCCCTGCCCTACCCTGCGTGCGACCTTTCCATCCGGCACGGTCAATGAGCCAGCCCGCCGAAAGCTTATAACCATTGTCTGATCTGTGGGCGTCGGGCATGTCGGGATATTCAGCTTTAAGGCGTAGGTAGGTGGATTCGTCGACGACGGGGTTTTTAAAAAAGCTGCCAGCGGAGCCGTGTTCCTCGGGACGCGGGAGTTTGTTCCAGCGCACCTCTGTGATGGCCTCGCGAAGCTGCTGGGCGGTGTCGTGCGGCAAGCCTTCAAGGGCTTTGTAGCTGAGGTTGGGGACAAACTCGCGGCTCAGGCGGTAGGTGACGCGGAGGATGAGGTAACGTCCGGGATGGTGCTTGAAGAAGGAGTCGCGGTAGGCGAAGTGGCAGTCGGCATTGCTGAAGGTGCAATGGCGGCGTTCCTGCAGGTCGTAAGCCTCGACTCTCTCGATAAAGTCTTTCGCTTCAGCACCATAGGCGCCCACATTCTGCACCGCAGAGGCTCCCACGGTGCCGGGAATAGCCGAGAGGTTCTCGAGACCGTAAAGCCCGTGGTCGAGGGTCCACTGGATGAGGTCATCCATCACCATTCCTCCCCACGCGGTGACAAGGTGAGAGGTGAAAGGTGAAAGGTGAAAGGTTTTAGACAACGTAATGACGGTGCCCTCGTAGTCCTTGGTAAACACCATATTGCTTCCAGCGCCAATCACCAGACACTTTCCACTTTCCACTTTCCACTTTCCACTTAAATCGTCGCCGGGCTCCAACACCACCACCCTTCTGGCTTTCACGTCGATGCCGAAGGTATTATAGGGCTTTAATGATATGTTCTCAAAAACTTTCACTTTTCATTTTCTTTGGGGCCAAGTTCCTTTCGCGGACGACGTTCCTTCGGGACATAGTCCATGCGGAAGACCTGTCGGTGGGTCAGCAGCAAAACCAGTGACAATAGGGCACCCAACACATCGCAGATGGCACAGGCCTGCCACACTCCCGTGACGCCGTCGCCGGTGATATCGTAGACAATGCCCGGGAAGATGAGCGACAGCGGGATGAGGAAGATGACCTGACGCGAGAGGCTCGTGACGATGGCTATCCAGGGCTGGTCGATGCTCTGGAAGAGTTGCGAATTGGTGACCGTGAAGGCTATCAGCGGACAGAAAACCATCAGGTAGCGCAAGGCTGGCGCACCCATGTCGAGAATTTCGGGCTCGGAGTTGAAGAAGCCGATGATGGTGCGCGGGAAGATGAGCGCCGACGCGGCACCAATGATACCGATGATGACACAGACATTCATCGTGAGGATATACACCTGCCGCAGACGGTCGTTGCGGCGGGCGCCGTAGTTGTAACCCGCAATAGGTTGCATAGCCTGACAGAGTCCCAGCAGCACCATGAATATCAAGCCCATGTAAGAGTTGGCTGCGCCGTATACCGTCATCGCGTCGTCGCCACCATAGGCTATCAGCTGACGGTTCAGCACCGCCACCACGGCGAAAGCCGCCACATTCATCGAGAAGGGACTGATGCCGATAGCTAGGATATTACGGAAGATATAGAACTTGGGGGCCCAAGCGTGGCGTTTGAAGCGGATGAACGACTTGGGCTGCACAAAGTGGAGCACCGCTACGGTGGCCGACGCGCCCATCGAGAGGGTCGTAGCCCAGGCTGCACCCTTCATACCCCACCCCATCTCGCTGATAAAGATGAAGTCGAGCAGGATGTTCAATGCCGCACCGCCCACCATAATCCACATACCCTTCATCGGGTAGCCCGACGAGCGGATAAGACCTACAAGATTGTAAGTCACCGTCAAGAGGAACATGCCGGGGAGGACGATGTACATGTACTCGCAGGCGGCATCAATCACCGGCTGCGAGGCGCCATCGGCGAAGAGGTTGATGATGGGATGCATCCAGAGATAGCCTCCCACCACAAAGATGAAACCGAACAGGAAAGTGAGGAGCATACTGTTACCCAGTATTTTCTCTGCCCACCGCACATCCTTGCGGCCCAGCACAATACTCATGCGGGCTCCCGAACCGGCACCCACCAGCGAGCCGAAAGCATGGATGATGTTCATCAGCGGGAAGGTGATGGTCAGGGCCGCCAGCAGCATCTTGCCGTCGTCGGGACTGTTCCCCAGGAAGATACGGTCGACAATATTATATATGGAGGTCACCACCTGGCTAGCCACCGCCGGCAGCGCATACTGCCAGAGGAGCTTGCCCATGGGCTTGGTTTCCAGTTCGCGAATATCGTTGTCCATTTATTGTTTTATCCTATTATTCAGCGCCATCAGCGCGTTGTAGGCGATGAGGCCGTTGGCCAGCTCGAGGCTGCGCTCGTCGACCATGAGGTTGGGACGGTGCAGGTTGCTGAAGGGGGTGCCAGGCTCGTGGATGCCGATACGGAAGTAGCAGGCCGGTATCTTCTGCGCGAAGAAGGCGAAGTCTTCGGCCGTCATGCGGAGGTCGAGCCATTCGACGTTCTCCTCACCGAGGAAGGCGCAGGCGTTGTCGTGCACCTGCTGCGTGCAGGCGTCGTCGTTGAAGACGTAGGGATAGCCGTAGTCGATGAAGAGGTCGCACTCGGCGCCCATGGCTTCGGCCACGCCGGTGCTTATCTTGCGAATCTTCTCGTGAGCCTCGAGGCGCCACTTCTCGTCGAAGGTGCGGATGATGCCCTCCATCTTCACCGTGTCGGGGATGATGTTGGTGCGGCCGCCCACCTCCTGAATCTTGCCAATAGTGAGCACCGTGGGCATCATGGGGGCGGCGTTGCGGCTGACCACCTGCTGCAGGGCGATGACGATATGGCTGGCCACCACGATGGGGTCGACGCTGAGGTGCGGCGTGGCGCCGTGGCCGCCGAGGCCTTTGACGGTCCAGTAGAGCTCGTCGGTCGAGGCCATATACTTGCCTTTGCGCATGCCCACTTTGCCGAAGTCCATCTCCGGCAGGCAGTGGAAGGAGTAAATCTCGTTGGGCATGATGTCGTCGAAGAGGCCGTCCTCCATCATCATGCGGGCGCCGCCGGGGTATTTCTCCTCCGACGGCTCGAAGATGAACATCAGCGTGCCGCTGAACTGGTCTTTCAGTTGTATGAGAATCTTGATGGCGCCGAGTAGCGAGCAGGTGTGCATGTCGTGCCCGCAGGCATGCATCACGCCAGGTTTCTCGCTGGCGAAAGGCAGACCCGTGCACTCGGTGATAGGCAGGGCGTCATAGTCGGAACGCAAAGCGACGCAGTATTGTCTTATCTCCTTATCTCCTTGTAGGGGCGTACCCCCGTGTACGCCCTTGCCAGATGCATTGATTTCTGTGGGCGTACACGGGGGTACGCCCCTACCTTCCAGCATCGCCATCACGCCCGTCTTGCCAATCCCCGTCTTGGGGTCCAGCCCCATGGCACGCAGCCGTTCGGCCACGAACTCCATGGTGCCGTACTCCTCCTGCGAGAGGTCGGGGTGCCGGTGCATCCAGCGCCGCCACTCTATCACCTCCTCGCGCTGTGCATGCGCCAGCTGCTTGATTCTATCTATCAGGTTTTCCATTAAGCTTTCGCTATCTTAATCATCGTGTTCTGCCCGTCGAGGAGCTCGATGGGGGTGCCGCCTTCCACGGAGGGGACGAGGGTGAGGCTGGTGCAGAGGGTCTCGGTGCAGATGTAGTCGCGGTGGGCGTTGATGGCGCTGTCCCACTCGCCGCTCTGCAGCTCGACGACGATGCGGTCGGTGACGTCGAACTGTTCCTTGCGGATGTTTTGGATGCGGTTCACCAGCTCGCGGGCGATGCCTTCGTTGATGAGCTCGGGGGTGAGCTGTATGTCGAGGGCCACGGTGAGGTTGCCGTCGTTGGCCACCACCCAGCCGGGGATGTCCTGCGTGGCGATTTCCACGTCGCTCAGCAGCACTTCGCAATCCTGACCTTCGACGCTGACCACACAGCGGCCGTCGGCCTCGAGGGCGTTGATCTGCTGCTGGCTGAAGGCCATGATGGCGGCACCGAGGGCTTTCATCACCTTGCCGTAGCGCGGGCCGAGGGTCTTGAAGTTGGGCTTGATTTTCTTCACCAGCAGGTCGTTGTCGGCGGCGAGGAACTCAATCTCCTTGACGTTGAGCTCGGAGCAGATGAGGTGCTGCACCTTCTCGATCTGGGCCTTCATGTTCTCGTCGCGCACCGGGATGACAATCTTCTGCAGCGGCTGACGCACGCGGAGGTTGCTCTTCTTGCGCAGGCCGAGGACCATAGAGCAGACCTTCTGGGCCAGCTGCATGCGCTCCTCGAGGGCCTTGTCGACCATCTCGGCGTGGTATTCGGGGAAGCCGAGGTGATGGACGGACTCGACATCGTAGCGCTTGGTGACGGCGTTGAGGTCGAGGAACATCCTCTCGCTGAAGAAGGGGGCGATGGGGGCCATAAGGCGGCTGAGGGTCTCGAGGCAGGTGTAGAGCGTCTGGTAGGCGCTGACCTTGTCGGCGGTCATCTCGCCCTTCCAGAAGCGACGACGGCAGAGACGCACGTACCAGTTGCTGAGGTAGGCATCCACGAAGGTGCCGATGGCGCGGCCGGCGCGGGTAGGCTCGTAGTCCTCCATGGCGTCGCCGACGGTCTTCACCAGCGTGTTGAGCTCGGAGAGTATCCAGCGGTCAATCTCGGGACGCTCCTTGATGTCGAGGTCCTTCTGGCTGTAGTCGAAGCCGTCGAGGTTGGCATAGAGGGCGAAGAAGCTGTAGGTGTTGTACAGCGTGCCGAAGAGTTTGCGGCGCACCTCGTCGACACCCTCGACGTCGAACTTCAGGTTGTCCCACGGCTGACTGTTGGTAATCATATACCAGCGGGTGGCGTCGGGGCCGTACTTGCCGAGGGTCTCGAAGGGGTCGACGGCATTGCCGAGGCGCTTCGACATCTTGTTGCCGTTCTTGTCGAGCACCAGGCCGTTGGAGATGACATTTTTGAACGCCACGCTGTCGAAGCACATGGTGCCGATGGCGTGGAGCGTGTAGAACCAGCCGCGGGTCTGGTCGACGCCCTCGGCGATGAAGTCGGCCGGGAACTCGGTGGGCTTCAGCTCGCCGCCCATGTAGTGTATCTGGGCGTAAGGCATAGCGCCACTGTCGAACCACACGTCGATGAGGTCCGGCTCACGGCGCATGGGCTTGCCGCTATCGCTGACCAGAATGACGTTGTCGATATAGGGACGATGGAGGTCAAAGTCCTTGTAGTCGCCAGCATAGGGATTCGAGGTCATGAGACCGGCCTTGACGGCCTTCTCGATTTCGGCGCTCAGCTCCTTCACGCTGCCGATGCACTTCTCCTCCTTGCCGTCCTCGGTGCGCCAGATGGGCAGCGGGGTGCCCCAGTAGCGGCTGCGGCTGAGATTCCAGTCGACGATATTCTCCAGCCAGTTGCCGAAGCGGCCGCTGCCGGTGGCTTCGGGCTTCCAGTTGATGGTCTTGTTGAGTTCTATCATGCGCTCCTTGAGGGCCGTGGTGCGGATGAACCAGCTGTCGAGGGGGTAATAGAGGACGGGCTTGTCGGTACGCCAGCAGTGAGGGTAGCTGTGCGTGTGCTTCTCGCTCTTGAAGAGCTTGCCCTGCTCCTTGAGCATGATGACCAACTCCACGTCGAGGCTCATGTCCTTCTCGCCCTTGGTGGGGTCGTAGGCGTTCTTGACAAACTTGCCGGCATACTTGCTGTATTCTTCAACATTCACATTGGCCTTCACCCATTCGGGGTCGAGATCCTCGACGGGGGCGAAGCGGCCCTGCTTGTCGACCATGGGCAGCTGCTTGCCGTCGCGGTCGAAGAACAGCAGGTCGCCGATGCCGGCCTTCTTGGCCACACGGGCGTCGTCGGCACCGAAGGTGGGGGCGATATGCACGATACCGGTACCATCCTCGGTGGTCACGTAGTCGCCAAGGATGATGCGGAACGAACCCTTATCGCTCACCTCGGTAGGTTTCACCCAGGGGATAAGTTGCTCATAGTGCAGACCCTCAAGGTCTTTACCCTTGCACTCGCCGACAATCTTGTATTCGGGCGACTTACCCTCGGGGAACATCGAACCCACCAGAGCCTTGGCCATGATGATGCGGCAGGGCGTCTCCTTGTAGGGATGGGTGGTCTCGATGGTGACATAGTCGATATTGGGACCCACGCAGAGGGCAGTGTTCGAAGGCAGCGTCCAGGGAGTGGTAGTCCAAGCGATGGCGTAGGTAGGCATGTCCATAAGGTCCTTAGCGTCCTCAAGGTCCTTAATCTTGAACATGGCGACACAAGTCGTGTCTTTCACATCGCGGTAGCAGCCAGGCATATTAAGCTCGTGGCTCGAAAGGCCCGTACCGGCGGCGGGACTATAGGGCTGGATGGTGTAGCCCTTGTAGAGCAGGCCCTTGTCGTAGAGTTTCTTCAGTAGGAACCACAGGGTCTCGATGTACTCGTTGTTGAAGGTGATATAGGGGTCCTTGAGGTCGACCCAGTAGCCCATCACACGCGTCAGCTCGTCCCACAGCTCCTTGTACTTCATCACCTCCTCGCGGCAGGCGCGGTTGTAGTCATCCACGCTTATCTTCTTGCCGATGTCCTCCTTGGTGATGCCGAGATTCTTCTCCACACCCAGTTCCACAGGGAGACCGTGGGTGTCCCAACCTGCCTTGCGGTCGACGAAGTAGCCCTTCTGCGCTTTGTAGCGGCAGAAGACATCCTTGATGGTGCGAGCCATCACATGGTGGATGCCGGGCTTGCCATTGGCACTCGGAGGACCGTCGTAGAACACATAGGCGGGATGCCCTTCGGCCAGTTTCTGTCCTTTCTCGAAAGTCTCGTTCTCCTCCCAGTAGCGGCGCACATCCTGCCCAATCTGGGTCAAATTAAGTTGCTTATACTCGTTGTACTTCATTATTATATTATATTTATATATTCACAATCAACCCATTGCCCTCAAAAGAAGGCAACGGAATAAATTACAAAAATACAAAAATTATTTGAACCGTACAGCTTTTTTTTCATCAAATATTGAGGACAATCTATCTGCTATCAAAAAGCCTAATTATTCGTCTGTTATACAGTATTTGTTCAGTATTTGTTCAGTGATTCACTGAACAAATACTGAACAAATACTGAACAACGAGTGTACAATTGATTACGTAACAACGTATTATACAGACAAAAAATGCGGGGCGGCCGGATGGCCGCCCCGCACAAAAGATTGTATCACATTGGTTTAGAGAGCATAGCCCAGACCAACGAAGAAGTGGTTGGACTTTGTATCCGCACCATCGAAACGTTTGAGCAGGCCCAAATTGTAGCCCACCTCTAACGAGATCTTCTGGTAGGACACCTGACCGCCGAAGGTGATACCAACATCAAAACGTTTCATGTTGCCAATATCACCGTACATATCGCCAGCAATACCCACAGTGACATTCGGACCAAGGAAAAGACCGAAACCAAGGTCGTTGACATGCAATACATAGTTCATCAGAATGGGAACACGGATGTCCATAACATCCTCGACATAAGCGAAGTAGACGCCTGGAGCAACACCGAACCCACCATCAAGCCCTGCGTTGTAGCTAAAACCGGCATAGAAACCGTCATCAGAGACAGAATAGCCATTGTTATGAAGTGAATAACTCTGGTATCCAGCGTGAACGCTCAGCTGAGCATTAGCCTTTCCGGCGAACATCATCACGGCTGCGATAGCCACAAAAGATAAAACTTTTTTCATTTTTTTGAATTTTAGGTTAATAAAAAAATGTTTTGTTTTCGATTGCAAAGATAAGAATATTCTTCGAATTGACAAAATTTAACATAATTATTTTTCAACACAGAAATGTTTAGTAACGCAAAAATATTGATTTACAGCAATAAAAAACCTCCGTTCCACGCATGGAACAGAGGCCAAAACAAAAGCGTATGAAAAAAATTATTATCTTTTTCTGTTAAGATTTACTTCTTTTTCAGGTATTCCTGAACATTATCGGAAGCAACGATTTCCTCTTTGAACATATAGGCACCGGTCTTCTCGGAACGGACCATGCGAATCACCTTGGCGAAACTTTTACCGGTAGAGGTCTTAAGGGTAGCAACAACTTTCTTTGCCATAGTCTATTCTCCTATTTTACTTGATTTCTTTGTGAACGGTAACTTTCTTCAGGAAGGGGTTGTACTTCTTGAGCTCCAAACGCTCAGGAGTGTTCTTCTTGTTCTTGGTGGTGATGTAACGGCTCATGCCGGGAACACCGCTAGCCTTCTGTTCTGTGCATTCAAGGATCACTTGGACCCGTGCGTCTTTATTTTTCTTTGCCATGACTTAATTGTTTTCAAATTCATAACCGACTGAATTCCAAATGCGAAAGAGCATCACAATCGTATATTTGGACATCCAAATCGGCTGCAAAAATACGAACATTTTTGAAACTGACAAAAAAAATGTTCAAAAAAAATATTTTTTAATAATTTTTCAATTTTCAATAACAATTATCAATTTATTAGTATATTTGTATCCCCCTATTGATGCAGGGAATCGGCGTAACGACATGAATAAGAATGACGTGCGCTTATTAGTGATATTGTAAAAAGGAAAGAAATGGCACTGAAACGAGTGATGGTACTGACCGGCGGTGGCGACTGCCCCGGACTCAACGCGGTGATACGTGGTATCGTGAAGCGTGCCTCGCAGACTTCTGACTGGGAGGTTATCGGCTGCACTGAGTCATTCAACGGCGTGCTGCGCGAGCCGACAGAGATAGTGGAGCTCAACGAGAAGACCGTTGAAGGTCTCCAGATTCTTGGCGGCACCATACTGGGCACCACCAACAAGGGCGGCCCCTTTGCCTGGCCGGTGAAGAACGCCGACGGCACATGGACTACCGTGGACCGTAGCGACGAGATGCTGCGCAAACTGCAATATATGGGTGTCGATGCCGTCATCAACATCGGCGGCGACGGCAGTCAGCGCATCTCGCTAGGTCTCGCCAAGAAGGGTCTCAACATTGTGGGCGTGCCCAAGACCATCGACAACGACCTGTCGATGACCGACTACACTTTCGGCTTCCAGACGGCCGTGCAGATATGCACCGACGCCATCGACAAACTCGTCACCACTGCCGCCTCGCACAACCGTGTCTTCATCCTCGAGGTGATGGGACGCGATGCTGGCTGGATAGCATTGCATAGCGCCATCGCCGGCGGTGCCGATGTCTGTCTCATCCCCGAGATACCCTACGACATCAACAAGATAAAGAAGAAAATAGAGCAAAAATACAACAAACGCCACGGATACTGCATCATCGTGGTAGCCGAAGGGGCGATGCCGAAAGGCGGAAGCGTCACCGGCACCGAGACCGGTGAAGTGGGCTACCAGCATGTGAAGTTGGGCGGCATCGGTGAGCAGCTGGCGGCCGACCTGAAGGCTGCTGGCGTGGAGCACGACATCCGCTACACCATCCTCGGACACCTGCAGCGCGGTGGCACACCCATCGCCTTCGACCGTGTGCTGGCCACCGAGTTCGGCGTCCGCGCCATGGAGTTCGTCATGGAGGGTCGCTTCGGCCAAATGGTGGCCTACCACCACCCCGACATCGTGGGCATCCCGCTGGAGGAGGCCGTCCGCGAGCAAAACCTCGTGGCCCCCGACAGCCGACTGGTGCACACCGCCAAAGGCGTGGGCATAGAATTCGGTGATTCCTAGAAAACTTAACTTAGAAGAACCCAGGAATGCCCAGAATGGATATAAATAGAAAACTATATATAATAATGGAACCTAAAAAGATAAAATCAGCCCTCATCTCGGTCTTCTACAAAGACGGCCTTGAGGACATCGTGAAAGCCCTCGACGCTCAGGGCGTGACCATCTACAGTACGGGCGGCACACAGAAGTTTATCGAAGGGCTCGGCATCAAACCCGTGGCCGTGGAGAGCCTTACGGGCTACCCCTCCATCCTCGGTGGCCGCGTGAAGACACTGCACCCCAAGGTATTCGGAGGCATCCTTGCCCGTCGCGACAACGAGGGCGACAAAGCCCAGTTGGTACAATACGAGATTCCCGAGATTGACCTCGTTATTGTCGATCTCTACCCATTCGAGCAGACCGTTGCCAGCGGCGCCTCGGAGCAGGACATCATTGAGAAGATAGACATTGGCGGCATCAGCCTTATCCGCGGCGCCGCCAAGAATTTCAATGACGTGGTCATAGTGCCCGCCGTCGACTATTACAAGGAATTCCTTACAATTTACCAAGAGCAGAACGGCTGCACCACCCTCGAGCAGCGCCGCCACTTCGCGGCCTATGCCTTCAACGTCAGCAGTCACTATGACACCGCCATTTTCAACTACTTCAACCAAGCCGAGCAGATTCCCGCCTTCAAGCAGAGCTGCCGTCACGGCGAAGTGCTGCGCTACGGCGAAAACCCCCACCAAAAGGGATTATTCTTTGGCAACATCGACGATTGCTTCGACAAGCTCAACGGCAAGGAAATCAGCTACAACAACCTCAGCGACATCGATGCCGCCTGCGCCCTCATCGACGACTTTGCGGGACAGACCGCCTTCGCCATTCTGAAACATAACAACGCCTGTGGCATGGCCGTGCGCCCCACCCTCCTCGAGGCCTGGAAGGACGCCCTTGCTGGCGACCCCGTCAGCGCCTTCGGCGGCGTGCTCATCTGCAACCAAAAGGTAACCAAAGAAGTGGCCGATGAGATGCACAAAATCTTCTTTGAGGTCTGCATCGCCCCCGACTATGCCGACGACGCCCTCGAGGTGCTGCGTGGCAAGAAGAACCGCATCATCCTGCGCCGCAAGGCCTTCAAGATGGCCGACCCGATGTTCCGCTCTGTCCTCAACGGCGTACTGGTACAGGACCGCGACACCGTCGTCCCCACCGCTGCCGACATGCAGAAGAGCGTCACCTCCACCGCCATCACCGCCGAACAGGCCGAGGATTTGGCCTTCGCCACCATCCTCGTGAAACATACCAAGAGCAACGCCATCGTGCTGGCAAAAGGCCGTCAGCTCTACGCCAGCGGCACGGGCCAGACGAGCCGCGTCGACGCCCTTCGCCAAGCTATCGCCAAAGCCAAATCGTTCGGTTTCGACCTCAACGGTGCCGTAATGGCCAGCGATGCTTTCTTCCCCTTCCCCGACTGCGTGGAGATAGCCCACGAGGCCGGCATCGTGGCCGTCGCCCACCCCGGCGGCAGCATCCACGACCAGGATTCTATCGACTACTGCGAGAAAAACAAGATGGGTATGGCCATCACAGGAAAACGTCATTTTAAACACTAATTACACATGGGACTTTTTTCATTCTTCAACCGTGAAGTAGCAATGGACCTTGGCACCGCCAACTCCATCGTCATATACAACGACCAAGTGGTCATCGACGAGCCTTCCATCGTGGCTGTCGACCGCAACAACAACAAAGTCATCGCCGTGGGTAAGGAAGCCCAACGCATGGACGGCCGTACCGACAACAAGAACGTGGAGACAGTGCGTCCCCTGAAGGGCGGCGTCATCGCCGACTTCGAGATGGCACAGCACCTCATTCGCGAACTCATCGGCATGACCAACATTAACCGCTCTTTCCTGCCGCCGTCACTGCGTATGGTCATCTGCATTCCTTCGGGCATCACCAATGTCGAAGAGCGTGCCGTGCGTGAGAGCGCCGAGCAGGCCGGAGCCAAGGAGATACGCATGATTCACGAGCCGATGGCTGCCGCCATCGGTATCGGTATCGACGTGCTGCAACCTGAGGGCCACATGGTGGTGGACATCGGAGGCGGCACCGCTGAAATCGCCGTCATCTCCCTCGGCGGCATCGTCTGCAACACCTCCATCAAAGTGGCTGGCGACGAGTTCAACGACAATGTTGTCGACTACATGCGCCGTCAGCACAACATGATTATCGGTGTGCGTATGGCCGAGAAAGTGAAGATTGCCGTCGGCTCCGCCGTCAGCGAACTCGCCGACCCGCCGGAAGACTACCATACCCTCGGCCGCGACCTGCTCACAGGTCTGCCCAAAGAGGTGTCCGTCAACTATAAGGAGATTGCCCATGCCCTCGACAAATCGGTGGCGCGCATCGAGCAGGCCATCCTCGACACCTTGGCGAACACGCCTCCGGAGCTGGCCGCCGATATCTACAAGAACGGCATCTACCTGGCCGGTGGCGGTGCTCTGCTGCGCGGTCTCGACCAACGCGTAAGCAGCAAAACGAAGCTGCAGGTGCATATCGCCGACGACCCGCTGCGCGCCGTCGCCCGTGGCACCGGTATCGCCCTCAAGAACTTCAATAAGTTCTCCTTCCTGATTCGATAAAAAAATGGGGCTGCTTTCAACAGCCCCATTTTTTCAATAAATCGACGCTATCTTCTGCAATATTCTGGTGAGCTTCTCGCCAGCCACCGAACCTTTACAGCTGTGGCCGTTACTGATGATGGCGAAAGCCAGACGGTCGCCGTTGGCGGCATCGACATAACCGGCATAGGCTTTCACACCACCGATGGTGCCGGTCTTCATGTGTACGCTGACACCCGGTACAGAAATCTTGATATTCTTGGCAGTGCCGCTCTCGCCAGCTACCGCCAAGGTGTTGTAGAAGTTCTCAAAGAAAGGCTCACGACTTAAGGCCGCCAAATAGCGGCAGAGGAAATCGGTAGTGACACGGTCGATGGGCGAGAGGCCGCTGCCGTCGACCATCTTCACACCGTCGGCATCAATATTCTTTTCCTTAAGCCAATCCATCACCGCCTTACTGCCATTGGCGAAGGTTCCCTTCCCATATTTGGCATAACCCAAGTATTTAAAAATGGCTTCAGCGTAGACGTTGTTGCTGGTGACATTGGTATACTGCGCGATGGTGTAGTAGTCGCTGCTGTAGTAATCGAGCACCGTGCGCAGACTGTCGGGTTGGGCGTATACCTGCATGGAGTTCGACGAGATGCTGATGCCGTGGGTGCGGAGATAGGAGGCAAAGAGGTCAGCACACTGCTTGGCGGGATTGGGTAGCGAGATGCGGACGGAGAAGTCTTTTTTGCCCAGCGGCACGGTGCCTCGGTAGATGCGTTCATTCGCCGTGGGGCTGCCGTAGGCAATCACCTGGTCGCCCGAATTGGCAGGACCCGTGGTCACCTCGCAGACCTCCTTCACGTCGATATTCTTGGGTACGGTGCGCACCGCTGTGGCGCGGTAGCCAAGTTTCGCACCCGGGTCGAAATGGGCGAAGTACATATTCTCGTGGAAGTTGAGGCCATAGACACCGGCGCCATAGGCATTGCCCACGTCGCCCCAAGGCCAACTGTCATGGAGAGCCTCCTCGTCATAGATGCTCTGATTGTAGCAAACACGTCCGTCGACGCGGTGGATGCCTTTTTTCTTGAGTGCCAGCATCCATCCCTCAAAAAGCGAATCAATGGCCGTCTGACGGTAGCGGTAAGAGCCCAACAACGGGTCGCCGCCTCCGATGATATATATATCGCCATGAAGCACCCCATCACGGTCCACAACACCACGGATACCCAGACGGGTGGTAAAACGAAAGTCGCTCCCCAAACGAGCAAAAGCCACACCGGTGGTGAGCAACTTGTTTACCGATCCCGGCGCCATTCCTAGCTGCGAATTGTAGTTATACACAGGCTTGTCCTTCGTGATATTATAGACACTGACGGCCAGCATTCCGTGCTGCATAACACTCTCCTGGTGGGTAGCCACGACAGTCCTCTCGAGTTCAGAAATCTGCTGAGCGGAAGCTAAATTGGAAACTGAAAGATAATTGAAAATTATGCTTGCGCAGATTGCGAGTCTAAATAATCTATTCATAATTTACTGTATGAGTGTTTGATTGATGGATTCGATACTGTCGAGCAGCGCTTCGCGGCCATAGCCGGTGAGCGATGAAGTGAGAAACATCGGCGGCAACTCTTCCCAAAGCTCCAAGAGGGACTTCTTCATTGCCTTGATGTTGGTCATCACCTCACGCTGTTTCTCTTTGTCGGTCTTGGTAAAAACAATGGAGATCGGGATGCCATTCTCGCCAAGGAAGGATATAAATTCGAGGTCAATACGTTGCGGCGGAATGCGACTGTCGATGAGCACAAAGACATTGGTGAGAGCCTCACGGTGGAGGAAATAGTCGCGCATCATGGTGCTCCATTTCTCGCGCGACGACTTAGAAGTTCGGGCATAGCCGTAGCCGGGGAGATCCACAAGATACCACTCCTTATTGATGAGGAAATGATTTATCAACTGCGTCTTTCCCGGACGCCCCGAAGTTTTCGCTAAACCCTTGACGCCCGTCAGCATGTTGATGAGCGACGACTTACCGACATTACTCCTCCCTATGAAGGCGTACTCGGGACGCCCATCATCGGGACACTTGCGGTAGTTCGGACTACTCACGCAAAACTCAGCACTCTTGATATTCATTGTCCATTATCTTTTTTCCGCAGGCGAGTCGTCTGCGTACCATTTCTTCTGATTTTCCTCAGTTCCTGCCTTACCTCACGCTGCTTTGTCTTCAGTTCCTTCAGTTCTTTCATGGCGGCACGTTCCTCGTCGCTCGTCTGCTTCCACCAAGGCAACAGTTTGGGATTGATGCTGAAGAGACGGCGGCGATCCAGTTTTCGGTTGCGATCCTGGTAGCTGTCGAGGTAACGCTTGCGCTTGTCGGGGAAGAGGTCGCCCAAGGTGATGAGAATGCCGGTGTCGGTAGTACCCTTCAGATGGTGGTTGGGGCAGGTACCGAAAGAGCGCATGGTGGGCGTGAGGTTCATATAGGAGTTGATGAGCGGCGGTACGGTGCATCCGCAGGCGCGGACAGCGTGCAACAGAATCTGGTAGTCCTCCTTATAGTTGCGGCCGTTGAAGAGTCGCACCAACTGGTTGTAGTCGGTCTGAATGCTGACACGCTCGTAAGGCCAGACAAGGCCGTCGCGGTCGGGGAAGTGTTTCTGGTAGAAATAGAGTATCATGTCGCGTGCCTTGAGGTCAAGATCTCCATACATGGTAATCTTGCCGAAGAAATAGCGAGTCTCCGGAATCTCGAGGATAAGACATCCCAGGCCGTCCCAGAGGTTGTCGAGGCTGTAGAGACCCTTGCGGAGGTTGTTGCCAGGCTGATAGGCGGGCTGCACAAAGGCGCGGCCAAGTTCAACGGTATAAGGCAGGTAGTCGTTGATGAACTGCTCGCTGAACTGGTACTGGTCGGCGGTGGGAGTGACGATAGAGCCGTCGTCGCGACGCATCATGTTGCTGCCGTGGATAAAGCGGTAGGCACCGATAATCTCCTCGTCCTCGGGACTCCATACAAAGAGCTGCTTGCAGCAGTAGGGGTCGTCAAGGGTGTCATACATGTCGATATCCACCTCCTTGCCGGAGCCGCCGCCGTCGACGGCAAAACTGAGCTCGCGGAGGCGCCCAATCTCCCGCATGATATTGGGCGAGAGGTGGGCTGTGGTGACATAAATCTCCTTGTTGCCGCGGTTACTCATGCGGAGAAAGTGCTTCTGCTTGAGCTCCTTCTTGATGAGTTCTCGGTCCACTGGCGGTGCTATATAACTTAAATCTTGCATGTAAAATCAGCCTTTGGATTCTCTTTTAGTTCATATACAAAGTCCCTCATCAGGGCGGCCCACTCGGCGGGGCTGTGGCGGCGGTCGAAGGTCTGCCAAGGGATGGGCTTGCCGAAGGTCATGGACACCGACTTGCCGCGCTGGGCGAACATCTCGGCGGGCAACAGAGCCATCTCGAAGGAGAACTTGATGCCCAGACACTTGCGGAGATTGGCTATTGTATAGAAGATATTGCGGTTGCGTGCCTCGGTGTAGACAGGAACAATGTCGCGGTGGTATTTCACAGCCTTCTTGATGAAGGTGGGGTGCCACTCGAGGTCCTTGATAACCCCTTTCTGGCGACGCGAAGCAGCACCGGAGGGGTAATAGAGGAGGATGTTCTGCCCGGCGAAAGCCTCCTCGAGGTTAGCGAGGGTCTTAGTGCGATTCACTTTGTCGATAGGAACAAAGAGCTGTCGCAAGCCTGGGAGGTAGAGGAGGAAGTCGGTGACAGGAAAGAGGATATCGCTGCGCCTATGGCCGATGGCGCCCATGAGTGCCAAGCCGTCAGGACCACCCAGCGGGTGGTTGCCCACCACCATGGGACAGCCCCCCTGCGGCACATTCTCCAAGCCCGTATAGCTCACCTTCATCCCCAAATTGTAATCTTCCTTGCCCTCGGTGAAAGCATAGACGAAATCGAGGCCGAACTTGTCACGGTTCATATAGATGCCCCTGTTGAGATCCTTGACATGTAGCAGACGCCCCACAAGTTTCTCCACGAAACTCGGCAATTTCACCCCTTTCGCGCCGAGAACCTTGTGTACATCAATATAGTTTTCAGAGATTACTTCCTGTTCCATCGACAAAACCCATATTAGAATTCAAGTTGCAAAAATACGAAAAAAAATGAAAATTGAAAAAAAAGTCGTACTTTTGCAGCGTTTTTTTAAGGACGAAATTATGATAACATTTATTGTATCTGTTGTACTTCTGCTACTTGGCTACTGGCTCTACTCCAAGTTGATAGAGCGCGTTATCGGCGTCGACCCCCAGCGCACCACGCCTGCTGTGGCGCACCCCGACGGGGTGGATTATGTGCCGATGAAACCGTGGCGTATCTTCCTTATCCAGTTCCTGAATATTGCCGGCGTGGGTCCGATTATCGGTGCTGTCATGGGCGCCCAGTTCGGCACTGCCTCGTTCCTCTGGATTGTCTTCGGCTGCATCCTCGCAGGTGCCGTGCACGACTTCATCGCAGGATTCATCTCCCTCCGTCAGGATGGCGCCTCGCTGCCCGAAATCCACGGTAAATATCTGGGCAACGGCATGAAGCAGTTTATGCGCGGATTCGCCGTAGTGTTGATGATTCTGGTGGGTGCGGTATTCGTAAACACCCCCGCCACGCTGCTCACACAGGATATTTTTGTCCCCGAAGGACTGCGTCATCTGGACCACAGCGTGATACAGTACTTCTGGGTGGTAATCATCTTCCTCTACTACCTGCTGGCTACCTTGCTGCCGATAGACAAAATCATCGGCAAGATATACCCCATCTTCGGTATCATGCTGCTGGCCATGGCCGTAGCGCTGGTGGTGGCCTTCATCGCCTACGGAGTGCCGCTGCGCGAGGTATGGGATGGTTTGGAAAACAGCCATCCTGCTGCCGCGACCAACCCCATCTTCCCGATGATGTTCATCAGCATCGCCTGCGGTGCCATCAGTGGCTTCCACGCCACGCAGTCGCCTCTTATGGCACGTTGCATGATCAATGAGAAGCAGGCACGCCCCATCTTCTACGGCGCCATGATTGCCGAGGGCATCGTGGCCCTCATCTGGGCCGCCGCCGCCGCCTATTTCTTCCACGACCATCCCGAGATCTGCTTCGGCAAGAGCGGCGCAGCCATGGTGGGCGTCATCGCCAACCAGTGGTTCCCGGGAATCATCGCCTTCATCACCATCCTCGGCGTGGTGAGCGCCGCCGTCACCACCGGCGACACGGCCCTGCGGTCGGCACGCCTCATCGTGGCCGACTTTATGCATGTGGACCAGAAGCCCGTGCCCAAGCGGCTGATGGTGGCCATTCCGATATTTGTGCTCTCGGCCGCCCTGCTGGTCTTCTCGCTGGCCAACCCCGCGGGCTTCGACTACATCTGGCGCTACTTCTCGTGGGCCAACCAGGTGCTGGCTATGTTCACGCTGTGGGCCGTCACCGTCTTCCTCAGCAAGCTGCACCCCACCAAGGGCTGGTACTGGATTACCCTCGTCCCCGCGCTGTTCATGAGCATGGTGACCATCAGCTTCCTCTTTGTGGCATACAAGGAAGGCCTCGGCTCGGTCCTCCCCCAACCCGTCGGCTACGCCATCGCCGCCGTGCTCACCGCCGCACTCGGCGTGCTCTTCTTCCTGCGACGAAACAGAAAATAATATCTTCGTCGGCAATAAAAAATAAAAATCGCCGTTATAGAAAAAGTTTTGTATCTTTGCATTTTGAAAACAACGAAAAAAATGAAGAAAAATATCGCCCTCATGATGGCTCTGCTCATTGCAGGAGCGTCTTTTGCAGCAAATCCCAAGACTCGCAAGAACTCGCGCAGCGAGATGGGAATTCACGGCAACGCCATCTATGTCATCGAGTACACCTATAACCTCCACAGCGGCAAAGACGGTGGCCGTCAGCTCATCTGCATCGACAGCATCACTTTCGACAAACGCGGCAATTTCGCCGACAAGTTCCGCACCAAAGCCAACGAATATACCTGGTATAGCTACTTCTTCGATGTCAACGGCTACAGCCTCGGCTGGAACGAGTACAACCGCGAGAAGATGCTCACCGGTCGCACTGCCTACCTCAACGACAAGGACGGCAACCGCGTGGAGCGCACCGTGTACCTCGGCAACCAGATGACTAAGAAAGAGAGTTCCAAGTTCGTCGGCGGCCAGATGATGGAGGAGCAGAGCTTCGACCAGGACGGCCAGATGACCGAACTGCGTAAGTACAAATACGACCAGAAGGGCAACTGCACCGAGATGGAGTTCTACAACCGCGACGGCGAACTCATGCAGCACTACCTCTACAAATATGACGCCCGCGGCAACCGCATCGAATGGCGTTTCTACGACGCCGACGAGTTCCTCTCCGCCCTCACTACCTACTACTACGACGACCACGACAACGTGATAGAAATCAGCTCGTTCAACTATGATGAGCACCTCAACTGGAAGCACTCCTACGTCTACGAATACGATGAGGACGACAACTGGGTGCGCCAGACCATCTACCGCAACAACGTGCCCTACCAGGTCATCGAGCGCGAGATCGCTTTCCCGGTGGAGTAAATCAAAACAGTGACATCTGCCTCACCCCTTGGGCACAGTAGTGTTGATAGGGACAGGCATAAGGCTCGAGGCAGTGCTGGCCCGTGGGCGTGGCGGGCTCTCCGTGACGGAGAATTTCCTTCATGGCAGCGATATTGCGGGCTATCTCGTCGTGTTGTGCCTCCAAATCTTCCGTGAGGTCAACAATATTAAACCCATTAGACCCATTAACCCCATCCACCCCATTATATACTATGCAGAATTTATTGATAGCGCGGCAATGCGAGATGACATAATGCTGCAGGGCAGCATCGCGTTTATAGGTGTCGCTCAGCACATTGCCGCTCTTCACCTCATAGATATCAAGGCTGCCGTCGGCATTGCGGTGCACCACGTCAGCAAGCACCAGCACATCGTCAAAGAGGAAACCAGCCTCAAACAAATCCACCTCCTCTTCCCTATCCAGAAATTGGGCTGTCAACGAAGGGTAGGCGTCGACATTGCGCTTCGGTTCCGCGCTGATATCGATGCCTTCCGGGAAGGTATCCTTGAAGGCGTACTCGTACTCGCGGCCGCGGTCGAAGCGGCGCATCTGCTCAGCGCTGTAACGCGCAATGCGCGGGTTATAGACATCCAGCCACAGCGCACGGTCGCACTGCAGTCCCCTGATATACTTGCTCTTGCTCAGCAGATGTCCCATTTTTTCTAGTTAATCTAGATTATCTAGATGCTCTAGAATTTCTAGAACATCTAGAACCGAGCCAGCAGCCACTAACCCGGCATCCGAGCGCATCAAGCCTTCCTCTTTGACCACTCGCATCTGTTCAAGGAAAGGGTCATAGTAACCATCGATATTCAGGAGTATCATCGGCTTAGTTTTATAGCTGCCGTCCAGCAACCGCTGACCTTCCACTATCTGCAACTGATTCATCACCATCACCTCTGACATCTCGTCGATGGTGCCTATGCCGCCGGGCAGGGCAATAAAGGCATCGCAGGCCGCCAGGATGCGCTCCTTGCGCTCAGCCATGGTGCCGACACGCACCAACTCGCTGACCGTCTGCGAGCGGATGATATCTTCGCTGAAGAGCGTGGGAATCACCCCTATCACATGTCCGCCAGCCTCGAGGGCAGCACTGCTCACCACTCCCATCAGACCGAGGTTGCTACCTCCGTATACCAACGCATCCCCCTCTTCGGCGAGACGCCGTCCCAACTCACGAGCCGCAGCTACAATCTTAGGGTTGTGAGGCATCGAAGAACCACAGAAAACCGCTATATTACGTTTCATATCTCTATCGTTTTTAAGATGCAAAAATACGAAAAAAAATTCCAAACTTATACACTTAGATGAAAATATTTTATTACTTTTGCACTTTATTAAGGATATATTTTATAGTACAATATTATGATTATGAAAAAGTTTATCTTTTTTGCTGCTCTCCTGGCGGGTGTCATTTCCCTGCAGGCACAGCACACCCTTCTCTCGCCCCAAGCGGCAATCAAGGCCCTCGAAATCCGTGAGGGCAAATGCCAGACAGAGTATGTCCACGCCTTCGTCACCCTCGCCGAAGGTGCCGACATCAAGGCGTTGATGAACTATGGTGTAAAAATCAACTCCACCGTAGGCAATATGATGACCGCTCACATTCCTGCGAAGCGTTACAACGAAGTCGTGGCCTCGGGTCTCTGCGCCTACATCGACCTGGCTCGGGAGGTGCAGCTTCACAACGACCTCATCCGTGACGAGTTGGGCATCGACTATATCCACAACGGCATCAACCTGCCGCAGGGCTTTGACGGCACCGGCGTGGTGGTGGGCGTCATCGACGTCGGACTCTACTACGGCCATCCCTCGTTCTATGACACCACAGGTTCCACGCTGCGCATCAAGCGCGTGTGGCAGCAGCTCGACACCACGGGCAATCCTCCCGCGGGCTTCTCCTACGGCCGCGAGCTTACCACTCCCGAGGAGATGCTCGCCGCTGTCACCGACCGTGTTAACCAGGGCCACGGCAGCCATGTCGCCGGTATGGCGGCAGGCTGTGGCGCCCCCGACGGTAACGGCCGCCGCTACCGCGGTATGGCCCCCGCTGCCGACATCGTGATGGTGGGCACCACCATGCAGGATGACGGCATCTTCGACGGCATCCGCTATATCCATGAATATGCACGCTCGGTAGGAAAACCCTGCGTCATCAACATGAGTCTGGGCAGCATCATCAGTCCGCACGACGGCACCGATGCCTTCACCTTGATGACAGAAAACTATATGCAGGGAGGCACCCTCGACAGCCTTGTGCTTATGGTCTCTGCCGGCAACGAAGGAGGTACACAAGAGCACCTGCACCATCAGTTCTCCCCCACCGACACGATGATACGCACCTACGCTTCTTACGCCACACAGGATAACTTCAAGATGATTGTCGACTGCTGGGGCGACGTAGGCGACCAGTTCAGCGTGAAACTCACCCTGAACCATCGCTATGCCAACCATTTTGATTCCATTGCAGAAACACCCTTCATCTCGTCCGACGTGGATAGCGTCTACACCTTTTCCCTCACCCATGACACATCAGAATATCAATGCTTTATAGCTGTCACGCACGTCAATCCTTATAATCAAAGACCCGAGATTGCCGTTGTCGCCTCTAAGTCGGGAAGGGCTCCCATGTCCGACATCTTCTCCCTGACCCTCAAATCCGACTCCGCCGATGTCCATTGCTGGAGCATGAACCACGACCTCGACAACTACAACGATCCCCAGTTCGTTGCCGGCGACAACGAATACACCGTTAGCGGTGTCGGCACCAACGGCGACGCCGTCATCTGCGTGGGCAGCTACACCACCCGCAACACACGGGCTGACGAAAACGGCTTTGCCTCTTCGCTCACCACCTCTGATGAGGGTGGCTTGTCGTTCTTCTCTTCGCGCGGTCCCACCTGGGACGGCCGCACCAAGCCCGACATCTGCTCCCCCGGCGAATATATCGTCTCCGTCTTCAGCACTCCCTATATGTCCTACTACCCTGCCAACCTTAATTTCGACTCCACCGTCTTCAACGGCGAGACCTACTACTACTGCCTCATGCGCGGCACCTCCATGGCCGCTCCTTCCGCCACCGGCATAGTGGCACTGTGGCTGCAGCAGAACCCCAGTCTCAGCGTCAGCGACGTGCGCTCCATCCTCCACTCTACCGCCCGTCAGGACCACCGAACCGGCAACATCACCGCCTCCGGCGACAACAACTGGGGCTGGGGCAAAATCAACGCCTACGGTGGTCTGCCCAGCACCATGGTTCCCATGCACCATGTCGACGCCACTGCGGATAATCGCCTCCACGGCGTCGTCATCGGACGCGGCACCCATCCCGAAGGGACAGTCTCCATCGAGGCCGTCGACTTCAACGGATATGACTTCCGCGAGTGGAACGACGGCAATACCGACAATCCCCGCATCATCAACCTCACCTCCGATACCACCTTCGTGGCTTACTTCGACTCTGCCGCCTGCGACACCATCACCAGTATTCCCTGGGTAATAACATTTTCCGAGGGCACCCTCAAGTGCTGGGAGAACTACTCCGCCCTCGGCCAACTCCCTTGGACTCCTCTCACATCTGTGATGGTATCCGCCACCCCTGCGGGCATGCAAGGTATCGACAACTGGCTTATCTCCCCTTACCTCATCCCTGAGGCCAATACCTCGGTGTTTGCCACCTTCTCCAGTATCAACAGCGACAGCGTGGCCATCGTAGCCATTACCGACGCTGGCGACACGGTGATTCTTGCCAGCGAAGAAATCCTCAGAGGTGATCCCATTGAGATACATGCCGATCTCACCCCCTACGCCGGCCAACCCGTCCGCTTCGCCTTCCATCACTACGCCACCGCCACCACCAGCGCTCTCATGCTTTTGACCGCCAGAGTCGACTACCTGCAAGGTATCGAAGATGCAGAAGTTATGGGCTATCGGTTATGGATTGACGGCCTCACCCTTAATGTAAACAATCCCGATAGCGAGACCGTGAGCCTCTACGACGTCACTGGACGCCAGCTGGCCACCTCAAAACTTTCAACTTTCAATCATGAGTTTTCAACTCCCGGCGTCTACATAGTCAAAGTCGGCGACCGCCCTGCCCGTAAGGTTGTCGTCATCCGATAAATACTAGAAATCAACAAAATACAAACCCCTACGGAATTCATACCACCGTAGGGGTTTCTTTTTCAACATTATACATTTTTCCCTCTTTCACAACGCCCTCATAACTCTTTCAAAACCAAGACCGAAGTAAGGGGGGAGTAAGAGAGGAGTAAGAGTATAGTAAGACTTATGCACTTAATAACCTGAAAATCAACCCCCGTTCTTAAGGTTATGTTAAGCAGGATTAAGGGGGTCACCATTATTGGTGAGAAAATTTTGCTAAAAGTGGCAGAATGTCATTTTTATTTTGTATATTTGTCCCGTCATACCCAAGCGTAAGCCTGCGTATGCTATTGATAATTAGTTAAATAATAATAATATTAATCCTAAAAAGTCACATCTATGACAAAAGTTAAATCTTTGGCTGACCTGAAAGCCATGCGCGAGAAGCTCCAGAACAATCTCGACATTCGTGAGAAGGCCGAGAACCCTGAGAGCCTGGTGCAGATCAAGGTCGCTATGGCCACTTGCGGTATCGCCGCCGGTGCCAAGCAGGTTATGGAACACATGATGCAGAAAGCCGACGAGTTGGGCATCCAGGCCGTGTTCACCCAGACGGGTTGCATGGGCTACTGCCACGCTGAGCCCACCCTCGAGGTGCGCGTCCCCGGCAAAGACCCCATCGTCTTCGGCCACGTCGACAACAACCGCGCCGATGAAATCCTCACCAAGTATGTCCAGCAGGGCGAACTCGTCGAGGGCATCATCCCCGTCAACTACGAAACCATTGACAAATAAGACTTTTAAATCATGGCAAAATACAAAATGCATATTCTGATCTGCGGCGGTACCGGATGCAAATCCAGCAACAGCCTCCAGATCATCGACAATTTCCACAAGATCCTCGCTGAGAAGGGTCTGAAGGACGACGTCCAGGTCATCAAGACCGGCTGCTTCGGCTTCTGCGAGAAGGGCCCCATCGTGAAGATCATGCCCGACAACACCTTCTACACCCAGGTGAAACCCGAGGATGTGGAGCGTATCGTCAACGAGCACATCATCAAGGGTCGTAAGGTCCCCGAGCTGCTCTACACCAACCCCGAGAACAAAGAGCACGTCAGCGACTCGAAGCACATGGACTTCTATCGCAAGCAGATCCGTATCGCCCTCCGCAACTGCGGCTTTGTGGATCCCGAGAACATCGAGGAGAGCATCTCCCGTGGCGGTTACGAGGCTCTGGCCAAGTGCTTGACCGAGATGACCCCGCAGCAGGTTATCGACGAGATCACCAAGTCCGGCCTCCGCGGCCGTGGCGGCGCCGGCTTCCCCACCGGTGTCAAGTGGGGTCTCTGCGCCAAGAACCAGGCCGACCAGAAGTACATCATCTGCAACGCCGACGAGGGTGACCCCGGTGCCTTCATGGATCGTTCCATCCTCGAGGGTGACCCCAACAGCATCGTCGAGGCTATGGCCATCGGCGGCTACGCCATCGGCGCCACCAAGGGTCTCGTCTACATCCGTGCCGAGTATCCTCTGGCCATCGACCGTCTGAAAATCGCTATCAGCCAGGCCCGCGAGTACGGCCTCCTCGGTGAGGACATCCTCGGCACTGGCTTCAACTTCGATATCGAGCTCCGCTACGGCGCCGGCGCCTTCGTCTGCGGCGAGGAGACCGCTCTGATCCACTCCATGGAAGGCCAGCGCGGCGAGCCCACCCTGAAGCCCCCGTTCCCCGCTGTCCGCGGCTATATGGACAAGCCCTCGAACGTCAACAACGTCGAGACCTTCGCCAACATCCCCGTCATCATCACCAAGGGCGCCGACTGGTTCCGCACCATCGGTACCGAGAAATCGCCCGGAACCAAGGTGTTCGCCCTCGCTGGCCAGATCAACAACGTGGGTCTGATCGAGGTTCCCATGGGCATCACCCTGCGTGAGATTATCTACGAGATTGGTGGTGGCATCAAGGACGGCCGCGAGTTCAAAGCCGTTCAGACCGGCGGTCCTTCCGGCGGCTGCCTCACTGCCAAGCACCTCGACACCGAGATCGACTACGACAGCCTCGTGGCTGCTGGCTCGATGATGGGCTCCGGCGGTATGGTCGTCATGGACGAAACCTCCTGCATGCCTGCTATCGCCAAGTTCTATCTTGAGTTCACCTGCGAGGAGAGCTGCGGTAAGTGCAGCCCCTGCCGCATCGGTAACAAACGCCTCTGCGAGCTCCTCGAGAAGATCACCAACGGCAACGGCACGATGGACGACCTCTACGCCCTCCGCAACCTGGCCGCCGTCATCAAGGACAGCGCCCTCTGCGGCCTCGGCCAGACCTCGCCGAACCCCGTGCTCTCCACCCTCGACAACTTCTGGGACGAGTACGTCGAGCACGTCGTCGACAAGAAGTGCCGCGCCGGCGTCTGCAAGAAACTCATGCAGTACGTCATCGACCCCGAGAAGTGCATCGGTTGCGGCAAGTGCGCCAAGAACTGCCCCGCCGAGACCATTACACGTACCGACTACATCGCCCCCGGCCACAAGCTGGCTTCCATGGTGATCGAGCAGTCCAAGTGCGTCAAGTGCGGTGCCTGCTACCAGAACTGTAAGTTCGGTGCCATCTCGATTAAATAAAATAATGATAAATGGAAGATAACGGAAGATAAAAGAAGATAAAAGGAGATAACGGACAAATGCACACATCAGCAAAAGGTATTGTCCTCTATCTTCCCTTATCTCCCTCTATCTCCCTCTAACTCCAAAAAGAATAAAAAGATGATTAATGTCACTATAGATAACAAAGCGATCCAGGTCCCCGAAGGCACCACTATCCTGAAAGCTGCCCGCATGGCCGGTATCGAGATTCCGACGCTCTGCTACTTCGAGCTCGACGGAATGAAATTTGAAAACAAACCCGGCGGATGCCGCGTCTGCATGGTTGAGGTCACCAAGGACTTCAACGGCAAGCCCCGTCGCAATCTGGCCCCCGCCTGCGCCACCGACTGTGTCGAAGGCATGGAGGTCCTCACCGCTTCGCCCCGCGCCCTCAACGCCCGCAAGACCGTCCTCGAGCTGATCCTCAGCGACCACCCGAACGACTGCCTCCAGTGCGAGAAGAGCGGCGACTGCGAGCTCCAGGCCCTCGCCGCCAAGATGGGTATCCGCGAGATCCCCTTCAAGGGCGAGCAGAGCCACTATGAGAAAGACACCACCCTCAGCGTCTACCGCGACATGGACAAGTGCGTCTACTGCCGCCGCTGCGAGACCATGTGCTCCAAGTTCCAGAGCGTCGGCGCCCTCTCCGGCGTCAACCGCGGCTTCCCCTCGGTGGTGGCTCCCGCCTTCGAGCAGAAACTCGGCGACAGCTCCTGCGTCAACTGCGGCCAGTGTGTCCAGGTCTGCCCCGTGGGTGCCCTCACCCTCGTCGACAACATCAACGATGTCCGTAAAGCCCTCGCCGACCCGACCAAGAAGGTCGTCGTCCAGACCGCTCCCGCCGTCCGCGTCGCCCTCGGCGAAGAGTTCGGCATGGAACCCGGCACCATCGTCACCGGCAAGATGGCCGCTGCCCTCCGCCGCCTCGGTTTCGACTATGTCTTCGACACCGACTGGAGCGCCGACCTCACCATCATGGAGGAAGGCACCGAGCTTCTCGGCCGCGTGAAACAGCTCCTCGCTGGCGACAAGAACGTCAAGATGCCTATGTTCACCAGCTGCTGCCCCGCTTGGGTCACCTTCTACGAGAAGAACTTCCCCGACCTGCTCGGTCATCCCTCGACCGCCAAGTCGCCCCAGGGTATGTTCGGCGCCGTCACCAAGAACTACTTCGCCCCGAAGATCGGCGTGAAGCGCGAGGATGTCGTCTGCGTCTCCATTATGCCCTGCCTGGCCAAGAAGAGCGAGTGCGCCCGTCCCGAACTCGGCAACGGCACCGACCAGGATGTCAACTTCAGCCTCACCACCCGTGAGCTCGCCCACATGCTCAAGCAGAGCAACATCGACCTCAACAGCATGCCTGAGGAGGACTTCGATAGCCCGCTCGGCCAGTCCACTGGTGCTGCCGTCATCTTCGGTGCTACCGGTGGTGTTATGGAGGCTGCCCTCCGTACCGCCTACGAGGTGCACACCGGCAAGACCCTCCCGAAGATCGACTTCGAGGAGTGCCGCGGCATCTTCGGCGAGAGCATCCGCGAGGCCACTGTCGACTTCGCCGGTCTGCCCGTCAAGATCGCCATCTGCTACGGTCTCAGCAACGCTCGCAAACTCATGGAAGAAGTCCGCGAAGGCAACCCCAACGGCTACCACTTCATCGAGGTGATGGCCTGCCCGGGTGGCTGCATCGGCGGTGCTGGTCAGCCCTACCACCACGGCAAGAGCGACATCATCAAGCGCCGTATGGACGCCATCTACCGCGAGGACGCTGGCAAGCCCATCCGCAAGAGCCACGAGAACCCCGACATCATCGCCATCTACAAGGAGTACTACGGTGAACCCTGCGGCCACCTCAGCCACGAGCAGCTCCACACCCACTACTTCGACAAGAGCGACAAAATCGAGGCAACGAAATAAAGTAATCAATGGGAGTTAAAGAAGTTATAGAAGTAAAAGAAGTTAGAGACAATAGCACCGTCCAGTACATTTGTCTTTAACTCCTAGCGAGCACAGCGAGCGATAACTACTTTAAATTCTTTAACTCCCCAAAATAAAAGAACAATGGCAAACATCAAAATTTCTGAAGATAAGATCAACGTTATCAAAGACATCTGCAAGAGCTTTGGTAACCGTGCCGGTGAGGTCATCAACGTCCTCCACCAGGTGCAGGGCAAGTTCGGCTACCTCCCCGCCGAGGTCCAGGAAGTCGTCGCCCACGAGTTGAACATGCCCGTGGCCAAGGTCTATGGTATCGTCTCCTTCTACAGCTTCTTCACCATGGAGCCCAAGGGCGAGCACCCCATCGACATCTGCCTCGGTACCGCCTGCTACGTGCGTGGCGCCGAGAAGGTCCTCGATGCCTTCCAGCGTAATCTGGGCATCCAGGTCGGCAAGTGCACCCCCGACGGCAAGTTCTCGCTGAACACCCTCCGTTGCGTCGGTGCCTGCGGTCTCGCCCCCGTCGCCATGATTGGCGACAAGGTCTACGGCCGTCTCACCCCCGACATGGTCCCCGGCATCATCGCCGAGTACAAATAAATCCCGGGTACGCAGGCGTCCCGCCTGCAAAAGTAAAGGGCGTCCTACTGGACGCCCTTTCTTGTTTTATGGCGGAAATGGTTATTCTTTCACGCCTTTGAATTCGAAGCCGGCTTGTTCGACGGCTTTGCGCACATCGTCAGAGGCAGCGGTGCCGCTGACGACGAGGGTGTTGGCGGCGGGAGTGGCTTCGCAGGAGGCGACACCTTTCACTTTGCCGACCGACTGCTCGCAGGCGGCTTTGCAGTGGTTGCAATGCATGCCCTCGACGGTATAGACGACCGTTCCGGCAACGGGTTCTTGTTTCTTGAATTTGCTGAGGAATTTCATGGTAAGTGCAATTATGATGAATAATACTAATAATGACGAACAGATGATTTGGAACACGCTGGGCGAGGCGGATTCCGAAGGACAGCAGGCCCCGTGCATCCCACAGCCTTCTGTCATGCCGACGGCTTGAATGCCGAAGGCATTAATTAGCAACCCGAAGAGGATGGAGAATCCCACGATGGTGAGGAGGTAGATCCAGGTGAAACGGCGGCCCATCGACTTGCGCACCACGAGGATGGAGGCAATGTTGACCGCAGGACCAGCCATCAGCATCACCAGTGCGGCTCCGGGCGAGAGGCCTTTCATCATCAGCGCCGCCGCCACGGGGATGCTGCCGGTGGAGCAGATGTACATCGGCACCGCCACCACAAGGATGACCAGCATCTGTATCAAAGGCTGCTTGCCGAAAGACAGGAAGAACTCATCGGGCACGGCCACGTTGATGAGGGCAGCCACCAACAGACCGATGGCCAACCGCAGGCCGATGTCCTGAATCATTTCGAAGTAGGCGTACTTAAACACGCGCCAAAGCTTGAATTGAGAATTGAAAATTGAGAATTGAGAATTATTGACTGCGCAAGCCGAATTGTCTGTATTCACTTCTTCCTTCACCAAGCGGTTTACTAATAAGCCTCCGCAGATACCAGTCACCAACGCGGCTACGGGGCGCGTGATGGCGAAACCGAGGCCCATCAGCGAGAAGGTAGCTAGGATGGAGTCGATGCCCGTCTGAGGCGTGGCGATAAGGAACGAGGCCACAGCCCCTTTAGAAGCCCCCTCGTTCTTCAGCCCCACGGCGGTGGGGATGACGCCGCATGAGCAGAGCGGCAGCGGCACACCCAACAGGGCGGCCCATACCACCGACAGCTTGTTGTTGCGCGACAGATACCGCGTGTAGAATCGTTTCGGAACAAACACATGCAACACTCCCGCGATGAGGAAGCCCAGCAATAGATAGGGACTCATCGCATTGATGACTGCCAGCAGCGCGTTGAAAAATTCTCCTATGGTCATATTTCGTATTGATTACTTCAGCAACTCCTTGATGCGTTTCTTGTCACAGGCGGTCATGCAGCGCATACATTTCATCACGGTGTGGGTGGAGGCTTGCTCCTGGTTGTCGGGATTGTTGCGATATTCATGGCAACGTTTTTCATCGTAGCCGTCGTCGGTGATGGCGCCGCAGGGACAGGCATCGAGGCAGGCGCGGCAGCCGTCGCAGAGGTCGACGGTGATGTCGGGATAGCGGTAGTCGCCGCCCATCAGTGGAGCGTCGGTGAGCAGCAGGCCGATGGTGTGCCACGCGCCGTATTCGCCCGCAAGGAACCGCTGGCTGCGGCCCACCACGCCTTTGCGCGAGGCGGCCAGCATGCGCGACAGCTTGGTGTCAGGCAGTGGCGAGGGTGGTATAAGGGCGGTCTGGTAGCCTTGGAACTCTATCTTCTCACGGAAGCCCATGAGGTAGCCCAAGGTAATGAGTTCGGCACACGACGAGATGCGGTCGCCACGGTTGCCGGGAGCCGCCTGTTCGGCAAAGAGGAATGGCTCGGCGATGGTCTGCCCGAGGAGAATGGCGGCGTGAGGCGTAATGCCATATCCGTCGAAGAGGGCCTTCTCTTCCGCCGGCAGCAGGTCGATGTCGATGATGCAGAATATCGGGATATGCTCCGAGAAGGCCGACTCCTGCAGAAGGAAGGAGAGCTTGCGACGCTCCTGCGTCTCGTAGTCTTTGGCCAGATAGGATTCAGGAATCTGCACCTCCACATCCTGGCGGCTGCGAGGCTCGCCCCATTTCTTCTTCATGGCTTTACCTCCTTTCCGTCATGCCACTTCACCTTCCCTTGCGGACAGACCCGCAGACAACGGTCGCAGTCCTGTTTCACGAAGTCGCTGTAATAATCCATGTTGGGCTTCACGTTGATGATGGCCTCGCATTGGCGCTGGTGGAAGTAGTAGTCGCCAAGGATGGCGCCGCTCATGCAGACCTTCTGGCAGGCGGTGCAGCGTCCGCAACGGCTGGGCACCTCCTTGATGGTGGTCACCAAAGGTGCGTCGGTCATCAGGTAGGTCATGTTGATGCGCGGCCCGTATTTCTCGGTGACGAGCACGTTACTCTTGCCGATATAGCCCATGCCGCAGTCGGCGGCGGCATCAGCGAAACGGATGCCCGTGTCGAAGAGAGCACCGCCGTAGGACTCGCCCCCGAAATAGAGGTAACCCTCCTGCCGCAGGAAACGTTTCACCGTCCACACGCGGCGGTCGAGCTCCAGCAGGGCGTAAGAGTAGAACTTGCCGCTCTTGCCGTTCTGCACCCATCCGCGGGTGAAGGGGTCGGCCAGCCCCACGGCGAACATCAGCACCGCCTTGGCCGTCGGCCAAAGATCCTTGGGGCGTCGTCCGGGACGCGCTTTCTCGTTAAGCGGCCCCACATCGGCGATACCAAAGAGGTCCCAGTCCTCGTCGTCCACCAGTTTCAGCAGCCGGTCGGTGAGGGGTAGGTCCTGCTCCCACGGGTGGGGGTAATTATTGCTATCCATAGTTTGGATTATCGTCTTGATTGATTTTGCAAAAATACGATATTTTTCTGATATGGCAAAATTTTTATTCATTTATGAAACCCAGCAGCCTTGTAGAGAAGAAGAGGCTCTATTTCGAACTGTAACGCTGTAACGTTGTAACGCATGGAAGTAAAACACCTTGAGAGAGAAATGGTTCCAGTCTTATGCGTTTCATTTTAGTCACAAGTCACAGTTACCTCCGGAGTCAGGCGGAGGCACTAGTTGGGCACTAGTTTGCTCCAGCCCTCTGCTCTTGGCCGTACTTGCGTCGCAGGCCGTGTCTCCTTCGGAGCCAGGCAGGATGCCTACCTGATAGCACTTCTTATTCCGAAATTAAATTTTTCAATCGATAGGTGCGGTTGCGGTTGCCACCATGAGATTCCAGATAGCCGAACTCGGTAAGCTGACGCAGATACCGCTTGGCGGTGGTTGGTGTAAATCCGAACTGGCGGACGATGGCCTCGGTGGAGAACTCTTCTTTATCAGCCACAAATGCCAAAACATCGACCAGTTTTTCGGCCAGAGTGGGCTTTATCGACCATTTATCGACCATTTTTTTACTTAAACCCTCTTTATCGACCATTTTCCCGGAGGAGGAGTTGACATATTGGTCGATATCTGCCCTCAAGTGTCGCGTGTGGAGAGTGTCCATGCAATTCTGGAAGATGGCGATGTCCTCCGCCTCGCGGGTGTCGATAAGGGCTTGGATGTAAGTAGTCTTGTCTTCCTTGAGCACCTTGGTGGGCAAGACTCCGAACTCCATTTGCAGGAGGTTCATCAGCAGGCGGCTGGTGCGGCCGTTGCCGTCGGCCCACGGATGGATGGTCACCAACTCATAGTGCGCCCAGAAACTGAGGTCGTAGACGCCACAAATGTCCGCGGGGTCGATAGCCTTGCGACGACGATTGAGTTCTTTGCAGAAGTCTGCGAGACGTTCCGGCACTTTGAGATAGGACATATAAGACTTACCACCAATGCCGGCAGAGACATTGAGCTTGCGCAACTCACCTTTGGCAGCGGAAAAATTGCCACCCAACGCGCTGTACTCGCTGCCGGTGCGGGCCATCACCTTTGAGGCCAACGTGATAAGCCATTCGACGGTGATGGGCTCGTGCCGCTTGATCCACTCGCGACCGTATTCGTAGGCCACCTTGAGGTCAAGGTTCATCATCTGTTCCTGCATGGTGCGCTTACTGGAGGTGATGCCCTCGTCGAAGAGCAGCTGCGCCTCCACCTCGGTCACCGTGCTGCCCTCGATGGCGGTTGAATGCACGATGATAGAATACAGATAGAATTTGTCGTAATCTATCTGCTCCGAGATATCCAACTCGCGGTGCCGGTCAAGCAGTTTCAATAATATGTCCTTGTTCTCTTGCGTCATATTTCAAATTGCAAAGTTACGCAAAATCCACCACATGACAAAATTATTTTTCTCAATTCAAATAAAATGCGTATTTTTGCAAAAAAGAAAAAAAACAGTTATGCAAATAGATACCACTAATATGTGCTCGCACCTGCAAAGGAAGCTGTTCGACGAGAACGGCGAGTACCACCGGATTTGGACGGCCCTGCAGGACGACCCCGAGCTGACAGCCGTGGTGCGCTCGCGCCAGCTGCATATCTATCGTAACGGCAAAAAGATATTGGTGCTGGCCGGTAAGTCGGCACCGAATATTCTCCGCGAAGACCGCATCTGCGAAATGCTGAAGCAGGTGGAGACGACGGAACTCTTCCGCACGTCGAAGAGCTGGGACAGCGCGGAGTTGCCCGACTACCCGAAGGGGCACCCCGAACTGGTGGCGATGAAGTATGTGTTCCCCGCCGGGAAGAAGCTCGGATGGCACCACCACGATGTGATGAATCACGGTGTGCTGGTGCAGGGCGAGCTGACCATCGTCGCGCAGGACGGGACGGAGAAGGTCGTCCACGAGGGAGAGGCCGTCGTCGAGATGGTCGGCACCATCCATCACGGCGAGAACCGCGGCACCAAGCCCGTCGTCCTCTACATGTTCTATCTCTCGCAGAAAGGACTGCCCCTCTCAGTGCCGCATCCCGAAATACCAACCGAATAAACAAGAAAACAAAGATATATGAAACAAATACTTATGATGACAATGTTTGCGGCCTTGTTTTGCGGCTGCGGTAATGCCAAAAACAATGAGTCGGTGAAGACCATCAATGTAGAGGAGTTCGCCGAAAAGATGGCACAGAAGGATGTGCGACTCATCGATGTGAGGACGCCCAAAGAGTATGCCGAGGGGCATCTCGCAGGGGCAGAGAATGTCGACGTGAAGGCCGCCGATTTCGCAGAGCGCATCAAAGACATCAAGGGCACGGTGACCGTCTACTGCCGAAGCGGCAAGCGGAGCCTCATGGCTGCTGAACAATTCGCCAAACAGGGCTGCACCATCTATAACCTCGATGGTGGCATCCTCGCCTGGCAAAAGGCCGGCAAACCGACGACAAAGGTGGAAACCGACATCTTCACCACCAAGAGCGGCAAGCTGGTGAAGTTTCACGCGCTGCTGCACTCCAGTATCCGCATCGAGTACGACGGACGGGAGATCGAGATTGACCCCTGCTCCAACCTGCGTGGCCACACGGTAGACTACACCGCGATACCCAAGGCCGATATTATTCTCGTCACCCATGAGCATTTCGACCACTACGACACCGTTGCCCTCCGTCAGCTTACCTCCGAGAAGACACAGCTCGTTATGAATAAGCGTTGTGTGGAGATATACGGTGACGGTAGCGCTATGGCTAATGGCGACAAGTTGCAACTCGCCGACGACATCACCCTCGACGCCGTCCCCGCCTACAACACCACCGAGGGCCATCTGCAGTTCCACCCCAAGGGCCGCGACAACGGCTATATCCTCACCATAGACGGCCTGCGCATCTACATCGCCGGCGACACCGAGGACATCCCCGAGATGGCCGAGATAAAGGACATCGACATCGCCTTCCTCCCCTGCAACCAGCCCTACACCATGACTCCCGATCAACTCGTCCGTGCTGCCAAGATAATCAAGCCGAAAATTCTCTTCCCCTATCATTACGGCGAGACCAATGTTACCGGCATTCCCGCCCAGCTACCTGGTATAGATGTCCGTATACGCCACTACGAGTAGGAATCGCCTATACCAATCTTTGAAGAACGAAAAGACAGATAAATGAAAAAACAACTCATAGTTTACGGTAGCCGGTACGGCTCGTCTGAGCGCTATTCCAGACGATTGGCGGAGATGATGGGCCTCGAGGCAGTCGAATACAAAGCGGTGAAAGACTTTAGCTCGTTGCAGCCAATAGTGGATAGAATTAAATAACCATCAATCATGAAGAAAAAAGCATTAATCATCGCCGCTTGCTGCCTGATGCTGGGCGCTTGCGCGCAAAATTCAAAAGGAAAGGAGAACAACATGAAAAAGACCCTGATCGTTTACTTCTCGGCCACGGGCACCACCAAGGCCGCCGCACAGAAACTCGCAAAAGAGCACAATGCCGACCTCTACGAGATTGTCCCCGAGCAGGCCTACACCGACGCCGACCTCGACTGGCGCGACAAAACCTCGCGCTCGACGCTGGAGATGAAGGACAAGTCCTCGCGTCCCGCCATCCAGGGCCGCTGCGAGAACATCGCCGACTACGACACCGTCTGGATTGGCTTCCCCGTGTGGTGGTACACCGCCCCCACCATCGTCAACACCTTCATCGAAGCACACGACCTCAGCGGCAAGGTGCTCAACGTCTTCGCTACCAGCGGCGGCAGCACCGTCGACGGCTCCTACAACGACCTCAAGAAAACCTACCCGCAATACACTTGGGGCGAGAAGCGCCTGATGAACTAATGATATGAACTGGATTATCCTTATCATAGCGGGTTTTTGCGAGACGGGCTTCGCCTTCTGTCTAGGGAAAGCCAAGCCGGCGGTGGGTACGGAATGGTGGTGGATAGCAGGCTTCGCCTTCTTCTACGTGCTGAGCGCCGTGCTGCTGGCCAAAGCCACACAGACCATCCCCATCGGCATCGCCTATCCCGTGTGGACCGGCATCGGTGCCGTCGGAGCCGTGCTGCTAGGCATCTTCGTCTTCCACGAGCCCGCCACCTTCTGGCGCCTCCTCTTCCTCAGCACGCTGATACTCTCCATCGTAGGCTTGAAAATCGTCGGCTGAGCCAATTACCCCAGCAGCACATCCATGACCATCATCAGGACGAAGCCCACGGCGAAGCCGATGGTGGAGAGGTTGGTGTGGCGGCCTTGGGCGGTCTCGGGGATAAGTTCCTCGACCACCACGTACATCATGGCACCGGCGGCAAAGGCCAGTAGGTAGGGTAGCGCTACGCCGAGCACTCCCGCCAGCAGCAGTATGGCTAGCGAGCCGACGGGCTCCACCACGCCGCTCAACGTGCCGATAAGGAACGATTTCATTCGCGAGTTGCCTTCGGCATGCATGGGCATCGAGATGATGGCTCCCTCGGGGATGTTCTGTATGGCGATGCCGATGGAAACCGCGAGGGCGGCGCTGAGCGTCAGCCCCTGCGACTCGCCGGCAAAGACCACACCCACGGCCATACCCTCGGGCAGGTTGTGGATGGTGACGGCTAGTGCCAACATCATGGTGCGCGAGAGGCGGCTGCGAGGTCCTTCGGCCTTCTGTGCGCCGACATGCAGGTGGGGTGTCAGCTCATCAATCAGCAGGAGGAAGGCAATACCGGCGAGGAAACCTATGGCGGCAGGGAGTATACCCCTCAGTCCTGCGGACAGCTCCCCTGCGTCAGGGGAGCAGCCAGATGAAGCCATCTCTATCGACGGTATCAGCAGCGACCACACGCTCGCCGCCACCATCACGCCGCTGGCGAAACCCAGCAGCGTCTTCTGCAGCCGGTCGGGAATCTCCTTCTTCATAAAGAAGACGAAGGCCGATCCCAGCATGGTGCCCAGCAAAGGCAGCAGTATTCCTATAATAATGGCATTCATTTATCGTTTCTTTTAGGGTTCTTGGGAAACCAGCCCTTGGCCACACGTTCGCGCTGCTTGAATAGCTCCAATATTGACCAGAGGCTCGAAAATGCCACCACTCCGAGGATGGTTGAGGGAATGGTGGCCGCTGTGAACAGCGAGCCGGCAATGCAGATTACAGCAATGAGTAGGAATATCCACCAGCAGCGCACGCCAAGATAGTATTCAGCTTTGATAACAATGGGGTGGAAAAGACCTATGCAAAGGAAGGAAGATACCCCGATGATGATTCCAGTAAAGTTCATCTAGTCAATTACTTGTGATTTAAACAAAAGCATAATTCACGCTGCAAAGATACACAAAAATCGCGACACAGGCAGACGTGGGGGCGTTATCCCTACTTTGCCGCTGTCGCGCAGAGCCAGTGGTGCTGGTCGTTGGTGTGGACGGCGATGTCGCTGAAGCCGGCAGCGGTGAGGTGGGTGCGGAGCTCGTCGGGCGTGTAGGTGTGCATGCCGTCGATCATCTTCTCCCACTTCTCGTTGTTGCCCGTGAGGCCGTCGTCCTCGTTGACGATAAGGAAGCGTCCACCATCTTTCAGCATACGGCGCACCCCACGGAAGCACTCCTCTATACCAGGCCAAAAATAGACCGTTTCGAAGGCGGTGACGAGGTCGAACTCGCCCTCGGCATACGGCAGGGCGGCGGCGCTGCCCTCCTGCACCTCGCAGCGGCCGGAGGCAATGGCGGCGGCGTTCACCTCCTGCGACTTCCTCACCGACACCGGCGAGTAGTCGATGCCCTGTACCTTGCCTTTTGATGCCAGTGCCAGCAGCCGTGCGATATTGGCTCCGCCGCCGCATCCGATGTCGAGGACATTCGCCTCCTCGGCGATATCGACAAAAGAGAGTCCCCACTGCGCCATGCGGGCGTGGGAACCGCCGTTCATACCATTGACCATCATGCGCCCGAAGAAGCCTTCAGGCTTGCGGGCATTGCTGAAAATCTTACTGAAAAGTCCCATTTGTTCTTTATTTTTTTGGTTGCAAAAGTACTACCATTCCCACGACCCGACAATACCCAGAAATGGGGATTTCTTTCACCATACATGAATGTATGGTGCCCAAAATCACCAATTATGGTGATTGCCCGAGTGGGGGATAACCTCTAATTTTGCAGCAGAAATAATGATTTGTGATATGCGATTAACTAAAAGTATACTAATTCTTTGTGCTATCTCAGCACTTGCTTGTGAGGCCTCGGTTTTGGGGCAAAACGATACTACTGCCGCCAAAAGTCGCTTAACGGTAGGCGGATACGGAGAGGCGGTGTTCAGCCGCCATTTCTATTCGGACAATGTGTTCCGCTATTCGCATGCCGACCGCTACAAGGATGCTCCGGCCTATTCGCGGCTCGACCTGCCACATGCCGTCATCATGCTAGGATATGATTTTGGCCACGGCTGGAGCATCGGTACCGAGATAGAGTTCGAGCACGGAGGCATCGAGGCCGCCGTGGAGAAGGAGACCGAGGAGACCGGTGAGTTCGAGCAAGAGATAGAGCGCGGCGGCGAGGTGGCACTGGAGCAATTCTGGGTGCAGAAGTCGTTTGGCAAAGCGTTCAACATCCGCGCCGGACATATCGTGGTGCCCGTCGGCATGACCAATGCCAACCACCTGCCCACACAGTTCTTCGGCCTCTACCGTCCCGAAGGTGAGAACACCATCATGCCCTGCACCTGGCACGAGACGGGAGTAAGTCTGTGGGGCAAAGCCGGCAGCTGGCGCTACGAGGTGCAGCTGCTACCCGCGCTGAACAGCAATCTTTTCAACGACGCCGGATGGGTGCACAACGGCAGCGCCTCACCCTACGAGTTCCGTCCGGCCAACAGTCTGGCTGGGGCCGCACGCGTGGATTGGACTGGCGTCCAAGGACTGCGGCTGAGCGTGAGCGGATATATAGGGAACACATTCAATAATGACATCACCACGACGGTCTATCCCGAGACCTCGCGCTACTATGGCGCCACGGGTACGCTACTGATAGGCTGCTTTGACTTCGCCTATAAAAACCGTTGGCTGACGGTGCGAGGCAACATGGACTACGGTCATTTGGGCGACGCCAGCCTTATCAGCACTCGCAACAAGAACCAGACCACCATGACCGGTAACCCCTACCCCCATACCGCCGTGGGCGAAAGTGCCTGGGATGCTGCCATCGAGGCGGGCGTCAACGTGCTGGCCTGGAGCAAGACCACGGCCAAACTGTACCTCTTTGGGCGCTACGACCACTACGACAGCTTCGTGCCAGCCGAGGGCTGGACCGACGTGGAGTGGGCCGAGCGCCAGGTGGTGAGTGCCGGCGTGAACTACTATCCCCTGCCCGAGATTGCCATCAAGGCCGAGGGCGGCGTGCGCCTGCTGGCCAGCCAGTACAACAACGAGCCTTATTTTGCCCTGGGCATCACCTGGGCCGGCTTCTTCAAAAAATGAAAGATTGAAAAATAATAAACAATAATATTATGAAGCATTTATTCAAAACCTTAGCTGTGGCTTTCGTGGCCACGATGACGCTCGCTTCGTGCGAGAAAGAGAACAACAATTCCACAGGAAACGACGACCTGCAGGCAGAGGCTATCGCCGCCCAGTTTGTGGACCACACAGTGGCTCCCACCTACAGCGCACTGGCCGCGAAGGCCGAGATGCTGGCCAGCCAGCTGGCAACCCTCAAGGCCAACCCCACCGACGCCGGAGTGCGTGAGGCATGCGAGACCTTCCTCGCCGCCCGCGAACAGTGGGAGAAGAGCGAGGCCTTCCTCTTCGGTGCCGCCGGCGACTACGGCGTGGACCCCCACATCGACTCTTGGCCCCTCGACGAGAATGCCTTCAACACGCTGATGAACAGCCCCGCCATGCTGGAGGCCCTCGACGCTGAGGACGGCGACGTGGTGGCCGGCGAACGTCTCGGCAATGCCCTGCTGGGCTTCCACGGAATCGAGTACATCCTCTTCCGCGACGGTCAGCCCCGTAGCGCCAGCGCCATCACCGCCGACCAGTGGAAGTATGTGGTGGCTGTGGCCGGTGACCTGCGCAACCGCTGCTACCAGCTCGAGGTGGGCTGGATTGGCGATGCCGCTCCCGCTGCCCACAAAGCCAAACTCGACGACCTGGAGATGCAGTACACCGTGGCCGGTGGCGAATACAGCTACGGCGAGAACATGAAGAACGCCGGACAGGCCGGCAGCACCTACGGCACCCGTGCCGCCGCCCTGATGGCTATCCTGCAGGGTTGCGCCGACATCGCCGACGAGGTGGGCAGCAGCAAAATCTACGCTGCCTGGCACGGCGAGGACATCACCTACATCGAGAGTCCCTACAGCTATATGTCCATCACCGACTTCCGCAACAATATCATCAGCATTCAGAACACCTACATGGGTGGCATTGAAGGACAGCGCGACGAGACCAAGTCGCTGCATAACTATGTGAAGAGTCTCGATGCCGGTCTGGACAGCAAGGTGATGGCTGCCATCGAGAATGCGCTGGCCAAGATCGACGCCATGCCCGCCCCCTTCGCACTGCACTACAGCGAGGCCGCCAACGGTGAGGCCGTGGAGGCCTGCGCCGCACTGAGCGACGCCATCGGCGAAGCCATTGATGCCATCAGGAATAATTGAGAATTGAGAGTTGAGAATTGAGAATTAAAAATTGAGAATTGAAATGAAAAAGTTAGCAATATTTTTGTCAGCGGCGGTGATGCTATTCGCCGCATGCAACCGCGACGAGAAAGAGCCTACTCCTGCTCCTGAAGGTGTCAGCGAGGAGACCTACGCCGGCGGACTGCTCGGCACCACCTTCAACCAGTCGGCCTCGGCCTATGAAGACCCCACACCCGCCGTAGTCAACGCCGGCATGGTCAACGCCTTTAAGTATGGTGAGATGTTCTTCGAGCACACGGTGACGCAGAACAACCCGCCCTTCAACGGCCTCGGGCCCCTTTACGTGCGCTCCAGTTGTGAGAGCTGCCACCCAGGTTACGGACACGGCCGCCGCATGGAGCGTTACCGTGCCGACGACTGGGGCAACGGCTACCTGCTGGTGGTCTACAACAGTGCCACCAACGCCTACGAGAGCTCCGTGGCCGGTATGCCGCAGACCAAGGCCGTGGCACCCTTCAAGCCCTCTATCGACGAGGAGAAAATCACCATCGCCTGGCTGCCCTACACCGACGACTGGGGCAACCGCTTCCCCGACGGCGAGACCTACGACCTCATCTACCCCGAAGTCAACATCCCCGAGGATGCCTTCTACGCCCCGCTCTCCACGCCCTACGCCCAGCTGGCTTTCCGCCTAGAGAGCACCATCGGCATCTACGGCACGGGCCTCCTCGACGCCATCCCCGACGACTCGCTGAAGGCGCAGTATCTGCGTGAGCAGCAGGCTGGCGCCACCCTCAATCCCGCCATCTGGGCCGGCGGCGACTGGGCCTCACTCTACGGCAACACCACACATCCCAAGCGCTTCACCTACGCCCTCAGCCGCGGTCCCCTGCAGGATGCCGCCGGCGCCAACGCCATCTGGAACATCACCAACGTCACCCGCAGCGACCGCCGCAAGCACTATCTCAGCCTCGCCCCCACCATCTACGCTACCGCCGCCTCGCAGGACCCCGACGTGCAGGCCCAGTTCTACCAGTACTTCCCCGAGTGGAACCGCACCGGCAACGTGCAGCAGGACATCTACAACTACCTCACCTCCACCGAGCTGCCCGTCGAGATGAGCGACCAGGACTATGTCAACTTCATGGTGTGGCACCGCGGCCTGGCCGTCCCCGCCGCCCGCAACATCACCGACGCCGAGGTGCAGCGCGGCAAGCGCCTCTTCATCGAGTCGGGTTGCGCCACCTGCCACCGGCCCAGCTGGGAGACGGGTCCCGACAACTTCACCGACCCCAACGGCTTCTTCAGCGACGGCGACTCCCGCCTGCCGCGCTACCCCTACCAGAAGATCTGGCCCTACACCGACATGGTGCAGCACCGCCTCTTCATGGTGAACGACATCCGCACCGGCTGGTGCCGCACCACCCCGCTGTGGGGCCGCGGCCTGGCGCCCATCTGCTCCGGCCACGCCGACCGTCTGCACGACTGTCGCGCCCGCAACGTCATCGAGGCCATCATGTGGCACGGCTCCGCCCAGAGCGACGCCCGCTGGAGCGTGGAAAAGTTCCGCCAGCTCAGCAAGGAGGACCGCGACGCCGTGGTGAAGTTCATCAATGCAATTTAACCCCCTCGGAAATCTTCCTTAAGGAACTCTGCAGAGAATCTTAAGGAACTCCGCAGAGAACCTTAAGGAAGATTCCAAAGAATAACTATCATCTCTGAGAAGAACATCTATCATCACTGGAGAGAATATAGACCAAGAATATTATGATGAAGAAATCGAGAGTCATTTTGATGGTGCTTGTGGCCGTGGTGCTAGCCGCAGGCACCGTTTTTGAGCGTTACCGCGGGGCAGAATGGGTGGCCGACCACTTCTACGGCTCGTGGTGGTTTGCCGTGCTGCTGGGACTGGTGGCGGTGGGAGCTATCGTCGCCATCGTGCAGGGGCGGTTGTGGCATCGGCCTGCCTCGCTGCTCATTCATGCCGCGATACCTATTATATTGCTCGGTGGCGCCCTCACCTCCTGGACGGGCGAGCACTACAGCATCACCCTTGCCCCTGGCGAGACTAAGGAAGGCATTACCCTCGAGCGCTTCGAGGTGCTCTATTACCCCGGCACGCACACCCCGATGGACTTCGTCAGCCACGTCACTGTGGCGGACGGTTCTGCCGTCCGCAAAGCCGACATCTCGATGAACCACATCCTCCGCCACGACGGTCGCCGCTATTACCAAGAGGACTACGACGACCAAGGCCGCACCACCCTCAGCGTCAGCCACGACCCCTGGGGCATCCCCGTCACCTACACCGGCTACGCGCTACTCCTCATTGGTCTGCTTTGGCTTACAATATCCAAGCTCAAGCCCGCCAAACTTGCACTCCTTTTGCCACTCCTCCTCCCTGCCGTATCGCAGGCCGCCCCCCGCACCCTGCCTCGCGAGACCGCCTCGAAGATGGGCGAGATGTACACCCTCTACAAAGGGCGCATCTGCCCCCTGCAGACCTTCGCCAAGGATTTCACCACCAAGCTCACCGGCAAAGCCACCTATGAGGGTCTCAGCAGCGAGCAGGTCCTCAGCGGATTCCTCTTCTACTACGCCGACTGGGCACCCATCCTTGACGAAGTAAGCCCCAAACGGCAGAAAGAAAGCAAGGCGCTGGTAGAGATGCTCCTCTCCGGCCGCAGTTTAAAGCTCTTCCCCGTGGCCGACAGCATGGGCACCCTCGGCTGGTACGCCCAAAACGACGACCTTCCGATGACCGTCTCCGACGACGAATACATCTTCATCCGCAAGCACCTCAGCTACTGCCAGGAGTTGGTCGTGAAAGGTGACTATGCAGCCTTGGAGCAGGTCTTCGACAAGATAAAACTCTTCCAGGAAAAACGTGCCGCCAATGTGCTCCCCTCCCCCGCAAGGGTCAAAGCCGAACGCTTTTACAACGCCCTCACCACCGGCCGCTGGCTAGCGATGCTCAGCATCACCCTGGGTTTCCTCTGCTTCGCCTACGCCCTCTGGTGTCAGGGCCGAGGAAAGACTATGTCCCGTTGGCTGAAAATTCTTCTCACCTCTTACCTCATAGCCCTTACTTCTTACCTCTTACTTATCTTCATCCTTAGATGGATAGCCGGCGGCCATATCCCCATGGCAGGAGGTTTTGACAGTATGAACCTGATGGCCATCGTCATCGGCATTATCGGCCTGGCCTTGATGCGTCGACACCCGATGGCACTGCCCGTGTCGATGCTGACTATAGGCTTCTGCCTATTGGTAGCCATGATGAGCGGCAGCAACCCACCTGTCACCAACCTTATGCCGGTGCTCAGCTCACCCCTGCTCTGCCTCCACGTGGCGGTCATCATGATGTCCTACGCATTGTTCTTCTTCCTAATGATGATTGGGGTGGCGGGACTGATAAGTTCCAAGTTTCAGGATTCAGGTTTCAAGTTAGGCAAGACACTTCTTTATCCTGCGGTATTTTTGCTGGCCCTCGGCATCATCATCGGTGCCCTCTGGGCCAACATCTCGTGGGGCAACTACTGGACGTGGGACCCCAAGGAGGTATGGGCTCTCATCACCCTCATCGTCTATGCTTTTCCTCTGCACCCCTCGCTTTCTGTCAGCCGTGAGCCGAAGAAATTCTTCCTCTACTGTACCTTCGCCTTCCTCAGCGTCATCATCACCTACTTCGGTGTCAATCTCATTCTTGGCGGTATGCATTCCTACGGCGGCTAACCAGTCGCACAATAAATTAGCGAGGATTCCGTTATGTCAAAAAACGATAATACAAAAGATATGGCAACTATTTACGATTACAAAGCCCTCGCCAGCAACGGCAAGGAGATTGACTTTGCCGACTTCCGCGGCAAGGTGCTGCTTATCATCAACACCGCCAGCAAGTGCGGTTTCACGCCCCAGTTTGACGGCCTCGAAGAGCTCAATGAGAAGTACCGCGACCGCGGCCTGGTCTGCATCGGATTCCCGTGCAACCAGTTCAAGGAGCAGGACCCCGGCAGCGACGGCGAGATTGAGGAGTTCTGCCGCGTGAACTACGGCGTGACGTTCCAGATTATGAAGAAGATTGATGTCAACGGCAAGGAGGCACACCCCATCTTCGAGTATCTCAAACAGCAGGCCCCCACCGAGGAGTACCACGGCCTCAAGGCCAAAGGCGCCGCCGCCCTCTTCAAGACCATCAGCACCAGCGTCGAGAAACCCAGCGACATCAAGTGGAACTTTACCAAATTCCTTATCAGTCGCGACGGCACTGTGGTGAAGCGTTACGCCCCCACCACCGGGCCCAAAGACTTCGAGAAGGATATCGAGGCGATGCTATAATATGTACGTCGCTTTTGCGCCTTTGCAAGGCTATACCGATGCTGTCTACCGGCGGGCACACTGGGAGTGTGTCGGAGGGGTGGATGAGTACTATACACCATTTGTAAGGATTGAGAAAGGCGAGGTACGCAAGAAAGACCTGCGGGACACCGATCCTGCAGCCGATGAGGGCGTGCCCACGGTGCCACAAGTGATAGCACGTGACGGCGACGAATTCGCACGGTTGTGCGACGCGCTACAGAAACAGGGCTGGCGGCGTATCGACCTCAATATGGGCTGCCCGTTCCCGATGCAGGTGAGGACCGGCCGTGGGAGTGGACTGCTGCAACACCCTGAGCATGTGGAGGAAATCCTCCGCGAAATGCAAAAAAGGCCAGAAGTGACATTCTCTGTCAAGATGCGCCTAGGACAAGAGTGTGAGGAAGAGGGCCTGAGGGTGATGCCAATCATTAACGAGATGCCGTTGCTGCACGTCACGCTGCATCCTCGTTTAGGGAAACAGCAATATAAAGGTGTGGCCGACAGGGAGGCGTTTATGCGGTTTATGGAGGTTTTCCGTCACCCGATGGTGTATAACGGAGACGTTTGGGGAGTGGAAAGCGGGAAGTGGCACCCCGAAGGGGAACTGAACACCTTGGAAAAGAAAGAAAATGCAGTGAAGAAAGGTGAAAGATTGAAAGGCGTAATGATTGGTAGGGGATTGCTGACACAGCCGTGGATGCTCTCCGACAAAGAGCCTCTCGAGGTCATTAGGAACATGCATGCCATCATCTACCGTCACGCCACGGAGCACCTCTGTGGCGACAGCCAGATACTCTCGCGGCTTCACGCCTTCTGGGAGTATCTCGACATCGACCACAAGGCGAAAAAAGCTATTATGAAAGCCACTACCCTACCCCGTTATCGCGAGGCGGTAGCCATCGTCACATTATAGTATCTGCGACGTGTGATCCTTAGTATTCACCTTGCCGATAGCATCGATAATCATACCCTGCTCGTCGATGACATAGGTAGTGCGTAGGGTGCCCATGCTAACTTTACCGTAATTCTTCTTCTCACCCCAAGCCTCGTAAGCCTTGAGGATGGTCATGTCGGTGTCGGCGATAAGGTGGAACGGCAGTTCATACTTGGCAATAAACTTCTGGTGGCTGGCGGCGCTGTCCTTGCTCACGCCGAGCACATTGTAGCCCAGTGCGAGGAAGCGTTCGTAGTTGTCACGCAGGTCGCAGGCCTCAGCTGTGCAGCCGGGGGTGCTGTCCTTGGGGTAAAAGTAAAGCACCAACTTTTTGCCAGCGAAGTCGGTCAGCTTCACGGTGTTCCCATTTTCATCAATACCCTCGAAATAGGGCGCTTTGGTTCCTTTCTGTAACATACTTATGAATGTGTTAATCCTTTCGGGGTTCAACATGGAGGGTGATATGTGTTCGTTCGCCGAAGCGGGCCTTGAGTGCGCGCTCTATCTCGCAGGTGCGGGCATGGGCGACAGCGAGAGGCAGGGTGCCGTCCATGCGGATATGCAACTCGATGGCGTAGCGGCTACCGATGCGGCGTGTGCGGAGGTGGTGCGGGTCGCGCACATCGGGGAAAGAGGTGACGACGGCCCGAATCTCCTTCTCCACCTCGTCGGGCAGCGAAGCCTCCATCAGTTCGTCGAAACCCTGCTTCAAGAGCTTCCACGCCACACCGAGGATAAAGAACGACACGATGAGTCCCGCCAGCGGGTCGAGCACCGTCCAGCGGTCGCCCAGCACGATGGCGCCGCCGATGCCCAGCAGGGTGCCCAAAGAAGACAACGCATCGCTGCGATGATGCCACGCGTTGGCCTCCACAGCAGGCGAGTTCAACTTCCTTCCGCGCTTCACGGTGTACTGATACACACCCTCTTTCAGCGCCACCGACACCAGCGCCGCCCACAGCGCCAGCATCCCCGGCGCCTCCAGTGTGCCCCCCTCGTACCAGAACAGCAGCGATCCCACGGCTTTCCATCCTATGCCCACAGCCACCGCCACCAACGCGAGACCCACGATGGTGGTGGCGAGGGTCTCATACTTCCCATGCCCGTAGTCGTGTCCGCCGTCCTCAGGCTTGGCACCGATACGCACAAAAAGCAGCACCACAGCATCGGTCAGCAGGTCGGAGAGCGAATGCACCGCATCGGCCGTCATCGCAGCACTATGTCCCACGATGCCCGCCACAAACTTGAACACCGTCAGCACCACATTCGCCGCGCTGCCCACCAACGTCACTTTATATATCTCCTTTTCGCGATTCATATTGCCATTAACACGATAACATTTTAACGCACTAATACATTATTTATTGTGCGAAGCATCCCCGGCATCGACATTATCAACCCATTCTTTCCCAATGAGCCTCCAGCAACTCCTGTCCAATTTACTTTGTCGTATACACCGATAGTAACATAACACGACACCATAATAAAGACAAATCAACCTTTTTAACAATTGTTATGAAAGTTTTATCATATTTTACTAAAGTAAAGTTTGATTAGAATTTGATAAGAGTTTGATAAGAATTTGATAAAAAGATGATACCTACTAAATGCTGATTGTCAGTATTTTATAAAATACCATTCTACCGAGTGCGTAAAATACTGGTTATTAGTATTTTATAAAACTAAACTTTTAAAAAATGGAGAAAAGGAGTAAAACGCAATGGTTTGCGTTTACAGATGCCGTTTAACATCTATTAACAAATCATGTTCGCAGGCCACGATGTGTGAGGATGGCGGCGTTACTTGTCGTCTTGGCGTTTGCCGCTGTAGGAGAAGGGTTTGTCGCCCATCTTGCAGTAGAAGATGAGTTTGTCGTCGCTGACGGCACCGGAGAGGTTGTGGATGGTGTATTTCTCGTAGCGCTTGCCTTTGGAGACGGGCACCACATCATCGGCCGAGAGGTGGCCGCCCTCGAGTTTCATCTGCGGGATGTCGAAATCTATCCTCACCGGCATCAGGCGAGCGAATTTCACGCGGTACATGGTCAGCGTATAGTCGCCGGAATCGGTTTTGCGGAGCGTCACTTTGACCTCTTCGCGTTTGTAGCCGTCGACATTCATGGTGCCTACAAAGGTCTGCGCTCCGGCGACAAATCCGAAGGCCATCAGGAGGAATAGCAGGAGGTTCCTTTTCATTGGAGTATCTGTGTTGTGTGGGCTTTGGTGTTCACTTTGCCGATGGCGTCGATGATGGTGCCCTGCTCGTCGATGACGTAGGTGGTGCGGAGGGTGCCCATGGTGACTTTGCCGTAGTTCTTTTTCTCGCCCCAGGCTTCGTAAGCTTTGAGGATGGTGAGGTCGGTGTCGGCGATGAGGTGGAAGGGAAGCTGGTATTTCTCGATGAATCGTTGGTGGCTGGCGGTGCTGTCGCGACTGACACCGAGGACTTCATAGCCGAGGGAAAGGAAGCGCTCGTAGTTGTCGCGCAGGTCGCAAGCCTCGGCGGTGCAGCCGGGGGTGCTATCCTTGGGGTAGAAGTAGAGCACCAGTTTCTTTCCGGCATAGTCGGCAAGCGAAACGCGTTCGCCCGTCTCAATAAGCCCCTCGAAGTGAGGGGCTTTAGTTCCTATCTGTAGCATAACTCTTAACTCTTAATTCTTCAGAAGTCGCCGAGGGTCTCGGGGAGCTGGGCGAGGGCCTTGGGGAGGTCGTCGGCCGAGAGGACGGAGCCGTGGTACTTGTTGGTGTCCTGCATAAAGTCGACACCGAAGCCCATTTTGGTCTTGAGGATGACGCACACCGGTGCGCCCTGGCCACTCATCTGTTTGGCTTTGGCCATACCGTCAAGCACCTGCTGCATGTCGTTACCGTTCTCAATCACAACGACCTTCCAGAGGAAACTCTCGAACTTGGCCTTGAGGTCGCCGAGAGTCATCACCTCGTCGACGGTAGCATCGATCTGCTGGTTGTTGTAGTCGATAGTGGCAATGAGGTTGTCGACCTTCTTGGCGCCAGCGAACATGACGGCCTCCCAAATCTGACCTTCCTCCAACTCACCGTCACCGTGCATGGTGTAGACGAGGTGTTTGTCACCCGTCATCTTCTTGCCGAGGGCGGCGCCAACACCGACGCTCATACCCTGACCCAGCGAACCACTGGCCATGCGGATGCCCGGCAGGCCATGCTCGGTGGAGGGGTGACCCTGCAGACGGGTGCCGAACTTGCGAAACGTGGCAAGTTCAGAGACGGGGAAGTAGCCGCGGCGGGCCATAGTGCTGTAGATGACCGGGGTGATGTGACCCTGGGAGACGAAGAGCATGTCCTCGCCCTCGCCGCTCATGGTGAAGTTCTTCGGGTCGAAGTCCAAGAGGTTAAAATTCATGGCCACGAACCAGTCGGCGGTGCCGAGCGAGCCGCCCGGGTGACCGCTCTTGGCATTGGTGGTCATTCTCAAAATGTCGCGGCGCACCTGCGTCGCAATCTGCTGAAGTTCCTGTGTGCTTTTCATTATTCTTGTGTTTTATTTTGTTTCAACTTAAATACATACTGCCGGGAGTTCTGGTCGACGGCGAAGAGCTCGTTTCCATGACGGGTAACGGTGACGGAGAGGGTATTCTCGTCGTAGTCATGGATAGTGCCCGTGCCGCGGTCACCATTCATGGTCACGTGTCCCCACACCTTGCCCTGAGCGCCGTAGGTCTCCACGTAAATGGTCTCGGGAGTAGTTTTTGTTTTGGGTTTTGCAGGAGCCGCGGCAGCTTTGGCTTTGGCAGCAGGGGTCTTGACTTGCTGGCGTGCCACGGGCTCTGTCTTTTCTTCGGCGAAGCTCATCTTCGAGGGTTCTTGGGGAGTGCTGACGGTATTGCTCTTCACATAACTCATCTCCTCACTCTCCGTGGTGAGGGCCGTCGTTCCAGAGTCCTCGTTATCCATTTGCTGGTTACACGCTGCCATAATGAGGCAGAAAACAATGGGAAGAATCGGATAATATTTCATTATTACTGATGTTTTTTTGTCTATTAATGATTCCAAAAATTCCAATCGAATGACTGTTCTGCTGTTTCGTCGACCTTGGGGAAGAGATTCCTTCCTGCCAGAGTCTCCACGCTATCGACACACACAGCATAATGCTTGGGGGAGAAACTTTGCGGCGTGTTATCGACAATAAACCCTACCGTTTGATAGCCCTTCTCGGTAACGACTGCCAGTGCCTTGAAGAAACGGTCGGGCACCTGTACCCCACCCTCCCCTATCGTACCGAAGCGATGCTCATCGAAAAGGGGTCCACAGACAACATAGACACGTCCGTAGCGTTTGGCCAGCCGTCGCGTAAGCTCCTCAATCTTGCGCCACGCCTGACTATTCATCTCATGATCCTGCGGGCAGACATTAGTGAAGTAGTAGCTCTCCTCCAATGCCTGACACGACCATTTCATGTCTGCTCTTGGCGCCATATGTCCTTTGTCCCAGCCGCTGTGAGAATAGTCCTCTCGCGAAGCCTTGGGGAAACGCACATTGGGGTCGCGGCTGAAACTGTACTGTCCTTCGTTGGTGCCGTCGACCTCTTCTGCGGTGAGTTCCCAGGCCACCCAGTCAGACACAAGCGTTTGGTGGTTGTAGGAGGCGGAATAACCCAAATGCACGATGACATCCTCTTCCTCGCCATAGGCCGGCAGTTCGAGACCGTCGACAGCAAGTTGCGCGCAAGGCGTCTGTGTCCCCGCAGGTTTGCAGGAAAACATCATTAACAACAGTATAATCGGCAGGACTCTCAAAACTGTTAATTGTTAATTATCAACTATTGACTAAATCTCAACTTCTTCGCGGAATGTGGGTATGGTGATATGCTTCCAACCATCGGCAGCTAAGGTTTCGGCAAAATGCTTCTGCGTCTCCTCCTCACCATGGACAAGGAAGAGCCCTTTGACTTTCTTCTTGTCCAAACAGCCGATATAATGCATCATCTCCTTATAATCGCCGTGACCTGAGAGGGAATCAATCCTCCTCAATTCAGCGCGCACCTTGTGGCGCTGGCCGAAAATACTCACCTCCTCGTCACCACGCATAATCTTAGCTCCCAGCGTCGAGGGCTCGCAGTAGCCCACGCAGAGGATGGTGGTGGAGGGATTTTCTATGTGGTTGGCCAGATGGTGCTTCACGCGACCGGCTTCCATCATGCCGCTGGCGGCGATGATAACACAGGGTTTGTGGCGTATATTGAGCTGCTTGCTCTCCATCACGCTCTGGATGTAGTGCAGACGGTCAAACCCGAAGGGGTCGGGGTCCGTTTTGCAATACTCCGCGATATCGTCATTGAAGCTTTCTGTGTGCAGACGCATGATATTGGTAGCGCTGACGCTCAGCGGACTGTCAACAAAGACGTCGATATCGGGCAACAATTTGGCATGCTCCAGACGATCGAGAGCATAGATAATCTCCTGAGCACGGCCGATAGCGAAACTGGGGATGATAAGTTTACCTTTTTTCTTGGTGCAAGTGTCGAGCACCGCCATCAGCAACTCCTGCTCGGCGTTCTGGAGACTCTCATGCAGGCGGTCACCATAGGTACTCTCCATGATGAGGTAGTCGACCTGCGGGAACGGTTCGGGATCTTTGAGTATCTGCTTGTCGTAGCGGCCGATATCACCAGTGAAGCCTAGACGTATCTTGCGTCGGCCGTCCTTGATTTCGAGGTAGACGAGGGCGGAGCCAAGGATGTGGCCGGCATCAAAAAATTCCACCGTCACCTCGCCTTCGATGTTGAATTTTTTGTGGTAGGGCACGCTGATGAAGCAACTCATGCAAGCCTGGGCGTCCTGCTCGTCATAGATAGGCTCCACTGGGTCGAGTCCCTGAGCCTTACGTTTCTTGTTGAATGTCTGAGTATCCTGCATCTGGATACGGCCGGCGTCAGCCAGCATGATGGCGCAGAGGTCACGGGTGGCGGGAGTGCAAAGCACCGTGCCGCGGAAACCGTTCTTGTAGATGTAGGGGATGAGACCTGAGTGGTCGATATGGGCGTGACTAAGGATGAGATAGTCTATTTCCGAAGGATTGAATCCGAGGTCGCGGTTCATGGCATCAGTCTCGAGACCTTTACCCTGATACATACCGCAGTCGAGCAAAATCTTCAGACCGCTTTTGGTGGTTATCATGTGTTTGCTACCCGTCACCTCGCGGGTGGCACCCATAAATTGCAGTTTCATTTCTTCTTTTTTTGAAAATGCAAAAATACGAAAAAAATGTTATATTGTAAAAAAATTATTCAACAACCACTTTTCGTCCCCCGACACCATCGACAGAAACCACATAAGTACCCTTCGCCGGCAGGGTGAAGAACAGAGGTGCCGCGGTGGCAATAGCCGATGCCATAATACGTCCACCCATGTCATAAACAGCGACATTTGTACTCTCTGGGCATCTCACCTCGATGGTTTGTCCCTTCGTGTTGACGCTCCATTCTAGCGCCCCGGGAGAGGGCATCCCCACCCTGTCGAAAAGTGCCGTGAGGGTCATGTCGCTTGTCACCGATACTTGACGCGGGTTGCCACTTCCGCCATCACTCCATCCCGCGAAGTGGCCACCTTCGAGCGGTAGCGCACATATTTCGGCCATAGTGCCTTCGGGGAGTGTTGCGGAGCCTACACCCAAGCCGAGAGATTCGTTGTCCGACAACACCTGCAAGCGATAGAAAGTGGGTGTGATGACAATGGTATCGTGGACGAGAGGGAAGAACATGGCCGTCAACGTGATGTCAGCAGTTGCTTCCATGGTGCGAGGATTCTGTGTATTACCATCATTCCAGCAAATAAAAGCGTAGCCGTCAGTGGGGGTTGCCGTAAGCGTTACCCAAGTACCAAAAGGATAGGTCCCTGCACCCGTCACACTACCACGCTCGATGTCGTTCACAGCGGTGTTCACCGTCACAGCACAAGGCATTGCAACCACACTGCCGAAGCCACTCCACGGTACCGTCGCCGAATAGACGGAATCGCTCTCACAAGGCACATACAACACGCAAGAAACCAACGTAGTATTATAGAAAGCACCAGAGGCCGTAGTAGGCGGAGTAGTGGCATGAATACATACACTTGACAAAGAAGAACATCCTGCAAACGCTTGACTACCAATAGAGGTTACTGACGCTGGAATAGATACAGTATCAAGGGCCGTACAGCCATTGAAGGCGCTATTGCCAAGGGAAGTAATACCGTGACTGATAATCACAGAAGTAAGACCTTCACAGCCGTAGAACGCCCCGGGACCAATCGATGTCACAGGGTAATTGACACCTTGCCAATTAATCACGCCGGGAACCATCAAAACCCCTGTGGGTTTGTCAAAACCATTCCATGCGGTTGAGATATTGCCCACATGGGGATAAACCACCGACACGCCACCAGGTACGGTGTCGAAATAGAGCGTCTGCCCACTCGGAGCAACCGCCTGAAAATCAAATGCGCTGGCCATCATCGGCAGCAACATCGCCGCCAAAAGGAATAACACTTTTTTCATACTTTTTGTAACGCTTTTTTTTACAATTTATTGCACATTATTTTACAAAAAAAAAATTGTAACCGTACAAGTGTGAAAAAATTCATATATTTGCAGTTTAAACCCGGCGGGGCACCGTCTAGTATTTTATTGAATAACATAGAATTGAAATAAAAAGAATAATTTCAGATAAATAAAAAGAATAATTTCAGATATTAGGAAATATAAATTATATGGATAAAAAATCGATTATTGGACTGATTTTAATTTTCGGCATCTTTGTCGGATATATGGCTTGGGTCTCACCGTCGGCAGAGGAGCGGGAGAAGATGCGTGTTGAAGACTCGGTACGCAGAGCCCAAGCGGCCGAGGAACAGCGCCTGAAGGACTCCATTGCTGCCACTACGGCGATGGATAGCACCGGGATAGCCGCCGACAGTGCTACTGCCGATTCTATGGCCCTCTCCGCCATTGCAGACATGGGTATCTTCCAAGGCTTGGTGGCCACGGAAGGACAAACCCTTACGGTGGGTACTGAACGTATGACCGTGGAACTGAACACTCTGGGCGCCCAAATCAATAAGGTAACGTTGAAGGACTACCAAACCTACAACAAACAGCCTCTGGTACTCATCACCCCGGGTACCGACAACCTGAGCTATACCTTCTCAGTGGCCGATCGCACAGTGCAGACGCAGCACCTGTCTTTCACCCCCTATGTGAATGGCAAACCCTGGGACGGCAACGCCCTGAACCTGAAGGGCAGCGACTCCGCCATCGTAGCCCTGCGTGCCGATATCAGTGGCGCGGTGGACAGTGGTGCCGCCGACGGAAAGAGCTATCTGGAGTTTGCCTATATCTTCCATGGTGACAGTTATGAGGTAGATTTCGGCATCCACTTTGTGGGGCTCGACAATGTGGTGCACTTCAACGAACGCACCGACCTGGTGTGGAAGAACCGCATGCTGCGTCAGGAGAAACACCGCGAAGGCACACGCAGCGAGCGTACCTATACCAGCATCTATTACAAGCCGCCGACGGACGACGTAGACCACCTCTCCGACGGCAAGGACGACCAAAAAGACCTGAAGACAAAACTGGACTGGGTAGCCTTCAAGCAGCAGTATTTCTGCGCCATCTTGTCGGCCAAATCGCATCCCTTCGAGAACGCCATCTTCAACGTTCACACCGACGCCAAGGAAAAGACTCCGGAATACCTCACCGACATGGAGAGCACGATGGGCGTGGACATGAGAGGCAAGAGCATGGACATGTGCTACTACTTCGGTCCCACCAAGTACCGCGACCTGCGAGCTTTCGACAGTGACTTCGACAAGATGCTGCCGTTGGGTTGGACCTTCATCTCAAAGAATATCAGCCGCTGGCTTATCATTCCTGCCTTCAACTTCCTAGAGCAGTTCAATTGGAACTACGGCATCATCATCATTGTGTTCACCCTGTTGATCCGTCTCATCCTGCTGCCCCTGGTATTCAAGAGCTACCGCGGCGGAGCCATCATGCGCATCCTCAAACCCGAGATGGATGCCCTGAACCAGCGCTTCCCGAAAAAAGAGCAAGCCATGCAGAAGCAGCAAGCCATGATGGCGCTACAGAAGAGTGCGGGCTATAGTCCCATGGCGGGCTGCCTGCCAGTGCTGCTACAGATGCCTTTCCTCACCGCCATGTTTATGTTCTTCCCGCAGGCCATCGAACTGCGTCAGAAAGGCTTCCTGTGGTGCGACGACCTCTCCACTTACGACTCCATCCTCAACTTCGGATTCAACATCCCGCTCTACGGTGACCACATCTCGCTCTTCTGCTTGATGATGTTCGGTATGCAGTTCTTCTACACCTGGTACACCATGAAGCAGCAGGCCGGCTCGCAGACCATGCCCGGCATGAAATTCATGATGTACTTCATGCCCTTCATGATGCTCTTCATCTTCAACAGCCAGAGTGCTGGATTGAACCTCTACTACCTCGTCTCGCTCACCTTCACGATGACCACCATGATTCTCATCCGCAAGTTCACGAGCGAACAGAAGGTGCGTGCCCGCATGGCCGCCTACGCCAAGAATGCCATGAATGGCAAGCCCAAGAAGAAGAGTCGTTTCCAGCAGCGTCTCGAAGAGATGCAGAAGCAGGCGGAAGCCATGCAGAAGCAACGCGAAAAACAACAAAACAGACGATAAACGATAAACCCTAAAACAAAAAAATTATGGTAGTAGCTCTCGTTGCCATATTTATTATCGGGTACTTCTTCATCGCGATGGAGCATCCGTTCAAAATCAACAAAACCGCCACGGCGCTCATGCTGGGCACCCTGCTGTGGACCATCTTCATGTTCTGCAACAGTGTGGCACAGCCCGGCATGGACAGCGACACCTGGCACAAATTCATCTCGGATAACCTCATCGAGAATCTCGGTGAGACAGCAGAAATCGTGTTCTTCCTGCTGGGCGCCATGACCATTGTCACTCTGATTGAGGACTATCAAGGATTCCGTGTCATCACCGACAAAATCACCACCACAAACAAGAAGAAGTTGCTGTGGATTCTTTCTATCCTCACCTTCTTCCTCTCGGCCCTACTGGATAATATGACCACGGCCATCGTGATGATTGCCCTGCTACGTAAGCTCATCGCTGACAAGAAAGAGCGCTGGCTGTATGCTGGCATGGTCATCCTCGCCGCCAACGCCGGCGGTGCCTGGAGTCCCATCGGCGACGTCACCACCATCATGCTCTGGATCAAGGGTCAGGTAACCACGCTGAACATCATCGTGAAGACCCTCATCCCCAGCCTCGTCTGCATGGTGGTCCCAGTGCTCATTGTGGGCGCCACGCTGAAAGGCGAAATCCAGCGTCCCGAGGAGAGTGACGCAGGCTTCGAGATGCCGGCGCGTCTACGCAAATTCATCCTCCTCGTGGGAGTGGGAGCCCTAGTATTCGTCCCCATCTTCAAGACCATCACCCACCTGCCCCCCTACATGGGCATGCTCTTCGGTCTGGGCGTCCTGTGGGTCCTTACTGAAATTATCAGCCACAAATACTCCCGCGATGGCGTGAAAATGCCCACAGCCGTCTCCACCCTCGAGCACATCGACGTTCCCACCATTCTCTTCTTCCTCGGCATCCTGATGGCTGTCTCCTGCCTCAAGGTGGCCGGCATCCTGGGTAACCTCGCCAACGGCCTGGATAGCGTCTTCGGTACCGAAGCACCGGGCTTCTTCTTCATCGACCTTATCATCGGCGTCCTTTCGTCGGTGGTCGACAACGTACCGCTGGTGGCCGCCGCCATGGGCATGTATCCCTTCGAGGGTGTCGATGCCATCTTCATCCAAAACCATCCCTTCTGGGAGTTCCTTGCCTACTGCGCCGGCACTGGTGGATCCATCCTCATCATCGGCTCCGCCGCCGGTGTGGCTGTCATGGGTATGGAGAAGATCGACTTCATCTGGTATCTTAAAAAAATCTCCTGGCTGGCACTAGCTGGTTACATTGCTGGCGCCCTGGTGTTCATGCTGATGGATGTGTCGTTGTTCGAACCTATCGAATGGTTGCACAATTTGAAATAAATGAAAAAACTTTGGATTGAATTCAAGCAGCGTCCCTGGTGGCGCAAGACGCTGAACATTGTCGAATTGCTCTTCGCAGGTGCTGGCTTTGGCATCATTGGAGCCTGGGCGATATTCCAACTGGGACTGACCAACAACGCCGGTGCCATCGACGAGAACTACCGTTCGCTGATGTCGGTGTCGGAAATCGAAGACTTAAAACATGCGGAGCTCACGCAGGAAGAGATAGACGCTGCTTGGGCCATCCGCTACGGCGAACTGGCGGCGCTGGCGCGCTACTATCCTGTCAATGCACGCCTCATCCTCAATGCCGCGCAGCACAGCAACAACCCGCTGGCAGTGGACCGTATGATTGCCGCCGCAAAAGTCTACATGGACGAGAACCAGGACGTGGACAAACTGGCTGAAAGTATTGCGAAATTGCTCAACGAGGTACCGCAGCAGCAGCGAGGCAACGTAATACCGTGGATGGACGGTCCCGAGTGGCCTGCACTGAAAGAGGCCATTCTGAAAGACAGCGCCCTTATCATCGAGGCTGGACGCCTCACTGGCGTGGAGCCCCGCCTCATCGTGGGATGCCTCGTGGGCGAGCAAATACGCCTTTTCAACTCCAAACGCGAGATGTTCAAGAAATACCTCGGCCCCGTGAAGGTGCTGAGCGTGCAGAGCCAGTTCAGCTACGGCGTCAACGGCATCAAAGACTTCACCGCCCGCGCCGTGGAGGAACACCTGAAAGACCCCTCGTCGGAATACTACATGGGACCCGCCTACGAGCACCTGCTCGATTTCACCACCAATGACCACGTCACCGAGCGCTACAACCGCCTCGTCGACTACCGCAACCATCTGTATTCCTTTATTTATACGGGGTGCATCTTGCACCAGACCATGTTGCAGTGGCGCCGTGCGGGTTACGACATCAGCGACCGTCCCGACCTGCTGTTCACCCTCTTTAACGTGGGCTTCTCGCAGTCGGTACCCAAGGCCGACCCGAAGGCTGGCGGCAGTCATATTGAAGTGGGTGGCCGCATCTATACCTTCGGTGGCATCGGTTTCGACTTCTACTACAGCGGCGAGCTGGCCGATGTGTTCCCCTTCCAGGTGGAGCGTTTCGCCTCAAACAACAAGGCGCTGACGGAGGACGACGTGGAACGTATACAGCAGAACATGAGCAACTGCGCCCGTCCCGAACGCGGTCGAGAATATAAGAAAGACAGTGTCGACTCCTCTCCTGCTGAAAAACCAGATCCCTTCGGCATCGATCACGAGAACACGCGGTCGATGGAGCACACCGCACAATAAAAAATGAAATTACCCGTTATACGGAAATAAGTTTAAAAACATTTTAAAAACAACAACGCATTATGAAAACGTTAAAGAAAATCATGATGGCCATGTTCGTGATGGCCTGCATGGGGCTGACTGTCTCGTGCGAGAAAGACAACAACAATGGCCAGCAGGGCGGCGGTGACAGCGGCAACTACAGCACCCTCATTCTCGGCACCTGGCAGGTCGACCGCATGTCCTACAACGGCATGAGCATCTCCGGCGAGCAACTCATCGCCATGATGGGCAACATCCAGCTCACCTTCAACGCTGGCGGCACCGGATTGCTGAACCACAACGGAGAAACCCAGAACAACGACTTCCGGTGGTCCATCAGTGGCAACACCCTGACCGTGACACCCCACAACGACACGACAATCAACGTCACCATCGTCCAGATGACCTCCACCGAATGCACTTGGACGGCCTCCGACATCGAAATGATGGGCCAGGAGATGGAAGGCCAAGTTGAAATCCACATGGTGAAAGTGGGCGACAACCCCAATCCTCAGCCCGATCCCCAGCCCGACACCACCGTTAACAGAGACCTCCTCCTCGGCACCTGGCAGATCAACGCCATGACCCTCAACGGCCAAGACATGAGCTCCATGGTGGCACCGATGCACGTCAAAATCCACCTCGAGGGCACCGGCGCCGGTGTCATCTCCATGTCTGGCGTTGAATATCCCTTCACCTGGACCCTCACCGGCAATGTCCTCAATATCAATACCGGCAACGAGACCATCAACGCCACCATCACCAGCCAGACGGCCGACCGGGTTGTCTTCACCAGCAACAACATGTCCTTCCCCGGCGTTGGCACACTCCCCGGCGAAGCAAACATCACCCTCGTCCGCTACAATGGCGACGACCCCAACCCCGATCCTGATCCCGATCCCATCACCGGCGAACTCACCGGCACCAGCTGGACCTTCTCCTACAGCGGCACCATGACGGAACAGGACATGACCTTCGACTATACCTTCTCTATGCTCCTTGCCTTCACCACCTCCACCACTGGCACCTTGGAGGAGACCATGGCCATTACCTCTATGGGCCGCAGCGACACCGAAACCATCAACTTCACCTACACCTACGACGTGAACTCTCACTCTGGCACCATGACCGCCACCACCACCGACACCGACACCGGTGAACCCGAGACCAACACACTCCCCTTTACCTATAACTCCACCAACAACACCATCATAGTCACCAATCCCGACCCCGAGGGTGCCGAGGGTCCTCTCCCCCAGACCATCGTTTTCACCCGTCTCAGCAAATAACAAAAGGAACGTCGGCTTCCTGCCGGCATAAAAAAGCAGCCGTCCGTCGGAAATTTCGACGGACGGTTTCATTATTCGCTCATTCTTAGCCACTTCAACCTCTGTTTAACCATTGTTCGACCATTGTTCGACCATTTTAAATGGTTAAACAATGGTAGAACAGTGGTAAGTCAGTGTTGAAAATGCATAAGTTAATCCAAGAGTTCTCTGAGGTCGATGCCGAGCATCCTCATCTTTTGTTTGATAATGGGCAGGTCGTCTTCGATAAACTCGCGGCGCTGCTTTTCCAGAATTTTCTGTTGGGCATCGGGACTGACGAAGTAACCCACGCCACGGCGGTTATAGATAATCTCAGCGCCCTGCAGGTACTCGAAGGTGCGCATCACCGTGTTGGGGTTGACGCCCATGGCCTCCGCCACGTCGCGCACCGACGGCACGCGGTCTTCCTCCTTGAGCTCGCCGGCGAGGACCTGCTCCATCAGCCGGTCGGCAATCTGAAGGTATATCGGTTTCTGTTTCCTGAATTCCATGGTGTTCCTTTCTTTAGTATCCCATACGGTCGAGCCTACGCCAGGTGAGCCAGCCGAAGACGACTATCTCGATGACGGCGAAGGCTATCATGCCGCCGAAGAAGAGGTTGAGCACTCCATCGGGTCCCATATCCTTGAACAAGCCGATGAACCAGACGGTGAACGACGGCGTGTTCAGCATGGGGACGAGGACGAGGGTGAGAACAAACTCGATGAGGTAGATCCAGAGGAAGGTACGCAGCACCTTGTGGCGCTTGAAGAGCGTGGAGGTGAACATAAAGAGGAGCGTGGTGCCGACGAAACTCAGCAGGTAGGTGATGCTGTAGAGCGTGCCCCAAGGACCATAGTGGAAGCCGGGATCGGTGTCGAGGTTGAATGAGAAGAGACCCGGGTCGCGCTGCCATATCCAATCATGGTAGCCGCCGAAAGGAAGCATGGTGAGGAAGGTGTCGACCACTATGCTGCCGAAGAAGACCAGCAGCGGGCAGACAACGATGGAGTAGAACGCGGCGCTGAGGAGCTTCTCGAGCTTCGAAGCCGGCAGCATGGCGTAGTAGATGCCTTCGCCGACGAGGTTCCAGGTGCGGTACATGCGCGAGGCGGTCATGCAGGCGGCTAGCATGGCCACTAGCTTTACTGCCCAGAGGCGGAAGTTGGCGGAGACGGGCGACACGCCGGGGAACACCACCGAGACCAGCCAGATGGTCATCGGCAGCAGCGCCAGGATGAGCATGGTGCGGCCGAAGAGGGGCCACATATTGCGGAAGTCTTTCTTGACGACTTCGCAGAATCGGTTCCAGTCAAAAGTGTTATTCATAAGGCAAAAAGTTCATTGATTTGTTTTTTGTTCCTCAGCACGGCGTTGAAGAGGGCCTCGATGTTGATCTGACTCTCCTCACCGGTAGTATTGGGCACCACGTTGAGGTAGCCGCCGGGCATCAGCTCGCTGTAGAGGGCGTCGTCGCGCTGGGTGCCGCCGTACTCGAAGTAGAGCTTCTCGGTGATGCGCTGCACCGTGGCGTCGAGCAGCACGGCGTTGTTCGAGAGGATGACGATGGGGTCGATGAGGTTCTCCACATCCTTCACCTGATGGGTGGAGATGATGAGGGTGGAGCGCTCGTCGACGCGCTTGCTGAGGATGGATCGGAACTGGGCTTTGCCTGGGATGTCGAGGCCGTTGGTGGGCTCGTCGAGCAGCACATAGTCGGTACCCAGCGAGAGGGCGGCAGAGATGAGGCTCTTCTTCTGCTGGCCGAAGCTCATCTCGCGGAACTTGCGGTCGGGTTCCACCTCGAACTCCTGCATCAGGTGCAGGAAGGTGCCCTGGGCGAAGTTGGGATAGAAGGGGCGCAGCTCGTCGACATAGCGCTGCGGCGTGGTGTTGTCGGGCAGCTTCACCTCGTCGGGGAGGAAGGTGATGCGCTGCAGCATCTCCGGCAGGCGGTCGTGGCTAGTGAGGCCGTCGACGCTGCAGGTGCCCTCGGTGGGACGCTGGAGGCCGCAGACGAGCTTGAGGAGCGTGGTCTTGCCCACCCCGTTCTCGCCCAGCAGGCCGTAGATGTTGCCTTCCTGAAAGGATAGGCTGATATTGTCGAAGACAGGAGTCTTCTTATAGCTGAAGCTAAGATTTTGGATGTCTATCATGGCTTAATCTTTTTTCTAGTTATACTAGTTCGACTAGTCAGACTAGTTTTACTAGTTCTTATATCTCACCGCCGTACCAAACACCAGCACCTCGGCGGCCTGCGCCATGATGCTGTTGGTGGTGTAGCGCACGCCAATAATGGCATCAGCGCCCATGCGGACAGCCTGGTCCACCATACGCTGCGTGGCCATCTCGCGGGCCTTGTCCATCATTCCGGTGTAGCTCTTCAGCTCACCGCCCACGATACTCTTCAATCCCTGACCGAAGTCAGCAAACATGTTCTTGCTCTGGATGGTGCTGCCGGTGACGACACCCAATTCTTCATAATTCACACCCTGAAGGGTTTCTACTGTTACAAGTTTCATAATACTATCTTTTTAAACTATTATCTTTTAACTATTATCTATTAACTACATCTGCGGCGTGTCGGTGGCACCCTGGCGGGCTTTGCTCTCGAGTTCCATCTTGCCGATACGCCAGGTGAGGCCGACGCTGACGAAGCGCGAGTTGAAGCGGGTACTGCCGGTGGTCTGATAACTGGGGGCCGTGGTGTTGCTACCCCACTCGCTCCAGCCGAAGATGTCGTTGACGTTGAGGAACAGGCTCAACTGGCGATCAAAGAAATCGCTGCTCACGCCAAAGTCGATACTCTTCTGTGCGTTGCTGAGACTATAAAGGCCCAGACGAGGCGAGGTGTAGCGTGCGTTGGCGAAGACCTCGAGCTTCTCCCACAGCTTGGCCCAAAGATTGATTCGGGCACTCCAGCTCACACGGCTGTCCTTGTCGCCATCGTAGTCGTAGCCGTAGTTGAACACCGAAGCGTTGAAACGAATGTTGAAGAATCCCGTGGGACGATAGGTGATGTTGGCCTCGATGCCCTCGGTGTGGCTCATCCCGATATTGACGGGATAGCTGTAATTCACCAGATAAGTGCCGATGTTGGGATCGGTGTCGGTGGAAGTCATGGTGCCGCGCTCGTTGGTGTTGGCACGCACATAAGCATTGAGGCCGATATTACCGAAGCCCATGAGGTACTTGTTCCAAGCCGCCTCGAAATTGTGGGTGTATGCACGCAGCAGGTTGGGATTGCCGGTGCTGTAGCTATAATCATCATAGATGCGGAAGAGGTTGGTGAGGTCAGCGAGGTCGCTGGGGTCGGAGAAACGGAGCGTATAGCTGAGGCTGTAGGAGGTGAAGTTCTGTGTCTGGTAGCTCAGGTGGATGCTGGGCACGAGGCCGAAGAAGGCGGTGTCGATTTCGAGGGCCGTAACATCACTGTTATGTTTGAGGGTGCCGCCCATGATGGTGCTTTCAGCGCGGAGACCCAACTTGGCGGTGAAGCCACCCCAGCGTTTCTGCACGGTGACATAGGCCTCGGGACTCCAACCGTTGCCTTCAGCACGGTAAGAGCGCAGCCCCATGTTGTTCCAGGTGGTGCCGGCGAGGCTGTCGAGCCCCATCTCGGTGACATTATGGCTGTAGCCCATCTCGACACCCATCTCCATCTCGAAGTTGTTCTTCAGCGGCAGGGTGTAGTTGGCACCAATGCTGGCACTGGGACCGAAATAGAAGCTAGACCCTTTCCGATCGAAGTTTTTTGACGCAATGCTAGAATAACGGCGCCAGCGTTCGTTGTCGCCATCGCTGCTCCAGAGGTTACCATTGAATGTGAGGCTGAGTTTTCGGCCCGTGGTGTCGTAGCGATGCTCGAACCAAGCGCCGGCATAGCCGCCGCCCCAGAAGTTGTGGTCACGCACAGTATCGAAATAGCTCAAGTCTTGGTACGCAGGCGTACCTCCAGTCATATTATACTCACGGTAGATATAGTCACTTTGGCCGTGTCCCCAGCTCCAGCCAGGATAGGCGCCCAACCAGGCCGAGAGGTGTGTCACACTGTCGATGTTCCAGTTCATGTTAAAGCCCACGTAACCACCGACATTGGGGTTGCGACTCTCGGTCTTAAAGCTCTGATAGCGGCTGGTGTCGCCGTTGGGAGCATAGAGGGTGCTGGTGCCGTCGGCATCCATGTCGTGGGTGGCGTAATTGCCGTTGAGATAAAAGTTGAAGTCCACCTTCTCGTTGGCCCACACATAGGAGACCCAAGGCGAGATGGCCGGTGTGGTGGTGGCTCGCACACCCACACAAAGTAACTCGTTGCGCGTAATCTTCTGGTTGGTGACGATATTGATAACGCCGCCGGAGGTGGAGTAGCGTGCCGAGGGATTGGTAATGACTTCAATGCGCTCGATGGCATTGGCAGGCAGCTGCTTGATATACTGCTTCAAAGCCTCTTCGTTCATGTGCGAGGGGCGATCGTTAATCCAGATTTCCACACTCGAGACACCACGCAAGGTGATGTTACCCTCGGCATCCACCTCGACGCCAGGGGCGTTCTGCAGAGCATCGCTGGCGGTGCCGGTCTGGATGGAGACATCCTCGCTGGCATTGTACATATTCTTCTCACCGTCCATCACATAGAGAGGCTTCTCGGCAGTAATCTCCACGGTCTCGAGCTGCGTGCCACTCTTGAGTTCCACCTTAAGATCCTTAATGTCCTTAACTACCTTAAGGTCTTTGGTGTAACTCTCATAGCCCACACAGGAGGCCTGCATGAGGTAGTCGCCGGATTTCACGTCCTCGATAACGAAACGGCCCTGCATGTCGGTAGCGGCTCCACGCACGAAGACGGTGTCGGTGGTACGCATGAGTCCCACGTTGACGAACGGCAGCGCTTCGCCGGTCTTGGCATCGCGGACACTACCCTTCACCTTAAAATTCTGCGCCTCGACCGAGGCCATCGTGGCAAAAATCGCCAACAGAACAAAAAACAGCTTCTTCATAATCATTGTTGCTTTTTACTATCTATTTGTTTTTCAGTTTATAATTTACATCTTATTCGTGTGTACTAGTAAACTAGAACACTGCAAAAGTAATACTATTTTTTAAACTGACAAAATTTTTTTCATTTTTTTTTATTTTTTTCAAAAAACAATAATATCAATGGAGAAGCGTTATATAATGAATAATTCTATAAAAAGAGAAAAGATGATGCAAGAAGAAAGCAAAGGATTCGGAAATAATTATGACCACGAGGCTACGCGCCAATTCTTCCGCCGCTGGTGGAAAGTGCTGTTGATTGTCTTCGTTGTTGGCGCCATTGGATCGGGCATTGCTGCCTGGCTCATCAAGCCCCTCTACAAATCGAGTGCGGTGATTTTCCCCACCAATTCGAACCGTCTCAGTAAAGCCATCATGGACTACCACTATAGTCTGGACTTCATGGACTATGGTATCGAGCGCGATTGCGAGTATGCCATCCAGATTCTCAGTTCGAAACGTATGGAGCAGGCTGTGTGCGACCACTTCAACCTCATGGAGCACTATGGCATTCCTGCTGATAACGAGCACAAACTCTTTAAACTCGACGAACAATACCGCAGCAACATCACGGTGAAGCGTACCGAGTTCCTCGGTGTGGAGATTGGGGTATTGGACCAAGATCCTCAGTGGGCCGCCGATATTGCCAACTATATCGCCGCAATGTACGACACACTGTGTCACGAGATTCACCACGACCGTGCCATCTCGGCAGCCGAGGTGATGGATGGCGTCTGCGCCTCTATGGAGCGTGAAATTGACTCGCTGGCACAACTGCCCAAAGCCGACTGGCGAGACAAACTCATTGCCGAGAAATGCTCCCAGCTGGCTGACCTTCAGACCCGTGCCACGCAGACGCGCATCGACAAGAATTTGGAGGTAAGCTACAAATACAGCGTCGATTACGCCACTCCCGCTGACAAAAAAGCCTATCCCAAACGACTGCTTATCATCCTTGGTGGCAGTCTCGGTGCCGTAGTGGTAGCCATCTTCTGCCTGCTGATATTCTGCCCAAACAAAAAAGAAGAATAGGAAAGTCTAGGACATCCTAGGACATCCTAGGAAAACCTAAGAAAAAAAACACATGAAAGACTGGCTCAAGAAGAACCGGGGGCTGCTGATAGCATTGGCCGTCACGCTGGCATTCATCGTTGGCGAGGCCTATGCCTTGTGGTACAAGGGCGACGCCACCATTACGCTGGCGCCGTTGGCATTACTCGCCATTTGGCTCTTCGTGACGCGATTCGAGACCGGTCTACTCTGCATGGCACTGCTGACGCCCTTTGCAGTGAACATGGCACTGATGCCCGGCATGGAGCTCTCGATGCCCGTGGAGCCGATGATGATACTCTTCACGGCCATCTTCTTTTTCCGCGTGTTGGTGGCGCACAACTACGACACACGGCTGCTGAAACACCCGGTGAGCATTCTACTGATTGTATCACTGCTATGGATGACTATCACTTCCATCACCTCCGAACTACCATGGGTATCGTTCAAATACCTGTTGGCAAGGGTATGGTTTGTGGTGCCGTTCTTTTTTGCGGCAGCACAGATTTTCAGAGACCAGCGCCGCATACGGCAGTTCTTCTGGGCCTACGCCATCGGGCTGGGCGTCGTCATCCTCATTGCCACGAGTAAGACCCTCGGTAACTTCAGCGACCTCCAGACGCTGCACCGTGTGATGAAACCTTTCTACAACGACCATACAGCCTACGGCTGCGTCATCGCCTTGATGCTGCCGGCAGCTTTCTATTTCATTTTCTCCCACAGCATGAAAGGATGGCGCCGCGTGCTGTCGCTACTGCTGTTTGCAGGCATGTGTATAGGCCTGTTTTTCAGCTACTGTCGTGCCGCATGGATTAGCGTGGTGGGGGCCATCGGAGTCTATGTGCTAATACGCATGGGTATGAAAGTGAAATGGATGGTTCTGCTATTCGGTCTCGGCGTGGGAGCCTTCTTCATCTACCAGAACGATATCATCTATAAACTCGGCAAGAACCATCAGGACTCTAGCTACACGCTGGCCGACCAGGTAAAGAGTATCTCGAATATCTCCACCGATGCTTCGAACCTCGAGCGTCTCAACCGCTGGGCCTCAGCCTTCCGCATGTGGGAAGAGCGTCCCGTGCTGGGCTGTGGCCCTGGAACCTATCAATTCCTCTACGCCAGCTATCAGCGCAGCTACCAGCTCTCCACCATCAGCACTAACGCCGGCGACCTCGGCAACGCCCACAGTGAATATATCGGTCCAATGACCGAGCAAGGAGTGCCGGGAGTGGCACTGGTGGCACTGCTGTTCCTCACCACCTTCGCCACCGGCGTGCGCGTCTACCGTACGGCACGTGACCCTCATACGGCACGTATGGCACTGGCTTTCACATTGTCGCTCCTCACCTACTACATCCACGGCGTCTTCAACAACTTCCTCGACACCGACAAACTCTCCGTCCCCTTCTGGGCCTTCACCGCCGTCATCGTCGCCCTGGACGTCTACAGCGAGAAGAAAGGAATCAACGAATAATAATGCCGGCTGGAGGCCGACGCTCCTAAATACTGTTCAATATGAGAAAAAAAATATTCATCGCCGCCGTTTTGGTATTTTCCACCTTCCATTTTTCATTTTCCCAGTCGCCACTGTCGTTTAAGGTCGACATCCTCGGTCATGCCGAGATTCGCAATGGCGGAATGAAAGACAGCGCGCATTACGATCCCCGCTTTATGGCCAGCCGAGAACGACTTATCGCAGACTACACCGATTCCTCGAGCAACCTACGATGGACCATGCACTTAAACCTTCAGCACAAAACCATCTGGGGACAAAACGGGAGTCTGCAGATTTTCGAAGGCTGGGGTAAACTGAGCACCCTGTGGGGCGGATTCGTACAGGTAGGACGCCAAGCACTTTCGTATGATGACGAACGCATCATCGGCATGGACGACTGGGCTATGGCCTCACAGTCGCACGACGTGCTACGCCTCGGCTACGAACATGGAGCCCACAAACTCCATTTCATCGCGGCTTACAACCAGGACGGTGATGTCGAGGAAACCGGCAGCAGCTATTACTCCGAAGGCGGATTCCAAAGTTACAAGACCATGCTGGTAGGCTGGTATCACCTAGAGCCCCCGAAATCCCCAGCCTCACTTTCGTTGATTTTCATGAACATGGGTATGCAGGCCGGCACCAAAGGCGTTGACGAGCACAACGAATACCAACAGATTTACGGTGGCTATGCTAAGTTCGAGAAACCGTGGCTGACCATCGAAGGTTCCTACTACCGGCAAGGGGGTCATGAGGAACATGGTCTCCCCATCGACGCATGGATGGCAGCCCTGAAAGCCACATGGAAACCTATCCAACTACTCGATGTCAGCGTCGGCTGCGACCACATGAGTGGCGACGAATACTTCAACGTACCTGCTGGCGGCTCCCTCGGAATGATACAGCACAAAGTCATCCGCGGATTCAACCCCGTCTGGGGATCGCACCATAAGTTCTACGGTGCCATGGACTTCTTCTATGTCAGCACCTACTACAGCGGATTCACCCCCGGCCTGCAGAACCTCTACACTTTTGTCGACCTCCATCCCACGGAGAAATTCGACTTCGGCCTCGGGTACCACTATTTCGCCATCCCTGCCGACATAAAAAATTTGGATCACACGTTGGGTCACGAGCTGGAGCTCGCTGCCACCTATAAGTTCTCTGAAGAGGTGACCCTCTCGGCCGGATTCTCCTATATGGTGGGAAGCGAAACAATGGACAAGCTGAAACGTTCGGCCGAAGACTCCCGCCTCACCTGGGCCTGGATCGACCTGCAGTTCAAGAATTAGATTATTCGTCGCTGGTGGCGGAAATAAAGCGACGGTAGGCGCTGAAAGTGTTAGCGCGAGAAAGGAATCCGAGGTAACGCTGGGAGTCGTCGATGACGACGAGGTTGTAGCGGTTACCGACACGGAATTTCTCCACCACGTCGCTGAGACTGTCGCTGCTGCGCACCAAGTCGCCCTCGGAGAGTGGATGCATCATTTCGTCGACAGCCACTGTATCATATAGTTCCGAGCGGAACATAATCTTACGGACATCATCCAACACAATGACGCCGAGGAACTTGTCGTCATCGCTGAGCACAGGGAAAAGATTGCGTTTGGAATTCTGGATGGCCTCGACGAGGTCGCGCAGTTTGTCGCCTGAGCGGACAAGAACAAAGTTGGTCTCAATGAGCGATTTCATGTCAAGCAGACGCCAAGCAGAAGCGTCCTTGTTGTGAGTGAGTAAATCGCCTTTTTCGGCGAGTTTGCGAGCATAGATGGAGTGTCGCTCAAAGGGAGTGATGCAGAGGTAGGTCACCGCCGATGCTGTGAGCAGGGGGGCCAAAAGTCCATAACCACCAGTAATCTCAGCAATGAGGAAGGTGGCCATAAAGGGGGCGTGCATCACGCCCGTCATCACAGCCGCCATGCCCACGAGAGCAAAATTGGCCGTGTTCTGTGGTGGAAATCCCAGTGTATTGCTCAACAAGGCGATGAAATAACCGCTCAAACCGCCCAACACCAGCGAGGGACCGAAGGTGCCGCCCACGCCGCCAGAACCTATGGTGACCGCCGTGGCCACGGGCTTGAGGATAATGAGCAGGAACAGTAGCGCTAGCGGAGCCCAGGAAAACTGGAGATCGAAAATCGAAAACTGGGAATTGGAGAGCACATTGTCTCCACCGTGCAGCAGGGCGGTGAGGGAGGCATAGCCCTCGCCATAGAGCGGCGGGAAGAGCACCACCAACAGACCCAGCATCAGGCCACCTATCACCCAGCGCAGCCACGGATTGCGGCGACGGGCGAACCACCCCTCTACCCTATCGGTAACACGCAGGAAGTAGACCGAAACAACAGCACAAAAGACACCCAACACCATATAGTACGGCAACTGCGAGAGAGCGAAGGGCTCGCCAATAGTGAAGTTGAACTGCACCCCAGTGCCCATAAGGAAATAGGCCACCGTCGAAGCGGTGAGCGACGAGAGCAGCAGTGGCAATGCCGTAGTGGCCGTGAGGTCAAAAAGAAACACCTCGAGTACGAAGAGGATACCCGCCAGCGGAGCTTTAAAGATACCAGCAATGGCACCGGCAGCACCACACCCCAGCAAGAGACGCACACTCTTGGAATTGAGCCGGAACCAACGCCCTATATTGCTACCGATGGCAGAGCCCGTAGAAGCAATGGGGGCCTCAAGACCCACGCTGCCGCCGAATGCCACCGTCAGCGTGGAGGCGATAAGCGACGAATACATATTCTTGGGCGGCAACTTGGAACGCTTGCGGCTGATGGCCAACAGCACTCCGGGAAGCCCGTGACCGATATCGCCTTTGACAATATACTTCACAAAAAGCACCGTCAGAAGGATGCCCACGAGAGGCAGAAAGAAGATAATGATGAACGATGAGTGATGAGGGATGATTGATGAATCAGTGGACAATTGGGTCACCAAGGCACCGGCATGATGCACCAGCGTCTTCAACGCCACTCCCGCCAAACCCGACAACACACCCACCACAATAGCCAGCAGAAGCGACAGGGTCTGCTCGCTCACATGGCGCAGGCGCCAACGGTGGATGGACGTGTAGAATGACATATCGTTCAAAAAAATTTGGGTGCAAAAATACGAAAAATAATTGAAACACGTTATCCTTTAATAAAAAATTACATTTTTTTATGAAAAAAGCAATCTTTCTAACTGGATTTTTAGGAGTTATGGCGCTCACCTCTTGCGTGTCGCTGAGCGAACATGAAAACCTTCAGGCCAAATACGACCAGACGGCAAAACAATACCGGCTGACACTCCAGGAACGTGACGAACTAAGGGAGAACAACGCCAACCTTACAAAAACAAACAACGCACTCACAAGTGATTACAGTGAATTATCGGCTGCAAAACAAAAATGCGATGAAACAGTGGAAAGCCTGACGCGCCGCATTGAGCAGATGCGTCACCATTACGACACTACCATGGAGAATTACACACAGCAAGTGGCTGGCAAAGACCGCGACCTTATGCGTGCGCAAAACCTCCTCTCCGCGCGCACCAAAGAACTGAACGACAAAGAGCGCGAACTGGAGCAAAAGGAAACCGAACTCAGAGTGCAGCAAGACAGCTTCTTCCTACAGCGCAGCGAATTGATTGCCAAGCAGCAAGAGCTTGAGCAGCAACAGGCCGCCACCCGTGCCGAGTTGGAAGCTTTGAGAAATTCGGTCACCCAAGCCCTGTTGGGATTCGCCGACAAGGGCCTGAAGGTGGAAACAAAAGACGGCAAGGTGTATGTCTCTATGGAAAACAAACTGATGTTTCCCTCGGCCAGTTGGACCGTGTCCAAAGAGGGTGCCAACGCCATCAAAGAATTAGCCAAGGTTCTGGAATCCGACACCTCCCTGAACATCATGGTAGAAGGCCACACCGACAACGATGCCTACCGCGGCTCCTCATCGGTGAAGGACAACTGGGATCTTAGCGTGATGCGCGCTACTTCCATTGTAAAACTACTTCTCCAATACGGACCCGACATCAATCCCGCCCGAATCGAAGCCTGCGGACACGGTGAATATGCGCCAAAAGTCTCGAACAGCACCCCCGAAGGAAAAGCGACCAACCGCCGCACCGAAATTATCCTCACCCCCAACCTCAACAAACTGCTGCACGACATGAATCGGTAAATGGGGTGCCGGCTTCCAGTCGGCATTGATAGGGTATGCAGGTACCTCGCCTGCAGTACCTGCAGTAAAAAAGTCTTTAATTCAAAAAAATTTTGTATATTTGCCTACGCAAAATGCGTAGGCATAAGCATATGGATTACTGATTTCCAAAGTATTGAATAATAATAATAAATTATAGAATATGATAAAAAGGGGAATACTGAAAAGCCGCGCCAGCCTATGGGTACTCATGGCAGCACTGACTTTCGGATGGAACACAAAGGCAAACTGCCAAACCAGAGAGCCCTTGGCGATGCCCGTGGTGGAAGAAGACTCGATTATGAAGCACATCGTCGAGTTGGCTTCGGAGACCTACGAAGGACGTCTGGCAGGCTCACGTGGCTACGACGAAGCCGTGAAATATGTTGAGAGAGTACTGAGTCGCTACGGCATCAGTGTGAGTGAACAACGCTTCGAACTGGAGTGCAACGAGGTGGAAAACTGCAAGTTCAACACCTATCTCCCCGGCACCAAAGACCGTCGCACATTTATTCTTGGCAACGATTTCTGCTGCGCAGGAATGACTGGGCGCGGCTATGTAGACGCCCAGATGGTATTCGTCGGCTATGGCATCGATGACGAAGTTTTGAACGACTACAAATATGTCGACGTGCAGGGTAAGATTGTCATTGTTTTGACAGGTCTGCCTGAAGGATCATGGCTTCCTGCCAGCGTGAGCGAGCGTTACGCCACGCTACGCGACAAGGCCCGCACCGCTGAGAAACATGGCGCTCTTGGTATGCTGGCCATCAATATGAGTTCCAGTTGTCTCCCCCATGAGCCCCAGAGTCGTATCTACTGCGGCGCCTTACCGCACTTGGCCACCTTCCCCATCCTGCAGCTTACTCTCGACAGCGGGCGTGAGTTGTTCCTCGACGAGTCGACGGCTTTCGACGACGCCCTCCAGACCCTTAACAAGGAACACAAAACAGCCTCTTTCGCCCTGCGCAAGAAAGCAGAAATCGATGTTAACGCACGCTACCGCCAGCGTGCAGTGACAGCCAACGTCATCGGCATACTGAAAGGCTACGACAGTCGCTATAATGATGAACTCATCGTGGTGGGTGCCAGCTTGGACCACGCAGGTATACAGGGCGAGACAGCCCTCTTCCCAGGAGCCGACATTAACGCCTCAGGCGTGGCGGCGGTATTGGAGACCGCACGCTTATTGTCACAGGACCGCTACCGTCCCAAACGTAGCATCGCTTTCGTGCTCTTCAGTGGCAGCGAGCAGTTGTGGATGGGTTCCCGCATCTTCGTCCGCAACTTCGACCGCATCCGCGATGTGGAGGCTTTTGTAAACTTACAGAATATCGGCTACGGCGACAGCATTGCCGTGCTGGGCGATGCCAACTACCCCACACTGTGGGAGATTGCCCGGAAGAGAGACGAGGCGAACCATAGCATGATATGGATGGGGGGTGAGAAGCTGGAACTCCGTGGAGATGCTCGCGGTTTCGACCAAATAGGTATTCCCTCTCTCGTTTTCACAACCCTCAATGGAATGCACCACAATCATGTGGCTAGCGATATTTGGGAGAATATCGACCGCAAAATCCTGACCCATACGACACAGGTGGAAGTGGAGACCGTGAGAGAACTGGCCGACGGCTTCTACAAAGGCCGTAGTCTGAAGAGCAAATCGATGAGACTGGAGTAGAAATGTGGACACTATATAAGAAAGAACTAGGAAGTTTCTTCTCGTCTCTGACGGGATATCTCACTATTGCGGTGTTTCTGATTCTCACAGGACTGATGCTGTGGGTGTTCAAAGGTTATATGAACATCATCGACTATGGCTATGCGGGGATTGACGGACTTTTTGCCATTGGACCGTATCTGTACCTGTTCCTGATACCCGCCATTACGATGAAAATGATTGCGGAGGAGCGGCGAGGAGGAACACTGGAAACCCTACTGACACACCCACTGAGCGACTGGACGATAGTATGCAGCAAATTCCTTGCAGCCTGGACATTAGTTCTTATCTCACTGCTACCGACGCTGGTATACTATTTCAGCGTGTACTCGCTGGGGTATCCTCAACCTGGAAATATCGACACGGGAGGCGTGATGGGCTCGTATCTGGGACTACTCATGCTGGGAGGTGCCTTTGTGGCTATTGGATTATTCTGCAGCTCGCTGACAAAAAATCAGATTGTATCGTTCCTGGCAGCAGCAGCACTTTGCTATATCTTCTATCTAGGCTTCGACTCGCTGTACGATATGGGGCTTTTCAGCGGAAAAACAAACCTCGAAGTGAAAAACCTGGGTCTCGCAGCCCACTACGAGAGTATCAGCCGCGGTGTGGTGAACACTCGCGACATAGTGTATTTTGCTGGAGTGATTGCCATCTTCGTGACTCTGACACGCATGGTGCTGCAAAGCCGCATGTGGGGTGGATGGAATTTGACAAAGGAGAAAGGCAAAAAGAGGAACAGAAATCTGATGGTAAGTCATCTGCTAGAGTTGGGAGTGGTAGTGATAGCGGTGGTATCGGCAAATGTCGCAAGCCGTTACCTGTATGCTCGTATTGACCTGACCGAGGAGAATCGCTACTCGCTGTCGGAAGAGACAAAGAAGTACCTGAAAGAAGTAGATGAAACGCTGCTGGTGAGGGTATACCTCGACGGGGAGATGTCGGCAGACTACAAAAGACTGCATGACGAAACACGCGAGATGCTGAACCTTTTCCGCTCCGAAAATGAGAACGTGACGTTCGAATTTGTGGACCCGAACGACGAGAAGGCATTCGACGAAGAAGAACGGCAGGTAATCTACCAAAAGATGATGCAGAAGGGGGTGTATCCCGTGCAGGAACAACTGAAAGAGGGAAACAGTGTGCGTACATTGACGCTGCTGCCGGGGGCAGAAATAACATACAAGGGGAGGTCGACAGCCCTCACACTGGTGCAGAACCAGCAGTACTTAAGCGAACAGGGCGACATCATCAACAACTCGATACAGAATCTGGAATATGCCCTGATACGTGCCATCCGGGCACTGACGCGGTTGCAGAAACCGACGGTGGCGTTTCTCCAAGGGCACGGGGAACTGACGGGTGCGGCAATCTATAGCATGGTGGAAGCCATGGAGGAATTCTACGCACTGGACTATGTGACCATCGACGGGCAGATACAGTCACTGACAACGCACACGCTGAACGCAAAAGACTCGAGCTATCATTTCGTGAACAAATACGACCTGCTGATAGTAGCAAAGCCGACGCAGCCTTTCAGCGACCAAGACCTCTTCATCCTGGACCAGTATATCATGTACGGCGGCAAGGTGATTTGGTTCGTGGACGCAATGAATGCGGAAATGGATAGTTTGGCTCATCGCGGACAGGCGATGGCGACACGATACCCATTGGGACGACTGGACGAGATGCTGTTCACTTACGGTGTGAGAATCAATTCCGACATCCTCATGGATATCGTGAGTCAGCTGATTCCAATGCCCGTGGAACTGGTGGGCAACAAACCACGCTATGAATTCCGTCCTTGGTTCTACTACCCAGAACTGGTGCCACGCAGCAACCACCCGATAGTAAAGAACCTGGATCTCATCAAAGCGGAGTTCATCAGCAGCATCGACACCATTCACAACGACATCAAAAAGACAGTGCTGCTGACGACTTCAGAGTTCACACGAGTGAAGAGCGCACCGGCGATGATTGACGTGACGGATGCCTTGGTGCAGCCCGACCGGCGGCTCTACACTCGGAGCCTGGTACCTGTAGCGGTGCTGCTTGAGGGTGAGTTCCGCTCTGCTTGGCGCAATCGCCTGGCACCCGAACTCGTGATGGAAAAATCGATGGGCTACCGCGACCGGAGCAAGGAGACGAAGATGATAGTGGTCTCCGACGGCGACATCATCCGTAACCAGTTCAACGCCAAAGAGGGGACCATCTATCCCGTGGGCTACGACTTCTATCGAAAAATACGTTACGCCAACCGTGAACTTATCCTCAACATGCTGAACTACATGACGGGCGATGAAGGTCTGATGACTGTGCGCAACAAGAACTTCACACTGCGCAAGTTGGACGCCGAAAAGGCCAGCGAGAAACGCACCTACTACCAAGTGATCAACATCATTGCTCCAGTGCTGATTTTGGCACTCGCAGGAGTGGGCATCGTGGTAATCGAAAAGAGAGTTTACGGAAAGAAAAACAGGGGACAAAAAGTCAAAAAATGAAAAAGAAAAATATTATTCTGGTGTGTGCCATTGTGGCCATCCTACTGGTCACATTTCTGATATGGATTCTGCGTAAGGACCGCATGGAGGGTTCTGGGCCACACGACTCGAGCTATCAAGTGGAGGACACTGCCGCTGTGACACGAATCACAATGACAGACAAACTGAACCACACGGTAACGCTGATGCGAGAGACAGAAGGATGGAGCGTCGACGGAAAGAATCCCGCCAGCCAGCCCATGGTGGAGAACCTGCTGGAGACGATGAAGAAGATGCGTATCCGTTCGGAAGTGAACCGCAGCGCCGTCCCTAACATTCTGAAAGACATCGCCGCCCACGGTGTGCAGGTGGATGTCTACATGGGAGAACAATTATTTGAAACCTACTACGTGGGGCGTGAGACACAGGACCACTTGGCGAGTTTCATGATTCGCAGAGGCGACAGCATTCCATGCGAGGTACACATACCTGGTTTCCGAGGCTACCTGACGCCCATCTTCTCGGCAGAAGCTATCAAATGGCGTAGCCACCGTATTGTAGACCTCGACGTGTACAACATTGCCCACATCGAACTGGAAATACCTGACGCGCCTCGGGAATCGTTCGCCGTGGTGCAGGAAAACAAGGACTTCTACATGGAACTGCTGGAGGGACACAGACGTCTGAACGGATTCGACACCGCACGAGTAAGCCAGATGCTATCGACCTTCAAGAACCTCTGTTTCGACGAGTTCGCCTCGATTGTTCCTAACAGCAACGCCGACAGTTGTGTGAGAGGGGTTCCGCGCTGCATCCTCCGCATCACCGATACCGACGGTCGACACAACGAAGTGAAGGTGTACCTGAAATACAACAACCCCGCCGACATCGCCGCAATGCCGGACGAGAAATTGCGCGAGGAACTCGACGTGAACCGACTCTATGCCCTTATCGACAACAAAGACACCGTGCTGATTCAGAACTGGATTTTCGACCATATCCTCCAACCCGCCAGCTTCTTCATGGGGAAAAACATCACCCTACCAACAAAATGAAACCGCTGATTCTCATCACCAACGATGACGGCATCGCCGCCAAAGGACTACAGGTTCTCACCCGTGTGGCGCGGGAGTTCGGTGATGTCATCGTGATGGCCCCTCAAACCAATGCCTCGGGACTCAGCCATAGTATCGTCTCCTCACGCCCCATTCGGGCTCAGGAGATAAGCAGAGAGGAGGGACTGACGGTGTGCAGCTGCGATGGAACACCTGTGGATTGCGTCAAACTGGCTATCGAACATTTCTGTCCCCGACGACCCGACCTGGTACTCTCAGGCATCAATCACGGTAGCAACAGTTCCATCAACGTGCTCTACAGCGGTACGATGGGTGCTGCCATCGAAGCGGTGGCGCTCTGCATCCCCTCCATCGGATTCTCACTGCTCAACCACAGCCCGCAAGCCGATTTCGAACCCGGCATTCCCTTCATCCGCCAAATTATCCGCACTACCCTCGACAACCGGCCACCTGCCGGCATCACCCTCAATGTCAACATTCCACGCCTACCGGAAGGCGAGATTCTCGGCATCCGCATCTGTCACGAAGCCAATGCCTACTGGAACGACAGTTTTGAGAAGCGCATCGACCCTCAGGGACGCCCCTACTGGTGGCTCACCGGAAAATTCGTCTGCGACGACCCCTCTGAAGAGAGCGACGAGTGGGCCCTTGCACACGGATATGTCTCCATCGTCCCCATCCATTGCGACTTCACCCACTATCCCACCATTGACAAACTAAAGAAACTATATGACTAGACAGTTCTTCCATCAAGACAAGGCAAGTGTCGGACTCCTCGTCGGCCTCGGTTCGATGGCCATAACAGCATTGCTGCTGACCGTCGGTCTGCTTGTCGCCAAAGAGCCTATCAATGCACACATACGCTGGTATGGCGCCATATTTATCCCACTCATCTTACTCATACGCTACTACGTAAAGCAACGGCTCTCCGTTGTTACGAAGACACTTTTCGTTGTGTTCTTCCTTTTCTTCATTGCTTTCATGATTTTGTTGTTCTCCACTCATCAGATCACCCTCGGATGAAATATTACATCATAGCCGGAGAAGCCTCGGGCGACCTTTATGGAGCCAACCTTATCAAGGCGCTGCGCGAGAAAGACCCCCAAGCGGAATTCCGCTTCTGGGGAGGTGACGCTATGATGCAGGTGGCCGGCCAACCCGTGCGCCACATCCGCGACCTCGCTATTATGGGGTTCATCGAGGTAGTGATGCACCTTCGCACCGTGCTGGGGAACATCAGTCTCTGCAAACGTGATATTCTCGCCTGGCAGCCCGACGCCGTCATTGGCATCGACTATCCGGGGTTCAACCTGAAAATCGAGAAATGGGCCCACACCCACGGCATCAAAACCGTCCACTACATCTCCCCTCAGCTGTGGGCTTGGAAGAAAGGGCGCCTCAAAGGGATGCGCCGATACCTCGACCGGCTCTGCTACATCCTGCCTTTCGAACAAGAGTTCTACGCCACAAACAATCTTCCGCAAGCCGTTTATGTCGGCCACCCACTGGTAGAATGTATCGCTGACCTTAAAGACCCCAAAGACCTTAATGACCCTAAGGACAACCGTCCCATCATCGCCCTGCTGCCCGGCAGCCGCCGACAGGAAATCAAGAACAGCCTCCCCTACATGGTGCGTCTCGCCGCCAATCATCCCGAATATCAGTTCGTCGTCGCCGGCATGAGCCTCATCGGCTCCGAACTCTACGACAAACTAATAAACTCAGGCAATCAAACAATCAAGCAATCATGCAATCTCGAGGTGGTCTACGACCAGACCTACAGCCTCCTTTCCCAAGCCTACGCCGCTGTCGTCTGCTCAGGTACCGCCACCCTTGAAACAGGACTTTTCCACGTTCCCCAAGTGGTCTGCTACCGCGGAAATCCTATCTCTATCTCTATCGCCCGCGCCCTTGTAGGCAACCGCATCAACCACATTGCTCTGGTGGACCTTATCGACGACAGTAACGTCGTCACCGAGCTCCTACAACAAGACTTCAACGACCGACGTCTCGAACAGGAATTCCAACTCATCACCACCGACTCTGCCAACCGCGAACGTATGCTGGAAGGGTATCGCCGTGTGGAGCAAAAACTCGGCAACGCCGGCGCCAGCCATCGCACGGCCGAAAGCATCATCAACCTTATCAATGCCAACTAGAAGCCCACGCTTCTCATAATAATGAAAAGACTACTGCTCATAATACCCCTGATACTTGCCGTCCTGACTGCCAAAGCCGATAACGTGAAGGTACGTCTCTTCTCCGCTAACAACATCAAAAGTATCAATATCTCCGTCGACCTCGGACACTACAATCTTTATGCCGATAACGACCAACTCATCGAGGATATGATTGGTGTCGGCCGCTCTGTCATTCTCCGCCCCGAAGGCAAAAAAGTTCATGTCAGCGTCAACGAGACCGACTACGGCGCTTACAATTCCGTCCGCCTCGAATCCGCCGACACCGCCTGCATCCTCTGCCTCAATCCCGCCAACTGCAAGCAACGTACCTACGAGGGCAACCTTGAGGTATCCACCCTCAACAAAGGGAACCTGCTCATCCTCAATGACGTCGACTTCGAAACCTACATCGCCGGCGTCGTGCAAAGCGAAATCTACGGTAACCAGACCGACATCTTCCGCATTCAAGCTATCATTTCGCGCACTTGGGCACTCCGAAACAAAGACAAACACTCCAAAGAAGGCTACAACTTCTGCGACCACGTCCACTGCCAGGCTTACCTCAACCGCTGCATCCGGCCCGACATCATGCTTGGCGCCATCGAGAGTACCGGCGAGACCCTCGTCGACTCCACGGGAGCTCTTATCGAGACACCTTTCCACTCCAACTCGGGTGGCGAAACGGCCAACTCCGAAGATGTATGGCGCGCCGCCCTACCCTACCTCCGCGCCGTCACCGACACCTTTTCATACCGCATGCGGCAGAGCGACTGGACCAAAATTATCTCACGCGACCGCTGGCTCAACTACTTCAGCAAAACCCACAAGATTGATATCACCGATTCCACCAACCTCGATACGCTTCTCTCCTTCTCGCAAGAACACCGTAAGGTAAACCTTCTCGGCGTTCCCCTCACCCGCATCCGTACTGATTTCCAGCTGAAGTCCACCTTCTTCTCCGTCACCGTCGACAGCGCCACCAACGATATTGTCCTTCTCGGACACGGTTACGGACACGGTGTGGGACTATCACAGGAAGGGGCAATCCGCATGGTTTCCCTCGGCATCTCCTACGACAGCATCCTCAGCCACTATTATACTGGTGCCATTCTACATCACGACCCCTACACCAATCCTGGTTATGTAGCCGACTACGTGGAAAAAATCACACAAATCATCAAAGAAGACAAAAACAGCAAAACACAAGTCCACTCCAAACAAAACGATTGGCTCGGACGTCTCTTCCGTCTACGCGACCGCGAGGAACGCGAAGAAATATACATTGAAGAAGAACAAGATAATGAAAAAGACTGGGAATATGATTGGTAAAATTCACTCCTTAATCCTAATCCTCCTCCTCACCTGCTCCACTTCCGCGCAGGCTCAGGTGAAGTGGCACACCATCGAGCAGGCCGCCAAGGCCCAGATAGGCGAAAAACTCTATTTCATTGACTTCTACACCTCCTGGTGCGGATACTGCAAGAAGATGGACCGGGAGACTTTCACCGACGCCACCGTCGCCAAAATCCTCAACCAATACTACTATCCCGTCAAGTTCAACGCCGAAGGAACCAATACCTTCACCTGGTTCGGGCAGACCTACAAGCCAGCCACCGCCGGCCGTAACCGCACCCATCAGTTCGCCCAGGGACTCCAAGGATTCCCCACCTTCGTCATCTGCACCGCCGACGGCAAAGCCCTCCAAGCCATTCCTGGATTCATGTCCGCCAAAGACTTCACCGTTGTACTCTGGTACATCGCCTCCGGCGACTACAAACACTACTCCTACGAGCAATACCAGAAAATCTTCAACAAGGACATCCGGCCCTCCATGGAAAAAGCCCTCCGTTAACCCATAACCTTTAAACGTTAACCTTTAACCTTTATATATGGGATTATTTGATTTCATCCGCAAAAGCAAAGAAGAAGAGAAGCAGACCCTCGACCAGGGTCTCGAGAAGACCAAAACCAGTCTCTTCCAGAAGATTACCAAGAGCATCATCGGCAAATCCACCGTCGACGACGAAGTGCTCGACAACCTCGAGGAAACCCTTGTTACCTCCGACGTGGGCGTCGAGACTACCCTCAAAATCATCGACCACCTGCAGGAACGCATCAAGCGCGACCGCTATATCTCCACCTCAGAGCTCAACTCTGTCCTCAAAGCCGAGATAGCACAACTCCTGCGTCAGGACAATAGCAACTTCCCTGCCGACTTCGACGCTCCCATGCCCAAGAAGCCCTATGTCATCCTAGTCGTAGGCGTCAATGGTGTCGGGAAAACCACCACCATCGCCAAACTGGCCTATCGCTATAAAGCCGCCGGCAAAAGCGTTATCCTCGGTGCCGCCGACACCTTCCGCGCTGCCGCCGTCGAACAGCTCCAACTCTGGGCCGAACGTGTCGATGTTCCCATCGTCCAGCAGGGCATGGGTGCCGACCCCGCCTCCGTGGCTTTCGACACCCTTCAGTCGGCACTTGCCAAAGAGTCCGATGTCGTCATCATCGACACCGCCGGACGTCTCCACAACAAGGTAGGCCTCATGAACGAGCTCACCAAGATACGCCGCGTGATGCAGAAACTTGTGCCCGACGCACCCCATGAGGTGCTCCTCGTTCTCGACGCCTCCACGGGTCAGAACGCCGTCGAACAGGCTCGTCAGTTCACCCAAGCTACCGATGTCAACGCTCTGGCACTCACCAAACTCGACGGTACCGCCAAAGGCGGCGTCATCATCGGCATCTCCGACCAATTCCACATCCCCGTCCGCTACATCGGCCTCGGTGAGAAGATGACCGACCTCCAGCTCTTCAACCCCACCGACTTCGTCAACTCCCTGTTCGAATGAAAATTAACATAATAACTTTAGGCTGCAGCAAGAATATCGTCGACAGTGAGCATATTGCCGGACATCTGCGCAAAGCGGGTTTCGAACTCTTTTTCGACGGCCAGCCCACCAAATCAAGCCTGCCTGACCGCAAGGGAACGGCTTTGAGCACCGCTGAAATAAAATCAAATCCAGCGAAAAATCAAGCAATCAGACAATCAAGCAATCACTTCGACATCGTCATCGTCAACACCTGCGGCTTTATCGGCGATGCCAAAGAGGAGTCCATCAACGTTCTTCTTGAGCAGATTGCCATCAAGAAGCGCAGCCACAAAAAAAGCCGTTTGATAGCTGTCGGATGTCTTATCCAGCGCTATGAGAAAGAGTTGCGCGAAGAATTGCCGGAAATCGACGCCTTCTACGGAGTACACCAATGGGGAGAATTGGTCCGATCGCTGGAGGCGGAATACCACGATTGTCTGGAAGCCGAGCGCATGCAATCCACCCCAAAACATTACGCCTATCTGAAAATCAGCGAAGGTTGCAACCGCACCTGCTCCTATTGCGCAATACCGCTGATACGCGGAAAGCACATTTCCCGTCCCATAGAAGATATCCTGGGCGAGGCCCAGCGCATGGTTGCCGACGGCGTGAAGGAAATCATCGTCATCGCGCAAGACACCACCTATTATGGCCTCGACCTCTACGGCAAACGCATGCTCGGCACCCTCCTCGATTGCCTCGCCACCGAAAGTGGAGCGCCCTGGATACGTCTCCACTACACCTACCCCTCCTCCTTCCCCCTCGACGCTATCGACGTCATCCGCCGCCACCCCAACATCTGCAACTATATCGACATCCCCCTCCAGCATATCAACTCCCGCATCCTCAGTTCCATGCAGCGCGGCATCGACCGAGAGGGAACCCTTAAACTTTTGGAGCATTTCCGCCGCGAGCTCCCCGATGTCGCCATCCGCACCACCCTCATCGTCGGCTACCCTGGCGAGACCCGCGAGGAGTTCGAAGAACTCAAGGACTTCGTGCGCACCGCACGCTTCGACCGCATGGGCTGCTTCGCCTACTCCCCCGAGGAAGGCACCGCCGCCTACGCGCTCCCCGACGATGTGCCGCAAGAGGAGAAAGATCGTCGCGTCGCCGAACTGATGGACCTCCAGGAGCAAATCTCTTACGAGAAGAACCTCGCTCGCGTCGGCAACACCTACGATGTATTAATAGACAGAATAGAAGGCGACTACCTCGTTGGCCGCACACAGTACGACAGCCCCGAAGTCGACGACGAAGTCCTCATCCCCACTCAAGCAATCAGGCAATCAGACAATCAAACAATCACCCCCGGCACCATCGTCAACGTACGTATCACCTCCGCCCAACCCCACGACCTCTTCGGCGAAATAGTTTAAAAAAACTTTCCGCTTGTCCTCTTCATATCATTTTTATTTCGTATTTTTGCACCCGGTTTCGGTTCCCCCGAAAGGGGGCCAAGAGGGAATCAGGTGAGAATCCTGAACAGTCCCGCTGCTGTGAGTTCCAGAGAGATGCACAGTTTCGAATCAATAGCCACTGTGGCGCCAGCAGGCGCTGTGGGAAGGCCAGAAGTTGTGTAGGAACAAGTCAGAAGACCTGCCAAAACCACAATCAATCATTAACAGCCCTCGAGGATAGGACGTTTTGATTATGAGCATTGTTGTTGAACACATAGTATCGTTTATTGTTCGCTTGAGGCCCCGCCTCGGCGGTCAACTGCTCAGAACGATCCTTACCTCGGGGGCCTTTTTTTTCCTTTTCGCCTTTCACCTTTCACCTCTCACCATAAAAGCCCAAACGCCCGACTCCCTCCGACGGGAGCGCCTCGAAGAAATAGAAATCAGCGCCCAGCGCGCCCCCTCCGAACTGCGCACCGCAGCACCTACCCAAGTCCTCGACGCCGAGTACTTGGAACACTCTGGAGCCCTGCAACTCAGTGACGCCATCAAGCAGATGGCTGGCGTCACCCTCAAGGACTACGGCGGCGTGGGCGGCATCAAGACCGTCTCCGCCCGCGGACTCGGCAGCCAGTTCTCCACCATCACCATCGACGGCATCCCCGTCGACGACTCACAGAACGGGCAGGTGGACCTCGGCCGCTATACTCTCGGCAATGCCGCCTACGTCAGCCTCTCGCAAGGACAGGAGCAGTCGCCCCTGCTCTCCGCCCGCGCCTATGCCGCCGGCAGCACACTGAATATGGAGACCTCCGTGCCCTCCTTCTGGCCGGGCGAACACGTGAAACTCAAAGCCGGCCTCGAAGGCGGCAGCTTCGGTTTCTTCTCTCCCGCTCTCCTCTGGGAACAATGGTGGAACCGCAAGCTACGCAGCAGCCTATACGTCAACTACCTACGCAGCGACGGCGACTATCCCTTCACCCTCTACTACACCGCCTCCCGCCAGGACAGCTCCTCCGTCGAACGCCGCAAACATTCCGCCGTATGGATGCTCACCGCCGACGGAAACCTCTTCTACACCATCGACTCCGGCAACACCCTCATGGTGAAAGCCCACTACATGCGTGGCGAGCACCAGCTGCCAGGTCCTGTACACTTCTACAGTCAGGAGAACTCCAACGAGAACACCCGCGAGGAGGTGGCTTTCCTGCAAGCGAAGTGGAAAGTGGAAAGTGGAAAGTGGAAAACGCAAGTACTCGGTAAATTCCAGGCCACCTACGACTTCTACGAGGACTCCTCCTCCACCTCCATCACCGGATACCTCTTCAACGAATACCGCCAGCGGGAGGGCTACCTCAGCGCCAGCACCGACATCACCCTCTCCGACCATTTCTCACTCGACTTCGCCGCCGACGGCGACCTCAGCCACCTCGAGAGCAATCTCGCCATGCGCAACGACGTCACCCGCTCCAAACTCATCGCCGTCGCGGCCGCAAAATACCAGCTATCACCTTTCACCTTTCATCTTAACCTCGTCTACAACAACACCCTCGACCACGTCGTTGACCTCGATACCACGCCCCACTTCCAACGCCTCTCGCCCTTCCTCTCCGCCATGTGCTCCCTCGGCGAGGGCACCACGCTGCGCCTCTTCTACAAGGAGACCTTCCGCGTCCCCAGCTTCGGCGAGCTCTACTTCTTCCAGTCGCTCCCCCGCAACCTACGTCCCGAGTGCGCCCATCAGCTCAACCTCGGCATCACCCACGCTGGCTCCTATCAACCTATCAACCTATCAACCTATCAACTCACTCTCGATGCTTTCTACAACCGCGTCACCGACAAGATAGTCGCCCGTCCGGGACACAACATGTACTACTGGTCGATGGAGAACCTCGGCATCGTCGACATCCTCGGCGTCGACGCCACCGCCGAATTCTCCTTCAGCCTTCATCCTTCAACCTTCATCCTTCACCTCAACTACAGCTACCAGTACGCCGTCGACCATACCCTGCCGGACAGCAAGACCTACGGTCACCAGATTATCTACACCCCGCGCCACTCCGGCGGTGCCAGCCTTCGCTGGGAGAACCCTTGGGTGAACCTCGGCGCCACCGCGATGATTGTCGGCGAGCGCTACAGTGGCCCTCAGAACAGCGACGCCACACGACTTCCCGCCTACTGCGACTTCGGCCTTAACGTCGACCGCTCCTTCGACCTCCGCATCGGCACCCTCTCCCTCCGTGCCGCCATCCAAAACCTCTTCGACGTCCAGTACGAGGTCGTCCGCTCCTACCCCATGATGGGCCGCAACTGGCGACTCGGCATCGTATACGATTTCTAGTTAATAGTTTATAGATAATAGATAACAGATAATAGATAATAGATAATAGATAATAGATAATAGATAATAGTTAATAGATAATAGTTTATATCATGAAAAACACACACAACAAAAAGCATTTGTCCTTTCACTCCCATTCACTTCCTTTCACTCCTTTTCACTCCCTGTTTCTAGCGGCAGCCCTGCTGCTCGTCTCCTGCGAGAAAGAAAACACCTCCGACCCCTCCGGCGAGACCGATGTCACCACCGGCGCCACCCGCGTCCTCATCCTCAACGAGGGCTCCTGGGGTTTCAACAACTCCACCATCTCGGAACTCGACCCCGCACACCGCGAGATTACCGTCGACTGGTTCTCCTCCGTCAACGGGCGCGGCCTCGGCGATGTGGCACAGGACATGATTGCCTACGGCTCAAAAATCTACGCCACCGTCACCTTCTCCAACAGCCTCGAAGTCATCGACGCCCACAGCGGCAACGCCACTCGCGTCGACATGGGCAACCGTAAGCCCCGCTACATCGCGGCCGACGGCGGCAAGCTCTACATCACCTGCTACAATCCCTGCTCCGTCGTGCGTGTCGACACCGCCACCCTCGCCATCGAGGCCACCTGTACCCTCGGCAACTTCCAACCCGAAGGCATCGCCGTTGCCAAGGGCAAAGCCTTCGTCGCCAGCTCCAATATCAGCGACGCCGCCGGCAACTATACCTACGACGACAAGCTCTATGTCGTCGACCTAGCCACCTTCGCCGACCCCGTCACCCTCACCGTGGGATGCAACCCTCAGGAGGTGATGGAGATAACCGACGGAAAACTTATCGTGAACTACTGGGGCGACTACTATACACAGCCCGCGGGTTCAGCCATTGTCGATGCCACCACCTTTGCCGTCACCCCAACGGGACAGGCACTCACCAAATTCACCGTCTACAATGGTAAAGCCTACGGCTACGCCACCACCTACGATGAATCTTGGAACCAGACCATCAGTTACCTCGCCATCAATGCCGACGGCAGCGTCGCCGCTTTCCCCTTCTCCCCCTCGCTCGACGAGAACCCCTACGGTCTCGGCATCGACCCCAAGAACGGCTACTTCTACCTCTTCACCGACGGCAACTACAGCACCAACGGCTCCGTCTACTGCTTCTCGCCTACCGGCCAGAAATGCTTCGTCCGCGAAGCCGCCATCCTCCCCAAAAAAGCTCTGTTCTTAAATTAACCTTTATTGTGTAGCAATATAATCCATCACCTTGCGCTTGTCGCTGTTGAAGGTGAGGACATCGATAGCCTTATAGTAGTTCTGCGGGTCGGCGCAATAACTGAAAGCATACTTCAGGAACTCCACCTGTGAGGCTGAGTAGTCGATTGTCGAGGCCAGCCTTCCTATCTGCTCCGCCGTGAGAGTCGACGAAGCCACTATCACCTTGCCCAGCGCCAGCCGGTCGCTGTCGAACGGCTGTTCCTTCATCCGCAGCAGCATCCCCACCAAATCCTCCTCCGTCACCACCTTCGGCCCCTCGGCAGTAGTATCAGCACCCAGCAAACCATCATTTGTCCTTTCACTCCCTTTCGCGGCGACAGCCTCTTTAAAACCCATAACATCCACCCTCTCTTTCTCCGCCAGATTATACGACGGCGTATACAGCGTCATTCGCTCCAGCCGCGAGTCGTAATCCACATACACCGTCACCACGGGTTCGCCGGGCAGCAACTGCAGCACGGCGGCCTTCTGCTCCGGACTCTTCAGCACCACCACCACCTCGTGCGTCTGACTGCTCACGTCGTTCACCATCACGCGGCTCTGCGGCATGCGGTTCTGCACCGTGCCATCCACAAACACCGTGAACGTCTCGTAGTTCCGCGACTCAAAACTCAACGTATGCCGCTGCGGCGCCGGCACGCCCTGCGCCATAGCAGAAGTGAAAAGTGAGAAGTGAAAAGTGAAAATTATCAGTGCAACAACAATCTTCTTCATAGTATCTTTCGCAATTTATGTTCGCGGAAATACATGGTGTCAATTGAGCGTCCTTCTTCGCCGTGGAGGGCGAGAGCAAACTCGTCGAAGGTGCGGTGTTCCATATATATCACGTTGTACACATCGCCCACGTTGTCGATGAAGTGGGCATCGCTGTCCGTGATGAAGTTGAAACGTTTGAGATACGCGAACTTCTTGAGGATTTCCTCTTTGGTGATGCGGAAATTGATTTCCAGTCCGTCGGCTCGGAGGTCGGGCGGTACGAAGCCCAACTGGCTCATCAGCGAGGTTGTACCCTTGTTGATATGTGCCGGCACAAAGAGGCCGCCGATGCGATGCACCTCGTCGTAGATGCCGTCGATATCCACATCGATGGCGTTGAGCAGGTGGTACTCCTCCTCGCCCACAATCTCTTCGTTCTCGTCGACGATAAGCTGGTAGCCGAAGAGGTCCTCGTCGTTCGGGATTTTCGGCAGGTGCTCATCAAGGAACTCCTGAAAGGCGTCAAGCTGCTCGTCATCACGGAAATAACAGAGGCAATGTGTCTCCTCCTGCGAAGTCACCTCTACGCCGCCGAGGACGAAGAGGCCCTTCTCGCGGCCAATCTTCTGCGCCACTTTCACCTGACGCGTCGTGTTATGGTCCGTGATGGCAATCATATCCAACCCGCGCGCCAACGCTCGGTTCACGATGGCCGTCGGCGACATCTCGAGGTCGCCGCACGGCGACAGCACCGTGTGGATATGCAGGTCCGCTTTAAACCCCGTCAACGACATGACTGCTTCTTTTTCGTCGGCGAATTTTGCGAACCCTATCGGACTGCGTAGCAATTCGCTTAATTAGCCCAATTCGCCGACATTAAACCGATTAGCAGTTTAGCAACTGGTAGATCTTGCCGACGGTCTCGTAGGTCTGCATCTCGGTGCTCAGGAACGGGATGCCCTCCTCGTTGCTCTGCTCCACGGTGTCCTCGCTGGCCGTCAGACCTTTGACGAGGATGACGCAGGAGAGTTCCTTCAGCGAGGCGATAGCCATCACATTCTTGTGGGTCTGCAGTGTCACCCATACGTTGCCCATCTCGGCATTGCCCATCACGTCGCTCAGCAGGTCGCTGACATAGCACCCGTCGATGTCGCGGTCGAGGCCGCTTTCGCCGCACAACACTTTGAGGTTCAGTTTCTCAACAAGCTCTCTTACTTTCATATATTTTCAATCTTTAATCGTTAAACATAGATTTTTACGACTGCAAATATACATAAATATTTTGATATACACACAGACTCATGAAAAATTTACTATTTTTGCAATTTATATGGAGCGACGGGTGCCATCCGGCAAAAAAATGTTAAACTTTGTTAAATTTGCCTCTCTATGTCAGATTTGGGATAAAAATTGACAATTATATTAGTAAAAGGACATCTTTTTTTAATCGAAAAAGGACCGCTATGCACGACGGTGAACAATACACAAAAATCCTGCTCAGGCACAAGAAGCTGATTTGGCGCCTGTGCAGGAGGTATGCCAAGCATGATGCGAAGCGCTGCTCCGACCTGGTGCAGGAAGTTTCCATTGCGCTGTGGGAATACTATGGCCGTCTGCAACCGGATGCCGGCACCCTCGAGGAAACCTGGTGGGTACTGTCGGTCACACGCCTGGTGCTGCGCAACATGCACCGGCACAAACGGGAGGAGGAACAGCCTATAACCGACTGGATGGCCGACACCATCGCCGACAATAGCAACAATGACAGCGACCGCGTGCAGGAACTGCTGGCAGAACTGCCCGAGGAGGACCGCCGGCTGATTCAGCTACGCCTCGACGGCTACAGTGGCAGCGAGATAGGCGAGATAATGGGGCTGAAGCGCGATGCCGTATACCAAAGAATCAAACGCATAATAGACAAACTCAAACAGATAAGCAATGAAAGATAAAGTAACCGAAACCTTAGACCGCCTGCGGGGCTTCGACAGTCGCAAACTGCAGCAGGAGATAACCGTCGACCTCACCGACTGGCACCGGCACCGCGCCGAGGCCGCACGCAACCGCCGCCAGTACATGGCCACCGCCTGCATCATGCTGCTGCTTATCTCCGCCTCCCATCGGCTGGCTCCCACCCACAACTATCGCCTCGCCGACAACAAGAGCTACGAAGAGGCGGCATCCTTAACCTATTACCTGCTTGGACAATGAACAAACGCACCTGTATAACATTGGCAATCATCGCCGTCGGCCTGGCCGTCTGCGCGGGATTCTTCCTCTTCCCCCGCCAGCTGACTCCCGAAGAATGCGGTGCGTTATACCAGCGCTACAAGGATGCCGAGGGCATCGATGCCTCCTTCATCAAGGACTTCCCCGTCAACGACACCCTCGCCACAGATGCGTTACTGCTGGAAGCCGCCACCGACTCCGCCTGGTGCGAGCTGCTTTTGGACTTCGGCATGCCGGAAGAGATGATTGAAATGTATAAGTCAAACAAAGAATTCTTTATTAGCAACGAGAACAGTTCTTTACTTTTGTTTTACATGGACAGAAACAACCCAAGCGAGCGCCTTCCTTTTAGACATCCTGACAGCAGAATGGTAATAGCATCCTTCAAAAAAAAATCGATGAGCGTGTTCTTGACAGAAGACATTAATGTTAAAAATACAATAGGGTTATCAGAAACAGTTAAACTAAAAAACAAAAAACAATGAAGATTCAATTTAAAACCGTTGCGCTCCTCGCAACATTGACCCTGGCCGCTACTAGCTGCCAAAAAGAAAACGTGTTACCGCTTAGCGGCAACGAACAGACAATGGAAACCATCCAGGTAGTCTATTCCATCAATGGAGAGGTATTCCAGACCACCCTGAGCGAATCGGAGTGGGACGCCTTTTTGGAAATGATGATGTCTTTGGCCCGCGAAGGCTATGAAGTATCCTTCTCCAAAAACCGCTCTTCCCTTTCCTCGCAGAGCAAGGAAAAAGTCACCTTCGTCACAACAGATGAAAAAGAGGCCTACACTTGGGCCGAAAACATGGCAAACGACGGTTATGTCGTGACCATAACCTTTAACCAAGGAACAGGCGAATACACCTGTATCGCTTTCAAATAGAGTTATTAACCCCAAAAACCAACCAACCATGAAATTCATCCGAATCAGCCCTTGCCGATAAGTAGGTGCGCCGTTGTGCAAGGGCGCGAAAAAAGAGGGTGCCCACGCAGGGGGAGTGTCTTGTGTTGTGATGTTCCAGAAAACAAACACTCTTCCCTGCCACCTGGCACCCGAGGCATAGGACAATCGCCATGCGACTTCAATAACGCAGCACGAGTGATTCTATTGTGTGAAAATGAAGAAAATGTTGCAAAAAACCACACAGCACCACAGCAACCGCAAAACTCTCGTGATAGTAGAGATTAACACTAATTGAAAATAAAATGAAAAAGTACATTTGGGCTATTGCAGCCATAATCATGGTGGCAGGCATCATTACCATTGTCGCCTGTTCCAAGGACAGTTCATCATCCGAAACACAAAACGGTTTAACAACTCAAAAAACACCGAACCAATCTGATGAAATAGATATAGCAGTATGGTCGAACGATAGTATTTCATTTCTGTTCGACAAAGACAATGTACTCTCCGCTATTCAGTCAAGATTTCAAGATTCGTTGAAAATAAATTGCGTCATGGAGGATTTAAATATATATATTGTCGATGTGGAAAATGAAATATTACCCGTTGTATCCATTTCATACTTTGATATTGACAACGAGTGTTCCGCTACTATGTTTGGCACATTAAAACAATATACGAACCGTTCTTCCTCCATAATACTTACTTTAGGGTGCGGCGAAATTATGCATAGATGCATGGGAAAAAACTGTAGCAAACCTTGCAGCGCGACATACGGGAAAGACCCGTATGGAGGAACTATTTTCACAGGATGCACACCATGCACGGCCAAGAATCCCCAAAAGGAAGCTTTTTGTAGGGAAATGGATCCATTTCAAGGATTAATATCCCTGGCTATTTTCGATAGTTTCCTGGAAGGTTTAAACTAAAAGATATGTATTATTAGCGAGTAGTTGCAAAGATGCAACTACTCGCTAAACAGTTAGAAATATGAAAAAGTTAGTATTTGTTGTCGCTTTATTCTATTACTGCGCACAAAACATCTGCGCCCAGACAGCAAGGGAGCTATGGGAGGAAACGTTTGTTTCCACGGTCCACAACTCGGCTTACATAAGCTACACCCTCACCTATGACGGCATCACCTATGGCGAGCCCTTTAATCTGGACACGGTGTGCCATGTGATAACCTCATCCAGTGAGATGTGGCAAACCTCTGGATTCGACGAATACGAGAGATTCGACAACCTGGAGAACTTGTGGATTACAACCGACACATTCTGCTTTTTCAATCGGAAAGAAGATAATATTGTGCATGGAACTGCATGGAAGGACAGTACTCACACCGCGCATTCGTGGGAATATAATAACCTGATATTGCCACTCGTAGGAAGGAATCTGATTTCAGTCTACATTCCACTCTATTTCCTTCAATGGGAGTATTCTCCAGAAAAACGTATCCCAGAAGACTATCGTGACTCGGTGTGGAATGGAGAACAATATTGGGTATTCCGAACTGTTGACCACAACATTGGAAGCGTGGAAGGAAATATGATTGTACCAAACGATGACACCTTGTACTACTTTGTGAACAAAAAATCGCATCTCGTTGACCGACTGGACGTTTATTCGCACAATAAAACATGGGAACAATACGGTTGCGAGTATGAACGAATGATATTTCACGATATAAAAGTGCATGCCTCCTTACCTCCGCTTGGCGAGGAATGGAATATCAACAGTCCCATCTACACAAATACGCCGACGTACAGCATCTACCAACATGTTCCACCATCAGTAGCCATAATACGTCCCTACGAAACATATAAGGTCATCGACCAACAAATACTCGACCATCCATTGCAGGATATCCACGGCGACACTGTAACTATCGGACAAATGAATGGCTGGCTCCTAATCGACTTCTTCCAATTTGGATGTCGTCCATGTACAGAGTTTCATAAGAAAATACAGGAAGAGAGCCTGAACAATGGATTATGCAGGCTTGAAGAGAGCGGAGTAAAGGTGGTATGCATCCACCCATATACAGGGCTGTCGGATGCTCTCAGGCGGTATGTGGAAAGATTTGGTTTACATTCAAGAGCCTATTGTGCACGCGATTTGTCACCTTTGATAAAGGATTTGAATTACTACCCCAAATATTACCTCATCTCTCCAGACAAGGCAATTATCCTTGAGGACGAAAATGACATAGAAAAAATTTTGAAGGCCATAAAAGAATATGAAAAGTCTCGCTAATATATTGCTCCTTCTATTTGCTGTTTCCTTGCCTACATACGGACAGCAAAAAGCTGTTGCAAAAATTCAGTTCAAACATGAAGTGTATGATTTTGATACTATTGATATTGATACCGATGGTTATTCGTATGCTTTTCATTTCACAAACACAGGAACTTCCCCATTATTTATCAACGACGTTATTTCCTCTTGTGGCTGTACAATTGCCGATTGGCCAACCAAACCAATCGATCCCGGAAAAAAGGGGGCAATAGTAATAACATTCCATGCCACACAAACCGGCAGTTTTGTAAAAACAGTACTGGTAAAGTCAAATGCGGCTAACAAACCCAAAATGACTCTGCAAATCAAAGGCCATGTTAAAGACAAGAGCCCTCAAAAAAGACATTAAACACCAAAAAACAGCCAACCATGAAATTCATCCGAATCAGCCCTTGCCGATAACCCGGTGCATTGTCGGACCCACAAGGGCAATAAGAACAGCCCCGACGCGGGGAGGGTGTAATTTGAAGTACCACCTTTGAGTTCACCCTTCCCCGCCCGAGAGGGGCTGCCTGATGCACAGGAAGAATCTGTACAAAATCAATAACGCAGAGGACTCCATAATATTGTGCAACAGGCATCGAAGCACCAGAAAACACAAATATTGACATTAATAACAATAACAAATATGAATACATATACCAAATTCATCCCACGGTTGTTTGCTGTCGTTCTGTTCCTCTCCATAGTACATCCAGTCATTGGACAGGATTATATACGTGGATCAGACAGTCATGCTTATGGAGTCTTTTCAATAATTCGTGAAACTGCAAAAGACACCGTCTTGATTTATTACCGTAAACCAGAATCCTCCACTTTCATGTTAGTGGCCAATGGAAATGTAAATGTACAGACCATCAAAATTAATCCAATATTTGTAAATGATTTCGAAGTTTACAATAATGTTGTTTTTTATTGTGGATATGTACTAGAAGGAAATGAAAAAAAAGCCATACTGGGACACTTTAATCTCAAATTATTCCCCAACAGCAGCATCACTTACTACAAAATATATGATTGTCAAGAACTGAAGAAACTTGATGTTTACCATACAGTAGAGTTTCAGGATTATGGGGAAATCCGGATGGTTTCGATAGGAACTTCTTCTGGTGTTCGTTCAGATGTTCTAGTTGATTTGACTACAAATACTCTGTTCCCAATGAACTGTGACATGCACTTTTCTTATTCTGAAAACGAGAATTTTGATGATGTGGCGGTAACAGACAAATATGTTGTCGTCTCATCCCGCAACAAGGAACAAGAGAATTTAGTTGTTGATTTTTGGTATTACAAAAAACCACATTATGTTGGACAAGACATCTTTAATTCCAATGCCAACAGGTTCCGTATCTATAGTCCGATGATTGATTCCCCCGTCATTCTTGAACACACAAGGAAAGACTCAGTCGCAGCAGTGTACAAAGTCGCAGGATTCAATCGAATGGCGATGCTGTCGTTGAATGTACCTGACGACACGTATAGAATCTTTGAAATCATGGGAGACACAACAGAGACTGTTTTCCCCATTGACATAAAATATAATACAAGGAATTCCGTATATGCCATTTTGGCCCATAAGGAGGGAAGAATGGACATCACATTTATCCCCCCGATGCAAATATATTTTGTAACACAGAATGACCTTGCTGGACTGACCATAAATGGACAGGGCACAAACTACATCGATGAATATTTTCATATATGGTCGCTTGCCCCACTGAGGAAAACATCCGATGATTTTGTCGCATCGGGCAGTGCAATAGATTTCCCCAGATTATTCCACTTTAACAACGTTAAATGGGGTCCTTGCTCCAATAATTTCGAGTACCAGTATTACCGTGGAAACCTAAAAGGACATTATACAGAAATAACCATTTCTCCATATTCCTATTATATTGAAAGATTTTGGAGCAGCACTGTACCAAATATGATTTTATTCCCACCGAAATGCCCAAAACTATAAACAAGATATAAAAAGATTTTAAAACAAACCATTATGAAAAAATCCATTATTTTCCTTGTTCTTGCAGCCTCGCTGGGAAGCTGCACCACGTACGCCCAGGATACCTTGTGGATGAAACTTGCTCCTCTGGGCAATTATTACTATAACAACTGGATTGACACCACAGAACGTCATTCAAGTTGTATTGGGAAATACGGTTTGGACATCAATGCACAACAATTTTTCACCGGTGACACTCTGCAGGTCTACGGCGTCGCCGCTATGTTACAGACTTTTGACACAACGGTTTTCTGTTCTCCATACCAAACCATCGATCTAGACTCACACCTTCGCGCCTCATATCCAGAAGACCCCACATTCGACCACTGCGAAGAGTCTCTGTTGCTGTTCCAATACAACAAAAATGACACTCTCCCTTTCCGACAGCTGGGTGATTCGCTCCCCGTACACATGCTCCACACCCCTGTTTCCCACTGGGTGATTTCGAACACAAATATCCTGAACTATCAAGACACTCTCCCGAAACCCATCTATGAACGCTATTTTTCCGCCCCTCAGGTGGTGTATGACACATTCTATGTCGGTCATACATTGACCGATTGGGCTTTTTCCAAAACAGACGATTGTGAACCTTATTATGTACGCCCCCCGTTTTGGAGCACACTCATTTGTTACCCCGATATGAGGCGACTTGGGACGGTAGTGGCTTTTACCTTTCAGCCTAGATGTGATGTACCAAAAGAATGGCAAATTCGTCGTAACGAAGAGTTTTTCATGTTCATCTTCCCCATCCTCACCCCTGCACCCGACACCACCGTCAACCCCAGCGACACCACTGTCAACCCCGGCGATAGCCTGGCCATCCGCCACAACGACCTTATCTACCGCTACACCAGCGTGGCTCCCAACCCCGCCAGGAACAGCGCGAAAGCCCCCAACTTTCCACTTTCAGTTTCCCACTTTCCACTATCGACTGGCCCCGCGGCACCTACCTACTGCGTATCACCACCCCCGCCGGCCCCACGACCAAGAAACTGCTCATCCAGTGACGACGAACGGCTTTCTTTTTTCCATCGACTAATTACGCGAATTGAGCGAAATGATAAATGAATTTCTTTTCCAATCTTTTCAATCTGATTGAGAATGAAACAGCCAATTCGCCGACGAAATGTTAAAAAATCACCCGTTTTGTCACATTTTGCCAAAAAAAGTACTATTATATATATAGAAAGTTTTCTTTCAAAGTCACTTTTTAAGGCATAATGCCCCTAAAAAAAACGCTCTACTATGCAGCAGGAATAGATGCACCAGAAAACAAATTATTAACCAATAATACCATGAAAAAGACAACATTTCTCCTTGTTTTCATCGTGCTGTTCTTGGGCGAACCCTTTGCCCAGGACACCGTCCAAATTCGCGACATGCGGCTAATCAGCAGATATTTTGTCCCCGATTGGCCTGATTCCTTCTATCACGATACTATAAAACACGATACATTAAAAGATGAAATTTTCCTTAGAGGGAGCTTGGTTACATGGGCAGAGAACCTGTCTAAAGCGAAGGAAGAAGCCCTGTATATGTACACCGATGACACCCTGCAGGTCTACGGCATAGCGGCAAGTCTGTCCACCATGTGGCGACTGTACCCGGATTCTTATGTAGAACAAATACAGGAAGGTACTCTGGACACCTCGTGCGAGTTTATGTACACCTATCTGCGACTATACGAGGCCGACCCGGACTCGCTTCGCCACATCGGCGACGAACTGCTGGTGAATCTGAGGTATACGCCGGTCTCCTACTATGTTAATCTGGCGGGTTTGATTGACGGGTATGTGGGGGATTATACTAATCTCGAAGTGGTTTATTTCCCGACATTGCCCATCTATGAACGCTATTTTTCGGCGCCTGTGACGGTGGCCGACTCGTTCTATGTGGGTCGCCGTTATCGCCCCGACCATCATGACGGCAGAGATGTTGTCTTAATTCACTTGGCAGACTCTCTTTATCATGGGACGAAACACAAGGCGATATATTTTGATTTTACACGCATTAGTTTCGGAGAACCAGATACCGTTGTCGGCTGGAAATATCAGACAGGTGGTCCACGAACGTCGATTCCGTTCCTCTTCCCCATTCTCGCCCCGCCCGACACCTCGGTAAGCGCGGGTGACACCACCGTCATCATCCCCGGTGACACCATCATCGTCCCGGGCGACACCATCATCAACGGCGGCGACACCATCATCAACCCCGGCGACACCATCATCATCCCCGGCGATACCATTAACCCCGGCGTGGGCCTCCAGCCCAACGCGAAAGCCCCCAACTTTCCACTTTCAGTTTCCCACTTTCCACTATCGACTGGCCCCGCGGCACCTACCTACTGCGTATCACCACCCCCGCCGGCCCCACAACCAAGAAACTGCTCATCCAGTGACAACGGCGAACGGCGCTCTTTCTGTCGGCGAACGGCTCTCCTTTTCTGTCGGCTAATTTGGCGAATTAAGCGAATTGATGAGAAAAAATTCGCTCAATTCGCTCAATTAGCCGATGAAAAAAAAACAATTGGCCGTTGTTTGGCGGATTCCGCGTCTATGATGTCGTGGGCTGACGCCCACGGCTAAACAATATCGACAAAAAAATGGCTACCAGCACCTTATAGCCCATAACTCTTACTCAAGTCTTACTCCTCTCCTACTCCTCCGTTTGTTAAATCTTTGTTAAAAAAGAGAGAGGTAACACAAAAACGGGGGTGGAGACCTTATATTTATATATATAGTTTTCTTTAACCATTAACCTTTAACCTTTAACCGTTATATTATTATGGCAAGAATTGATTACGGAATTATGGGGGGCTTCAGCGGGAGGCTGGGGCCGGCAGTGGGCTACGGACGCCTGGGGCGCTGGTATGTGCGGGCGTTGCCGCGACAGGTGGCAAACCCGCGCACGGAGGCGCAGCAGGAGCACCGCGCGATGTTCAAACAGGAGGTGCAGCTGGCGGCACAGATGCGGTGGGCAGTGAACGTCGGCATGAAAGGGGTGGCACACCAGATGGGCCTCACGGCACAGAACCTCTTCGTGAAGGCCAACCAGCAGGCGTTCAGCGCGGCAACGGCATCGCAGGAGGAGATGTCTGCAGCCCCTTATGCCGGCAGGATGCCGGCGCTCCAACTGCAGGTGGACTACCCTGCCCTGCAGGTGAGTCTGGGACCCGTGGCACCGGTGGCTATCACCGAGGCGACGTTGAATGAGAACAATGTGCTGACAGTGCATTTCGAGAAGAATCCCGAGCATCGGGCAGCGAGTGCCTACGACAGCGTGTACCTATGGATTTACAGTCCTGCAGCGGGGAAGGGCTACCTGACGAATGCCGTCTACCGCCGTGCGAAGCGCTTCGACATACTGCTACCGGAGTGGCTGACTCCAACCCCTCAGTCCTTCGGACAGCCCCCCTCAGGCAGGGGGGCATCAGATGAACTACACCTCTATGCCTTCGTGCAGGACGAGGAGGGGCGCTGCTCGGCATCAGCGTATGGCTCGGCGAATTGTGCGAATTATGCGAATTCTCTAGGACAAGGCGTCGGCGACGAGGAAGATGGAGCCGGTGACGAGGACGAGGTCCTCGGGGTCGGCGGCGGCGCGGGCGGCGGCGATGGCCTCCTGGACGGTGTCGAAAGAGGGTCCGTCGATGCCCATCTCATGGGCGGCGGCAGCGAGGTCGGCCACGGGTAAGCGACGCGGCACAGAAGGCTGGGTGAAATAAATGGAAAGAGGAAAGAGGAAAGTGGAAAGTTGGGAGGTTAGCAGCTGGAGGATGTGGCGGAAGTCTTTGTCATTGACACAGCCATAGATAAGGTGCAGGTGCGGTTGCTTGATTGTCTGATTGCTTGATTGCTTGAGTATTTCGGATAGTTTGGGGAGCATGGCGCGGATGCCGGGCTCGTTGTGGGCGGTCTCACAGATGGTGAGGGGACTCTTCCCTATCTTTTCCCAACGACCACGGAGGTGGGTGTTGGTGACCACATGAGCGAGGCCACGCTGTAAGTGGAAAGTTGAAAGTTGAAAGTTGAAAGTGTCACGCAGGATGTCGACAGCTTGGAGGACGGTGGCGATGTTCTTTTTCTGATATTCGCCGGTGAGTTCGGTGGTGTAGTCTTCGATACGGTCGACGCGGTAGTGTTCGTCGGCGAAGGTGATGGGGGCGTGATGGGCGGCGGCGACGGCCTCGAAGACGGGCTTCGTCTCGGGCTGGGTCTCGCCAATGACCACGGGGACGCCCTCTTTGATGATGCCGGCCTTCTCGGCGGCAATCTTCTCCAGTGTGTCGCCAAGGAACTGCGTGTGGTCGAGACCGATATTAGTGATGATGGAGAGGAGCGGCGTGATAACGTTGGTGCTGTCGAGGCGGCCACCCATGCCGACTTCGATGACGGCGATATCGACCTGCTCGCGAGCGAAATAGTCGAAGGCCAAGCCAACGGTCATTTCGAAGAAAGACAATCTCTCCCGCTTCGCGAGATCTTGGAAATCTTGGAGATTATTTTTTGATTTCAAAGATTCGTCAGGCCCCTCGAAATCTTGTGAAATCTTATCAAATCCATTTCCAGGATTAACAAGATTTCCGCCGCAGGCGGGGAGCTTTCGAGTGATGAAGTCGACGACGGCCTGCTCCGGTATCATTTCGCCGTTGATGCGGATTCTCTCGCGGAAGTCGACGAGATGTGGCGAGGTGTAGAGGCCCACTTTGAGTCCGGCCTCCTGGAGGATGGAGGCGAGGAAATGGGAGACGGAGCCTTTGCCGTTGGTGCCGGCGACATGGATGCTTTTGAATTTGCGCTCCGGGTTACCGAGGGCGGCCATCATGTCGAGGGTGGGCTGGATATCGTTCTTATAGGCGGCAGCGCCGATGCGGTGATACATCGGCAACTGTGCGAACATAAAGTCTATGGTTTCTTGATAGGTCATTTGTGTGGAATAGTGTAGGTGAGGCCGAGGATGAAGAGGCCGCGCTGCGAGGGATAGTTGGCCCAGTAGAAGTAGCGCTGGAAAGCGAGGTTGTCCATCTTGAGGAAGAAGGAGAGAGCGCGGTTGTGGCGGTACTCCACTTCAGCATTGATGCCGTAGCGCATGGGCAGCTCGTCGCCATTGTCGGCGAGGGTCTTGCCGAGGAGGTCGCCCTCGAGGTGGAAGAGCCACTTGTCCTCGTAGTTGAGGTCCATGGCGGCTAGGAGGTCCCAGTCGGGACGATAGAGCACCGCGTCGGGCATAAGCGCCGGGATGTCATATTCGATGTTGGCATAGCTGTAGTAGTGTCCACCCACGCGGAGTGTGAGCATCTCGTCGTTGACGAAGGCGATGTCACCACCCACGGTGAGGCGGTTGTCGTCGAGGTAGAGAGTCTGAAAGACGTTGCCAAGAGAATAGTTGGGGTCGAGCATGAAGGTGAGGTCGTCCTGCAGGAGACCGTAGCTGACCTCGGCGTTAATCTCGAGCTTCTTGCTGAGGGTCCAGCGGGCGTGGCCCGTGAAGTCGTAGTGGCGCGTGGCGCGATAGTCAGCCAACGGGGCGATGTAGGGGTTGACCTGACGGATGGTGTTGAGGTTGTTGGCATCAATGCCGCCGGTGGCTCCGAGGGAGAGCACCAAGGCGTCGTCGAAGAGGTGCTTGCTGACCACCACATCGGGGAAGAAGCGGAAGATGGTACCCTCGCCAGGCTCCGTGTAGGCGTCCCATCCGGCGGTGAAGCCGACATGGAAGTGGAGGCCGTTAAGCATGAAGTCGGCATAGGGGTTAACCTTCACGATATTGAGGTTGTGTTTTTCAGTGTAGTTGAGTGGCGTTGCCATCACGTAGCCGAGGGGCATATCGCCGTCGGCATCGAAGGACTGGATATAGCCGTCCCATTCGGCATGGAGGTAAGCCACACCTTTGTATTGATTGCCGAGGTTGAAGCCATAGTGGATGTCGCCGCTGAGGTTGAGGTTGAACTCGTTACGGTACCACGAGGCCCAGAGGTCGGAGAGGTGCAGGTTGAGGCTGTAGCCCAACTTGTTGGCGTCGAGCTCCATATTGCGGAGACCGAAGTTCCAGGAGAGAAGGTTGTACTTGGCGCGGATGTCGGAAAGTTCGACATTATCGCGGTTCATACCGAGGGTCGTCAGCAGGGTGTTATCGGTGAAGCCGTAGAGGAGGTTATGGTCGTGCTCATAGTTGAGGTCGGAGGCAAGCTGCAGGATATCCTTGACGATATACTTGCCGAAGAGGGTGATTCCGGTGAGGCCAAAGTGGTTCTTGCCGTAGTTCTCGACGGGGTCGTCGCTGGAGATAGAGCCCCAGGAGGAGCGGTGGTTGATGCGGATGCCGTAGGTCTTCAGCGGATCGCGCGTGGAGGAGAGGTAGAGGTCGAGCAGCGGACTCCAGTAGTTGCCGATGCCGAGGCGGAGGTAGTTGTTGTATAGACGCGTGGCGGGCTCGCCCTTGATGCGGGCGGCGCGGATGCGGGCAGGCTCATAGAGGGCGTGGAGACGCATGGGCGTGATGGAATAAATGAAGGAGTGGGGCTTGACAGCGGCCGTGTCGCTCATCTCCGTGGGGAAGAATATCTTCTCCGAGGTTTCAATTACCGGGCGGTAGGAGCCACGGACGAGGACGCTCTCGCTGGGGACATCGTTTTGAGCGGAAAGCGGAAAGTGGAAAGTGGAAAGTGAAAAGAAGAAAAGGAGTGTGAGGGACAAACGTGTTTTCATAACTATCTCTTTTAACTATTATCTATTAACTGTTATCTATTAACTATAGCTCAATTGTGGGTGCATCGGGTTCGTTGGTGGTAGGTTCGGGTTGCTCGGCAGCGATGATCGCGGCGAGTTTCTGGCGTGCCACGGCGAGGAGCTCTTCACCGTCGTAATTGTCGATGATGCTCTGGAGTGTCTGCTTGGCCTGGAGGTTGTTGCCACGGTAGTAGTAGATGTCGGCCCAGAGGATGAAGCTGTAGGCGAGCCAGTAGTCTGAGGAGGCGTCGCGTGCCACACGCTCGATAATCTTCTCGGCTTGGTCGTAGTTCTGGTTGAGCATCAGTATCTCGGCCTGACGGCAGCGGGCTTCGCCGTTGTACTCGCCATTGGCGGAACGTGCAAGGGTGTTGTACTGGGCGTAGGCGGAGTCGAGCTGACGGTTGTCGAAGTTGACGCGGGCCATGGCCAGGGAGGCTTCCTCCTTCATCTCGGTGGTGGCCTTCTCAGTGTTCAGCAGGTTTTGACCTGCAGAAAGCGTGCCGTTCTTATCTTTCAGTGCCACAGCGCAGCGTAGGGCTCCTACCCTACCCTTCAGCAGGCTCTTGTCGCTCTCGGCGTTCTCGGCGAGACGCTGGTAGTAAGGGGCCGCTTTGGCGTAGTTGCCTTGGTTGAAGGCGATGTCTGCGGCTGCCGAGAGGGCACGCTCGCTGTACTGGTTGGTGCCGGCGGAGACGACGCTCTCATAGTGCGGCAGGGCTTTGGCATATTCCTTCTGACGGCTGTAGCTGTCGGCCAGCAGGTAGTGGGCCTTGAGGGAGAAGAGACCGTTGGGGAAACGCTCGAGGTAGGACTCAAGACCCTTGGCGGTGGCGCTGTAGTCGCCCTCCTGGTAGCGCTCCTCGGCGGCGAGGTAGATGGTGCTGTCCTGCTCGGAAGTCGACACCTTCATCTTGGCGGTGAGCTCGACATAGGGGAAGTAGTCGGCCACACGGTTCTGGGCGATGTAGATATTCTTCACGATGGCGAGGGCGTCGCGCGACTCGGGGGTACCGGGGTAGCCCGTCAGCAGCCGGTCGAAGGTCTTGAGAGCCTCGGTGTTGCGGTCGGTATTATAATAGATAAGGCCCTTGTTCATCAGGGCTGTCTTCACGTAGACGCTCTTGGGGTACTGCTTGATGAAGCGGTCGTAGTGGCTCATGGCCATCTCGTTGTTGTCGCACATCATGTAGGTATTGGCGATTTCCAGCATGGCCTTGGACTGCAGGGGCGAGTTGTTGAACTTCTCGAAGACGTAGTTCAGGTAGGTGAGCTTCTCGCTATTCTTGCCCTGGGCACCGTAAGCGAGGGCTTTCTGATAAGTGGCGTAGTCGGCATCCTTGCCCTTAGCATCGATGACCTTGGTGTACATGCCGATGGCCTCCTTGAAGCGGCTCTGGACATAGAGGCAGTCGCCGAGGCGGTTCCAGATATCACAGCGCATGGCAGATTGCTTGTTTGCTTGACTGCTTGATTGATTGAGTTGTTGGTCGAGCATGCGGTCAAGCTCGGTAAAGGTCTCCTGGGCCTCGTCGTATTTCTTCTGCTTCATCAGGATGTAGCCGAAGGTGTAACGGGCGTCGAGGGCATAGGGCGAAGTCTTGCTGTAGGAGGAGAGGAGCAGCTTGTTGAGGCTGCGCTCGGCCTGGTCGAGATTGCCGTTGCGGTACTGAGACTCACCGAGGAGGTAGTTGGCGTCGGCGGTGATGCGGGGCACGGCATTGATCTGCACGGCTTTCGCATACAGCTCTTCGCCCTGTTTGTGCTGACCGCTGTTGTAGAGCTCAATGCCACGGTTGAGGACGGCGCGCTGGTAGGCTTCCTCAAGGGTGTTGTTACGGTTGGGTATCTTCTCGAGGAGGATGATGGCGTCCTTATAGTTGCTGGTGTTGCAGTAGAGCTCGGTGAGGATTTCCTGTATCTCGGTCTTGTGCTTGGTGGCGGGATAGCGCTTCATGTAGTCCTCGAAGGAGCGGATGCTCTCGTTGTAGGCGTTCTGGTTGAGCTCGCAGCTGAGCTTAGCGTAGTTGAAGAGGGCGTCCTCCTGAATGGCCGGCGAGAAGTTCATCTTCGATGCCTGGAGGAAGATGCTGCGGGCCTCCATCTTCTGGCCCATGCGGAGGTAGCAGTCGGCAAGGATATAGAGGGCGTTCTGTGCCACGCTGTCGTTGCAGACGGTCTTGCGGACGAGGTGGGCGGCGGCGGAGTCATAGCGCCCGGTCTTGTAGTAGCAGTAGCCTATCTGGTAGTCGTTGTCCTGCGGGGTGCACGACTGGGGCTGCTCGCTCTTGGAGAGCAGCTCCACGGAGCGGTAGTGCTCGAGGGCTTTGGCGTACTCGCCGCGGTGGAAGAATATCTCGCCCACCATCTGGTGAATCTCGTACTTGCGGAAGGCGTCACGGTCGTTGAAGAGGTCGGGTGCCATCTGCAGCAACTCGTCCTCACGGCCGAGGTAATAGTAGATGCGAGCGATATAGGAGGGGGTAATCTTGGCGAACTTGGGGTCGTTCTCCAGTTCCTGGAAGTTTTTCAGTGCCAGCTCGTAGCGGCCTTCCATGTACTGGATGTGGGCGTAATAGTAGAGCGAGGAGTTGCGATATTTCGACTGTCCGGCAATCTGCTGCGCGAAGAGGTCGGAGGCGCGCTTGAAGTCGTCTTTCTGGAAGTAGCAGTAGCCCATCTTGAAGTTGTACTCGCTGCGATGGTTGTACTCCACCTCCTTGGCGTTGACCTTGCGGTACCACGAGAGAGCTTTCTCGAAGTCGGCGCGGGCATAGTAGAAGTTGCCGAGGTAGAAGCGTGCCATGTTGCAGCGGCCGCTCTGGGGATAGAGGCGCAGGAACTCCTCGAGGCGGTAGGAGGCGTCGTTGTTGTCGAGCTTCTCAGAGCAGACGCCGGCGAAATAGCAGGCGTCGGCCGTGGTGAGGTCGGTGCGCGAGAGCGTGCCAAGGGCTATCTCGTCGAAGATCTGCTGGGCGGCAGCGTATTTCTGTTTCCCATAGAGATCCATGGCCTCGCGGTAGAGCTCGCGACGGCGATCGTCAGTGGTGGTCTTCTGCGCCCACACAGGGGCAAGCGACGCTGTCAGCACCAAGGCCAAAAATATCTTTTTCATTGTCGTCATTACGTTATATCGTTATTACGTTAACTCTTAACTTTTATCTATTATCTATGAACTAGAATTTATACTCTCCACCGAAGGAGCGGCGTGTCTCTTTCTTCTCCCAAGGGCCGTGGAGGAGGATGCCGCTGGCGGGAGCGGGGGTGTAGTCGTAGTGGGGCCGACCCTGTGGGTCGAGGAGGAGGAACACGGGGTAGCACACCACGCCGTAGCGGCGCAGGAGGTCATAGTTGCCGTCGAAGTGGAGCCAGGTCCAGTTGCAGCGGGCGCCGCGACGGTTGTTCTTCAGGAAGTGATACATCTTCTGGAACTCGCGGTCGCAGGAGATGCCCACCAGCTCCACGTCGGGGTTCTTCACTCGCAGCGAGTCGCGGAAGTGCGCCATGGTCTCTATCTCCTTGAGGCAGTTGGGGTCGTTCACGCGGACGAAGGCGATATAGACCCACTTGCCACGGAAATCGTCGAGGCAAACGGTCTCCTTCTCGACGTTGGGGAGACAGATGCCGGGGTCGGAGTTGGTTTCCGCATCTGATAATTCCGAACTCCGAACTCCGAACTCCGAACTCGCAATGGCTTTCGCCAGCTTGCGGTGCTCCTCGAACTTGCTCTCCTGGGCGATGCTCTGCAGCATGCGCTTGACAGATGGGCGGTCGTAGTGGGCGTCGTAGTAGGACTCCTTGAGGGCCTGTATCATCACCAACTCGCGCACCTGCTCGTTGTCGAGCATGGGATCGAGGCCGAGGGAGTCGAAGTAGCGCTCACGGTCGCCACTCTCAACCCACTCCATCAGGCGGTACTGCGAGATTTTCTTGGTGCCACCGGAGACGGCATGGTCGAAGAGGTCAAAGAAGAAGCCCATATAGTTCTCGTCGTGGTAGAGGATGGGGTTGCCATCGACGAACTGCCGGAAGAGGCGCTTGCGGGAGTCGAGGTGCATGGCCAGACGCATCTGTGCCATCTGGAAGGTGACGTAGCGGTCGAAGAAGAGATCCTCGCCCCAGCGCTTGGTGAGGGCTGACTGCAGGGCGGTGACCTGCTGCTGCAGCTCCTTGACGGCACGGCGGTCGGGCTTGAGCTTGAAGTCCATGCGGGTCTGGTTGGCCAGCACGAAGCTGTCCACCAGCTGGTCGAAGAGCATGATGCGCATGTTCAGCTCGCCGCTGTCGACGCCCATGAACTCCAGCGGCAGTGCCACGGGGTCGAGGAAGACGTTGCGGGTCTCGTCGATGTCCCAGTCGAAGGTGGGGATGTAGACGTTATAAGTGTGGCCGGCCTGGATGTAGAAAACCTGGCTATAGTTCTCCACCTGCAGGAAGACCAGGCGGGGGTAGTTGACGAAGGTGCGGAGGTGGAAGCCACCGGTGTCGTCGATGCGGCACTGGTCGAGCTTTACCTCACGGCCACTGAGTATGTCCTGGTAGCCGAAGAGCTCGATGGTCTTGCCGACGGCATTGGCCGAAGAGCCGTGGAACTCGACGTTCACCTGGGCAAAGGAAGTGAGGGGTGAGAAGTGAAAGGTGAGAAGCAGGCTGACGCAAAGAATCTTGCGCATTAGTACTGCGGCAGCCGAATTCTTCATTCTTAACTCTTCACTCTTCATTTTTATATATAATTTTTCTAGGAAACGACAAAATGGCATATTTATTGTCATTGTCCTAAATTTTTCATTTTATTCGTATTTGAATTCTTTTTTCTCCCCTGCAGTATCAATTTTTTTATCGATAAAAAAAGTGTAATTAAAGAAAAAGTTGTATATTTGCCGCGTCGTAAGGGAGGCTACGGTTTCCATAGGCGACACAGAATCAATAGTTAATCATAGAAAAACAGATAAAGAAAATGACCAAAAAACAAAACTTCCGCACCGAGAGCGACCTGCTCGGTAGCAAAAATGTCCCCGAAGAAGCCCTCTACGGCGTACAGACCGCCCGCGCCATGGAGAATTTCCATATCAGTGGCCAGCTGCTGAGCCACTACCCCAATTTCATCCGCGGCATGGCCATCACCAAGAAGGCCGCCGCCATGGCCAACGTCGAGGTGGGCATGATCACCCCCGAGCAGGGCGAAGCCATCATGTGGGCTTGCGACCAACTCATCGAGGGTAAGTACCACGACCAGTTCCCCATCGACATGATTCAGGGCGGTGCCGGCACCAGCACCAATATGGCCGCCAACGAAGTTATCGCAAACCTGGCTCTCGAGCGCATGGGCCACCAGCGCGGCGAATACCAGTACTGCTCCCCCAACGACGTGGTCAACGCCAGCCAGAGCACCAACGACGCCTACCCCTGCGCCATCCACATGGCTCTGGCCCTTGAGCACCTGGCCTTTATGCCGCACTTGGAGCAGATGATTGCCGCCCTCGACTACAAGCGCAAGGAGTTTGCCCATGTCATCAAGATGGGCCGTACCCAGCTGCAGGACGCCGTCCCGATGACCCTCGGACAGACCTTCGGTGCCTTCGCCGACTCGCTGCGCGGCGAGTACAAGAACCTGCGCCTCACGGCCGACGAGTTCCTCATCGTCAACATGGGCGCCACCGCCATCGGCACCGGCATCTGCTCGAAACCCGGCTACAGCGAGGCCTGCATCAAGGCTCTGCGCAAGATTACCGGTTGGAACATCACGCTGGCCGACAACCTCATCGAGGCCACCAGCGCCACCACCTGCATGATTGCCTACAGCGCCGCCATGAAGCGTCTGGCCATCAAGACCAACAAGATCTGCAACGACCTGCGCCTCCTCTCCAGCGGTCCCCGCTGCGGACTCAATGAGATACATCTACCTGAGCGCCAGCCCGGTTCAAGCATCATGCCCGGCAAGGTGAACCCCGTCATCCCCGAGGTGATGAACCAGGTGTGCTACCGTGTCATCGGCAACGACATGACCATCTCGCTGGCTTCCGATAACGGCCAGCTGGAGCTCAACGTCATGGAGCCCGTTATCGCCTACACCCTCTTCGAGAGCATCCACCTGCTGGAGAACGGCTACGACACCCTGAGGAACCTCTGCATCGACGGCATCGTGGCCAACGAGGAGCGCTGCCGCCAGCTGGTGGAGCACAGCATCGGCATCGTCACCATGCTCAACCCCATCATCGGCTACAAGCAGAGCACCAAGATTGCCAAGGAGGCCTCGGAAACCGGCCGCGGCGTCTACGAGCTCGTCCTCGAGCACAAGCTGCTCACCAAGGAACAATTGGACGAAATCCTCAAGCCCGAGAACATGCTCCAGCCCGTGGAACTCAAAATCTGATTATTGTTTTTATAATAATCAATATTTTTCCTATATTTGCAGTCTGGTAAGACAAGGCGATTTGGTTGCAAGTCGCTGGGTGTAAAATCATTGTAGTCAAAAGGCAAAAATGAGACACGATATAAAGATAAAAAAGGGTCTTGACATCCCCCTCGGCGGCATTCCGGAACGGGAGATACTGGACCTGCGAGGCGTGGAGCGCTACGCGGTGAAGCCGCCGGATGTGGTAGGCTTCACACCGCGTCTGCTTGTCGCCGAGGGCGATACCGTCGTCGCCGGACAGCCCCTAGTGCAGGACAAGCGCGACGAGCGGTTGTTCTTACCGTCGACAGTGTGTGGCACGGTGGAGTCTATCGTCCGTGGCGAGAAAAGACGGCTGCTGGAGGTGGTTGTCTGTCGGAATACTCAGAGTAATCAGAATACTCCGAGTACTCTGACGCCAGAGGCACCCGTCTGGTGGATGATAAAAGAGCGCCCGTTTGGCACTATCGCCAACCCTGACCATACGCCCAAAGGGATATATGTCAGCCTGCGGGACACCAACCCGCTGGCACCGGATCTGGACTTTGCACTGAAAGGGCGCGAGCAGGAGTTCGAGGCAGGGGTGAAAGCACTGGAGGCTTTTGCACCGGTACACCTCGTGAAGGCTGAAGGCCCCCACCCTGCCGGGAATATCGGCACTATCGTGGCGGCACTTGACCCCATTAACAAAGGTGAATATGTGTGGAGTGTCAATGCGCAGGACGTGGCCAATATCGGTCGCTGGTGTCTCACGGGAGAATATAAGCCAGAGAGAGTGATAGCCGTGGGCGGGCCCGCGGCAAAGTGCCCGAAATACTACAGAGTGATTTGTGGAGCTTGCATTCAGCACATTAGTGAGGCACAGATGATGGATGCTAGTTATCCTAGATTATCTAGAGAAACTAGAGTATCTAGAGAGACTAGAATCATCAGCGGCAGTCCTCTGAGTGGCAGCACCATCGCCGACGACGGATTCCTCGGGATGTATGACCAACAGGTCTGCTTCATCGAAGAAGGCGACAAATATGACTTCATGGGATGGCTGATGCCTGGGATAAAGAAATTCAGCTTCAGCAAGACTTTCCTCAGCGGTCTTTTAAGGCCCTTCAAGGCTCTTGAACCCATGATGCCAATAAAACCCACCTACTCCTTTAACACCAACATGCACGGCTCGGTGCGTCCCTTCCTGTTCACCGGCTCGTTTGAGCGGGTGTTTCCGTTTGATATTTATCCGTTACAGCTTATCAAGGCCTGCATTGTGGGCGACGTGGAGCTGCAGGAGAAGCTCGGCATCTACGAGGTGGAACCCGAAGACTTCGCCCTGTGCGAGTTCATCGACCCCTCGAAGACGGAGATACAGACGATTATCAGAGAGGCACTCGAGGTGCTTAGAAAGGAGGCTATCTCATGAATATGAAATGGCTTGAAGATTGGTTTGAGAAGATTGAGCCGAAGGGCAAGTGGGCATGGCTGGGGAGCACCTACGAGGCGTTCCACACCTTCGCCTTCACGCCCAAGACTGTTACCAAGAGCGGCAGTCATATCCGCGACGCGGTGGATATGAAGCGTAGCATCATCATCGTGGTGATTGCGCTGATTCCAGCGCTGCTGTTCGGTATGTGGAATATCGGGTATCAGCATTTTCTTGGTGTCGAAGGGCAAACCTTCGACCACACTATATTGGAGTGCTGGTGGTTCGGATTCCTGCGTATGCTGCCACTCATCGTGGTGAGCTATGCCGTGGGCTTGTCCATAGAATTCGCTTTTGCGCAATATAGACACCATGAGGTGAACGAGGGTTACCTGGCCACAGGTCTGCTGATACCAATGATTGTGCCCGTCACCACGCCGCTGTGGCAGGTGGCGCTGGCCGTGGCCTTCGCCGTGATTATCGGCAAGGAGGTCTTCGGCGGCAGCGGTATGAACTTCCTCAACCCCGCCCTCGTGGCACGCGCATTCCTCTTCTTCGCTTACCCGACACACATGAGTGGCGACAAGGTGTGGATTGCCAACGACCTCTGGGGCAGCGACGCTATCGCCGGTGCCACACCAATGGGCGAGCTGGCCGCTGGCTCTCATCCCAGCGCTTCGGCCCTCGACATGCTTATCGGCACCATCCCTGGCAGCACCTGCGAGACATCCGTCATCGCCATCGCCCTGGGCGCTATACTTTTATTAATGACCGGCATCGCCAGCTGGCGCATCATGCTGAGCGTCTTCCTCGGCGGCGGCGCCATGGGACTGCTGTTTAATGCTATCGGCTATAACGATTACATGCAGTTGCCGTTCTACTACCACTTCCTGATGGGAGGCTTCGCGTTCGGCGCGGTCTTCATGGCCACCGACCCCGTCACCGCAGCGCAGACCAACAGCGGCAAGTGGATCTACGGACTGCTCATCGGCGCCTTCGCCGTGCTGCTGCGCGTCTGCAACCCCGCCTATCCCGAAGGCATGATGCTCAGCATCCTCTTTATGAACTGCATGGCGCCGCTGATTGACCACTGCGTCGTCAGCCGCAACATAAAGCGTAGAGAAAGGAGGATTGGCCGATGAAAAAGACTTTCAGCAACCGCTATATCTTCATCTACTCGGCCGTGCTCGTGGTGGTGGCGGCGCTCATCCTCACGGTGGTGAGCGTGAGCCTCAAGCCGCTACAGACCAAAAACCAGGAGGCCGAGATGAAACAGATGATCCTGAAGACCATCGGCGTGGAGGCCACACGCGAAAACGCCGACAAGCTCTTTGACCAATACATCTCTGTAGGGGCGTACCCCAGTGTACGCCCTGACGAGGCTACCGAAGAGGGCGTACACGGGAGTACGCCCCTACAGTTCTATCGCTATGATGGAGGAATCGTCATCCCGCTGAAGGGCACCGGCCTTTGGGGACCCATCTGGGGCTATCTGGCGTTGGACGAAAGCAGCACCGTGGTGGGCGCCGTCTTCGACCACAAGGGCGAAACGCCCGGCCTCGGCGGCGAGATTGCCACCGACAAGTTCGCCGCCCGCTTCATCGGCAAGCGTATGGACAGCCAAGCCATCCACCTGGCCAAGAACGCCGACCACAGCAACCCCTACGAGGTGGACGCTATCAGCGGCGGCACCATGACCAGCAACGGCGTGACGGCCATGCTACAGAAAGCCTATGAGAACTATAAAGGATTAACTGGAAGTTCTAGAGCAACTAGAGCATCTAGTTCAACTAGAGAGGAGGCCCAACAATGAAGAACCTAGACCTTATAAAACTCCCCTTCAGCAAGGAGAACCCCATCCTGGTGCAGGTGCTGGGCGTATGCTCCTGCCTGGCTGTGACGGCGCAGCTGAAGCCCGCCGTGGTGATGGCCCTCAGCGTCACCGTGGTGGTGGTGCTGGCCAACGTCATCATATCGCTGCTGCGCAACACCATCCCGCCGCGCATCCGCATCATCGTGCAGCTCGTCGTCGTCTCCACCCTCGTGGTGCTGGTCGACCAAGTGCTGAAAGCCTATGTCTACGACGTCAGCAAGCAGCTCTCGGTCTTCGTGGGCCTCATCATCACCAACTGCATCGTCATGGGCCGCCTCGAGGCCTTCGCCATGGTGCAGAAGCCGTGGGCCAGCTTCCTCGACGGCCTGGGCAACGGCCTCGGCTACAGCGTCATCCTCATCGCGCTGGGCTTCGTCCGCGAGCTCTTCGGCAGCGGCACTCTCTGGGGCTACCCCGTCATGGAGAAACTCGGCCTCTACGGCATCGGCTACGAGAACAACGGCCTGATGATCATGCCCCCCATGGCCCTCATCCTCGTCGGCCTTATCATCTGGTGGCACCGCAGCCGCAACAAAGACCTATGTGAGAAATGAACCTTAACCATGCCAGGAAAACTTTGATATGAAAGTCTGCAAACTTTAATATGAAAGTTCTGGAACTTTGATATGAAAGTTTTGGAAGAATGATATTCTTCTTTGGCATGAAAGATTATCGAGAACAAACAGAGATGCATAACAATGGAATACATTAACATATTCATCAAGTCGATCTTCGTCGACAACATGATCTTCGCCTTCTTCCTCGGCATGTGCTCGTACCTGGCCGTGTCGAAGACCGTGAAGACCTCCGCCGGCCTGGGCATCGCCGTCACCTTCGTGCTGCTCATCACCGTGCCCATCAACTACCTGCTCAACAAGTTCTTCCTCGCCCCCGGCGCGCTGGCGTGGCTCTCGCCGTCGCTGGCCGAGGTGGACCTCAGTTTCCTGAGCCTCATCATGTTCATCGCCGTCATCGCGGCCATCGTGCAGATGGTGGAGATGGTGGTGGAGAAGTTCAGCCCTGCCCTCTACAACTCGCTGGGCATCTTCCTGCCGCTCATCGCCGTCAACTGCGCCGTCATGTCGGGCTCGCTCTTCATGCAGGAGCGCGGCTACGCCAACATCGGCGAGGCTACGGTCTTCGCCCTCGGCAGCGGCATCGGCTGGTTCCTGGCCATCGTGGCCATCGCCGCCATCCGCGAGAAGCTGCGCTACAGCCACATCCCCCCTGCCCTGCGCGGCGTGGGCATCACCTTCATCATCACCGGCCTCATGGGCCTGGCATTCATGAGCTTTATGGGATTTAAATTGTAATTGAGAATTGAAAGTTGAAAATTGAAAATTGAAATTATCGCTTACCCACTAAGCCCACTAAACCCATAAGACCTATGACAACAACATTATTAACAGCTATAGCAATCATCCTGGTCGTCATCCTGCTGCTGGTGGCGGCACTGCTCATCCTGCGCGCCAAGCTCATACCGCAGGGCAACGTGAAGATTACCATCAACGACGACAAAGAAATGACCGTACCGACGGGCGGCACCCTCATCAGCACCCTCGGCGAGCAGGGCGTCCACCTGCCCTCGGCCTGCGGCGGCAAAGGCTCGTGTGGCCAATGCAAATGCCGCGTGGTAAAGGGCGGCGGCAGCATCCTCCCCACCGAGACGCCCCACTTCAGCCGCAAGCAGATACAGGAAGGCTGGCGCCTCGGCTGCCAGGTGAAGGTCAAGGAGGACCTCAGCCTCAAGCTCCCCGAGAGCATCCTCAGCATCAAGGAATACGAGTGTACCGTGGTCTCGAACCGCAACGTGGCCACCTTCATCAAGGAGTTCAAAGTGCAGCTACCCGCCGGCGAACACATGGACTTCGTGCCCGGCAGCTACGCCCAGATCAAGATACCCACCTTCCGCATTCCGTATTCCAGCTTTGACAAGAGCCTTATCGGCGACGAATACCTGCCGGCATGGGAGAAGTTCAAGATGTTCGACCTCGTCTGCGTCAACACCGAGCCCACCGTCCGCGCCTACTCCATGGCCAACTACCCCGCCGAGGGCGACGTCTTCATGCTGACGGTGCGTATCGCCACCCCGCCCTTCACGGCCGACCGCAGCGGTTTCCAGAACGTCAATCCCGGTATCGCCTCCAGCTACATCTTCTCGCTGAAGCCTGGCGACAAGGTCATCATGAGCGGTCCCTACGGCGAGTTCCGCGTCCGCGGCACCGAGGACGGCACCTGGCGCGACGACCCCAAGGGTAACGAGATGATATGGGTGGGCGGTGGCGCCGGCATGGCTCCCCTCCGCGCACAGATCATGCACCTCACCCGCACGCTGCATTGCACCCACCGCCCGATGCACTACTTCTACGGCGCCCGCGCCCTCAACGAGGTGTTCTACCTCAACGACTTCCACCAGCTGGAGAAAGACTTCCCCAACTTCCACTTCCACCTGGCCCTCGACCGTCCCGACCCCGCCGCCGACGCCGCCGGAGTGCCCTACACCCCCGGCTTCATCCACCAGGTCATGTACGACACCTACCTCAAGGACCACCCCGCCCCCGAGGACATCGAATACTACATGTGCGGCCCCGGCCCCATGAGCAGCGCCGTCGTCAACATGCTCGACTCCCTCGGCGTCCAACCCGAGAACATCGCCTACGACGACTTCGGTGGCGGCGCCCCGAAGCGTTGAACGCGGAGCGAACGACACCCATCAGGCGGCGCCCCCAAGAAATAACTCAAACAATCAAGCAATCAAACAATCAAACAATCACGATATGAACCTACCCAAAATCCATTCCATCACAAAGAAACTGTTTGTGGCTTTGGTCGGCAGTTTCCTGCTGCTGTTCCTCCTGTTCCACATGACGGCGAACCTCTTCATCCTGCGTCACGACGACGGCCAGTGGTATTCAGACTTCTGCCATTTCATGGGCACCAACTGGGTGGTGAAGATTTTTGAGATTGTGCTCCTCGGCGTCATCGCCCTGCACATCCTGCTCACCGTCTGGCTAGCCATTACCAACCGGCTGGCCCGCCCCGTGCGCTACCACCAGGCTTCGCGTTCGAAGACGCACCCCGGCTCAAAACTGATGATGTGGACCGGCGTTCTCATCTTCGCCTGCATCTGCATCCACTTCTACGACTTCTACTTCGTCAAGGTCGGCGTGGTGAAAGGTGAATATATGGTCAAAGTGGAGAACCTCTCCAAACTTGACGCACAAGCGATGGAAGACGAGGCCGTGTCAGACGTCCTGTACCGTGCCTTTAATGAAGGAAATATCAGTGAAGACGGCAAATGGATACGCCACATCAACTATGAAGAACGTACAATATTGAAGGAGCGTGCTCCCGAGAGCGACCCCGAGCCCGACTTCTATTATTTGACCCGTGAGAAATTCAGCCACCTGCACATCGTCATCGGCTACCTCGTCTTCTTCCTCATCCTCTTCTTCCACCTGATGCATGCCTTCCCGTCGGTGTTCCAAACCCTCGGCCTGAATAACTACAAGTACAACCCCATCATCGAAGCCCTCGGCAAGATCTACACCTGGATTATCGTCCTCGGCTTCACCGCGGTGCCCATCTTAGTTTACTTAGGATTATAGACCTTAAAGCCCCTTAAGCAATGAAATTAGACTCCAAGATACCCGAAGGTCCCCTTTCACAGAAATGGACCAATTACAAAGCCGCGCAGAAGCTGGTGAACCCGGCCAACAAGCGCAAGCTCGACATCATCGTCGTCGGTACCGGTCTGGCCGGTGCCTCGGCCGCCGCCTCACTCGGCGCCCTGGGATTCCATGTGGATATCTTCTGCATCCAGGACTCGCCGCGTCGCGCCCACTCCATCGCCGCCCAGGGCGGTATTAATGCCGCCAAGAACTACCAGAACGACGGCGACAGCGTGGAGCGCCTCTTCAAGGACACCATCAAGGGTGGCGACTACCGCGCCCGCGAGGCCAACGTCTACCGTCTGGCCGAGGTGAGCGGCGACATCATCGACCAGTGTGTGGCGCAGGGCGTGCCCTTCGCCCGCGACTATAGCGGCCTGCTCGACAACCGCTCCTTCGGCGGCGCACAGGTGAGCCGCACTTTCTACGCCCGCGGCCAGACGGGTCAGCAGCTGCTACTGGGTGCCTACGGTGCCCTGAGCCGCGAGATAGCCCGCGGCACCGTGGTGCTGCACGAGCGTCACGAGATGATGGACCTCGTCATCAAGGACGGTAGAGCTAGAGGTATCATAGTGAGAAACCTCGTCACCGGCGAGTTGGAGCGCTATGCCGCCCATGCCGTCGTGGTGGCCACTGGCGGTTACGGCAATGTCTACTACCTCTCCACCAACGCCATGAACAGCAACGGCAGCGCCGCCTGGGTCTGCCACCGTCGCGGCGCCGCCTTCGCCAACCCCTGCTACGTGCAAATCCACCCCACCTGCATCCCCGTGCACGGCGACTACCAGTCGAAGCTCACGCTGATGAGCGAGTCGCTGCGTAACGACGGCCGCATTTGGGTCCCCAAGAAAAAAGAGGATGCCGAGGCCATCCGTGCCGGAAAGAAAGGTCCCAACGACATCCCCGAAGAGGAGCGCGACTACTACCTCGAGCGCCGCTACCCCGCCTTCGGCAACCTGGTGCCGCGCGACGTCGCCAGCCGCGCCGCCAAGGAGCGCTGCGACGCCGGCTACGGCGTAGGCCCCACCGGCCTGGCCGTCTACCTCGACTTCGCCGACGCCATCAAGCGTCTCGGTCGCAACGTGGTGGAGCAGAAATACGGCAACCTCTTCCAGATGTACTATAAGATTGTCGACGTGGACCCCTACGAGAACCCGATGATGATCTACCCCGCCGTACACTACACCATGGGCGGCCTGTGGGTCGACTACGAGCTCCAGACCACCATCCCCGGCCTCTTCGCCGCCGGCGAGGCCAACTTCAGCGACCACGGTGCCAACCGTCTCGGTGCCAGCGCCCTCATGCAGGGCCTCGCCGACGGCTACTTCGTGCTGCCATACACGCTGCAAAACTACCTCGCTGACCAAATCTACGTGGGCAAAATCAAGGCCGAAGGTCCTGAATTCGACGAGGCAGAAGCCGCCGTGCGCGCCCGCCTCGATGGCCTCTTGGCCATCGGCCAAGTGGAAAACGGAAAGTGTAAAGTGGAAAGCGATGCTACGCAGTCCGCGGCAGCCAATCTTTCCACTTTCCACTCTCCACTTTCCACTTTCCACTCCGTCGACCATTACCACAAGGCCCTTGGCCGCATCATGTGGGAGTACTGCGGCATGGCCCGCAGCAAGGAGAGCCTCGCCACCGCCGCCACAAAGATTGCCGAGCTGGAGGCCGACTTCTACCAGCATGTCTTCATCCCCGGCAAGGTCGCCGAGATGAACCCCGAGCTGGAGAAGGCCTACCGCCTCGAGGATTACTTCGAACTGGCACGCCTTATCGTCGCCGACGCCACACAACGCGAGGAGAGCTGTGGCGGACATTTCCGCATCGAGCACCAGACCGAGGACGGCGAGACCCTCCGCGACGACGATAACTTCATGTTCGTCGCCGCCTGGGAGTACCAAGGTCACGACCAGCCCGAGGTGATGCACAAAGAGGAGCTCAACTATGAGCACATACAGATTGTGAAACGTAATTACAAGTAAGCCATGAAATTCACACTACATATCTGGCGCCAGGAGAACGCCCGCGCCAAAGGGCACTTCGAGACCTACGAGATTGACAACATCAGCGCCGACTGCTCGTTCCTCGAGATGCTCGACCAGCTCAACGAAAAGCTGATTAACGACCATATCGCTCACCCCGTGTGCTTCGACAACGACTGCCGCGAGGGCATCTGCGGCATGTGTGGCCTTTACATCAACGGCCGTCCCCACGGCAACGATGACGGCGTCACCACCTGCCAGCTCCATATGCGCCACTTCAATGACGGCGACGAGATCTGGGTAGAGCCCTGGCGCGCCAAGGCCTTCCCCATCATCAAGGACCTGGTGGTCGACCGCACCGCCTTCGACAAGATTATCCAGGCCGGCGGCTACATCAGTGCCACCACCGGCGGCGTGCCCGACGCCAACAATATCCTTGTGCCCAAGCACATAGCCGACCAGGCCATGGATGCTGCCGCCTGCATCGGCTGCGGCGCCTGTGTAGCAGCCTGTAAGAACGCCAGCGCCATGCTCTTCGTCGGTGCCAAGGTGAGCCACCTCAACCTCCTGCCTCAGGGTCACCCCGAGGCTATGGACCGCGTCAAAAAGATGGTCTGCAAAATGGACGAACTTGGCTTCGGCTCCTGCACCAACACCTACGCCTGCGAGGCCGAATGCCCAAAGCAAATCAAACGGCAGAACATAGCACGACTTAACCGCCAGTGGATCGGGCAGTTATTCGGTCGCGACCGCAACGAGTAATCACCAATGATGGTGATGGTTCCGTGTCAGGAATTGTTAGTAATTTTGCAAACTGAAAAACGAACAAAAAAAACAATCAAAATTATGGAACATACACACGAACACCATCACGAACATGAGCATTGCCACGAACACGGGCATCTTCATGAACACCACGACCATCATGAGCATGGTCACCACCACCATCATCACAGCCACGCTATTGAGCGCCTCTCTACTATTTATATAGTAGCGGTGGCGCTCAATCTGCTATTTGTCATCGTCGAGGCCGTGGCAGGCTTCGTGGGCAACAGCATCGGCCTGCTCAGCGACGCGGGCCACAACCTCAGCGACGTCTTCTCGTTACTGCTGGCCATGATAGCTTTGAAGCTGGCTTCAAGCCACGCCACCAAGCGCTTCACCTATGGCCACCGAAAGGCCTCTGTGCTTATCTCGCTGCTCAACGCCATCATCCTCCTCGTTGCCGTGGGCGCCATCATCGTGGAGAGTATCGAGAAATTCTTCACCCCGACGGAAGTCAACGGCACCCTCATCATCTGGACCGCCGCCGTGGGCATCGTCATCAACGGCGTGACCGCCTGGGTCCTCAGTCGCCAAAACCAGCACGACATCAATACCCGCGGTGCCTTCCTGCACATGCTAGCCGACACGCTGGTGAGCGTCGGCGTGGTGGTCTCCGGCATCGTCATCAACCTCACTGGCTGGACACTCGTCGACCCCATCATCGGCCTCGTCATTGCCGTGGTCATCCTTGTAAGCACGTGGGATTTACTCTCTGAGAGCCTTCGCATGAGCACCGACGCTGTACCCGAAGGTTTCGATGTCGACGAAATCAAGAAAAAAATCGAAAACCTCGACGGCGTCCTCAACGTGCACCATTTGCACATCTGGGCCATCTCGACGACGGAAACGGCTCTCACCTGCCACATCGTCATCCCCGATGCGACGATGCTCGAGGAAGTTACCGACCGCGTGAAAGAACTCCTTGACGGAATTAACATTCACCACAGCACGTTGGAGCTGGAGACCACCTCCAGCCACTGTCACGAGCAGCAGTGTTGCTGAACATCCCTGATAATCAAACTGGCAAGCGTGAGTCCAAAGGTAGCTGTGACAGGCATCATGGTACCTTTAGGCTCCGCGTCATCATTCCTCTCGGGCGACCAGACACACTTGAACTTCCGCTCGGGAAAGCGCTGTTGTTTTCGCATACGCTTACGGAGCGTCGCCGCCAGCGGACAGCCGTCGACCTTCCAGAACTCCGTCACCCGCACCTGCAGAGGGTCCATCTTGCGCGCGGCACCCATGGACGAGAAAAAGATTGCTTGATTGCTTGATTGCTTGATTGCTTGAGTTTTTGCTGTCGCAAGCAAAATCAGTTCCAACTTATCCTCTATGCTGTCGATGGCATCTATCACATAATCAAAATTTTCTATCGAGAACGAAGCAGCGCTATCGGCAGTGAATCGCTCCTGACGGGCGATGATTTCCGCCTCGGGATTGATGTCGAGGAACCGCTCGCGGAGCACCTCCACCTTCGGCCGTCCGACAGCGGAGACAAGTGCCGGCAACTGACGGTTGACATTGGTAACATCCACGCCATCAGGGTCCACCAACGTCAGGGACCCTACCCCGCTGCGTACCAGCGCTTCAGCGCACCAGGAACCCACGCCGCCGAGACCGAAGACAATCACCTTCGTCCTCCGCAGCCGTTCCATCGCCTCGGCACCCACCAACATCTCGGTACGACTAAAAATATGTGATTCATCGCTCATATTTCCAAAACGTAATAGCACCTGAAATATTGCCCACACAGATTTCTTTTATCATTTTAGAAAAAAATTGTATATTTGCATTTTTAAATATATCTATAAAAGAACTACCAGAAATGAAGAAACTGCTTGTTATATTGGCATTTGCAATGATTGGTGGCATGGGCGTATCTATGGCGCAATCCAAAAATATCACGTTGGAGGACATCTGGACCAAGGGGACCTTCCGTGCGAAAGGCATCGGAGCCATCCGCTCGATGGCCGACGGCGAGCACTACTGCACCATGAGCCGCACGGGCATCACCAAATACAACTACGCCACCGGCGAGAAAGTGGAGGACGTGTGCCTCTTCGACGGCCCCGACATGCAGAAGAAGGCCAAGCCCCTGCCCCCGATGGAAAGCTACGAGTTCAGCGCCGACGAGCAGAAGATTCTCCTCAGCAGCGGTTTCGAGCCTATCTACCGCCACAGCGGCGTCTCTGACTACTACATATACGATGTTCAGGGCAAAATCTTTACTAAAATCAGCAACAACGGCAAGCAGCGCCTCACCACCCTTAGCCCCGACGGCACCAAGGTGGCCTTTGTGCGCGACAACAACCTCTACTGGATGGACCTCGCCACACTGGAGGAGCATGCCATCACCACCGACGGCAAGGTGAACGAGATTATCAACGGCACCACCGACTGGGTCTACGAGGAAGAGTTCGCCATCACCCAGGGATTCCAGTGGAGTCCCGACTCGAAGAAGATTGCCTACATGCGCTTCGACGAGAGCAAGGTGAAGGAGTACAATATGCAGATGTGGGGCGAGCTTTACCCCGAGGATTACCGCTACAAATACCCCAAGGCTGGCGAGGACAACAGCAAGGTGTCGCTCCATGTATACAACATTGAGACCAAAGGGAAATACACCCCTGTGCTCGATGGCCGAAGCACCACGGTGGCTGACGGCAAGTGCAAATGGGAGTATATCCCTCGTTTCCAATGGACCAACACCTCTGATGTACTGGCTGTCATGGTCATGAACCGCTTGCAGAACACAATGGAGATACTGGCTGTCAACACCTCCAACAACGGCCTTAACGACAAGGGCATCACCAAAATCTACGAAGAGCAGTGCGACACCTACGTCGATGTGCCCGACACCTGGCAGTTTATCACTGTTGGTAAAGGTAAAAAAGCCAGCGAGCAGATGCTCATCACCAGCGAGAAAGACGGCTACCGTCACATCTACCTCTACGGCATGGACGGCAACCTAGTGAAGCAGTTGACCAGCGGAAACTATGAGATTTGCGATGTGCCCGGCATCGACGTGAAGAACCAGCGCCTCTACTACACCAGCCGCGAGCACGGCGCCATCAACAAGAGCCTCTTCGTCATCGGCTTCGATGGCTCCAAGAAGCAATGCCTCAACTATAAGCCCGCCCAGATGAACAGCATCTACGAACGGGATACACGGATGTACTCTTTCGGCGACCGCTCGAACGGGTTTGTCGAGGGCACTTACAACGCTACCTTCAGCAACGGCTGCAAATACTACATCTGCACCTACAGCAACGCCAACATGCCTCCTGTCTACACCCTCCATAACTCGAAAGGCGCGCTGGTCAAGGTGCTGCAGAACAACAGCGAGCTGCAGGGCAAGATGTTCGACTACGGCACACAGCACAAAACCTTTGGCACTTTCAAAACCTCCAAGGGCACGGAGTTGAATTACTACACCATCACACCCGCCGACTTCGACATCAAATCTGTCAAACGCTACCCCGTACTTATCTACGTCTACGGTGGTCCCGGCAACCAGCAGGTGACCAACAGCTACGGCTACTCGGACTATTACTGGTACCACATGCTGGCCGAGAAGGGCTATGTGGTGATGTGCTTCGACGGTCGCGGTACTGGCGGACGTGGTGCAAAGTTCAAAAAACAGACCTACGGCGATATGGGCCGCATGGAGTGCGAGGACGCCATCGAGGCGGCCCGCTGGCTGGGCCTGCAGAACTGGGTCGACAAAGACCGCATCGGCATCTGGGGCTGGAGCTTCGGCGGATATCTCTCGACGCTCTCCATCCTCAAGGGCAACGACGTCTTCAAGACCGCCATCGCCGTGGCTCCCGTGATGAACTGGCGCTACTACGACAACATCTACACCGAGCGATACCTGGGTCTGCCGCAGGACAATGCCAAGGGCTATGACAACAACTCGCCGCTTAACTTCGCTGAGCGCCTCAAGGGCAACTATCTGCTTATCCACGGCACCGGCGACGACAACGTGCACTTCCAGAACTCGGCCGAGATGGTGGAGAAGCTGGAGAATGCCGGCAAGCAGTTCGAGTTCCGCATCTACCCCAACAAGAACCACAGCATCTATGACGCTACGGGCAACACCCGCCTCAACCTCTACCAGCTGATGACTGATTTCATCCTCAGAAAATTATAATCGATTATGAAGAAAATATTTTTATTGGGCTTAATGGGTCTAATGGGTTTCATGGGAAACCCTACTCAGGCACAATTCAGCGACTACGGCGTGAGAGTTGGCCTCGGTTTGGCAACCATGGACGATGACTTGTCGACCTCGGCACCGATTCTGGGTGCCACCCTCGGTGGCTATGTCACCTACACCTTCGCCAAAAGTGAGAGTATGCTTCAGGAGACCTTCTTCCTGCAGTCGGGGCTGAACCTGAACCGTCGCGGCAGCAACTTCGAAGAGACGCTCGAAAACGGCAGCAACCTGATGCACCGCGAGGGCTACTACCACGCCTACTACCTGCAGCTGCCCATCCTGGTGGGCATCCACTATGAACTGCCCATCCGTGCCTCGGGGCATGTGTTAGGTATCTTCGTGGGACCACAGGTGAGCTTCGGACTCTTCGGCCGCTATGGCGACCGCAAGATCACTCCCAGCATCCCGTCTTCCGCAGCTAACTACGACGTGAACTTCAACGGATCGGAGGAGAGCCGGCAAGTGTTCAACCACATCAACCGCTTCGACGTGGGCGCCATCTTTGGCATCAGCTACGAGTATAAAGAATTCACAGCCTCGCTGTATATCGACCGTGGTTTCCTGGCCACCTCGGAGGGCGACGACGTGCTGCGCATCATCGAGAACAATGGTAACAGCAGCGACGTGAATGTGAAGATTCCCAATGGGCACAACGTGGCCTATATGCTCTCGCTGAACTATAAACTCGGCAACTTCAACAAATAATCGTTAACCTTTAATCATTAACCTTTAACCTTTACATGGTAAGAGTAAGATTCGCCCCCAGTCCTACGGGGCCACTCCATATCGGCGGCGTGCGCACCGCTCTCTACAACTACCTCTTCGCCCGCCAGAACGGCGGCAAGATGATTCTCCGCATTGAAGACACAGATCAAAACCGCTTTGTGCCGGGTGCCGAACAATACATCATTGAAGCCCTCGACTGGTTGGGCATCGAATTCGACGAGGGTGTCCATCTTGGAGGCCCCTTCGGTCCCTACCGCCAAAGCGACCGCAAACCCATGTACCGCCAGTATGCCGAGCAGCTCATCCGCGACGGCTGGGCTTACTACGCCTTCGACAAGCCCGAAGCCCTTGAGGCCAAACGCAAGGAATATGAGGCGCAGAAGAAGACGTTCCAGTACGACTGCAACACACGGCTGCAGATGGAAAACAGTCTCTCGCTCGGCATGGAAGAGGCCCAGCGCCGCATCGATGCCGGCGAGCCCTATGTCGTCCGCTTCCAGTTCCCCGACAACATCGACATCACCGTCCACGACATGATTCGCGGCGATGTCACCATGAACAGCCGCCTGCTGGACGACAAGGTGCTCTTCAAGTCCGACGGCATGCCCACCTACCACCTGGCCAACATCGTCGACGACCACACCATGGAAATCACCCATGTCATCCGTGGCGAGGAGTGGCTCCCATCGGCACCGCTCCACGTAATGCTCTACAAGGCCTTTGGCTGGGAGGAGACCATGCCGCGCTTCGCCCACCTGCCCCTGCTGCTCAAACCCGAGGGTAACGGCAAGCTCAGCAAACGCGACGGCGACCGCCTCGGCTTCCCCGTCTTCCCCCTGGAATGGCACGATCCCAAGAGCGGCGAAATCAGCAGCGGCTACCGCGAGCAGGGCTATCTGCCCCAGGCCGTGGTCAACATGCTGGCGTTGATGGGATGGAATCCAGGTACCGAACAAGAGATAATGTCAATGGAAGAGTTAATTAAACTCTTTAATGTGGAGCATATCAGCAAGAATGGTGCCAAATTCAACCTCGACAAAGCCAAATGGTTCCAGCACGAATACTTCCAGATGCTTCCCGACGAAGTGGTGGCCGACTATCTGCAGAAGGAGTTGGATGCCCGCGGCATCACCGCGAGTCGCGATTATGTGGTGCGTGTGGCCGGCATGATGAAGGAGCGCATCACCTTCCCCAGCGAACTGTGGGACACCTGCTGCTACTTCTTCCAGGCTCCCACGGAGTACAACGAGAAGGATGTCGCCAAGCGCTGGACTCCCGACATGCACATCCACATGGCAAAGGTTATCGAGATACTGAACACCGTGCCTTTCGAACACGACGCTATCCACAAGGCGCTGCTCGACGACTACATCGCCGCCAATGGCCTGAACACCGGCAAGGTGATGAACTCTCTCCGCATCGCCGTGGTGGGCCGCACCGTGGGGCCCGACATGATTACGCTCATCCTCACCATCGGCAAGGAGGAAACCATCCGCCGAGTGGAAAGAGCCATTGAAAAGATAAAAGTTAATAGTTAAAAGATAATAGTTTTATACAATGGAGAACAACAAATTCAACAAGATTCTACTCATCTGCAACGCCGTACTGTTCCTTGGACTGGTAGGCATCTACATTCTTCACTTCACCGGCAACAACGGCGGCAACAGCAAAGTCAACGTCAATGCCAAAGCCCCCGTAGTGAAAGAGGGTGGCCTGAAAGTGGCCTACGTGAACACTGACACCCTGATTGCCAAATACGAGTATGCCAAAGACATGGAGAAAGAGCTTATGGCTTTCAAGAACCAGCAGGAAGCCTACGGCAAGCAACAGGTGGCAAAGTTCCAGAAAGACTACGACGACTACCTGAAAAATGGTGCCAACATGACCCTCACCCAGCAGCAGTCCACCGAGGCCGAACTGAAGAAACGCGCTGAGAAGATGGCCACCCTCGAGCAGGAACTCACGGCCAAAATCATGGAGCGTCAGATGATGGAGAACACAAAACTCCTCAACGCCATCTTCGCTTTTGTGCGCGAATACAACGAGCAGAACCAGAAGTTCGACATCATCCTCAGAAAAACCTTCGAGAACTCCCCCACCCTCTACATGAATGAGGCTATGGATATCACCGACGAAATTGTCAATGGCCTCAACGAGGAATATAAGAACCTTAAGAAAGAATAAAGAAAGTCTGGGGTTATTTGCTGAATTCCCCTTTCAGGCTTGAGAAAGTCTTACTTCCGCGGAAGTAATAATCAATCAGCAGCAGTCGTTGGTATATGCCGGCGACTGCTGTTTGTTTCAGGGCAGCTCTTTTTTCCTTCAGCTGAGGACGCAAGGCGCGGTACTCCTTGTGGGCTTCGCGAACGGCCTTAAACTCGCCGAAATGTCCCTGCAAGAGGAACTTCAGTGCCGCGATACCGTCGAGCAACATACGACGACGAAGCACCTTCTTCAAACGGTCGTCCGGCAGATTTTTATAGAGCATCGAGAGGTTGTTTCGGAAGTTCAGGCGTGTCTTGAAGGGAGAGGACTTGGGAAGAGTGCCGCCACCGACATGATAGAGCACCGATTCGGGACAATAGCGGACACGGTAGCCGTGGTTTTGCGCCCGCCAGCAAAAGTCTATCTCCTCCATGTGGGCAAAGAAATCGCCGTCGAGGCCGCCGAGCTCGTGGAACACCGAGGCACGGACAAACATGGCGGCGCCCGTAGCCCAGAAGATATCGCGCTCGTCGTCGTACTGAATCACATCCTCTTCCAAAGTAGAGAATATGCGTCCGCGACAGAAAGGATAGCCGTAGCAGTCGATGAAGCCGCCGGCACCGCCGGCATATTCGAAGGTCTCTTTCTGGTCGTACATTCGAAGCTTGGGCTGCGCTATTGCCACCTGCGGATCCCTCTCCATCATCTCCACCACGGGCTGAATCCAATGGGGTGTGCATTCCACATCGCTGTTCAGCAGCACATAGTAGTCGGCTTCCACCTGCGCCAGCGCGCGATTATACCCCTCTGCAAAGCCATAGTTCTTGTCGAGCTGGATGACAGATATCTCGGGATAGTGCTTGGAAAGGAACTCTACCGAGTCGTCAGTCGATCCATTGTCAGCCACAACAACCGACACCAAAAGGTTCGCGTCCGAGACGGAGTGTTCCATCACCGACGGCAGGAAACGCTCCATCATTCCCCGACCATTCCAGTTCAATATAACTACAGCAACCTTTATCATCCTTATCTATTATCTATTATCTATTATCTATCAACTCTCTTCAGTTTCCACCTCCTGTGGCTCCACAGCCAATATTCGGGCTTCTCGCGGATGTCCTTCTCAAGTTTCCTCACGTAGTTCTCCACAATGCTGTACTGCGGTGTCTCCTGTGGATGCTCGCAGAGCAAATCGAAAGTCACCGTGTAGCGCCCGCGTTTCACCTTGTCAACACGGTAGTAAAGCACGGGGTAGTCATACTTCCGGGCGAAATATTCAGCTCCGTAGAGGAAAGCTGTATCTTGGTGGAAGAAAGTGGTCCAATAAGCCTTGTCGGCATGTGCCGGCGACTGGTCGCTGAGCATCATCAGCGCACACGGCACCCGATGTTTGTCGTAGAAGGAGACCACGTCGCGGACGGTGTCGGAATAGACCACTTCGGTGCCGAAACGTGTGCGACGGCGGAACACCCAGGGCTCCAGAACCTTGTTGCTCAGCGGCTTCCCCACCCCGATGCCGTGGTGGAAAAGTTGCATATTGAGCGAGGTGACCATATACTCCCAACTGTTGTAGTGGGCCGACATCAGCACCACACTCTTTCCCTGCTCGTAGTAGCGGTTCACCAACTCGCGATTGGTCACACAATAGCGCTTCATCAGCCAACGCGGCGAGACAAAGAGGTTCCAGATACCTTCGACAAGAATATCGCACAGATGATGATAGAAACGGTGCTCCAGTTTACGACGTTCCTCCTCCCCCATCTCCGGAAACGAAACCTCCAGGTTTCGCCTCACCACCTTGGTGCGGTACCCCAGAATCTTGTAGGCGATAAGATATACTATGTCCGAAACCAAATACAACCCCTAACTATTAACTTTTAACTATTAACTTTTAACTATTATCTATTAACTCCCTAGTATCCTCTCTTGAACTGCTCGCCCACTTCTCCCACCACATTCTCACCCAACTGCTGGCGGCTGAGGCGGCGCTCCCACATGGGATCCTGCACCTCTCCACGGGCATTGCTGTTCAGCAGCGTATAGTAGCCGCTACGGTGCTCATCCCAGAAAAGGAACACGCGGTCAGCGTCGTCGGTAGCCAGTTTGTTGTAACGCCACAGCTGATACGGCAGATAGTAGATATGTCCCTGCGACGGACTGTTCATATCGTCGCTGGTGATGACACCCCTCGTCTGCATCGTCTCCGTAGTGCCCTTGAAAGTATTGCCCAACTTGTTCACCGAGACATAATTCTTCTCGTCCCTGATGAAGTCTGGCGGGCCATACTGCAGGTACACGCGGCCGCGGTCCGTATGGATGCCGGGGGTCTTCGGATAACTGAACACTGCCTGCACATGGTCGATGCGCTCCTTATATTTCAGCCATTCCGCCTCCGCACTCATGGGGTAGCGCACCTGCCAGAAACGGTAGAGGAACGCTTGCTTCTCCTCCAATCCCGGACGGCGAATCAACTCGCTCGCCACACTGCGTTCCTGGCTCGAAGCCAGCGGATAGAGGGCGTCGATATAGGTATTCAGTTGTTCCTCGTCGGTGTAACGACCTACAAATGTGGTGGCGAAATCGCTCACCTCCACCTCTTTCACACCCGGATTCGAGCGGAAGAACGGCACTTTCTTGTAGAGCATCTTCTCGCCCGCCTTGTTGCGCAACTCCACCACGAGGTTGTAGTTGCCCGACGGCAGCTGGGAGATATCCAGGCTCCCGTAGACCGGCACAAGCACAGCGCCGTGCTTGCGACTCGACGTCTGCAGACTCTCGAAGCGGCTGCCCGTCTCCTGCTGCTCAATATAGGCCAAGACCAGGAAAGCGTTGTCTCCCACCTCCTTGTTGATATTGTACACCTCGAAGTAGTAGTGCATCTCCCCCACCTGTTCGGGGAAGAAATCGCTCACATACGGTTCCATATCATATCCGCCGCGCGAGAGGATATTATCCGTTTGTGTGGGCTTCACCGACGACATCAGCTGGAGGCTCGACATCGCGGGATGCTTCTTGTCGTAGTTCACCACCAGCTTCTCTGTCACCGTCGCCGCAGGCCTTTCGCTTCCTTTGTCGCGAAGGGTGATTTCGAGGTCGTAGATACCATTCTTCACCGAAAAACGCTGTACGTCGAGGAAGCTGAAGTCCAGCTTGTTCAGCGAATCCACCACAGGACTGTTCAGGTCGTACTTCTTCACGTAGCACACCGAGTCGCCCTGCTTCAGCATCGTCACCACCTCGGCGGTGGCGCGGTAGGTGCCATTCGCCTGCTTGACGAACTGCATCGTCCAGGCATCGAACGACAGATACGTCTCCACATATGGCATATCGGCCCCAGGGGCATAGAACGTGCTGTAGGCGAACACCGCCTGCATCTGCGAATGGGCAGTGGTCAACACTGCCAACAACACTGATAAAACTGCAAATTTTTTCATCTGTCTTTTTCTGCTTTTTTTGTTTTTTGTCGGCGAATTCAGCGAATTTAACGAATTTTATTTCTCGAGTCAGCAATTCGCTTAATTCGCTTAATTCGCCGATGATAAATATAGCCGTTAACTGATGGGCCATCTCCGGTCCAATCCGAAGCTCACGGGGCTCACCTTCAGCTGCGGGGCGAACTGGAGGCGTTTCCATTCGTTCTGCGCCACCTTGCGGATGACCTTCTGCACCAGCTCGCGGTCGTAGCCCTCGGCCACAATTTCCTCCTCGCAGAGGCTCTCGTCGAGGTAGAGGTTGAGCACGGCGTCGAGGGTGTCGTAGTCGGGCAGCGAGTCGCTGTCCTTCTGTCCCGGGCGCAGCTCCGCGCTGGGGGCCTTGTCGATGGTATTCTGCGGGATGCGGCAAGGAGGAAGATTGTCGGCAGAGCCGACACCTCGTCCTCCTCGGTTAATCCACTCGCTCAGCTGGTACACCTCCGTCTTGTAAAGGTCGCCGATGACCGCCATGCCGCCCACAGAGTCGCCGTAGAGCGTCCCGTAGCCCATGGCCGCCTCGGAGCGGTTGGTGGTGTTCAGCGCCATAGCGCCGAACTTGTTGGCGTAGGCCATCACCAGCGTGCCACGCACGCGGGCCTGCAGGTTCTCCTCCGTCACATCCTCCGCTCTGTCGCCGAAGACGGGCTTCAGGCTCTCGCGGAATTGGTCGAACATGGGGCGTATCGGCACGATGTCGTACTGCATGCCGAGGTTGTGCGCCAGCTCTTCGGCGTCGCGCACCGAATGGTCTGTCGAGTACTGGCTGGGCATCAGCAGCCCATGCACGTTCTCCGCACCCAGGGCGTCGACCGCCAGCGTGGCCACCAGCGCCGAGTCGATGCCGCCGCTGAGTCCCAGCACGGCGCGCTGGATGCCGTTCTTATGGAAATAGTCGTGAATGCCGGTAACGAGGCCTTTGTAGACCAGTTCCACCGCTTCGGGCTTCTCGTCATCAATCTCCTCTATCTGCTGCATGTCCACCGTCTGGCAGGCGGCCTCGAAGTAGGGCAGCTGCATCAGCACGCCGCCGGCGGCATTCATCGCCAGGCTGCCGCCGGCGAAAAGGTAGCATCCTTCGCCGCCGGTGCGGTTCACATACACCAGGCCGGCATTGAGCGTCTCGACGATTTTCGTCATGCGGTAGCGCGTGCGGTAGGGCTTCTGGTAGTCGAAAACGTTGCAGCCGCAGCAGACCACCAGGTCGGGTTGCTCCACATGGCCTTTGGAGAGTTCCTTCAGGTCCTCGTAGAAGCCTATGGCGATGCGCTGGTCGTGGAACTGGATGACCTGCACGCCCTCGCCGCGCACGAAGCAGCGCTGCTCGTCGGGAGCCAGATACTTCTTCGTCACAATAGCGCGGATGGCACAGTTCTGGACGAAGACGATGGCGTTGCAGAGCCCCTTGTCCTGAATCTGCAGCGGCAGACCCACGAGGAAAGCGCGGTGCTCGCTCTGTGCCACCAGTTCCTGGAGGGCCGCCTGTGCACGTTTCTGGAGGTCGGTATAGCCCGCCGAGGCGTAGAGCGGCGAGCCGCAGAGCGTACAGGCCGGGAACACCGTCAGCAGCGCCTCGCGCGAAGCGGGGCTGTCCAGTTCGCCGAGAATCCACTGTAGGTTCTCCTCCGGCCGATTCGTCAAAACATCATGCTGTACTATATGTATGTTCATTGCTTCAAAAAACTTAAAACTGAAAAATTTAAATATTATAACGCGAGCGAGAAAAAAATATTGTACCCGCGCGAAGAAAAAAAGAGGAATGGCCCCAGCAAATGTTAAAAATCAAAAAAAATGTTAAAATTTGACCCAAAAACGGCACCTCGCCGTCTATATAGTAAAGGAGAAATTTTGTCAAAAAAAAGAAAACTATGAAAAAGACAGTTTTATTAAGCCTATTTATGGCTATGATGGGAATATCTGCCGCGCAGGTGGTAGATACTTTTGAGTTAACAAATATGCCGAGGAATTATTATTTGGGAAATGATTGGTTGGATTATAATAATCTATGCATTCCTCGTTTTCCTCTTCATTCGGATGGGAAATCATGTAGTGGGGCACAGTTGGCGTATGAGCCAATAATCTGTCGTCCAACAGGTTGGCCAGGGCCTGCTGATTATGGACTATTCTCGTATGTGCATATGGGTAATATCTGGGAGCAAAATCATATTCGTAATTTTGCAGTGGGTAAATATGCTGATACAACAATAAGGGTTGTTGGTATAGCACTCCTTCTCCCTCGTTATTATTATAGTTCAGAAATAGCAGAGCGTTATACTGTCAGAAATATGTTTATCTCACATAATTTTGATACACTCAAACTTCAGTTGATGGATTCTCTGATGAATGTTTTGTCCGAAGGGTCTGCTGATATGACAGATTCCGTGGGGAAACCACTTTTCTTATTTAATAAGGAACGAAAAGAGGTATATGAGTATACACTAAATACTTCCAGTGACACCTGTGTGGATGTAAATGCCTTTCAAATATATTATGACATCTATGAAGTATATTTCAATAAGGCCGAAACAGTAACAGATTCGTTTTATCTGTCAGCCCATTTTAAGAGTCAACAATATGGGAATACAAAAGTGGGCATAGCAATACCTGGGATGTATGAACTGCATACAATATTGGGTACACCGGGACACTATTCTCCGTCTACAGAATACTTCTCCCCAGAACTTACATGGAAAGCCCAAGGAGGGTATCGTACTTTTTATACCAGTGCAACCGGGGTTACTCATGAGCCTGTGGACGATAGTGTATGGTTTACCCTTGACAATTGTGAGCCGAATCACGGACATATGCTCATTTTCCCCATCTTGGAGACCTCGTGTCATGTGCCGACTGGATTGAGATGGAACCCCATGGGAGGCGGCAAAGTGCGCCTTAGCTGGGAGT
>CADCEC010000003.1 GCA_902800395.1 uncultured Bacteroidota bacterium | reverse complement strand
CCCCAAGCCATCATACGTGTGCCGAATTCTGCAAGTATCGGCTCGATGGCTGTCTGCTGTATGAGGGTGTTGCATTGCAGCTGGTTCACCATCGGCTTTACATCCACATAGTGGGCGAAGTCGAAGAAACGGCCCGACTGGAAGTTGCTCACTCCTATGGCGCGCACCTTGCCGTCGCGGTAGGCTTTCTCCATTGCCCGCCACGTGCCGAACACGTCGCCGTACGCCTGATGGATGAGAAGCAGGTCGATGTAATCCGTCTGCAACTTGCGCAGGCTCTCGTCGATGCTCTTGGCTGCCTTTTCCTCTCCGTTGTTCGCTATCCACACCTTTGTCACGAGGAAAAGCTCCTCGCGTTTCAGTCCACTTTTGCGCCAGGCGTTACCCACGCCCTCTTCGTTGGCATACGCTTGTGCCGTGTCTATCAGCCGGTAGCCGACGCTCAGCGCATCGCTGACACAACGCTCGCACTCGGCGGGCGACACTTGGAAGACGCCATAACCCAGCAGGGGCATTTTCACTCCGTTTGACAATGTAATTTCTTGCATAAGTATCTGTTTTATTGTTCAATATTCGATTTTTGTTCGTTTCGTTCGATGCTGCAAAATTACAACCATTTTTCCATATCTCTATTTCACAAAAAGTACCAATGTTTTCACAATAAGAACAAAAGTAACCTACAGATGAATCAGGTTTACACAAACAATGTCTCTAGGGAACAGTATAATTTAATAAATTACACTATACACCTTGATACCAAACACTTACATTATCCGACCAATGCTATGGCAAACCTAAGACATGCTTATACCGAGTCTCAGTCTCAGAGTCTCAGTTGTTTTTAGGGCGAAGAACTATTATTTTTCAATCTTATTGATAGTTCTTATTTTCTCCAACATGGAGGCTGCCCACTGTGGAGTGCCGGGCTTCTGGTAGCGGCAGCAGCCCGATGGGTCGGGGGTGAAGAGGGTCTTGGCATCGGCCGTGAGGGTCACGACGCCACGCTCGGAGAGGGTAAAGAGTCCGTCGCCCTCGACGACCTGGATGACGGTCATCGGGTCCCACATCTTCTGCCCCGTATTGCAGTTGTAGGTCATATACACCTGCTTGATGGGGTGACAATCGGTCCAGTCGATGTCGGCAATGACCTGCTCGGGGGTGTACTCCACCTGTTGCCCTACCTCCATGGGCGAGAAGACCATGTCGACATCTTGTGGCCAGAGGTCGAAGAGTGTCTGCGCGAACTCTATGCCTTGTGAGAAGTTGAAGTCGGGCTCGTCCGCCACATCAAAGATGCCAGCCATAATGTAAAGGCACTTCACCTTCTGACGCACCAGTTCGACACCCGTGAGGGGTGAATGCTCGTCGGCGCCTGATTGCAGCAGTTGCGCCAAGCAGGTGACGAAGCCTATGGAGACGATGCTCACCGAGTGGTCGGGTTGTGCGGCCAGCAGGCGACGGTAGAGCTGCCAGCCGTCGGGCAGCGTGCTGTAGTCGTTCACCGTGCGGGCAAACATCAGGCTGCCGTCGGGATTGGTGTGGTTGGGGAGGTTCCCATAGTCTATCCACACCGCAGGGTTCTTGATGCCGTTGCGCACCAGTCCGATAGGCAGGTTACCGTGGCCGAAATAGGTGTTCATCACGTCGGCGCAGGCGGCACATGTCTCGCCCTCGCGGTCCACCACCACGCCCAGCAGACGGCAACGACCCTGCTCCTCATAGCGGTAGAGCATCTCCAAGGCGAAGAGGTCGTCGGCCGACGAGCCGATGTCGGTGTCGAAGATGACCAGCGGCACATCGGTCGTCGGATGCTTATCGTCAGTCTTGCTGCAACAGGCAATCATCATTCCCGCAATGAAAATGAGAAAAGGGGAGAAGCGGTTGCTGGTGATGATGTTTTTGCTCATAATCAATAATTATTTAAAGTGCAAAAGTACGAAGAAAAAATGGATTGGCGAAAAGAAACTTATAAAAAAGTGAACTCCCCAAACAGGAAGTTCACTTTTGTACCCCGGGAGGGACTTGAACCCTCACGCCCTTGCGAGCAGCAGATTTTGAGTCTACCGTGTCTACCATTCCACCACCAGGGCAGGTGAGAAAATCGGGTGCAAAAGTACACACTTTTTTTGACATGGTAAAATATTTTTTTGCTGAACCAAGAATTTTTTGTATTTTTGCACTCGTTTTCAATCATTAAGATTGAATAAAAAAATAAACGATACAATTATAAATCAATACAATAATGAGCGACATGCGTTCTGACAAGGTGTTCATTTTTGCCGGTCGCGCCACCGAAAACCTGGCACGCCGCGTGGCGGAGATTTATGGCATTCCGCTGGGCAATTCTACCGTTTTTCAGTATGCCGACGGCGAATTTCAGCCTTCCTATGAGGAGACTATCCGCGGTGGTATCGTGTTCATCATCCAGAGCACTATCCCCCCGACCGACAACCTCTTCGAGTTGCTGATGATGATAGACGCCGCCAAGCGCGCTTCGGCAGAGAAGATTGTCGCCGTGATTCCTTACTATGGTTTCGCCCGTCAGGACCGCAAGGACAAGCCGCATGTGCCCATTGCATCGAGACTCATCGCCGACATGATTTCCGTCGCCGGTGTCGACCGCGTCATCACCATGGATCTCCATGCCGACCAAATCCAGGGCTTCTTCACCCTGCCCGTCGACCACCTCTACGGCTCGAGCCTCTTCATGCCTTATATCCGCGAGAAATTCAACATCGAGGATGTGATGTTCGCCAGCCCCGACATGGGTGGCAGCAAGCGCGCCGGTATGTATGCCAAGACGCTGAACAACAGCTTCGTCATCTGCTATAAGCACCGCAATAAACCCAACGAAATTGGCGAGATGCGCCTCATCGGCGATGTGAAGGGCAAGCATGTCATCCTGCTCGACGACATTATCGACACCGGCACCACCATCTGCAAGGCCGCCGGCATCATCAAGGAGAGCGGCGCCCTCAGCGTGCGCGCCATGATCACCCATCCCGTCCTCAGCGGCAACGCCATCGAGAAGGTCGAAGCCTCCGAACTCGAGGAGCTCGTCACCACCGACACCATCCCGCTGAAGCGCGAGAGCAGCAAGATTCACGTCCTCAGCTGCGACTGGCTGCTGGCCGAGGCCATCCGCCGCGTGGTCAACTACGAGAGCCTCGACAACCTCTACGAGAGCACCCTCCACCACAAAGGCGTGATCCACAGAATGAACGAATAATTTATTATTCATATTTATTTAATTATTAATCAAAAAAACAAACAACAATGAGAGTAGTATCAATGAGCGGTTCTCTCCGCGAGAACGTAGGGAAAAAGGATGCTAAGGCTCTGCGTCGCGACGCCAAAGTGCCTTGTGTTATGTACGGTAAAGGCGAGCAGATTCTGTTCAGCGTTGACCAGACTGCCTTCCAGCGCATTCTCTTCAATCCCGAGCCCTGTTTCCAGAAAATCACCATCAACGGTGTTGAGCACATGGCCATGCTGAAAGACATCGACTTCCACCCTGTGACCGAGATCGTCTATCACGCTGACTTCTATGAGCTGACCGACGACAAACCCGTCGTGATGTCCATCCCCGTCCACACCACCGGCACCAGCAAGGGTGTCATGAAGGGCGGCAAGCTGGCTTACAAGCAGAAACGCCTCAACGTGAAGGCCACTCCTGCCAACATGCCCAGCGAGGTGCTCCTCGACATCACCAACCTCGATGTCAACCAGCGCATCCGCGTGCAGGACATCGCCTGCGAGAACTATGCCATCCTCAACCCGAAGAGCGCTGAGGTGGTCAACGTCGTCAGCACCCGTGCCAGCGCTACCGCCGGCGAAGGTGAGGGCGAAGGCGAAGCCGCTGCCGAGTAATCATTCGACAACAGAACAAAAAAGAGGCATCCCATCGGATGCCTCTTTTTTCGTTGTCTCTTTTTTTAGTCTTCCAGCGCGTAGCCGAAACTCTTCAGGGCTCGGTCGCTGTTGCGCCAGTCCTTCAATACCTTTATATGTAATGAGAGGAAGCATTTCTTGCCGGTGAACTCCTCGATGTCGCGGCGGGCTTCGATGCCCAGTTTCTTGATGGCTTTTCCTTGGTGACCAATCAGTATCGCTTTCTGTGATTCGCGCTCCACGTAGATGAGGCACGAGATGTTGTCGATGCCGTCTTTCTCTTCATAGGCTTCCACCGCCACCTCGCAGCTGTAAGGTATCTCTTTCTGGTAATAGAGGAGTATCTTCTCGCGCACTATCTCGCTGACGAAGAAACGCATGGTGCGGTCGGTAAGCTCGTCCTTGGGGAAGTAGGCGGGATGCTCGGGGAGCCGCTCGAGGATGAGGTCGAAGATTTTGTCGACGTTGAATCCTTCGGTGGCGGAGCAGGGGACGATGACGGCGCGTGGTATCTGTTCTTGCCAGTAGGCCATCTTCTCGCGGATGGTCTCCTGGTCGGAGAGGTCTATCTTGTTGATGATGAGGATGACGGGGACGTCGCTGTTGACGACACGCTCCAGCACGTGGCGGTTCTTGAAGGTCTCGCCCACCTCGGTAACGAGGAGAAAGAGGTCGGCATCCTGCAGGGCGGTACCGATGAAGCCCATCATCTGCTCATGGAGCTTGTTGGCAGGGTTGACGATGCCGGGGGTGTCGGTGTAGACAATTTGGAAGTCATCACCATTTACAATCCCCATCACGCGTTTGCGTGTGGTTTGAGCTTTCGAAGTGATGATGCTGAGTTTCTCGCCCACGAGGGCGTTCATGAGTGTCGACTTACCCACATTGGGGTTGCCGATGATATTGACGAATCCCGCTTTGTGCATCTACTAGAAGTATTCGATGGTGCGGACGGTGGTGTACATGGGAAGCTTGCGGTCGCCGAGGACCTCGTACTCCGTGCAGCGGATCCAGTTGCCGTGGGCGTCGTACTCGCGCTCGTAGATGGTGACGAACATCTCCACCTCCTCCTCGGTGTAGTCGTAGAGGGTGTAGCTCGTCGCGTCGCCCTGCTCGTTGTATTCCCACCGTTTCTCTTGAATCTTCTGCTTGGAACGGTCGTAGACGACGGCCTTGTTGATGGTTTGGGTGGGATTGTAGGTGTATTTCTCGCGTTTGAAGATGTCGTTGAACTGGTCGTTGTAGCTGCGCTGCTCGATGCGGCCGAAGTTGTCGTGTTTCAGGCGCATGCGGCTCTCCACCTGACGCTCGGCATCTTCCACATAGACCTCGACGAGGGTGTGGTCTTCGTCGTAGACATAGTAGGTGCGACCGATGACGCGGTCTTGGTTGTCGACCACATGCTCGAGGGTCGTCAGTCCGAAGCCGTCGTGTTTATAGCGGGTGCGGAAGATAACATCCTCAGCCACGGAGAGGTAAGTCTGGCTGCGGCGCTGACCTTTGGCGTTGTATTCGGTCACCAGATGCTCCATCTGGTCGCCGCGCTCCAGGTTGTCATCGTAGTCGTAGCGAGCCTCGTACATCACTGCGTCGACGCGCTTCACCGGTCCGCGGAGTTCGTCGTCCTTCAGGTCGTGACCGCTCTGTGCAGAGACTGTGGCTCCTAAGGCCAGAAACAGGATTGCAGCGAATATCTTGTTGGTTTTCATTCTTCTCCTTTTTATTAATTAAATCTGATAACGCGCGCATACAATATTTATTGTATACATTTAAAAAAATATTTCGCATTCTTTTCGTATCTTTGCAATCGATTTGTTATAGTGAAAAGAAATGGAATCGACTATTTTAGTGTGTTTTGCACTCTATACGGTGCTGCTCTTTCTGGTGATGTGGCTCACGGGACGCCGTGGCGTCAAAGGCAACGAGGCCTTTTTTCGTGCTGGCCGCAAGTCGCCGTGGCCTGTGGTGGCCTACGGCATGATAGGAGCGTCGCTCAGCGGCGTCACCTTTATGTCCGTCCCTGGTGACGTGCTGGCTAACAAGTGGTTCTACATGCCCATGGTGCTGGGATATGTCCTCGGCTATGCCACCATCGCCCTCGTCCTCCTGCCGCTTTATTATAAGCTCAACCTCACCTCCATCTATTCCTACCTCGAGCAGCGGTTCGGTTTCCGCAGCGAGAAGACGGGTGCCCTTTTCTTCATCGTCTCGCGACTCCTCGGCTCCGCTCTCCGCATGTATCTCGTTGTCTTTGTGCTCTATGAGTTTATCTTCGGTCCCATGGGCATACCCTTCTGGGTGCCTGCGGTAGTCTTCATCGCCATCATCCTGCTCTACACATTTACCGGCGGCCTCAAGACGGTGGTGTGGACCGATATGTTGCAGACCACCTTCCTTATCCTTGCCGCTGTCGCTACCGTGGTGGTTATCCTCAATTCTCTCGATATCAGTCTCCCTGACCTCTTGAAGGTCTCTTCCGACCAAGGCTATACCGAGATGTTCAACACCGACCCCATGGCGCCTAAGTTCTGGGTGAAGCAACTCCTTGCCGGCATGTTCATCACCATCACCATGACGGGATTGGATCAGGATATGATGCAGAAGAATCTCACCTGCAAGACGTTGCGCGACGCACAGAAGAATGTGATGACCTCCAGCCTGCTCTTCATCATCGTCAATATCATCTTCCTCTGCCTTGGCGCCGCCCTCATCGCCTATGCCAACGAGTCGGGCATCGTGCTGCCTGCCGATGCCGAAGGCCATGTTGTGGGCGACAAGATCTTCCCCTTCATCGCCATCAAGGAACTTGGCGGATTCATCGCTGTGGCCTTCGTCCTCGGTCTCGTCGCCGCTGGTTACTCCTCCGCCGACGGCACCCTCACCGCCCTCACCACCACCTTCTGCTATAACTTCCTCGGATTTGATAAAGAGGGAGTGAAAGGGAGTGAAAAGGTGAGAAGGATTGTCCACGTGGGTTTTGCCTTCCTCTATCTCCTCGTCATCATCGCCTTCCGGCCGTTCCATGATGACTCGCTCATCAACATTATCTTCGATATTGCAGGCTTTACCTATGGTCCTCTGCTGGGTCTCTATGCCTTCGGCCTCTTCACCAAACGCAAGGTCGAGGACCGCTGGGTGCCCTGGATTGCCGTCTTCTCACCCGTTTTCTGCTACTTCGTCCGCCTTTTCTCGCCCACTTGGTTCGGATATACTTTCGGTTTCGAGATACTCCTCCTCAACGGCCTCGTCACCTTCCTCCTGCTCTTGTTGGCCCGTCCAAGAAAAGATTGAAAATATGAACTTCCTCATCACCATCCTCGGTTCCGGCGCTGCCCTCCCCACAGGGCATCGTCGCTGCAGCGCTCAGGTTGTCAATGTCGGCGGCTTCAAGATGCTGCTCGACTGTGCCGAAGGCACGCAAGACAATATCCGCCGTTGTCATATCAAACTCCAGGCTCTCGGCACCATCCTTATCTCGCACCTCCACGGCGACCACTTCTTCGGTCTTCCGGGACTCCTCTCCACCATGCATCTCTGTGGCCGCACCGAGCCCGTCACCGTCATCGCTCCCAAGGGTGCCAAGCAGGTCATCGAGACCACCTTCGAACTCACCGGCAACCATATCGGCTACCCGCTGGAATTCATCGAGATGGACTTCTCCGAGGGACTCCATCGTGTCTTCGAGGGCAAGCGCTGCACCGTCGACGCTTTCCCCATCGTCCACTCCGTCCCCACCTACGGCTTCCGCATCACGGAAGTCCCTCGCCCTTCCACTTTCCACTCTCCACTTTTCACTTTAAGCTACGCTTACTGCTGTGACACCGCATACACCGAGGATATCCTCCCGTACATCCAGGGCGCTGACCTGCTCTGCCTCGAATGCACTTTCGCCAACGAACTGGAGTCTCTTGCCACCGAGCGTCAACACCTTACCGCCGGACAGGCTGGACGTCTCGCGACTCTTGCCGGGGTAAAACAGCTTTTACTTACCCATATATCAGCACGTTACAAAGATCCACAGATTCTCCTCGACCAAGCCACCGCCGAATTCCCCAACAGTCTCCTGGCAGAGGATACTCTCGTCCTCGAAATCAAAAGAAATAAGGGGAGTGAAGGGGAGTGAGAAGGAGTGAAAGGGAGTGAAAGGACGAAAGTTCCTGAATTTGCAAAATATTGAAAATCAATTTTCAATTTTTAATTTTCGATTTTCAATTCAAAAAAGTTTGGCTATATCGTAAAAAGTTAGTACTTTTGCAGCCGTTTTTGAATTTCGGAGAGATGCCGGAGTGGTCGATCGGGGCGGTCTCGAAAACCGTTGACCAGCTTGCCTGGTCCCAGGGTTCGAATCCCTGTCTCTCCGCCAGAGAATGAGGATGTTGTAATGCGACATCCTTTTTCTATAACCAATAATCAATATCTATTAATCTTTAACCTTTAACCGTTAAACTATAACCGTTATATGGCACTTATCAAATCATATAAAGGATGTTCGCCCAAGTGGGGCAAGGACTGCTATTTCAGTGAGAATGCTACACTGGTGGGCGATGTGACGCTGGGCGACCAGTGCTCGGTGTGGTTCAATGCCGTGGTGCGCGGCGATGTGGCGCCCATCACCATCGGCGACCGCTCCAATGTGCAGGACGGCTCCTGCATCCATGTCACCCACGACACCGGCCCCACGCATATCGGCTCCGACGTCACCATCGGCCACAACGTCACCGTCCATGCCTGCACCATACATGATGGTGCGCTTATCGGCATGGGTGCCACGCTTCTCGACGACTGTGAGGTAGGGGAGGGCTCCATCGTCGCCGCAGGCGCCCTGGTGCTGCAGGGCACCAAGATTCCGCCCCACGAAATCTGGGGCGGCGTCCCCGCCAAATACCTCAAGCCCACGCGCCCCGGCCAGACCGACAACGCCGCCCACTACGTCGAGTACGCGAAAGAATACATGAAAGATTGAATGCCCATCTGATAAAAATCACAACATATTGCGATTTTATTTTGTCAGTTTCAAAAATAGTTGTATTTTTGCACCGAAAATCGCAATAGATTGGGATTATGGATTTGAAAGAAATTGGACATGCTATCAAGCAACGAAGAGGGGTTCTCCACGTGAACCAGCGGACGGTATCCGAACTTTCTGGTGTGGCAGTCAACACCCTTGTGGCTATTGAACGAGGTGAAGGAAATCCACAAATATCCACGTTGCTGGACATTCTTGAGACCCTTGGACTCCAGCTGGATGTGAACCGCAAAAAGATGGATTATGAAATGAGAGCGAACACCAATGAAGAAAGTGAGCGGGTATGAGACAATGTAAAGTATATGTAAACGGCACAGAAACCGGAATACTCCGAGAAGAAACCGGGCAACTCTTTACCTTTACCTATAGGGAAGGTTACACGGGTAGGCCGGTGTGTCTGTCCATGCCTGTGAGGGAGGAGCCCTACTCGTCAGACCACCTGTTCCCGTTCTTTTTCAATATGCTCTCCGAAGGTGCTAACCGCTTTATGCAAGCCCGAATGCTACACATCGACGAGAACGACGATTTCGGCATCCTGCTGGCCACAGCTCAGACCGACACGATTGGAGCCGTAACCATTAAACCGATAGAGTGATGGATGAATTAAAATACTGTCCTTCTACATTGAAAGAAGGTTTTAGCACATACTCGCCCGAAGCATGCCGCCTGCTGTTTGGAGGAAAACAAGTTCCGCACATACTGGAGTTTGATGGTCCTGGTAACGACAGCGGCGATTTCCACGACTATGCAACCCACATCGGCCGCATCTCACTTTCGGGTGTTCAACCCAAAGGCTCGCTTGTTTTAAAGAATGGAGTGTTGTCGAAACCTGAAGAGGGTGAGTGCGGACAGTATATCCTGAAGCCTGCCCCCGTATCCTATGCCCTGTTGGAGAAGAAATACTGCCCCGCCAACGAACACCTCACCATGCAGATGGCTTCGCAAGCCTATGGTATAGAAACTGCTGCCAACGCGCTCTGTTTCTTTCGCGATGGTGAAGCCGCCTATATCACCAAACGATTCGACATTGCTTCCGATGGTTCAAAATATCCACAAGAGGATTTTGCATCGCTCGCCGGTCTGACCAAAGCAAATGGAGGGAGCGACTACAAGTACAATGTGTTGAGTTACGAGGATTGTGCCGACATCATACGACGATACGTGAGAGCAGCGCAAGTGGATGTTCTTCGTTTCTTTCGCGTAGTTCTTTTCAACTACATCACGCTGAACGACGATGCACACCTGAAAAATTTCTCCTTGATTGACCGAGGAAATGGTGATTACCGGCTCTCTCCGGCCTACGACCTCATCAACACCAGTCTTCATCTTCACAAGCCACAAATCTTCGCATTGGAGAAAGGACTGTTCAAGGAAGGAATGAAAAAGACCGACACCCACACCGTAGACAGAAGCGACTTCGAGGAGTTCGGCAGAAGGATTGGACTGCCCGACAGAACCGTCAAACGGGAAATAGACACCTTTGCAGCGGAATCGCCTCTTGCACTGGAGTTGATAGGGCGCTCTTTCTTATCTGAGGAACTGAAGAAGAACTACAAACTGTCGTACCAGTACCGCTGCTCCACACTAAAATGATATTGCTTTTTTTTATGTGTCTGCATGTATATCAAAATATTTGTGTATCTTTGCACCGAAAAAGAAACTCTATAAAAATGAAAAAAAGTATTCTTGGAATTGCAATGTGCTGTCTGTTTGGCTTCGGATTACGGGCGCAGACCGTTGTTTGTGACACAATCAATACATTCCCTTGGGAGGAAGGCTTCGACAGTGTCAATGGCAGCTATAACACCTGTTGGACCATCAATGGCTACACACATGGTACATACTTTTTTGAAATAAATGAAGAGGAGACGGGCGAGGCGAACAGTTATAGTGGCTGCATGCGGACTGAGGCTGCTGGCAGCTATATGATTACACCATCGTTGGCCATCCCTGACGACGCAAGCCATTTGAGTCTTATGGTCGAGTTTTACGCTGATATTGAAATCCGAGTGTCGCCTACTGCAGATACTAATTTGGTGCAATTTACAGACACGCTATTTTCCGAGCCATATTCTTCCATGGGCAAACAGCGCTACGTAAGTTTGGATACCTATGCAGGGCAGACCATCCGTGTGGCATTGGTAAAGATGCCTACTTATGGCACTCGTATAATCAATCGTGTGTGGGTAGGATTAGACACCTTGCCGCATATTGGCTCCCTGATGTCGGTTCCCGCTAAAACCCGCACCGACTCGGCTACTCTTTGTACAGTCGCCTTACGTCATGGTGCCACCGATGGGTTGCATTACAACTGGACCTCGTCACAGGGTGGTGTGATAAGTTCCAATGCCTTGGGAGACACAGTGACTATCAATTACTCCGCTGGCGGCATCGACACCATTACTGTAGTTGCCACCAACGCCTTTGGAAGCAGCGACACTGTTCGGCGCACCCTCAAAGTGGTGGACTGCACACCGGCCACTGAACTGCCGTGGACGGAGAATTTCTTCGAGGGCGACATCTGCTGGTACAAGCCCGATGGCAGCAACTGGCACGATGACGTTCCACCCGGTTTTATTCAAAGTTCCAATTCTCTTCGAGCTCTCACATCATCACGTCCTACCGATTCGGTCGACCATTGGATTATCTCCAAGGCAATCACCCTGCCTGCCGACACAAATCTGATGCCGACACTCTTCTGGGATGCTGCATCATCCGATGTATGGAATCCTTCCAACAAGCCTCATTATAGTGTGTGGGTTAGTAATAGCACTGATCCTACCGACCTCACTTCCTTCAGTCTTCTTTATGACGATACCGTTGGGTTGGTTGCCTGTGATCATTTGTGGGAAAGATTTTCCCACCGCAGTATTAGTTTGGTACCCTACGCAGGGCAGACCATCCATATTGCCTTCTGCAATCATCCCATTAACATCAATGTCGGAGTGCTGGTGGACAACATATCTATTCGCACTACTGCCGCTCCCATACTCAGAGTGGCAGCCGATGCCACAACCTATTACTATGGCGACACCGCCACCTTCACTGCCAACCTCACGGAAGGAAACCCCAGCGGTTTGACCTACACTTGGCACAGTACCCTCCTTGACACCACTTGGGCGCTTAGTAACTCCAACATCTGGACACTGACGTATGGAGGTCTGCAAGGTGGTTATGACACCGTCAGTGTTATTGCCACCAACCTCTACGGTAGTGATACTGCCTCGGTGAGGGTTAACTATGTACTCATTAACCAACCTGAAGTCGGCATCATTCACAATGATGTCTTTGTATACGACACCACCGTTTATACCGCCCAGATTCTCAACCATTGTGTTACCGATAGTATGACCTATACTTGGCACAGTACTTTACTCAATATCACTAATACCTTCACGCATTGGCGCAATAATACATTCTCGGTACTCTACCCTGTCGAAGGTTATGATACAATCACCCTTATTGCCAGCAACCGTTACGCTTCTGATACCGCTGTCATGGTGGTTCGTGTCCGCAATTGTAGTCCCCAGGTTATTCCATGGACAGAAGACTTCGAAGGTATAACGGCCACAGCCTCGATTGTTGTTGGTGAACTTCCCTCCTGCTGGGACTATCATTGGAACGGTAGCAGCGCTGCCTATGCACCGCATGTCATCACCACGGGAGGTTACCCGTATATTAATAACATCCCCAATCATGCACTCTTTATGGTAGCCGGCAGCGAGTCGGGCTATGGTAATCAGGCAGAAGTAATATTACCACGCATGGGAGGCACTATGTATCAGCTTTCTCTGGCATTGGATTATCGATTTGAATCAAGTTCCAAAGGAACTCTTGCGGTGGGTTACTATAATGGTAACACATTTAATGTATTAAGCACCTTGACAGCACATGATGGAAATTATCGTCGCGACACTATACCTCTTTCCAATGTCACAGATCCTAATGCTAAATTGGTGCTTCGATGGACGTGTAATCAATCTTACTTCGCAGTAGCTATTGACAATCTCGAAGTATTCTACTCCAACGCCTATCTGACTCTTGCTGGTTTGGCTGTAGACAGCGTTGAAGCCACCAGTGCTCATGTGTCATGGAATCCAGTGCAGTGGGCAACGACCTACCATCTCGTTGTACGTTCTGATGCAGACACCTCAGAGTATACTGTATATGATACAACATTCCAACTTACTGGTTTGAACCACAGTACATGGTACACTATTGATGTGACTGGCATTGCAGATAATGACACTGGTGCTTACATTTCTGTGAAGTTTGCCACGCTTTGCCTCCCATGGGAACTTCCTTATTATGAGGATTTTGAAAGTGTGTCAGCCTCCTCGTGGGATGTCATCGGTGAGTTGCCCCTCTGTTGGGACTTCTCATACAATGGTCGCGTATCGAACAATAATACCTCGTACGCACCTCATGTCATTTCCCCTATCGAATATCCGTATATCACCATCAACCACCCTGGCCATACCCTCATTATGGTAGCTGCCGACACTGGGTCATTACCATCAGTCGGTGGCCCTGCAGAGGTGATTCTTCCTTGTTTTACCGAAGATTTACGGACGCTAATGCTGGCCTTCGATCATATTGAGGAGGGATCATACTGGATGGATGAAACACTGTCAGTGGGCTATTATGACACTAACAATGTCTTCACGGCAGTGGATACGCTACCAAACAATCTTAATGGCACCAACTACTATCTTAATAGCAACGACTTCCATCGCGACACAATTAGTTTTGCAAATGCGATTAGCACCAATGGTCGTATCGCCATCCAATGGGCCAATGATTGGAATTATCATATCGCTATTATCGACAACCTCGAGGTCTTTAGAGACACTTCTGTATTCGTTGTTAATCTTACTGTCAACGACCCAACCATGGGAGCCGTCAGCGGCGCTAATGCCTATCATGACTCCAGCATAGCTACCATCATCGCCACCCCCTTCGAAGGCTACCACTTTGTGGAATGGAACGACCACGATACTCACGCTGTTCGCCAAATCCTTGTCAAATCCGACACTACGTTTACTGCTTTCTTTGCTCGAGACACCATCTGGCGAACCGTCAGCGTCACCGCCAATGCGGATGGTGCTTGTGAGCTCTACGGAAGCGGACGCTATGCCGACAGCAGCACGGTGGAGATTGGCTATAATTTAATTGATACTGCAACCAATGGTGGCTATTGGCAGTTTCTCGGATGGAACGACGGCCCCACAGAGTCTCCGAGAAGCATTGTTGTCACCTCCGACACCGCCATTGTCGCACTCTTCGAATGGGTGGAAGACTCTGTTGGAATCTCAGAAATCGACAATTCAAAATTGAGAATAACAATCTTTCCCAACCCTGCAACCAACGTTGTTACTATCAGTGTCAACGAACCCTCAGTTCTTACTCTCCTCGACCTTTCAGGACGCACGGTAATTCCCTTAACTCCCGTGTCCTCCATCCTTAGGCTCGCCACATCAGACCTTCCTGAAGGTGTCTACTTTGTCCGCGTAACAACCGCCAATGGTACTGTGGTAAGGAAACTGGTTTTACAATAAATCACCACTTGTCTTCACCACAAGAAGCTCCGAACCCCGCAGGTGTTCCCTGCGGGGTTCTTCTTTGATGTGGTTGTGGGTGAAATATATTTTTTTGTCGTTTCCGAAAAAAGTTGTATCTTTATCTGTTTTTAGGTTCGCCTAGAAATGGGTAAGGAATTAAGTATTAAGTATTAAGAAATAAGAACTAAAATATTATATGGCCAATTTTCTAACCAAACTGTTTGGAAACAAGAGTCAGCGCGACCTCAAGGTCGTGCGTCCGTTCCTCGACGCCACGCTGGCTGTCTACCCCGAGATAGAGAAACTCGCCACCGCAAAGAGCGGCGATGTCGGTCTCAACCCCTACTACCAAACCAACTACAGCTATACGTGGAGCAGCCGCGCCGTCACTTTCGGCCTTACCTGGCGCATTGGCAAGATGGAACTCCAAAGCCGCGCCCGCGAAGGCGTCAGCGCCCCGACGCTGTGATAATTTCGCCGAAGGAGCATAGAACCCACAAAGAAGGATCAATGTTACAGAAACAACGAGGGGCGAGGCCATCCGGCCTCGCCCCTCAAGGGTTGTCTTGTATAAAAGGGAAGGAATTTCGTATTGCCTTGAACGGTTTTATGTAAAAAAAATAATTTTTTTCGCATAAAAATATTGCCAATCTGAAAAAACTTTGTACTTTTGCATCCGGAAATAGAAATGAAAGTATGACAAAAACAACAAACCCCTTCATCGTCACTGGCAAGATTCCCAACCAGTTTTTCTGCGACCGAGAGACAGAAACCGCCCAGCTAATACGTTTCCTGAACAACCGAGAGAATGTAGTATTGATGTCGCAACGACGTATGGGAAAGACAAAGTTAGTGGAGCATAGTTTTGATAATGAAAACAAAGAGTATGCCCTGATGACCATTGATATACTCCACACTTCATCCTTCCGTGAATTCATACAACTTTTGGGTGCTACGGTTTTCGACAGCCTTGCCAAGCGGAGCACGCGCATGATGAAACTCTTCACCGCGACCCTGCGTTCGCTTAGTGCCAGTTTCGGCTATGACACCTTACAAAACACTCCCACTTTCGACATCCGTCTGGGAGACATCACCATGCCGGAATACACACTGAAAGAGATTTTCGAATATCTGGAGAAGTCCAATCGTCACTGCATTATTGTCATTGACGAGTTCCAACAGATTACAAAATATCCAGAAAAGAATGTGGAAGCGCTGTTGCGTACACATATACAACATCTTGATAATGCCAATTTTGTCTTTGCCGGTAGTCAGCGACGGCTGATGGAAGAGATGTTCTTCTCGGAGAAACGCCCTTTCTATATGAGTGCGAGAAGCATTATGCTTGAGGCCATACCTTTCGACAGCTATTTCGATTTTGCATGCAACCACTTCCAACAAGCAGGAAAAACCATTGAAAAAGAAGCTGTCCGTTTGGTGTATGACACTTTCAAAGGAGTCACACTCTATCTGCAACGCATTATGAAAGAAACCTTCAGTCTTACCTCATCAGGAGAGTGTTGTGATGCCGACGCCGTCCAGCATATTATCGATGACTACATTTTGGAGTGCGAACCTCGTCTGCGCGAGCAGTTGGCCTTAATCACCGAACCGCAGAAAGAGTTGCTTTACGCCATGAGCGAAGAAGATTCTCCAGTTAAGAGCATCACCTCGTCGGAATTCATCAAGCGCCATCGCATGAAATCGACCAGTGCGGTACAATCTGCTGCAAAGAAACTATTAGAGTATGACTTGCTTACGCGCCGCGATGGCCTCTATACCATTGCCGACCCGCTAATGGATCTGTGGCTAAGGTCACGCAGGTTGTGAGTTAACATCATTTTCTTGCCTTTTTCCGGGTTATTTCCGAAAAAAGTTGTATCTTTGTCCGTTTTTTAGAATTAATAATTAATAATTAAGAATTAAGAATCAAGAGTTAAGAACTAAGAACGTGTTAATGATATGGCCAATTTTCTAACCAAACTGTTTGGAAACAAGAGTCAGCGCGACCTCAAGGTGGTGCGTCCGTTCCTCGACGCTACGCTGGCAGTGTACCCCGAGATAGAGAAACTTACCAACGACCAGCTGCGCGCCAAGACCATCGAGTTCAAGGAGCGCATCGCCAAAACCATCGAGACCGAGGAGAACGAGCTCGCCGCCATGCGCAAGCGCATCGAAGAGGAATACGATATGCCTGTCGACGAGAAGGAATCCCTCTATAAACGTATCGACGAGCTGGAGAAGCAGAGCTACGACAAGACCCAGGAGGTCCTCGACGACATCCTCCCCGAGGCCTTTGCCGTCGTCAAGGAGACCGCCAAGCGCTTCGCCCAGAACGAAGTCGTCGAGGTCACCGCCACCGACCACGACCGTGACCTCGCCGCCACCCACGCCTCCATCACCATTGAGGGCGACAAAGCCCTCTACCAGAACCACTGGATGGCTGGCGGTAACGAGATTACCTGGGACATGATCCACTACGACGTGCAGATCATCGGCGGCGTGGTGCTCCACAGCGGCAAGATTGCCGAGATGGCCACTGGTGAGGGTAAGACTCTCGTGGCTACGCTTCCCGTCTACCTCAACGCGCTGCCCGGTAAGGGTGTCCATGTGGTCACCGTCAACGACTACCTTGCCAAGCGCGACTCCGAGTGGATGGGCATGCTCTTCGAGTTCCACGGCCTCTCGGTCGACTGCATCGACAAGCACGAGCCCCACAGCGAGGAGCGTCGTCGCGCCTATGCCGCCGACATCACCTATGGTACCAACAACGAGTTCGGTTTCGACTACCTGCGCGACAACATGAGCCGCAACCCCGAGGAACTGGTGCAGCGTGGCCACAACTACGCCATTGTCGACGAGGTTGACTCCGTGCTGATTGACGATGCTCGTACCCCCCTTATCATCTCCGGACCCACTGGCAAGGGCGACGACGAGCAGGAGTTCTACCGCTTCAAACCCACCATCGAGAAACTCTACAGCGCCCAGCGCGTCATCGTCACCAACTGTCTCGCCGACGCCAAGAAGGGCATCGCCGAGAACCCCGACCCTAAGCCCAACGAGGACTGCGCCATGCAGCTCCTCCGCGCCTACCGCGGTCTGCCTAAAAACAAGGCCCTCATCAAATACCTCTCCGAGCCCGGCATGAAGAGCATCCTCCTCAAGACCGAGAATTTCTTCATGCAGGAGCAGAACAAGAACATGCACCTCATCGACGAGGAGCTCCTCTTCGTCATCGACGAGAAGAACAAGCAGGTGGAGCTCACCGACAAAGGTATGGACTACCTCACCTCCCTCGGCGAGGACCGCAACTTCTACCAGTTGCCCGACATCGGCTCCTCCATCGCCGACATCGAGAACAACGCCTCCCTCACCCCCGAGCAGAAAGTCGAGGCCAAGGACAAGCTCTACAGTGACTTCGCCATCCAGAGCGACCGCGTCCACACCGTCGACCAGCTGCTGAAGGCCTACACCCTCTTCGAGCGCGACGTCGACTATATCCTCACCGAGGACAACCAGGTGAAAATCGTCGACGAACAGACCGGCCGTATCATGGAGGGCCGCCGTTGGAGCGACGGACTCCACCAGGCCGTGGAAGCCAAGGAGAACGCCAAGGTGGAGGCCGCCACACAGACCTACGCCACCATCACCCTCCAGAACTACTTCCGCATGTACAAGAAGCTGGCCGGTATGACCGGTACCGCTGAGACCGAGGCCGGCGAGTTCTGGAATATCTATAAGCTTGATGTCGTTGTCATTCCTACCAACAGACCCATCGCCCGACAGGATATGAACGACATGATCTACAAGACCAAGCGTGAGAAATTCAACGCCGTCATCGCCGAGATCAAGCGTCTCACCGACGAGGGCCGTCCCGTGCTGGTGGGTACCACCTCCGTCGAGACCTCCGAGCTCCTCAGCAAGATGCTCAAGATGCAGCGCATCCCGCACAACGTCCTCAACGCCAAGCTCCACCAGAAGGAGGCCGACATCGTGGCCCAGGCTGGTGAGCCCGGCCGCGTTACCATCGCCACTAATATGGCCGGTCGTGGTACCGATATCAAGCTCAAGGGCGACGTGCGTGAGAAGGGTGGCCTCGCCATCATCGGCACCGAGCGTCACGAGAGCCGTCGCGTCGACCGCCAGCTGCGTGGTCGTGCCGGCCGTCAGGGTGACCCGGGTTCGAGCCTCTTCTATGTCTCGCTCGAAGACGACCTGATGCGACTCTTCGGCTCCGAGCGCATCGCCTCCATTATGGACCGCATGGGCCTGCAGGAAGGCGAAGTCATCCAGCACTCGATGATCACCAAGCAGATCGAGCGCGCACAGAAGAAAGTCGAGGAGAACAACTTCGGCATGCGTAAGCGCCTGCTTGAGTACGACGATGTGATGAACAACCAGCGCACCGTCATCTACAACAAGCGCCGCAACGCCCTCTACGGCGACCGTCTCTCCATAGATATCTCCAACATGTTCCACGACACCTGCGAGCTGCTCTACAGCGACGGCGAGGACTGGGAGGAGTTCAAGATGGAAGTAATCAGGGTTTTCGCCCACGAGGTGCCGCTGTCGGAGGACGAGTTCCTCTCGCTGCGCCGCAACGAGGCTATCGACCTCCTCTATGACCAGTGCTTCAGCGCCTACAAGGAGCGCATGCAGAAACTCTGCGAGACGGCCTGGCCCTTCATCAAGAATATCGCCGAAAACACCCGCTATATCAACGTTGCCTTCCCCATCACCGACGGCAAGAAGACCCTCAACGTCGTGGTGCCGGTGAAGAAAGCCTACGAGACCCGCGGTCGCGAGGTGCAGCTCTCCATCGAGAAGGGCATCACCCTTGCCATCATCGACGACCTGTGGAAGGAGCACCTCCGCGAGCTCGACGACCTGCGCCAGAGTGTACAGAACGCCGCCTACGAGCAGAAAGACCCGTTGCTCATCTACAAGTTCGAGAGCTTCAAGCTCTTCGAGCAGATGCTTTTGAACATCAACCGCGAGATTACCACTTTCCTGAGCCGTGCCCAGCTGCCCGTGCGTCAGGACAGCGACGTGAAGGAAGCTCGTCAGCCGCAGAGCGACCAACGCGGACTCCGTGCCGGACGCGACAACTCGCTCGACCGCGTGGCCCAGCAGCAACAACAGGCCATCGACTCCTCACGCCAGCAGCCGCAGAAAATCATGCCCGTGCATGTGGAGAAGAAGGTCGGCCGCAACGACCCCTGCCCCTGCGGCAGCGGCAAAAAGTATAAAAACTGTCACGGCAAGGACGCAGAATAAAAAGAAGAAGCCCCGCGCACCGCGCGGGGCTTCTTGTCTCTTTTAAGCGTCGATGAAGGTGCCGTCGACTTCGAAGTTGAGTATCTGCGGGTCGCTCTCTTTCTTCCAGAAGAGGAAACCGCTGGTTTTGGTGATGCTCACCTGGTAGGTCATTTTGTTGCGGGCTTTGCGGACCCAGAGCTCCTTGATGTCATATCCGTCGTAGTTGGCCTTGATGTAGTCAACGATGGCTTTCGGGTAGTAGCGGCTGTTCTCCACAATATAGTGGACCTCCATGCCTTTGTTGGAGAAGACCATAGCCTGGCGCGAGTTCTCCTCGTCGCGGTAGGTCACCTTGAAGGTGTTCTCGTCAATCTGCCACCAGGCGATGTCGGTGGCGTTCTTCACCTGACGTTGGAAGTCTTTGACGAAGTTGACTTTAACGTCCTGCTCGTTGACGGCCTTTTGTGCGAAAAGGACTCCGGAGGAGAGGAAAAAGAGTGCTGCAATGAGTGCTATTTTTTTCATGATGGTGATTTTTTTATTTTTTCGAAAAACGTAAAAGTTCAACGAATATTATGTTAATATGCAAAAATTAATTGTTGGAGAGCATCAACAATACTTGTTCTCCGTCGCGGATGGTTTGGGCGAGCCAGTGGAGTTTGAGGTCGAGCAATTCATTGCTTGATTGCATGAAAGCTTGATTGTTTGAGTGGCGGAGGCGTTCGGTGAGGTTGAAGAGGGAGAGGGCGACGGAGACGGAGATGTTGAAGCTTTCGGTGAAGCCGTACATGGGTATCTTGACATATTCGTCGGCGAGGTCGATGGCTTCGGGGGTGAGGCCGGTGAGCTCGGTGCCGAAGATGAGGGCCACGGGGGTGGAGATGTCGAGGTCGGTGATGAGGGTGTCGTTGGTGTGGGGGGTGGTGGCGACGATGCGGTAGCCGCGGCGGCGCAGCTCGGCATAGGCCGACTGGATGTCGGGGTAGGAATAGTAGTCGACCCACTTGGAGGAGCCCACGGCGACGTCGCCGGCGGGATTGAAGGGGTTGTTGCGCTCGACGACATGGACATCCTGGATGCCGAAGCAGTCGCAGGAGCGGAGGACGGCGGCGGCATTGTGAGACTGGTAGACATCCTCCAGCGCCACGGTGATGTGGCGGGTGCGGAGGGGCGCTATGCGGTCGATGAGGGCGCGGCGGTTCTCGGAGACGAGCTGCGACGCTTTCTCGTAAAGTGTCTCCTTGCTATCTAAGTCGATGGTGTTCAGTAGCTTTTGTAATGCAGTGGGGTTGTTGAGATCAATTCTTGGCATTCTGAATAGATAATAGTTAATAGATTATAGATAATAGTTGATGGTGGATATTTTTTTGCAAAGATACGAAATTTTTTTTGTTTCATTACGTTTTTGAAAAAAACTATTATCTATCAACTATAATCTATTAACTATTATGCTTATTGGTTACGATGCGAAGAGGGCGTTCCGCAACAACACGGGGCTGGGGAACTACAGCCGGGGGGTGATAGGTGGAGTTATGAGTTATGAGTTAAGAGTTAAGAGTGAGGCTGGCACAGTGGTGTTGTATACGCCGAGTGTGAAGGGAAGGTATGAGCATTTTTTTGAAAATATGCCCTTGCGAGTGGTGGAGCCGAAGGGGGTGTGGAAGGTGATGAAGAGTGTGTGGCGGAGTGTGGGAGTGAGCCGTGCGGTGAAGAAGGATGGGGTGGAGCTTTTCCACGGGCTGAGCCATGAGTTGCCCTACGGGCTTCCGAAGGGGGTGAAGAAGGTGGTGACGATGCACGACCTGATAGTATACCGTTTTCCTGAGTTTTTCAAGCCTGCCGACCGTGTCATCCACCGGCAGAAGATGCGCCACGCCTGTCGTGTGGCGGATGTGGTGGTGGCCATCAGTGAGCAGACGAAACGCGACTTGATGGAGTTTCTTGGGGTGCCGGAGGAGAAGATAAGGGTGGTGTATCAGAGTTGCGATTCTGCTTTTTGGGGAGTGAAAGGGAGTGAGGAGGGAGTGAAAGGGAGTGAAAGGACAAATGTGGAGGTGAGGGAGAAGTATGGGTTGCCGGATCGGTATGTCCTTTGTGTGGGGACGTTGGAGGAGCGGAAGAACCAGTTGCGGGTGATTGAGGCGATGAAGCGGTTGCCGGAGGATGTGGCTCTGGTGCTTGTCGGACGTCCGCGGGGCGATTATGGACAGCGCGTCCTCGCCTGCACCAACGAGCGTGTGAGGGTGCTGTCAGGGGCTAGTTTTACTGACTTTCCTTCATTGTATAGGGGTGCGGTAGCGAGTGTGTATCTGTCGCGTTTCGAGGGTTTCGGCATTCCGGTGCTGGAGAGCATGTGCTGCGACTGTCCGGTGGTGACGAGCGATGTGTCGTCGATGCCGGAGGCGGGTGGCGATGCCGCCTTGTACGCGGCTCCCGACGATGTGGAGGCCATTGCCCGCCAGTTGCTCCGTCTCTGCGAAGACGAGGACTTGCGACAGCAGTGCATAGAAAAGGGGCGAATTCATCGAATGAAATTCGCCCCTGAGAAGGTCTCCGCCGATATGATGGCGGTTTACATAAGTTTACTTGACAATTAAGCGGCGGACGACGCGGGTGTCGTTGTTGCTGAAGACCACGTGGTAGATGCCTGTGGCCAGGCGGCTGGCGTTGATGGTGTAGATAATCTGGCCGGCAGCCTGGAGGCTGGAGGTGTGGACGGTGCGGCCGCTGTTGTCGATGATGGTGACGGTGTAGTTCTGTCCATTGCCGAGGTTGATCTGGAGGTTGGCCTGGTCGGTGGCAGGGTTGGGATAGAACTGACCGAAGTTGTCGTCGAGGTTCTCGACATCGTCGATGCCGACGGGACGGGGCTCGTTGTTGTCCTCGGTGGCCCAGTTGGAGCCAAAGAGGAAGGTGATGTTCTCCATGGGCATGGGGGTGGTGTCGAAGTCGAACCATGTGGAGTCGAACAGAGCGTCGGTGCCGAAGGCGAAGTGGTAGTAGCCACCCTGGTTGGCGGTCATCGGTTTGGTGATGGTCTTGCCGTTGTTGGAGGTGGCGGAGATGTAGTAGTCGACAGAGTCGACGATGGTGTTGATTTCGGAGAAGGGGAATTGCCCGTACCAGCGGTTGCCGTTGGCGGTGAGGTTGAGGGTCTGCCATTCGCCGCCGTTGACGCGGTACATCACTTCGGCGTGGGCGATGCCGCTGCGGTTGGTGATGATGGCGCTGACGGGGAGGTTAGAGTTTCCGAGGCCGGCGGTCATGATTCCGTGGATGTTCTTGTGGAGGATACGGACGGGGTTGTCGGCGGGAATCTGCTTGGTGACGCAGTGGATGGCACCGCCAGAGCCGTCGAACTCACGCACATCCACAGGATAGATAGTGTAGCCCGGATAGGCGGCGGCGACAGCTTCGAGGTTGGTGCGGTCCCAAGCGGCCGAGGGCTGTCCGTTGACCACCGCGGAGAAGCAGGGCTGAAGGATGACGTTGTTGACGAAGGTGTGGTTGGAGTAGGTGCGGGTGTAGTTGGTGGTATATTCGGCCTGCGAGACGAAGTCGCTGCCATCGTCCTTCGAGGGGAAGGGGAGGGTGCCCATGGTGTAGTAGTTGCGGTTGAAGAGGCTCTTGTAGGAGCAAAGGGAGTCGATGTTCTTCTGCCCGGTTCTGTAGTCAACCCACGAGGAGTATCTGTCGGGCATCACGGAGAAGACGAAGCCGTTCTCGTCCCAGGCATCGGCATAGAGGTCCACGTGGCCGGTGCCGCCGTCGTAGCGGTAGCGGGGCAGGATGTAGGTGGCGCGTTGACCGAGGAGCTGACGGAAAGCCTCTTTGGTCTGAGTGGCATTCAGGGCGGTGCGGCTTTCATAGGTCAGCGTGTTGATATTCTGTCCGTCCCAGGTGTACTGCCCATAGGTACTGTTGTTGGCAGAGTAGACACCATCCGAGGTGAAGAGCATGCCGGCACCGTCGACGAGGCAGTTGCCGCCTTCCCAAAAGACTTTGGTCATGTAGTTGGGGATACCCATCTGTTGGTGGATGAGCGAGGGCAGCGAGTCGTCGAGGGCACGGCCGGGATAGTAGGTGAAGTCGAGCATGGCGAGGGAGTCCTGGTCGCCGTAGTAGAAAGCGATGGGGCCGCAGTCGCGGTACCAGAAAGAGTTGCCTGCGCCGATGATGAAGCGCACATTGTCGTGGCGGAGACCCATGCGGGCAAGCGTGCGGAGCACGATGGCGGAGTCTTTGGGATGTTCGATGTGTACCCAGGCTTCGGCACCGCCCAACTGGATGCCGTCCATGAGGTAGAAGAAAACCTTGCCGTGGTCAGAGACGGTGTCCATTACAGAGTTGTAAGGGCCGGTGCCGCGGTGCTGCCAGCCGGCCGAGTACTGGTAGTAGTCAGCATAGCCAGTGACCAGGGGGTCGGCGTACCAGTAGTAGCTATTCTCGTGGCCGGGGACTTTATAGCTGTAGAAAGGGGTGACGACGATGGCCTTCACCTCCTCCCATTCGCCGGGGAACCAGACGCGATCCTCGGGGAGGGATTTGATTACTTGCTTGATTGATTGCTTGGCTGCCTGAGAAGCCAGGGGGATGTGGCTCTTATGGGGCTGCTGGGAGAGGTCTCTTTTATGGAAGGTCTTGAGAATCTCTTTCTGCATTCGAGTAGCCTCGTCCTGTTGGTTCTGGGCGGTGCCGCAGAAGGTGATGAGGGCAGCTGCCAGAGTAAGAATTATTCTCTTCATTGTAATTTTTCTTTTATTATGTTATGCCGGCTGGAAGCCGGTGCTCCATTATCTTTTTTTCAAGGAGAGGATTTCGCGGGCTTCGTCGGAGGTGGCTACCTGACGGCCGAGGAGTTTGGCCATGCGGACGACTTTGTCGACGAGTTCGCCGTTGGACTTGGCGAGGACGCCGCGTTCGAGGTAGAGGTTATCCTCGAAGCCCACGCGGACGTTGCCGCCCATAACGATGGCGGGAGCGGCCAGCGTGAAAGCATGACGGCCAATGCCGGTGGCAGTCCAGGTGCTGCCGGCGGGAATCTTGTTGACGAGCCAGCAGAGGTTGTCGACGGTGGCGGGAGTGCAGCCGGGGACGCCGAGGACGAAGTTAAATTGCATCGGATTGCCGGGCACCTCGCCCTTGCGGGCCATGGTGAGGATGGTGTCGAGGTGACCCATCTCGAAGCACTCGTATTCGGGTTTGATGCCCTTCTCAATCATGCGTTTGCCGAAGGCACGCATGGTGGGCATGGTGTTGTCGAAGATGTCGTCGCCGAAGTTGCAGGTGCCGCAGTCGAGGGTAGCCATCTCGGGGACGGGGTTGGTGTTGGTGGAGTCGAGACGTTCGTCGGGAGTCATACCCACGGCACCGCCGGTAGAGGGGATGAGGATGACGTTGGGGCAAGCCTTGAGGATGGCCTCGGTGCACTCCTGGAAGCGGACGTGGCTCTGGGTGGGGGTGCCGTCGTCCTCGCGGACATGGAGGTGGACGATGGCGGCACCGGCATCGACGGCGCTCTTGGCCTCGCGGACGATTTCCTCTACGGTGTAGGGGACGTTGGGGTTCTGCTCTTTGGTGACTTCTGCGCCGCAGATGGCGGCGGTGATGATGAGTTTATCCATAACTATGATTGTTTGATTGCTTGAATTATTGATTGAATTAGTTCTTTACTTTCATTTTTTGCCAGGAGCCGTCTTTGTATTTGCCGCCGGCGATACCGATGGCTTCCTGCCATTTGTTCTGCAGGGCCGACTCCTTGTTGAGTTTGCGGGCCACCTCTTCAAAGATGTCCTGATAGGTGAGACGGAAGATGTTGTCACCGTGATATTTGACTTCTTTCAGCAGGAAGTAGGTAAGGAATCCGTGATGGTGGGCATCGAAAGCGTAAGCTGTCTTGTTGTAGTCGGCAGCGAGAAGCACCACGGCGTCGCTGCGGAGGGAGGGTTTGCGATGCTTCTTGCCCTCGTCCTTACGCTCGCAGTGAACGACGGGTTTGCCATCACGGCCGATGCCGTTGAAGGAAGCGTCGACCACCAGGGTGAGGTTTTTGACGGGCATCACTTTGGCGTTGAAGGTGCTGCAGAGTTCCTCGAGGGAGAGGCACTGGGCGGCCAGCTTGCGTGTCTCTTTCTTGCTGAGTTCGATGTCGTAGCCCGTGGTGTCGGTGCTCTTCTTTTTGCTACCGAAGAGACACCAGCCGCTCTTCTGGCCGTTGGATTTAAGGGAGTTAATATCACTGACGTCGAGGCCTGTGGGCATGAGGTAAGCGGCACCGTCGAGGTCCGTGAAACCGTGACCGGCGAAGTAAATGACGATATTGGCGGTGGGCAGCGTCTCTTCACCTTTCTTAGTGGCTACAGCCTGTGACAACTCGGTGAGCCAGTGGATGCCCTCTTGCCGGATGTCCTGAAGGGTGGCGTTTTGGAGCAACTTCACCTGACGTTCGGGAACACCGAGGGCTTTAATAAAGTACTGGCGCACCAACTCTCCGTCCTCCAATGCATATGGCACGTCGGGGATGCGGTTGCAGCCGTAGTTTTCATTTGCGATAAGGAGGACATACAGGTCCTCGTTCTTAACCTTCGTGACGGGGATGTTGTATTCGATGTAGTCGTCGTGCATGCGGTCGCGCTGCATGCGTTCCACCGTTCCGGCGAAGACATCATAAAAACGCAACTCGATGCTGGAGCGGCGGTAGTAATGTGTGTTGATGGAGTCTTTGTACGACTGGGTCACGAAGCGGTAGTTGTTGCGGGTTTTGCGGAGGGCTTCGATGTTCTCCTCGAGGAAGGCTTTGACGGACTGGGTACGGAGGTAGGCAAGTTGGCAGTTGTTGGAGATGCCGGAAGTGCGGTCGACGGAGATACGGATGCGTTCGCCGTTGAAGGTAGTGGGGCAGTAGCGGAAGTCGCCGTAGCGACCGTCGTAGGGTATCTTGGTAAGGAATTCGGTACCGTCGGCAGAGGAGGAAATAGTGATGTCGACCTCACGTCCCGCGGTGGCGATATCTTTCAGTGTTGATTCCACGAAGCGCTTGGTGAGACGGCAAATGGCGCGGCAGCTGTTGGAGGAGTCTACGTCGAAGACACCGAGGGGGTAGTCGTCGGTCCAACCTTCCAGATGTCGGCAGTTGTAAGAGAGTCGGTAAAGGAGGTCGAGGTGGAGGGAACCGTCGGCATAGACGGTGTCAATGAGTTCGGCCACCACCGTGATATAGCTCTCATCGTAGAGTTTCTCCTCGTTGGGCAGTGCAGTCAGCACACTTTCGGCCGTACGTTGCATCTCGCGCTGACGTTGCGAGACCACCTGGGCCAGCGAGTCGCGAATCTCGTTCTGATAGCGTCGGTTAAGGTTTTTCTCTCCCACTTGAGCCGTCAGGGGCACCATCGTGCCTAGCAAAAAAAGAACCGTCAGTATCCGTTTCATCATATTTCTTTATTGTTAATTAATTACTTAATATGCAGTCTGTTTCCGCCCATAATGGGGAGAAAACAGACTGCAAAGATACATAAATATCTTGATATAAATGCGAACGCGGGTAAAAAATGTTTTATTTTTACTCGCTGGGAAGAGGGGCGACGATTTGTCTCAGTTTCTCAATGTCCAGTTGCTGGTACGAGAAATTGTCTGGGTCCTCAAAAAATGCCTTGTTTTTGGTATAGGTCTCCAAATCATATTCGTTGGCCTGCACGAAGAGTGATTGTGCGACAGCGATTTTCAGTTCATCGAAGGTCATCTTGCCGGCAAGATAATCCTTGCGTTCTTTTTCGCTGAGATATTTCGACACTTTGTTGAAGTGCTCTTCAGGGAGTCTTCCGTTCTCGTCAAGGTGTTTTTCCAGTTCCGGGAAATTCACCCACCCGGTGATGGTGGTCTCGAGGAGTACAATTTTCGAGTCTGTCTTCCGGTCGGTATAGTAGCCGAGGTAGGCGTGGCAAGGTTCCACGAAGATTACCGGGCGCAGACCTATCTTCCTCAGTATCGATGCAAAAAACACACAGGCATCGATGCAGTTCGCTTGACGCGAGTTGTACACCTGGTCGAAAAATCGGATGTGCTGCACGTTGGTGGAGGACGAGGGATTCGAGGTGCAGGAGATGGAGGAGTAGGCTATGCCGCGGTTCAACGCGTAGTACCACACTGCAAACACCTGTTCGCGCACAGCTTTCGCTCCGTTTTGATAGCCCGATATGCGCTTCACTATCCCTTGCGAGAGTATTTCTGAGAGAATCTGCTCGATGTAGGGGTGGTCCTCGTTGACGAAAGCAGCGAAGAGCCAGCGCGTATCGAACCGTTGATTTCCGTGGCGGAAGGAGAGGGGGCACTCGTTCACCGTCCGAAGTGTAAAGTGCAGGTTTTTCGTCATCACCTGTTCATCATTGATGTAGCACGTGAACGTCAGGTCGAGAGGCCGCGACTGTCGCAGACCGCTCAGCAGGTCGTACTTCCAGTTCACTCTCGGCAGGAATGTGTATGTCTCCCCCCTTTTCGGCAAGATTTCCTCGAAAGTGGTCACGTAGTTGAAAATCGTCGAATCTACCACTACGCGCAGCAGCGTATTCGGCACGGGAGCAGTCACCGTGATGGCAAACGGCGCCAGCTGCTCGTTCAGCTCGGGAGCATTGGCTTGATTCAAGCCCAGAAGCAGCGACGGGTATACCTGTCCGTCGAAAAGCGGGTTCACCGTGGCTGTAAAGTTCACCTTCCCCGGGTCGTATTTCTTATTTCCCGGAGTAGACGAACAGGCGGAAAGTGTAAGGAAAAAAAGGACAAGTGCTTTCCACTTTCCACTTTCCACTTTCAGTTTATTATGTCGGGATTTTGTGTAACGAATTCTGACCATTGTTTTTTTGCTGATTTATGGGTTTTCTTCTTGGGCGTAAGTTGGCTTTGGATGTCGGCGAGGGGATTGGAAAGCGAGAGATGGCAGGTGTAGGCTACCGCCAGCGCATCCGTGGCGTCGAGGTATTTGGGTGATTCTTCGAATCCCAGTATACTCTGCAGCATCGCAGCCACCTGCTGCTTCGAAGCGTTTCCGTTGCCCGTGATATGCTGCTTGATGACCGAGGGCTCGTATTCTGTCACCGAAAGATCCCGCGAGATGGCGGCGGCGATGGCCACACCTTGCGCACGTCCCAACTTCAGCATCGACTGCACGTTCTTTCCAAAAAAAGGTGCCTCAATGGCCAGATGGTCGGGATGGAACGAGTCGATGATGCGCACCGTGCTCTCGAAAATCTTCCGGATGCGGAGGTTGAAGTCTGCTATCTTCCTCAAATACAATACATCCATCGCCACGATTTTGGGTGTCGAACTGTCAGTGTTGAGAAGGCTGTAACCTAGAATTTGGGTGCCGGGGTCAATACCGAGGATTAACATGGTGAGACAGTGAGGGTGAATTGGGAATCGAGTTTTTTGCGGAGGAGGAAGAGGATGAGGATGTAGACCGCGAGGACGGCCAGGGAGAGGAGTATGACGGCGGGCTCGGGCAATTCCGCCAGCGTGAATCCCACCACGGCTCCCATCAGCAGCACAGCGGGGACTACATATGCCCACCAAGTAGCCAGCAGTCCTCGTGTGTGGTCGATGGTGACAGTCACCCTGTCCCCGACTTTAAAGTTATCGTTAAAGTTTTCGTCGATTGGTATGTCAAGGCTCTTCGTTTTCGATTCGGCGAAGCCACATTTGCTGTGGGCAGCACAGGCTGCGCAGGCCGAGGTGGACTCGATTTGCACAGTGACGAATCCTGGTTTTACGGCTGTTACAATTCCCGGATGCTCCATTTAACTTTTAACTATTATCTATTATCTAAAGGATATGATTCCGTTGCAATTAGACAGACAGTGCCCTTCAAGGTCAATTTTGTGTCGGCGTCCTTGGAAGTAGACCTCTGCTCGTCCCCATTGGAATGGGGAAGCGATGTCGAAGATGAAGGGCATGTAGATGTCGCCATGGGTGTTGATATAGCCCCAGTGACCGTTGAAGAGAACAGGCGCCAAGCCCTGAGAGAAGTGGTAGGCTTGCTTGAAGCGAAGGGGTATGACGATTTGCCCGTCGAGGTCGACATATCCCAGCAATCCATCCCGCTCCACAAGCGCCAGACTGTCGTGGTAGACATATTTGTATCCTTTGCTTGTCTTGTCCTCGTATTCAATGGGGAGGATGATACGACCGAGCGTGTCGATGATGCCGAAGTTTTTTCCCTGACGCACCATGGTGCGGCCCTGTCGGAAGAGCCCTATTTCGTCGTAGATGCAGGGAATCACCTCGCGGCCCTGCAAGTCAAGGAAACCCTGTTTTCCGTCGCGCGTCACTCCCACCCGATTGTCGCTGGGTGCGGTGACGGCAAAGTAGACGGGTTCTGTTTTCTGTACTGCCGATTTTAAATTAGTCAGCGAATAAAGGGCCATTCCGTCTGCATTGCCGGCGAAGACAATTCCTTTTTCCGGGAAGGTGATGTTTTCATACACAGTGGGAAGCACTGTGTGTCCAAGCGTATCAATAAGCCCCCATCGTTCATATTTTTTCACTGGAGCATAACCGTCGGAGAAGGGCATCGCTGTCTCGTAGTGGGTGGAGAAAAGTAGGTTTCCAAGGGTGTCGATAAAGGTATCCTGATAGAAGAAAGAGTCGATGATGATGGTGACTGCGGCGCGATTGTTGCTGAAATTGTAGGCATGAGAGTAAATGGTAGGGATTACGAGATTACCATGAAGGTCGGAGAAGCCATAACGACCGTTTTTCACCACCAAAACGCGTCCGCAGGATGGCAAGTCGGCATTGTCGTAGAGGCATGGAACCACCTCCTCGCCCGAAGCGGAGAGAATGCCACACAGTGTGTCCTCCAGCCACACACGGCAATAGCCCCCCTTAAACTCTCCCACATGGAGATATTTATTGGGAGCCACCACAGAACCGTCATCACGTTTGAATCCGTAGCGTACACCGTCGCGTGTGGTCTGGATACCGTCGATGTAGAGGATATCGCACCCACAAGTGGAGTCGGTCTCGTAGCGGGTTGTTTGCGCCGTCACCGACTGGATAGCACCTATAGCCACTATAGCTACTATGATTACTATCTTCTTCATATCTGTGAGATGACCTCGAGGGTTTTCTGATAGATGTTCTGCATCAAGGATTCCGGATTGCCGGGTGCGAAACGGGCAAAGTCCACTTCGCCCAGTAGCTGAAGTATGCGTTCTTGCTGTTCCTCAAGGACTTGTTTCTCAATGAGACAACTCTTTACTGTCTCGCGGTCCAGTTGGGAGGTAGGGATGCTGTATTTGTCAGACAGACATCCCCAAATGGCGCGGTAGATTTCTTGGTAGAAAGGTTCTGGCTCGCCTTTTTTGAGGTGGACGGAAGCTTTCTTCAGTCGTCGGCGGGCAACGCGGAGAGCACTGCGTTTGCGTTGTGCCACCAGGTCAATATTGCGGGACCGGCGCCGCTTAATCCAGCGGACGAGCGTGAGGATAATGAAAAACAGTGCGAGAGCGGAGAGGAAGTAAAGAAGATAGATTGTCCAGTTATTTGATTGCTTGATTGCCTGATTGGTTGTCTGTTTTGCAGGTTGGTTGGCTCCAGGGAGCACTTGGAGGCTCTGCGCCTCGATGGTGAGCGTTTTGTATTGTCCGGAAGCGGGGTCGAAGTAGATGAATTTATATGCGGGAATAGTGAAGGAACCGTCCTCGCGGGGAATGAGCACCCACTCGTAGGTGCGGCTACCACTGATGCCGTTGTCTCCCCGGACTATTTTGTCTTGCACCTGAGGGTCGTAGGATTCAAACGATTCATGGAACTGCGGAAAGGGGGAATTGATGAGCATGAGGTTACCCCGACCAGATATGGTGAGTCGGTAACTCACGGCTTCGCCAGCTTTCACACTGTCGAGAGAGAGACCACCTTTAATCGAGAAACTGCCCACAGCGCCGCTGAACCCGTCGGGAGCAGAGGGAAGGGGCTTTACGCCTACGCTGATTCTTCTTGTGCGTAATGGGCGCTCGACGGCCTGTGAGGTGTTGAAAAAGGGATCGTCGAAGAGATCAAGAAGGGTGCCCGTGCGGCGACGCTGGTTTTGAACGATTGCCAGCACATTGAGGTCAAGGGGCTCAATAGAGAGTTGCCCGCTTTGCTGAGGAAACAGTGCACCACGGCGGATTTCTGCCACTTGGTAGCGTTTACCGCTGATGGTCTCCTCATATTGCTTCACCTTTTGACTATTGGAGGTGAGGTCTTCGACCCAAAAGCCTTTGTTGCCCGGCAGTTTGTCAATGGCAAATTGGCGAACGGGAATTTGAGTGTAGATTTTATATGTGACAATAATCTGCTCGCCTTCATAAGGATTCGACTTGCTGACAGAAGCTCTGGCGAAAAGGGATGACTCGTCAATTTGTGGTGCTGCCTGCTGCTGCTGTTGCTGGTCTCCCCAAGGGTCGAACATGTCGAATGGATCAAAGGCAGCACGTCTCCGTTGTTGCTGTTGCTGTTGCTGACGTTGCTGCTGTTGGGCTGCTGTGGGTTTGGTTACTTTGATGGAGATACTCTCTGATGAGAGTTTTTTTCCGTTGGAACTACAGGTAGCTGTGGCTACGGTGAATGTACCTTCACGGTCGGCGGTGAGGGTGTAGGAAAAAGTTGTTTTGATGGAAGTACTCTGTCGTCCGTTGATAAAGGAGGAACTATACTGTGAGCCGCGATTGGGACCGGAACGCAGGCTGAAGCCTTTGAATGAGGGCCCTTTGAAATCATCGGCATTGTCGTTCACGATGAACTGGACGGTGAAGTTGTCGCCCAGGAAGACCGATTTCGGTGCCTGCACCGTCATTTCCTGTGCCTGTACTCCTCCCAGTAATCCTATAAGTCCTATAAGTCCTATTAGCCATATTTGAATTGCTTTTTTCATAATTTACCAATCTTTTTCACTGTGGAACTCACTCGCCTGCACTTTCTTGGTCTGCTCTTTGAGAGTTTGGCGTTCATTGTTCTTCACTGCCTCTAGCATACGTTCGGCATCCTGTTTCTTCTGCTCTTTTTTGTCAGGTTTTTGCTGCCCTTTGTTGTTTTTCTGATCCTGCTTGTTTTTTTTCTGGTCTTGCTTGTTCTGTTCCTTTTGTTGGTTTTTATTTTGCTGATCTTTATTCTGCTGATCTTTATTCTGACCTTTTTGATTCTGTTGCTGTTTCTGATTTTGCTGTCCTTGTCCCTGACCTTGCTGGTTCTGCTGCTGTTGCTGTGCTTGTTGAAGTAGGCGACGGGCGTAAGCCAGATTGTAGCGAGTATCGTCGTTCTTTGGATCCAGTCTCAGAGCCTCCTGGTAGCTCTGTATGGCTTGTTGGAACATCTCCATTCCCTGTTGCTTGTCCTCCATTCCGGCTTTGAGATAGCTGTTGCCTTTGTTATGGAATGCACGGGAACGCTGCACACTGCTGATGTCGGGACGCCCAAGCGCTTTATCAAATAGGTTCGCCGCCTCGTCGTATTTCTTTTGGCGGTAGAGTGCGTCACCCAGATTGTATAACCCACGGTAGTCCATGCTGTCAATTTCTATGGCGTGGCGATACCAATTCTCGGCCTCCTCCCATTTCTCTTTCTTATAGTTTCGGTTGCCGTCCCGCAGTGCTCCACGGATATCCTGGGCTTGCACACTGCTCTGGACCCCTATCAATCCTATTAGACCTATCAATCCTATTGTCAATAACCTATAACCCATAATCTATAACCTTTTCTTGTTTCTTCGTTCAAAAATCAGCACTTCTGTCAACAGTAGAACGAGCCCTGCTGCCAGAGGATATGGGTAGCCGCTCTCGAACGAATTGAACACAGCTTCGTCGAAGTCGTTTTTCTCCAGGTTCTCCAACAATGTGGTGACTTCGTCAATGTCGCCCACGCCGTTCACATACACGCCTTTGCCAGCTTCCGCAATGTCGCGTAGCATCTGCTCGTTCAAACGTGTGATTACCACATTTCCCTCATTGTCGCGACGATAGGTGCCGCTACTGTTTATCGGTATGGGGGTCCCTTCTGTTCCACCAAGACCTATTGTACACACACGAATACCCTCTTTATAGGCTTTCTTGGCAGCTCCCACAGCGTCATCTTCGTGATTCTCTCCGTCCGATATGACAATTATTGCGCGACCTTTGTTGGTTTTCCATTCGCGATCCTCGTCGCCGTAGCCGAAAGTCTCCATTGCTTTTCCTATCGCGTCGCCAATGGCGGTACCTTGGGCAGCTATCATACTGCAGTCCACCTGATCCAAAAACAGTTTGGCTGCGGTATAGTCGTTCGTCAGCGGCATCTCGATGAAACTCGTTCCCGCGAATACAATCAGGCTCACCCGGTCGCCCGTCATCGTGTTTAGAAGATTGTTTACCACTTGTTTGCTGCGAATCAGTCGGTTCGGCTTCACGTCCTCTGCCATCATGCTGTTCGATACGTCGAGACAAATGGCGATATCGCTACCCGACCTTTTCCCCTTCTCCTGCTTCTTGCCCATTAGTGGGTTCGCCAGTGCCGATACCAGTAGACTCATGCCCGCTAGCGTTAGCACCATCTTGGTGATAGGCCTCCATTTACGTTCGTCAGGAATCAGCCGCGGAAACATCTCTTTGTCGGCCCAGCGCTCCAGTCGCCGACGCTCGCGCCACCTCGACACTCCCCAGAGTACTCCTACCAGCGCTACTCCTGCCAGCAACCATAGATATTCTGTATGTTCAAATTGTATCATCTTTTCATCCAAAGCCATTTCACAATTGCTTCAGCACCTAGCACTATCAGTGCTAGCCACAACAGCGGCATAAATTCATCCTTCTTTTTTGAGAAATGCAGTACGTCTATCTTGCTCTTCTCCATCTCGTCTATTTGGCTGAATATCTCCTCCAACGCCTTCTTATTTGTTGCGCGGAAGTAGAGACCGTCTTTCGTGGCAGCCGACATCTCTTTCAGCAACTCTTCGTCAATCTCGACATCCATATTCTGATAGAACACCCTCCCCAGTTGGTCTCGGAACGGGTATGGTGCTTTCCCTTGCGAACCGATGCCGATGGTATAGAGTCGTATGTCGAATGTCGCCGCTATTTCTGCAGCATTCAGCGGGTCAATACTCCCTTGATTGTTCACACCGTCCGTCAGCAGGATGATTACCTTGCTCTTCGCCTCGCTGTCTTTGATGCGATTGATGGCCGTCGCTGTACCGTCTCCCAAGGCTGTGCCATCACGCAAGGTCCCCAGCTTCAGACTCTTCAGCTGCTCTTTCAACACAATATGATCTACGGTCAGTGGTACCTTGGTATATGCCTCTCCGGCGAACGCCACCAGTCCGATGCGGTCGTTCTTTCGTCCGTCGATGAAGTCCTCTGCCACTTTCTTTGCCGCTTCCAGACGATTGGGTGAAAAATCTTCTGCCAGCATGCTGCTCGACACATCCATTGCGACCACGATATCGATACCCTCCATCGTTGTCTCTTCACGGCTCAACTCGCTTTGCGGTCGTGCCAGCGCCACCACTACGGCGGCTACTGCCACTATCCGTAGCGCATAGGGTAGCCAGCGCAACCGTTGTCGCAGACTTTTCTTTACCCCGGCAAAGAACGTTATGTCCGAATGCTGTAGTGCCGCCTCCTGTTTCCGGTATTTCCACACCCACCACCATACCATCACCGGAACAATCGCCAGCCCAGCCAACACCCACGGATATGCAAAAGTGATGTTACTCATTATTCCCATCATTTTCGTTGTTCCCATTATTTCTATTCACGCATGCCCACATCTTCTTTACAAACTCCACTGTTTCCTCAAGAACCTTCTGATGCTCGTATGGCAATGGCTCGCTCTTAGCGAACTTCACCATGTCTGCCGTCGAGAAAATGTCGCGCAGCAAGGCAGTTGCGTCATCACTTGCACCTTTACACTTTAACGCATCGACGCATTCCTCACTCGTCATCTCCGTGGCCCTGATTTCGGTGGTTTCCTCAATGAAGAGACGCACCGTGTCTGTTAGTTCGGTATAGTATTCTTTTGTTCGTCCACTCTGCCATAGTTGTTTCTTCCTTAGAGTCTCCAAGTTGTCCAGCGCCCGCTCTTCAGCCGTCCTTGTGTCGGGCTTCTCATCGCTCAGCCATTCTGACACTTTGCCACTCTTCCATTTCTTCCAGAACCACCATCCTCCGAAGGCAAGCGCCAGCATCCCCAGTCCCAGAAGCACCCAACGGATAATCTCCCAGAATGTATAGGGTACCTGCTCAATGCCTGCAATATCACGTATTTCCTCCGAGGAGGTGTCCACCTCGATGTCGAGCACCATCAGCGGCAGCGAATCGTCTGGCCCCAGCTTGACATAGTGCAGTCCAGGCTCGAAACATGTCAGTGTCGTAAGCATTGCCTTGTGTAGGGTGTCGTATTCTTCTTTCAGGACCTCTATGGCTCCGTCGCCTTCGGGATGCCATTTTCCGCATTCTTCTCCCGATACACGCAGAACCGTTTGGTCGCCCAGAAGAATTGTGTCGGCGCTCAGCTGAGGCTGAGCAAAGGCCGGAGCGACGAGTGTAGTTAATAGATAATAGATTATAGTTAATGGTTTTTTCATTTTCTGCTTTTCTAACTTCTTCTGGCCAAGAGATTCTTAAGAGGCATGACGAAATCCTCTCCAGTTGTCAGCGTTGCCATATCCACACCGTAATGCCGCAGGGTCCGCTCCACTTCCATTTCATGTTCAGCAAAGCGAGCGTCTGCCATCTTCCTCACTTTATCCTTTCCCGTATCCACCCACATAGTCTCGCCACTCTCGGGGTCGTAGAATTTCACCAGTCCCAGATTGGCCAGATGTTGCTCGCCTCGGTCGACCAGTCGCAGAGCCACCACATCGTGTTTTCCGGCCGCCATTTTCAATGCCTCTGTCCAGGTTGGTGTCTCCAAAAAATCGCTCAGCAGGAACATCGTGCAGCGTCGCTTCATGACGTTGGAGAAATACTTCAAGGCTTCACCCAAGTCTGTTCCTCGGCCTTCTGGACGAAACGTAATCAATTCTCTGATGATTCTCAGGATGTGTGTTCGCCCCTTTTTGGGGGGGATGAATTTTTCAATCCTGTCGCTGAACAGGATAACCCCCACTTTGTCGTTGTTGGTTATTGCGCTGAAAGCAAGCGTTGCAGCCACTTCTGCCGCCAGATCTTCCTTGAACTGGCGGTGGGTGCCGAAATAGCCGCTGCCACTAACGTCGACGAGCAGCATCACCGTCAGTTCGCGTTCCTCCTCAAAGATTTTTACGTAGGGATGAGCGTATCGTGCGGTAACATTCCAGTCGATGTTCCTTACGTCGTCACCATATTGGTATTCACGTACTTCGCTGAAAGCCATTCCTTTTCCCTTGAAAGCGGAATGGTATTCGCCCGAGAACATCTGCTGCGACAGTCCGCGCGCCTTAATCTCGATTCTCCGAACCCGTTTAATTATCTCTTCATCCATGATTAGGGGACGTCAACACGATTCAGCACTTCGTTCACCAACTCTTCGCTCGACACATTTTCCGCCTCGGCCTCGTAGGTCAGTCCTACGCGGTGACGGAGCACATCCATGGCCACAGCGCGTACGTCCTCGGGAATGACATAGCCCCTGCGACGCAGGAAAGCATAAGCCTTAGCGGCAGCAGCGAGATTGATGCTTCCGCGCGGCGAGGCGCCATAGCTGACCAGGCCTTTCAGCTTCTCCAGACCATATTGCTCTGGATAGCGGGTGGCGAACACAATATCGGTGATATAGTTCTCAATCTTCTCGTCCATATACACTTCGCGCACCACCTCGCGAGCCCGGACGATATCAGCCGGTTTCAACAAGGTCTTTCCCTCGCTGCCGTTGTCCAGCTCTTTCACATTCACAATCTTATGCAGGATTTCCCGTTCTTCCTCCTTCTTAGGATAGCCTATGACCACCTTGAGCATAAAACGGTCCACCTGGGCCTCGGGGAGGGGATAGGTGCCCTCCTGCTCGATGGGGTTCTGAGTGGCCAGCACTAGGAAGGGCTCCTCCAACGGGTATGTTTGCTCACCGATGGTTACTTGACGTTCCTGCATGGCCTCCAGCAAAGCACTTTGAACTTTGGCAGGCGCACGGTTGATTTCGTCGGCCAAAATGAAATTACTGAAAATGGGACCTTTCTTAACCTGGAACGACTCACTCTTCTGACTATAGATCATAGTGCCCACGAGGTCGGCAGGCAATAAATCGGGTGTGAACTGGATGCGGCTGAATTTCGCGTCGATAGCCTTTGCCAAAGTGGTGATGGTTAATGTTTTCGCCAGACCGGGCACACCTTCCAACAGCACATGTCCGTTGCTCAACAGCCCTATCAGCAGCCCCTCCACCATATGTTTCTGACCCACAATCTGCCTGCCTACCTCACGGGTCAGCACCTCGACAAAAGCACTTTCGCGTCCGATTCTCTCATTGAGTTCTTGAATGTCAATATTTTCCATGTTTCTATTGTGCTATATCAGCAGGCAACGTGCCTGCGTACTAATTAAAATTCAAAACTCATAACTTAAAACTTAAAACTTTATTGCCCTTTTTAATATTTTTTATCATTTGACAAAAAAAATAAAAAAAACACACAAAAGATACCATATATAAAGAAAAAAGTGTATCTTTGTACGTTAATTGTTTATAAAGGAAATAAAATATCTAATTAATTATTAATATATTATGAAAAGAAACAAAGTACTTCTCGGCCTCTATGTGGGGCTACTGACTTTGGCTGGAGGCGTCGCTAACGCCCAAACCAACTCCCGTTTCTACGAAGTCGGTCCCGACAATATCGGTGGTCAGGTTTCCTCTTTCGTCCTCGACCGTCAGGACACCAACCGCACCACCCTCTACGTCGGAGCTACCACCGGTGGCCTTTTCCTGAAATCGGCCAACAGCGACTATCTCGCCGCCTTCTATCGCAACTTCCTCTCCGATGAGGCTGAAATTGAACGCATGGCTGACGATACCACCATGTGGCATCGTGTCCCCTGCGTTATTGGTGGCAAAGAGGTCTACCTCCCCATCAATAGCATGACCCAAGGTCCGGACAACACCATCTATATCGGTACCGGTAACGACGACCACCCCTACGGCACCACTTACCAGAAAATGTCTGTCAAAGGCATGGGTATCTATCGCTATAATCCCGTTGACGTCGCCTTCGAACTTATCCCCAACACCAATAACGACAATTTCAAGTCTGTTCATGTTCTCGATTATGTCTACGACAACGGTGTCTTTTACCTCTATGCTGCCACCAACAGCGGTCTTTATCGCTGGCGTCACGTCGAGGGTACCAACGACTGGAACCAGACGCCTACGGCTGTTTTCAACGGCCGAGTCGACCAGCTCGTCATCTCTCGCGTCCACAACACTGCTTTCTTCAGTTCCGGCAATCAGCTCTACCGCATTGGCAATGTTGTCGCCGCTGCCAACCAGCTCAACCCCGTCAATATCTCTTCCACCAATACTGCTTTCGGCGGTTCCAACAGTTGCATGAAGCTTGCCATCTCGCAGACCGACACCACCTACCTCTATGCAATGGTGATTAAGGCCAATGGCATGATGGATGCCCTTTATATGACCAACAATGAGCAGACCTGGAGCACCCTCACCACTTCTTCTATCATGCCCATCACCTACACCTCCGGCAACACTTCCGGTGCCGTTGTTGTCGATCCTGGCAACCCCCGCCGTGTTGTCATCGCCGGCACCAGCATCCTCGTCGGCGAAGGATTCGTTGAAGGCAGCTATTATCAGTGGACCACCGTCTCCGCCAGCGAATACGAACTCAATGGCGGCGACTACATGTCACAGGTCTATAACAACAGCAGTTTTGTCCACTCCGGCATCCATCAGATTCTTCCCGTCTACTATGTCACCCCGGAAGGTGCCTATCACACCTACTTCTTTGCTACCGACGGCGGTGTCTACTCCAGTCGTTATTATGACGAGTCTGGTTTCTCCGCCTTTACCAACGAAAACCGTGGCCTTAACAACCTCCAGATTAACAGTGTCGCGGTAAGTCCCGACGGTTCCATCATCAGTGGCGCCAGCAACAACGCTTGCCCCTTTATCGAGACCTACCTCGACCATAATGTCGGTGATTCCAACTACAGCGAGCATAACATCAGCTGGTACCACGACGGTTCCCTCGTCCTCAATCACGAGGCCAACATCCTCTGGACTGGCAACGGTGGCCGCGTGGCAGCCTCCGCTTTCCAGCAGGTCACTCCCCAGTCGCGCCGTACCATCTTCACCACTAGTGCCAATGGTGAATTTGGCCGCTCCTATGTCGACTACCTTAATTACACCAATACTACCACTTGGACTATCGGCGAAGCCCTCATGACCGACCAAGTTGTCGGAGGCCCCGCCATCGGCTCCATCTCCCTCTGGGAAACCGACAACAATACCGTCTTTAACGATTCCATCCGTGTCTCTCTCGACACTCTTGGCGTCATCTTCCGCCCCAAGAATGGTAAATACGACACCATCCTCCTTGCCCCCAAGGGTAAGAACTACGCCGGCATCATCGTCCGCGATGATGAAGGTCGTGCCGTCGACACTGTTGCCTATCCCGGCGCCGAGGGCTATGCTGGTTCCTTCAAGGTGAAAGTGGGTGATAAGACTTACTTCAACAGCCGTGCCAATGCCGACTATCCTTTCGAGCATATCTTCACTCGCGCCCAGCTGGCCTCCCAGCCCCTCCTCCTCCAGAATCCTCTCCAGGCTCGTATGCTTGCCATCGGTGACGAAAAACCCTTCGGTATGAGCACGACCTCTTACAACACTGGTATCTGGCTCTCCTGGACTCCAACCGACTTCACCAAGGTCTACAATGCAGATGAGTGGGGAGCTAACAACTTCGAAAGCCAGTCTGTCTGGTGCCCCATCTATAACGTCAACCGCAACTCCACCCAGACCAAGAGCCAGTTCCCGCGCTACGCTGTCATGAGCCGTGATGGCCGCTTCGTCTATGCTAATGTATACGATACCGCCGCCCACGCCTCCATGCTTATCCGCATCTCCCATCTCGAGGATATGGACTTCTCCACCGCCCTCACCGACAAGGACATCTCCGATGCTAACAGGTATGATGTCTCCAGTCGTGTTCTCCACGTCGACACAATCTACTACAACAATAATGCTTGGCTCCCACGTCCCATCAGCGACATGGTGGTCGACCAGCGCAACGGTCAGGATCGCATCATCCTTACTTTCGAGGACTTTTCTTCTGATTTCGCCAATGTTGCCATCCTCAACAATCCCGGCACCAACCCGACCATCGAACTTGTCCCCCTGAGCGATCCCACCATCCCCGCTTACTGCGCCCTCGTTGAGGATTCCACTGGTACCATCTATGTCGGTACCTCCACCGGTGTCTTCACCAAGAAAGGCAGCGCTGCATGGCAGGCCTATTCCAACCTTCAGGGTATCCCCGTGACCGCCATGTGCCAGCAGACTCGCAAGTTCCCCGTCCGTCACAACCTCACCCACACCGGTATCACCGAGAACAAGTTTGCCTTCTCTAAGACCAAATGGACGCGTGCCATCTACTTTGGTACCTATGGTCGTGGTATCTTTATGGACATGCAGTATGTCACCGATTTCACCAACGAGATTGTCGACCCCTCGGATTACACTCCCACCGTGGACATCCCCTCGGTTTACACTGTTGGTGCCAACAAGATTCACCTCTATCCTAACCCCGTCAGCACTGAGGCTCACCTCGAGCTCAATGCCGCTGCTGCCGGCAACGCCCAACTGCGCGTCTACGACATCAACGGTCGTCTCGTGATGAACTCCAACCTGGGCTTCGTGAACGAAGGTAGCCATACCTTTACCCTCAATACCCAGGGCTTCGCCAAGGGCATGTACCTCATCAACGTCATCATCTCCGGCCACACTGCTACTGCCAAGATGATGGTTCGCTAATCGGGCACGATAACACACATAAAGAGGTGCCGCCCGACAGAGCAGCACCTCTTTTATTAAATAATGAATACATATTTATATATATATAGATGAACACCAACCTCGTTCAAGAGCTTAACTGGCGCGGCATGATTCACGACATTATGCCCGGCACCGAAGAACAACTCAACAAAGAAATGACTACGGCCTATGTGGGCATCGACCCCACCGCCGACTCGCTGCATATCGGACACCTCGTCTCCATCATGCTCCTCAAGCATCTCCAGATGGCAGGCCACAAGCCTCTCGCCGTTGTCGGCGGTGCTACCGGCATGATTGGCGACCCCTCGTTCAAGGCCCAGGAGCGCAAACTCCTCACGGTCGAAGAAATACAGCATAATGTCCAGTGCATCAGGCATCAGCTGGAGCGCTTCCTCGATTTCGACAACCCCGTCAACGGTGCTGAAATCCTTAATAACTACGACTGGATGAAGGATTACCTCTTCCTTGACTTCATCCGCGACGTGGGTAAGCACATCACTGTCAACTACATGATGACCAAGGACAGCGTGAAGAAGCGAATGGAGACAGGCATCTCCTTCACCGAGTTCAGCTACCAGCTGCTGCAGGGCTACGACTTCCTCACCCTCTACCGCACCAAGGGTTGCAAACTGCAGATGGGCGGCTCTGACCAATGGGGTAACATCACCACTGGCACCGAGCTCATCCGTCGCATGGAAGGCGGCGAGGCCTTTGCACTCACTTGCCCGCTTATCACCAAGGCCGATGGCACCAAGTTCGGCAAGACCGAAGGTGGCAACGTATGGCTCGACCCCGAGAAGACCAGTCCCTACAAGTTTTACCAGTTCTGGCTCAACTGCTCAGATGTCGACACCGCCCGCTACATCCGCATCTTCACCCTCTTCTCTAAAGAGGAGATTGATGCTCTGGAGAAGCAGCACGCCGAAGCCCCTGAGCAGCGCATCCTGCAGAAAGCTCTGGCAAAGGACATTACCGTCCGCGTCCACGGAGAGGAGGCATACAATACCGCTATCGCAGCCTCCGAACTTCTTTTCGGCAAAGCTACAACTGAACAGCTCAATGCACTCGACCGTGCCACACTGCTGAGCGTCTTCGAAGGCGTTCCGCAATACACCGTCAGCCGTGCCGCTATCGAGGCAACCCCCTCATTGGTAGACCTCGCAGCCGAGGTGGGCATGTTCGCCTCCAAGGGCGAAATTCGCCGAGAACTGAAGCAGAATAGCATCAGCGTCAACAAACAGAAAGTAGGGGAGGGCGCTACACTTTCCGCTGCCGACATCCTCGCCAGCGGATGCATCCTCGTTCAAAAAGGCAAAAAGAACTACTACCTCCTCAACGTGGAGTAATTACAATAACGCGTCCAATGTAGGATGGCCGGCCAAAAGCCGGCCATTTTGCGTAGCAACGCAATCCACTTGTGCTTGGCAGCAAAGTTTGTTGTCGGCCTTACGGAAAATGGCTTGGTGAAAGATGTATCGGACACCCTGTTTCTCTGGCTTCAGACGGCACACATACTCGTCGCAGGGCCGCAGCGGCACCTTGTATTTGATTTCGAACCGCGCCACCACCACATCGATGCCCGCCTCGTGCAACTCGGCGAAACTTACACCCCGCCCGATAATGTAAAGGTGTCGCGAATGCTCCATGTAGTGCTGGTAGTTGGCATTGTTTACAATGCCCTGAATATCACATTCGTAATCCCGGACCGTGTCCGTGTTCTCAAAAATGTATTCCATGTTTTTATAACGCCAAAAAACACTAAAAATTGTGTTTTTCTAACCGTCAATAAATCAATATCTTCTATCCGCCAACTCTTACTCAACTCTTACTCAACTCTTACCCATCTCTATCTTTACTATTTCTTGAGTAAGATTTGATATAGCTATGGAATAAATTTGGGAATTTTATTGGGTTGCTTTGGTGGGTTCTGACATTTTATTTTAACTTTTTTTCACTTTTTCCTCGCCAATTCATTTTTATTTCGTATCTTTGCAAATCGTTTATATCACTCAAATATTAATGTAATCAAACAATCAAACAACAATACAGTATGTCACAAACAAGTATCAAAACACTGAGAGACAGCGCAGGAATGCGTTGGACAGCTCTGTTGCTGCTGGCTTTGGCCATGTTCTGCAGCTATGTTTTCATGGACATTTTGTCGCCTATCAAGGACCTGATGCAGGAGACTCGCGGTTGGGACAGCGCTTCTTTTGGCCGCATGCAAGGTGCTGAGGTGTTCCTCAACGTCTATGTCTTCTTCCTCATCTTTGCCGGTATCATCCTCGATAAGATGGGTGTCCGCTTCACTGCTGTGCTTTCGGGCGCCGTGATGCTCTTCGGTGGTGCCATCAAGTTCTACGCCTGTAGCGATGCATTTATTGGCACAGGTCTTGAGGCTTGGTTCACTACCCACCTCAACTGGGACGGCGATATTCCCATCATTGGCACCATCCTTCCCTTCGCCGAAGGCATGCCTGCTTCTGCCAAACTGGCCGCTCTGGGATTCATGTTCTTTGGATGCGGCTGCGAGATGGCCGGTATCACCGTGAGCCGCGGTATCGTCAAGTGGTTCAAGGGTCGCGAGACGGCTCTGGCTATGGGTTCCGAGATGGCTCTCGCCCGTCTGGGTGTGGCCACCTGCATGATCTTCAGCCCCTACTTTGCTAAGCTTGGTGGTGAGGTGCATGTCGACAACGCTGTGAAGTTCGGCGTTGTGCTGCTCTGTATCGCTCTCATCATGTTCATTGTCTACTTCTTCATGGATAAGAAACTTGATGCTCAGACAGGTGAGGCCGAGGAGAAGGATGACCCCTTCAAAATCAGCGACCTGGGCAAGATCTTCTCCAGCCTCGGTTTCTGGCTGGTGGCTCTCCTCTGCGTGCTCTACTACAGCGCCATCTTCCCCTTCCAGAAGTATGCCGTCAACATGCTGCAATGCAACCTTGACCTCACTCCCGCCGATCCCAATACGTTCTGGGGTGGTAGTTCGGTGACCTGGGTGCAGTATTTGCTGATGCTTGTCGTGGCCGCCGGTTCGTTCTCGAGTAACTTTATTAAGAAGAACAAAGGCTTGAAATACGGTCTTATGGGTGTGGCTGTGGTAGCTCTGATTGTCTACTGCTACATGGGTTATATGCGCGGCACCGCCGAGACCATCTTCGCCGTGTTCCCGTTGCTGGCTGTGGCCATCACCCCCATCCTTGGCAACTATGTCGACCATAAAGGTAAAGCCGCTTCTATGCTGATGCTCGGCTCCATCCTGTTGGTCATCTGCCACCTCACCTTCGCCTTCGTTCTGCCCGGCGTCTCTGCCGCTTCCGCTGCCGGTGGCGTTGTTGTGGCTTATGTCACCATCCTTGTCCTCGGTGCTTCCTTCTCGCTGGTGCCTGCCGCTCTGTGGCCCTCGGTGCCCAAGCTGGTCGACGAGAAGATTATCGGTTCCGCCTATGCCGCCATCTTCTGGATTCAGAACATCGGCCTCGGTTTGTTCCCCGCCCTTATTGGCTTGGTGCTCAACAAGACCAATAAAGAAGGTGCTGCCGCCCACGAGCTCGACTACACCTGGGCGCTCGTCATGCTGGCTGCTCTCGGTATCGCCGCCCTTCTTATCTCGGTCTACCTGAAGGCCGTCGACAAGAAGAAGGGTTACGGACTAGAGGAACCCAATATCAAGGAGAGTTAATGGTTAATAGATAACAGTTAACAATTAAGGTGGCTGATGGTCGTCGGCCACCTTTTTTTAAACAAAAGAGTTATGGCTAACAACAAAACAGGTTTCACCTCCTCGTTTGGAGTAATCATGGCTGCCGCCGGGTCGGCGGTGGGTCTGGGAAACATTTGGCGTTTCCCTTACATCTGCGGACAGTATGGTGGCGCTGCCTGCCTATTTGTCTATCTCTTATTCGTGTTTTTGATTGGTATGGTGCTGCTGATGACGGAGTTCGTCATCGGCCGCCGGTCGGGATTCTCGCCAGAGAAGGCTTTTCCGGCACTTTATCCCAAGCGCCCGTCGTGGAAGATGGTAGGACTCTTCGGTATGTTCACCTGTTTCCTTATCCTGGCCATCTATCTCGTCATCTCGGGATGGACGCTGGGTTACTTCTGGGAGTCGCTGACGGGGACGCTGGCCTCAATCGCCGATGATGGTTTCAAGGCTCATTTCGATGCTTTTGTGGCTTCGCCGTGGAAACCTGTGGTGTTTCTGGTAATATTCTTGATTTTCACTCTTCTTGTTATCCTCGGCGGTGTTCAGAAGGGTATCGAGAAGGTGTCCAAACTGCTGATGCCTATTCTTTTGGTCCTGGTTCTGTTACTCTGCGTTCGTTCGCTGACGCTGCCGGGAGCCTCCAAAGGTTTGGCTTATCTGTTTCATCCTGATTTCTCACTGCTCACATGGGATGGCATCTTGGCCATTCTGGGACAGGCTTTGTTCTCACTTTCGGTGGGTATGGGCGCCATGATTGTCTACGGATCCTACATCCCGCGCGACAGCAACATTCTGAAGAACGCCATGTGGATTACCGTCTGTGACGTGTCTATTGCTGTGCTGGCGGGTATCGCTATCTTCCCTGCGGTCTTTGCCGCTGGACAGAATCCCGCCGATGGACCTGGACTGGTCTATCAGGTGCTGCCCGTGGTGTTCAACTCGCTGGGTACAGTGGGTCAGGTGTTCGCAGTTCTCTTCTTCCTGCTGCTGGTGCTGGCAGCGTTGACGTCGGCCATCTCGCTGCTCGAGACGCTGACGGCCTGGCTTGCCGACAAGGGTATGAAACGCAAAGTGGCGGCGGTAATCATTACGCTGATTGAGGTGGTGTTGGGCATCTTCGTGGCCTACTCGTTCACTGGTGGCCCATTGAGTGATATCACGCCCGGCGGCAAGAATTTCTTTGATTGGGCCAATGACCTCACTGGCGCTTACCTGCCTCCCATCGGAGCTCTCCTGACCGTCATCTTCTTCGGATGGGTGATGAAGAAAGAGGATATCTACGACGAACTTTCCAACCACGGAGTCCTCAAGATCTCGTGGTTCAAGGTGTTCTATCACATCCTTGTGCGCTTTGTCGCGCCCGCAGCACTGCTGGTGTCGCTGATAGCCAGCATCCTCACCTGAGGTCTTCCATCGCCCGCTGAATGAAACGGTTCAGCGGCACGCTGGCACGCCACACTTTCAATACCTCATCGAAAAGCTTCTCGGTTCCGAGGAGCTTTTCTGGCATTGTATAGCTGGTGCAGTAGTCTTTGTATTTCAGCAGGTCCGCATGCTCCCAGTCGGCAGGGTAGCCCTTGGGGACGCGCTGCAGCTTCTTTATGGTGAAAAACTCGCTGCCGAAGTAGCGTTTGTAATTCTTCTCGTTCATGATGGCGAGGAAGTCGTCGGTGCAGTAGAATATCTCCTGGCGGATGGCGTTCAAGGTCTCGGGCGAGGGCATGAAGATACCGCCGCCGAGGTTGCAGGTGCCCTTCAGGCCGTAGGCCTCCTCGGTGCCCAGCTGAAAGTAGTAGCCCGGCACGCCGCTGTTCTTAGGCCCCCAACTGCTGAGGAAGCAGGCAATGTGGGTTTTGTAGGGCGTCTTGTCGGCCGAGAAGCGTGTGTCGCGGTAGATGCGGTACACCGAGTTCTTGGCCGTCAGGCCCACCAGCGTGTCGTCGTACTTCACCATCTCGTCGATGAGCGCCTGTGTAAAGACTTCAAAGTCGGCCTTGATGGCCAGCCAGCGGTCCTTGTGGTCATTGAACCACGGCCGATTGTTGTTCACCGTCAGTTCCTGCAGAAACGGCAGTGTGTCAGGGTGTAAGGTTGTTCTCATATAAGTGTTCAAATCCGATTACTAAAAAGGGTGGTGACGAAATTAGTAAAAAGGGTGGCAAGGAAATTAGTAAAATGGTCGGGGGTAAAATTAGTAATATCTTTTTACAGGCTCCGCAGCCATTTGATTTCTTCGGCCCAGCGCATCGGGTCGGGGGTCTCGAGGATGATGGGCATGTTGTCGAAGCGGGCGTCGTGCATGAAGCGCGAGAAGAAAGCTTTTCCCAAGAATCCTTCGCCCAGCACTTCGTGGCGGTCGACATGACTTCCTGCATTCTTCTTGCTGTCGTTGAGGTGGATGGCACGGAGGTACTGCTGTCCTATCAGGCGGTCGAACTCCTCGAAGCAGAACATATAGCCCATCTCTGTCGAGAGGTCGTAGCCGGCGGCGAGGGTGTGGCAGGTGTCGATGCAGACACCCACGCGGCTCTTGTCGTCGATGCCCTCGATGATGCGGGCGATGTGCTCGAACTTCCAGCCGAGGTTGGTGCCCTGTCCGGCGGTATTCTCTATCACGGCCGTCACTCCCTCGGTCTTGCTCAGCGCCAGGTTCACCTCGCGGGCTATCTGGTCGAGGCATTCTTCCTCGCTGATCTTGTTGAGGTGGCTGCCGGGGTGGAAGTTAAGCATCGTGAGCCCCAGCTGCTGAGCCCTCTGCATCTCGTCGAGGAATGCTGCGCGGCTTTTTTGTAGGGTGTCCTCGTCGGGTGAGCCGAGATTGATGAGGTAACTGTCGTGTGGCAGCACCATCTCGGGCTTGAAGCCACGGTCAACAAGCAACGCCTTGAAGCCGTCTATCTCCAGCTGCGGCAGCGGTTTGCTTACCCAGCTTCTTTGGTTGCGTGTAAACAAAGCAAACGCGTTGGCCCCGATGGCCTCGGCATTCAGTATGGCGTTCCCAACGCCGCCGCTTGCGCTCACATGTGCGCCGATGTATTTTGTCATAGTTGTTTCTTTTTTTCGACTGCAAAAATACGTTTTTTCGTTGATTTGGCAAAATAAATTTGGTCAATTAGGAAAAAGTGTGTACTTTTGCACTTTGATAATAAATTAAAAACAGTATTATTATGAAGAAAATCTATTCATTTTTATTTCTTTGTGCTGGTGTGATGCTTTTTGCCAGTTGCCTCTCTGTGGCTCCGACCTCCATCTCGCGTAACGGCTCCCTGGAGGGTTACCGCTACTTCTATGTGACTCCCACTGCCGAGCGCACCTCCATCAAGGGTGACACATGGGGTAACAAGAACGGCACTTATGGTTCCACTACCAGCAATAGCGTCAATCCTGCCGACCTTATCGCCGGTTACCTCATGGGTCGTGGCTATGTCCGTGTGCCGGAAGTCAAAGCTGAAAATGCAGACCAGACCATGATTATCAATTATGGCGACGGCAACAACAGGGAAGGTTTTTGGAGTGAGCGTGCCATTACTGTGACGATGCAGATCCTCAATGGCAAAACCAACGACCTTATTGTGGTTTGCAAAGCAGAGGAGAAGGGCGGCGATGAGGCCGTGGCCACCCGTCTTGCCATCGAAAAAGCCCTGAACGAGATTTTCCTAGGTGTCCGCTAATTGCCATGCGTTCAACAAAAATTTAGCGGGCCGCGCTTTGCGCGGCCCGCTGATTTTTTGAGTCGGCCGAAGCCTTACACTTTCAGCAGGAAGTCGATGTTGCTGCGGAGGTCATACTCCTTGGTGTTCTCCATCTTGGTCTTGAAGACCTTCATCTTATTGGGCTTGCCGATGAGCTTGAGCTTGCCGTCCTCAAGCAGCAGGGCCGTGGCTTCGCGGATGGCGGCGACGGTGGCCTTGGGGTTTACCATGATGTACTCTTTCAGGCGGTCGTCGCGGGTCTCGCCGCCGTGCTTCGGGTCAAAGAAGTCGGTGTAGTGCGGGTTGATCTGGAACGGCACCAGACCCATGCAGTCGAACGAGGCGGGCATGACGATGGGCATGTCGTTGGTGGTGCAGAGCGTGGGACCAGCCACGTTGCTGCCGGCGCTCCAGCCCATGTAGGGCATGCCGTCGAAGGCGCGCTGGCGGATGGCCTGCATCAGGCCCGTGCGCTGCAGTTCGCGGACGAGGTGGAAGGTGTTGCCGCCGCCCACGGCCACGCAGTCGGTGTCGTACACGGCGTTGACAGGCAGCGCCTTGTGGTGCACACTAGTGAGCTTCACGCCGAACTCTTTGTACACGGCAGCCACCTTGGACTCATAGGCATCGTAGCTCTTGGTGAGACCGTTAGGAGCCAACGATACGCCGGCATACGGCACGAAGAGCACCTTTTTTACGTTGTGCCGACGGCAGAAGTCGGCAATCATGTCCTTGCACCAGCCGAGGTAAGCCTCGCCGCGCATGGTGCTGTTGCTGATAAGGAGGAGGTTTCGTTTATCCATCTTATAGGGTCTTTAAGGTCCTTAAGGTCCTTAGGGACTTTAAGGTCATTATTCAAAATCAGGCGTCGATATTGGCGTAGGTGGCGTTGGCCTCAATGAAGGCGCGGCGGGGCGGTACGTCGTCACCCATGAGGAGCGAGAAGATGCGGTCGGCCGAGGCGGCATTCTCGATGGTCACCTGACGCAGCTGGCGGCCTTCGGGGTCCATGGTGGTGTCGCGCAGCTGGTCGCTGTTCATCTCGCCCAGACCTTTGTAGCGCTGCACGTGGATGCCCTTGTCGCCGAACTCCAAGAGGGCACGCTCACGGTCATCCTCGGTCCAGCAATAGACCTGCTTGTTGCCCTTCTTGACGAGGTAGAGTGGGGGAGTGGCGAGGTAGACGTAGCCGTTCTCGATGAGTTCGGGCATATAGCGGAAGAAGAAGGTTAGCATGAGGGTGTCGATATGGGCACCGTCGACATCGGCATCGGTCATGATGATGACCTTGTGGTAGCGCAGTTTGCTGAGGTTCAAAGCCTGCGGGTCTTCGGGAGTGCCCACGGTGACGCCGAGGGCGGTGTAGATGTCGCGGATGGCCTCGCTCTCGAAGGCGCGGTGACGCATCACTTTCTCCACGTTGAGGATTTTACCGCGCAGAGGCAGGATGGCCTGGAATCGGCGGTCGCGACCCTGCTTGGCAGAGCCGCCTGCCGAGTCACCCTCGACGAAAAAGATCTCGCATTCGGCGGGGTCGTTGCTCTGGCAGTCGGCCAACTTGCCGGGCATGCCGGCGCTGCTGAAGACGTTGCTGCGCTGCACCATTTCGCGGGCCTTGCGGGCGGCTTGACGGGCACGGGCGGCAAGGATGACTTTGTCCACGATGGTGTGGGCCTCGTTGGGGTGCTCCTCGAGGTAGTTCTCCAGCATCTCGCTGACGGCCTCGTCGACGGCGCCGCGCACTTCAGCATTGCCGAGTTTGGTCTTCGTCTGGCCTTCGAACTGCGGCTCGGCGACCTTTACGCTGATGATGGCCGTGAGACCCTCGCGGAAGTCATCGCCGGTAATTTCCACTTTTGCTTTCTGGAGGAGGCCGCTACGGTCGGCGTAGTTCTTCAGCGTGCGGGTGAGGCCGCTGCGGAAGCCGGCCAGATGCGTGCCACCCTCGTGGGTGTTGATATTATTCACATAACTGTGCAGGTTCTCGCTGTAGCCGGTGTTGTACTGCATGGCAATCTCGATGGGGATGCCTTTGCGTTCGCCCTCGATGTAGATGGCCTCGGGCATGAGCTTCTCGCGGTTCTCGTCGAGGTAAGCGATGAAATCGCGCAGACCCTTCTCGCTGTAGAAATGGTCGGCACGCATGGGCGTGCCATCCTCTTTCATCTCGCGGAGGTCGGTGATGTCGATGGTGATACCTTTGTTCAGGTATGCCAACTCGCGCATGCGCTCCAGTAATGTGTCGTATTTATATTCGGTGACGGTGAAGATGCTTCCATCAGGGTGGAATGTGATTTTGGTGCCGCGTTTGTCGGTGGTGCCCACCTCTTTCACTGCATAGAGGGGTTTGCCCTTGGAGTATTCCTGTTGGTAGACCTTGCCGTCGCGGTAGACGTTGACAATCATATGGTCGCTCAATGCATTCACGCACGAAACACCCACGCCGTGAAGACCGCCGGAGACCTTGTAACTGTTCTTGTTGAACTTACCGCCGGCGTGCAGCACCGTCATGACGACCTCGAGGGCCGAGCGATGCTCCTTCTCGTGCATGTCCACGGGGATACCGCGGCCATTATCCTCCACGGTGATGCTGTTATCCTCATTGATTTTTACGTCGATTTTGTTGCAGAAGCCAGCAAGAGCCTCGTCGATAGAGTTGTCCACGACCTCGTACACCAAATGGTGCAGGCCGCGCTCGTTCACGTCGCCGATATACATGGCCGGGCGCACACGCACGGCTTCCAGTCCTTCTAGTACGGTAATGTTACTCGCACTGTAGTCAACATTCTGATTTTCGCTCATATAGTTGTATGCTTTTTTTCGTTTTAAAGTGCAAAAATACGAAAAAAATCCGATATGAAATAGTTAATATTATATAATGTTTTCAACATAAAATAAACAATGAATTATTTCGTGAATTCAATTTTATTTCGTATATTTGCAGAACTTACTATGCGTCGAATATTGTCTATAGTGTTGATAATGTTCTGCTTCTGTGTCGCACGGGGGCAGGAATTCCGTTGTTCCGTCTCCATTAATTACCAAAAATTGATGACTACGACGCAGCCTTATGAAACGACCGACAAGAAGGTCTTCGACAATATGAAGCAGGCTCTCGAGGATTTTATCAATGGTCGCAAGTGGACTAACATTGAATTTGAACAGCAGGAGAAAATCGAATGCTCTTTCTCCCTCATTCTCTCCCAGCGCACCTCTGCCACCGACTTTGTCGGCCAAATCAATATTCAGCTCAAGCGCCCAGTCTACAACTCCACCTACACTTCTGGCCTCTTTAACTACATGGAACAGCCTAACTTCCAGTTTTCTTTCAACGAAAATTACCCCGTTGAATTCGACCTTAATAACTTTACCTCTATTCTCTCATCCACGGTTGCTTACTATTGCTACGTTATGCTCGGCATATATTTCGACAGTTTTGGGCTCAACGGAGGACAGGTTTTCTATGAGCTTGCCTCGCAGGTGGTGCAGGCCGTCGATGCTTCAAAATATGCCGGTTGGGACTCCAAGGGCGGTCGCAACCGCTACTGGTTTATGGAGAATCACCTTAACAGTGCCAACGCTGGCCTCCACGATGCCTACTATAACTACCACCGCCTCGGACTCGACATGATGACCAAGGACCAGCCCAAAGCCCGTCAGGCCATCATTCAGTCGCTACGCGACCTCCAGCGTGTCCACAAAGCCAATTCCAATGCCCTGGCATTGCAGCAGTTTGTGGACGTGAAGATTCAGGAGATTGTTTCCATCTTCACCCCGGCCCCCGCCGAAGAGCAGAAAGAGGTCTACAATCTCATCAAGGACATCAGTCCTATCAATATCGTGAAACTGAAAGGATTTAATACAAAATAAAACATAAATATCATGACACAAATACCCATACAAAAAGAAACCATAGACCGCATTGCCGCGGCCAACAAGATCCAGAACCCCGGCAAGGCCAGCATCCGCGAGATGCGCAAGATGATACAGGATGTGGAGAAGGAGACCGGCGTGCGCTTCGTGAAGATGGAGATGGGCATCCCAGGCCTGCCCGCCCCGCAGGTGGGTGTCCAGGCCCAGATTGAGGCCCTCAAGAGTGGCGTCGCCAGTATCTACCCCGAGATTTATGGCACCGCCGACTTCAAGAAAGAGGCTGCTCGCTTTGTGAAGAACTTCCTCGACATCGACGTCACGCCCGACTGCTGCGTGCCCACCGTGGGCTCGATGCAGGCAGGCTTTGCCAGCTTCCTGACGCTGACGCGCTACGATGCCAAGAAGACCAAGGTGCTCTTCATCGACCCCGGCTTCCCCGTGCAGAAGCAGCAGTGCCGCGTGCTGGGCATCCCGATGAAGGCTTTCGACGTCTATGAATACCGTGGCGACAAGCTGCGCGACAAGCTCGAAGAGGAGCTGAAGGACGGCGACGTTGCCTGCATGATTTTCAGCAGCCCCAACAACCCCGCTTGGTTCTGCTTCACCGACCACGAGCTGCAGATCATCGGCGAGATGGCCAACAAGTACGGCGTCGTCGTGATGGAAGACTCGGCCTACTTCCTCATGGACTTCCGCAAGGACTACAGCGTCCCCGGCAAGGCTCCCTTCCAGCCCACCGTGGCCAAGTACACCGACCTCTACGTCATCATGATTTCCGGCTCGAAGAGCTTCAGTTATGCCGGTGAGCGTATCGCCATGATGGTCTGCTCGCCCAAGCTGTTCAACATGGAGTGCCCCGACCTGGCCCGCTACTACAGCCAGACGCAGCTCGGCCGCGCCCTCATCTTCGGTACCCTCTACTGCCTCTCCAGCGGCACCGCCCACAGCGTGCAGTACGCTATGGCCGCCATGCTCAAGGGCGCCAACGACGGTACCTTCAATTTCGTGAAGGATATCCGCGAGTACGGCGAGAAGGCCGGCATCATGAAGAAACTCTTCACCGACAACGGCTTCTATATCGTCTACGACAAGGATATGGGCGAGGACATCGGCGACGGCTTCTACTTCACCTTCTGCTATCCCGGCTACGAGGGTGTCGCCCTGCTCAACGAGCTCATCCGCTACGGCATCAGCGCCATTGCCCTTGACATCACGGGCAGCCACAAGCAGGGCATCCGCGCCTGTGTGGCCCTGGTGCAGCGCGACCAGTTCCCCGACCTCAAGGCTCGTCTCGAGGCCTTCCACAAGGACCATCCTGTGAAGTAAGAACTAAGAGTTAAGAACAAAGATAATGGGGGCCCGCGGCGCGAAGCGCCGCGGGCCCCTGCGTTATGGTTGTTGCCTGTGATTGGTCTTTTCAGCTGTCAGTTGTTTGTGCGGAACTCGGTGGGATAAAGTCCCGTTTCGCGGTGGAAATAGCGGCTGAAGGAGGCTTGCTCATCGAAACCCAGCATGTCGGAGATGGCTTGCACGGTGAGGTCGTGACGCATGTGCAACAGCATCTTGGCTTCAGCCACCACCTGGTTGTGAATCCAATGGGCAGCGGTATGTCCCGTCTCCTCCTTGATGACGGCACTGAAATGTTTTGTCGACAGACAGGCCAGTTGGACAGAGAAACCCACACGCAGACGTCGCAAGTCCAGCACACGGGCAAAAGGCTCCATAGGCCTCATCTCCTCCCCCACATGGTGGTTCCTGCACGAGACCACGCCGTCGAAAGGAGCCCTGATGACACAATCCTCCACACGCTTGCGGGCTGCTACCTCCGCCTGACGGGCTTTCTCCAAGTCCGTCTCCATCTCTATCCAGCGGACATCGCTGATGCCCCCTTCCGAATGGACCTTCTTCAGGCGGTTGTAGGCATCCTCCGCCTGCCGCAACGTCGCCAGAGCCTGTTGTGAAGACTGCTCACCGTCGTGCCGTCCACTTCGGCCAGCACCTGTCCCTTGCGCACCTTCTCGCCGTTGCTCACAGCTACCTTCGTCAGCGTACCTCCGAGAATAAAGCTCATGTCCACCTCCACCTCCGAACCAATCACACCGACATAGTCTCGCTGACCCGCGTTGTCACCCGCCGAGACAACAAGGGCCTCGACGGCGATGCTGTCGCTCCAGCCTCTGTCGGCTTTCTTCTGGCCACAACCGCAGAAAAGAAGGAGACCAAACTTTCACTCCCTCCCGGTAGTGCCGTCGCTGTAGGTGTAATAGGTGACGGTGCTCAAGGCGGAGGTGGAGCTTGTGGCCCTGATCAGGCGGCCGTTGCCGTAGGTGTACTCCATGTTGAGGACTATCCAATTGTGCACCGAGGCTTTGGAGGCTATCATCTCCGGGTCGAAGACGGAACCGGCCAGCGGCATGCCGGTCCTGATGTTGGGATAGTTGTCATACTCTATGGTGTAGCTTTCGTCCTCGCCGGCGGGAGTGACGGGGTGCTTCCTGTAGCCGGTCATGTCGCCGTTCTGCCAGGTGAGCTGGTAGTCGGTGACCCGGCCCGAGGCGAGGCTCTCGACGGTGAGCGACTGGATGTGGCCGTCGGCCGTGTAGCCAGTGATGGTGACCCTTTCGGTAGTGTCGGAGCCCCTCACCTCGACGGCGCTGGTCATGCGGCCACCCTCGTAGGTGTAGTAGTTGACGTAGCTCAGGCTGGGAGCGGTGTAGTGCTCCGCGATGCAGTTGCCGTCGTTGTCATAATCATAGATGGTTTCGTCATTGATGGTGGAGCCCGTGTAGGCGACGAAATTGTGGATGTAGCTGCGGCGCAGCAGGCCGTTCTCCCAGACGAAGTCCTGGGTGACGGTCGTCACCGTGTCGCCCGTGGCGCGGACGGCAACCATATACTGCTGGGTGAGGCGTACCTCGCCGGTCGAGCTGTTCGTGCGGCCGTAGAACTCGAGGAAGGGCTGCACGTTGGGGTCGTCGAGGTTGGCAGAGGTGATGTAGAAAGTGGGGACCATCTCGCCGCTGGTGGCACGGGCGACGACGGCATCCACGGCCTTGCGGGTCATGGCGAAGGTGTTCTGCGCCATGACACCCTTGAGGAATGTGTTGCCCGCGATGAGTTCGTCGAGGAACTCGCTGTAGACGTCGAAGGTGTAGACGTTCTTGCCTGCGGCCTTGAGCATGGCGAGGACGCCGATGCAGTCGTTGCCGTTGAAGAAGACAAAGTCGTTGTATTCATTCATCACGGCCTGCACCTCGCTGACGGCCACGTCGCCCACGGTGAAGATGTCGGTGTTGGGCTTGAGGGCCTTGAAGGCCTGGGCGCGCTCGACGCCCGGACTGTTGGCCATGGCGAAAGCGGCGATGCGGTCGGCGGCGACATGGGCAGCCATGGCGCGTCCGGCGGCGGCGTTGTCGGTGCCGAAGTAGGGACACGCGGCCAGCGGGCTGGCGTCGCCGACGGGCGAGTCGAGGATAACCACCGGGATGCCGCGCTCGGCGGCCAGAGCAGCCACCGCGGCCTCGGCACTCTCGCCGCCCACACCGAAGCTGGGGGCGAAGATGATGCCCTTCAGATTCTTACCGCTGTTCCTGAGTTCCTCCACGGCGGCCACCTGCTCCTGATAGGCATTCTCGGCCGTAGTGGCGTAATAGTAGGCCTCAAGGCCCTTCTCCGAGCAGGCGCTGCGGAAAGCGGTCTCAATCTGACGCCAATAGTCGATCTGCCCGTTCTTGACAATCATGGCGATGCCCTCGCCGGGGGTGTTCTCCTCGTCCTTCTTGCACGAGGTGAAAAGGCAAGCGCCGCAGACGACGGTGGCGGCGAGCACCATGAGGATTCGTTTCATATTGTTTCTGTGTTGCTGTTCATGATATTTGTTTTTGATTAACATTTTAACTCCTATTTTTAACTCCCTATTTAACTCCCACTTTCACTCCCGTCCGGTGGTGCCGTCGCTGTAGGTGTAATAGGTGACGGAGCTCACGTCGTCGGTGAAGACCGTGGACCTGATCAGGCGGCCGTTGCCGTAGGTGTACTCCTGGTTGTTGATATACCTGTTGTGCACTGAGACTTTGGAGGCTATCGTCTCCGGGAAGAAGATGGCTTCGGCCAGCGGCATGCCGGTCCTGATGTTGGGGTAGTTGTCGTACTCGATGACGTAGGCTTCGTCCTCGCCGGCGGGGGTGACGGGGTGCTTGGTGTAGCCGGTCATGTCGCCGTTCTGCCAGGTGAGCTGGTAGTCGGTGACCCGGCCCGAGGTGAGGCTCTCGACGGTGAGCGCCTGGATGTGGCCGTCGGCGGTGTGGCCGGTGATGGTGACCCTTACGATGGTGTCGGAGTCCGTCATCTCGATGGCGCGGGTCATGCGGCCACCCTCGTAGGTATAATACCTGTCGTGGCTCAGGTTGGAAGAGGTTTCGTGCTCCCCGATGCAGTTTCCGTCGCTGTCATAGAGGTAGCTGGTTACAAACTCGCTACTGGAGCCGTTGAAGTCCATGAGGATGTGGCTACTGCGCAGCAGGCCGTTCTCCCAGACGAAGTCCTCGTTGGTGATTATCAAGGTGTCGCCCGTGGTGCGGACGGCGACCATATACTGCTGGGTGAGGCGGACCTCGCCGGTGGCGGGGTTGTCGGGCTTTTCCTCGTCTTTCTTGCACGAGGTGAAAAGGCTTGCGCCGCAGACGACGGTGGCGGCGAGCACCATGAGGATTCGTTTCATTGTTTCTTTGTTTTTAATTTTATCTTGTTGCGGGCAAGGGCTCTCGCCCCGGCCCGCAAAGGGCTCACCCTTCGTCCCCGCCCGGGTCGGGTGTGGGTGTGGGGTCGGGCGTCGGGGTGGTGCGCGGTTTCGACGGCTTGTCGTAGATTTCCCACGTCAGGTTGTCGGGAATCAGCGCGCGGCGCGTGATGCGCTGCTTGCCCACGGCCGTCACCGTGCGCTCCGGCGTGAACTGCACGCGGATGTCGCGGATCAGGCTCTCGCCCGCGTCGTCCTTGTTGTCCACCATGCCGGCTGAAACCTTGTAGCGGTAGGTGCCGATGCCCTCAAGCTTCACCGAGCGGCCGTTCTTGAGGTACAGCTCCATCACCTTCGGCAGCGACAGCAGCACCGCCATCACGTCGGAGGCCGACGCCGTGGTCGAGTCGGCGATGTACTGGCACAGTTCCTTCGTGCTCACCGGCGAGCCCTGGGTCACCGTCGTCACGGTCCATTTCTCCTGGCCCTGCCATTTGCGTTTGATTTTCTTGATAAATGCCATGATATTAATATTTTAGGTTGATAAAAAGGTTATTCTTCCGGAATCCCCTCTGTCGCCTTCTCAGTGCGACGTTGTCGCGTTCTCAGTGCGACATTGTCGCCCTCTCAGTGCGACACCGTCGCGTTCTCAGCGCGACAAACTTGTTTTAGATTAGACGTTTATGTTTGTTGTTATTTTTACCCCGGGTGTCCTTTAATTCACTTTCTCCATTTCGAAGGTGGCGGTGAAGGTGGTGCCGTCGGGGTTTTGGCGGAGGGCGGTCCAGTGCATGCGGGTGCCGTCGATGGTGATTTCCCACCATTCGCGGTTCTCCTGCCCGTTGTCAATCCAGCGGGTGCAGAGCAGGGTGCCCGCCACGAAGTACTCGTTCAGCGTGTTGCCCTCGTAGGGCACCCAGTTGTCGCCGTCCTTCGCGTAATATACATAGGTGCCGTCGGCATTATATTGCCAGCGGTGCTCCTGCCCGTCGTCGAACACCGAGCCCTCGCTGGTGCAGTGGCCCTGCCAGGTGCCGAGGATGGTGGCGGAGTAGTCGGCGGTGACTTTGACAAAACGGACGGTGTCCTCAAGGGTAAGCACCACGTTACCGTCATTTGTCCGGGTTATCTTGCGGTTGGCGGTGAACTCCGTACCACTGATAGCTGTGACGGTGAACTCCTCCACCACCGTCGTATGCTCGTCGGTATGGATGGTGAGAGTCATCTTGCTGCCGTCGATGACAACATCGAAATCCAATTTATCAAGCCAGTGCGAACCAATTTCAGGACGTTCGTTGAGCGATGCGCTCATATAGCCCTTAGTGGTGGAGAGAAAAGCGTAGACCTTCTTCTTATTGGTCGGCACCGGCTGGCCGTTAATATCGGTTTCCATCCACTTCCCGATAATCTTCTCCTCGAGGTTGAGGCTGTTGTCCTCGTCTTTCTTGCAGGAGGTAAAAAGGAATGTGCCGCAGATGACGGTGGCGGCGAGCACCATGAAAAGTTTCTTCATTGTTTTATTGTTTTTAGTTGTTTTTCGCTTTTTGGGGTCGCTTCTTCTTTCGGTCGCTTCGCTCGCCCGCAGGGCGACCCTGCTTATACATTATATTATATAGGGGGTCATTTCTTCCTCAGCCCCCAGTGGAAGGTGTAGTTGTCGTCGACGGTGGCGAGGCGGCCGTCGCTGACGGTGTAGGTGTGGTTGAAGGTGGTGGAGTGGACGGGGTTGCCGCCCATGATGATGGTGATGACGCGCGTGGCGGGCATGTGGAGCGGCGGGACACCGAAGAGGCCCTGGGGGCAGAGGAACGAGAGGTCGAGGTTGTAGCCGAAGAGGTTGAAGCAGCCCTGGGCGGGGGCGTCGGAGGGGGTCAGCTCGACGGTGTAGCCGCTGGCCTCGGTGCCGACGACGAAACGGACGATGTCGCCGTCCTGCCATTCGTAGGTGGTGACGAGGCCGTTGCAGGTCTGGGTCTGGAGGTGGCCGTCGGCGTCGTAGGCGAAGGTGAAGGTGGAATAGGAGGTGTCGAGGCCGCCGCCGCTGGCGGAATGGATGTGGGTATGGACCACCTCGACGATGCGGCCCTGGGCGTCGAGGGTGCAGACGTCGGTCTCGTCGGAGCCCTCGATGAAGCCCGAGAAGATGACCTGGCCGGCGGAGTAGGTGACGGTGATGTCGCGGGCCACGAGGTTGTTGTCGGCGGGGACCACCTCGAGGATGTGGGTGAGGCGGAGCTGGTCGTCGTAGGTGAAGGTGTAGGTGGCGTCGCCGTAGTTGTAGAGGCCGTCGACATCTATGCCGGCCAGCACGGTGCGGGCCTCGGCGGCGGCCCAGCTGACGCCCTGCTGGAAGGTCGAGCCGTCGGCCTGCTGGCGGAGGGCGGTCCACTGCATGTGGCCGTCGGCGGAGGAGGCGATCTCCCACCATTCGTAGCTCATCTCCTCGCCCTCGGCCTGCCAGCGGGTGCAGAGCAGGTTGCCGTCGACGAAGTACTCGTTCGTCTGGCGCGGCACGAGGTTCCAGACGCCGGCGTCGTTGCGGCGGTAGAAGCGGTAGGTGCCGTCGGCCATGAACTCGAGGCGTGCGTTGTCGTCGTTGTTGGTCTCGCCGCCGGTGATGCCCTGGCACTCCCAGAGGCCGAGGATGGCGGCGGAGTAGTCGGCGGTGACTTTGACGTAGCGGACTGTTTCCTCTTGCGTATGCACTACGGTGCCGTCGACCGTGGCGGTTATTTTGAGGTCGGCGGTGAACTCGTTGTCGCTGATGGTTGTGATGGTGTACTCCTGCACCGTCGTCATGTGTTCGTCGGGGTGGTGGGTGACGGTCACCTTGTTGCCGTCAATGGACACGGCAACTTCAGTTTGGTTGGCCCATACGGTTGGCACTTCCGGATGGGTGTTGAGCGATGCGCTGATGTAGGCCTTGGTGGTGGAGACGAAGGTGTAGACCTTCTTGTCGTTGGTCGGCACGGGCTGGCCGTCGATGTCGGCGGTGACCCACTTACCGATGATTTTCTCGGCGACGCGGAGGTCGCTGTTTCCGGTTTCCTCGTCCTTCTTGCACGAGGTGAAAAGGCATGCGCCGCAGATGACGGTGGCGGCGAACACCCAAAGGATGCGTTTCATATTACTGCTGTTTTTAATTTCCATTTATCTCTTGCTGTCGGTGTTCTTTTCGTTATGATTGAGATATATTTGGGTTCTTTTGAGCTTTAACTGGGCATCAGCGTGATGACCCCGTAGGCTATCAGCCCCACCCCCAGCATCACGAAGAATGTCAAAATCGGAATGTAAATCTTTCGTTTCATAATATGGATGATTTATTGTTTTTCGTCCCGCAAAAATACAAATAAAAATCCACCCGCGCAAGCGCGCAGACGAAGAGTCATATCTTTCAGACGAAGAATCATATCCCCCAGACGAAAAATCATATCAACGGACAAAAAGCCATACTGATTATCAGTAATATACAAAATCGATATGATTTTCCGTCTGACAGCCAAAATAGCCTGTTTTGGGTGAAAAATCATCCGTTTTCACCCCGAAAACACAAAACCGCCGGCACAAAAGTACCGGCAATCAGGGTCTAAATAATGTAGAAAAGGATGTTGCTTTAGCATCCGGGTGGTCTCACGTACCTCCAGCAGGAATTAATCCTTACGGTCGTCTCTAAACTTGCGGCGAATGTAACGTTTTTATCTCATTTTCAATAATAACGGCCTCAGTACATATTTATTGTATGGGGCTGTCTTTCTGCTGGCGGAAGTCGGTGGGGGTGATGGTGAAGCGCTGCTTGAAGTTGCGGGAGAAGACGGTGTAGGAGGCGTAGCCGCTGGCGATGGCGACCTCGTTGATGCTCATCTCCGGGTTCTCGGCGAGGAGCTTGGCGCTGTGCTGCAGACGCGCCTCGTTGAGGAAGCTCTTCAGCGTGCCGTAGCGGCTCCCTTGGGCGAAGGCGGCACCGAGACGCTCCTTCGACAGCTGGAAGCGGTTCTGCAGCAGCTGCCGGTCGCACGCCGGATCCACATATAGCTTCTCCTCCAGAATAACCTGACGGAGGAACTCATACAACTGGCTGTCGTTAAGCTCTTCGAGCTCCTGAGTGTATAGTGGGTAGTGGATAGTGTGTAGCGCTTGTTTCCGTGTGCTATCCACTACACACTCCCCACTACCAACTAACTGCTGGTATTTCTCCTCATATTCAATCCTTTCTGCAATCTCGTTCGAGAGCACGGCGTTCTTCTTGCGGATCTCTCTCAGCTGTCGCAGCAACAAGATGACGAAGCCGACCACTATGAGCACTATGAGACCCAGGAAGAGGGCGATGATGCTCACACGTCTGCCGGCATCCCGCTCCTGCTCGAGGGCCAGCTGCTGCTCCTGTTCGTGGTAGCGGGCGGCATATTCTTGCGCCGTGGCCATGCGCTCGGCGTCGTTGAGACTGCGTTGAAGCTCGATATAGCGTTTGAAATAGCTGCCCATCAGCTGGTACTTCCCCTGGGCACGGGCGGCTATGGCGCGGTTGTAGAGCGAGATGGCGTAGTCGCGGTGCAGCGTGTCGGCTCCCCAGACGCTGTCCAGCTCATCGTAGAAAGTCAGCATCTTGTCGTACATACCCATCTGGCACCAGGTGGAGGAGATAATCTTGCGGCCGCTGAAGGTGCGGCTGTAAGCCGTCTGCTCGAAGAGCCGCATGGTCTGGCGTGCTTTATCGAGCTGGTTGATTTTGGCGTAGGCCTGGGTCATGAAGGCGTAGGCCTGGCCGGTGTAGAAGTCGATATAGCCGGGCCTCTTCTCGTCGGTGGGCAGACGTTCGCTGCCGTCGGCATAGTCGTCGGGGTTACGGCCGAAATCGTCCAGCTTCGCAATGATTTGTTCGCCCAGTGGGACAATCTCTCCGAAGCGTTTGAGGTCGTCGAGGACATGGATTTTGCTCTTCATGGCGCGGATGCAGGCATCCATCTCGGTGAAGCGACGCACGCGGCCGAGTTGCTCGATGGCGTCGTCCATCTTGTCGAAGCCCTCGTCGGTGCGACCCATGCGGACGAGGGAGCCGCCTAGCTCCGCCTGAGCCACCAAAGCCTTGGTTTCCTCGCCCAACTGGCGGCATACCTCTATATACCGTGTCCCGTAGTTCAGCGCGTTCTCGTCATTCTGCCGCAGGCGCGACACATAGACCAACTGCCCAAGGACGTCGGCCTGCTGCTCGAGGGAGAGACCCTCCTGCCGCACGAGCTGTTCGAGGACGATGCGGGCCGAATCCAGGTTTCCCTCCCGCTCACTGCTATAAGCCTTGGCCCGCGCCATCTCGGCGACGAACAGCGAGTCGGCAGGCTGCACCTCGCGACCGTTTTCATGTCCTCCACAACCTGCGGCGAGTGCCGCCGCAAATATATATAGTATAGCGTATTGTACTTTCTTCATAAAGCCATTTGACGGAATAAATCCGAATGCAAAGATACATAGAATTCTTGACATACCGAAAAAATACCAACAGGCTTTTGCTTTATCTGACCATTCAAATTTCACGGTTTCGGGCACATGGTATTCCCTTCGCGGAATTCGGTGGGGTAGAGGCCGGTTTCGCGGCGGAAGTAGCGGCTGAAGGTGGCCTGGTCGGCGAAGGCCAGTGGGAGTCCGTGACCAACCGCGAGTTCCAGAACTACTTCGTCGACGGCACGCTGCTGGCCACGCGCTGGAAGAACCAGGGCGAGGAGGAGCTGCGCGAATGGTGGGAAATCGCCTCCATCGCCGGCAACCAGATGGAATGGACCGCCCTCCGCAAAAAAGAAGACGGCACCACCGTGACGCAGACAATGACCTGGGTGAAGGTGAATTAAAGGACACCCTGGGTTCCGTTCCGGGGATACCCGGGGTTTCCTCCCCGAAACACCCGGGGTTTTTACCCAAGAATACCCGGGTTTTTTACCCCAAAAACCCCGGGTTTTTTTACCAGAAAAACCCGGGTATTCCTGACCAAAAACCCGGGGTAAAAATAACAATAAACATAAATAGAAAAGCGGGACCCGATACAAAGAACCGCGACAAAGGCCTCGGCAGCGCCCGGGTCAAGGTTGCACTAAGCCATATTCATTCGTTTTCTTTGCAGTGTCTTCCATTGCTGTGATTTTAACGATGCGGAGGGGATTTTATTGTATTCTTCCCGACCTTTTGCCATAGATTCCGCTCCTGATGTTAGCGGCCAGATGGGATATTGTTCGTATTTTTGCAGCGATAAACATCGGGATGCGAAATCAAATATTAACCACTAATACAACGGATTATGAAGAAATTCCTCGTTTCCATCATGGCGCTGGCTTGCGGCGTGGCCGCTATGGCGCAGAGCGACTACGGCGTGAATGTCGTCTATAACGGCGACACCGCTACGGTCAGCGTGGGCGACAGCGCAGCGCAGTACCTCACTGTCAGCCAGCAGGGAGCACACGTCTCCATCGCGCAGGGCAGCGACCTCGCCAGCGAGATTACCTACAACCTCAGCGGCTCGTCGACCGACGGCGGCTTCTATATGTCGGGCTCCTACAAGGCCACCATCGAGCTTAACGGTCTGACGCTGACCAACAGCTCGGCCGTCTACAGCGGTGCCGCGGTGCATATCCAGAACGGCAAGCGCATCAACGTGAAGGTCATCACAGGCACCGAGAACACCCTCGTCGATGCCGCCAGCGGCTCGCAGAAGGGCTGCCTCTACGTGAAAGGCCACGCCGAGTTTAAACAGCAGGGCACCCTCAACGTGGTGGGCAACGTGAAGCACGCCATCAAGGCCGGCGAGTACATCTCGCTTAAGAACGCCACCCTCAACGTCACCTCCGCCGTGGGCGACGGCATCTCGTGCAACCAGTATTTCCTGATGGAGAGCGGCACCATTAACATCAGCGGCACCGAGGACGACGGCATCCAGTGCGACCTCGACGGCGACGCCTCGACGGGCGAGGCCGTCGACCACGAGGACGAGGACAGCGGAAACATCTACATCGAGGGCGGCAACATCACCGTCAACTGCGCCGCCATCGCCGCCAAGGGCATCAAGGCTGCCGGCGACATCTTCATCAGTGGCGAGCCCGTCATCAATGTCACCACCAGCGGCAAGGGCACCTGGGATGAGGACGATGGGGAGACCAAGGCGGCCTGCGGCATCAGCTCCGACCGCAATATCGACATCAGCGGCGGCACCCTGACGCTCACCGCCACCGGCTCGGGCGGCAAGGGCATGAAGTGCGACAGCATCCTCACCATCAGCGGCGGCGACATCACCGTCTCCACCAGCGGTGGCCTCTACTATAACGATGGCTCCAACGAAAACACCAACTATAATGGCAACACTGACCGCATCAGCAGCAACTACTACTCGTCGCCCAAGGGCATCAAGGCCGGCCTCAAGACCGAAGTGAGCAACAACAGCTACACCTACAGCGGCGGCATGGTCATCAGCGGCGGAAAGGTGAAGGTGACCACCAGCGGACGTAACGCTGAAGGCATCGAGAGCAAGAACTACCTCAATATCAGCGGCGGCGAGATTTATATCAACGCCTATGACGACGGCATCAACTCGGCGCAGGACCTCACCATCACCGGCGGCTACATCTATTCCCGCTCCAGCAACAACGACGGCATCGACGCCAACGGCAATGTCTACCTCAACGGAGGTTTGGTGTATGCCATCGGTTCGGGCGGTGCAGAGAATGCCATCGATGCCAACAGCGAGGAGGGCAAGAAGGTCTATGTCAACGGCGGCATCGTCATTGCCGTGGGTGGTGTCGAGAACGGTGCCACCTACAACCAACCCAAGATTCAGCAATCCTCCGTCAGCAGCAATACCTGGTACACCGTCACCTACGGCGACAACAGTATAGCTTTCAAAACTCCCACCATCAGTACCGGCGGTGGTCACGGAGGCCCTGGTGGCAATTCAAGCGGACTTGTCATTTCCGCCCCCAGCACTCCCTCTCTTGCCACTGGCAACAACGTCACCGACGGCACCTCTCATTTCGAAGACAATTGCTATGTGGGAGGCGGCAGTGTTGGAATCGATGATGTGGAGACCGGGCAGCAGATTGTCAACGATCCACGTGTCTTCACCATCGATGGTCGTTACCTTGGCACCGAAGTTCCCGCCGACTTCCGCGGCGTCTACCTCCAGAACGGCAAGAAGCACATCAAGCTGCAATAATTCCTCCATAGCTCTCGGCGGCGGTCAGGAGGGCCTCTTCTGTGGTGAACTGCTGATAATAGGTGCAGCACGTCACCACCCCCTGGCTCGAGCAACGGCCGCCTCGGGTATGCACCAATGCCCATCCCGACAGGGTGTCACCGAAGGATTCGTCCACCAGTGCCACCCTGTCGCCGTCTACCACCCACTCCGAGGACTCCACCTCGCGCCGCGTGATGGCTACTCTAGGAGTGTCGAAGTGAAAGGTCTGCTGCGCTCTATAGAGCAGCAGCTTGTCGCCGCTTCGCATCTCTAGGCTTCCGGGTTCCACCAGCAGCGCCGACGTGCCCTCCACCATCCCCAGCCATTGCTCTACCACGGGCAGCACGCCGTCGCTCACCGGCATGCCGGGTAGCAGCAGCGTTACGCCGCTGATATGCTGATTCTCGGTGAGGAACACCGCTGGCACCCGCCGCATCAGCGATAGGAACCGCCCGTAGCCAAGTAGCGGCTCCCCAGCCCATTTCAGCGGCCGCCACATCGCCACCGCATGCCGCATGCGCTGTCTCGCCACGAATTGCTCTCGCGTCCGCCTCATCGGCTGCTGGCTCCTCGCCACGCGCATAATTGTCTGACCATTCTTGGTGTAGAAGGTTACTCCTGCTTTTTTTAGACTGCCATTCAGCGACAGTCCCACAATCTTGTTGTTTCTCATATCTGTAAATGTTTGATAATTAATAATTATGGCTCCTGTTTAACCATTGTTTAACCATTGTTTAACCATTTTTGATGGTTGAACAATGGTTGAAGGACAATAAAAAAAATGAGCCTTATATATAATATAAGGCCCGTGGGTGTTACCTTAAAATAAAAATAACTTTTGTTCAGATTATTTAATATTTTTTAAGAAATCGTCGATGTGGCCGAAGACGATGTCGGCGCGGGCGGCAAAGCTTTCTTCGGTGGCGAAGGCGATGTGAGGGGTCGTCAGGCAGCGGCCGGTGGAGAGCAGCAGGTGGTCGACGGGCAGGGGAGGCTCCTGCTCGAAGACGTCGAAGGCGGCGCCGGCAATGCGGCCGTCCACGAGGGCCTTGCCCACGGCGGCGATGTCGCACACAGGGCCGCGGGCGGTATTGACCAAGAGGGCGGTGGGTTTCATCAGGGAGAGTTCTTTCTTGCCGATGAGACCGCGGGTCTCGTCGCACAGCGGAACATGGAGGGTGACGATGTCGCTCTCCTTGAGCAGCTCCTCCAATGTCACATACTTCACGCCCATGGCTTTCACCTCGGGGCGCTCGCTGCGGCTCCAGGCGATGACCTTGGCACCGAAGGCCAGCAGGAGGCGTATGGTGGCGGTGCCGATGGCTCCGGTGCCGACGATGCCGACGGTCTTGCCGCGGAGCTCGCGGCCGAGGAAAGTGCCGCGGCTACCGCCCTGACGTATCTTCTCGTTCAGCGTGACGATATTGCGCAGCAGGTCGAGCATCATGCCCACCGCCAGCTCGCTGACGGCCGTGGTGCTGTAGCCCGCGGCGTTCTGCACGGTGATATTATGCTCCTTGCAGTATGTGAGGTCGATATGGTCCAATCCGGTGAAGGCCACGCTGAGGTAGCGCAGCTTCGGACACTGGCTGAGGACGTTGGCCGACAGCTTGATGTTGCTGATGACAGCGATGTCGGCCTCGCGCATACGCTCGGCGAGGGTCTCCTCGTCCTCCTTGCGATCCATATAATAGGTGAAGGTATGGCCAAGGGAGGCGTAATGAGCCTTGAGCTCCTCAAAGTGTTCTCGGCTGACGCCGAGGGATTCTACGCAGGTGATGTTCATTGTTTTCTGGTTTTTATTGTTCGGGCGTACACGGGGGTACGCTCCTACGGTTGTCGTTTTGGTAGGGGCGTACCCCCGTGTACGCCCGTATCGTTCATTGTTTTGTTGTTGTTCCCGTACCCATGTGTATGCTTGCTGGTAGGCCATCTATATCTTCGTCACACCCATTGTTCCACCGTTTTGGGTTGTCTCTAATGTACAATCTGATATTTTCGAAGGCCTGTTGGTTGCGGATAATATGTTCATAGTAGTTGCGTTGCCATAATGTCTTGTTGAAGCGAGTCCATCCTTGTTCGTTGACGCCATGAATGTAGCGGTTGGTGGAAACACTCTTGAACCAACGAATAATGTCGGGTACATAGTGCTCGCCTCCATTGAAAAACAAAAGATGAACGTGGTTTGGCATAACAATATATTCAGTTATCTCGGTCTTGTCAAATCTTGTGGCAATCTCATGTATTGTCTGTCGGATTATCTCTCCCCCAGAAGATAGGTGTATCATCCCATTGATGATATTCCCGAATAGATGAAGTTTGTCGTTTACAGCAATGGTACAGAAATAGTAAGCGGGACGGGTGTAGTCATAGCCCTGTAGTCGGAGTTGTTTTCGGTATGGCAATTGTTGTTCCATGTATTGTTCGGGCGTACACGGGGGTACGTTGGTTGTTGTTCGGGCGTACACGGGGGTACGCCCCTACGGTTGTCGTTTTGGTAGGGGCGTACTCCCGTGTACGCCCGAACAATGTATCGCTTTTATTTTCTTTTCTTAACGCTGAATCCGAAGCCGCCGAGCTTCTCACCGAGGCCGTAGTATTTGCCGTGGGAGTAGGCGAGGGGGCCGGCGTGGTTGAGCTGGAACTGGCCGGTGCTCTTGTCTATCAGGTCCTCCTCGGCGTCGACGGCCACCACGTTGGCGATGAACATGTCGTGACTGCCGAGGTGCTTCACTTCTACTACCTTGCACTCAATGTTCAGAGGGCTCTCCTTGATGAGGGGTGCTTTGACGAGCTGTGCGGCTTCGGGGTGGAGGCCCATCTCGCGGAACTTGTTGTATTCGCGGCCGCTCTTGACGCCGCACCAGTCGGTGGCACGGGCCAGCTCGGTGGTGGTGAGGTTGATGACAAACTCGCCCGTGCGGGAAATCAACTCGTGGCTATGGCGGTTGGGCCGCACGCTGATATAGCACATGGGCGGGTCACTGCAGATAGTGCCCGTCCATGCGATGGTGATGATGTTATAGTTCTCGGGGCTGTCGCCGCAGCTGACCATGACGGCCGGCAGCGGGTAGATCATCGTCCCCGGCTTGAAGGCTGTCTTCATGCTTCTTTAAATTTCTTCTCGAGCTCGTCGACCAAGTTGCGGATGTAGCGGTCGGTCTGGCGCAGGTTCTCGATGGTCTTGCAGGCGTGGAGCACGGTGGCGTGGTCCTTGTTGCCGCACTGCATGCCGATGACGGCGAGGCTCGATTTGGTAATCTTCTTGGCGAAGTACATGCTTAACTGGCGGGCCTGGACGATTTCGCGCTTGCGCGAGGTCATCTGGATGTTCTCCACCGGCAGGTTAAGGCTGTCGCACACCACCTTCTGGATGTAGTCGATGGTGATTTCTCGCGTGCTGCTCTGCACGTACTTGTCAATCATCTGTTTGGTGAGCTCGAGCGTAATCTGTTTGCGGTTCAGCGAGCTCTGTGCGATGAGAGAAATGAGGGCACCTTCAAGTTCGCGCACGTTCGTATTAATATTATAGGCGATGTATTCGATGACCTCATCGCTCATCTCGATGCCGTCGTTCTGCAGCTTCTGGCGGAGGATGGCCTTGCGGGTCTCCACGTCGGGAGCCTGCAGGTCAGCGTTGAGACCCCATTTGAGGCGGCTGAGCAGTCGGGGCTCGAGGCCTTGAAGCTCTCCCGGAGCTTTGTCGGAAGTGATGATAATCTGGCAGTTGCGTTGGTGTAGGTAGTTGAAGATATGGAAGAAAGCCTCCTGGGTTTTCTGACCGCGGCCCGACCAGAACTGGATGTCGTCGACGATGAGGACATCTACCATCTCGTAGAAGTGGATGAAGTCGTTGACGTTGTTGTCGCGTCCAGCCTGGGCGTACTGTTGCATGAACTGCTCACTGGTAACGTAGAGGACGGTCTTTTCGGGGTGCAACTCCTTTGTCTTGAGACCGATGGCATTGGCTAGATGGGTTTTGCCGAGGCCTACGTTGCTGTGGAGCAGCAGTGGGTTGAAAGCGGTCTGCCCAGGTTTCTCTGCCACGGCGTAGCCGGCGGAGCGAGCCAAGCGGTTGCACTCGCCCTCGACGAAGTTCTCCAGCGTGTAGGTGGGGCTCAGCTGCGAGGGGATGCGGTCCTTCTTGAGGCCGGGGATGACGAAAGGATTGGGCAGTTCGCGCGCGTTCTCTTTATTAATATTAATGGGCATATCGGTGAGGGGGTTCTGCACCGAGCGGCGGCTGTTGGAGGCGAGGGTGGTTTTGATGGGGTCGGAGGGGATGGTCTGGTCCATCACGATGCTGTATTTCAGCATGCCGTTGGGGCCTAGCTGGAGGCGGATGACGCGCTTGAGCAGGTCGATATAGTGTTCTTCAATCCATTCGTAGAAGAAGGGACTAGGGACTTGCACCAACAAAGTGGAGCCATCGAGTTGGAGGGGTACGATGGGGACGAACCAGGTGTCGAAAGCTTTTTGATTCTCGGGGCCAAGTGAATCTTTTATCACATCAAGACAATTTGCCCAGACTCTCTTATAATCTTCCTCTATGTTTTTTGTATTTCTGTTCTCCATTTTCAGTCACTTATATCGTTTTCACATTTTCGTGTTCTGCTTGCAAAGGTCTATCTTTTTATGTGCATAATTTTGAAAAAAAAAATTTGCATGGTTTTTGAAAAATTATTAAAGGATTTGTCGTGACGTGGGGGAAGAGAAAAATCCCTTTTTTCGTAAATGTCTAATTCACAAAAACCAATTTGTTTTTTTAACATTTCTTGAGGGCTTTAAAATATACGAAAAAAATATGGATTTGAAAAAAAAAGTATAGAAAAAAGGGAAGGATAGAGCTTTTTTTGTTGAAAAATCAATAGAAGGTTGTAAACGAGTTGTTTGATGGCTGTCAGTTTTCGCAAGTGGCAGAAGAATAAGGTACTACAATAAAAGGCTGAAAATCAAAAGTGATTATCCGAGGCTGAAAATATAAGTGATTGTAAAAGAGAAAAGCGGGATGATATGCACCGAAAGTGGTTGAAAAATTATTTTTGGAATGGTGTTTTTTTTGTTTTGAAAAAACGTCATCCATTCTCAGTTTTGTTCTCATTTCGCATTTCTCCTTTCTTATTTCATTTTTTTTCGTATCTTTGCATTTTATTTGGTACTTAATATTAATAATAAAATATCAGTTATGAAATATGATTTAATGGTGATTGGCAGCGGTCCGGGAGGCTATGTGGCTGCCGTGAAAGGTGCTCAACTGGGACTTAAGACCGCCGTAGTGGAGCGTGAGAACTTGGGTGGTATCTGCCTGAACTGGGGTTGCATTCCTACCAAAGCTTTGATGAAGAGCGCCCAGGCGTTCAACTATGCCAAGCATGCCGCCGCCTACGGTGTGAAAGCCGAAGGTGTGGAGGCCGACCTCAATGCCATGGTGGACCGCTCGCGCGGTGTGGCCGCCACGATGAACAAAGGCGTCGAGTTCCTGCTGAAGAAGAACAATGTGGATGTCGTCATGGGTACTGCCAAGGTGAAACCCGGCCATATCGTGGACGTGGATGGCACTGAGTATGAGGCCGACCACATCATTATCGCCACCGGCGCCCGTTCGAAGGTGATGCCTTCGATGCCTCAAGACGGAAAGCATATCATCGGCTATCGCGAGGCTATGACGCTCCGCGAGCAGCCCCAGCGCATGCTGGTGTGCGGCAGCGGTGCTATCGGCAGCGAGTTCGCCTATTTCTATCAGAGCATCGGCACCCAAGTGACACTGGTGGAGTTCATGCCGCAGATTCTGCCCAACGAGGACGAGGAGGTGGCAGCGCAGATGAGCCGCAGCTTCCGCAAGATGGGTATGAAAGTGATGCCGTCGTGCTCGGTGGAGAAGGTAGATATTGAGGGCGATGTGTGTCATGTTACCGTCAAGGATGTGAAGAAGAATACCGAGACTGTTATCGATGTCGACGTGGTGTTGAGTGCTGTGGGCGTGGTAACGAATCTCGAAGGTCTCGGCCTGGAGGAGACGGGCATCAAGTTCGAGCGAGGCAAGATCGAGGTCGACGACTGGTATTGCACCAATGTGCCGGGCTACTATGCCATCGGTGATGTGGTACATGGTCCTGCTTTGGCGCACGTGGCATCGAAGGAGGCCATCTGCTGTGTGGAGCATATCGCCAAGGGCGAGGCCCATAAGGTGAACTATAGCAATGTCCCCGGCTGCACCTACACCACTCCTGAGGTGGCCAGCGTGGGTCTAACGGAGAAGAAAGCCGTGGAGGCCGGTTATGAGGTGCTTACGGGCAAGTTCTTCTTCAAGGCCAGTGGTAAAGCTACCGCTGCCGGCAACACAGACGGTTTCGTGAAGGTGGTGGTTGACAAAAAGACCGACCTCATCCTGGGTTGCCACATGTGTGGTGACAATGTGACAGAGATGATTGCTGAGATTGCCACCGCTCGTGAGAAAGGTATGACTGCCCGTGAAGTGGCCGCCGCCATTCATCCGCACCCGACGATGAGCGAGGGTGTCATGGAGGCTTTGGAAGCCGCTTATGGTGAGGCTGTGCATGGATAAACGATGAAACTGTTTCCGTATAAGTGGGTGAAGGTGGCCGATGGCCTGTATGTGAGGCTGTCGAATCACTATCGCTATTCCGATTTCGGAGTTAGGGACAGTGGTGAGATGCGCTATACAGGCCGCCGTTATGTGGCGGACGAGACTCCCGGAACGGGATTTATCGAACGGGAGAGCGAGAGTCACAGCTACCATCAGTTTGTTCGTAGGAAACTGGCCGAGCAGAGACCCTCTTATTGGAAGCTGCTGTTGGATAAGGAACCCAGTTTCGACAAGGCCATTGCTGAGGCTAGCAAGGCGATGGTGAACGCTACCGACAAGCGAAAGCGCGATTTCTTGGAGTGCTATGTCAATGCTTTGACGGTGGCCAGCAAGGAAGAGTATGCGCAGCGAGTGATACGAGCCATCAAGGACAAGATGGGCCATCGGAGTGACCGCTTCATGTCGAGCGTCATCAGTCACTACAAGAGTAAGATACGACAGCTTGAACACGATATGTATGCTGTGCAGCGGCATGTGAAAGACCGTTGTACGGGGGAGAGCTACGAGGCCTATTGCGAGATGGTTCATGCCTTCACGCGTGTGGCCTCATGTCGACGCATCTGGCAGCCTAATACCCAGAAACGCCGTTACGACCAGGTCTATTTCGATTTGGGAGTGTTCGACTATATCCGTAGCGATACCTATCTCCCTCTGATGCGAGATAATCTGGGAAGGAGAATTTATTTTTTGCCCGACGTGATTATTGTGGCTCGCAGTGCTGTCGATTTCGATGTGCTGCCACTGAAGACATTGACTCTTGTCTGTCAAGAGCTTGCCATCGTGGAGCCTACGGAGGACATGTTGAGCAGTATTGGAGATGCCGCCAGCATGATTGAAATCCCCGAACTGAATCTGAATTTCTATTTCAACCATTACCACGCGATACATGATTTTGTACGTGCTGTGGATAAACTGAAAAGCACACTTTAACTCCAGATTTCTGTGGAAAAAAGACAACGACATACCTATAGGTTTAACCCTCATACGTTGAAGTATGAGAAAGTTTTTGTGTCGCTGCGTGAGCGGGTGCGCCGCATCAGTTTCAATGTATTGTTTGGTGTGGTGCTTGGTGTAGTGCTGGTGTTTGTGGGACTACAGTTTGTCCAATCGCCGTCGGAACGAGGTCTGCGGCGCGAATTGGCACAGTACAAACGTCAGTTCCAGTTGATACTGCCGCGTGTGCAACGTGCCGAAAAGGTGCTGGCTGATTTGGAGGAGAGAGACAATGTGCTCTACCGTACCATTTTTGAATGTGAACCGGTGAGCGATTCTGAACGCTTCAGCGGTATTGGTGGTGTGGAACGCTATGCTTCTCTCGATGGGTACGACAACAGCGAGCTTATCAAGATGACCACCCGCAAGGTGGATGAACTGACGAAACGTCTTTATGTGGAATCGAAATCGCTCGATGAGATTTATTCCATTGCGCGACAGAAGACGGAACGCATGGCGTCCATGCCAGCAATTATGCCTATTGCCAAAGACAAGTGTAAGGTCGTTAGTGGTTTTGGATATCGATTTCATCCAATATTGAAATACAGACGTTTGCACTCTGGTATCGACCTTGCGGCCCGTCCCGGTACGCCTGTTTACGCCACCGGTGACGGTGTGGTGCGAGTGTCTGGGCGCAATTCCGAAGGCTATGCGGGCTATGGTGTCGTGGTGGACATAGACCACGGTTTCGGCTTCCATACCCTTTATGCCCACATGAGCACTACAACGGTGAAAGAAGGACATAAGGTGATGCGGGGAGAACAGGTGGGTACAGTGGGCAGTACGGGTATGTCGACAGGAGCACATCTGCATTATGAGGTGATACTCAACGGGAAGAAGGTGGACCCCGTTTACTATTTCTTCAATGACCTCTCGCCGCAGGAATACGATGCTGTCATCGAACAGGCGCGTCAGGAAAACCAATGTATGAGTTGAAGTAAAGGTTAACGGTTAACGTTTAAGGGTTAAAGGAATGGAAATACTCATTGACGAGCATGCGGGATATTGTTTCGGGGTGGTGAAAGCCATCGGGGCGGCGGAAGAGGTGCTGAAGAACGAAGGTGGCCTCTACTGCTTAGGTGACATCGTCCACAACAGTGCCGAGGTGGAGCGTCTGAAGAATATGGGGTTGGAGGTGATAGACCACGATATGCTGGAAGGACTGCGCGGAAAGAAAGTGCTTATCCGGGCCCACGGCGAGCCTCCCGAGACCTACCGTCGGGCCGAATCATTGAATATTGAACTTGTGGACGCCACCTGTCCCATCGTGCTGGCCTTACAGCAACGTATCAGGAAAGGCTATGACGAGATGCGTCCCGTGAACGGACAGATTGTCATCTTTGGCAAACCTGGTCATGCCGAGGTGGTGGGACTTACGGGTCAGACCGACGGCACCGCCATCATCGTCAGTGGTCCTGACGATATCAGCGCCATCGATTTCCATCGTCCCATCCGGCTCTATTCCCAGACCACCAAGAGTCGTGAGGAATATCAGAGGTTGCGTGACAATATTGCGAGTCGCTTACCTGAAGGGGCTGATTTTGTAGCATACGATACGGTCTGCAACCGTGTAGCCAACCGTGCCCGCGACCTCGAAGGCTTTGCCTGCAGCGTCGATGTGCTCCTCTTTGTCGCGGGAAGCAACAGCAGCAATGGACACTACCTATATGAATATTGCCGCAAGGTACAGCCTAAGACCTATCTCATCGCCGACCCGTCGCAGCTGCAGGCGTACTGGTTCGATGGTGCCCGCAGAGTGGGCATCAGCGGAGCTACCTCCACGCCTCGATGGCTGATGGAAGATGTTAAAAAAGCAATCTCATGACACTCGACAGACTGATACTGACCAATTTCAAGAACTACACAGAGGCTGATATCGAGCTCTGTGGCAACGTCAACTGCTTCGTGGGTAACAATGGGGCAGGGAAGACCAATCTCCTCGATGCCGCTTACTACCTCTCGTTCTGCAAAAGCTATTTCAATCCTATCGACAGCCAGAATATCAAGGTTGGCGAAGATTTTTTTGCTATTCATGGCCATTATGGGGACGATGTGGCTAGTTGTGTGCTGAAGCGGAGTGTTGGTAAGCAGATGAAATGGAACAAGAAGGCCTATAAGGCCCTTATGGAGCATATCGGCAAGATACCGCTGGTGATGGTGTCGCCCAACGACCAGCAGCTTATCACCGGTGGCAGCGACCTCCGTCGCAAATTTGTCGACGGTGTCATCTCGCAGACCGACCACGCTTATCTCGAACATCTCGTCGCTTATGGCAAGGCCTTGGAACAGCGAAATCGTCTGCTCAAGCAGATGTGGGACGACCGTCAGTGGGACGAGGCCATGGTGGGCGTGTGGGATGCTCAGCTCGTCAACCACGGCGAGTTCATCTACAGTTCGCGCAAACGTTTCATCGAGGATTTTACCCCGCTCTTCGAGGAATACTACCACTGGATAGTGGGTATGCAGGAACCCGGCACCCTCGTCTATAGTCGCGACGAGCGGCCCCTCCAACAGCAATTGGAGGCCTCGCGTCAGGCCGACCGCTATTCGCAGTATACCAATGTGGGGCCACACAAGGACGACCTCTTGCTGCAGCTCACCGCTGACTTCCCCCTGAAGAAATTCGGCTCGCAGGGACAGCAGAAAAGTTTTGCCCTCGCGCTGAAACTGGCACAGTTCCAGTACCTCCTGAACCATTCGGGTGAGAAACCTATCCTGCTGCTCGACGATATCTTCGACAAACTCGATCTGCTGCGTATCAAGCAACTCATCGCCCTCGTGGGCAGCGAGCGCTTCGGACAGGTGCTCCTTACAGATACGCAGCCCGGCCGTGTGCAGGCTATCTTCGACGAACTCCCCGACCTCGAACATAAGATATTCCAGGTCGACCGCGGCAGCATAACGCTAAACTTATAACTATTAACTATTATCTCATAACTCTTAACTATACATGCAGCCCGACCGGACACTCAACTACTACCTCCAGGGAGCCTTGCGGCGCCTCGACCATGGCGACTTCGCCGACGAATTGCGTGTGGAGACGGTCTACCGGCAGTTAGCGGGTGACCTCATCAGCCGCCTCACCTCCTCGGTGCAGTTCAGTCACGGGACCCTCAGCCTGCGCTTGTCGTCGGCAGCCTTACGGCATGAGATGACGATGCGTCGCGAGAGCCTTAAGCAGAAAATCAACGACCACCTCGGTGCCGATGTGGTAAAAAATATTTATATCCGATGAAGAATCTTTGGAAAGCCCTGCTGATGGTGCGGGCGTGTGACCCCTGGTCGTTTCGGCGTCGGATACTCTATGAGTTGTTGCAGAGCCTCCTTCCGCTTGTCGGACTCTATATTCTTAAGCTTCTCATCGATTCCGTTACCGATGCCTCCGCATCCGCGTATTCTCCGCTCACTCTTTTGGCCGCGTTATGCGGAATCTTCCTGCTCACCCGCGTCGTCTCCGCCCTTTCGTCTGTTAACAACGATGTCCTCGGACAGCGGCTGATAGACCATGTCAGCGACCTCTTGCAGCACCAATCAGCGCGGCTCGACATGCAGTATTACGACACTCCAGCCTATCACGACACGCTCCATCGAGCCCAGCAGGAGGCCTCCTACCGTCCGCTGCAGATACTCTCCAACTTCATGGCTCTCGGCGGCTCGATGGTATCTATCATCGGCGTGGTGGCCATGATGATTACCGCCTCGTGGTGGGTCATTGTGGTGATGGTGGTAGCCGTGGTGCCGGGATTCGCCGTGCGCCTCTACAAGGCCCGCCGCATCTATCGCTTCCGCCGCGAGAATACTCAGCTCTACCGTCGCACCTCCTATTATGGCACCATCCTCACCGCCCGCGATTTCGCCAAGGAACTGCGAACATTCAACCTTGCGCCGCTTTTCCGCGGCCGTTTTGTCGAGGTCAGAAAACAGCTGGTGACGCGACTGCTCTCCATCTCGCGGCGTCTGGGCATGCTCGACATCCTCTGTGCCTTCATCGAGGCTGCTGCCATGTTCCTTATTGTGTGGCTGCTGCTGAAGCAGGCTTTTGCGGGAGCCATCACCATCGGTACCTTCGTGATGCTCTTCGAGGCCTTCCGTCGCGGACAGGGCTATCTGCAGAACCTCGTCGGCGGCATCGCCGGACTCTACGACAACCGCCTTTTTATTGGCAACCTCTTCGAATTTCTCCAACTGGAGCCCGCTATTGTCGACCCGGCAGAGGCCGTCTCTGTGCCCGAGGAAATCACAGAGGTGCAGTTCCGCGACGTCACCTTCCGCTATCCAGATATGGAGCGCGACGTGCTCAAGAACTTTTCGTTGACAGCCCGTAAGGGCGAGATTACCCGCATCGACGGACATAACGGATATGGAAAATCCACGCTCGTCAAATTCCTCCTGCGCCTTTACGACCCCGACTCCGGAGCTGTTCTCGTCAATGGTGTCGATATCCGCCGTTTCCGGCCTTCTCAGCTCCGTGGCCGCATGGGAGTTCTCTTCCAGGATTTCGCCCGTTTCTACTGCACCGTAGGGGAGAATGTCGCCTTCGGTGGAACTAAGAACGATGCTGACATTCAGCGAGCCCTTGCACTCTCTGGTGCCGACCAGGTGGTCGACAGTCTGCCGCAGGGCACCGAGACCCTCCTGGGACGTCTCTTCGACGGTGGCAACGAGCTCAGCATGGGGCAGTGGCAGCGTGTGGCACTGGCGCGGGCCCTCGTCTCTGACGCCCCCGTCCTAGTCCTCGACGAACCCGCCGCATGGCTCGACCACGACGCGCGGAAGCATCTCGACGAGACATTACAGAAACTCAAAGAAGACAAAATAATCATCATCATTACCCATACACAATAAATTTCGCGTCTGTCCGTTGTAAAAAAACAACACTTAAAACCTTTTTGATCTATATGATATACACTTTAGACAAGATAGCCCCGAAAGATTATGAGGGCAACATCGTTTTCCTTTACGGAGACGAGACCGCCGAGCGCACCCTGCCTTTAAGTAAGAAAGAAGCCGCAATGGTGAAAGAACGTCGTGAAGAGAGCCGCGAGTTCCTTCTTGTGTTCGACCGTCTGCCGTACCATCTTTATTTCCTCTCGTTCGACAGCGAGAAGCCGGCAGCCGAGGTGCAGGAGGGCTTGCGTCGCAACGCCATGAAGCTGATTAAGCGGTTCGAGACCGACCGAGTGAGTGAGGTGGCCGTCTGTGGCGCCGGTACGTTGCCTGAGGAGGTGGCGGCACTGCTCGAAGGACTCTCGCTGGCTGACTACAGTTTTGACCGTTACAAGAGCAAAGACCCCTACCACCTGCAGAAGGTCGCCGTCGATGCCGCCTATTTCAAGAAGGATGAGCTGGAGGCCATGCAGCGCCTCTGGAACCGCATCTATTGGTGCCGCGAGTGGGTCAACCTGCCGGTGCAGGACCTCAACGCTCCCGCCTTCGCCGACGAGCTAGCCTCCATTGCCGCCGACCTCGATGGGGTGAAATGCACGGTGATGGACAAACGTCAGATTGAAAGCCTCCGCATGGGCGGCCTGCTGGCCGTCAACCGTGGTTCGGTCGATGAACCTCGCTTTGTGGTGCTGGAGTATGATGGAGTGGAAAGTGGAAAGAGGAAAGAGGAAAGTGGGCCGATTTGCCTCGTTGGCAAAGGCATCATGTACGACACCGGTGGATTGAATATCAAGCCTGGTGACTATATGCAGGAGATGAAGAGCGATATGGCGGGCGCTGCCACGATGGCCAGCGTGCTTTTCGCCGCCGCCGACAACCACCTGCCGGTGCACCTTGTGGCCCTGCTGCCGCTGACGGACAGCCGTCCGGGATTCAACGCTTACGCTGCCGACGACATCCTCACCATGTACGACGGCACCACCGTCGAGGTGGTGAATACCGATGCCGAAGGACGCCTCATTTTGGCCGACGCCATCGCCTATGCGGTGAAGAACTACAACCCCCGCGTTATCATCGATGCCGCCACGCTGACGGGCGCCGCCGTGCGTGCCATCTCCACCTTCGGCATCGCCGCCATGGAACAGAATGGCCGCAAGGAAATCGAGATGCTCAAGCTCGTCGGCGAGCAGGTCTACGAGCGCCTCGTTGAGTTCCCCATGTGGAAGGAATACGACGAGCTCATCAAGAGCGACTATGCCGACCTCCGCAATAGCGGTAATACGCCTCAGGCCGGCACCATCACGGCGGGTAAGTTCCTCGCTCACTTCGCCAAGGAGGTGCCCTACGTACACCTCGACATCGCCGGTGTGGCCTACTTCACCAAAGCCCAGCACTGCTGGCGTCCGGGTGCTAGCGGCTACGGCGTGAGGCTCCTCTATGCTTACCTGCAAATGCAATAAATATTATATGGAAGTTAAAGAAGTTAAGAAGTTAAAGGAGTTATAGACAATAGCACCGCCTGATACATTTGTCTTTAACTTCTAGTGCGAAGCGCGATAACTTCCTTTAACTTCTTTAACTTCCCAAAAAAGATATAAAAATGGACAACAACAACGAAAAGAAAATACGTGTAGCCATCACCCATGGTGATCTCAACGGTGTCGGCTACGAAGTCATCATCAAGACTTTCAGCGACAGCCGCATGTTCGACGTCTGCACGCCCATCCTCTATGGCAGCAGCAAGGTGGCTTCCTACCACAAGAAACTCCTCACCAGCGTGACGCAGGAGATGAATTTCAACACTATCCGCGACGCTTCCGAGGCGCAGGACCGTAAGTACAATACCATCAACCTGACGCAGGAGGAGATAAAGATTGACCTCGGCAAGAGCACCGAGCTCGCTGGCCGTCTGAGTCGAGAGAGTCTCGACAAGGCTTGTGCCGACCTCAAGGCCGGCAAGGTGGATGTGCTCGTCACCGCCCCCATCAACAAGCGCAACATCCAGTCCGATGACTTCGACTTCCCCGGCCACACCGAATACCTGAGCCACCAGTTTGGTTGCTCGAGCCTGATGATGATGGTGTGCGACCGCATCCGTATTGGCATTATGACTAACCACCTCGCCCTGAAGGATGTGCCTGGTGCGTTGACGCATAATCTACTCTATGACAAGATTATGCTGATGAACGAGAGCTTGAAGCGCGATTTCCGCATCACCATACCTAAGATAGCGGTGTTGGCTCTCGACCCTCATGCCGGCGACGACGGCGTCATCGGTGACTTCGACAAGCGCGTCATCCGTCCCGTCATCGACGAGGTGCAGGGCAAGGGTGTCCTCGCCTATGGTCCCTTCCCGAGTGATGGTTTCTTCGGCAGCTCGGAGTTCAACAAGTTCGACGGCGTGCTGGCGCTCTACCACGATCAGGGTCTTATCCCCTTCAAACTGATGTCGTTCACCGAAGGCGTGAACTACACCGCAGGTCTTCCGTATGTGCGTACCAGCCCCGCCCACGGCACGGGCTACGACATCGCCGGCAAGGACAAGGCCAGCGAGCAGTCGTTCCGTTCGGCCGTCTACCTCGCCTGCAATATCCTCCGCAACCGTCAGGAGTACGACGAACTGACCGCCAATCCGCTGAAGTAACGGTTAACGGTTAATGGTTAACGTTTAAAGATAATAGAAAGTTGAAGAAACTTCTACTTATTGACGGCATGGCGGCGGTGTACCGCGCCTACTATGCGCTGAACAAGATTCCCCGCATCAACTCCAAGGGGCTTAACACCTCATGCGTGCTGGGCTTTACCACCACGCTCTATGACTTGCTGCGCAGCCAGCGTCCCACGCATGTCGGCGTAGCTTTCGACCTGCAGAAGCCTACCTTCCGCCACGAGATGTACGCCGAATACAAGGCTAACCGCGAGGCGATGCCGGAAGAGATACAGATGGGCCTGCCGTGGGTGAAGCGCATTATCGGCGACTTCCGCATCCCCATCCTCACCTGCGAGTGCTACGAGGCCGATGACGTCATCGGCACCCTCAGTCACAAGGCCGAGCTCGCGGGCTTCGACGAGATTATCATGGTGACGCCCGACAAGGACTTCGCCCAGCTCGTCACCGAGCATGTCAAGATGTACCGCTTCGGCCGCATGGGACGCCCCGACACCATCATGGGCATCCCCGAGGTGAAGGAGAAATTCGGCGTCAGCAATCCCCGTCAGGTCATCGACCTCCTCGGTCTCTGGGGCGACGCCTCCGACAATATCCCCGGCATCCCGGGGGTGGGGGAGAAGACCGCCAAGAAGCTCATCGACCAGTTCGGCAGCATCGAGGAGATGGTGAAGCGCCCCGACGAGATTAAGAACGAGAAGCTGCGCAACCTTGTCAAAGAACATTCAGACAACGCCCTCTTCTCCAAGCAGCTGGCCACCATCAGCCTCGACGCCCCCATCGATTTCGAGGAGGAGGCACTGCGGCTCGAGGAGCCCGACTTCCAAGCCCTCCGTGAGACTACCGACATTCTAGAGTTCCGCCAATTTGCCAAGAAGGTCTTCACCGACCTCTCCGTCAAGGACCCCGCCAAAGCCGTAGCTTGGGGGAATATGAGTAATCAGAATAACTCAAGCAATCAAGCAATCGGGCAATCAAGCAATCAAGCCACGCTCTTCGACCTTGCGCCCGCAGTCTCCGAGGCGCCTGCCGTGGAGATGCTTCCTCTAACCGCCGAGGTGCTCGAGAGCCTCCAGGGCAAAGACATCGCCCTGCTTTTCGACGGTCCCAAGCTCCTCCTCGCCACCGACGCCGACACCGTCTACTCCACCACCGTGGACCAACTCACCACCCAGCCACTCAGGCACCCAGTCACTCAACTACTCGGCAATCCTTCCACCACCAAGCTCTGTCACGACCTCAAGAACCTCAAATACATCCTTGCTGAACTTGATATCTCCCTGCGGGGCGAGATTTTCGACGTGCAGCTGGCACACTATCTCATCGACGCCGAGATGCGCCACACGCTCGACTTCATCTGCTCCTCCATGCTGGGCTATGAACTCGAGGGCAAGGCCGCACAGGTGGCGGCTATGTGGCAGCTCTACCCCCTCATGGCGGCGAAGCTGCGCGACGCTAAGCTCGAGCATCTCTATAAGGAGATAGAGCTTCCGCTGGTGGATGTGCTGATGGATATGGAGAAGGAAGGCGTTCGTATCGACGTGGAGGCGCTGCGGGAATATTCGCGGCAACTCACCGAGGAGCGTAACGCCATCGAGGAGAAAATCTACGGGCTGGCCGGCGAACGCTTCAACATCAGCTCGCCGAAGCAGTTGGGAGACATACTCTACGAGAAGCTGCAGGTGACCGACAAGCCTCCGCGCACCGCCACCAAGCAGTACTCCACCGCCGAGGATGTCCTCGCTAAGCTCTCGGACAAGCACCCCATCATCCCGCTGATACTGGAGTACCGCTCCATCAGCAAGCTGGTGGGCACCTACCTCGACAGCTTCCCCAAGCTCATCAATCCCGCCACGGGACGGCTGCATACGGTCTACAACCAGACCGTCACCGCCACGGGCCGCCTCTCGTCCAGCAACCCCAACCTGCAGAATATCCCCATCCGCACCGAACGTGGCCGCGAGATACGCCGCGCCTTCGTGGCCCGCGACAGCGAACACCTGCTGCTGGCGGCGGACTACTCGCAGATCGAGCTCCGCATCATCGCCTCGCTGGCCAAGGACGAGCACATGTTGCACGCCTTCAACTCCGGCTTCGACATCCATGCCGCCACGGCCGCCAAGATCTACCACCTGAAGATGGAAGAGGTCTCGAAGGACCAGCGGCGCAACGCCAAGAGCGTCAACTTCGGAATCGTCTACGGCATTTCGGCTTTCGGCCTCAGCGAGCAGTTGGGCATTCCGCGCAAGGAGGCCGCGGCGCTCATCGACGAGTACTTCGCACAGTATCCCGACATACAGGCTTTCATCGAGCGCAGCAAGCAGTTCGCCCGCGAACACGGCTATGCCCGCACTTTGTTGGGTCGTCGCCGTTACCTGCCGGACATCAACTCTCGCAACGCCTCGGCCCGCAGCTTTGCCGAGCGCAATGCCGTCAATATGCCCATCCAAGGCACCTCGGCCGACATGATTAAGCTGGCCATGGTGCGCATACATGAGGAATTGCGGCGCCGCGGATTGAAGACCAAGATGATACTGCAGGTGCACGACGAACTGGTCTTCGACCTCTACCGCCCCGAGGAGCAGGAGGTGCGCGAGTTGGTGGTGCGCGAGATGCAGCAGGCGCTGCCCCTCGACGGCCTCACCATCGACGTGGGGATAGACGTTGGAGAGGACTGGCTGAGTGCCCACTAAGAGATAGGAAAATAGTTAGGGGGCCCGCGGCGCGAAGCGCCGCGGGCCCCCTACATTTATACATCTATACCATCACCCTTCGTCCCCGCCCGGGTCGGGTGTGGGCGTCGGTGTCGGCGTGTCGTCGCCGCCCGAGGGGGTGGTGCCGCCGGCGTTCTTGGTGCCCTTCTTCTCCTGCAGCTCCACCCAGGTGATGTCGTTGGCCACCAGCGAGGTCTGCATCTTCTTCATCCCGGCCACCTGCACGCTGGCTTTCTCGGGACGGAACTGCACCTTGACGTTGGTAATCTGCGAGTACGGGTCCACATCCTCGGCGCGGTCCACACCCGTCTTGTGGCACTGCACCGTCAGGGCAAAGCTGCCGACGCCGTCCAGCTTCACGGCATTGCCGTTGGCCATCTCGTCGCGCAGCACGTGCGGCAGCGAGTAGAGCACCGCCATAATGTCGGCAATCGACACGGTGCTTTCCTTCTCGATGCGCTCGGCAATCTTGCGGGTACTGAGGGTCTTGCCCACCGCGGCCACGGGCGTCCATTTGCCCGTCATCTTCGAATAACGTTTTCTGTAATTAGCCATAATTTACTCCTTTTTTTATTTGGTTTGTAAACAATTGGTTTTCAGTATCACTTTTACCCCTCCCGTGACGTGCCTTTACATCAGGGTGTCACGTGCCTTTACATCAGCTTTGATGTGCCCTTACATCAGGGTGCCACGTAAAGGCACATCAGCCGCGGTGTGCAGGCTTGTCGGTGGTCTTGATAGTAATCATAGGCTGTTATTATTTTCATTTGGCCCTTGCAACACTCTTTTCACATCCTTTCAAAATCATTTGGGGCTGGCGAGACTCTTTTCGGCAAGTTCTAAAACAGAATGGGCTGTTCCAAACACACGTTGTATCCTTTTAAATGTTTGTTTGCACTTATTTTAGGATGTCAACCAATCTGTCAAATCCATCCTTTCCTAATCCAACTTCAGTCAGGCTCTGCATTCTAATCTTTCTTCCAAGTATAAGACGGTTCTCTTGCTCCAACTTATTCCATATTTCGTCTCCAATAAACTTATGCCACTTGTTTTCCGAACGGGCAACGACAAAAACCTTGTCGCTATTGAATGCCAAATGTTGAATTAAAAGTTTGGTAAAGTGCTGAGATGGGAAGATTCTGCCGTTTGGAGCACTCTTATATTCCGTAGAGGCATATCCGACATACTGGATGACAGAAAGTTTCTCATATAACGGGTCGTGGTACAAGTTGGTTTTGGGCAGGTCCGCATGGTCTCTTAAGTCTTCAATGATATCATACCAATACCAATTATCGACAAACGCTTGTGCTTCCAGATAGCTCAATTCCAAACCTCCGCCTTTGATGTTTGAGCAGAAGAATGACGGAGTATTAAAACTCATTTGGTCAATCAGCTGCTTGTTGATAGCTTCGCGATAGTGTATGTCCATTGCGTTCGCCAACATACGGTTGGTTCTGTCGTTAAAGCCAGGATTAAGGCTTAGCAAAACCACTTTTGAGGTTAATGGGTTCCCAATAAACGGTTTTGGCCACTTCTGAATTCGATATTCATATGGTTCCCCTTTGTATAATTTGTTGAATTCCTTAATGTATGGTTCATCACATTTTAAGACACATTTCGCTTCTTTATCATATAAGGTCGAGGGGCTTTCTATTGGTTTGACAAACTGAATAGAGCCATCCCACGGATTGATTTTTCTTAATTCCTTCTCTGTGATTGGTATTTTTTCAAAGGGAGTTGGATTACCCAATGCTTTTTTTAAGTCACTTATATCTTTCCCTTTAAAATGTTTGATTACTCCGTCATAATATTCTTTTACTGGAACAAAATAGGGCTCTCCTATGCGAGGGAATCTAAATAGACGCATTATTTCCTCCTCTAGCAGGTCGACCAATTGTTTAAAGGTGAACTGGTCGTGAGAATAAAGTGCAGTAATGACTCCATTTTTCTCACCTCGAATTAATTCAATGTATTCTGTCAATGTCAGGCAAAAACGCGACTTCCTTTCTGGGTGTTCTTCACAATGTTCTTTCAAGGCTTCATACAGGTTAAATCCATGATAGACACAATTTGCAATTTCCTGCAGTTTGTTTTCGTTGCTTGTGAAGTTAAACTCCACACCAAGATCAAAATAGTCTCGTATGTATCTTTGGGGTTCGAATAATGGTTTCATATTGTTTTATAATTAAGAAATAAATGATTGATTAAATAACAAAACCATCCCGCCCCGCCGCAAGTTTGCGGCAGAGAGAGGCAATTGAATTAAAAACAAAGCGGAAAGTCCCCCGACGCTCACCCGCGCATTTGCGGGGGGGGGTGACTATCAGCGAGTTATGTCCGTTTTGCCGTAGCATAAGGGTTAATTGATAATCATCTTCGAAACTAATATCTTGTCCACTATTGCCACATTGCCTTCAACATGGAAGATGATGTTCAGCTGCTTGTTTCGGGTGCGAAGCTGTTTGGCGTGTGGATGGTAATAGCGGACTGAACGGTAACGGCTTTCGGGAATGATGCCCGCAAGATAGCGGAGGGTCATAATCTCGGCTTGCAACTCACGTGCATACTTGACGGCATGTTCCACCGTGCTAACCTCTACGATGAAGTCGGCGATATCATCAATGTCGGCAAAGACAGTGTCGAGGATTTTGACCGAGTATTCCTTCATAGTCTCTCAAGGACAGCCTGTTCCAGTTTCTCAACGAACTCTTCGACAGAGTGCAGCCTCTCTTTGGGGGTGGACTGCAACGGCTGGCCGTCTCTGTGGATGTCAATATTCCGCAAAGACTTTGACCTTGTGTTTCTTACATTTGCTGTAGTTTCCATATTGGTTGTTGTTTCTGTTTGCAAAGATACATATATTATTTTATATAGCCAAATCTTTTTCCCCCTTCCACCAGTTGCGGTGCAAATCTTCCCACCAGCACGGCGGAGAGGACGAGGGCCAGCACTTCGGCCAGGGGCCAGGAGTACCAGATGCCGTCGATGCCGAACAGCGCTGGCAGCGTCCAAACGCAGGCCAACTCGAAGACCAGCGTCCGCGCAAAGGAGGCCGTGGCACTCACCACCCCGTTGTTCAGGCCGGTGAAGAGCGCCGAGACGAACATATTGATTCCGCTGATGAGGAACGCCAGCATGTAGAGCCGCATGGCACGGATGGTCAGCTCGGTCAGCCCCGGGTCGTAGCCCACGAAGACCCGCGCTATCGGCCCGGCGAAGGCTTCCGCCGAGCCCGCCATCAGCACCCCCAGCACCCCGATAATTCCCAGAGACTTACGGAACAGCGATCGCTGCTCCCCGATGTCGCCGGCGCCGTAGTGGTAGCCGATGATGGGCGTGATGCCGATGTTGTAGCCGATGAAGACGGCGGCGAAGATGAAGGCGATGTACATCACCACGCCGTAGGCCGACACACCGTCCTCGCCCAGATAGCGCATCAGCTGCAGGTTGTAGCACATGGTGACGATATTCATCGAGATGCTGCTTACGTATTCCGACAGGCCGTTGCTGCAGGCCTTGCCGATGTAGGGCCAGAGGATGCGCGTCGGGAGGATGAGCAGCGACCCTTTGTTGCGGCGCGAGGAGAAATAGTATACCGGGAACAACCCACCCACCGTGCAGCCCGCTGCCGTGGCTATCGCCGCTCCTGTCACACCCAGTCCCAGTGCCCACACCAGGATGGCGTCGAGCACGATGTTGGTCACGCCGGCAACAACGCTCATCAGCGTTCCCAGCTGCGGCCGTTCGGCGGCCATGTAGAACGACTGGAAGGCGCACTGCAGCACGAAGCCCGGCATGCCTATCATGTTCAGCCTGAGATAGGTCACGCACTCCTCCATCATCGGCTCGTCGGCCCCCAGCCACCGCGCCACCCACGGCGCCGCCACCGTCAGCACGATGCCCAGCAGCACGCCCAGCGACAGCCCGAACTGCACCAGCATCGTGAACACGCGGTTGGCCTTCTCGGGATAGCCCTCGCCCTTAATCTTAGCTACCAATGCCGCGCCGCCGGTGCCTATCATCAGGCCCAGCGAGCCAATCATCATGATGGCGGGGAAGGTGAGGTTGATGGCCGCAAAGCCCGTCTTGCCGGCGAAGTTGGCCACGAAGAATCCGTCGACGATAGAGTATACCGACACTACGAGCACCATTCCGATGCTCGGCAGCACCGATCGCACTATGCGCCGGTACCCGTAATGCCCTGCCAGTTCAATATTCCTCATTGCCTTTCTATAACGAAAAACGGGCGACGTTATTGCGCCGCCCGTGGAGATGTTGAGAGGGTGATGTTGCACCACTATTTATCCAACTTCTTCCGGATGTTTTCGGCCAGGAAGGCGGCGACCTCCTCGGAGGTGAAGCGGCTCACGTTGATGACGAGGTCGTAGTTGCGGGCGTCGTATCGCGACACGCCGGCGAAGTATTTGGTGAAGGTCTCGCGGGCATCGTCGGTCTCGTCGATATATTTGGCGGCGGCCTTCTCGTCGAGGCCTTCGCGCTCGGCCACTTTCTTGATGCGGAGGTCGCGGTCGGCGATAAGGAAGATGTGCAGCGCGTCGGGGTCGTCCTTGAAGATATGGAAGCCGGTGCGGCCCACGACGATGCAGCTCTCTTGCGAGGCCAGGTTGCGTATGATTTGCGCCTCGGCGTAGAAGAGCTCGCGCGAGGTGAGCTTCTTGCCCTCGGACTGATAGCTGTCGCCCACGGCGCCGAACTGGCGGTAGAACTGACTGATGTCGTCCCAGAGGTTGAGTTTCTGACCCTTGATGCGCAGGATTTCCTGCTGATCGAGATGGTACTTCTCGCAGATAGCCTCGAGGATGGCCTTGTCGTAGACCTTGAGGCCGAGCAGTTCGCCCATACGGTGGGCGATGTCGCGGCCGCCGCTTCCGCATTCACGGTTGATGGTGATGATGGTTTTGCTCATAACTGTTTTACGTTAATAACGTGGCAGTTAATTGACTTAATTGGCCGTTAAATGTCCATCGTCTGCAGGAAGCGGACGCTGGAGTGGATGTGCTTGTACATGATCTCGTCGATGTCGACGAAGTTCACGCTCTTGCGGTAGTCGGCGACCATCTTCTCGATAGCGGGGCTGCTCTTGAGGCCTTCCTGATGACGGAAGTCGAGGGCCTGAGCGGCGTTGAAGAGTTCGATGGCCAGCACGCGCTCGGTGTTCTCGCACACCTTGTAGCATTTCGTGGCGGCGTTGCCACCCATGCTTACGAGGTCTTCCTGGTTCTGGCTGCTGGGGATGCTGTCGACGCTGGCGGGAGTGCAGAGCTGCTTGCTCTGGCTTACGATGCTGGCGGCGGCGTACTGCGGAATCATGAAGCCGCTGTTGAGACCGGGCTTGGCGACGAGGAACGAGGGCAGGCCGCGTTTGGCGTCGATAAGCTGGTAGGTGCGGCGTTCGCTGATGGCGCCGAGTTCGGCGACGGCGATGGCCAGGAAGTCGAGCACCATGGCGAGGGGCTCGCCGTGGAAGTGACCGCCGGAGATGACCATATCCTCGTCAGGCAGCACGATGGGGTTGTCGGTGGTGGAGTTGATCTCAGTCTCCACGACGGAAGCCACATAGCGGATGGTGTCCTTGGCGGCACCGTGCACCTGCGGGGCGCAGCGGAAGCTGTAGGGATCCTGCACATGCTCTTTGTGACGACGGATAATCTCGCTTCCGTCGAGCATTTCGCGCACGGCGGCGGCGGTCTCCAGCTGACCCTTGTGGGGGCGCACCATGTGGAGGCTCTCGTAGAAGGGCTCGATGCGGCCGTCGAAGGCATCCAGAGAAAGCGAAAGCACCATGTCGGCCTGACGGCTCAGGCGGCGGGCCTTGAGCAACGACCACACGGCGAACGAGCTCATGAACTGCGTGCCGTTCAGCAGGGCGAGACCCTCCTTGCTCTGCAGCTCAATGGGCTGCCAGCCTTTCTCGGCGTAGACTTCCTTGACGTCGCAGCGACGGCCTTTGTAGTAGACGTCGCCGAGGCCGAGGATGGCGGGGAGCATCAGGTTGGCCAGGGGGCAGAGGTCGCCGCTGGCGCCGAGGGAACCCTGCTGGTAGACCACGGGCAGCACGTCGTTGTTGTAGCAGTCGATGAGGCGCTGCACGGTCTGCAGCTGGGCGCCGCTGTAGCCGAAGCAGAAGTTCTGGGCTTTGAGCAGCAGCATGAGGCGCACCACATCCTGCGGCACCTCGTCGCCGACGCCACAGGCGTGGCTCATCACGAGGTTCTTCTGCAGCTGTGAGAGCTGCTCCTTGCTGATGCTGATGTTGCAGAGGCTGCCGAAACCGGTGGTGACGCCGTAGATGGGCACCTTCTGGGTCTCCATCTTCTGGTTGAGGTAGTTGCGGCATTTCTCAATGCGGCGCTTGGCCTCGTCGCTGAGGGCCAGCGTCATCTTCTTATCGATAATCTCCTGAATCTTGTCCAGGGTGAGTTTTTCTTCGGGGTTGAAATGATAAATCATGGTTTAAGGTTTAAAGTTTAAGGTTTAAAGTTTTTTATGGTCGGCGGTTTCCGGCTTTGGGCTGCGTAGCATCCTTAAACCTTAAACCGTAAACCGTAAACTTTATTTCTCCAAGTTGGCTTTGGCTTTGGCGGCGATGTCGTCGTCGACGAGGATACGTCCGCAGTTCTCGCAGACGATGACCTTCTTGTGCATTTTGATTTCCATCTGGCGCTGGGGCGGGATGGCGCTGAAGCAGCCGCCGCAGGCGTCGCGGTCGATCTGCACCACGGCGAGGCCGTTGCGGGCGGCGCCGCGGATGCGCTTGTAGGCCGTCAGGTAGCGCTCGTCAATGAACTGCTCCTGCTCGGCGGATTTGGCGCGCAGGCGCTTTTCGTCCTTCTCGGTCTCGGCGATGATGGAGGTGAGTTCCTCGCGCTTCGACTCGAGGTCGGCATTGCGGCCTTCGAGAAGTTTCTTGGCGGTGGCGATGTGCTCTTTGAGTTCCTTGATTTTGGCGGCACCTTCCTTGTTCTTGCGCTCGCAGAGCTGGATTTCGAGGTTCTGGAACTCAATTTCCTTGGCCAGCGACTCGTACTCGCGGTTGTTGCGCACGTTGTCCTGCTGCTTCTGGTACTTCTTGATCATCTCCTCGTGATCGGCGATCTCGGTGTTGCGGGTCTTGTTGGCGGCGTCGGTCTCCTTAATCTCGGCGTTGAAATTCTCGATGCGGGTGTTGAGGCCGGCGATCTCGTCCTCGAGGTCCTGAACGGCCTGCGGCAACTCGCCGCGGACGGTCTGAATCTTGTCAATCTCGCTGTCGACACTCTGGAGGGTGTAGAGGGCGACGAGGCGTTTTTCGATGGCCAGGTCCACATCGGGGCGCTGGATAGGGGTGGGTTCCACCTTGGCTTCTGCTTTTTTGGTGCTGACTTTCTTTGCCATATTATTATATTATATTATTATTTTTCAATCAAATATACTGAACGATAGACTTCTGTCGTTCAGAAATTCGGCATGCAAAATTACAAAATTTTTCTGATATGGTGCGAGAAATTATTTCTTTTGCAAATTGTTCTGTTTCGTAATGTCCCGCATCGGCCAGGATGATGCGCTCTTCGCCGCGCTGGAAGTCGTGGTATTTCAGGTCTGCCGTGAGGAAGAGGTCGGCGCCCGCCGCAATGGCGTCACCGATAAGGAAGCTACCGGCACCGCCGCAGAGGGCCACTCTCTTCACCTTCCGTTTCGGGTCGTGCCTTGATGTGCGTATTGATGGCTGTCCAGTCAACTCTTTCACCTTCAGAAGAAACCTGTCTGCCTCCATAGGCTCCTCCAACTCTCCCACCATCCCAGCTCCAATACTATTGTCTTGCACTCCTTTAAGAATCTTGCAATCCCTCAGTCCCAGCTTCTCCGCCAGGATGCCGTTCACGCCCCACGGCAGGTTGTCGAGGTTGGTGTGGGCAGCGTAGACGCTGATGCCGTTCTGCACCAGCGTCATCACCATGCGGCCCGCCTCCGAGCGGTCGGTGATGCGCTTCAGGCCCCCAAAGATAAAGGGATGGTGGGTCACTATCAGGTTCAGCCCCTGCCCGACGGCCTCATCGATGGCCGCCGGTGTAAGGTCTAGCGCCACAAGGGTGCCTTTATAAAGGCTGTTCCCGTCGCCCAGCAGGAATCCTGCATTGTCGTAATCTTCTTGCAGTTCGGGATGGAAAGTTGCGTCGAGGTACGCCACTACCTCATTGATGAGAATCTTTTTCTTCATATTTTTCTAACGCCGAAGGTACCTTTTTATTGCGAGGGGAAGAAAAAACATTTTAAGACACACGAAAAATGATTTTGTCGATTGATATACAAATATTTTACGATTGTTTCACGATTACATATCGTAGAACAATCGTGGAACAATCGTGGAACAATCGTAGAACGGATTTAGTAATGGTTGATTATTAGTATTTTACAATGCAAGAAAAAAAACGCCCCGGAGTGGGGCGTTTTTTTCTGAATTTTGAATTAACCGTTACCACAGCACCACGCGCTTCTCGGGGGCGACCCACATCTTGTCGCCTTCCTTGATGCCGAAGGCCTCGATGAACTCGGTGACCTGCGGCAGGGCGATATTCACGCGGTTGCGACCCAGCGAGTGGACATCCATCTGGGTGAGCTGCAGGGCAGCAGCGGGACGGATGTTCGAAGCCCACACGGCAGCATAAGCCAGGAAGAAGCGCTGCTCGGGGGTGAAGTTGTCCATCTTCTCTTTATTCACCTGGTTCTTGGCCATAGCATTCTGCATGGCGAGGTAGCTCACATGGAGGCCACCGTTGTCGGCGATGTTCTCACCGAGGGTGAGCTCGCCGTTGCCGTGGATGAGACCTAGCTCGGGGTCATCGAGGGCCACGCAGGCGTTGAAGGCGTCGATGAGGGTGCGCTTGTTGTTGTCGAAGTTCTTGGCGTCCTCTTCCGTCCACCAGTCGTTGAGGTTGCCGTTCTCGTCATACTGACGGCCCTGGTCGTCGAAGCCGTGGGTCAGCTCGTGGCCGATGACCACGCCGATGGCGCCGTAGTTGGCGGCCTCGTCAGCCTGCATGTTGAAGAAGGGAGGCTGCAGGATGGCGGCGGGGAAGCAGATTTCGTTGGTGGTGGGGTTGTAGTAGGCATTGACGGTCTGCGGGGTCATCAGCCACTCGTCCTTGTCGACGGGTTTGTTGATTTTGCTGAACATATAGGCCATGTCGAACTCGTTGCTGCGCACCACGTTGGCGTAGTAGCTGTCGTTCTTGATTTCCAGGCCGCTGTAGTCGCGCCATTTGTTGGGGTAGCCAATCTTGATGTAGATGGTGTTGAGTTTCTTGTGGGCGTTGGCCTTGGTGGCGTCGGTCATCCAGGTGGCCATGTCGATGCGCTGGCCGAGGGCCTCGATGAGGTTCTTTACGAGGGTTTCCATGCGGGTTTTGGCCTCGGCGGGGAAGTATTTCTCCACGTAGAGCTGGCCAAGGGCCTCACCCATGGCGCCTTCCACGGTGCTGGTGACGCGTTTCCAGCGCGGACGGTTCTGCTCGCGGCCGCTCATCAGTTTGCCGAAGAAGTCGAAGCTGGCATTCACGAAGTCGTCGCTCAGGTAGCTGGCGGCACCCAGAATCTCGTGCCAGGCGAAGTAGGCCTTCAGGGTCTCCACGTCGGCATCTTTCATCACCTTGTTCACCTCAGCGATGTACTTGGGCTGGGCGATGTTGAAGCTCTTCATGCCTTTCATGATGCCCATGGTTTCGAAGTAACCTTTCCAGTCGATATTGGGGGCGAAAGTGGCGGCCTCCTCCACAGTGTAGCGGTTGAAGGTGCCCTGCGGGTCGCGGTTCTCGAGCTTGGTGTTCATGGCCTTGGCCAGACGGGTCTCGAAGGCCATCACGCTCTGAGCCAGTTTGTCGGCACTCTTGCCGCTGAGCTTGTCGTAGCCACTCATTGCGAAGAGCTTGTTCATCAGGTCGACATAACCTTTGCGGATGTTCTTGTTGTTGCCCTCGTCGAGGAGGTAGTAGTCGCGGTCGCCGAGACCGAGACCGCCCTGGTAGGCCCAGGCGATGCACTGCTTGGCGTCGTCTTTGTCGGCCTCACCGAAGACGCCGAACAGCACGGTGTTGCCGCGTTTGTGCATCTTCAGCACCTCGTTCCAGGCATCCTCGCGGGTCTTCACGCTGTTGATTTCCTCCAGGTAGGGCATCAAGGGGGCGACACCCTGCTCCTGCAGTTTCACGCTGTCCATGCCGATGTTGTACATCGTGGCGATTTTGTCGGCGATGGAGCCGGCCTCATTTTTGTTCTTGCTGACGCTGTCGATGATGTCGTTGACATTCTTCAGGGCGTTCTCGGCCAGCACGTCGAAGGCACCGTAGCGGCTGTGCTCGGCGTCGAGGGGGTTCTTGGCCATCCAGCCGCCGCAGGCATACTGGTAGAAATCGTCTTCCAGACGGGCCGTGGTGTCGAGGTTGTCGAGGTTGATACCCGAGGTCAGCTCGGGAGCCTTGTTACCACAACCGGTAGCGATAATTGCCATAGTTGCAATGGTTAAAATGTTTTTTTTCATATTGTTACGTTAATTTGTTGATTTCAAAACGGACTGCAAAAGTACATGTTTTTTATAATATGTGCAAATAAAATTTAAGAGGGGCGGCCCGGAAGGGCCGCCCCTCGTGTTTGGTGGAGTGCCGGCAGGATGCCGGCAAAAAACGCTTTAGTTTTTCTGCGTGAAGAAGACAACCTTCCCGAAACGGTAGAAATCCCTAGCGGTCTTGCCATGGTTGGTGAGGTTGAAGATGGTCTCACCCACGGCACCCGCTACACCTTCCTTGTCGAGTTTGAAAGACAGCATCATATTGTCTCGTATAACATTGCCGTCGACGTCGACAAATCTGAAGTTTACGTACATCTCGTTTTTCGTGAAGCCAAACACGTAGGCCTTCTCGGGGTCGGTCACCTTGAACTGGGCTTTCACCTCGATGTTGCCAAGCTTGTTCACGTCCTCAATTTTGCAATAGGTCACCTCGAAGCCCGACTCAGGAGCCACCTCGAAGGGAACATCGCGGCCGATAATATCGGCTTTCGCCTGCTCGACATCTTTATAGAGCTTCTCGACCAACTCTTTGTGTTTCTCTTTGTTTCCTTTCCAGTTGTCGTCGGTCCTTTCGGCTTTGAGGATAGAATCCTGTTCGTGGTACTCGAGCTGAGCGGCGAGGACCTTGCCGAAAATCTCATGCTCGGGGTAACTTTTGCCGCTACCACCACAGCTGACCATCAGAACCATTGCTCCTGCTGCGAGGAAACTGAATAATGTTTTTTTCATGAGAGTGTGTTTTAAAGGTTAATAATATTTTGCAAAGATATGGATAATATTTTATTTTTGCAAATTTTTATTATAAAATATTGGTTTGTAATTATTTAAAGATTTCCAGCGAGGAAGTCGTTGACGAGGGCGAGGATCTCATCGCCGTATTTCTCCATGGTCTTGGGGCCGACACCGAGTTGGCGCTTGAGTTCGGCCGGGGTGCGCGGGGCATTGGTGGCGATGGATTGAAGGGCCTTCTGCTGTAGTACCATATAGATGGGTAGCCCCTCTTCCTTGGCCTTCGCGGCGCGCCACTGGCGGATGAGGGTGGCGAGGTCGCTGTTGATGTCTTCGGAGCCTGCTTGTTTCTCCGGCTTGCTTTTTTTTGTCGATTTCTTTTCGTCGCCCATCATCGCCTCCACTTTGGCCTTCTGCACCGCTTGTACGCTATATCCTTTTTCCTTGACAGTACGGAGACAGGCGACCTTCACCTTCAGCGCCTCCGTGAGTTCCTTGCTCGCTTCTTCAACGTTTTTTGCGGTCTCTTTGTTGTCGATTTCTACCTCCAGAAGGGCGGGAAGTTGAGCATAGAACAGGGCCAGTTGCGCGAGGTAGTATTCGGCGCCTTTCCGTGCACGGTCGTTCTGTGCGGCTTCGTCGAGGCGCATCAGCTGGTTCTTGAATTTCTCGCTGACAATTTGTAGGTCGAGGAGCGTGGCGAGGTGCTTCCCGAGCGTCTCCACTTGCTCGGGATAGATATTCTTGAGCTTGGAGTAGTGTTCCCGCAGGCGCTCCGCGAGGTGCACGAGGTCGTCCATGCCGAAGAGCTCCATGAGCTTCTCCAGTCGGTACTGTCGCTCATAGCCGTCGGCGGCATCGGTGGTCTGCTCGAACGTGGGCTGGCTGCTGACGAACTGGCTGACAGAGCGGTCTTCGAAGGCCACGCCGGCGGTGAGGGGCGTGGAGAGGGTGAGCCCTTCGAGGGTGCGGCAACGGCTCAGCGCCACATAGACCTGTCCGAAGGCGAAAGCGTCGGCGGCATCGATGACCACTCGGTCGAAGGTGAGACCCTGCGCCTTGTGGATGGTGACGGCCCACGCCGCCTGCAGAGGGTATTGCGAGAAAGTACCTTCCACTTCCTGTTCAATCTCGTTGGTGCGGGCATTGAGCGTGTAGCGCAAACTTTCCCACGTCTCATGGCCTACGTTGATAACATCGCCATCATCGTTGATGACCTCGATATACTCTTTCTTCTCTTCGTCATCATAGCGAAAACCCGTGACCGTGCCCAGCATGCCGTTGTAGTAACGGTGTCCGCCGGAGGAGTCATTCTTGACGAACATCACGCGCTCGCCCACCTTGATTTCGAGGGTGCGCTCGCAGGGCAGCGACTTCTCGGGGTAGTTGCCCTTGAGCAAGGCTTCGAATACGCGCTGCTCGCCCTTCAGCGCCTCCATATGGCGCCTATTGATGGCGTCGGCCTGCCTATTATGCGTCGTCAATGTGATGGCCTGCTCGCTTTCCACTTTCCTCTTTCCACTCTCCACTCTCGCGTTGAGCCTACTCAACGTCTCGGCATCTATGTTGTTGTCTCGCACATGGTTCAGCAGGTCGACAAAGGCCTCGTCCTGCTGGCGGTAGACGGTGGTGAGCTCGATGGTGACATACGGTATCCTCTGCAGCGCCTTGCTGGCGAAAAAGTAGGGGGTAGGGTAGACCTTCTCCATGTAGCTCCTTTCGGATTCTGTCACCACGGGCGACAGCTGGTGCACATCGCCTATCATCAGCAGTTGTACCCCGCCGAAAGGACGGCTCGACCGACGATAGCGCCGCAACACCATGTCGATGGCATCAAGCAGGTCGGCACGCACCATCGAGATCTCGTCGATGATGAGCAACTCCAGTGTGCGTATGACGTTGAGCTTGGTCTTGTTGAGCGACTTACGGTTCTCCGGCATCTGGTATTCCGTCACCAGCTCCTTCACGTCGGGCAGGTAGGGGTCGAAGGGCAGTTGGAAGAAGCTGTGGATGGTCACTCCGCCGGCATTGATGGCCGCCACACCCGTGGGCGCTACTATGGCGTGCCGCTTGGAACAATGCGCCGCCACCTCGCGCAGGAACGTCGTCTTGCCGGTGCCCGCCTTTCCCGTGAGGAACACCGACACGCCTGTCTGCTCGACATACCTCCTCGCCAACTCTATTTGCCGATTGCTTTCCATTAACCCTTAACCCTTAACCGTTAACCATTAACCCTTAACCGTTATTTTCCGGCTGCAAAAATACAAATTTTTTTTAATCTATAACCAATAACCTATAACCAATAACCTTTTTTTTCGTATATTTGCAATATTAATTAGTCTATTCAAAAAGGATAATATTATGAGAATTAGTTATTTGTTGTTCTTTGCGATGTTTCTTTCCGCCTCCATTTGCGGTTGCGGCTCCTCCAAGGAGTCTGCCCGCAAGAGCCTCGAGCAGCGCCAGCCTACCTACCTCTCGCCCTTGGCACGCACGCTCCAGAGCGACCTTCGCAAACTTGACCGCGATGTGTCGCCTAAAGATTCCGAACTCATCGAACGTTACTCGCTCAAGCGTCGCGGCGACTCCTACTGGGTCTCCGCCTTCATCACCCTCGACCCTCCCTACGCCGACGGCGAGCTGGAGCAGTACGGCGTCCTCATCCAGTCGCTCCAGGGCGATATGGCCACCGCTCTCCTCTCCACCCGCCACTTCCTCCGGCTTGTCGACTACCGCGTGGTGAAAGCCATCGAAATCAGTCCCAAAAACATCATTCATTAACCAAAAGTTGCGCCCGACACGTATTAGGGATTTTAAAATGAAAAAAACTATTTTTGCTCTTTTTGCCTCCGTGGCCATGGCTTTCTGCATGACCAGCTGCATGACCCAGAGTGCTATTGTCGCCATGAGCGACGGTACCGCCATCAACGCTGCCAACTTCACCTATGTCGGCACCGTGAAGGCTGAGGCTCAGACCACCGTCTGGCTTGTGCTCTTCGGCGGTAGCAACGTCGACCAGCAGGTTCTCGACGAAATGAAGAAAAAGGCCAACCTCAAGGATGGCCAGATGCTCACCAACATCCGCATCACCGCCGAAAATGAGTATATCGTCGGTGGCATCGTCATCAAAAAAACCGTCCGCGGAACCGCCGATGTTGTGCAGTTCAAATAATTTTTTTCTTCGGACAATTTCTGTGGCGGCCTTTCGAAAGAAAGGCCGCCTACTTTTCCCATTCTATAACCTATAACCTTTAAGATTTAAATTAACCTTTCTTTAACCATTAAACTTTAAACTTTAAACTTTAAATTAACCTTTCTTTAACCATTAATCTTTAAACTTTAAACTTTTTTTCGTATTTTTGCACCTTGTTTTTAAACCGTCATTTCGATGCAAAACATTCGTAATATTGCAATTATAGCTCACGTCGACCACGGAAAGACCACCCTCGTCGACCGCATGCTCCATCAGGCCAAACTCTTCCGCGACAATCAGGAGACCGGCGAACTCATCCTCGACAACAACGACCTCGAGCGCGAACGCGGCATCACCATCCTCTCCAAAAATGTCTCCGTACGCTATAAGGGATACAAAATCAACATCATCGACACCCCTGGCCACTCCGACTTCGGCGGCGAGGTGGAGCGCGTGCTCAACATGGCCGACGGCGTGCTGCTGGTCGTCGACGCCTTCGAGGGCCCCATGCCCCAGACCCGCTTCGTCCTGCAGAAGGCCATCGAACTCGGCCTCAAGCCCATCGTGGTGGTCAACAAGGTCGACAAGCCCAACTGCGACCCCGAGCTGACGCAGGAGGCGGTGTTCGACCTGATGTTCAATCTCGGCGCCAACAACGACCAGCTCGAGTTCCCCACCGCCTACGGTTCCGCCAAGCAGGGCTGGATGGGCGAAGACTGGCAGACGCCCACCGAGGACATCAGTTACCTGATGGACCTCATCATCCAGCACATCCCCGCCCCCAAGACCGACCTCGGCACCACCCAGATGATGATCTCGTCGCTAGACTACAGCTCCTACCTCGGCCGCATCGCCGTCGGTCGCCTCCACCGCGGCACCCTCCAGGCCGGTCAATCCATCACCCTCGCCAAGCGTGACGGTACGATGATTAAGACCAAAATCAAAGAACTCTACGTCTTCGAGGGCCTCGGCAAGGAAAGAATCAAGACTCCCGTGGAGGCCGGCGAGATCTGCGCCGTGCTCATGGACCTCGACAAGAACGTCGCCTTCGAGATTGGCGACACCATCTGCGACATCGACAACCCCGAGCCCCTGCCCCCCATCAAGGTCGACGAGCCCACCATGTCCATGCTCTTCACCATCAACAACTCGCCCTTCTTCGGCAAGGAGGGCAAGTATGTCACCTCCCGCCACCTGCGCGACCGCCTCTTCGCCGAGCTGGAGAAGAACCTCGCCCTCCGCATCGAGGAGACCGGCTCGCCCGACGCCCTCCTCGTCTACGGACGCGGCATCATGCACCTCTCCGTCCTCATCGAGACCATGCGCCGCGAAGGCTATGAACTGCAGGTGGGCCAGCCCAAGGTTATCATCCGCGAGATCGACGGCCAGCGCTGCGAGCCTGTCGAGCAGCTCACCGTCCTCGTCCCCGAGGAGTTCTCCTCCAAAGTCATCGACGTCGTCACCCGCCGCAAAGGCGAGGTCGGCACCATCGACTCCAAGGGCGACCGCGTCCAGCTCGACTTCACCATCCCCTCCCGCGGCATCATCGGCCTGCGCAACACCCTCCTCACCGCCACCAACGGCGAAGCCATCATCGCCCACCGCTTCCTCGAGTTCCAACCCTGGAAGGGCGACCTCGACGACCACAAGTACGGCGCCCTCATCGCCAAGGAGACCGGCGAGGCCACGGCCTACAGCATCAGCAAGCTGCAGGACCGCGGACCTTTCTTCATCGAGCCCGGCGACCACGTCTATGCCGGCGAAGTCATCGGCGAAAGCCTCCGCCCCGGCAACGACATCGTCATCAATGTCGTCACCGCCAAAAACCTCACCAACATGCGCACCAAGAGCGCCGACGAAAAGTCCACCTGCTCCCCAGCCATCAAGATGAGCCTCGAGGAGGCTATGGAGTACATCCGCGAGGACGAATACCTCGAAATCACCCCCCACAACCTCCGCATCCGCAAAATCATCCTCGACGAAATTGAGCGCAAACGTGCGAGAATAGCCGCCGGTGATGAGAAATGAGAAATGAGAAATAGGAATTAAGGATTGTTAGCGGTCGAAGAAGCCGAGGGCGGCGATGGTCTCGAGCATCTGGTCTACATAATCCCATGATGTGCTCGACCAGCGGAAGCCGAGACGATAGAGTATCTGGGTGGTGTATTGGTTGTCAGGACTGATGAAGACAGACTTTTTGCCGTGAGCCATATCCTGATATGCGATGAGGGAGGAGAGACGCTTTGCCTTTTCGGGGTCCTGCTTGGCAGCTTCGAGGGTTTTGTCGAATTGAGCGGTTTCGACCTGCAGGGGAGCTTTGCCCACCTTGGACAATTCGGCTATGACATCGCCGAAATGGACATGATGGTTGTTGTAGGGGTGGAACAGACAGCATTCCTTGGGCGTCTGGGAGAGGGTGACGATAGCCTTTGCAGTCTCGTCGATGGGTGAGAACTCCATGGGGGAGTCGGTCATCTCGAAAGGATAGCAACCCAACATGTGGAAAACGCGGATGCGGCCCATGGCGCTGTTGGTTTGGAAGTTGATTTGGAACTCGCCGTCGGAGGAGCGGGGGGCGAGGTTGCCGACACGCATGACCTTGGCATTGAGTCCATGCAATGCAACGGCATCGAGTACGATACGTTCGGACATAAACTTAGAGTGGACATATTGGTTGCCGAGGTGCTGGCCGAAATAGAGTTTCTGTTCAGTGTAGACCGTGTCCTCTGGTGGCATCCCGTTGACGGATAGGCCGCCGGTGCTGTAGGTAGAGACATGGATGAGACGGGCACCCGTGAGGAGGCAGAACTGGACACAGTGTGCAGCGCCCTTGACGTTGACATCTTCAATCTCAGTGCCTTTGGAGAAGTGCTTGACGACGGCGGCACAGTTGAAGAGGGTGTTGATTGCTTGATTGCTTGATTGCAGGATTGTTTGAGTGAAGTCGGTGGTGACGTCGCCGTTGATGACGAAGAGGCGGGTACCGAACAGCTCCTTGTAGTTCTTGCTGAAATAATAGAAGAGCATGCCTTTCAGGCGTCGTTCGGCCTTTTCCTGATTTTCGGCACGGACCAGACAGTAGATGACTGGCACGTCGTCGCGTTCTATCAACTCCTTCAGGATATGGATACCCAAGAAACCGGTAGCACCCGTCAGCAACACGTTGCCGATGGGCTGTCTGTCGCCATTTCGGAAAGCGTCGAGCGTGTTGCCTTCGAGAATACTGTTGATGGCGCCGTAGTTGTAATCACGGGCCTCGACATCCTCGTCGACGTCACCTCCACTGATGAAATTGGACAACAGGCGCGGCGTGGGGTTGGCGAATACATCACCGTAAGCGATATGATGACCAGCCTTGTCGGCCTCGATGATGAAACGCGTCACCATCAGCGATGTGCCACCCAACTCAAAGAAGTTGTCGGTGGCGCCAATCTTGTCCATCGACAGAATGTCGCTGTAAATCTTGCAGAAGAGTTTCTCTACCTCGGTAACGGGCTCCACATATTCGTGGTCGGCGGCCTGGATGACAGGTGCGGGCAGCGCCTTGCGGTTTACCTTCTGGTTCTGGTTCAACGGGATGGCGTCAATCTGTATCGTGGCCGCCGGAATCATGTACGGAGGTTTCTGCTGACCGATGAAGGCGTTGAGTTCCTTGATATCCACTTTTTCATCGCTGACGATGTAGGCGGCGATGTACTTGCCGCCGTTCTCATACTCAAAGGCTTGCACGGTGGCATCCTTGATGCCCGGGAACTGGCGAATCACAGCTTCCACTTCCTTCAACTCGATGCGGAAGCCACGAATCTTCACCTGACCGTCCTTACGGCCGACAAACTGGAAATTGCCATCGGGCAGATAACGCACGATGTCGCCGGTGCGATACACACGAGAGTGCTTCGGGTCGTCGCTGAACGGATTTTGGATGTAGGTCTCGGCGGTCTTTTCGGGGCGGTTCAGGTAGCCTCGGCTCACTTGCGGTCCGGTGACCCACAACTCGCCCATAGCCCCAATAGGAAGTCTGTTGAATTGCTTGTCAACGATATAGAGTTTCAAGTTGTCTAACGGCTTGCCGATGGGGATGTCCAGTTCGTAATCCTTCACCCAGTAATTGGTGGTGAAGATGGTGCATTCCGTCGGACCGTAACCGTTGTACATCTTATAGTTGGTCGGCGGGTTGAGCGCCGAGAGCTTCTCACCACCCACAGCGAAGCAGCGCAGCGAATGGTTCTCGACGTTGGTCGCGAACTGGTAGCCCACCTGCGTGGTGATGAACGAATGGGTAATGCCCTCCCGGTTGAAGTAGTCGTTCAAGTCGGGCAGATTCAAACGGATATCTTCGCCAATGATGTGGACGCAGGCACCGCAGGTGAGTGCGGGATACATGTCCATCATGCAGGCATCGAAACCGTAGCTGGCGTAGGCGGCCACCTTGTCGTTGGAAGTCAGGCCGTAATGTCTCTGATACCAATGGCAGAATGCCACCAGGTTGCCGTGTTCCAACTGGCAGCCCTTGGGCGTACCCGTCGAACCGGAGGTGTAGAGCATGATGAAGAGGGATGAAGGAGTTGGAGAATTAGGAATTAGGAATGAGGAATTAGGAATTGGGAATGAGGAATTAGTAATTGGGAGTTGGGGGATGTCTTTGGTGAGGAGGACGGGGCCGTGGTATTCGTCGACGATGGGACGCAGGGCTTCATCGGCGATGAGCAGTTTGGCATTGGCATCCTGCATCATGAAGTTCAGACGATCGGCTGGATAACTCGGGTCGAGGGGCTGATAGGCGCAACCGGCTTTCAGCACGCCCAACGAGGCAATGACCATCCACTCGCAGCGCGGGATAAGCACCGAGACCACATCCTCGTTGCCGAGACCCTGTTTCACCAGGTAACTGGCGATACGCTCCGAAATAGCATCCACTTCCTTGTACGTATAGTGCTTGTCATGATAGACCGCCGCCATATTGTCGGGCGTCAGTTCCACTTGCTTACGGAACAGCGAAACGATGGTCTGGGTGTCGTCGTAGGGCACCTCGGTCTGATTGAAACTGTCGAGGATTTCGGTCTGTTCGGCATCCAAGAGCGACACTTGCTGCAACTTCATCTCCGACTGACGGATGAATGCCTTCGCAGCGTTGCAAATCGACTTTGCCAGGGTCTGCATCAGGTCGTGACTGTAACGGCCATTGTCGTATTCGATGCACACACTCGGCACACCCTTCTCCTCCTGGATATAGAAAGCAATGCGGAACTTCGGCACGTCAGACTCCATATTCTCAATGGCAATCGTCTGGCCGCCGAACTTGTGCTCGTTGAGAACGCCCATCTGGTAGGCAAACATGATTTCAGCGGAAAGGTCGTAGTCAGCAGCGATTTGCGCGAAAGGATATTTCTCGTGCCGCAGCGTCTCGTCGAATTGCTTGCTGGTTTCGTCAAGGAACTCCCTCACCGTCTGTTCGCCGATGGTGGCACTCAATGCCAACGTGTTGACGAACATGCCGGTCGTATTACTGATGCGCAGGTCGGAACGACCGTTGCTGATGGTGGTGATGCACAATTGCTCGTTGTTGGTGAAACGCGAAAGGGCGTAGAAGGTGGCCGCGAGGGTGAGATGCGCCGGCGTGATGTTGTGCTGACGACAGAACTCCTTTATGGCTTCGAGATCCAACGGACTCGTCGAAGTCTCGATGACACCTTGCTCTTTGGGGTTGGTCAAATCCGACGGAACCTCGGTCACGCCCTCCACCTTGCCGAGACGTTCTTGGAAGAAGTCCTTGGCGGCAGTGTGTTCTGCGCTGTTTTCGTCAGCTTTCTCGGCTGCCACGAAATCGGCGTAGGTGAAGGATTCCGGTTCAATCTCATGACCGTTGAGCAGTTCGAAAAGTTGTGTCAGCAACAGGTCCAGAGAGCCGCCATCCATCACGAGGTGGTGGAAGTCAATCATCAGATAGACCCATTGCTCGGTAGTGACAATCTCCATGCGATAGAGCGGACCCTGCCTCAGATTGAACGGCTTGACGAATTCCCGCTTGTATTGGTCCATCTCGGCCTCACTATGCTGGATATGTGGAATTTCGATGGGTTGCTCGAAATCAATAATTTGAATAATGTCCGAACCCGAACTTCCAAAATGCGCCTGCAATTGAGGATGCGCCTTGACGAGGGTCTCCAATGCCTGGGTAAGCAGAGTCGTATCCACATCTTTGGGGAAACGGACTTTCATCGGAATATTATACACGGTGGCTTCGGGCTGCTTCATGCACTCCACATAAACACCCATCTGCGCGTATGACAGCGGAATTTGATTGCTTGATTGTTTGATTGTTTGATTGTTTGAGTCGCGGTCTACCTGCGTAGCACTCACGCAATCACGCATTAACACATTCAAGCATTCATTCTCGATGGTCTGCAAAGTACCCGTCTTGGCGAGGGATTTCGAGTCGAGGGTAACACCGAAACGTTTGTTGATCTGGATAGCCAACTTGATGGCCATGATGGAGGTCAGGCCGACATAACCCAACACGGTGGTCACGCCAAAGTCTTCGGTGTTGATGATCTTGGCGATGATGCCGTGGATTTCCTGCTCCAGCACATTCATCGGCACATTGCTCTCCACCACGGCCTCGGCCGCTTTCTTTTCGGGCTTCGGAAGGGCTTTCTTGTTCACCTTCTGGTTCTGGTTGAGCGGGATGCGCTCAATTTGCATCGTCACGGCAGGCACCATGTAAGGCGGTTTCTCGTCCAAGATGAAGCTGTTCAGAGCTTCGATGTCAATTTGCTCATCAGCCACGATATAGGCTGCGATGAACTTACCACCGCCCTCTTCGTCGAAGGCTTGCACCGTTGCATCTTTGATGCCAGGGAACTGAAGGATGACACCTTCCACCTCTTTCAGCTCGATGCGGAAACCACGGATCTTCACCTGTCCATCCTTGCGTCCCACAAACTGGATGTTGCCGTCGGGGAGGTAGCGCACGATGTCGCCAGTGCGGTAGATGTGGGCGTATTTCTCGCTGGAATCGAAGGGATTGTCGATATAAACCTCGGCCATTTTCTCGGGACGGTTGAGGTAGCCGCGGGTCACCTGCGGTCCAGCGACCCACAACTCACCCGCCACACCCACAGGCAGACGGTGACCCGCCTTGTCGACGATATAAAGTTTCACGTTGTCCAACGCAGCGCCAATTGGGATATCCTTCATGGGCTTTGTCACGTCGAAGGAGGTGATGCAGACGGTGCTTTCGGTCGGACCATAGAGGTTCACCAACGTGTAGTTCGTGGGCGGAGTCAGCGGAGCCAACTTCTCGCCACCGGTCATCAGGTAGCGCAGGCAATGGTTCTCAATGGAAGTGGCGAACTGATAGGCCACCTGCGTGGTCATGAATCCGTGAGTGATCTGCTCCTGCTCAAAATATTCGTTCAGCGCTATCATGTCCAGGCGCATCTCCTCCGGGATAATATAAAGCGTGGCACCAGTGGTGAGACATGGATACGTCTCCATCATACTGGCATCGAATCCGTAACTTGCGTAGGCCGAGACTTTGCAGTCGGGCGTCAGGTTGAACCTGCGCCGGTACCACTCGCAGAATGAGACGAGGTTACGATGTACGATCTGGCAGCCTTTGGGCGTCCCCGTGGTACCGGAGGTGTAGAGCATGATGAACAGCGACTCGGACTTTGGCCCTTCAGGCAAATTCTCAATTTTCAATTTTAAATTTTCAATTTCCCTCGTCAACAGTACGTCGCCTTGGTATTCGTTCACGATGTCGCGCAGCGATTCATCGGCGATGAGCAACTTCACGTTGGCATCTTGCATCATGAAGTTGAGACGCTCCGAAGGATAGCTCGGGTCGAGGGGCTGGTAGGCGCAACCGGCCTTCAGCACGCCCAGGGAGACAATCGCCATCCACTCGCTACGCGGAATCAACACGGAGACCACATCCTCTTCGTGAAGGCCCTTTCCGTGGATATAGGCGGCGATGCGGTCGGAAAGCTCGTCCAATTCTTTGTAGGTGAAGCGTTTTTCCTTAAATACCACCGCGATATTGTCGGGCGTTTTCGCCACCTGCTCGCGGAATTTGGAGACGATCGTCGCACTCTCGTCCAACTCTGTATCGGTCTGGTTGAAACTATCCAACAAGGCACGCTGGCTCTCGGTACAGATGTCGATGTCGCGCAGCAAGGTTTGACTCAGCAAGCCCTCCAGAACAGCCTCGTAACTCTCCATGAATTGGGCAATCAGCGTCTCGGAGTAGAGGTTGGAGCTGTATTCGGCCTTGATTTCATATTGTTTGCCAATATAGTAGGCCATCAGATAGAATGGCACATCCTCGTTATGCTTGCGGAGCTGTATGGCCTTCATGGGTTTGCCCATCAGCTCGGTATAGTCAAACAAGAGCCCTTGCCATGCAAATATGGAGTTGCTTTGCAGGTTAAGGTCGCTCATGATGTCTGTATAGGCATAGATGTCGTGCTTGCGGCAGCCGATCATCTGTTCCTCATCGGCTTTCAGGAAGTCGAGCACCGTAGTGTCGTCGGTGAACTTGGCGTAAACGGGCAGCGTCTGCACCGTCATGCCAACGGAATGTTGGAACTTCGGATTGGTGCGACCGTTGAACACCGTGGTGAACAGCGATTCCTGCTCGTTGTTGTACTTGGCCAGCAGGAAGGAATAGGCCGACGTGAAGAGTGTGCTTTTTTTGATGCCGTTGGTCTTGCAGAAAGCATCCACCCGTGCCATGTCGATGCCGAGTGTGCGGAACATATAAGCGTCCGAGTGCTCGGATATTTCAAGGTCGGGGAGGAGCTGGGTGAAGGTGTCGCCGCAGTCGAAGTTTTGGGCATACCACTGTTTGCCTTCCTCGAAAGCGGGCGTTTTGCGCATCTCGGCTTCAGCAAGGGCGAATTCCTGCATCGACATCTCCTCGGGAGCCAGCGTGCCACCGTTGTAGGCCGTCTCCACGTCGCAAATGATAACATGGTATGAGCCTCCGTCGCTGATGATATGATGCATGTCGAAGAGCCAATAGACATGCTCAGCGTCACGCATCACTTTGGTATGAAACAGCCTGCCGCCATAAAATTTGAAAGGCTCGATGAACTTTCGCTTCTCAGCCTCAAGGTCTGTAAAACTTGAAACCTGAAGCTTGAAACTTGAAACCTCATCCATGTCGATAGTCTGGATGGGCTCGCCCTCGTCACTCAGCTCAATGCGAGTGAAAAAAGTGGGATGGGCCTGTACCGTCGCCTCGATGGCGCGACACAAACGGTCGGCATCAATGCTGCCGTCAAAGACATAAAGGAAAGGAAGGTTATAGAAAACCTCGTTTTCATGTTGCACGCATTCGGCATAAACACCTAATTGCGATTTTGCAAGGGGCGCTGTCTGTTTCATGTAAGGTAAAAACTAAAAAGTAAAAACTAAAAGGGATAGGCGTTTCATTAATTGTCAATTCTCAATTGTCAATTCTCAATTTGAAAAATGTTTTCGAAACCGCTCATGCGGAAGATGTCGGCCACGTCTTCGTTGAGGTGGGTGATTCGGACGCTTCCGCCTTTGGCTTCGGTTTCGCGTTTGAGGCGCATAAAGAAACGCAAACCGGCAGAAGAGACGTATTCGAGCTGACTGCAGTCGACGGTAAGTGCTTTGTCGGCCATATCGACAACTTTCTGCAATTCGTCTGCTTGTTCGGTGGTGGCTATGGTATCCAGTTCACCGATGATTTTCACGATGGTTTCTTGTCCTTCAGGTTGAATGTTGAGTTGCATAATTATATGTTTTTTATGATTGATAATTCGTTTTGTCCGTCGTCGGTGCGGCGGTAGTGCACCTCGTCGGCTATCTGGCGTAGCAGGGCGATCCCCAATCCTCCAATCTGCCTTTGGTCTATGACCGCAGCGGTATCCACCTCCGCTTGCGCTGTGGGGTCAAAGGCAATGCCGTCGTCACGGAGGGTGATGCTGAGTCGCTGGGTGTCCCCGCAGGAAATAGTCATTCCAATGAATTTTGCTTCCGAGTAGTTGACAATGTTTACCACAGCCTCCTCAAGGGCGAGGATCATCTTTTTGAGCGTCCTGTCCTCCATTCCCCCACACATGCCATAGTCGTGTAGGGCCTTGCGTAGCACCGGCCACTGGCTCATCTTGTTTTCCACATGCAGGACATAGGGCTGCATATCGCTTCTCTTGCTGATGGTCATCAGCGTGATGTCGTCGCTCTGTTCAGCCTTCCCGATGAAGGCCTTCACCCCCTCCATCAGCCTCTCCACCATCTCCTCACCTTGAACTCTTGAACTCTTGAACTCTTGAACCCCTGAGCCTTCCATAACCATCTCTTTCCACCTCGCCATTCCCATCATCTCGTGATTCTTGTTGCGTGCCTCGGTGATGCCGTCGGTATAAAGCACCAGCGTGTCCTCTTTCCCGAGCAGGGTGCCTTGCTCCACAAACTGGAACTTTCCTTCATACCCCAACGGAATATTCGGTATCAACTCGACCTCCTCACACCTTTCACCATTAACCTTTATCGGCGGCAGGTGTCCCGCGTTGCAATACGTCAGCTCTCCTGTGGGCACATGCAGCCGGCCGATGATGGCGGTGACGAATGTCAGGCTTGGATTGTGTTCGCTCAACACTCCGTTGATTTCCTCCATGATGGCTTTGGGCGATTGCAGACGTTTCACCGCCGAGCGGAAGAGGTTGACAGTGGCACTCATAAAGAGGGCAGCGGGAATGCCTTTGCCGCTCACATCGCCAATGATGAAAAAGAAATCGTCTCCCTTGCGATAATAGTCATAGAGGTCGCCACCCACTTCGCGCATCGGCACCAGCGTCGCCTGCACCTCGGCTCCGGCTCCGGCCCCGTCCGGGGCCGGAGCTCGGAGTATTCCTCTCTGGATATTGCTGGCAATCTGCAGCTCTTTCTCCATCAGCTTCTTGGCAGTTTCCGTGCGGGCGTATGCCTCATGGTCGCGTTGGATTCTTCTAATCAGCCATCCTGCTGCGATGATTCCCGTCAGCAGCACAGCCAGCGTCAGCAGCGAGATGCCACGTACCGATTTCCACACGTGGTTGTTTGGCACCCCTATCACCAGTCGCATATTGAGGGGCGAAAGGGTCTTCTCCATCACAATCATGCCGTCCATATCTCCCTCTCCGCTCTCGACAATAAGCGTGCCATTGGTGCTGTACAGCTGGCAGACGGCATCGCCGTAAGGCTTGATGTCCTCCAACTTATGCTTCGTCCAGGAGAGCGTGTAGTCGGCTCCCGCCACACCCACCATCCTGCCCTTCTTGTCGTACACCTTCCGCGAGTGGGAGAAAACAAGGTCGTTATGAATACCGTCATGATACGGCAGGCTCCAATAGCCCTTCTCGTCGCTCTGCATCGCACCCTTGTACCAGTCACGCTCCGGATAATTCACATCCATACTGGCATCGAATGCGGAAATGGAATCCCCCTCAGCTCTGGATGCAAAAGGCGAAAACCGACGCTCTCTCCCGTGCAACGAGTCGGGCACGAAAGCCACATAGCAGCCGTAGAGGTTCTGGAAGCGCCCCAACACCGTCTTCAGCATCGAGTACAACTCCTCGGTGTTGTCACACAACTCGGGGAAGAAATAGGTGATTTCATCTGTTGCGTCATACATGTCATACACTTCAAACACAAAATCCTTCTCCGCCAGTTCCATCCTTCTCTCGATATCATTCTCCAAGTTTGTCCTCTCACGGTTATATGATACGGCAAACTGTATCGCCAACGCAACGACGAGAAAAACCACACTTACTATTGATAGTTTTTTCATTTTCATAGCGACTGCAAAATTACGATATTTTCCTCACATGACAAAATGAAAAAAATATTCTTTAACCTTTAACCTTTAAACTATAAACTTTATTTCGTATTTTTGCACCCGTGATTTACCTCAACGACCATATCGACAAACTCGACATCTCTGAGGCTCTGCGGCAGGTGAGCCCCCAGCGTGCCGCCTATGCGCTGCGTTACCGGCGCGAGCTCGACCAGCGCCTCTCCCTCGCGGTCTTCCTCCTGCTCCAGCAGGCGCTCCGCGAAGAATATGGCTTGAAGGAAGTCCCCGAATTCGCCTTTGGCCCCAACGGGAAACCCTATCTCAAAGAGCACCCTGAGATTCATTTCAATCTCAGCCATTGCTCCCGTGCGGCGATGTGTGTCGTTGCCGACCATCCCGTCGGCTGCGATATTGAGACCGTCCCCGACGAGCTCGACATGGAGCTCTGCCGCTACTGTTTCAACGAAGAAGAAGTTGCCTCCATCCTTGCCTCCGACTCCCCCACCATCGCCTTCACCGCGCTCTGGACACAAAAGGAAGCCCTCCTGAAACTCACCGGCACAGGCCTGCACGACATATCACAACTTTCCACTATCCACTCCCCGCTTTCCACTTTCCACTCCCCCGACCGTTCCTATGTCTATACCGTCTGTGGTGAGTAATCGCCGACTACAAGGACGAGTAAATGCTGCAATTAAAGGATGTCGATAAACACCTGCGGCAGGTAGACATTTTCCAACAAGAGGGCTTCCTTGAAGAGAGGGGCCACCTCCTGAGGCGTATAGCCCGCGATGCCGCAACCCACGGCGGTGACGAGGAAGGTCAGCTCGGGGTGCTCCTTGGCACAGGCGATGAAATGGTCGACGGCGGCCTTCATCGAGGCTTCGCCCTCCATGGTGGGCAAAGCATAGCAGCGACCCGTAAGTCCTTCGCCGACACCCCATTCAGCTCCGAGGTTCTTGTAGGCAAACCAGGCGGCACCACCGCCGTGGGAGCCCTGGATATTGCTGCCGAAAACAAATATCTCGTTCTCGCCGAGGGTGGCGATACGGTCCGACGCAATGCGGCAACCATCGATAATCTGTGCGTTTTTCATATCGTAAGAGTTTTAGATTTCCGACTGCAAAGATACAAAATAAAGTTTAATGTTTAAAGTTTAATGTTTAAAGAATAGGAAAAAAAGTGTATCTTTGCAGTACGATGGTGATGCATATCGACGATATTAAAGCACTGGCTAAGAGCGCACACAACGAAGCCGAAGTGCGCGAGCGGTTGTTCCGTACCATGCTCTCGGGAGAGGGTAAAGAGGCTTCCAATGCCGCATGGGCGCTCACTCATTTGCCCAAGGAGGACAACATATATATAAATATGTATCGCGCGAAACTGGTGCAGCTGGCCATTACCACATCCGAGGTGCCGTTGCGGCGTCTCTCCATGGTACTGCTTGAACGGTTGGAGTGGGGGAGGGACGACATCCGTACCGACCTGCTGGACTTCTGCCTCGAGCACATGATGCTCGCCGACGAGCCCTACGGCGTTAAAGCCCTCTGCATGAAGCTGGCCTACCAGCAATGCCGCCACTACCCCGAACTCTGTGCCGAACTGAAACAATGCCTCCTGCTGATGGAGCCCTCTGAACTTGGTGCCGGCGTAAAACACACCCGCGGAAAAATCCTAAAACTGCTATGACGATACAGGAAAAACTCTTCTCGTTGCGCGATGAGAAATACGCCGCCTTCTCGGCGAAGCTCATCCCCACGGTGCCTCCCGACCACTTCATCGGTGTGCGTTCCCCACAGCTCCGCGCCCTTGCCAAAGAACTCTATAAAAACTCAAACAATCAGGCAATCAAGCAATCAGACATTCTCGGCGAGTTGCCTCACCGATATCACGAGGAGAATATGCTACACGCTTACCTGTTGTGCGAGGAAAAGAAATACGCGATTCTCGTGGACGAAACGGAACGATTCCTCCCCTACATCGACAACTGGGCCGTCTGCGACTCACTGGCACCCCGCGCCTTCACTCGCCATAAGGAAGAATTCCTTCCGAAAATCAGGCAATGGATGGCCGCGGAGCACGAGTATACCGTCCGCTTCGGTATCGGGATGCTGATGCGTCACTACCTCGACGACGACTTCCGGCCGGAGCACCTGCGGTGGGTCGCCGCCATCGAACGTGAGGAGTATTACATCAAGATGATGCAGGCGTGGTACTTCGCCACCGCCCTCGCCAAGCAGTGGGACGCTACGCTCCCTATGCTCGACGCCCTGGAGGGATGGGTGAGGAGTAAGAGTATCCAGAAGGCCCTCGAGAGTTTCCGCGTCAGCGACGACCACAAGACAATCCTAAGAAAACTCAGATAATTATGATATTCTATTTTTCAGGAACAGGCAATACGCGCTGGGCAGCGGAGACGTTGGCTCAAGCGACAGGCGAACAGATGTTATTCATCCCCGAAGAACAGCAAGGGAGGTGTGAGTATACTTTGGCAGAGGGCGAGCGCATCGGCTTCGTCTTCCCCACCCACGGCTGGCAGCCGCCACGCATCGTGCGTAACTTCATCAAGAAGATGCACATAGACCATGCGGAGGGTCACTTCTGCTATGCCCTCACCACCTGTGGCGACAGCATCGGGGTGACGATGGATATCCTCAACAGCGACTTGCTGAAGGCTGGCTTGCCTGTGGCTACCAGCCTCTTCTCGCTGGTGATGCCCGAAAGCTATGTCTGTCTGCCGTATATGTATACCGATACCCCCGAGAAGGAGCAGCGGAAGATTGCCCGTGCCCAAGAGCAGTTGAAGGAGTTCACAGAGCTGATTGTCAACAGGAAAGAGGGGGAGACTCATATCCGGAAAGGACCCGCCCCGTGGGTGATGAGCCATGTGGTGGGCAGCTATTTCAATGGTAAGATGGTGACGGACAAGAAGTTCTCCGTCGACAGCGAGGTCTGCATCCATTGCGGGAAGTGCGAGGAGGTGTGTCCCACGGGCGACGTCACGTTGACCGATGGCCTCCCCATTTGGCATCACGACGGCAGCTGCACCTGCTGTCTGGCTTGTTACCACCACTGCCCCAAACATGCCATCAACTATGGGAAGATTACCCGCCGCCGCGGACAATATTATTTCGGACACGAAGGGTAGGGGAGGTGTTTAGTTAAAAGTTAATAGATAATAGTTAAGAGTTAAAAAATCGCCGCTGAGCGATTTTTTTTGTATTCTAGAGCGCCAGGTAGTCGGAGGGGGCGATAGGCGCTTAGAAGCGATTTTTTGTAATTCACATTTGTAACAAACAGGCACCACTCCAAACCATTTACAAATGTAAATCACAGCAGAATTATGTAATTTTACAAATGTAATCCATATATAATTGTATTTTTTGTTAAATGTATTAACAAATATCACTTAATAAAATTAAATCATTTAATAATCAATATTTTAAATAATTAAAGTTAAAGTAAAAAATAGAATTTATTGGCAAGTTAAGCATATGTTTAAATAATAATAATTTTCATATATAAAAAACTAAAATATAAATATATATAAAATTTATTTAAATTGATTATTTAGTAATATAAATATATTACATATGTAACAATGTAAAATTTATTTGGCGGTACCAAAAAATGTTAGTACATTTGTAAATCGAAAATAATGATGTTACATCTGTAAGAAAATGATAAACAGGATAAATCTCATTTTGCAGGCGAAAAATATCACTGCAAAACAGTTTGCAGAGGAAATCGGAATTCAGCCCTCCGGAATGTCACATATTTTGAGTGGCCGGAACAATCCGAGTTTGGAGTTTGTCAACAAAGTCATCCGCCGCTATCCCGAGATAGATGCCAACTGGTTGCTTTTGGGTAAAGGTCAGATGTATGGGCAATTAGGAATGAGGAATGAGGAATCAGGAATTAGGAATCAGGGATTCTCGTCCGAGCCTACGCTCTTTTCCATTCCTGAGGATACCCCCTCTCCTGCTCCCATCGCTAATTCTATTCCCGAACCAGATCCCATTCCAGAACCGATGGAAGAGGAACGCGAGGAAAACCGCAAAGCGGAAAATCTACAAGATTTACAAGATTTCGTGAGCGCGGAGCGCGAGCAGGAGAAAGAACAAGAGAAGAAAGAACCTGCGCCTATCTCAACTGACAAGCGCAGGTTAGTAAAGATTCTCTTCTTCTACGAAGACCACACCTTCTCGGAGTATCGTCCTGAGTAGCAGTCAATTCTTTTTCTTCCAGAAGTGCGGCGTGAGGTCGTGCAGGGTGTTGGCATTACCGGGTTCGGTATCGCGGCGATGCTGCACCAGATAGAGGCGCTGGTTGGTCTTGGGTGACTTCAGCGGACCCAGGTGCGAGAGATAAGGTCCCAACTTCACATAATCCAGATGGTCGAGATTCACCTCCTTGGCGAGTATCGAACGGCCGCTGTACCAAGCAGTTTTGAGTTTCGGATGACGCTCTTTGAGGCGTGCGGCGATGCCGTCGACCTCCGCGGGTTCTGCGTCACCTCCCATGAGAGCCACGCAACTCACCCCCGAAGGCTGTGATGCCAGCAGGTGGTCGAGGGCTTCGTCGGTCAGCGGCTCACCCTCGTTGCCCCAGAGGTATTTTGAATGGCACCCGGGGCAGTGGCAGGGACACCCTGAGAGATTGACGGCCAGCGTTACCTCGTCGGGAATCTCTTGAAAGACAATATCTGTGTTAGTATATTTGAGCATTGTTTAGTTCATGGTAGCGTAGTATCTGCGGGCGGCTTCCTGCTGGCGCGGCTGACTGAAGTTGCTCACGCGCTTGAGGTAGCCGATGATGCGGGTCATGTAGTCGACATTCTTCGAGTGGCACTTCGGGCACTCCTTGAGGTAGCGCTTGTCGATGTGGCCGCAGTCGTTGCAGATGGTATTGGGAATATTGAAAGTGAAGTAGTTGCAGCCTTCCTTGGCGGCTACCTCGAGCAGCTGCAGGTACTGCTGCTGGGTGAGGTGCTCCTCGAGGTTCATGTGCAGCGCCGAGCCGCCGGTGAGGTGTTCGATATAGTGCTTGCCGTGCAGGCGGAACTTGTCGAGCACCGTGAGCGACTGGTCTTCGACGATATAGAAGTACGAGTTGTAGCAGTCGCGCGGCACGAAGTAGCCGTCCTCGCGGTCCCATTTGGCGTGTTTCACGCCCACGTTCTCAGCGGGAATCATCTCGCAGTTGAACATCACCTCCTTGGTGCGGTATTCCTTGTTCTTCTTCTCCACGAGGCCGAGGACAGTCTGCACGAATTCGCGGTATTCGGGGCTGTCCTTGATGGCGATGCCCATGAACTCGGCAGCCTCCACCAGGCCGTTGACACCGATGGTGAGGTACTGGCGCGCGATGTCGATATAGCCGGCGTCGAAGAGCGGCAGCATGCCGTGGCTCTGAAGCTCCTTGAGGTTCTCGTTGTAAGCCAGCTGCACCTTGTGGCAGAGGTCGATGATGTCTGTGAGGAACTCCTTGTAGTCCTTGCCGTTGTTGACGGCATACTGGATGCAGCGGTTGAGGTTGATGGTGAGCACCGACTTGGAGCCTGTGCTTACGCCGCCGGCACCCAGCGTGTAACTGAAGCCGTTGTCGGTAATCTCGTTGCGCAGACGGCAGCAGGAACTCAGAGAGTCTGCATTGTCAGAGATATAGGTGAAGAAGGAGTGACCTTCGGAGTACATCTCGGCGGTGAAGTTGGCCATATCCTGGTCGACGAACTTGCCGTCCTTGTCATACAGCAGTGCCATCGTCTCCACGGGGAAGGTCAGCACGGCCTTGGTACGCTCCTGGTTGAACCATTTCATGAAGCGTTTCTGCAGCCAGCAGAGGCCGTCCCAGTCGGGCTCGCTGCCGTCGGGGAATCGGAACTCGCCGAAGAGGCTCTCGAAGTAGGGCTTGTCGTAGTAGGCAATGTTCCAGAACACAGCCTGGTAGTTGCGGGCACCTGTGGGCTGGTTGAGCGAGTAGACAATCTGCTCAAAGCAGTCGGTGATAATCTTGTCCATGGTCTTCTGACGCAGCGAGAGGTCGACCACCTTGTTGGGTTCCTTCCAGTAGTCCTTGCCGTAGTCCTTCTGGATGAAGTAGTTGAGGTACATGAGGAACTCGGGCGTGGCGCAGGCGCCGCTCAGCATGGAGGAGACCATAAAGACCATGTTGATGAAGCCGCCGCAGTAGCTCTTGAGGTTGGTGGGAGCCGTCGAGTTGCCACCGATGCTCGTGGTGCCACCCAGCAGCCACGGGTACATCGTGATGGAGGCGCAGTAGTTGGCCAGCGACGTCTCGTCGTTCTTGTAGATGAAGTGGTGCGTCAGAAGGTCGATGTAGCGGTCGCTCATCTCTTTGCCGTACATCTGTTTGATGCGGTCGGTCAGCAGGCGACGGTTCAGGCGGATGAATCCGCTCTTCGGCAGCTCGCCGATGAGGGTGGCGATGTTCTTGTGCTCCACATTGGCGTTGGCGTCGAACTTGGAACCCGTGGCGGCGTTGGCGGCCTCCACATAGTCGCCCAGGAAGCGCAGCTTCTCCATCGTCTCGCGGTCCTCGGTGTGCTGCTGACGGTAGAGGATAAAACTCTTGGCCACATTGTAGTAGCCTTCCTTCATCAGCGCCACTTCCACCTGGTTCTGAATCTCTTCGACGGTGATGCCGTCGTGGATGTCAATCAGGGAGAGGATTTTCGAGAGTTTGCCCAGGTCGATGGGCTCTTTCTGCGAGTTGAATGCCTTGATGATGGCATTCATTATCTTGTCGAGCGAGAAGCGTTCCTGCGTCCCGTCGCGTTTGGTGATGTTGAAGCTGTTGGTCTCCATTGTTATGTTGGTCTTTTTTTCTCTTATTATAATAATATGTTTCGCGCACGGAAGCGGACTGCCTGTTTGAGAAGTCTCGGCCGGCTTTTGACGCGAAAGCGGCGTGGTTCGAGGTTTATCATGGCAGGTGTCTGGCTTTATTTGTGAACAGTTGTCGGCCAAGCCGACACCGTCTTTGTGACAGTTGTCGGCTATGCCGACACCGTGTTCACAGAACACAGTTGCGCGACAGCTCGCGATTCTCACGCGATTCCCTCTTCGTGCCCGCCTCTCAGGGTGGGCACCCATGACAAACAATTCATGTCAAAGAACTTAAGCCGTTCTTCGGCCTCTTTTACACGTTGCAAAGATACATCCATTCCCCCGTTCGGCAAAATAAAGTTCTTAACTTTGACCTGTTGAAAAATCAGATTTTTTTTGCCATATCAAACATCTTTCGTACTTTTGCATCTCGAAAAATAGTTATCAACAATGATGAAAAAGATTTTTTGCACTCTCATTCTGGCATCGTTATGCTTCCTCCTCCCCACCACGCTGTGTGCTCAGAAAAAGGGCAAGGAATATCCACAGCGCAACGAAGCCTTCAAGGCCGACTATAAGCTCACGGCCATCGGCACCTTCGACCCCGACAACGTGCAGAACCTGCAGTTCACCCTCGTGGCGGCTCCCGACTTCACGGGTCATGTGCTGAAACTCGACAAGAAGCGTAAGCAGGTGAAGCTCAAGAAGCTCTCCTGCAAGGAGAACGCTATCACCGACGACGAGGAGTGGGTGATGAACAACGGCCTCACTCTCCGCGAGGAGCGCGTCGAGCTCCCCATGGGACAGTTCGCCCCGCGTTTCCGCTACCGCACCGGCGGCTACCTCATCACCACCTACGGCGAGAACTGGGGCAACACCCTCAAGATGGTCATCACCGACGAGGCCCAGCAGACCCTCTATGCCGCCTATGACTTCGAGAACTGGAAGTTCTCCCCCAAGACCACGCTGATGGGTAACACCCAGAGTCTCGACGATTTCATCATCGAGGGCAACATCCTCTACATCGCCCACGGCACCAACGGCTACTCCGACGGCGCCGGTTACCAGACGGGCTACATCACCGCTTTCGACCTCGAGAAGCAGGAGATTGTATGGACCACCCAGCCGATGACCTGCAACTCGCACTTCGCCATCGTGGACAACTCCATCATCTGCGGCTACGGCTTCACCTCCGAGCCCGACAATCTCTTCATCCTCGACAAATACAGCGGCCAGCGCATCCAGAAAATCCCCATGAAGAAGATGGTCAACGAGGTCGTCCCCAAAGACGGCTACCTCTACGTCCGCACCTACAGCTTCGACTATTTGTTTAAGATACAATAATTAATATATGGAAGTTAAAGAATTTAAAGAAGTTAGAGAAGTTAAAGACAAATGTGCCAGCCGGCGCTATTGGCTAAACTCCTTAACTCCTGTCTCCTGTCTCCTACTATTTCTTATTCTTCATTCTTCATTCTCCACTCTTCATTCTCAGACAATCCGCAATTCTAACAACGCCTCCATCGCGACGATAGAGAGCGATGGGACGGTTCGCAACAGCAGCAACTCCACGATAGGCTGCATCGAGAGCGACGGCGACATCCGCGACTGCAGCAACACCTACATCGGCAAGATAGAGAGCGACGGCACTGTCCGCGACCGCAATAATGCCTATATCGGCAGGATAGAGAGCGACGGCACCGTCCGCAACCGTAACGGCTCCTACCTCGGCAAGGTGGAGAGCGACGGCACCGTCCGCGACAGCAGCAACCGCACCCTCGGCACCGCCCGCGGCGTCCCCCAGCGCCACGCCGCCCTCTATTTCTTCTTTGACTTCTTCAAATAGAGACAGTTACAATCCCTTTCGGTCCCCGATGCAAAAAATGTGTCGGGGACCGTTTTTTACCCCATTTTTCTTGCTTTTCCATTTGGCTGATAATCACCACCTTGTTGTCTATAACTCTTACTCAACTCTTACTCCTCTCTTACCCCTCCCTTTACCCCCCATCTCCGGAGCAAGAGAAAAGTAAAACCCCTGCAGGTCCTCCCGCAGGGGCTTATACTTCGTTGAGGGTTCTCTGTCCTGAATCAGTTGCTGTCGGCCGACACCTATTGTACCTCTTGAAACAGCGCCAACCCCTTTGCCGTCAGCAGATACCGCTGCCGCGGATGATTGGGCCGGTCGGGATATTTCATACGTACATAGCGTTCTCGCAATGACGGCTCAAGATGATAATCCAAGAAATTTTGCCTATGTTTTAGCCCTTTCAATTCCATCATTTGTTTGATGCTCAACTCTCCGTTCCCAATCACCCGCACAAGTTCAATAATATTTTCATTATTAGTGTATAGCTTACTATCTGGATTTATTTTATTTACAGTTGTACTTATACGGGTACTTGTACGGGTACTTGTACGGGTGTCAAGGTTAGGTTGTATGCGCCACTCGTCTGTGGGATGAATGTGAAGATAGCGATTGCGGAGGTCCCATTTCTCACCCAATAATAAGTTACGGAAGAAACGTTCCAGATAGATTGGCGAATAGTCAATGCTTTTCACGGCGTTCTTGTAATTGGCTCGAACCAGCGCATTGCGGAAATACCATGAATGACGTGCAAACATTTCATTATCCACTTCAAATCCAATATCGCGCAGGTAGAGAATTGAAAATACCGCTGTCGTTCGTGTGTTACCCTCATTGAAAGCATGTATCTGCCATAAACCAGATACAAATCGAGAGATATGTGCGATAAGTTCATCGGGAGAAATACCGTTATAACTAAAATCGCGTTCCTGGGCAATATCGTAATCCAAAGCACGGCGAAGATCCTCCCAATTAAGATAGTGAACAGTGTCACCCTCGAGGACCCATTCTTTTTTGGTAAAATCATGTTTGCGCAATTCGCCAGCGTGCTTCATTACCCCCTCGAATATTCTACGATGCAAAGCGATATATCCACCTGTACTGAAGTCTGACGTCTTTGAGGACAATATTTTGGTAATGTTGGCCGAAACCTTGTCGGCCTCCTGTTTATCGTCATCGTCAGGCTCCCGTTGAACCTTCGATTGGTAATAGGTCCGAATCAAATTGCGGGCTTGGTCAATGTCTATCGTCCCCTCAATATGCTTTCTCGCCGTTTGTTTCAGGTAGTCCGATGTCGTCAATCCATCGACAGCCTGCAATCCAATAGCAGCCTGCCAGATAGATGCTTTCTCTTTCTGTCCAGGTTCGCCCTGACGGATATACTCGTCGAAATCCAAATATCCCTGCTTCTTCTCGCTCATAATCACAAAAGATATTTTAATAACGCAGGATATTGGAAATTATTGTGAGGCCTATTCCTTTTGCTCCCGTAGGGTTCTCCTTATGTGGAGTTTTGAGGTGATTGCCAGCAGGACAAAAAAGTGATTGCCAATTATTCCTGACGGTTGAGACATCTATTTTTGCAAGCCTTTTTTACCTATTTCCCAATGCACTTAATTTCATGTCATGCTCTGCTGTATCTGGTTCGGCTGTTGGGTCGTCGAGAATCTTAGCCCGTCGGACATATCCTTTTCGTTTGTGTGGGTGGACATATGCAATGGTATCATATACCTTATAGTATCTTATGTGTCCTCTCACATTGTAGCCTTCGGTGCGATAGATGGTCGTGTACCAACTACTATCCATGATATGCACACCTTTCGGAGTCTCGTTTATGACTTTTTCATTAGCTACCGTGCTCATTTTTTTCTCGCGTCCAGGGATTACGTCAAGTTCGACCTTTGCATAGTGTTTGAACAGCAACACTGCGAGCAAAGAGTCTATTAATTGCTCGTTGTCTTTGTAGTTGTCAGCGTAGATTCCCATCCATGTTGACATCAATGACATTTCAATACGGTAGGATTTGTCGTCTTCTTTACTGAAAACAAGCGTTCCGAGATACACAACGTGGCGTTCCTTTTTGTCGTCCCCCTTGCCCTGATAGTAGATGGCTACCATGTAGTTGTTCGGACGCTCCTCTGTGTTGAACATGTGTCCGAAATATGTCTCCTTGGTTAGCCTGTAGCATACATATACCATATCCTCAGCGAAAATGCAGCAGTCCTCGAACAACTTTTCCAACTGCGCACCTCTCGCGACATTCTTGAATGCATTGCCGCTCTTCATAATGGCTTCTAAGAATTTCGGCATCAGAATATAAACGTTCTGTCCGCATCTGTCGGCGACATAGCCTTGATACATTTCATTTACGGAATACTGTGCCGTCCGTGCTGCGTCAGGGTCGGTGTTCCATATGGAAATGTCTTCACCTCGGAGATTTATCTTGCTGCTAAGTTTCTGTAGGCGATTCTTGTCGAAGAACTCGAGGATTGGGTATATGCTGTAATTGACTTTCATTTTAATAGAGCCTTTCAATGAAGCGGTAGTTGGATTCCGTACCCCATTGAACCTGATATGTATCACCTGTTCCCGTATCAATCATGATAAATGTGTACATGTTTTTCGTGGGGTACAATTCAAATCTGCCATCCCATCCATCCTCTTCATCTATTACGCCAGGTGACCACAGGTAATTAATAGCCACTGTTTGGGCAGTGGCTTCCTTCATTCTGTATTGCACCTGCCAAACGCCACCAGTTCTGGTATCAAGTTTGAGAAGATTATAAGTGTTCTCTGTTTGGTACATCTTGAACCTTGGTTTGTCAATGTTGCGATATATGCCATCCAAAATCAACTTATTTATTGAGTCTGCTTCATACAATTCTTTTCTCAACTCTTGTACCTCGCGGATTAGAGAATCCATAGACACCCTATTTTGGGTGTTTATAGAGGTGGTCTTGTTTGAACCATTGGAAGCTGTCTTGTTTTGAGCATTAACAGTGATAGAGAAAAGAGTTATCACTGCTCTAATCAATAGTGCTTTTTTCATATTAGTTAGCATTTATTTACCAGATTTAAGGGGGTATTTGGAGAATTTTTTAAACTTTTTGCAGGTCAAATGGTTAGTTTTGGAAAAGATGTAGTATATTTACCTTGAAAATTCAAAATGAGGCGGTTAGTAAGAACCAATTATAAGAACGGAAACAACGATGGAAAAACAAACTTTTGTCAAGGAAATTACCGCCCATTTCAATCTTCGGGAGAGAAACACCAAGAGACCAACCAACCTCTATATGGTCATCCACATAGACGGCAAGCAGATTAAAATCCCAACCGGCGTGAAGGTCTACCCCCACCATTGGAACCGGAAAAAACAACTGCCCCTCGTTTCATCGGCTCTCTCTGAATGTGACAATCAGAATAATAAACTATTAACAAAAAGGTTAAAAACAATGAGAAAACAATTTGAAGATTTCAAGGAGCATTTAGACGAGAATCCCTCGGAGATTGTCAATGCAAGGGAATTGGCGGTGAAGTTCATTTCTCCCAAAACGAAAAAGGCTGCGGTACTTGCTCCGACCGCCATAATCCGCAATGGCATTTTAAACGACATCAACATCAAAGACTCAACCAAACAGCAGCACCTTGGCGGTGTGAAGTTATTTGAGCAGTTCTTGAAGGCTCGTAAAATATCGCTTACAAGTTTCAGCACTTTCAATCCCGATTTTGTATTGGATTTTCGCACTTGGCTACAAACAGAGCACATCAACCAACACGGCAAACAAAACACCGTGTGGACTATCAACAAGCAGGTAAGCAAATTGAAAACACTCCTCAAAACCTATGCAGCACCACAGCACATTTCCATGACTGCTGTTGAGGATGCTTTCGGTTTCAAGGCTCTAAAGGACAAAGTAGATAGGAGAAATAATGAAATAGCATTACGCGACGAGGAAATATGGCAATTGTACAACTACAAGCCCGCCACCGTGCAAGATGAACAGATACGCGATATGTTTGTGTTGCTTTGCTTGACGGGGCAACGTATCAGCGACCTCTCCAAATTGGATTTGCATATCGACAATTCGTTGGGATTCGATACCATTAGCGTGGTCCAGCAGAAAACCGATACGAAGGTGGAGTTTGAGTTTGTCTTTGAGTTGGCTCGACAGATTCTAATAAACAAGTACAACGGAACAATTCCAATCAAGAAGAATCTTGATAACCTAATACGAAACAACATCCAACGCATTGCAAAAGAGGCAGGGATTAAAGGACAAGTAACAAGGCAGGAACAACGAGGCTCGGACACCACAACGACGGTAATCACAATGGAGCGGTGGCAGTGCATCAAGACCCATACCGCTCGACGCACTTTTATTTCGTTACTCAAAGTTCGCGGGTGGGACGATACGCGCATAATGAACTATTCGGGTCATAAAGACGAAAAGATGGTGGACTACTACTGCAAACTAAATAATAAAGACAGGGCAGCATTTGCACGGTTGCAACTGAAAAGTCCCGAAAAGGTGCTGCGTTTCGTTGAAGAATACGCCACAGGAGAACTAACACAACAAACCACCGCAGCAGCAGTACCACCAAACTTGGGAGAAGAAGTCCACGTAGGGTACAGTATCTATGTGTGGACGCACAAGAACGAGCGATTGAAAAAGATGGCTGAAATGGAAGAACGGCTGTATGTCTTCGATGGTATAGACGAACAGGAAGGAGATTATAGACTACTCAAGTTCATGCCAAACAACTGCTGTTAAGCGATGGAAAAGGGCGACTTGCTGCGGTCGCCCTTAATTTGTATCATTGTTAGCGTATTATTTTCATATATTCCGTTCCACAAACATCCCTATTCATATACTTACTATATCCTTTCGTATATATACGTTTCTCTCCAATGTCAAAGACGAGGTAACGTGCAGGTATGGCTCCTCCTCCCTCACTATGACTTGTAACTTCTGTTTCAACGCCATCTATAATTCTATATTCAGGAGTGCCGCCATAATAATATAAGGAGCCTTCGGAAGGACTTAACACAAACGCATTGTCGGAAACAACTTTTACATTCCCCATAAATGACTTATCATCACTCCGTCTATAACTGCAACACAAAACTCTTCCATCGGAGAGAACCTCTACATAAATTTCATTTTCACCTACAATGTTATATTTCCCGACAAACCTATCTATTGGATTGGCTTTTGGTTCTTCCTTTACAACACTTTCGGTCGTAGAGGGTTCGTTGATGTTCTGCGGCGTATTTGTATTAGTAGAAGGATTTTCATTGGGTTGGCTACCGCAAGAACTGACGAAGAAGGAAATGAGAGCAACGCTGAACAAAAAAAATATTCTTTTCATTACATCACCTCCTTTCTAATAGACAAGGACACATTCTTGAACTCTGTACCGCCGCAGTTTTCGCATTTGAGCAGAGTACCGTTTTGAGACTGCATCCACTTCATAGGACGACATTCGAGTTTCTCTACCTTGCCATCCTTTACACAAGTTCCTTCAATCAGTACGATAGGAACATCACAATTGGGGCAGATTTGGGCATTCTCTTGATAGTCCCATCCGCACCTTTCGCATTTGTCTTTATGTTCTTTCGACATAGCATTTTATTATTTGTCCTCGGCTCGGAGAAAAAAGCTAAACGAAGAAAGTGGAGCCGCCCATTGTAACCCTATCACTGATGTAGGGCTTCGACTCCCTGTGAATGAAAATAGAGGTACTCTGAATTGCTCCACAAGGTTGTATATCGAAAGTTCCGAATACAAACCAACAGAAGCATTCATTTCCATCTTTATCCTTTCATTCAGTAGTGAGTTGTCGAAGTTCACATCAGTAGAATAAAGCGAAAATGCGCTTTCTACGATATTCCTATTCTATCGGAATACGGTTGCAAATTTACGACCATTTTTTTAATTGACAAAATTATTTTTCAAAACACAGCGGAAATGCTCCCTCCTCCACGTATCCTTGCGCTTGATTAATCAACGATTTGAGCCTTAATGACCCATCAATATGATATACCCTATTTCCGAACCGGAAATGTATTCTTGGGCTATCAACAGATAGCCCACCAATGCACGTTTATTCCTCCGAGAGGATTGGCTCCAATATAGACATACTTCTGCGTTTCCTCGACACTCTCACAAGGCTATTGAGTGCTACGCGGAAGAGGTCTATCAAAGTTCTTTCGTGCTGTAAGTGCACGTATAGGTCACCATCTGTCAATCCCAACCGGTCCAAGACCTTCTTAATAACCTTATGACAGCCAAGGGACACTTCGATACGATATATTCTCTTGAAACCCGCACTCTCTCGAATGTAGTCCTTGTGGCTTTCCTCGTCTATCTCTCTACCCTTGTCATAGGCTCGCATCAGCATATTGCCATCAGCACTTTTTATGATGGGCGTATGCCGCGCGAAGGGTCGTTTTCTTGTGGTGTTCCCTGCAATATGCAGAACATCGGATACAACGGACTGAATGCCCTTCACCTTTACACCGTTTATGATGAGGTCGTAATCGGGATTCTTGAACACTCGATAGAAGCGGTTTACTACGTTGAAGTTGAAGTCTATCGCTACATCAAGTTTACTGACACGCATAAACTCTAATCCGAGTGCATCCTCAATATAGAAACGCGAAGCCAACAGATACTCGCTGTACAGAGACGCATTCTCAAATACGAAATAGATGAACTGACGATTCGGGTTCGGACATCCAAAATGTAAATGCCCCATCGGACGTTCTACCACACCCTGCGTTTCTTCATAGTCGGAACCCAACACAAGAAATTCGTGTGAGTAGTACCTGCTGTTCTCTCGGACCAGACGCAGAGCGTCAATTTTCAACTCGTCTTTGATGTCCGACAACTTCTGTTGCAATGGCTCATTTTTCTCATAGGTGAGTTCCAACCTATCAACATTAATTGTAAAACCATGTTCCATCTTTGAACTATTTATTATAAAATAATTATAAGGGTAGTTCTTAAGGAAAACAAGTCAGATGGCAAAGAAAAGAGTACGACGTGCGTTAAGCACCGCAACAAGATACAAGATGAGCCTTGCCAAACAAGGCAGTAAAAACCCACGATACGGAATCCACTTAACCGACCTACAGAAGAAACGTATCTCGGAGAGTATGAAACGCTATTGGCAATCTATTCTACCATAGATGCGCTCATAAAGACCCGCAAATCGATTGTAAGACTATATTTCACACACCGCAGCGTCGTATCACACTGAAACCGATAGTGCTGCGGTGTTTTATTGTTCAATAGGGAAGTCCACCGAAACGGCTAAATACGCCAATAGAACCGTGTGGTGTGTCGTTCCTCAAAACTTTTTTTCAATAAAATTTGGCCGGTTCGGGAAGAAACGTTAATTTTGCAACTTGAAATCAAAGAGCAAAAAAAGAACGCCTCACAAGAACCGCAAGGCATTCATTTGATTTTCAGATAGGTTTAAAAGCTTACCAGAATTATTATGTGAGAAAAAGAGCGTCAGCTCAATATGATGTCTTTACAATATTTTGCCTGCTACATAAGCATCGGGTTTAAGTTGATATTTTTATTTTTTTATTCATCAGTTCATACAGATAAGCGGGGCTTTGCACGTACAACTCGCCTTCCTCGTCCTGCAACAGTTCCATCAGGGGGGGAGTTGTAAACCTTCTCCATCGCCTGCTCGATGCTGCAGCCAGTGTCCTCCATCACATAACGTACCAACTCACTCAGCGCATGGTCGGTGAGGAATGTGGCTATTTGGTGATGTGTGGGCTGACTCATACTGCTTCAATGTTTAAAGTCTGCGTTTGTGCCGTGATACAGTTTCATGCAAGAGCTCCTCCGTTTTTCTGGCAGATAATGAGCAGGTCATCAACGGTTTCATCCATCGACTGCAGATGTTCCACATCGTAGAACTCAATAAGGAATGCCAACCCTTTATGCCTATGCAAATAGTTGAACGCCGCTTGTCGCGTCATTGCAAAGCGCTGTCCAAAAGCCTGCACTGCAGCCGTCAAGAAAGGTATTTCGTACTTGCTCATAGACGTTTTACTATTCTATTTTCAATTTGCAAAATTACGAATAAATTCCGATTCCACCAAAAAAAGTTTAATGACTACTTAATATAAAGACAAGGTTATGATATTAACGACAACAGAAACAACCATGACAACAGGCAAACCGACACACGGTTTGCGGGCTTGCGCAAGCATTGTTGTCTGCGTTGTCTGTGTTGTCGTTGAAAAAAAAGACATGGTTGTTGTTAGGTAAAGAATCTAGTAGTATGGAACTGACATGGGGACTGCCAATTTGGCAGTCCTCTTTGTTTGGTATGGTTGTTGATTGCTTGATTGCGTGAATGTGTGAATGCGTGAGTGGCTACGCAATCCAATTACTCAAACAATCAAGCAATCAAACAATCAAAAATCAAATAACTATGACCTTAGACAAGTTCACAATCAAAGCGCAGGAGGCCGTGCAGAAGGCACAGGAGGTGGCTCTCGGAGGGCAGCATCCGGCCATCGAGACGGCTCACCTGCTGAAAGGGCTCCTCTCGGAAGACGAGAACGTGACGCCCTACCTCCTCAAGAAGATGGAGGTCAACATCCCCCGCTTGACGCAGCAGGTGGATGAAATCCTTAACAGTATGCCGCACGTCAGCGGCGGTCAAGTCTATCTCTCTAGCGACGCCAACCAGGCCCTCGTGGCCGCACAGCAGCGCGCCACTAAGATGAACGATGAGTTTGTCAGTGTGGAGCACCTGCTGCTGGGAATCCTCAGCGGCCGCGACCGTGTGAGCCAACTGCTGAAGGATGCCGGTGTCAGCGAGAAGGCACTCCTCGCCGCCATCCAGGACCTCCGCAAGGGCTCCAAGGTGACCAGCCAGAACCAGGAGCAGACGATGAACGCCCTGAACAAGTACGCCAAGAACCTCAACCAGCTGGCGCAGGCCGGCAAGCTGGACCCCGTCATCGGACGCGACGAGGAGATTCGTCGTGTGCTGCAGATCCTCTCGCGCCGCACGAAGAACAACCCCATCCTTATCGGTGAGCCCGGCGTGGGTAAGACCGCCATCGCCGAAGGCCTGGCGCAGCGTATCGTCAGCGGCGATGTGGCCGAGAACCTGAAGTCGAAGACCATCTACTCGCTTGATATGGGTGCCCTGATTGCCGGTGCCAAGTACAAGGGCGAGTTCGAGGAACGACTGAAGAGCGTCATCCGCGAGATCAACGAGGCCGATGGCGAGATAATCCTTTTCATCGACGAGATTCACACCCTCGTGGGTGCGGGTGGGGGAGAAGGCGCCATGGACGCTGCCAACATCCTCAAGCCGGCACTGGCAAGAGGTGAGTTAAGAGCCATTGGTGCCACCACCCTTGCTGAGTACCAGAAGTATTTCGAGAAGGACAAGGCCCTGGAGCGCCGTTTCCAGAGTGTGCTTATCGACGAGCCCTCCGTACCCGACACCATCTCCATCCTGCGTGGCCTGAAGGAGCGCTACGAGGTACACCACCGCGTGAGAATCAAGGACGAGGCCATCATCGCTGCTGCCGAGTTGAGCCACCGTTACATTTCCGACCGTTTCCTCCCCGACAAGGCCATCGACCTTATCGACGAGGCAGCCGCCAAGCTGCGTCTCGAAATCGACTCGGTGCCAGAGGAACTCGATGAAATCGAGCGCCGTATCCGTCAGCTAGAGATTGAGCGCGAGGCCATCAAACGCGAGAACGACCAAGACAAAATCGCCCAGATAGACAAGGAACTCGGCTCCCTCCGCGAGCAGCGCGACCAGATGAAGGCCCGCTGGCAGAACGAGAAGAGCATCGTCGAGGAAATACAGGCCGAGGTGAAGAACATCGAAAGCTACAAGTTCGAAGCCGAGCAAGCCGAGCGTGCCGGCGACTACGGCAAGGTGGCAGAGTTGCGCTACGGCCGTATCAAGGAGGCCGAGAAGAAGGTCGAGGACCTGAAGGCCCGCCTCAAGGAGATGCAGGCCGACAATGCCATGATCAATGAGGAGGTCGACTCCGAACAGATCGCCGAGGTTGTCTCGAAGTGGACCGGCATCCCTGTGACGCGCATGCTGCAGAGCGAGCGTGAGCGGCTGCTGCACCTTGAGGACGAGCTGCACAAGCGTGTGGTGGGACAGGATGAGGCCATCAGCGTCATCGCCAACGCCGTGCGCCGCAGCCGTGCGGGCCTCTCCGACGGCAAGCGCCCTATCGGCAGCTTCATCTTCCTCGGCACCACGGGTGTCGGCAAGACCGAGCTGGCCAAGGCCCTCGCTGAGGTGCTCTTCGACGACGAGAACATGATGGTGCGTATCGATATGAGTGAATACCAGGAGCGCCACAGTGTCTCTCGACTCATCGGTGCACCTCCGGGGTACGTCGGTTACGACGAAAGCGGTCAGCTCACCGAGGCCGTGCGGAGGAAACCCTACAGCATTGTGCTTTTCGACGAGATTGAGAAGGCTCACCCCGATGTGTTCAACATCCTGCTGCAGGTGCTCGAGGATGGTCGGTTGACCGACAACAAGGGCCGTACATGTGACTTCAAGAACACCATTATCATCATGACCTCGAACATGGGCTCGGACATCATCCGTGAGAAACTGGAGGGCAGCAACATGCCTACACAGTACGAGCTCGACGAGACCAAGAATGCCGTGATGGAGATGCTCAAGCAGCGCATACGCCCCGAGTTCCTGAACCGTATCGACGAGATTATCATGTTCCAGCCGCTCTCGCAGAGTCAGATACGCGACATCGTCCGCATCCAACTGCGCTCCGTGGCCAAGATGCTCGAGCAGAACGAGATTACCATCTCCGCCACCGACGAGGCTGTGAACCGTCTGGCCGAAGTGGGCTACGATCCTGCCATGGGTGCCCGTCCCGTGAAGCGTGTCATCCAGCGCGAGATACTCAACGAGATGTCCCGTCAGCTGCTCGAGGGTAAAATCCATAGCAACGAGACCATCATCATCGATGTCATCGACGGCCAGTTCGTGTTCTATAATCCGAATACGAAGCAGTAACACTCCGAAAAACAAGGGAAAAGAGACGCATCGGGAGGTGCGTCTCTTTTTTTTGTCTCCATGTCGGAATTATTTCGTATCTTTGCACTCTTAAAAGTAGTTTTTTTGAGATGGATAATTTTGTAGTATCGGCAAGAAAATATCGTCCCACGACCTTTGCCAGCGTGGTGGGGCAAGAGCATATCACACGGACGCTGAAGAACGCCATCGCCACGGGCCAGCTGCCCCAGGCGTTCCTCTTCTGCGGCCCCCGCGGCGTGGGTAAGACCACCTGCGCCCGAATTCTGGCTAAGACCATCAACTGCGAGCACCGCACGGCCGACGGCGAGGCCTGCAACGAGTGCGAGAACTGCCGCTCGTTCAACGAGGGCGCCTCGATGAGCATCTTCGAGCTCGACGCCGCCTCGAACAACTCGGTGGACAATATGCGCGAACTGGTGAAGCAGGTATATATTCCGCCGCAGACGGGCAAGTATAAAGTCTATATCATCGACGAGGTGCACATGCTCAGTGCCGCGGCCTTCAACGCCTTCCTGAAGACGCTGGAGGAACCGCCGGCTTATGCCAAGTTTATCCTCGCCACCACCGAGAAGCACAAGATTATTCCCACCATCCTGAGCCGCTGCCAGGTGTTCGACTTCAAGCGCATCGAGAACAGTGACATCGTGAAGCACCTGAAGTATGTGGCCGACAGCGAGGGGGTGAAATACGAGGAGGGTGCGCTGGAAGTCATCGCCCGCAAGGCCGAGGGCGGTCTGCGCGACGCGCTGTCGATCTTCGACCAGCTGGTGAATTTCACGCAGGGCAACCTGACCTATCAGGGGGTGTTGGAGAACCTCAACGTGCTGGATTCGGACTATTACTTCAAACTGGTGGATTTCTTCCGCGGAGGCAATATGAGTGGCGCTCTGCTGCTCTACCAGGAGGTGATAGGCAAGGGTTTCGGAGGTCAGCATTTCCTCACGGGCCTCTGCGAGCACCTGAGGAACCTGATGGTGAGTCTCGACCCACAGACGCTGAGTCTGATAGAGGGCGGCGACACCCTGCGTCAGCGCTACGGCCAGCAGGCGCAGCAATGTGGTCTGCCGTCGCTGCTGGGATGGCTTAATACTGCTTCCGATTTCGAATACCGCTTCCGCGAGGCGAACAACAAGAATTTGTTCGTCGAGGTTTGTTTAATGAAGCTTGCCACTGCGGGGATGCCGCAAGGATAGATTGCAAGAGGCCGCGAGGCAGGCACGGAAAACAGTGAAAAACGAAAAGTGGAAAGTGGAAAGTTGGCTGACGCAGTTCGGCCAGAGCCTTCTGTGCCTCAACGGGAGGAAAAACAGGTGCCGGCTCCTGTGTCCAGACCTACGACGGGCACGTCGCGGCCGGCACCGATACTTGGGGGTATATCCATCAAGGCGGCACAAGCGAAAGTGGCGCCGGTGCAGCATATCGAGGTGGAGGTGAAGCCGCTGACGGAAGAGTACCTGACGGCTTACTGGAAAGAGGCGGCAGAGACGCTGGGCTTGCAGGAGCTGCTGGCCGAGGGAGCGCCGCATCTGAGTGAGAAGTCGGGCATTATCGAGATTGACGCACAGTCGGTGACTTTCCACGAGGACTTCAAGCCGCACAAGATTGACGTGATGGAGTTCCTCCGTGGTAAGACGGGCATGAAGATGCTCGACTGCAAGGTGAACCAGCTCTTTGTCAGCAAGGAGGAGGTAACCTACTCGCCCGACGACAAATATAAGGCGATGGTGGAGAAGAATCCCCAGCTGGCGGAGCTCCGCAAGTTGTTCCCAATGATAGACTATTAAGAAGATAAGGAGACAGGAGATAAGACAATACTGGTATGGCTACTACGGTTAAGTTTTATAAGTTCGATGGGGCGGGGAACGATTTCGTGGTGATTGACAATCGCGACGGACGATTCCAGGCGACGGAGGAAGAGGTGGCGAGGATTTGCCACCGTAGGTTCGGCGTGGGAGCCGACGGCCTCATGACGCTGGAGTGTTCCGCGAATGAAGGTTTCGCCTTCGAGATGAAATATTACAATTCGGATGGGCGTCTGGGGTCTATGTGTGGGAATGGCGGTCGCTGTATTTCTGCGTTCGCCTATATGTTGGGATTAGGAAAAACTTTGCATTTCAAGGGTTATGACGGGCCTCACGATGCAGAAGTGTTGGTGTGGGACGAGGAGCGGAAGGTGGGTATTGTGAAGCTTGGTATGCGGAGTGTGGAAACTAAAGAGGTGAGGAGATGTCTGGATGGGTGGTTTTTGGATACCGGCTCGCCGCATTATGTGCAGCGAGTCAGTGATTTGGAACACTTCGACGTAGTGGGAGAGGGAAGAAGGATTCGTAATATCGCTGAGGAGTTCCCGCAAGGGACCAATGTCGACTTCATCGAGGACCTGCCCGACGGCCGTCTTTTCGTGCGCACTTACGAGCGCGGCGTGGAAGACGAGACCTGGGCTTGCGGAACGGGTGTGACGGCATGTGCCATCGTGAGTGGCAACCACAGCCTTGTGACTCGCGGAGGCGATTTCAAAGTGACCTTCGACGCCACGAGCGAAGAGTATAAGAATGTTTGTCTGATAGGCCCGGTGGCCTTGAATTTTACTGGAACATGGACCTATTCAGCGCAATAGATATCGAGCCCATACGTAAACGGATGGAGCAGCTGGCCGAGGAGATTGACCGGCTGAACTACGAGTACTATATGAACGACCGCTCGTTGGTGAGCGATTTCGAGTTCGACGCTATGCTGCGCGAGCTGCAGGACCTCGAGCGGCAGTACCCCGAGTTGGCTTCGCCGTTGTCGCCCACCAAGCGTGTGGGTGGCGAGGTGAACAAGAGCTTCCGTCAGGTGCAGCACCGCTTCCCGATGCTCTCGTTGGGCAACACCTACAGTATCGAGGAGATAGAGGACTTCGAGTCCCGCACGCGCAAACTGCTGGACGGCGTTCCTTTCAGCTACACATGTGAGTTGAAGTACGACGGTGTGGCCATCGGATTGAACTACAAGCATGGGAAACTGGTGCAGGCGGTGACACGCGGTAACGGTACCGTGGGCGACGATATCACGCTGAATGCAAAGACCATTCCTACCATTCCGCTGAAGCTACGGGGCGAATATCCCGACGACTTCGAGGCCCGTGGTGAGGTGGTGTACCCTTTCGAGGCCTTCGAGGCGATGAACAAGCAGCGCGAGGCTGAGGGCGATGAGCCCTTCGCCAATCCCCGCAATGCCGCCAGCGGAAGCCTGAAGCTGCAGGATTCGGCCGAGTGCGCCAAGCGCAAGCTCCAGTTCTGCATGTACTTCATGATGGCACCCGACGGTGTGACGTTGCCAGATACCCATTTCGGCCGCCTCGAGTGGGCGAAGCAGATGGGCTTCAAGGTGCAGCCATACATCAAAGAGTGCAAGGATATCAACGAGATAAAAGCTTTCATCGACTACTGGGATAAGGAGCGATGGAATCTGCCGTTCGGTATTGACGGCATCGTCATCAAGGTGAACCAGACGCCGTTGTGGGAGCGGCTGGGATTGACAGCGAAATCGCCCCGTTGGGCTATCGCCTTCAAGTTCAAGGCCGAGCGCGTCAGCACGCCGTTGGAGAGTATCAGCTATCAGGTGGGGCGCACGGGCGTCATCACGCCAGTGGCCAACCTCAAGCCCGTGTGGCTGGGCGGAACCACGGTGAAGCGTGCCACGCTGGTGAATGCCGACTTCATCGCCAAGATGGATATCCATGTCGGTGACCACCTCTTCATCGAGAAGGGTGGGGAGATTATTCCGAAAGTGGTCGGAGTGGACATGGAACAACGCAAAGAAGGCTCGATGCCGGTGCAGTATATCGTCCGTTGTCCGGAATGTGGTGCCGAATTGGTACGCGCCGAGGGTGAGGCGGGACATTATTGTCCAAATGCCGACGGCTGCCATCCGCAGATTATCGGGCGCTTGGAGCATTTCGTCGGACGCAAGGCGATGGATATAGAGAGTTTGGGACCCGAACGCTTGGAGCTGCTCTATAAAGCAGGACTAGTGAATAATATTGCCGATATCTATGATCTGAGGCGTGAGCAACTCATCGGTCTCGGGACGGATGCGACGATACAGGACAAGAGTGCCGACAACCTGTTGGCGGCCATCGAGGCCTCGAAGCAGGTGCCGTTCGAGCGGGTCGTATTTGCCCTCGGCATCCGTTATGTGGGCGAGGTGGGAGCCAAGAAACTGGCCCGCTACTTCAAGACCATGGATGCCCTGATGGTGGCCTCGGAAGAGGAACTGGCGCAGGTGGAGGATGTGGGAGAGGTGACGGCAAAAGCCGTCAGCGAGTGGTTCCTCAATCCGCTGCACCGCCAGATAGTGGAGCGACTCCGTACGGCAGGGCTCCAGTTTAGTGGAAAGTGGAAAGTGGAAAGTGGAAAGTTGGAAGGAATGACCTTTGTGGTGAGCGGTGTCTTCGAGCACTTCTCGCGCGAGGAAATCAAGGCCGACATCGAGAATCACGGAGGTAAAGTCTCCGGCTCCATCAGCGGAAAGACCACCTACCTGCTGGCAGGTGAGAAGATGGGTCCCGAGAAACTCAAGAAAGCCGAGAAGTTGGGCGTGAAGATATTGTCGGAATCGGAATATTTGGAAATGAGATGATTGCTGAAGAATGAAGCGGTGGGCAATCATAGCATTGGCTTTGTTGGCTGCTGTTGCCAGCCAGGCGCAAGAGACGCCGTGCAGTTGGAATGTGTCGCTAAGTGGCGGCTATATGATGCCGAACAATATGAAGTATTCGCAGTACAGTTCGCCGACTTTTGGGTTGGACGCTGCGGTGTTGTGGCGGCCCGAAGGCAACAGCTACTGGCAGCGCTTCTGGAACTATCCCTCCTTCGGCGTGAAGGCTATGTATACAAGGATTCCCAACGCAGTGGCGGGCGATTGGTTCGGTCTCGAGGGGGTCATCGTTAATCCCTTTGGCGGCCGGTGGGAGTGGAACTGGGGCGTAGGTTTCTCGTTCTACACCAAGCCGCATGGTGTAACGGGTGATACCAACAACATTTTCATTGGATCGGTGGTGAACTGCTTGATAGATTTGGGAATAGGATACCGGCTGAGTGATGCGGCGACCCTCTCGTTGCGGTTGCTGCATACCAGCAACGGCATGCTCCGACGCCCCAATCTCGGATTGAACTATCTGCAGTTGGATTTGGGGTGGAAATTTAATAGTAATGGGAGTTATAGGAATGATGGGAGTTATGTAAATGATGAGTTGGAGAGAGAACGGGAATGGAGTGTTGCTCTTTCGGGAGGTGCTGTGATGTCGAGGGATTCGTCGATGGATGGGTATTATCCCTGTTACGATGTGTCGCTCTATTATCAGCGATATGTGAATCCGGTCTTTGCCTTCGGTGGAGCCATCGACCTCTGGTATAACGGTTCTAACCGTGAGATTATCATGTCCGACGAAAGCGAATACCGCCTGCCGCTTTATCTGAGTGGCATGGGCTGTGTGGAGCTCTTTTGGGGACCTATAAGCCTCAAGGTGGGCATGGGTTTGGTGGTAGCGGCCTCCTGCCAGGTAACCATCCCAATATACGAGCGTGTGGGTGCCTATTATAACTTCGGTCGCAACTACCTAGGTGTGGCCCTCAATGCCCATGCTGGCCGCATTGAGTTCATCGAATGGACCTACGGACGCCGGTTCTTTTAGCCTTCGGCTTGTTTCAGAATGTCTTTGATAACTTGAGCCTTCCAGGGAGTGGAGAGGTCGAAGATTTCCTCCACGGGACGGGAGAGCATCTCGATGAGGAGATGCGTGTTGTCCTGGTGTTCCATCTTCTCAAGCTCTTCGGCGACGAGTTTCCAGTCGTGATTGGAGTAGAGTAAGGGAGCGAAGTTGGTGAGGTCGAAGTTGCGAACCACCATGTTGTCGATGCCTTCGGTTTCGATGCGCGAATGGGCGCGGGCGAGCTTGATTTCGCCGACTTCCTGCAGCACCTGAAGATATTTTTCGTAGAGGACGTATTCGTTGAGCAGGAAGGCTACGACGGCATTGGAGAGGGAGTCCCACATGTGGCGGGGGAGGGGTTGGGCAACAAAGCGGCCAAGCATGAAACTGCCAGCGGTGAGGCCGGAGATGTTGCGTTGACGGCACTGCTGGTAGGCGTTCTGGAAGAGGTCGATTTTGTTGTTGGTTTGCAGCATGTTAAACAGACGACTCTGGTCGTTGTGGTCGCCCATACGGGAGAGTAGCACCTGTGAGACGTATTCGTCGGGGTGCCCCTCATACCAATTGTTGACAATCTCGGTGGCTATCTTGGGTTTGTTCTGGAGATTGCAGCGGATAAGGCGCGCCAGCTTGTGAATGTCGGTGATATAGGCTGCTTCTTGTGAGGTGACGATGGTTTGATACTGTTGGTAGGCCTCTTTCATGTGGTCGAAGAATTGACGTTCATCGTCTCCGAGGTCCACTTTGGCCCCCTCAAGGTATTTGGTAAAGCGTGCGGGCTTGAAGGCAGCTTGGCCTTTGTAAAGGCTTTTGCGTTTGGAACTAACGGTAATCATCTCGCCTTCGTGGATGGCGATTCCTTCGCTGTTGACGATGGCGTCGCCCTCGATGCGGATGCCGAAAGCATGGAGGTTCATAAAGGCAGGGATGCCGTAGCCGCGACAAGCGGTGACGACATGGATGGCTGCGGGCATCATCGAGAGGATGGCTTCGACCTCATTGAGGGTGATGGTGTCCTGAGGGACGAAATGTTCCTGACAGAGGCAAACGTTCTCACCCTTGCTTTTCAGCTCCTTGGCTTTGGCTACTGAGAAGCAGAGTCGTGCCGAGATGGCAGTGCGGGGCAACACGCTGAGTCCGTTTCCGAAGAACTGGAGACGGGCAATGGATGGGTCGTCGATGGAGGCGGAAATGATTTGTCGGAGGTGATAGGGCTTGATGAGGTCCATGACGTTGGCGTCGGACACAAGTCCATCGTTAAGCATGTCGATAGCAGAGATAAGGGCTGCGCGGCCAGTCATCTCGGAGGCGTTGAGCTGAAGGACAGAGAAGAGACTCAGTTTGTGGGGACGCGTTTCGACGGCAAATTCGATGGTAACGGGGGTCTTGTAGCGTGACTCAAGTTTCTTCAGCAAGGGGTCGAAGTGGTAAACGGCAGGAAACTGATTGCGGATTTCGTTGCGGTCCATATAGGCGCGGTCCTCGGTGGTAACGTCACCCGTCATGATTTCCTCGCCGAAAATATTGCGGTAACTCTCAATCTGTTTGCCCTCTCCGGTACGGGAGTGACGGCTGTAGAGCACGCCGGGGTAGCTCTCGTTGTTGCCGATGGTCCACACCATGCGTTGGAGGATGAGGCTCGGGAAAGCCTGTTTTCCCTGCATAAAGGTGAGGATGAGATCGGAATTCTCTTCGTAGAATTTGCGGACAAAGAGGGTCAGTTGGTAGGCCTGGTAGCGGGCGTCGGTGATGAGGCGGATACCGTCGGGGGTGGCGGTGATTTTCGCCTCGAGGTCTTTGATGCGTCCGCGTTGAGCGGACACCGTAAGCTCAATGTCGGATTGCTCCTCGCGGTGGTCGAGGCTGAGCATCTCACAGAGGGTATGGAGTGTGCTGAGGTATACGCGGTTGGCCATAGAGGGTTCGAAACTGGCCTTGAAAGCCTCATAAGCTTTCCGGGTCACGCCAATGTTCAATAGTGTGGGCATGAGGCCGGGGATGTACTGCGGCATAGCGCAGCGGATGGCAAACACCAGAGGGTTGTGGTCGTCGCCCAACTGGCAGTTTGTCATGATTTCCAGATTGTTGATGGCTTTGTCGAGCATCTCGCTCAGGTGCTCGGGATGTTGGAACGATTTGGCTGTGAGGATGACGAAGTCGGGAACGGGGTAGCAGTTCTTTGTCAGGTCGAGGAGCATGTGCCCTTTGTAGCTGATGGCTTCGTCGGTGAAATCGGTCTCCTCGGTGAGGGTTGTGATGAGCTCGTCGCACTCGAACAGGGGATTCTTTTCCACAAATTCGCAACACTGGTGGTGAAAGTCGTCGCGGATAACGGACAAACGACGGCGGTCTTCGTCGGTGAGTTTGCCGTCGCGCTCATCGAGCAGCAAGGAGAGGAAGGCTTTCTGCTCCTTGTCGCGGAGTTTGAGCAGACAGTACATATCGTACCAGCGGGGCGGGAACTCATAAAGCGTGTTGTCGCCCTCGAGACGGTAGATGACGGTGCCGGGCTTGTTGCCCTCCAGCCGGTTCTCAGGATCTTCGCTGTCGTGATTGAAAATCTCGCGTCCTTCTCGGGCGTAGAGATTCACCATGAAGTAGTTGGGATAACTGGCCCGGATACGGAAGCTGTCAATTTTCATCTCAGTGATTAGCGTTTATTTTTCTTCTGAGCGAGAATCTTCTCAAGCTGCTCTTCGGGGGAGAGACCCACGAGCGGCAGCATCTTGCGGGTGTCGGGAGCCAGGTAGTGGTCGGGATAGTTGGTAACGAAGAGCGTATAGGCCTCGCGGGCTTTGTCGTACTGCTGGTTCTGTTCGTAGGCTTGGCCTTTGAGGTACAGGCAGATGGCCACATCCTCGAAGCCGGGATAGAGCTCGATGATGCTGTCGAGGACGGAGAGACCCTGTTCGAACTCGCCGCCGTTAATCTGTATCTGGGCGGTTTTCAGCAGGTAGACAGGCGCCATGCTGTCCTCGGGGAAGCGTTCGGCATATTCGAGGCACCAGGCCACCATCTTGTTCGATTTAGTGGTGTCGAACTGCAGGTCTTCGCGCAGCGCGAGATCCATGCTGTCGATGGAGTCAAGCAACGCCTCCTGCGTGAGGGGCGTGGGCGCTTCGGTGTTGTTCGAGGAGCAGGCCGCCAACAGGAAAAAGGAAAAAAGCAAATAAGGAGTGAGATGGAGTGAGATGGAGTGAGATGGAGTGAAAGGACAATGGTGTTTGTATTTCATAATTATAACTTTAAACTATTATCTATTATCTATAAACTCTTATCTCTTAACGGCTTTCATCTTGTAGTGGGTGTGCACGCGGCCGGCGGAGATGTCGCTGAGGCGGCGTTTGAGCATGGTGCGGCGCAGCGGGGAGAGGCGGTCGGTGAAGACCTTGCCGTCGAGGTGGTCGATTTCATGCTGGGCGATTCGGGCGAAGAGTCCGTCGATTTCCTCGGTATGCTCCTGCCAGTTCTCGTCCCACCAGTGGAGGACGATGGTGTCGGGACGCAGCACATCCTCATGGATATCGGGCACGCTGAGACAGCCTTCGTTGAAGTATTTCTTTTCGCCTTTGAACTCAAGAATCTCAGGGTTGATGAGCACATGCACGTCGGTGGGCTCACCATAGGTGTCGGTCTTCTCGTCGTAGGGGCGCACACCGATGGTGACGAGGCGAATCGAGAGGTCCACCTGCGGGGCGGCGAGACCCACGCCGTCGGCGTTGTACATGGTCTCGAACATATTGTCGATGAGTTCCTTGAGATTGGGATAGTCTTTCGGAACAGGTTTTGCTATTTTGCGTAATGTCGGATGTCCAAATCCTATAATCGGAAGTATCATAATTCTTTATATGGTTTTCATGTAATCTTGCAGCATAATGGTGGCGGCAATCTGGTCAATCATGCCTTTGTTCTGGCGTTGTTTCTTCTTGAGGCCGCTGTCTATCATGGTTTGGAAGGCCATCTTCGAGGTGAAGCGCTCATCGATGCGGGCCACCTCCTTGTCGGGGAAAGCCTCTTTCAGTTGCTGGACGAAAGGTTCGATGAGCTTCATCGACTCGGAAGGGGTATTGTCCATGTGCTTGGCCTCGCCTACGACAAAGAGGTCCACCTCCTCGCGCGCGCAATAATCTTTAATATAGGCGAGCAGGGTAGGGGTCTCCACCGTGGTGAGGGCGGAGGCAATAATGCGCACGGGGTCGGTTACCGCCAACCCCGTGCGCACTTTTCCGTAGTCTATGGCCATTATTCGTCCCATAACTTTTCACTTTCCACTTTTCACTTTCCACTTTTTACTGTGGCCCCTCTCGGGTTCGAACCAAGGACCCGCTGATTATGAGTCAGCTGCTCTAACCAACTGAGCTAAGAGGCCTGCCAAATCGGGTGCAAAAATACAACTTTTTCCCGACATGGCAAAAAATATTTTCATTTTTGTCTTCAGAGCATCTTCTGCAGCTGCTCCTCGAGTTCGGTTCCCATCTCTTTTGAGAAGCCTGTGTGTATATCCACAATCTTGCCGTCGCGGTCGAGGATAAAGAGGGTCGGGAAACCGTGAACATGATAGGTCTCGGTCAGTTTGTGGTCGGAGAAAAGCACCGTGTAGGTGATGCCGCGCTTGGAGAGGAATGTGGCCATCTCATCTTTCACGGGGTCGTCGTACGGGTCGATGCCAACAACCACGACGCCGCGGTCTTTGTACTTCTCGTGGAGGCTCTGCAAGATAGGTAAAGCGGCGCAGCAGGGCGCGCAGCTTTTATAGAAAAAATCCACCAGCACCACCTTGCCCTTGAGGTCGGTGAGGCGCACGGTGTCTCCCGCCAGCGTGGGCAGCGACCAGTCGGGTGTCGGTGTCCCCTTGGACAGCGGCTCGGGAGCTTTGTGTGGGACATAGTCCCTCTGCACCATTTCGTCGGGGATGGACTTCAAGGTCAGCTTCGACTCGTCAACCTTCGGGTCGAAAGAAACCAGCTTGAGTTCCTCGTATTGAGATACGGTGTCTGGCCCGTCAATGTTGTCGAAAGCTTCCGAGAACTGGATGGGCAGGTAGTTGCTCTTGTCAATCCAAATATTGATTTCGTAGCGGAGGCAGATAATGCCGAAATAGGGGTCTGGTTCACCGCTTTGCTTCACGAGGATGTTGACCAGATAGCAGGGCTTGTCGTTCAGATGGGTTTCCGAAAGCGAAATGAGATAGTCGTCGCTAGTGTCGGCAATCCATTTCTCTAATGAAGGGATGAAATAGGTTCGGGCAGTCAGCGGGGAGAAAAATTTAAAGTTGTGTCGCCTGCTCTTTATTTCATCCGCCCATTGGGCACACGAGAGAATGGTGGCTGTGTCGTTAAGATACACCAATTCATTTCCTGTATATAGAAAATGGCCGTTCCATTCCGGATGACCCTGAGGCTCATTAACCATTGAGAAGGCTTTCCCGAATATGGTGTCGTCGGGTAGCTTGCGGAAGCTGCACGTGTTGCGATAGTAGTCGGTGTCCTTGTCGTCCATGTGCTTCATTTTCCGTTCCATCACGTAGTGTCCGCCCTGGATGGACTGGCATTTCTCGCGCGATTTACGGATGACGGTTTCTATCGACTCTTGTGCTTCGCACTCCGCAACGGGGAGCATTTCGGCCAGCAGCGCCACGGCTGCCAACACGAGTTTTAAATTGATTTTTATCATGTTTTTTCTTCTTGATTTTAATATGTTTCAATAAATTATGCTTCGATGTTGATGCCGATGCTGAAGGTCGGACCGGCGTGGAAATAGGCATGGCGGCTCAGACCGCTACCGTCGGTATTGGGCGGGAGGAGGTCGAAGCCGGCCTTCAGCTCAACGCCGACCCTGACAAGGCGTGTGTACCAATCCACTCCCAGGCCGCACGTGTAGCGCAGGTCGTGGGCGTTCAGCGGATTGATAATAGTGGTAGCGTCGTCACGCAGAGTGGCGAAATCATAACCATAGCTGAGTCCGGAGGCGAGGTACGGTTCCAGTTTGCCCATGCGGACGGGGTGGAACTTGACATCCAGGGGCAGCTCGGCGCGGACGCTTTTCAACCTTGACGTGCAGGCGCTGAAGTACGATATTCCCGGCATCACCCGCAGACTGAAACAGCGTCCCAGCCGTGCTTCACCAATCACGGCGAGGCGGAACCCTGCCGCGTGGGAGTGACTGCCGTCCGTGTGCGCCCTGCCGCCCTGACTGGCAATAAGGCCGCCATTGGTGGAATAGAAGTCGAACATGTTCTCGGTGTACCCCAGGTGGATGCCATAGAGAAACTTGTGATTGCCCATCGTCACGCTGTCCCGCTCTTGCGAGTGGGCAGTCCCGGCGAGGAAAGACAATTGGAGAACGCAAAGCATCGCGATGCCCCGAAACATTACTTTCATAACGGTTTATTTTTTTAGGTTAATAAATGAGGTTATTCAGCAAGTAATGTTTTCCTCGATAAGCGTCTGGGGGTGTTAGATGTTTTTGCTTATAACAACAAAATAATTCCGCTTTTATTGTCCTCTAAATAAAATAATTTTCATTTATTTAATTTTTATTCTTATCTTTGTCGGATTGAAATTAATCAAACAATTAACCTAAAAAACTGAATACCATGAATATAGATTGGCAAAACCTTCCCTTCGGTTACGTCAAAACCGACTACAATGTGCGTTGCTACTTCCGCAACGGCGAGTGGGGTGAAATCGAGACCTCCAGCTCCGAGCACATCGAAATTCACATGGCAGCCTCCAGCCTTCACTACGGTCAGGAAGCTTTCGAGGGTCTGAAAGCCTACCGCTGCAAGGATGGCAAGATTCGCATCTTCCGTCCCGAAGCCAACGCCGAGCGTCTGCAGAGCACCTGCCGCGGTATTATGATGCCCGAGCTGCCCACCGAGAAGTTCGTCGAGATGTGCAAGAAGGTCATCAAGCTCAACGAGCGTTTCATTCCTCCCTATGGCACCGGTGCCAGCCTCTACCTGCGTCCCCTGCTCATCGGTACCGGCATCACCGTGGGTGTGAAACCCGCCGACGAGTACCTGTTCGTCATTTTTGTGACCCCCGTGGGACCCTACTTCAAAGGCGGTTTCAAAGCCAATCCCTACGTCATCACCCGCAAGTACGACCGCAGCGCCCCCCTCGGCACCGGTATCTACAAAGTGGGCGGTAACTACGCTGCCAGCCTGAGAGCTCACGTTGAGGCCTGCCACGGTGGCCAGTACGCCTGCGAGTTCTATCTCGACGCCAAGGAGAAGAAGTATGTCGACGAGGCCGGCGCTGCCAACTTCTTCGGTATCAAGGACGGTGCCTACATCACCCCGAAGAGCACCTCCATCCTGCCTTCCATCACCAACAAGAGCCTCATGCAGCTTGCTGAGGATATGGGCATGAAAGTCGAGCGTCGTCCCATCGACGTCGAAGAGCTCAGCACCTTCCAGGAGGCCGGTGCCTGCGGTACCGCCGCCGTCATCAGCCCCATCGAGCGCCTCGATGACCCCGAGACCGGCAAGAGCTACGTCTTCGGCAAGGAGCCTGGTCCCTACAGCACCAAGCTCTACAACGCCCTCCGTGCCATCCAGCTCGGCGAGGCCGAAGATGTCCACAACTGGAACACCATCATGGACTAATAGATTAGTTTTAGTCTATAATAAGAAAGGTGAAATCCTGCATTGCAGTGGTTTCACCTTTTTTAGTGTCCTTACAATTGGCTCATCCTTAGTCGTTTCGACTGCTGTTTAACCATTGTTTAACCATTGTTTAACCATTTTTGATGGTAGAACAATGGTAGAATAAAGGTAAAACAGAGGTCGTTAGGGTTTACCAATCGTTTACCGTTTCTTGTTTAGCTCGATGCGGAAGCAGGTTCCCTGGCCGGGGACAGAATATTTCAGGTAGAGGCGTCCGCGGTGGTACTGGTTGACGATGCGGCGTGCCAACGGTAGTCCGAGACCCCAACCGCGCGACTTGGTGGTGAAGCCCGAGTCGAAAATCTTGCGCTGCACGGCCTTACTCATGCCCTTGCCGGTGTCACTGACATCGAGGTAGATGGTGCGTGAGTCCTGCGAGGCCACGATGGTAATCGTTCCCGAGCCCTCCATCGCATCTATCGCATTTTTTGATAAATTCTCTATCACCCATTGGAAGAGGTAGGAGTTCAGCGGGGCGATGAAGGTTTCGTCGTCGGGGAAGGAGAGGACGAATTTCACCTTCTTCGGTGCGCGGCTCTGGAGGTAGTTGATGGCACTCTCCACGGCGTCGCGCACGTTCTCCTCCTGCAGTTCGGGTACCGAACCAATCTTCGAGAAGCGGTGTGTGATGGTATCCAGACGGTGCAGGTCTTTTTCCACCTCGCTGGCGTATTGCTCGGTGAATTCCTTGCCTTTCAGATATTCCGTCCATCCCGTGAGCGACGAGATGGGGGTTCCCAGCTGGTGTGCCGTCTCCTTGGCGAGGCCCACCCAGATGCGGTTCTGCTCCATGGTGCGTGTGGTGCGGAAGAGGTAGTAGGCCACCACCACCAGCACCAATGCGATGAAGAAATAGAACAGCGGTACCCAGCGCAAGGCCTTGAGTAGTCGTGAGTTCTCATAGTAGACGTAGGCTGTACTGTTGTCGGGCAGAGAGATTTCGATGGGGTCGTTCATGCTCTCCATCGACTGCAGACGTTCCGACAGTTCTTCAGGGGTATCTATGTCCGAGAGGTCAATGTTGCCATGGGCGATAATTTGAGTGCGGCTGCTGTCAACGATGACCACGGGTACAATGACGGAGTTGTTGGTGATTTCCTCCAAGAACGAGCGCGAGAAACCGGTCAGCATCTCATGCAGCTGTGTGTAGTATTGCGACTCCTTGTAATACAGCGTCATGGGCATTCCCCAGATGCTATACCGGATGGGTGGATTCTTTGTGTATTCCTCCAGGAGCCTGCCCTCCAGCTTTTGTCCTGCCAGTTCGTTGGGGACGGTGATGATGGAATCAACACCTGTGATGATGATGGGGGTTTTGGCGCTGTCGACGATATAGTTGACATAGGCCAGGCTGAAGCGCAGGTCTACCGACTGGTCGGGGTCGTTGAACGACTGAAGGATGTCGGCGTAGAGTCTGATTTTGCGTTGCTCGTCGAGGGTGGCCTCCTCGAAGAACTGGTGGGTCACCGATGTCATGCGGTTGCGTTGGGCGATGGCGTTGGCCCAGAGGCGTATTTTCGACTCTTCTGACTGCCGCACCTGCTGTGCGACATTTTCCACCTGCCATAGTGCGAACAGTGCCAGCACTATGGAGAGGAGCATCAGTATGAGTTTCAGTTTCTGTTTCATACGGCTTTCTTATTGTCGGCGAATGGTGCGAATTATGCGATATTATTCTGTTTTGATGGTTTTCGCCGGGCTGATGCGGCTGATGTAGGCTGCCGGCAGGAGGAGCGCCAGCAAGCATACCGCTGCCGACGAGACACTGATAATCACGAATATCCACGGGTCGGTATCTACCGGCACATGACTCATGTGGTAGCTCTCGGCGTTGAGTTTCACCACCTCCCATTTCGCTTGCACGAAGCACAGGGCACCCGACACTGCGATGCCGATGGCGATGCCCTGCAGTATCAGCCGTGAGGCCTTGAGGATGAAGATGCGGCGCACCGAGGCGTTGCTGGCGCCCAGGGCTTTCAGCACGCCGATGGTGCGGCTTTTCTCGAAAATCATGATGAGCAGGGCGGAGACGATGGCGACGGCGCAGACGATGCTCATGATGATGAGTATCAATGTAATATTGCTGTTCAGCAGGTCGAGCCAGGCGAAGAGGGCAGGGTAGGCCTCCTTGATGGTGTGGACGGTGAGGTCGTAACGGTTGTGGTTGGTCAGCAGGCTCAACGCTTGTGTCCTCATCTCCTCCAGCTGGTCGAAGTTGTCCACCAATAGTTCATAGCCCCCCACCTCGTCCGCGCTCCAGTCGTTGAGTTTCTGCACCTGACGGAGGTCGCCGATGACATAGAGCTCATCCACCTCCGGCAGGTCGGTGTTGTAAATGCCGCTGATGGCGAAGGCCCGCGAGCGGTAGTCTTGGTCCTGCCAGAAATAGGTGCGTAGCTTGTCGCCGACATTCAGGTTCAGTTTGTTGGCTATGGTACTGGAGATAAGCACATCGTTGGAGGGTTTGCTGCTATCGGAATACTCCGAGAATCTCGGCAGTTTCCCTTCCACAAGGCATTCGGCGAAGAACGAGGTGTCGTAGTCGTCGCTGAGTCCGCGCAGCAGGATACCGTAGATCTGCTCCTTGGTCTTCACCATGCCTCCCTTGGTGGCGAAACTCTGCAGGTGCTTCACCCCTTTGAGGGAGCGCAGGTCGTGGGCCAGCGCGTTGTCGAGCGTCACGGGGTTCTCCTGGTAGCTGGGGTTGATGGCGTAGTTGCTCACCGTCAGGTGGCTGCCGAAGCCCACCACCTTGCCGGCAATCTCGCCCTGGAAGCCGCGGAGGATGCTGACGGCCATCACCATCACCACCACACCCAGGGCGATGCTGGCGACAGCAATAACCGACAGGGGCCCCGAAAAGCCCCCGCCGTCTTTACTTCGCGGCATAAACCGCTTTGCTATGAACCGCTCGAACTGCAATCGGCTATATTCTGTTTAATTGTCGGCGAATTTAACGAATTAGGCGAAATGATGACACATAATAATTCGCTTAATCCGCTCAATTCGCCGACGAAGGACTGCTGTTTAGAAAGCCGTGGCGATGGCTACGAAATCGTCGGCCTTGAGCGAGGCGCCGCCGATGAGGCCGCCGTCGATATCGGGGCAGGCGAAGAGTTCCTTGGCGTTGCTGGGCTTGCAGCTGCCGCCATAGAGGATGCTGATTTCGTCGGCCAGCTCTTTGCCATACTTGGCGGTGAGCAGCGAGCGGATATGGGCGTGGATTTCCTGCGCCTGTTCGGGAGTAGCGGTCTTGCCAGTGCCGATGGCCCAGACGGGCTCGTAGGCGATGACCACTTCTTTCATCTGCTCGGCGGTGAGGTGGAAGAGACCTTCCTCAACTTGGCGTTTCACCACATCAAGCTGACGGCCGGCTTCGCGCTCCTCGAGCACCTCTCCGACGCAGACGATGGGTTTCAGACCGTGCTTCAGTAGCTGGTCCACCTTGGCGGCCACGGTCTTATCGGTCTCGCCATAGTAGGCGCGACGCTCCGAGTGACCTACAATACAGTAGTCAATCTCCATACTTTCAAGCATTTCGGCACTCACCTCACCGGTGTAGGCACCCTTCTCCTGGTCACTGACGTTCTGTGCGCCAACCATGAAATAGCTGTCGTTGGCATAGTCGGTGGTCATCTCCAGATAGGGGAACGGGGGGCAGACGATAAGTTTCGTATCGCGCGGAAGTTCCTTGTCCTCAAGTTGTTCCATGATACCATTGATGAGGTCGTCAGCCTCGTTGAAGGTGCAGTTCATTTTCCAGTTGCCTGCTACGATATGTTTTCTCATGTTTCTAGGGTTTAAATGTTTAATAATAATATCTAATAACGCGGACGGGTTGATATTATTTTATTGGTGTAAAAAAATAAATATTTTGTAATATTTTTTGTAAATATGATTTTATTTACTATTTTTGTAGTTGCGTCTCAATGATGCAGAAAGTAAGTAATTCATTAAATATAAACCATTTAAAACAAAAACAACAAATGAAGACCGCTTATAATTTCAACGCAGGTCCCTGTGTCCTGCCCAAAGAGGCCATCGAGTCCACCATCGCCGCCATCCGCGACTTTGACAACACTGGTATTGGCCTGCTCGAGATCTCTCACCGTACCCCCGGTTGGGAGCGCACCATGGAAGAAACCCGCCAGCTCTGGCGTGACCTGCTGAACATCCCCGCTGAGTACGAGATTCTCTTCCTTGGTGGTGGTGCCAGCACCGGCTTCATGGATGTCCCCGCCAACCTCCTGAACAAGAAGGCTGCTTACCTGCAGACCGGCGTGTGGGCCAAGAAGGCTGCCAAAGAGGCTAAGAACTTTGGTGAGACCGTGATCGTGGCCAGCAGCGAGGACAAGACCTACAGCTACATCCCGAAGGGTTGGACCGTCCCCGCCGACGCCGACTACTTCCACATCACCACCAACAACACCATCTACGGTACCGAGATCCGCAAGGACTTCGCCGCCAACGAGATCAACAACGTGATGCTGGTCGCCGACATGAGCTCCGACATCATGAGCCGTCCCGTCGACGTGAAGAAGTACGGTCTCATCTACGGTGGCGCCCAGAAGAACGTCGGCCCTGCCGGTGTTACCTTCTACATCGTCCGCAAAGACATCCTCGGCAAGATCACCGACCGCCAGTACATGAACCCCCTGCCCACCATGGTGGACTTCCGCACCCACGCTGCCGAAGAGGCCAAGAACATCAGCATGTTCAACACTCCTCCGGTGAGCGCCATCTTCGTGATGCACGAGACCCTGAAGTGGGTTAAGAACACCATCGGCGGTGTTGAGAACATGAACAAGATCAACCTCAAGAAGAGCGCCATGCTCTATGAAGAGATCGACCGTAACAGCATGTTCAAGGGTACTGCTGAGAAGGAAGACCGTTCCATCATGAACCACTGCTGGGTGATGGCCGAGGGCCGCGAGAACCTGCAGGATGCCTTCATGGCCTTCGCCAAGGAGCGCGGCATGGTCGGCATCAAGGGTCACCGCAGCGTCGGTGGCTTCCGCGCCAGCCTCTACAATGCTTGCCCCATCGAGGCCGTCGAGGCTCTCGTCCAGTGCATGCAGGACTTCGAGAAAGCCAACAAATAATTAAGAAATGGAAATCCGAGACGACGTCAGGCACGGCTACGAGAAGAAGCTTCGCAAGGAGCCTACCTGCGTCTTCTCTGATGAAATAAAGATTTATCCGAAAATGAAAGTATTAGTTGCTACCGAGAAACCGTTTGCCAAAGTGGCTGTTGACGGTATCAAGAAAATCGTCGAGGAGAACGGCTACCAGTTTGCCCTCCTTGAGAAATATACCGACGTGAACGACCTCTACAAGGCCGTCGAGGATGCTGACGCCCTCATCGTGCGCAGCGACAAGGTGACCAAAGAGGTCATCGACCACGCCAAGAACCTGAAGATCGTCGTGCGCGCCGGTGCCGGTTACGACAACCTCGACCTCGAGGCCTGCAGCGCCCGCGGCATCGTCGCCATGAACACCCCCGGTCAGAACAGCAACGCCGTTGCCGAGCTCGTCATGGGTATGCTCGTCTATGCCGTCCGTAACTTCTACAACGGCAAGAGCGGCTCCGAGCTCATGGGCAAGAAGCTGGGTATCCTCGCCTTCGGTAACGTGGGACGCAACGTGGCCCGCATCGCCAAGGGCTTCGGTATGGATGTCTATGCCTACGACGCTTTCCTGAGCGCCGAGCAGATCAACAGCAGCGCCATCGCCAAGGCTGTCCCCAGCCAGGAGGCTCTCTTCGAGACCTGCGACATCGTCAGCCTCCATATCCCCGCCACCGCTGAGACCAAGCTGAGCATCAACTACGACCTCGTTGGCAAGATGCACAAGGGCGGTATCCTCGTGAACAGCGCCCGTAAGGAAGTCATCGACGAGGCTGGTCTGCTCAAGCTGATGGCCGAGCGTACCGACCTGAAGTACATCACCGACATCATGCCCGATGCCGATGCCGACTTCAAGGCTTTCGAAGGCCGCTACTTCGCCACCCCCAAGAAGATGGGTGCCCAGACCGAAGAGGCCAACATCAACGCCGGTATCGCCGCTGCCAACCAGATTGCCGACTTCTTCAAGACCGGTAACAAGAAATTCCAGGTGAACAAATAATTGCTATAGTCACTATAGTTACTATAGTCACTATAATTATGCGCCTGTGCATTTTCAACCCTGAGCACGACCTTTGCCTGGCCAAAGGTCGTGCTCATTATGTCCCGCCGCGGTCGGCTGTGGAGTTCGCCCGCCGCGACGCGAACATCATGTCTGTGCTTTATCCCGATGCCGTCTGCTGCTCCGTCTATGATAATTCTCAATTTTCAATTTTCAATTCTCAATTAGACGAAGTCGTTGCTTGGGGTTGGGATGCTGTGGTGAAGCACGAGCTTCTGAAGAGAGGAATAGACGAATCGCTGCTGCCCTTGGACGAGGAGATAGACACCATCCGTGAACTCCAGCATCGCTCCACGGTGCTCCCCCTGCAGGAGGATTGCCACGAGGTGCGCTCCATTGAAAATATGGAATCATTATTAAAAAGTCGCGAGCACTGGGTCCTCAAGGCCCCTTGGTCGGGGGCGGGTAGGGGACTGCGCTGGGTGCACGGCCAACTCACGCCTATCGACCGCGACTGGCTGCTGAAGACCGTCGCTTCCCAGCGTTGTGTCATCGCAGAACCCCGCCGCGATGTGGTAGCAGACCTTGCGCTGGAATACTATTGTCCTTTCACTCCCTCTCACTCCCTTTCACTCCCTCTCACTCCTCATTTTATAGGCTACTCCTACTTCAAGACTGGCAGCGGCGTGTACAAAGAGAATGTAATGTGGCCTGACGCCCGTATTGTAGAGACGTTCCATGAAACGTCTCTTCAGCAGACGAAGGCACAGGTTGAAGAGTGGCTGGAGGCCAACATCTGGCCTCGCTATCGTGGGCCGTTGGGTGTCGACCTGATGGTCTGCGTCGACGGCAGCGTCCACGTCGCCGAAATCAATTTCCGTCACACCATGGGTATGGTGGCACATGAAAGAATAAAAAATAAGCATTAAAATTCCACTGCCCGTAGGGGCGCAGGTTTCCAGGCAGGGGATTTATCCCCTGATTATAAATTAAGTATTATGAATTTTGTGGAAGCGTTGTTATTGGCTCTGGCACTCTGTGTCGACTCCCTGGTGGTGAGCACTACCACGGCTTTCCGCACGAAAATGACCTACCGTCGCGGCCTGCTGATGGCTCTTATCTTCGGCCTTTGTCAGGGAGCCTTCCCGCTGGCGGGTGCCATCATCGGCGATGTGGCCCGCGAGTTCATCGAGGCCGTCGACCACTGGATAGCCTTCGGCCTGCTTGCCTTCATCGGAGGAAAGATGATCTGGGACGGAGCAAAGAGCAAAGAGGATGATGATGCGTCAGCCCATCTTTCCCCTTTCCACTCTCCACTTTCCACTTTCTTCCTCCTCGGCGTCGCCACCAGCATTGACGCTTTCGCCGTCGGCATCGGCCTGGGGCTGGACAATCCGCTGGCTACCGTCCTATGGATTGTCACCACCATCGGCGTCGTCACCACATTGGTCTCACTGCTGGGTGTCTACCTCGGCAAGCGCAACATCCCCGTCCCGGAGCGCACCGCCAACATCATCGCCGGCCTCGTCCTGATAGGCCTCGGGGTGAAGATACTGCTTGAGCACCTAATGTAAAATTTTTTTTGTTCACATTTTGCGTTACACATTTTGTGAAATTGTATTTTTTCGTAGGAGGAGAAATATTAAACAAGCTTGCCGTGGCGGTGGAGAGGATGGGACTCTTTTCGTATTTGGGGTGAATAATCTTTTCCTTTATTCTGACCAGGCCGATGTTTAGCTGCGTTTCATGATGTAGCGAAAGTCCATGTCGATTTCGTGGTGTTCGGGTGCCAGCACCAGTTTGTCGCTGGTGAGTTCTTCCACAACGAAGATTCCGGAGTGGCAACCGCCTTCGATTTCCAGCAGTTGCATGCCGGATTCTTTTGAGAGGGTGTATCCATGCCACTCTGGCAGGCAGTTCGCTCTTTGGTCAGATACCAATACTTTGCTGTCTGTGAATTCCATGCAGATATATCCTTCCGGGATGTTCTGTTGCCCTGCAATGGTGATTTCATACGACTGCACCGTGTTGACCCATTTGCCGATGATAGTTCCATTGTCCTTGTTGTCTTTCCCGCAGCCCGCCAGCAACAGCACACCCAAGGCGAGGGCGGCGAGGGATTTGATGATGTGGTGTTTCATATTGGATGTGTTAATATGTTATTCAAGTAGTTTCTGTAGTTGTTCCTCGATGGCGGCTTCAAGCGTCGGGTGGTAGCCGCTCTGCACCTTGGCGATTTTGCCGTCGCGGTCGATGAAGAAGAGCGTCGGGTAGCCGACTATGTGGTAGGTGCTGGAGAGTTCGCGGTCGGAGAAAAGGACGGTGTAGGTGACACTGCGCTTGGCGAGGAAGTCGGCCATCTCGTCTTTCTCTGGGTCATCGTAGGGGTCGATGCCGAGAAGTATGACCCCCCGGTCTTTGTACTTCTCGTGGATGCTCTGCAGGAACGGCATGGCGGCGCGGCAGGGACCACACGCTTTGTAGAAGAAATCGAGCAGCACCACTTTGCCCCGCAGGTCGGCGAGGCGCACTGTGTCGCCTGTCAGCGTGGGCAACGACCAATCAGGTGCCATCGTCCCTTCGGCGAGGGGTTCGGGCTCAACATACGGTTCAAAGTTGCTCAGATTCACTTGCTCGGGGATAGATTCCAGGGTCAGTCGCGATTCGTCGAGTGCCGTGTCGAAAGCAAGCAGTTTGGACAGAGAATATTGGCACATGGTGTCCTGTCCTTGCACGATGTCGAAGACGCTGGAGTACTGTATCGGCAGATAGTCCTGTTTATCTATCCAAATGAAGTCTTCGCTGCGGATACAGGAGATGTTGAAGGTGGTGTCTGTCTGGATGTTTTTTGAGCGCATGTTGACAAGGTAGCAAGACTTTCCGTCCAGCGATGTCTCCGAGAGGGAGAAAGTCCGGATGCTGTCGCCCCAGTACTCCTCCTCGGGGAGCAGATAGGTGATTTGGTCTGTCAAGACGGTGTAGAATAAGGGACTACCTCGTCTGGCATAAATTTCCTCCGCCCAGGGGTCGGACGGAATGATGTAGCCTGCAGTGTCGTCATAGCCAACGAATTCCTTGCCCGTGTAGAGCTGATATTGGAACCCGTCTGTATCCCACTCTATTAACATGGAGAAAAACTTGCCATACACCGTATCTTCCGGGACCTTCTTGAAGTCGCAGGTATAGCGGGTCATGGAGGTGTCTTTGTCATCCATGTATTTCATCCAATGCACCATCTCGTAATGTCCTTGCTTGATGGAATGGCATTTCTCTCTCGAGCGCCTGAGGACGTTCTTCGCCTCGTCGCTGCTTTGTGCATAAGTGGCGTTTGCCGTCATCAGTACACCCAGAGCGAGGACGGCGAGGGATTTGATGATGTGGTGTTGCATATTGGATGTGTTTTTGATAATGGGTATTATTGTTTGCTGTAATGGGTATTGTTGCGCGCTGTAATGGGTATTATTGCCGACGGTAATGGGTATTGTTGTCGATGGGATTCTTAATGTCCGAAGATGTCCGATTGTTTCAGCAGGCGGATGGTGTGGGTCTTGCCCGATGCGGTGATGAGGGGGTTCTCGTGGGCGATTTCGCGGGCCAGGGCCTGCTCGTCGGCGGTCTGCACCTCCTCGTTGGCCGTGATGGTCTTCTGGTTGACGCCGAAGGCCTCGATGCCGTTGTTGAGCGAAACAGTGTATTGTATCATGATTTCAAGCGATTACTTTATACCATCGCGAGGTTTTTTGGGGGGTCGTAACTGCCTCTATTAACGCCACTTCGTCTCTTTTATTGTACGGCACCTCGTATCGTATGCCAATCGATACCTCGTATCGTATGGTGGTCGATACCTCGTATCGTATGCCAATCGATACCTCGTATCATATGGTGGTCGATACCTCGTATCGTTTCACATGCCCTTCTAATGCTTACTTCATTACTACGATTTTTCGCGCCGGGCGGTCACCGACCTTCACCATATAGACACCCGTGGGCAGTGCCTCGTTGCGGACGCTGCGGCCGGTGATGTCGAAGATGCGTATGGGCTCGCCGTCGGCGCCTTCTACGATGACGCGGCCGTCCATAACCCATAGCCTATAATCCGTAGACTCTATGTCCTCGATGCCGTCGCAGTCTTCCTCGATGGTTTTGCCGGCCAAGGCCTGCTGGGTGCTGTAGGCGCCGCTGCAGCCGCAGGGTACATGCACGGTGGTGGCGCGCCAGAAGGCATCCTTTATCATTACGGGAGGCCGGCTTCCGCGGAAGCGCACCTCGCTCATGTTGAAGGCGGCGCCGCCGATGGTGTCGGGGGAACCCAAGAACTCCACATATTCGGCCTCGCCCAGAATGCCGTCGAAGGCTTTCTCACCCACGGTGCGGAGCGACGCCGGCAGCGGGGGCAGGGCGTTGAGGTTGGTGGTGTAGAACGCCTTGGGGTGAACCTCTTCGAGGCAGGAACCCAGCTGCAGGCTGGTGAGCGACATGCACAAATTGAATGCCTCGCGACCTACTACCCGCAACGAGTCGGGCAGGACGACGGAGGTGACACCGCTCTGGCTGAAGGCTTGCCGCTCGAGGACGCGCACACCGGCAGGGATGACCACCTCGCGCATGCCGGAGTTCATCATGAAGGCCTGGAGGCCGATGCGACGGAGCGTGGAGGGGAGGTTGACGCTGCAGCGGGTGGAAAGGAAGGCGGCCTCGCCGATATCGGTAAGTCCTTCGGGAAGGGTCACGGAGCTGAGAGCGGTGTTGTTGTAGAAGAGCTCGTTGGCCAGCACCTTGACTCCTGCGGGGATTTGGTAATCTCCGCTGGCGCCGACGACCAGCAGGAGGGTGTCGCCGTCGCTGCTCGTCAGGCGGCCGTCGGCGAAGGTGTAGTGGGTGTTGCCCTCGTCAACCACCACCACGAGGGAGGCCGGAGGGTTCTGGCCCACGGGGTTACCCTCGATGCGGCAGACGGAGGCCGGCAGGCGCAGGGTGTCGATGGAGATTGGCAGGGCGCCCTCGCCAATCTCGCGGAGGCCCTGCGGCAGCACGATGGTCTGTGGGTTGCTACCGATGGCCCAAGCCTCGATGCGGCGCAGTGATGAGGGCAGGGTGAGCGAGGAAGACGGGTTGCCCGCCGGGAGGGCGATGAGGACGGTGGTGTCGGCATTGTAGAGGGAGCCATCGACCACACAGAAGGTGCTGTTGGCGCTGTCGACGGTGAACTCCAGAATGCTTGTGCTGGAGAAGGCGGCGGCGCCGATGCTGCTGACGGAGGCCGGCAGGTGCATCGCGGAGAGGCGGCTGCAGCCGAAGAAGGCGGAGAATCCGATGCTGCGCAGCGAGGCGGGGAGGTCGATGGAGCTGATGCGGAGGGTGGAGAAGGCGTAGCGGCCAATCTCCTCGATGGTGGAGGGCAGCGTGACACTCGAGGTGCTGCAGCCGTTGAAAGCGTTGTCGCCGATGCGTGTTACCGTATAGGTCGTCCCTTCGTGTTCCACGGTGGCGGGAATTACCACGGTGACGGGGTACTGGCCGCAGTCGCCGAATTCCTGGCGCGAAATAACCTCGACGGTATTCACACCGGTGATGTTGTAGCACAGGCCGTCGTAGACGAAGCCCATGGCGCCGAACGACTGTTGCGCTGCCGCCGTCAGCGACACCGCGCCCAAGGCGAGGACGGCGAAGATTTTGTTGATGATGTGTGTCATTGTTTTATCTTGTTTTAAAGGTTAATGTCAATCTCTGAAAACTTAGTATACTTTCTTTACTAAAGATAGTATACTTTTTTTGCCCAAGAAAGTATACTTTTTTAAGTCATTTAGCATCAGCCTGTTTCTTGTTGCGGGCGGCATCGATGGAGTCGGTAAGGTCGCAGGCAGCGACCCACTGCTGGCGGCGGCTTTGCTCGTCAAGCTCGCGGGTCATACTACGCTCTCTGAGGTCCTTATAGTTCTGAAGGGTTATCTGCGACAATTCTTTTTTGATGCCTGTTTCATAGATGGTGACACAGCGCAAGTCGGGGAAGATATAGACTGAGACGTCGTCGGGACGGGTATCACCAGGCGCAATACTCTTGTATGGCGTTTCGCGGTGGGAGCGCTGTGTCGTGAAACTTGGGGCGTTGTTGAGGAGCATCTGTTTCACCTCGTCGGGGATGGTGGTGTCGTTCAGCAGTATGTTCCTGTCTGCCGTGAGGCCGAAGAGGCTGTCGATGGCGGCCCAGCCCTCGTCAGTCTCGGCCTGGAGGAGGGTGACGGGGAGGCGGAGGGTGTCGTTGATTATCTTGTCCTGTATATAGGTGACGCGCACGCCGGGGAGCCGCATGTCGGCGAAGTGGCGGTAGACGTCGCTGCATTCGTCGTAGCTCAACGTGTGCGGAAGGAATTTCCACGCTGCCGCGCCGCCCACGAGGAGCAGGGACAAGATTATGATTATGAGCGTGCGGTGTCTCATAGTTTGGCAATGAGGGTTGTCTGTTCGAGTGTGTGGAGTGTTGCGGTGCGGGCCTTGACATTGCTGACGTAATGGCCGTCGGAGTCGGGCATAGCGGCAATGGCTATGACGGCAACCACAGCAGCGGCGCCGATAAGGGTGCGCGTGGCCCTCTGGCGGCGCTCACGGCGGTGGCACCATTCGGCAAGGCCTTCGGTCATCGCCCGCATCTCGGTTTTATAGTCTTGCTCCATATTTTCTCATTTTGTTCATGATTCGGTTCACGCGTTGGTAAACGGCATTGGTGGCGATGCCGAACTCGGCGGCAATCTCCTCGGCAGAATAGCCGTCGAGGCGCATACGCATGAGGCGTTGCTCGTCGGGGGTGAGGGCGGAGAAGAGGTCGTCGATGCGCTCGGCGACATCGCTGGTTTCGACGGCGACAGTCTCTTCCATCTCGGCGGTGATGGGCTCCAGGGGCGGATGCTCGCGGCGGTAGAGGTCGACGAGGACGCTGCGTGTCACCCTCCGCACCCACACGCGCTGCTGCCATTCCGTGCGGCTGGTCATGGTGTCGAACTTGAGCCAGAGCATGATCCACACCTCCTGCACCATGTCCTCGCAACGCGGGATGTCGCCGTGGGCAAAGTCGTAGCAGACGCGCCACACCGCCTGCTGGTGCCGCCGCATAAAGGACTTGTAGTCCTCGTACCGCTGTCTGCTATGTTGCTCCATCTGTTTTTCCCGCAAGACGTTTCTGTCGCTCCAGAAGACGCCTTCTATAATAGAAGACGCAAATGGTGGGCCAAATCTTACATGAGGGGTGAAATTTTTTTGAAAAGTTTTCGTTTTGGGTGTAATATTTCACCCCCTTTGCGCAACTATTATGTGTAAAGGGACTAAAAAGACTGCCTGATTGACTGCCAAGGAATATAACAAGGGTGTGCGCCTGTGGGCCGACGATGCGATGCGCTTCGCGATGCGCTGCTGTCCGAGTCGGCCCGACTGTGAGGATGCCGTGCAGGAGGCACTGGCCTCCCTCTGGAGTCACCGCGACGAGGTGCCGCAGGCCAAGGGTAAGAGCTACCTCCTCAGTGCCGCCTACCGCAGTCTGATGATGGCCCTCCGCCACAGCAAGGTAGTGCAGATGCATGCGGAACAAACGGTGACGGAGAAGGTGCAGCAGCCCGACGAACGCTTCGACCTCCGTGAGGCCATCGAGCACAGCCTCCAGTCGCTGCCCGAGGTGCAGCGCGCCATCCTGCAACTGCGCGATGTCGAGGGCTACAGCTACGCCGAGATAGGGGAGACCCTCTCGCTCAGCGACTCCCAGGTGCAGGTCTACCTTTTCCGAGCCCGGGTAAATATGAGAAAACAATTGAAACAATTGGGATATGACAACAATAGATAACAATAACTACGAGCTGTGGCTCCTGCGCTATGCCGAAGACGAGCTCACCGCTGTCGAGCGCGAGACCGTGGAGGCCTGGCTCGCCGACCACCCAGAGGCCGCCGAGGAGCTGGCCCTCTACAGCGAGGCCCCGCGTCTGGAGCGCGACGAGACAGTCCGGTATGCTGCTGTTCCACAGCAGTCCACAGAGCCCCTCTGGCCGGCCCTCCTCCGCTGGAGCGCCGCCGCTGCCGTGGTGCTGGCACTGATGGTGCCCGCCCTCCGCATGGGCACCATGGGACAGCTTGAACCCCAGGAGCCGCTGGTGATAGCCGCGGCCCAGCCCCCTCAAGAAACTAGAAACTCTAGAGCAACTAGAACCCCTAGAGCAATTAGAGAATCTAGAGAGACTAGAGCAACTAGCCCCGCCGCCCTCCTCGAAGACACGCTCCCCTCTATTGCCTCGGTCGATTCTATTCCTGTTATCCCCGCTATCGATTCAATCCCCGCTGTCGACACCACTCCCTCGTTTGTCCCTTCCACCTCCATCATCGTCTACACTCCTGCTCCCGACACCGTCTACACCAACACCCTTATCGTCTACGATGATTCCCGCCCGCGACTCCGCGACATTGCCTCCGAGTGGGTCGAAGACACCCCTGTGGCCAAATTTATCCGCCACAATATCTCACCTCGCAAGGCAGTTCTGATAGCATCACGATAATTAACCTTTAAATCCTTTATATCATGAAAACAAGATTTTTGCTTTTCACTTTATTGTTTGGCTCCGCCGCCACAGCGCAAATCCATGTGCAACCCGTCACGGGCGTCCACACCATTTCCGTCGAGGACAATGTGACGTTGAAAGTCTATCCGGGTGACAAGACCCAGCTCGAGGTCAGCAACAATCTGGCTGTTGCCCAAATTTCCAACGGCGTCATGTCCATGGAAGGCAACACCTCCGCCGTGCTCCGCCTTAATCCCGCCGATCGTATCATCAGCTTCACCGCAGAAGACGGTGCCTCCATCCTCTTCAGCGGCGCTTTCAACTTCGGCGACCAGCAGCTCGTCATCACTACAGAAGACAATGCGAAAGTCGAGTTCAACGAGACCCTCGCCGGCACCCTCAACGCGGGCTATGTGATTCTTAAGGCTCAGGACAACTCACGAATTCATAGCGAGTTGCCGCTGTCGGTCAATGCCTATAACTTCGAGGTTGTCGACAATGCCTGCATCGAAGTGCCCGCCGTTGATCACAAGCCTGCAAAGGACAGCACTGTAGACCGGAGCGCCCAGCTAACCGTTTTCGATAACGGAAAACTCGTTATAGGGGAAGAGGTTATCCGTGCAACGTCCTTGCCTTTTCATTTAAAAAGAGTAAAGAACAAGGCTAGTCGCGACTTCGAAGCCAACTGGTCTTGGGGCTTTAACAACTGGGGTGACACACCCTTCGGCAATATCGACGGTGACGCTGAGGTGACCTATTCTTTCCTCAATGTGGGTTTCTCCCTTGACTATCCCCTCGTCAACACCCCCCACTTCGGACTCTATGCCGGCCTCGGTATCGAGGGAAACACCTACCACTTCCGCGAACATCAGGTTGTGGCCACCCCCACAGGTTTCCAGACTCCCTCTGCAACCTATCCTACCAGCGCCACCATCACCACCGGCACTCCCGATCCCAACAACTGGGACTCGTACTTCAACACCCTCGCCATCACCGTCCCCATCACTTTCAGCTTCGAACCCTGGAAATATGACGACCTGTGCATCCGCCTCACTGCCCTCCCCGGCATTAACGTCTGGTCATACCTCGAACAGAAATACGATTCCAAGGACATCGAACTCACTGTTAAAGACAAGGAGGTCGGCAAGCAGATCAACCCCTTTGTCCTTGATGCCCGCCTGTCGCTTTTCTATGGCTCCTTCGGCCTCTATGTCCAGATGTCCACTCAGAAGCTCTTCAAGTCTGATTTCCAAGATATCTACCCTGTGAAGTTCGGCCTTATCTGGTCCATTGGCGGTAGATAAAAACACCGTATAAAGACCTATCCATCCCCTAACCAACTCCTACCATGGTAGGAGTTGGTTAGGCTTTCATAGGGTAATGGTAAGGTTATAATATCGGGGTGAGGATGCGGGCGGAGGATTCGAGGAACTTCTGCAGGCGGGGGCGTTGCTGCCAGAGGTCGGGGTCGACGAGCGTGCAGTGCTGCTGGTCGTCGATGAAGATGTCGCGCTGACGCATGGCGGTGTCGTTGTCGTAGATGAAGGCGTTGACCTCGAAGTTCTGCTCCAGGCTGCGGGGGTCAAGGTTGGTGGAGCCTATGGTGGTGAAGTCGTCGTCGCAGACGATGGTTTTAGCATGCAGGAAGCCGTTGGTGTAGAGGTATATCTTCACGCCGGCGGGCAGCAGGTCGCGGAAGTAGGACTGCGAGGCGAGGCGTGTGATGGCGCCACGGTCAGAGGCGGCGGGAACCATCAGCCTCACGTCGACACCGGCGAGGGCGGCGTTGCGGATGGCTAGCAGCACGGGATGCGGCGGCGTGAAGTAGGGGGTCTGGAGGTAGAGGTAGTGGCGGCTTTGCGCCATCGCCTGAACCATGCCTTGCATCACGGTGTTCCACTCGTCCATGGGACCGGAGGTGACTATCTGTACGATTGCGTTATTTCCTGATTGCGTGATTGTTTGAGTGGGGAAGAAGCGGGGGTCATCGAGGAGCTCTTTGGTGCAGAAACGCCAATCGGAGAGGAAGGAGACCTCGAGCTGGCTGACGGCGGGGCCGATGATGCGCAGTTGTGTGTCGCGCCAGGCGCCGTGGTTGATTCCGTCGCGGTAGCGGCGGGCGATATTCATGCCGCCGGTGTAGCCTGTCTGGCCGTCGATGACGACGATTTTGCGGTGGGTGCGGCAGTTCACCTCGCGGTTGAAGAGGGCGGGAAGGAATTTCTGGAACGACTTCACCTTGACGCCGTTCTTTCGCATGCGGTCGTAGTAGCCGCTGTGGACGAAGAGGTTGGCGCAGCTGTCGTATATCAGGCGTACGTCGACGCCCTCGGCGGCCTTGCGGATGAGTAGGTCGCTGAGCTGCTGTCCCACCTCGTCGTTCTCGACGATATAGAACTGAATGTGGATGAAACTCTTGGCGGAGGCGATATCGTCGAGCATGGCCTCGAACATGGGGGTGAAATCGGTGAAGATGCGCACTTCGTTGCCGTCGAGGAGGGGGGTGTCGTTGGCCTTGTGCATCATGTCGGCCAGCTTCTGGTATTTGTCGGAGTGGGGGCGGGTGAGGACGGCGTCTCCGACGGCCTGGTTGCGCAGCATGTCGAGGTGCATACGCTCGTCGGTCTTGATGGTGCGGCGACCGCGGTAGTCCTTGCCCAGCAGGTAATAGAAGGCGATGCCGAGACCCGGAATTAGCACGATGAACATGATCCAGAAGACGGAGAGGTAGGGCTTCCGGTTCTCGGAGATGACGATGATGACCGAGACAATGACGAGCAATAAAACTACAAGCCGATATAGCATTTTATAACGTTTAAAGTTTAAAGTTTAAAGTTTAACGTTTAAAGTTTAACGTTTAAAGATAAGCTGGCGCGTTATTAATTTTCAATTTTCAAATTCTTCTTGATTTCTGCGGCGCGGGCGGTGAGTTGTGCTATGCGCATCTGGAGGAAGTCGTCGCTGTATTTGCGGTCGCAGAAGCCGTTTCCGCGGGCCACGAAAGCGTCGTCGTCCTCCTGGTCGACGGAGAGGTCCTGATAGCTGTCCAGCAGGCGGAGGGTTTCTGCGAGTTCCGCTTCGAGGTTTTGGGACATTATTGACTTTGTCATTGTAATAGTTGGTTTATGGCGTTTTCGATGCCTTCATCGTCGACATCCGTCGTCACGCGGTCGGCGTGGGCTTTCACCTTGTCGTCGGCATTTCCCATAGCGATGCCGATACCGGCCCACTCGAGCATCTCGATATCGTTGGCACCGTCGCCGAAAGCGAGGGTCTCCTCCTGACGGATGCCGAAATGGTGGCAGATGGCCTCCATGCCGAGGGCCTTGCTGTTGTCGCGGGCCACGATATCGGTGAAGTAAGGATGCCAGCGCGGCAGACGGCAGTGGGGCAGGAGGGTGGCGACCTCGGCGTCCATCTCGCCGGGCATGATGGCGATAATCTGATAGGCAGTCTCTGTGCGCATGCGGTCGATATCCACCACCGGCGGCATCTCGAACTCCAGCTGGTTGCGCAGCTTAAGGCCTATCTCGTTGGGCTGGGTGAGGAACATATTGTCGCGGGTGAATATCATCGTGCAGAGGTGACGCTCCTTGGCGAGGTCGAGCCACCGCTGCAGCTCAGCGTCGGGGACGGGATTGCTCAGCAATACTTTATCGGACGTAAAAACGAGACCTCCATTCATAGTAATCATACCCTCGAAACTCACTGGCATCTGGGGGATGAGTACCTCGGGCCGACCGGTGGAGAGGAAGGTCCGTACGCCTGCCTGATGCAGTTTTTCGAACGCCCGCACCGTGCCTTTCGACACGCGATGGGTGGTGAAGCTCAACAAGGTCCCGTCAATATCAAAAAAAGCAGCCTTAATCATTAACTCTTAACTTTTAACTCTTAACTTTTAACTCTTAACTGGTATGCGTTCCAGACGTTCTGGTAGATGCTGTAGAAGGCCAGGAAGACAGAGGAGAGGGGCGAGAGGAAGGTGTTGGCCATCCAGATGCCCATGGCGGAGTTTTTCTGTCCCAGCAGCTGTCCGCCCCCGATGATGTCTCCATAGCGTTTCCCCAACCATCGGCCTGTGCTGAACTGCACCACGCAGAACAGCAGCGAGAGGCCGCCCAGCCAGGCGATGCTGCCCCAGTTACCCTCGCCGTTGAGGAAGATGTAATCTATCGTCTGTCCGAGGGTGAACAGCAGTGCCAGCGCCCAGAGGTAGAAGCCCCAGCCATTGTAGCGAGCCAGGAAGGCGTTGGCTTTCGGCAGCATGAACTGCATCAGTGCCGCCAAGAAGAAGGGGAGCGCTAGCGTGGAGCCAATCTTGGTGAACATCAGCATCATGCTGTCGGTAATGTCTAGTTCCGGGTGGTCGCCGATGAGACTGAAAACCACCGGTGCCACCACCGCCACCATCAGATTGCCCACAATGGTGTAGGTCGTCACCGTCTCGCGGTTGGCACCCAGTAGGCAGGCCACCACCGCCACCGATGAGGCTACGGGACAGAGCACTCCTATCAGCACTCCTTCGGCCACGATATGACTACCACCGAAGAGTGTAATCAGTCCGTAGCACCCCGTGCTCACCACCACCTGGAATAGCATCAGCCAGAAGTCCAGCATCGTCAGCCGCAGTTTCCGCAGGTCCACTGCTGTGAAGGTCAACAACAGGATGGCGAAGATGATGAACGGCACGAGGAACGAGAACATCGCGCACCACTTGTGTAGTAATAACCCCAGCACAATGGCGATAGGTAGTACGTATGGTCGGATGCGTTGCATGGGAGATAATAGATAGATAATAGTTAATAGATAATAGATAATAGATAATAGATAACAGATAATAGATAATAGTTAATAGATAATAGATAATAGTTAGGAGTTGAGTATTAATTTTGTGAAGAGTAGGGTCATGCGGTCTGCGGCTTGGTCGGCAGCACGCACCACGTCGTCGCCGTCGTTCACCACCCCGTTGCCGAGGTCGGCCGACTGGTTCGTAATTACGCTCATGCCGAACACCTCTATGCCGCAGTGGCGTGCCACGATGACCTCGGGCACCGTCGACATTCCGCAGGCATCGCCACCTATGATGCGGTACATCCGGTATTCCGCTCTCGTCTCGTAGGTGGGGCCAGTGCCGGCTACATAGATACCCTCTCTCAGCGTGATGCCCAGTTTCGTGGCCTCGCGCTGTGCTATCTCGCGCAGGCGCAAGCTGTAGGGTTCCGTCATATCAGGAAACCGTGGTCCGAATTCTTCTTTATTGGGACCCACCAAAGGGTTGGGCATGAAGTTGATATGGTCGGTGATGACCATAAGGTCGCCCACACGGAAGTCGGGATTCACCGCCCCCGCAGCGTTGCTCACCAGTAGTGTCTTCACCCCCATCTTCGCAAACACCCTTATCGGGAACGTCACCTCCTCCATGGTATACCCTTCATAGTAGTGGAAGCGTCCCTGCATCGCCATGACGTTCTTCCCCCCGAGGGTGCCCACTATCAAGTTGCCTTTGTGTCCCACGGCCGTGGAGACCTTGAAACCCGGTATCTCACCGTAGGGAATCACCAGCGGCTTTTCGATGCTGTCGGCCAACTTACCCAGTCCGCTGCCCAGTACAATCACCGTCTCCGGAAGTGCTTTCCCTGCTGCCAAGATGCGATCCTTCAAATAATCTGCAGTCTCATCGTATTTCATACCCCTAAACTTTAAACTTTAAACTTTAAACTTTAACCGTTAAACGTTAACCTTTCTGCCTGCTTTGCAGGCCTTGAGCACCGTTGAATTAAATTTAATCTAGCGAAAAACCTTTATCTGCTCTATTCTCTTCTGTATCTCTGCTGCTCGCTCGTACTCCTCGCTCTCCTCGCAGCGCTTCAGTTCCTCCTCCAACTCCTCGATGGAGTTTTCACTTTTCACTTTTAATTTTTCACTTTCCACTCCCTCCAATTGCACTCCTGTCTCCTCAATCACGCTCTCTGCCATCATGATGGGACAGTCGGAGAGCAGCGCCAGTGTGATGGCGTCGGAGGAACGGCTGTCGAAGGTCCGGCTGTTGAAGCCGTCAGTCATGTGGAGTGTGGCATAAAAGATGCCCTCGCTGACGCGGTCGATGCTCACCTCTTTCAGCGTCAGCCCGTATTCCTCCATCACCTTCATCATTAGCTCGTGGGTCATGGGACGGCGCGTCTTCACCTCCTCTTTGGCCAGCAGGATGCCCTGGGCCTCATGGGCACCGATGAAGATGGGTACCTGCACGCCGCTCTCAGGTTCGCAAAGCATCAGAATATAGCTGCCGCTCTGCGACATGCCGCTCTGTATTGTCAATGGAAAAACCCGCTTCATGGTAGTTAAAAGTTAATAGATAATAGTTAATAGTTGAAGAGGTACTCCTTGAGTTTTTTTACGGCGAGGCCGCGGTGGCTGATGGAGTTCTTGACCTCCAGCGGCATCTCGGCAAAGCTCACCGCAAAGCGGTCCGGCATAAAGACGGGGTCGTAACCAAAACCCTCGCCATTGGTATGCCTCTCCGTCAGAATCTGCCCATCTACACGCCCCTCGAAATACCTCACTTCGCCGTTCTCTATCAAGCAGATGACCGTGCGGAAGTCGGCTTTGCGGTTCTCCTTGCCATCGAGTGCGGCGAGCAATTTGTCGATATTGTCGTCAAAAGAGCAATGTTCACCGGCATATCTCGCAGAATAGACGCCCGGAGCGCCATCCAAAGCCTCCACCTCCAGTCCCGTATCGTCTGCAAACACCCCATCCACTCTTAACTTTTCACTTTTCACTTTTAACTGTTCAATCACCCACTCAGCCTTTTGCAGGGCGTTGCCCTGGAGGGTGTCGGCAGTCTCGGGAATCTCGCCGTGGAGTCCGGCTTCCGCCAGCGTAATCACCTCCACCATACCGCCCAGGGCGGCACGAACCTCCTCGACTTTATGCTTGTTGTTCGTCGCGAAAATCAGTCGTCTCATATATTATAGATACAATATTTTATTTGTTTTTGTTTTCTTCCTGTCGCGCCAGTGCGCTCCGCAGGTGCTCCGTGGTGTTCTTGAATTTCAAGGTGTGGGGGTTGTCGGGGAGCTTCTCCTGCAGTCCTTCGAGGACCATGTCGTAGTAGTCGATGCTGCCGGGGTCGCGTGGGTCGATAAGGGCGCGAGTGTTGAAGGGCTTGTAGAGGGCGATGAGGGTGGACAGTGAGCCTTTGTTCTCCTCGATGAAGTGGCAGATGTACTCCTGTTGCTCTACGAAGAGGGTGCGGTAGATGGAGTCGGTGACGGCCTTCTTGGCATCGTATTGTTTCTGCGTGATGGCCTTGAAGGTCAGCAGACTATCGTAGCGGTTGGCGGTGTCCACGATGTCTTTCAGCGCCCAGGAACCGTCGTTATAGAACTCCTGCATCTGCCAGAGCAGCACGCTCTCGGGCGAGCCGGTGACGCTGTAGCTCAGCGAGAGCTGGCCCCACTGCCCCTGCACGTTGACGGTCTCGCCCAGGTCGGGCAGCAGCACCACATAGTCGTTGTCGGTGCTGTGGAGGTTGTAGAGACTGCGGTAAGGGAGCTTGTGACTGTAGCGGAAGTTGCCGTTCTCATCGAGGGGTATGGAGTCGACGAATGAGGAGCCGTCAGGCGTCATCTCCTCGAGCCAGAGCCGCTGTCCGGCACCGCCCTGTATGGTGCCCTCGAGGGCGAACTCGCTCTTCGGGTCGAAAGCCCCCTTCTCGCTGTTCCCCCCGCAAGAGACTAATAAAATGAAAAATGCAAAATTAAAAATGAAAAATCCTTTCAACTTCATATCTCCTAACTCTAAACTATTATCTATTATCTATTAACTGTTATCTATTATCTATTATCTATTAACTAAAAGGTAGTCTGCTATCACCATCGCTGCCATTGCTTCCACCACCACTGCGGCTCGTGGCACCTGACAGCGGTCGTGACGGCCGGAGATTTGCAGGGTTCGCAGTCCGCCATCAGCGGTGAGACATTCGACAGGCTGGGGAAGCGTGACCACGGGATGGAACGCCACACGGAACTCGATGGGCATGCCGTTGCTGATGCCCCCCTGGATGCCTCCACAGTGGTTGGTCATAGTGAGTGCTTGATTTTTCGCAGGATTTGATTTTATTTCAGCGGTGCTCAAGGCCGTTCCCTTGCGGTCAGGCAGGTTTGATTGCTTGATTGTTTGAGTGGCTGGCGCATCTTTACTCAGGCAATCATTCCACCGGTCGATATATTCGCTGCCTTTCATCGAGGCGGCGGCGAAGCCGATACCCATCTCGAAGCCTATGGCCGACGGGATGGACATCATGGCAGAAGCCAGTTGGGCACTCAGTTTGCCGAAGATGGGCTCTCCGATGCCGGCCGGCAGGCCGGTGATGCGGCAGCTGACGATACCTCCGTGGGTGTCACATACCCCTCCGTCCGCCCTTCGGGCGTCCACCTCCCCTAAGTCAGGGGAGGAGTTGGATACTTCCATTTCAGCATGGATCTGGACGGGTGCGATGAGTTGCTTGGCAATGGCGCCCGCCACCACACGGGCCACCGTCTCACGGGCCGAAGCACGGCCACCGCCACGATGGTCACGGAGACCATATTTCTGCTGGTAGGTGTAGTCGGCATGCCCCGGACGGTAGCAGTCGGCCAGCGGGTCGTAGTCCTCCGACCTCGTATCTTTATTCCTGATGGTGAAGGCGATAGGTGTGCCGAGAGTGACCCCGTCCTTGAGTCCGGAGAGCCACTCTAACTCGTCTTCCTCCTGCCGCAAGGCTCCCTGCCTCCTGCGGGCGAGGTCGGTCCGGATGGCCTCCATATCGAGGCGCACCTGCGACGGGCAGCCGTCTATAATGCCACCTACGGCGAGTCCGTGGGACTCGCCGTAGGTCGTCAGTCTGAACTTCGTTCCAAACGTATTCATGATTTTTTCACGGCCTTATCGTTAATCTTTCTGCCTGACCTCCGGTCACGGCCTGCGACGCAAGCAGAGGTCGTGCAGAGGGCTGGAGCAAACCTTTACTTCTCCGGATTAATCTCCAGCAGTTCCACTTCGAAGATAAGGGTCGAGCCGGCAGGGATGTCACCCATGTCACGGACGCCGTAGCCCAGGTTGTAGGGGATGTAGAGGAGGTACTTCGACCCCTCGTCCATCAGCTGCAGACCCTCGGTCCAGCCGGGGATGACCTGGTTCAGCGGGAAGGTCAGGGGCTCACCACGGTCGACACTGCTGTCGAACTTCTTTCCGTCAATCAGGGTGCCGGTGTAGTGCACCTTCACGCGGTCGGTGGCTTTCGGGTGCTTGCCGTTGCCCTCTTTCACGCGGCGGTATTTCAGACCGCTCTTGGTGGTGTAGACCGACTTGTTGTTACCGATTTCCTTCATGAACTTCTCGCCCTTCTCGATGTTCTCACGGGCGGTGGGGTTGTTGCGGGCCTCCTGCTCCATCTGACGGCGTTCGAATTCCTTCTGGAAACGCTGCAGCAGGGGGAAGGCCTGCTGGTCGTTGAGGCGGCTCTGGCCGTTGGCGGCATCGATGAGGGCCTGTCCGGCAATACGGGCATCGATGCCCAGTTGCTGCTGCTCCCAGTTGCGGAAGATATCGCGACCGATGGCATAGGAAGCCGAGTCGTTAAAACTCTTCAACTCCACATTCTGCGCACAGACAGTGCCCGCCATAGCACACACTGCCAAGAATAAAAATGTCTTCTTCATCCTACTTATCTACTCTACTAACTTTAAACTTTAAACTTTAAACTTTTAACTTTACTTGTATTCTTTCACCTTCACTCCGTCCAGCACTTCCTTGCCGCAGATGGCGAGGGCCAGCATCTCGTTCTCGCCCTTGTAGATCTTCACGGGGGCAATCCAGCCGATGCGCTCTTCAATCATAGCCATCCAGGGTTTGCTGTAGGCGATACCGCCAGTGAGGATGATGGCATCCACCTTGCCTTTGACCACAGCGGCCAGACGGCTGATCTCCATGGAGACCTGATAGGTGAAGGCATCCACCAGGAGCTGGCATTTCTCGTCGCCAGCGAGGGCTTTCTTCTCCACCTCGTAGGCGTCGTTGGTGCCCAGGTAGGCCACGAAACCACCTTCAGCGGTGACCATCTTCTTCAGCTTGGCCTCGTCATATTTGCCGCTGCAGGCCACCTCGATGAGCTTCGAGGCGTTGATGCTGCCGCAACGGGTGGGGGAGAAGGCTCCGAGGCCGCAGAGGGCACGGTTCACTTCCACACAGCGGCCGTGCTCGTGCACACCCACGCTCACGCCACCGCCCATGTGGGCGATGATGAGGTTCAGGTCCTCGTAGTGCTTGCCAAGCTCACGGGCATACAGCTTGCCGGTCATCTTCTGGTTCAGGCAGTGCCAGATGACACCCTCGCGCGAGGGGTCGAGGTCGAAGACGGGATGGCCGCTGATTTTGGCGAATTCCGGACGCTCGTCCACGATGCCGGGGTCGGCGATGTAGGCGCACTCGAGGCCAATCTCACGGGCGATGGCATCGCTGATGAGGGCTCCGAGGTTGCAGGCATGCTTGCCCTGGATGCCGGCATGGCACTCCTCTTTCATGAGGTCGTTCACGCGGTAGCAGCCGCTCTCGCAAGGGCGGGTGAGGCCACCACGGCCCATGACAACGGCAATCTCGTCGGTGCTCACGCCGTGGCGCTTCACCATGTCGAGGATGGCGGTCTTGCGGTACTCGAACTGGTCCGCTACTTCGTGGAACTTCTGGATCTCCTCGATGGGGTGGGAGAGGTTCTCGGTGAAAACTTCGGTCTCGCCTTCGTAGATGGCGGCTTTGGTCGATGTGGCACCAGGATTGATAACCAACGTGTATTTCTTATTACTCATCGTATTATATATTTATTTGTTCCTAATTTTCTTTAACCGTTAAACGTTCTGCCTGACCTTTGGTCACGGCCTGCGTGGTATGCCTGCGAGCACCGTTGATAATAGAATTATTTGTAGCGAGTCACCGCAGTGGAGCAAACTTTTAACTTTTAACTTTTAACTCTTAACTAGTCTTTAACCTATAACCAATAACCTATAACCTTTAATAATCAAGGTGCAAAATTAATAAAAAAAAATGATAACTTGCCAAAAAAATTTCAACAAGTTGTTATCATTTTGATTTCTAGTATTTTGTAATTGTTAGATGCAATCCATCTATTGTCCTATCACTCCCTATCACTCCTTTTCACTCCTAGTAAAGAAAAAGTCCTGCAGCCCCCGACACCACGATGAGCAGTATAGGGGAGACCTTCCTCCACAGCGACAGCCCGAACACCACCGCAAAGATGATCAAATTGAAAGCTGAAAATGAGAAATCGAACAGTGTGACGGTTCCCGTTGGGGTGGGGGAGAAGGCCGTGGGCATGAGTGACAGTGCGGCAGCAGCGATAAGCCCTATCACCGTGAGCCGCAGCACTTTGAAGATGGTGTCGAACGGTGCCTGATCTTTGCGTTTCAGCAGCCAGCGTCCCACGATGAGGATGAGCGCCACAGGCAGGATGAGGACGGCCAGCGAAGCCACCACCGCTCCCGTCACGGCCATCCATTCCGGAAGACCCGCATTGATGACGGCACTGTAGCCGGCATAGGTGGCGGTGTTGATGCCCACGGGTCCGGGGGTAATCTGGCTGATAGCCAGTATGTCAGCGAACTCCTGACCGGTGAGCCATCCGTGGTGCGTCACCACCTCGTCCTGTATCAGCGCAATCATCGAGTACCCCCCACCGAACGTGAACGCCCCAATCATCAAAAACGTATAAAACAGCTCAAATAATATCATCTTCTATTCTTGTTTTGCCTTCGGCTATGGATACGCTTCGCGTAGAAATTTCTTTAAAATCCAATAAATAATCAGTAAAAATCATATTCTTAATTTTGTTCAAGATTTTCTGTGATTTCTTGCCGTAGGCAATCCCCTAATGATACGCTTCGCGTAGAAATCTTTCAAAATCATTTTAAAAATCAATCAAAATCTTTATTCTAATCATTATACATGTCTATTTTCTATGATTTCTATCCTTTAGGCTATCCCATAAGCCGAAGGCAATCCCTAAACCTCTGTTATATAAGTTTAACTCGATCTATTTCACCATCAGGGTACAGTTCGTACCATTCACTGTATAGACGTTCTGGCGAAAAATTGATAAGCATTCCGTATTTTAAGTGTGTAATATTTAGATAGTTCTTTAGTTGTCTACGGTGTTCTTTCCCTATAAAGTCTATTGCTTTTAATTCCACTATTATTTCATCATTGATGACTAAATCCATACGGTAGGTTTGGTCCAACTGTACATCATCCCAATAGATTGGCAAAAACACTTGACGCTCTACTTTATAACCTTCTTGTTCTAGCAGATATTTCATTGCAGCTTCATAAGCAGATTCTAACAAACCGTAATGGTATTTGTTGTATACCTTCATGGCGATGCCTGTTATGTCAGCAAAGAACTGGTATTTCTTATTATGTTCCGCAATAAGGTCCATGTTGCTTTATTGTATTAATATGTTGATTTTCTAAGATTTTTATTTAGATTTTCTATGATTTCTTGCCGAAGGCAATCCCCTAATGATACGCTTCGCGTAGAAATCGTTAAAAAATATTCTTAAAATCAATTAAAATCTTTATTCTAATCATTATACATGTCTATTTTCTATGATTTTTTATTTAGATTTCTAGCCTTCAGGCTATCCCTCCCCGCCGTGAGGCAATCTTATTGTTGTGTTCAGTCGCCGTCATTAATAATATGTCTATTTTCTAAGATTTTTATTTGGATTTTCTATGATTTCTAGCCTTCAGGCTATCCCTCCCCGCCGTGAGGCCAAAAAGTCCACCGAGAAGGATTGCTGCGAGGATGACGAGGATGGGGCTGATGCCGAAGAGGGAGATGAGGAGAGCGGCGAGGATGGGTATCCACACGGTCTTTATCGTCACTCCGGCCTTGCGGGCCAACGTGAACACCGGAGCGGCTATCAGCGCCACCACGGCCGGACGGATGCCCATGAAGATGGCCTCCACCGTGGGGTTGTCTTTGAACTGCCGGAAGAACAGTGCGATGAGCAGTATGAAGACGATGGGCATCAGTATGTTACCCGCCACCGCCACCAGCGCCCCACGGGTGCCCCGCAGCCGCTGCCCCACCAAGGCTGCGATATTCGCTGCCAAGATACCCGGCATGGTCTGCGAGAGGGCTATGACATCGAGCATCTCCGTGTCACTCAGCCACCTGCGACGCTCCACCACCTCGCGCTGGATAAGCGGTATCATCGCATACCCCCCACCGATGGTGAAAGTCCCCACCTTGAAAAAAGTTGTGAACAGCTCGCAATATTTTGCCATCTTCCGCGTTTCTTTAAATTAAAATATATGGCTTTAAACGTTCTGCCTGACCTCTGGTCACGGCCTGCGACGCAAGCAAAGCCATGTGCAGAGGGCTGGAGCAAACCTTTAAACTTTTAACTTTAAAAAAAATCTTTAACCTATAACCTCTAACCTATAACCTTTACAAAACTTTAAACCTTAAACGTTAAACGTTAAACTTTATTATATGAACGGATTGTTTTTCGGGTTGTTCATGGTTTTCGTCGTGGTGATGCTGATGCTCGACCTCTTTGTGTTCCATAAAAAAGACAAGGTGGTGAGCGTGAAGGAGGCCGCCATCTGGACCGCCATCTGGGTCTCCCTGGCCATGGGATTCGCTGTACTGGTCTACTTCTTTGGCGACTGGATGATGCCGCCCGATGCCTCGGTCACCGACCTCCAAGCCTACCGTGGCGAGATGGTCTCCGAGTTCCTGGCCGGCTATTTCCTCGAGGAGAGCCTCTCGATAGACAATATCTTCGTGATGATCATGATTTTCGTCTCCTTCGGCATTCAGAAGGAGTACTACCATCGCGTGCTCTTCTGGGGCATCTTCGGTGCCATCGTGCTGAGGTTTATCTTCATCTTCGCCCTCGCAGGACTCATCAGCCAGTTCGCCTGGCTGCTGGCGGTCTTCGGTGTGATACTGATTTACAGCGGTGTGAAGATGTTCCTCGACAAGGGCGACGAGCGTGTGGATACCGAGAACCACCCCATCGTCAAGTTTGCCTCCAAGCATTTCCCCGTCACCACCAAGAGCCATGGGCACGACTTCTTCATCCACGAAAACGGCAAGTGGCTGATGACCCCTCTTTTCCTCGTGCTGCTCGTCATCGAATTTTCCGACATCATCTTCGCTGTCGACTCCATTCCGGCCGTCTTCTCGGTGACCAAGAATCCGGTCATCGTCTACACCTCCAACATCTTCGCTATCATGGGATTGCGCTCGCTCTTCTTCCTCTTGAGCGATGTGGCCGACCGCTTCTGGATGCTGCATTACGGCCTCGGTGTGCTGCTCACCTTCATCGGTGTGAAGATGATCTGTGGCGAGTTCTTCGAATGGGAGATTCCGGCCCTTGTCTCCCTGGCCGTCATCCTCGCCATCCTCCTCCTCAGTGTTCTCCTTTCCATGCTCATCAAAAAGCCGGAGAAGGTAACGATTAACGTTTAAACGTTACTACCATTTTTATCTCTTCACTCTTTATTTTCTTTCAGTTTCCAGCCCCTGGGCTATTCTATAACCAATAACCTATAACCAATAACCATTTATATAAGTACTATAATATTAGTAATTTATATAGGGTTGTTAACAATTGGTTAAAAAATATGAAAAGATAATTTGGTCAGAATAAAAACATTTCGTATTTTTGCATTCCGTATTGTAGTATGCCCTAACCATCGTTTAGAGATGGGACTGAGGGTGCTTTAGCAGTGTCGGGAGTTTAAGTTTTCCGGAGCTAAATAGTTAAAAACTAGTATTTATGAACATTTCCGTTGCGGGTACCGGCTATGTCGGTCTCAGTATCGCCACACTATTGGCTCAGCATAACGACGTGACTTGTGTCGACGTGGTTCCAGAACGCGTCGATTTGGTGAATAATAAGAAGTCGCCCATAAAGGACGACTACATCGAGGATTACCTGGCCCACAAGCCCCTCTCCATCAAGGCTACCCTCGACCAGGAGGCAGGTTATCGTGATGCCGAGTTTGTCGTTATCGCCGCTCCCACCAACTACGACAGCCAGAAGAATTTCTTCGATACCTCCGCTGTCGAGGCCGTCATCGATGCCGTGCTGAAGGTGAATCCCAACGCTGTCATGGTCATCAAAAGCACCATCCCCGTGGGCTACACACGCAGCCTCTACGTGAAGTACCAGAAGCAGGGCGTCAAGAAGTTTAATCTTCTCTTTAGCCCCGAGTTCCTGCGTGAGAGCAAAGCCCTCTATGACAACCTCTATCCCTCACGCATCATCGTGGGAGTCCCAAAGATGATGTCCGGCTCCGAGTACCAGGAGGAGAACGAGGCCATCAAGGCCCTCACCGACATCGACTGGCTCACCGAGAAAGCCCATCAGTTCGCTGACCTCCTCGTCGAAGGTGCTATAGGGCCTTCGAAAGATTCACTCAAACAATCAGACCTGCCTGACCGCAAGGGAACGGCCTTGAGCACCGTTGAAATAAAATCAAATCAAGCGAAAAATCAGACAATCAAACAATCAAACAAGGGAATCCCTTGTTTGTTCGTAGGCATGAAAGAGGCCGAGGCTGTGAAGCTCTTCGCCAACACCTATTTGGCCCTGCGCGTGAGCTATTTCAACGAACTCGACACCTATGCAGAGATGAAAGGCCTCGACACCCAGGCCATCATCGATGGTATCGGTCTCGACCCCCGCATCGGTACCCACTACAACAACCCCAGCTTCGGCTATGGTGGCTACTGCCTCCCCAAGGACACCAAGCAGCTCCTCGCCAACTACGAAGACGTGCCGCAGAATATGATGAGTGCCATCGTCGAGAGCAACCGCACCCGCAAGGATTTCATTGCCGACCAGGTCCTCAAGATGGCCGGCTACTACGCCTACTCCACCAACAACGAATATAACCCCAACACTCAAGCATTAACGCAATCACGCAATCACGCAATGGCGGTTCCCACTATCGGAGTCTACCGCCTCACCATGAAGTCCAACAGCGACAACTTCCGTCAGTCCGCCATCCAGGGCGTCATGAAGCGCATCAAGGCCAAGGGTGCCCAGGTCATCATCTACGAGCCCACCCTCGAGGACGGGAGCACCTTCTTCGGCAGTGTTGTTGTAAATGACTTAAAGAAATTCAAGGAGATGTCGCAAGCCATCATCGCCAATAGATACGACTCCTGCCTCGACGATGTCGAATCGAAAGTTTATACTAGGGATATATTCCGCAGGGATTAGCCCATACAATAAAACCCCAAAGGGGTGAAAGAACTTAGGCGGGGGGCGCAACCCCCGATATACCCGCGACATCTTTAGAAGAGACTGAATCGTGAGGTCATGAGTTCCTTGGACGGTAACTTCTGACAGGCTTGGGATTGCTCTGTAAGTATTTAAAAGAGAGTGCGTTGTAGAGACGTTTGTGCGTGGCGGGAAAAGTGCAAGCCGTTGATTTTCAACCGCAAAAACGCAAATACGAATATAATATATAGAATATCAATAACTTTGGATATGGTATAATTAAAAACGCCTTCTATAATACATCATATATCAATATGTCATCTTTCAGAATTAAAAATATAGGTCCCATCAAGGATACTGGTAATGTGTCTTTGACTCATGTTATGCTTATTATTGGCGAGCAAAGCTCTGGTAAAAGCACTTTCATGAAGATTTTGTGTTATTGCCGTTGGTTCGAGAAAAAGGTGATGATAGGTGACTATAAAGACTTGAAAGAGTTCACCGTCAACGATTTCTTGCAACCGCTTATCTCATTTCATAGGTTGACGGATTCTTTCTTTGGCGATTCATCACTCATCGAATATCACGGCGAGGCTTTAAACATCGTTGTGAATGGTGTAAAAAACATTAGTCTCAGTGTTACGGAACAATTTGAAACCGTTCGCCACAACACCAAGCTGAGCTATCTGCCTGCCGAGCGCAACCTGCTCTCTGTAATACCAGAGCTCGATGCGAAATACCGTTCATCAACGTTCGACGTGATGTTCAATTCGGTCATCGAGTTTAACGAGGCCAACGTAATGTTCAGCGAGAAGAAACCGCTCAAGCTCTCCATCCTCAAAGGCATGGAATACTATCACGAAGGTCATGCCGACTATGTGCGCTTCGACGAACATCATGCTCCGATAACGCTTGAATATATGTCGAGTGGTGTGCAATCCACTGTGCCGGTGTCACTCATGTCCAAATACCTTTGTGAGGTAACGGGAGCACCTTCAAAGCGTACACCACAGACTGCAAAGGGTGGCTTCAGTTCCGATTTTAGCAGTGATTTTGAGCGCGACAGGCTGAGTTACTACAATTATCCACAGCTTTTTGTTGAGGAGCCCGAACAACATCTGTTCCCGCAAGCTCAAGCTAATTTGATTGAGGAAATACTTTTCAATCAGTTGCAAGCTTTTCAGAAAACAAATCAAATGGGCTATGTCTTTATGACAACCCACAGCCCTTATGTATTGTCTGTTATAAATATTTTCCTCTTGGCTGGCAAACTCAAGGGAATGGGCACCCTCAGCGATAAGGTGGAAAAAATTACCAACGTAGCCATCGCACCCAACGACATGTCAATCTATTCTATTGAAAACGGCAAGTTTGTCTCCCGTATGGATAGCGACACAGGCATGATTGGCGGCAACTATCTCGATTCGGTTTCAGAGGTGATGTCCGACAGGTTTAACAAGCTCTATCGTATGTATGTGAACGAGTTTGCAAAGAAATAGGAGTGAAGTATGGCAAATCGTAGTGACATAATAAACACGCTTCGCAAGGCTTATCCTGATGTCGATAATTGCCTGTTGCCTTCCACTGGCGACGCACATGTAGTTGATGCGGGCATATCCCAATTCTCTGCCGATGCCAACATTCCAGGGTTCGATATCTCAAACCCAAACAATCGCCCGATGTTTCTGCTCCAAATTGATGGCAAACTGTTGACTTCATCTATGAGAAAAGTAGGTCAATGTGATTGTGCCATTGTGAGCGACAATGAAATCAGCTTTGTAGAGCTTAAAACCGATGCTGTTGCTCCCAATGAGAAAAACTGCGATAAAGCCGAGTTGCAGATATTCACCACTATTATGCGGATCAATTGGACGTTGAGTCGGGCAGGTGCCAGCCTCGTGCCTTTGGCCAACCTCGAAAGCTATGTGTGCTTCAAAAGTTATCCAGCCGTGAACGCAGAATTGCAGAGCCGTCAGCTAAGGTTCTTTAATAATACAGGTGTACCGCTTTGTTACAGTAATAAGAAAACTCTTTAAAAACGATACGAATGTCTCTCACCGAAATACAAACCCTCTTGGACGCTCATCGCGATGAGATTTTGGTAGGCGTCACCTTTTGGAAAATACTTGGGTAGAGCGATATTTGTAGAAACAATGTGTAATATCTATATCATTCACCGTGAATCCTTAATCGTGAACCATTAATCATGAACCTTGAACCATTTGTGTGCTGCAAAGGGGTTGGGAGGAGTGACGGAATAACATTTACATCATACATCAAACTTCTGATATCATACATCTAACGGAGCCCTTCAGGTCTTTACGCGCAGCCTGCGGCTCTTACTGAGTGATACAACGAATAAATGTGAAAATAAAGTGGGAGTGAGGTTTTAGAAAGTGGGCCGAGAGAACATCTGGAGCAGCAAGTGTAGTGTGAGCTTGCTCAAACACTGCCGAGTCGTGACAGATGAAGACAAAGTCAACCGTCCCCCTGACCCCTTCTCCTCGAATGCTTCTGGATGGTTTCTCGAAGCCAGGTTGCTGAGTGGTTCCTGAGCCGAACCCTGATCGGTACCGAGCTTGTTGAAGGGTGTCGAAGGGTGCCGAAGGACTTGTCGAGGTAAAAAACATCATAAAAATGAACTTTAAGTATTACGACCTGTTATCAAATCTCACCATCGGCATGGTAGTTTTCTATGCCGTGTGGAGGCTGCTTTTTCCTGAGGTGGAAATGAGCGAATGGGTGGTGATACCGGCAGGCTACATCGTGGGATATTTCTTAGATGCCATAAGCAGTTTCATTGAGCCCGCGCTCTATAAAACTATCTGTGGCAGACCATCAGACAAGCTCCTAACACCCGTTCCTGGTCAGAAATGGACTGGAATAAAGAAAGTGAAGTTTTTCCATGCAGAAGAGGCTGTAAAAGCTTTGCGTGAAGATACAAAGGATGACGAGGCAGATGTTAGGAAAATGTTTAATTATGCCATGCGGGTGGCAAACGCTAACAAGGAGAGCCGGGTGCCCGATTTCAATGGCCACTATGCGCTATCAAGAGTCATTCTCACCACAGTTATCATTGCTGTTGTAATAGTGGAAATCCGGTATGGCTGTGTTTGGTACTCATGGCCTATATCAATAGCTGTTCTGTTACTTGCGTGGAATCGTTATCGTGAACGTGGCTATTATTATGCCAGAGAGGTGTTGAATGAGTACTTAAAGTCTAAAGAAAACAATTGATATGGCACGGCAAGCAATAATGACGGTTTATGATGTGCAGTTAGGACTTGCAGTCCATGTTAAAGCACCTAACGACAAGTATATCATCATCGATTTGGGAACTGGTACTTATGAAAGTGGTAACCAAAGTCCACTTCTTAAACGCCGTTACGACAATATAGGGTATATGGTCATTACCCATCCGCATTTAGACCATATTGATGATATTTTGAATTTTGATGTAAATACTCCAACCACTTTACGTCGTGCGAGTGCTATAACCAACGATGAAGTGATGCGTGGTGTTAGGGATTGTGATAGGGCCAAGTTTGAAAAATATTGCGAAATAAACGACCGTTACTCGTCACCTGTATCTCCTACAACCGACCCCACAAATCCTGACAACTACGGAGGCCTCTCAATAAGCACTTACTGCACAAGTGTATGTAGTAAGGATAATTTCAACAATTTTAGCATTATTACGGTTTTTGAACTTTCAGATTGCAAGATTGTGGTTTGCGGCGATAACGAGAAGGATTCTCTTGATGTTTTGATGAACCGCGATTCGTTTAAGAATGCTGTTAGGAATGCCGATGTGCTAGTTGCGCCTCATCATGGTCGTGAATCAGGCTATCAAGACGATTTTGTCTCTTTGGTCAACCCGCGAATCACTATCATTTCAGATACAGCCATGTCTGATGCCAGTGCATCTGATAAATACACTAACAAGTCGAGAGGTTGGACGGTATGGGATCGAAATGGAGGCTCAAGCACTAGATATTGTCTGACCACAAGGAATGATGGCAATATAAAAGTTGTGTTTGGTGAAAGTGAAAACACTGAGTTTAGAAGTGTTTTGTGTGTTGAATTATTTTAAAAAGGAATTAGTATGTTTTAATCAACAATTTCAAATTAAATATTGGTTAAACATAATATAAAGTAGTCTAGTTTGGAGTGCTGTGATTGCTCCGGCCATATTTTTCGCTCTAGGATGCATTAATTTCACAGTTTAAAGGATGATTTAGTGGAACAAGTATTGACTACTATTTTTTTCAGAGAGCAAAAGAACAAAACAGATTATACAAAGCTTTAGAATAATACTCGTACTTTTGCATATTAAGAAATAGAATTATGGCTGCAGGATTGGTTATTAAAAAACAATATGTGAGGAAACATCTTTTTATGATGGTGGTTGAGCAATTGCTAGATGACTATCGTCAGGAAGGTTATGAAATAAAGACACAATATCCTATATCAGATTCATTGCGTGCAGATCTGTTTGCAGTAAGAGGGAATGAACGTGTTGTTATTGAACTTGTTTATGATAGTGTCTCTGCCGATAATTTGAATCACTTGAAACAGATGGTTTCGGCTGAAGGATTTACATTAAAAATTATTGATGTTTCGAAGGTGACATTGGAACGATAATTGGCTTATGATTCAGTTACAACATATTAAATTGAGAAATTTCAAGTGTTTCTCAGAAGAGTTGGATTTAGAACTAGGGAAGTTGACATTACTGACAGGTGCCAATAGTACTGGTAAAAGTTCGTTGATGTATGGTGTACTTGGTGCATTGCAGTCGCCGCGTTTCCCATTTGAGTTTTCTGCAAATGGTCGTTATGTTAATATGGGCAACTTTTCAGAAATTGTTTTTGGACATGAAAAGACCCTTCCCATTACTGTGGGTTTTACTCTTGTTGAGAATAATACCCCAATTGAAGTAAAAACAATTTGGACCAACAATATTAGTGAACAAGCAGTCTTGAAAGAGTACGAAGCCCATTCTCAAGGTTTCGACTTCTGCGTATGTCGCAAAGAGGGTGGAGAAAGCCCTGATTACTTGTTATCTATGGATTATCGCCCACAAGAGGGGCAAAATCACGATCTTCATGTTTTTGAACTTATATTGACAGATATTTATAGAACAGCTGAATTATTTAAAGTATTCCCAAAAGGAGATAATATTGCTGATGAGTTTCTAGCAGGATATCAAGAGCAGACAACAGTAAAGGACATTCTTCTAAAGGTCGGAGAAAGTGGTGCTATCTGTCCTGACAATATAAAGGCGACCGTTGCTTTTAGGTTGCTTAATAGGAAAATTGTTGACGTGATTAGTCGTTACCAAGACAAAATGAACTTCATCAGCTCCTATCGTCTCCCTGGTGAACGCACATATTTAGAAGAGAGTTTAGAAAACGGCAAAATACATGCTTCAGGAAAAGGATTTGTTAATCAGTTACTCAAATGGCGTGAGAATAACAGAAAGTATTATGAGTCTCTTATTGCCGCTTTGAGGTCAATGGGTATTCTTTATGATATAGAACCTGAACGTATAGGCAGCGGACAGTTTAAGATTGGTGTAACAATTCATAAAGATGGCCCAACAGCTCTTCTCACAGATGTTGGTTTTGGAGTATCTCAGTTATTGCCAGTTATAGTAGGAGACATAGAACTTGGTGATGAGTCGACATTATTTGCAGCCCAACCCGAGATACATCTCCATCCTAATGCACAAGCGAGTTATGCAGACTATTTAATTGGTCAATTAGAACATAACAATAACTATGTTGTGGAAACACATAGTGAGTATCTTCTTAATCGTATCCGTCTTGCAATTGTAAAGGGGAACTTAAAAGAAGAAGACATTCGTGTATATTACCTCTCTCAGGAACGAGATGCCAGTAGAATATACCCAATACGCTTTACACGTGGTGGACAGATAATAGGTGCACCGAAGGACTTTTTTGAGACTTATATGCTTGATGTGATGGATATTGCAATGGAGGCCGTAAATGATGAAGCATGATATTTTTATTGATAACAATATTGCCAGCAAGTTTGCAAATCCTGCCGACCCAGAATATAAGGAGTTGATACGTTGGCTTATGGATAATCATGAAATTGGGGAAGGACAAAATGATGATCGCGCTTATCTTGTAGTATCTCAAAAACTATTGGCTGAGTATTTGCGATCATGCAGAGATGCCTCTGGTGCGACTTCAATTCCGATGATAATAAACAAATTGACAAAAGAAGATCGTCTCGTACGAATTACTAATCAAGAGATTAAGGATTTCAAAAGTCAGCATTTCACAAAGGCAGTAGAAAAAAAGTTACGTTCTAATAACGAAGATAGAGATCATATTCCGACGGTATTGTTATCGGACAGAAAATATGCATTGACTTATGACGAGAACTTTACTTACGATCTTGAACACTTCCACGGTTTTGCTGTGATTGTCAAAAGTCGTCCGGAAGAATTACCCTATATGTAAAATCATCAAACAATTATGGGTAAAGAAAAGATGCTAACCGTATGAATAGCATAATGAATTTAAAAACGAGTTTAGAAGGCAGACTTAGAAACACCAATCTTCCTAAATCTGACGTATTGTTCCCTTTGTTCGAAGCAGTGGTGAACTCTATTCATGCTATTGACGAACGCATTGAATCTGACGAGAACTTTACTATAGATGATGCGTCAATAAAAGTTTTTTTCGTCCGTTCTGCGCAACAAACTACTGATGGTTCACAATCTCCAATTACAGGCTTTGTTGTTGAGGATAATGGTATTGGCATGAACGAGGCTAATTATGAATCATTTCAGTTCCTCGATTCAACCTATAAAGCATCAAAGGGTTGCAAAGGTGTAGGTCGTTTACTTTGGTTGAAGGCTTTTAGCTCTGTCAAGATAAGTAGCGTTTTCAAAAACGATAATAATCAGCAAAGTCGGTCATTCATCTTTTCCAATAGAGGTATTTCTGAACACTCTTTGGTAGATGTAGATGACAATTCTGCTATTGGAACAAAGGTTGAGCTTTGTTTAGTAAAGAAGGACTATTATGATAGCATGCCAAAGAAAACGGATACAATAGCCAAGAAGTTGGTTGAACATTGTCTTTGGTATTTTGTTCGAGAAGGAGGAGCACCCCGAATATCAATTATTGATGGCGAAGATTCGTCCAACCTTGATTATGTGAAAGATGAGTTTCTACAGGATAATAGCACTTCTGATACGGTAAGGGTAAAGAACGTCGATTTTGACATTACACATATTCGCATTAAGAAAAACGCAGAATTAAGTAATAATATCTGTTATGGAGCTGCTTCAAGACTTGTTCTTAAGGAACCCTTGAAAAACTATGTTCCAAGTGTTGGTGGTGTGTTGAAGGATGGAGATTTAGAGTTTTATTATACCTGTCTTGTTACTTCACAATATCTTAATGATAATGTTTCAACAGAGAGGTTGCAATTCAACATTGAAGAGAATCCAGGAACGATTAATTATCCTGATGTGATTTATATGTCTGAAATCAGAGGTTCTATTCTCCCAAAGATAAAAGAGTATTTGGAGCCGTACCTTGTTGTAAAACGTCAGCAAGCAAAAGAACGTATCGATGATTTTGTGGCCAATCAGTCGCCTCGCTACCGTTCAGTCGTCTATCGAATGACCGATGAGGAAAAGGACATTGACCCTGAGATTTCTGACAAGGCTTTGGAGTTGAAACTTCATGATAAGCTCTATCAATTGGAAAAAGAGACTATATCTGAGGGTTATGAACTCATGTCGCATCCCGATGTTGATGACTTGGACGATTATAAGCACCGTCTTGACAAATACATGCAATCAGCAGCAGAGCTCAAACAGTCAGACTTGGCTAGTTATGTAAGTCATCGTCGTGTTGTAATTGATTTGTTTGAAAAGGCACTTAAACTGCAAGATGATGACAAATACTCTAAGGAGAGTGTTATTCATCGACTTGTTATGCCAATGATAAAGACGAGTGACGAGGTTTCAATAGATGATGCTAATCTGTGGCTTTTGGATGAAAGACTTGCATTTCATAATTTCATGGCATCAGATAAGTCTTTGAAATCTATGCCTACTACAGAGTCTCAGTCGGGCAAGGAACCGGATTTGGCTTTATGGCGCTTCTTTGATGGGTCTATTCTAGTGAATGAAAAGGGGATATCATCCAGTTTGCCAACTATAACAATTGTTGAGTTTAAGCGTCCGATGCGAAATGACTTTAAAGAAGACACACCTGATTCAAATCCTATAAAACAGGTGCTTCGTTATATAGATTTGATACGAGAGGGGAAAGCGAAAACAGATGATGGGCGACCTATTACTGCTATGACTAATGCACCTGCTTTTTGTTATATTATAGCAGATTTGACTCAAACATTAAAGGAAATATGCGACAGCGAGGATTTGCATGAGTCATCTGATAGATTAGGATACTATAGATATCACAGTAAAAAGAATGCATATATTGAAGTCTTATCTTTTGATGCAATAGTTCAAAGATCAAAAGAAAGAAATAGGGCATTCTTTGACAAATTGGGCTTACCGGCAAATTGATTGTTGAAGATAAAAGGTTATGCTATTCAAAGTAATAGATAATTGTCATCAAAATGCTGGTTATTTTGATGATAATAAGGTTGACTTTCTTCTTGAGTATGATTATTGGAACGATTATTCATATCGTACCACATATCATGTTCATGCCACAAGTAAGTTGATTAGAAAGGGAACACGTTATCTTGGTTATATAAAGATAATGAAAAAAGGGCAGACAACAATGGATTCTTCCCTTTTGAAGTCGCTTTATCAAGATAAAGGAGGCGTTTTTTCTCAGTTACCGGATAATTTTGTCTCCATTTCATTTTCTTTGGAACTTTATCAGTCAATTGTACATTTGCTCGAATCTCAAGATTTAAGGCTTGAGTTTGCTACGGCGCTGAGGATGATGTTTGATGCTGAGGATCCACGTTACTCAGAATACTCCGCTGACAAATGCTTTACTTCCTCTTTGTTGCGCGACACACATATTGACCATTATATTCTCAGGAAAGGCAAGCAGCTTATCTATAATGAGGCCGCATTCTATGATTTGGAGAAAAAGAAACTTGCTGTCAACTATGTTAAGTCGGGTAATGAGATAGAATTGGATTTTACGCCTATACCGGACGCTGTTGGCGTAGATATGGTGCCCCACGGGGTTATAGCATTCATTGGTCAAAACGGTTGCGGCAAAAGCACATTTCTTTATCAACTGGCTAAGTTGTTGTATCTTTCACCAACAGAGCGTTTCTTAATGAAAGACATTGTGAAAGTTGAACCAATGGATGTTGGTATTTCAAAGCTTTTCATGTTCTCCTACAGTGCGTTCGACAATTTTATGTTTCCAGGTAGTACGCTTTCCGATTATAAGTTGATGGCGGAGGGTGTGGCAAATAGGGAAGGTCGTTTTGTATATTGCGGAGTTCGCGATGTAAGCCAAGAAATACAACTCCTTATAGAAGAAACACAGAAAAATATTGATAAGGAAGAAGAAAAAAAAGATTACATACTTGTCAAGGAAGAACGTATGCCTCGTATTATACTTAAATCAGTTGAGAGGCTGGCACGTGAATTTGAGGATGCTTTATATTTAATTTATCGGAGTGATGAAACAACAATGTTGTGGAAAAAATTGGGCAGCGACTGCAAAGAGATACTTCCTGATATATTTTCTGAAATAGAGCCAGTTTTTAATTATGATCCATTCGAAAGGATAGATTATGTGGATGCCTTCCTTAAATATTCTACAGGCATCAAGTTTTTCCTTCACACAATGAGTCATATTTATGCATACAACGAAGATAACAGTTTGTTGCTTTTCGATGAGCCAGAAAATCATCTTCATCCACCGATGCTTTCTTTTATGATGAATCATATTAGGGAAGCTATTCGTCGCACACATAGTGTTATGCTTATAGCAACTCATTCTCCGGTAATATTGCAGGAACTATTTTCAAGAAATGTTTATGTGATTCGGCAAAATGGGGGATCGATTGTGATAAAGCATCCTGAAACTGAGACTTATGGCGAGAATTTTGGCTATATCAACAACCTTGTGTTTCGTTTAAATAGTGATGTGAGTTTGTTCCATAAGACTTTTGAAAAGCTATTCGAGAAGTGGCAATGCAAAAACTGTAAAGATGAGGAAGAGATGATACATGTATTTCAAGAAAGGTTAGGGTGTGAAACATTAAGCTGTCAAATGGCTTCTTTTTTGGTGAATCTTTACCATAATCCCCAAATCGATTAATTATGTGGATACTAGAGAAACCTCTTCTTGAAGATGCTATATCTGATATCGCAAAAGTGATAGCTGAGAGTGGTGGCGTTCTTGATAATGACGATGGAGCCATCTTGGCAAGTATTTATCAACGTTATGATAATAATGGAGGCCAAATGCAGCAAGAGTGGGAAGATGAATTGGAGGAAAGCAAAAAAAACAAATTGCACGACTTGTTTGGTATCACTTACGAGAATCAGAAGTTATATTTTATCCGTAAGGCTTTGATGAAGATGGTTGACACCTGTCCAATGTGTGGTATCCAGCCTCCGTCGCAATTAGATCATCAGTCACCTCGCTCTGATTTTAAAACGATGTCGGTTTCAAGATTGAATTTGGTCCCTGTTTGTGGAGTATGTAACAATAAGAAAAGGGATAAAGACCCGCATGGATTTGTTCATCCGTATTATGATCATTCCATTAAAGATGTGCCATTTTTTGTCATTACCATTCACTCAAACCCTAGAACTCACAGAATGAGTTGGAAGTTTAGCATTAACGAGGCAGTGATAAGTGATAAGGCTCTTGCTGACAAAATTAACAAGCAGGTTGGTGTAGTGAAGTTATATCGTCGTTTATATCGTGAAACAAACGGGATGCTTTCCGATTTGCTTTCAGGCATTGATGATATTACAGAAGACATACTCAATTTTTTACTTCAAAAAGAGTATAAAACGCATTTGAAAAGAAGAGGCCCTAACGACTGGCACACAGTGTTTGTGAAAGCGCTTAATGATTCTCCTATTTTTACTATAGAAGAAGCGAAGGTTTATGCAAAAACAATTAAACCAATAAATGGTGGTGTAAATGCATAATTAAAATAATCATGACATTATGGTCTTTATCCTCAGCTATTCCCTCAAAAGGGTAGGGGGGAGTGACGGAATAACATTTACATCTAATATCTTCCATCTTCCATCTAACTTCTTCCATCTAACATCGAGCGAAGTAATGAGCGAAATAGGTGACGCCATCCAAGAAAAATGCATGGCATTTGGCGACAGGGTGATTAAGTTGAACGATTACCTCCTGGCGGAGGCATGTAAGAAGGAAGATGGAAGAAGTAAGAAAGATGGCGGGGGACGCATTCCGATTCAGCTTCTTGCTGTGGCCAACTTGAGCAACCAGTTGTTGAGAGCAGGAACTTCTGTGGGAGCAAATAACGCCGAGGCGACAAATGCAATAAGCAAAGCAGATTTCAAGTCAAAGAGTTTCATTGCGCTAAAGGAAGTTCGAGAATCTTTATATTGGATAGATTTACTTCATCGTAATAAATATTTAGATGATAAGCAATATACCAGCATTTATGCTGATGCTGAAGAATTAGTGAAGATATTAGTGACCCGCTGTAAGAAACTAAACTCAGAAAGTGACGACAAGAAGAAATAACTTCTTCCCTTTTCCCTCTTCCCTCTTCCCTCTTCCTTCTTCCTTCTAATATCTAACAATATCTATATCATTCACCGTGAATCCTTAATCGTGAACCATTAATCATGAACCTTGAACCATAAGTTCCGCACAGCTTGATGGCCCCAGATATAGAGGACGGATTAGCCCACTGGTCTCTCAAAATGGTTCTTGACTGAGCCAAGCGGCAGAGCCGAAGCAATAGCCAGCGGGCATACTTTCAGACAAATAATTAAAACAGCATTAATAAAAACAGTAAACAACATGATTAACGTTGGAATTATTGGATGTGGCTTCGTAGGTGGAGCCTTGAAAGATTGGTTGGAACACAACAACCCAGAGTGCAAACTGTTCATCAGCGACCCTCCTAAGGGTTACAATGATGATCTGAGCAATATTGATATTGCATTCCTGCAGATTCATGTTCCCACAGAAGATGACGGTACGCAGAATCTAACCCTGATGAAGGAGCTTATCACAAAACTCCCTGATGTGCCCGTGTTTGTTCGTACTACTATTCTCCCTGGCACCAGTGACAGACTCTCAAAGGAGACTGGCCATAAGGTACACTATATGCCAGAGTTCCTGACTGAGCGTACGCACATCGAGGACTTCAAGAAGCAGACGATGGTGTTTACTGGTGCCCATGAGCTACTTACCAAGATTTTTGTGGGCAAGAAGTTCACTGTGATGACACCACTGGAGGCAGAGTTAACCAAGTACATGCACAATGTGTTTGGTGCATATAAGGTAACCTATTTCAATGCATGCCGTGAGTATTGTGAGCAGATGGGCGCAGACTGGCGTAAGGTACATACTGGTGTGTTGCTTTCTGGTTATATAAATGATACCCACACCTATGTTCCTGGTCCAGATGGAAAGTTCGGTTATGGTGGAAAATGCTTCCCCAAGGATGTCAATGCCTTCGCTAAGATGACAGCAGGAACTCCACTCGGAACACTTCTGGAACACCTACATGAACTAAATGTTCACTTCAGAGGTTTTGAGGAGCATATTTAATTTATAATCATATAGCTCAAGCGGTTATTAGTAGCTGTTAGATTGATATCATACCATGTTTTTGGTTGCCAGGACGTGTCCTTTTTTCAATACTTCTTGGGATGTGCGAGCATTGTTAACTTGTTTAACCAATTTAAAAAAATGATTGATATGAAGAAATTTTTGTTAAGGTGGACGGGAGCTAACCTGGGCGGGTCCAAACGCAAAAATATCGTATGATTGATGTTTAGCAGTGAACGTGATAGGATGCTTCGTAGTGGGTTCGAGCCCCACCCGTCCACAAATAAAAAAAAATAGCGATGAAAGGAATCGTATTAGCCGGCGGCAGTGGAACCCGCCTCTATCCCATAACCAAGGGCGTAAGCAAACAGCTGCTCCCTATTTATGATAAACCTATGGTGTATTATCCCATCAGTGCATTGATGCTTGCTGGGATTAGGGATATTCTCATTATCTCAACTCCATTCGATCTTCCTGGATTCAAACGCTTGTTAGGTGATGGTTCAGACTATGGTGTGAATTTTGAATATGCGGAGCAGCCTTCGCCTGATGGACTGGCGCAAGCTTTCATTATTGGTGAAAAGTTCATTGGCAACGACTCTGCTTGCTTGGTGTTGGGTGATAACATTTTCTATGGTAGTGGTTTCACGGCTTTGTTGCGAAATGCAGTGAAGGATGCAGAAGAGAACAAAAAGGCAACTGTCTTTGGCTACTGGGTGAGTGACCCTGAACGCTATGGTGTAGCAGAATTCGATAAACAGGGCAACTGCCTAAGCATAGAGGAAAAACCCAAAGAGCCTAAAAGCAATTACGCTGTTGTTGGTCTATATTTCTATCCCAACAAGGTGGTGAACGTGGCAAAAACTATCAAACCTAGCGCAAGAGGAGAGCTTGAAATCACAACTGTGAACCAAGAGTTTCTTAAAGATGGCGAACTGAAAGTTCAGGTGTTTGGCCGTGGCTTCGCTTGGCTAGATACGGGTACCCATGATTCTTTGGCAGAGGCTTCTACTTTCGTAGAGGTAATTGAAAAGCGCCAAGGTTTGAAAGTTGCCTGCTTGGAGGGTATAGCCTACCGTAACGGTTGGATTAGCGAAGAGAAGATGCGTGAACTTGCAAAACCCATGCTGAAGAACCAGTACGGTCAGTACTTGCTAAAGGTGATAGATGAAATGAAAGAGGATATTAATTCTTTGACTATAACACATCCTGAGATGAAATGATAAATTATAGTGTAGAATGAAGAAACTTGCAATAATAGGTGCTAGCTATTTGCAGCAGCCACTTGTGAAGAAATGTAAAGAGTTGGGGGTATACTCAATCTGTTTTGCTTGGGAAGAGGGTGCGGTATGTAAAGACTTGTGCAATAAATTTTACCCAATTTCTACTGTTGATAAGGATGCAATACTGAAAGTATGTATGGAGGAGAAGATAGATGGTATTACTACCATTGCATCCGATGTCGCTACTCTGACGGTATGTTATGTGGCAGAGAAGATGGGATTGCTTGGGAATCCTGATAAGTATTCCCTGATTGCCACCAATAAGTATTTGATGCGCCAGTGCTTTATGGATTACGGAGTGCCTTCTCCAAAGTTTTGTTTAACAGATGGGCAGATACCGGAAATGCTAAATACCTTCAGTTTTCCTGTCATCGTGAAACCTACTGATCGTTCTGGAAGTAGGGGGGTTGAGAAAGTATTGAAGAGAGATGATTTACAAGAGGCAATTAATAGAGCATGCAAAGAGTCTTTCCAAAAGAAGGCTGTAATAGAGGAGTTTATTGAAGGCCGTGAAATCAGTGTTGAGTCAATTTCTTTCAAAGGAAAACACTATGTGCTTCAGATTACCGACAAGGTAACAACCGAGGCTCCATATTTTGTTGAGTTGGAACACCACCAACCGTCTTCACTTCCTGAAGATATTAAGACCAAGGTAAAGTCTATAGTCCTTAATGCTTTAGATGCACTCCATATTCAATATGGTGCCTCCCATGCGGAATTAAAGATTACCAAGGAAGGCGATATAAGAGTGATAGAGATAGGTGCCCGTATGGGAGGAGATTTTATTGGTTCTGATTTGGTAAAGCTTTCAACCGACTATGATTTTCTTAAAGGAGTTATAGATGTGGCGTTTGGGGATTTTGATGAACCTCATATTACAGGGAATAAGTATGCTGGTGTATACTTCCTCTGTGAAGAAACAAAAGATATCCTTCCGATTATTCAAAATGCTAAAAAATATCCAGAAATCGTTCGTGCAGAAGTTACAGACTCTGTTCTGAGAAGAATTGAGCAAAGTGCTGATAGAAGTGGTTATTTTATTTATCAATCAGATAAGAAATTAACTCTTGAGCAATTACTATCAAAATCTTAATATCGATCTTTAATATGAGAATACTTTTTTTGGCCTCGGGCAATGGTGGTACAATGAAATTTGTTCATCATGCAATCAAAGAGTTAAATCTTGACGCTGAGATAGTGGGTGTAATATCCGATAGAGAATGTGGATCAATAGAATATGCGCGAAATAATGGGATGCAAGTACGCACCTTTACACCCTGGCGAGAACGTACAGAAGAAATTGTTGACGCGATAAAATCTTTCAATCCCGACTATGTTGTAACAAATATATTTAAAATCCTTCCCAAAGAGATATTCTCTTGCTGTGATGCACAGTTTATCAATCTTCACTATTCGCTATTGCCCGCTTTTGGCGGTGTTATAGGATTTAAGACACTAGAAATGGCAAAAGAAGCGAATTCTCAAATAATTGGAGCCACATGTCACTATGTTACCGAAGAAGTAGATGGAGGAAAGATTATTTCCCAGGCAGCAATCCCTGTAGATTGGAACGAAAAATTTGACATTATTGGAGATAGAATATTTAGGATTGCTTGTCAAGTTTTCCTCAATGCATTATTGATAATTGACAAAAAGCAATTAGGAGTATATAAGAATAGCGACGTACTTTTCTCTCCTCAATTAAGATATGATAATGCAGTTTTTACTGAATCATTTTGGACAGATATAAAGAATTGTTAGTGTTTTCTGATACATATATGATTATAAATGGAAAAGAACTGTCCTCTAAAATGAAGGAGCAGATGGCTGAAATGGTCGCAACTTTCCCGAAAAAGTATGGTCGTGTCCCTCATTTAGTGGTAGTAAGAGTTGGTGAAGATCCTGCTAGTGTGGTGTATGTTCGCAACAAGGCCAAGGCTTGCGACGCCGTTGGTATTAAGAATACAACAATTGTCAAAGACGAGAATATTTCCGAAGAAGAACTTCTTAATCTCATTAAAGAGCTGAACGTTGATCACACGGTGGATGGAGTGCTCGTTCAGTTGCCGTTGCCTAAGCATATCAGCGAAGCTAAGGTTATAGAAACCATTGACAAAAATAAAGATGTGGATGGTTTTCACCCGCTGAATGTGGCTGGTCTTTGGCAAAAAACTCCTCACATGGAGCCGTGTACGCCCAAAGGCATCATGTATCTTCTGAGAGAGATAGGTATAGATCTTAAGGGTAAACGTGCTGTTGTAATTGGTCGTAGCAATATTGTTGGTTTGCCAGTTGCTAAGATGCTGTTGGATGCCAATGCAACAGTCACGCAGTGTCATACTAGAACTGTAGACCTTCCTTCTATTACCCGTCAGGCGGATATTCTGGTGGTTGCTGCAGGTAAGGCCAAGATGGTGACTGGTGATATGGTATCTGATGGTGTTGTAGTGATCGATGTGGGCATGGATAGAGACCCTGAGACAGGAAAACTTTGTGGTGATGTGGATTTTGATACCGTTTCATCTAAGGCATCTGCCATTACTCCCGTTCCTGGTGGAGTAGGCCCAATGACAATTGCATGTTTAATGCAGAATACGATAGATTGCTTTCTGTTAAACCAAACAATAAAGGCATGAAATTATAATAATCGGAGAGATTATTAATCTAGGGTATTTTTTACTTCTCTGATATTAAATATAAAGAATCAAATATGATTATTAAGTCATTAGCAACAAAAGAGAACCCATTCAATTCCACACAGGAAATACGAGAATGGATAGCTCGACGTAACCGTGAAGTAAAGGTGAAGGTTGAACAAATACCATTCTCGGAAATGAAGATGTGGCATAGTGATGAAGATGGGAGTTTTCATCACGATTCGGGTAAATTTTTCTCTATTGTTGGTATTGATGTTAAGACTGACTATGGTACGAATAACCATTGGCGGCAGCCTATCATCAATCAACCAGAAGTTGGCTATCTGGGTATTCTTACTAAGGTGATAGATGGAGTGCTATATTGCTTGATGCAGGCAAAGATAGAACCGGGTAATGTAAACTGTGTGCAAATCTCACCAACGTTGCAAGCGACAAAGAGTAATTACTCGCGTGTCCATGCTGGTAAGAGCCCTAACTATCTTGAGTACTTTGTCAATGCAAAGCCGGAGAATATTATCTTGGACCAACTTCAGAGTGAGCAAGGAGCAAGATTCCTTCGTAAACGCAACCGTAATATCATCATCAAGGTAGATGAAGATGTGCCTGTCTTAGAGGATTTTCGTTGGATGACACTTGGCCAAATTAAGGAGTTGATGCATGAGGACAATATCGTTAATATGGATACAAGAACGGTATTGTCTGGCTTGAAGATAAGTGACTACATTACTCCCATTGATGGCCTTCGGGGAATGTCTGAGTTTGGAAGGGACTTGATTCTTTCATCAACAACAAACCACAGCTATATATCCACCAGAGAACATCTCAGTTGGTTAACAGGCCTAAAGGCAAAGTATGACTTGTGGGTCTCTCCTTGTTCTGTGTTAGATATGCCAGGTTGGAAGAAAACAGATCGTGAGATTGTTCGTGAGGATGGTAAATACTTCAAGATTATAGGCGTTAATGTAACTATATCCAATAGAGAGGTTGCATCATGGTGCCAGCCGTTGGTGCAACCTATGCAGGATGGCTTGTGCGCTTTTATTATCAAGAAGATTAATGGCGTTTATCATTTTTTGGTTCAGGCCAAACTTGAGTGCGGAAACTTTGATGTGATGGAACTTGCCCCTACGGTTCAGTGTCTAACTGGAAGAGTTGAAGATGTGAATAGACCCGAGTTCTATGATTACGTCATGAATGCACGTCCTGAGCAGATTCTTATTGATGCTTTACAAAGTGAAGAAGGTGGTCGTTTCTATCACGAACAGAACCGCAATCTGATGGTGGAAGCAGATGAAGGCTTCCCGTTGGATTTGCCACCTCAATATACTTGGATGACATTACGTCAAATCTATAAGTTCCTGAGATTTAACAATTATCTTAACATTCAGGCCCGTAGCCTGATTTCAGCATTGAATTATAAATAAACAGTATATATTATGAGAATTCCGTTTAACAAGACGTACCAGACCGGAGATGAGGAAAAGTACATGATTGACGCCCTTCGCAGTGGACAGATTTGTGGCAATCATACTTATTGCAAGAAAGTTCTCGCAATGATGAAGGAAAAATATGGATATGATAGTGCATTCCTCTGTCCGTCAGGTACCGCAGCACTTGAAATGGGTGTTGTTTTGGCAGACTTGAAGCCTGGTGATGAGGTAATCCTCCCTTCCTACACTTTCAGCTCTACTGTTAATGCTGTAGTACTCTTTGGTGGCTTCCCTGTGTTCTGCGAGGTTGATCCCAAGACAATGAACATTGACTACACCAAAATTGAGGCGTTGATTACTTCCAAGACCAAAATGATTATGCCTATTGACTATGCAGGTGTGCCTTGCGATATTGATGAGATTCGTGAGATTGCAGACCGTCATAATCTGATTGTATTCCAGGATTGCGCTCAGTCCTATGGTAGCTACTATAAGGGTGTTCCTTCTGGTAAGAAAGCACACATTGCTGCATTCTCTTTTCATGAAACCAAGAACTATAGTGCCGGTGAAGGGGGCTTGCTGATCAACAATGTGCCAGAATGGCACCAAAGAGCAACTTTCCTTCAGGAGAAGGGTACTGACCGTAGTTTAGTTATCAATGGACAAAAGAATAAGTACAGTTGGGTTGACAAAGGTTCCAGCTATTTGCTTTCCGATGTTCTGGGTGCTATGCTTTATGCTCAGTTGGAGCACGAAGAGGAGATCAAAGCTAAACGTGGTAAACTGACGGAGGCATACACAAAGCTCTTCGCTCCTTACGTAGAGAAGGGTATCATTGGAGTGTTCCAGCCTAAGGAATATGTTCAGTTGAACCATCATGCTTATTGGGCAGTATTCCCGTCTCTTGAAGATAAGCTCAACTTTATGGGCAAATTGAAAGAGAAGGAAATCTATGTGTACATTGGCTATATGCCGCTGCATTCTGCACCCTACGGATTACGTCTGGGTTATAAGCCTGAGGACCTGCCTATCACAGAGGACCTGGGTAATCGCATTGCTCGTCTGCCGTTCTATACTAGTCTGGCAGATGAGGGATTGGATTACACCATCGAGAATATGAAGAAGGTGCTTGTTGACATGTACGGTTTCTGATTCAAGACAAATGATTAGAATAGGAATAATCTGTCCTTCAGAAATTGCTTTCCGTCGCTTTTTGCCTTCTTTAAAGCTGGCTGATGGTTTTGAATACGCGGGTGTGGCAATTGCAAGTAAGGAAGAGTTTGTAGGTGCAACCGATGAGATTCTCGCAAAAGAAAGACAAAAGGCACAGACTTTTGTAGATAACTATGGGGGGAAGATCTTTGAGGGGTATGGCACTATGATTTCATCTAATGAGATAGATGCCATCTACCTGCCACTTCCTCCAGCATTACATTTCAAGTGGGCAGAAAAAGCTTTGTTGAACAACAAACACGTATTCGTTGAGAAGCCTTCCACGACCTGTCTAAAAGATACCCAAAGATTGGTTGAATTGGCAATGGAACGCAATCTGGCCTTGCATGAGGACTATATGTTTGTTTTTCATAACCAGTTGGAAGCTATCAATGACATTGTTCGTAGTGGAGAGATTGGCGATGTCCGTCTGTATAGAATCACATTTGGATTCCCCAGACGTGATGCACGCGATTTCCGCTACAACAAAGCTTTGGGTGGGGGTGCATTGTTGGATGCCGGTGGCTATACTTTGAAGTATGCTACTACACTTCTTGGTATGAGCGGAAAATTGGTGGCAGCCACTGCCAATTATCTTCCCGACTTTGAGGTGGATATGTATGGTTCTGCTACTATGGTCAACGATGAAGGTGTTGTTGCTCAGTTAGCCTTTGGAATGGATAATGACTATAAGTGTGATGTGGAAATCTGGTGCAGTAAGGGAACCCTCACATCAAGTCGTGTTCTAACTGCTCCTACCGGATTTGTTCCCACTTGTACTATCAAGAAGAATCAGGAATACGAAACACGCGATCTTCCTGCTGATGATGCTTTTTTGAAATCCATTCAGCGTTTTGGATTGTGCGTTAAGGATGATGCTATTCGGAAGGAGAATTATGAACTGATTGAGCATCAAGAAGCTTTAGTAGAGAAGTTCCGCGCGTTGAGTAAGATGGATTGAGGATGAATACAAGTTACACCATACATGATTGTACATTGATAGATATTGCTACATTTACTGATGAGCGTGGGGCAATAAGTGTGATAGATAAGGAGTTGCCTTTCCAAGTGAAGCGTGTCTTTTGGTTGCATCATATTGCAGAGGGAAAAGACCGAGGTGCGCATGCACTATTGGAAGGTATGGAGATCATGGTAGCTGTACATGGTTCGTTTGTGGTGGACTTAGATGATGGAACAGAGAAAAAGAGCGTATTGCTTGATGATCCATCAAAAGGGTTGATTATCCGACCAGGTGTTTGGTTTAGGACGCATAGCTATAAGGAAGATGGCGTTTCTTTGATACTTGCGGATGAGGAGTATAGTAGGGATAGATATACGTATGATTAGAATGGCTTTCTAAAGCATTGCATCCTTTAAATATCATCCAATGGCAATAGATTCTAAACGTATAGCAAAAAATACTATTTATATGTACATCCGCCTAATTGTAGTAATGGCGGTTACATTATATACAGCACGAGTCGTTCTTGATAAACTTGGTGCGGAGGATTATGGTATTTTTAATGCCGTAGCAGGTGTCGTGGGTATGCTTTCGTTTTTAAACAATACTCTAGCTAAAGGTACTTCACGATTTCTCACATTTGCTTTGGGGAAAGATGATAGACAATCGTTATCGGAAACATTCTCGACCGCTTTAATAAGCCATCTTATTTTGGCTGTTATTATAGTTTTAATCTTAGAATTCGTTGGAACTTGGTTTGTGTCTCATAAGTTGATAATTCCGGAAAATAGAATGACTGCCGCTTTGTGGTGTTTTCACATATCACTTATACCAACATTCTTCGGAATAATAATGGTCCCCTTTTCTGCTTCTATTATTGCCCATGAAGACATGAATATTTATGCGTATGTAGGACTGTTTGAAGCAGGAGCTAAATTGGGCATTGTTTATCTTTTGACAATAACTACATTAGATAAACTTGTTTTTTATTCGTGTTTATTGGCGGTAGTTCAATTATTTCTATTTGTTTTTTATGTGTTGTTTTGTAGAAAAAAATATTCAGAATCAAGAGCTTCTTGGGTGTTCAAAAAGAACATATTAAAGGATATGTTGGGCTTTTCTGGATGGAACCTTATTACGCATTTTGCGGTGATGCTTAAAGTTCAGGGAACAAATATTCTTATTGGAATGTTTTTTAAACCTGTAATCGTAGCAGCGCAAGCAATAGCTAATCAAGTGACAACGGCATTAATGAACTTTGTGTATAATTTCACTACTGCACTTAATCCTCAAATAATTAAATCATACGCAATTGGAAATTATGAAGATTCCAAAAAATTAACATTAGAATCAACGGTTTTTGTTTTCGATTTGGTCCTGTTAATATGTCTACCTTTTTTCTTTACAATTGAAACAGTCCTTAATATATGGCTCGTTGATGTGCCTGATTACACAGTTGTTTTTTGTAGGTTTATATTAGCAGCGCAAATACTAGATGTATTTAATGTTACTTTTTATACACCAATGATAGCATCAGGTAAATTAAAAACTAACTCTATTTGGGCTATTGCACTAGAATTGTTGAAGTTTTTATTTCTATATGTGGTGTTTAAAATTGGTATGAGTGTCTTGTGGCTTCAGTATTCATTAATATTTTTTACAGCAATTTGGTCGTTTTTAGTGAAGCCTGCTATACTTCGAAATGAAATTGGATATGAATGGAAGGAATTGCTCGATTGTTATTTTTCTTGTGGCAAAGTTTTAATACCATCCATTATACTCTCTTCTGTATTATATTTGATAATAGGTGATAGTCTGTTCCAACAAATAATTCTATTTTGTGGAATAGTAATTATAGTAAGTGTTAATTCTCTTCTTTTTATGAAATCGTCGTTAAGGAAGCGCTTGTTCGAATTAGTCCTTGCAAAGATTGTAAAAAAAAATGAAAATTAATAATATAGTTTTTTATTGTCCAAGCAGGAATACAGGTGGGGTGGAATATTTATTCTCTAGGCTCTCCAACCATCTTGCGGAATCACAAGACCATTATAGGATTTTTTATGTAGATTATTACGACGGCTTTTCGCATAATGCAATACGATCTAATAATGTTACTTATATTGAGTATAGAGCCAATGAAAAAGTATCTATTCCTGACCATTCAGCTTTGATACTTCAATTAAACCTTATATCGGAAATAGACAGGTTCGCATATAACACCAAAGAATCACTTTGCTTATTTTGGTGTCTTCACTTTTTAAATATTAGAGACCAGATTTATGCGAAAGGCCACTATTTTATTTCAAAGAGAGAAAGAATGCAATTAGGAGAAGAGATAAAATGGCTTTCTGAAAGGAACGTTATAAAGTTTTTGGCCGGTTTTGCATATGTGATAGTACAAAAAGATTTTTATCAGAATCAAATTAAGTTAGATTATATACCAAATATTGCGCCAATTAAGTCGTATGATAAGAATATTTCCTTTAAACGAATTAATCAGGAACTTATAAAATTTTGCTGGCTTGGAAGACTAGATGCAGAAAAGTCACTCAATATTATAACCTATATGAATGAACTGGAGGAGGTAAACAAGACGAAGAAGGTTAGTCTTTCCATTATAGGCTTAGGAAAAGAGGAGGAACGGCTTAAAGATTTGTCTAGGAAGTACACTTATCCAATTACTTTTGAAGGAGAGAAAAGAGAAAAGGAACTAGATGGCTTTATTCGTGAAAAAGTGGAAATTGGACTTGCCTCTGGAACGTCAGCTTTTGAATTTTCACTTCGGGGAAAGCCTGTGATTGTAGAATGGCTTCTTGATCACGAATATAAAGCAGGTGAAAGACAATCATATACGTTAACATATGAGTCTGAAGATATAGAACTCAATAAAACAGATGAAATTGTTTTTGTTGGACAGTCCTCATTTAAAAACAAACTGGATATTATTCTGAATGATTACGAAAGGGAAAGTGAAAAATGTTATAGTTTCGTGATAAACAAGAATGAGACTAATTGCGCAAGAAGCCTTATCAATAATATAGAATCAATTGCTCACGAAGATTCCTTCTTAATTGAAAAACACCTAAAGAAGACAGCAACTCTTATTAATAGAGGGGCAAAAAGGAAGTCAAATGTTTGGAAACTAAAAAAAATATTAACATTTCATTGGAAATAGAATAATAATTAGAAAAATGAAAGTAGTTCTCTTAGCTGGCGGCTTTGGTTCCCGAATTTCCGAGGAATCTGTTTTTAAGCCTAAACCTATGATTGAGATAGGCGGTATGCCCATTCTGTGGCACATAATGAAAGAATATGCCTATTACGGCCATAACGAGTTCATCATCTGTGCCGGATATAAGCAAGAGTATATCAAGGAATGGTTTGCAAACTATTTCTTACATAACAGTGATGTATCATTTGACTTCCGAAATGGAAAGAACGAAATGACCGTACATCATAGTAAACTGGAACCTTGGAAGGTAACAGTTGTTGATACCGGTTACAACACCATGACTGGTGGTCGTATCAAACGCGTAAAGGAATATGTGGGCAACGAGACCTTTATGATGACTTATGGAGATGGCGTGTGTGATGTTGATATCAACAAACTTATTGAGTTCCATAAGAGCCATGGAAAGAAAGCAACACTTACTGCTGTCAAAATGAAGCAGGAGAAGGGTGTCCTTGACATCACCAAGGATATGAATGTTCGTGCGTTCCGTGAGAAAAACTCTATGGATGGCGCTCCCATCAATGCAGGTTATATGGTGCTGGAACCTTCAGTGTTTGATTACATAGATGGCGACTCCCAGCCCTTTGAGCGTGAGCCGCTAGAGCGTCTGGCAAAAGAAGGTGAACTGATGTCCTATATCCATGAAGGCTTTTGGCAGTGTATGGATAACATTCGAGAGAAGAATCTTCTTGAAGGACTGCTTGTTAATGGCACAGCACCTTGGAAGAAATGGGAACGTGAAATACCAAAATACTAATAATGACAAAGGAGCGCGATAACTCTCTCGATTGCTTATGCGGACTGCTTATTATCTATATGATAATGGGGCATGTCGTTTCATTGACTTCACATGTAAGTCCTTCTGAAATAGTAAATATTGCTTTCCAATACTGTTCTGTTTTTTTCTTTTGGTATATGCCATGGTTCTTTTTTAAGTCCGGTATGTTTCATAAAGAAGAGGGCTGGAGGACGGTTTTTGCCAAAAGCAGCAAGCGGTTGTTAAGACCATGGCTCCAGTGGACTATTTTAGGATTGGTTGTAGGTTTTCTTATCGCGTTATTTAATGGAAGTATCACGCAGTATTTATATTCTAATCTCCACGGATTATTAGTTGCAGGAGCTATCTCCGACAATGCTCCGCTATGGTTTTTACTGTCGTTGTTTGTTGTTCGTATAACCTATTCAGGCTTAAGACAGTTAAGGGTAAACCCTTGGATTATTGCATTGTGTGGTGTCTCAATAGGACTTGTCCTGTCCAGAATACCTGGTTTTAAACCGTATTATATTGCAAACGTTTTTCTGGCGCTATTTTTCTATTCATTAGGCAATAGTATTGGGAGAAAGCAGTTCATCGCTGAAAATAAATGGTTGGCATTGATGTGCATCCCCGTGGCCTTAGTTTATTACCTCTGGCCGTCGTTTGTGGATTTTAGGACAAATAATCTATTAAAAGGGTACTATCTCATTTATTGCATATTGTCATTATGTGCCATAGTTGGGTGGAACGTTTTGTTCAAAATGACAGGTAGAATCAAGCCATCTGGGGGGGGGCAAATTCTTACTTCTATCGGACAAAGAAGTATGTTTTACTTTTGCGTCCATTGGGTTGTATTGGAGATACTGATAGGGATTTTTAAAACATTTATGACAGGAACATGGTTGTTCCTCAGTGTCTTCACTGTGTTGCTTGTTGTATTATTTTCGTTAGATAGAATTATTCAAAGAAAATATGATAGACATATTTAATGGTTTTTATAAAGGCAAGAAAGTCCTTGTAACCGGCCATACCGGTTTCAAGGGATCCTGGCTCTCCATCTGGCTTCACGAACTGGGTGCAGAGGTGGTAGGTGTAGGTCTGGAACCCTACAGCGAGAAGGACAACTTTGTCCTCTCTGGCATTGGTAAAAAGATTAAGGCAGACATCCGTGCTGATATTCGTGACGGAGAGAAGATGAAAGAAATCTTCGCTCAGTACCAGCCTGAGATTGTCTTCCATCTTGCTGCACAGCCCCTGGTGCGTCTTAGTTATGAAATCCCTGTAGAGACCTACCAGACCAATGTGATGGGAACTATCAACATCATGGAAGCCATTCGTGCAACGGAAAGCGTGAAAGTAGGTGTGATGATAACCACTGACAAGTGCTATGATAACAAGGAGCAGATGAGAGGCTATAAGGAGGATGATCCCTTTGGCGGCTATGATCCCTATAGCTCCAGCAAAGGCGCTTGTGAGATTGCTATCCAGAGCTGGCGCAGAAGTTTCTTCAATCCAGATGATTATGGAAAGAAGCATCATGTTAGTCTTGCCAGTGTACGTGCCGGTAATGTGATTGGTGGTGGTGATTGGGCCAAAGACCGCATTATCCCTGATTGCATCCGTGCATTGGAGGCAGGTAAGCCCATTGACATCCGCAGCCCGAAAGCCGTACGTCCTTGGGAGCATGTTCTGGAGCCCCTGAGTGGTTATATGTTGCTTGCTCAGAAGATGTGGGAGTATCCTACGGAGTATTGTGAAGGTTGGAATTTTGGACCTGAGCAGGAGAGTGTCCTGACCGTATGGGAAGTGGCAAGTGCCATGATCAAGAATTTTGGCTATGGTGAGTTGAAGGATGTATCAGATCCTAATGCTTTACATGAAGCTAATCTCCTGATGCTTGATATTACCAAGGCTAAGACTCGTATGGGTTGGAAACCCAGATTAGACGCTACACAGACAGCCATCCTGACTTCTGATTGGTACAAACGATACAAGAATGAGGATGTATATAGTATTTGTGTTGACGAAATAAATAAATACATTGGATAATATGGAAAAAGTAATCATAACCGGTGCTGATGGTTTTGTAGGCAGCTACACAGTACAGCATTTTTTGAATAATGGTAAGACCGTTCTTGCCCTTGATATGGGACCAGAGCCTCGTCGCCTGAAGGAGCATAAAAACCTGACTTATATGCAGTGTGATATCACTGATATTAAGTCTATGATGGAAAAGATACCTCAGGGAGTGTATGACACATTCATTCATTTTGCCTGGGCGGGTTCTGCAGGCCCAGCACGTGTGGATTATAACCTCCAGATGCAGAATGCTCTGAATACGGTTGAGTGCCTAAAGGCAGCAAAGGAATTGGGTTGCACCCGTTTTGTCTGTGCTGGTAGCATCATGGAGTATGAGGTGGAGGCCGCAATCCATTCACAGGGTAGCCATCCTGGTATGGCTTACATTTATGGTATGGGTAAGTATATTGCTCATTGCATGTGCAAGAGTGTAGCTGCCAACATTGGTATTGATTTGTTGTGGCCAATGATTACCAATGCTTACGGTGTCGGTGAGTTCTCTCCTCGTTTTGTTAATACCACTTTGCGTAAGATTATCAATGGCGAATCTCTTCAGTTCACGGCGGCAACACAGAACTACGATTTTGTGTATGTGAGTGATGTGGCCAAGGCATTCTATCTTGTTGCGGAGAAGGGTAAGCCTTTCTGTGAATATATGATAGGTAGTGGCAATGCAAGACCGTTGAAGGAGTTCATTCTTGAGATGGTAGCAGCCTGCGGTCCAGAGGCTAAGCCGTTGTTTGGTGATGTGCCATTTACTGGAACCAATATGCCGTTGAGCACATTCAGTATTGATGCCATTAAGAATGACTGCGGTTTTGAGATTGATGTTCCTTTTGGAGAGGGAACCAAGATGACAATGGACTGGTTAAAAACAATTGAGCAATAATGATAACGAAATTTAGTTTTGAGGAACTTGACCTCAAAGGAGCATATAAGATTCAGCCGTTTTACGCAACGGATGAACGTGGTGGGTTCGTGAAGGACTACAACATTGATATGTTCAAAGCAAACGGCATTGAGCATGAATTGAAAGAGGTGTTCTATACCATCTCCAAACGTGGTGTCATTCGCGCTATGCACTTCCAGTTGGTTAAGCAGCAGGCAAAGTTGGTGCGTTGCATCAGTGGTCATGTATATGATGTGATTGCTGACCTGCGTCCAGATTCACCTACCTTTGGCCAATGGAGAGGTTTTCATCTTACGGGAGATAATCAGGTTGAGCTTTACATCCCGCAGTACTTTGGTCACGGCTATCTCGTGATAGAGGACTCTGTTGTTTCTTATAAATGTGGAGAAGTTTTCTATGGCGAAGGTGATTCTGGTATTATGTACAATGATCCAGATCTTGCTATTGAATGGCCTATGGATTTGATTGGTGGAGAAGGAAACTTGATTATCTCAGAGAAGGATAAGAAGTTAATGAGTTTGAAAGATTACCGAAACAATATATAAATATGGTTGACGCATCTACTGATTTTTATAAGCATGTTGACAATTTTTCTAAGTTCGCACATATTGGTTGGAGATGCATATCTGGGAACGAACATTTATTGTCAAAGGTTCTCGTAACAATAAGCATACCCACATACAATAGACCCGATACGTTGAAAGATGCCATTGACAGTGCTTTGGCACAAGAAGGGTATGACGACTACTGTGTGATGGTGGTGGATAATGATCCTGTTGATGGCACAGAAACAGAGCAGTTGATAAGGTCTTATAATAATGATAAACTCCTGTATTACAAGAATAATGAAAACACAGGAATGTTTGGGAATCAAAACAGGTGTTTTGAGATACCGAAGTCGGAATATGTATTATTGCTGCATGATGACGATATATTATTGCCAAATTACCTGAAAACTTGTGTACCTCTATTAAAAAACAGAAAAATCGATTGTTTGCAGCCTAAAAAAATAAAGTGGTTTGAGGATAAGTGTAACTATGGTGAATTGATCATTCCTCATATAAGTAGGCCAAAATTGCGTCGAATCTTAGATATTGAAAACTATGTGTCATTTTGGCCAGGGACTCCTTCTGGTGGTTTGTTTCGTAGAGAAGCTATGGAAGCTGTTGGTGGCTATAATAGTGATTATTACCCAACATCAGATTACTGCACTGCAATTCAACTTATGTCCATCTTTCGTTTTTATATGTATTCCGACATCTTGGCAGTTTATAGGGTTGGGAAAAATGCTTCTATGAAACAGGAGATACTAGAATTGTTTACGGTGAATGATTTTTACTTAAAGAGGCAGATTCTAAAGAAATGCCGAGTGTCTGATTTTGTTTCAAATATACTACTTAATTATAAATCTCATGCTCAAGTAGCAGGGCTTCGTGAAACATATAATCCCAATTTAACTTTTGATTTTTCAAAATTGAATATGAATTATTCGTGCCCTAGGTTTATTTACATTCCGTTCAAATTGTATGTATCTATAAAAGTTTTTATCTTGAAACTCATTAGATGATATGTTAAGGAAAGTATTAGGGTATTTGATTTTATATATAGCCTTGTTTTCAATCGAACCAAGCTTCTTGCCAATTCGACTACGGCATATATTTGCTATTACCGGTCTTTATCTTATGATTAAGGACTATCATAAAATAGCTCTAACTAAAAGACAAAGAAGAAGCTGGCATAGTTTATTTCTTTGTTTTGTAGTTTTTTTGTTTTGGATTGTAGTTTCTTCTTTTTATAACTCTTATTTTGATGCCACATTAATTAAATACCCTATTTCTGTTTTACTCTCTTTTTTGTCTTCATATGCGGCTGTAACCTTTTTTTGTCGCTTACAGCGGAAGGATTACGATACTTATAGCATGATGCGATGTGTTGTATGGGTATCATTATTTGAATGCTTATTCACCCTTTTCCTTTTTTTGACACCATCTGTACAGTCAATTATTTTTGGTCTACTGAGATTTACTGACCTAGCGGCTGATTCTCTTGACAGTGTCAATTACGAGGCGAGAATGATGGGCATTGGTGTTCGTTTTTTTGGAGGAGGCGTTTTCTTGGGGGTGGTTCTTTTTTATATTTCAACCCTTCTGATTAGTGCCAAGTCTAAATTTGAAGTTTTTATTCTTTTGATTAGTTTTGTGATTATTGCGTCCATTGGAGTTATGGTTGCGAGAACTGCTCTCGTTGGAGTTGTGGCATTTGTCACACATTTGCTAATGGGAGGTAAACTATTATCAAAGACAAAATTTCTTGTTCTAATTGGAATCGTTATAGTTGGTGTTATATCTTATGATTTTTACGTCAAATATTTGGAGTCCAACCCACTTTTTGAATTGGTTTTTGACAGGGTGTTCTTGCTTTTTGACCCTTCCAGGAATCAAGATGTAGAAAGATACGTAGGCGGATTTGAAAAACCATTAGAACTTGTTACCTGGATTTTGGGTGATGCAAAAATGGCTGATCCACAGCATCCAACAATGGCTTATTATAAAGGGATTGATATAGGAATATGGCGTCTTATTTGGGGGTATGGTATACCAGGCCTTGTCATATATTGTATAATTCAATATATGTTATGTAAGTTAGCGGGTTTTAAAAAATTCGAGGTTTTTATTTTGTTCGGAATGTGCGTGATATTCCTTAATAAGGGTTTGATAAGTATGGATGTAATTGTTTCCATTTTTATCATGTTAAATATTTATAATGCGCGCAACAAGAATTATGTTAAAATGAGCCAAGTTTAGTTTGTTTGTTTGTTTGTTTGTTATTTGTACCTATATGCAAGTAAATAAAGTAGCAGTTATCTTCGATGACGATATATATAGAAGAAGGGGAATGTTTAATGCAATTCGGAATAGAATAAGATGTCTATATGAGATTGCAGATTTCAATATTGACATATTCGTGATTAATGTATATGAACCTTGGTATGTTCGGTTGTTGCGAAAAACGCCTAAGGTGAAAAGGGTAGATAATGTTGATATTGATGGAATTAACTATCGTGTTTTTTGGCGACCATTTATGCTCACAGACTATATATTGTCAGTAAAGTTTAATAAAGCTCCACTATTTGCAAATAGGTATCAAAAAATAGCAGCAGATAGGATAAAAGGATACGATACAGTGATGGCACATTCATTCTATACAAGTTGGATAGCTCGTATCATCTCTCAAAGAGATAAAATACCATTTATCTGCACGTGGCATGGATCTGATATACATACTAATCCTTTTTTAAGCACATACTACTTTAATAGAACAAAAATACTATTAGAAGATGCTTCTTGTAATTTTTTTGTAAGCAAGAATCTTATGGAGGTGTCGTGTAATATTACTAAAATGGGGAAAAAGGCTGTGCTTTACAATGGTGTGTCGAATAATTTCTTTTCTTATTCTGACGAAAAACGTAATGAATTAAAAAAGGCTTATAGAGCTGAGGATAGGCTTGTTGTAATGTTTTGTGGAAACCTAAATAGAGTAAAGAACGTATTATCCCTTCCTTCTATTTTTAGTTATGTCGCCAAAATGGAAAAGAATGTACTTTTTTGGGTAGTAGGCGACGGCAGTTATAGAGAAGAATTAATTAGTAAAACTTCTAATTTGGATATTGTTTTTTGGGGAAATCAGTCTCCTGAAACTATCCCTGATTATATGAATATTGCAAATGTCCTGGTACTTCCAAGCAAAAATGAGGGGTTTGGATTGGTGTTAATAGAGGCATTAAAATGTGGTTGTTATGCGGTTGGCTCACGAGTCGGTGGTATCCCAGAAGCGATAGGGGAAGAGAACACAGTCCCTTTATCAGACCCCGAGTTTGAATTAAAAATGGCTCGTAAGATAGATGCGCGTCTGAAAATTGAGAAAAGATCAGATCCTGATTTAGTTAAGCATTTTACATGGGAAGAAACCGCAAAAAAAGAATATAGTATTATTGATTCAATACTGAAAGCGTAGTACAATTGAGATGATAAATTTAGCAGTAATCATGGCAGCGGGCATGGGAACCCGCTTCGGTGAGCAAACCGAATTAAAGCCCAAAGGATTCATTCCATTCAAAGGCAAGCCAATGGTAATCCGTGCCATTGAAACCATGTTTGATGCCGGTATTGAGAAGATTATCATTGGTACTGGTTATCACAAGGAGTGGTATGAGGCATTGGAGAAAGAGTATCCTGGAAAAGTACAATGTGTATTCTCGCCTCGTTTTGCTGAGACCAACAGTATGTACACATTTTGGAATTGTCGTAAAGTAATAGGGGATGCTGACTTCCTGTTGTTCGAGTCTGATTTGGTGTTTGAAAAGAAAGCAGTTACAGAACTGATTAATTGCGCATTTGATTCTGCTATGCTAATTACACCCGTTACTAAGTTCCAGGATCAATACTATGTGCAGATGAACGAGAAATGTGAACTGATTAATTGTTCCGTTAACGTGGATGAAATCACTCCTTCGGGAGAGTTAGTGGGTATTCATAAGATAAGCAATGCTTTCTACAAGATTCTCTGCTCAGAATACGAAAAGATTGTTGCTGAGAAGCCTAAGTTGGGCTATGAATTCCAGTTACTGGATGTATCCAAGCGAATCATTCCTATGAATGTTCTTAAACTTGAGAACCTTCAATGGTATGAAATAGATGATGAGCAAGACCTTAAATACGCTGAAGAAAACATTCAAGTATAAATAACAAAATACAATAATATGGCAAAGAAAGTTTATCTCGGCATGATAGCCGACATTATGCACCCTGGCCTTATCAATATCATTAACGAGGGTGCCAAGTACGGAGATGTAATCATTGGCCTTTACACGGACAAGGCTATTGCAACGCACAAACGCCTTCCGTATCTGACATATGAACAACGTGAGACGGTGGTTCGTTCTATCCATGGTGTATCGGATGTGGTGCCTCAGGATGATTGGAGTTATGTTCCCAATCTAGTCAAGTATAAACCCGACTACATCATCCATGGAGACGACTGGTTGGAAGGCCCGGATAAATACATCCGTGATGAGGTGTTCAAGGTAATGGAAGGCCTTGGCGGTAAGGTGATCGAGATTCCTTATACCAAAGGTATCACCTCAAGTGGCCTTGCAGAGGAACTCGAATCACTTGGCACTACACCTCAGGCACGCTTAAAGAGCCTCCGTCGCTTGATTACGGCAAAGCCCATTGTGCGTATCATGGAGTCACACTGTGGATTGACCGGTCTTATCATTGAGCATACAAAGGTTGAGGTGGGTAATGAAATTCGTGAGTTTGATGGTATGTGGGCAAGCTCCCTTACAGACTCTACCAGCAAGGGCAAGCCTGACATTGAGGCCGTTGACTTGACAACTCGTCTGCATGACCTGAATGACTCTCTTGAAGTAACCACTAAGCCAGTGATTTATGATGGTGACACCGGTGGTAAGACAGAGCACTTTGTGTTCACTGTCCGTACGCTGGAGCGTCTTGGCGTGTCAGCCGTTATCATTGAAGATAAGGTTGGCTTAAAACAGAATTCACTCTTTGGCACGGATGCTGTACAGACTCAGGACACCATTGAAGGATTCTGCTCAAAGATTCAGGCTGGTAAGGAAGCACAGGTTACCCGTGACTTCATGATTATTGCCCGTTGCGAGTCTCTAATAGCAGGCAAACCTGTTGAAGACGCTCTGGAGCGTTGTCACGCTTACGTTGCAGCTGGTGCAGATGGCATTATGATTCACTCTAAGAACAAGGATGGTCAGGACATCAAGGAGTTCTGCCAGCGTTTCCGTGAGGTGGATAACCACACTCCAATTGTGGCTGTTCCTACTACTTACGGTCAGTTCACTGAGGCTGAGCTTGCAGAGTGGGGTATCAATATCGTGATTTATGCAAACCACATGTTACGTTCCGCTTATCCTGCAATGGTGAAGTGCGCAGAGCGTATTCTGGAAACCACCCGTTGTCAGGAGGCTTCAGAGGAATACTGCATGCCTATCAAGCAGATTTTGAACCTCATTCCTGGTACCAAAAAGAAATAAGCCATGATTAGACCTGAATTCTTTATTGAGAAACTGAGAGAGAACGGTATTGACTGCTTTGCCGGAGTGCCTGACAGTCTGCTGAAGAACATCTGTGCTTACATCACAGACCATTGTGATGCTGAGCATAACATCATTGCCGCCAATGAAGGTGCTGCAGTAGGTCTTGCTGCCGGTCATTATCTGGCCACTGGCCAGCCTGCTTGTGTATATATGCAGAACAGTGGTGAGGGTAACATTATCAACCCATTGGCCTCGTTGACCGACCAGGAGGTGTACAACATCCCAGTGTTGTTGCTCGTGGGTTGGCGTGGTCGCCCGGGTGTGCACGATGAGCCTCAGCACGTGAAGCAAGGCAAGGTAACTACCGGTCTGCTCAACGTGATGGGCATCAACTTTGACGTTCTCTCAAAAGAGGAAGACAAGGCTGAAAAGCAGATTGCCAAAGCCATTGACGCCTTGAAGAAAAAGGATGTCTATGCCCTGGTGATTGAGAAAGATACCTTTGAGGATTACAAGCTCCAGAATGTGGAGAAGAACGACCTCACTATGAGCCGTGAAGAGGCCATCCAAACCGTGGCTGCTGCTCTTGGCGAGAAGGATTGCATCGTTTCAACCACAGGCATGATCAGCCGTGAGCTGTTTGAGTATCGTGCTGCTATGAACCAAGGTCACGAGCGCGATTTCTTGACTGTTGGCTCAATGGGTCACGCTTCGCAGATTGCTCTGGGCATTGCCCTGGCTCAGTCTGAGCGCAGAGTGTGGTGCTTCGATGGCGATGGTGCCACCATTATGCACATGGGTTCGATGGCCATTGTAGGCAACAAGGCTCCGAAGAACTATGTTCACGTGGTGTTTAACAATGGTGCTCACGACAGCGTGGGAGGTCAGCCCACAGTGGGCTTGAAGATCGACCTTCCTGCCATCGCCAAGGCTGTTCACTATACCAACGCTTTCAGTGTTGACAACAAAACCGACCTGCTCGATGCATTGAAGGCTGTGACTATGGTTGAAGGTCCGATGCTTCTCGAAGTAAAGGTCAAGAAAGGCAGCCGCAAAGATCTTGGTCGCCCAACCACCACTCCAATTCAAAACAAGGAAGCTCTGATGGATTTCCTAAAGAAGTAATACCATGGATTTGAAAGACATTAAAATAAAACGCAATGTGTTGCTGAACCCTGGTCCAGCAACAACAACTGATAGTGTTAAGTTGGCACAAGTGGTGCCCGATATCTGCCCTCGTGAAAAAGAGTTCGCCGGTTTGATGAAAGGCTTACGCCAAGACCTGCTTAAAGTGGTTCACGCGCCAGAAGACCAATATACATCTGTGCTTTTCTGTGGTTCGGGTACCATCAATATTGACATCTGTGTCAATTCATTGGTTCCTGAAGGCAAAAAGATTTTGGTGGTGAATAATGGTGCATACAATTCCCGTGCCGTTGAGGTATGCCAGATGTACCACATTCCGCATATCGACCTTAAATCGAGCGTGTTTGAGCAGCCTAATTTAGCCGATGTGGAAAAAACGCTGAAAGAGAATCCCGATGTGGCTGTGGTGTATTGCTGCCATCACGAAACGGGTACTGGCGTTTTGAACCCAATTCGTGAGATTGGTGCTTTGGCTCACAAGTATGGTGCAATCTTCATTAGCGATACCACCTCTTCTTTGGGTATGATTCCATTGGATGTAGTGAAAGATAACGTGGACTTTTGTATGGCTTCAGCTCAAAAGGGTTTGATGGCAATGTCAGGACTGTCATTTGTCATTGGCCGTAGAGATATTATTGAGGCATCAAAGAACTATCCTACACGCTCTTACTATTGCAACCTATATATGCAGTATGAGTGCTTTGAAAAGACAGGTGAAATGCATTTCACTCCACCTGTGCAGACCATCTATGCCGCCATTCAGGCATTGAAGGAATATTTTGAGGTAGGTGAGGAGGCTAAGTGGGCACGTCATCGCAGAGTTTATGAGGCCATTCGTAATGGCGTCAAGGAACTGGGCTTTGAAACGGTAATCGACCCGAAGATTGAGTCAGGTCTTGTGGTATCGGTGAAATATCCCGATGACCCTAACTGGAGCTTCGAGAAGGTTCACGACTATTGCTATGAGCGTGGTTTCACCATCTATCCTGGTAAGATTTCCACAACCAATACTTTTCGCCTTTGCTCTTTAGGTGCTATTGATGTGGAAGATATCGAAGATTTCTTTGTTGTGATGAGAGAAGCTATAAATACGTTCAATATCAAAATGTAGATTATATGAAGTTTGTAAATAGCAAGTTATATCTTGCATTAAGGGATTCAAAACTTGTAGGAGTTCTCCGACCTATTTGGAGATACTTTTATATGTTTATCTATAGCCCAAGAAAACTTAAGCGATATGCTGATGATATGCTGGCTATAGCAGTTAAGGTGTTGGATAAAGAAGATGTTTGTTACTGGTTGGATTTTGGGACACTTCTTGGTGCCATACGAAACCACGACTTTATATCATATGATGGCGATATAGATATAGCTGTTATGTGTACAGAAGCAAATAAACTTGTTCCGGCACTTAAGAATTGTAAGGAATTCGAAGTTACTCACGAATATTGGGTGAATGGAAAAATAGCCCAAATTAGTTGTGAGTATAATTCTTTAAATATGGATTTCTGCTTCTACTACCCAGAAGCTAAGGATCCATATAATTATTGTTGTTATCTGTGCTCTTTTGATGAAAGTATATCAAAGAATATAAAGGATAATAAGTTTCAAGTGTCAGTCATCCGTAGTTCTATCCCATACAAAGGAATCAAAAACTATGATTTCAAAGGATTGTTAGTGAAAGTACCACAAAACGAATCCGAATACCTCATCGCCAATTATGGAGAAAATTATATGATTCCAAACAAAAAGTGGGATTATCTAAACGATGCTCCTAATATTTATAAATATCCTGTAACAGAGCTTCAAGGAACGTGTATTCTTAATAAATAATGGAAATACTACATATCTGTAACGCCTACCAGACAAACCCTTTGTATCAGCTCCTTTTTACCGAACTTTCACATCTGGGATTAACCCAAGAAGTGATAGCGCCTGGAGAAAGTGGAGGTGATTTGACCATTGAGGATGTCCGAGTGTATAAGTATAAAAGGGATACAACTCTTATAGGAAGAGTATTATGGCCAGTCAAAATTAAAAGGCTTAAGTCATTTGCCGAAAAAAAAGTTTGTATTAATAAGGTTGATATTATTCATGCTCATACGCTATTCAGTGATGGTGCAGTAGCGTATAGGCTTTATAAAGCTTTTGGGACAAAATATTCTGTCGCAGTTCGCAATACAGATCTTAATGACTATTTTAGAATTCCACTTTTCAGGCCATTAGGATATAAAATACTTGAGAACTCAAAAAGGGTATATTTGATTTCTGAGGCAAATAAACAGCAGTTCCTTAATACACTACCCGAGAAACGACGTGAAGATATTGCTTCAAAGATAAAAATCATTCCCAATGGAATAAATGAGTTTTGGCTTAAATCTGTGTACACAGGTAATCGTGTAGTTGTAGATAAAGTCTCATTGATATATGCCGGAGATATTTGCCATAATAAGAACATTCACACAATTGCGGCTGCAGTAGAAGAAGATGCGAAGGGGCTAATTAAAGGCTTTGAGGCTGTCGGACTTAAGGACGGAGAAAGCGGTTCTTATATCACATCTATCAAAAAACAAATAGAAACGAGTTCACGTATCCACTTATCACCAAAGTGTAAAAAAGAAGAGCTTTTAGAGAAGTTTAGGAAGGCTGATGTTTATATTCAACCATCTTTTACGGAAACCTTTGGATTGTCTTACATAGAAGCGCTTACGCAGGGTCTTCCTGTAATATATAGTAAAGGTCAGGGGATTGATGGAATGTTTGAGGACGGACTGGTTGGATATGCAGTAGATCCCAGTAGTCCAAAGGATATCTTGTCAAAGATTTCTATGATTAGAGATAGATATGAAGCTATTTCAGATAATATCTCGCATTTAGACTTTAGCCGTTTCAGATGGAGTGGAATAGCGAATGATTATATAAATGATTATAAATTAATATAATATGTATAAGTTTGAGTTGTTGGATGAGGGTAGGATTCCATGGGATAGTATTCATGGAACTTACGATAGCACAATTTATAAGACAAAGGAGTGGTTAACATATCTGAACAAATGGAAAGGCATTCCTGCTTTTGTTGTCCAAATAACAAAAGATGAGAATGATATTGGCTATTTCGTCGGAGAAATTGTCAAACAGGTTGTTAAAATAGTGGGTTCACCATTTGAAGGCACTGGAACAGCGCATCAAGGCCTCTCAATGTTAGTTAACATTAGTAATGAGGAAAGAATAATCATTTATAAAGAGTTGTCAAAGTGGGTTTTCAAAAACCACTATGCGCTCTTTGTGCAAATCGAGGATTGGCAACTTTCCGTAGAAGACTGCGAGGGAAAGGTAAAATACTCACCTGTTGATGGTTATCTTATAGATTTGAACAAAACAGAGGATGAGCTATTCCATAATTTGCACTCTTCCTCTTGTCGTTATTCAATCAATAAATCACGCAAACAGGGTGTTGTAATAAGAGAAACGTTTGATGTGAAAAGGTTTGTGGAGATTTATTATGACCAACTTATTGAGGTATTTGCAAAGCAGGGTCTAACACCTACATACGGTATAGAGTGTGTACATGCTTTAGTTGATTCCTTATACCCCAATCGGATTTTGTTATTGGAAGCTGTTTCGCAGGAAGGAGATGTCTTGGCAACAGGTCTATTCCCTGGAGATGAGAACTTGGCTGTATTCTGGGGTGGTGCCAGCTACCAACGTTATCAGAAGCTTTGTCCGAACGAGCCTCTTATTTGGGAGGGTATAATCAAATGGAAATCCCGAGGGACTAGGACTTTTGACATGTGTGGTATCCGTCAGTATAAATTGAAATTCGGACCAGAGTTGTACACCAAGACCAAGATATATTTCTCTAAATACCCTGGTCTTTTGGAAATGAAGAATTTGGCAAAAAAAGCCTATTATGGTATAAGGAACTTTAAAGCCAGATTTAAGAAGTAGTATGGTTAACTTAATGTATCATGACATAGTCTCATCGAATGATAAAAAAAGCGGATTCCAAAATGAAAACGCTTTTATGTACAAAGTCGACGAGACTTCTTTTGAAGAACAAGTGTCTGCTTTAGCACATAATGATGTCCTTTTTACTTTTGATGATGGTGGTGATTCGTTTATAACTAAGGCTGCTCCAATATTAGAAAAATATGGTAAAAAGGGGATGTTCTTTATAAGCACAAAGTATATCGGCAATTCCGGTTTTTTAACCGAAGAGCAAATAAGACAACTTCATTCACGAGGACATAGAATAGGTTCTCATTCACATTCCCATCCTTCAAATATATCAACTTTGAAAGATGATGATATATTTGCTGAGTGGGCGGAGTCTGTTGAAGTTTTATCAAGGATTATTGGGGAAACAATAGCTATTGCGTCGATTCCGAATGGTTATGCATCAAAAGATGTTATAAAGCAGGCCGTGCGTGCAGGCATCACTGAGTTATATACGTCCACCCCTACGACACGCGCCAAGATAAAGGAGTCAATAGTATTAAGGGGAAGATATGTTGTTCATTCATCTTCAAGCACGAATTGTGTTTTAGAAATCGTTAATAGTAAAACAAAGCGTTTTACTATGTCTGTAAAATGGGCTATGCTTGAGGCAATAAAATCGCTATTAGGCAATAATTACGATAAAGTAAAAGCATTGATTAAACGGCATTAAAGAGGTTTTAGATGGGTATTGTTAAAATTCTATATAAACTCAGTCATCCGGGGGTAAAGGAAGAACAGATACCGCTACGGTATAATATTTCCTTATGGAAAGCCATAAAGAAACCAATTAGAAAATGGTTTTCAGCAGTTATTATACCCACTATACCTTTTAATGGTTTCCGGGTATGGTGCTATAAGATGGCTGGTTACAAGATTGGAAAGGGTTGTTTTATAGGGATGCGATGCTACCTTGATGATTTGTGTTATGATAAGATTGAAATTGGGAATAATGTTACCATATCTTATGGAGTTTATTTTGCTTGTCATGGACGGAAACAGAATCACCACAGAATAATAATAAAGGACGGAGCGTATATAGGAATGCGTGCTAATATTATTGCACCGAAGGGCGATGTGGTAATAGGTGAAAGGGCTATTGTCGGAACACAAACCTTAGTTAATGTTTCAGTTCCGGATAGATGTTATGCGGTTGGCGTTCCTTGTAGAATTTTGGATAAGAAAGTTAATGATTAGACCTCTCATGTTATCTATTATTTGTCCTATTTATAACGAGGAAAAGTATATCGCCCATTTCCTTGAATCACTATTACGACAAGAATATCCCAAGGATGACTTGGAAATCTTGTTGGTAGACGGAATGAGCAAAGACCGTACTCGTGAAATAGTAGCAAGATATACTACTCAATATTCTTTTATACGCTTAATTGATAACCCGGAGAAAATAGTACCTTATGCCATGAACCGTGGTATAGAGGCTGCCAAGGGTGATGTAATCATGCGTTTAGATGCTCATGCATCGTACCAACCAGATTATTTCTCGGTCTTGGTGAATGGATTGAAGCGACTCCGTGCCGACAACGTTGGGACGGTTTGCAAAACAGACGTTCTAAATAAAACCCCCAAGACGTTAGCGATACGAGAAGTGCTGGGCAATAAGTTTGGAGTTGGCAATTCTACCTTCCGTACTGGCATTGATCATGAACAGGAGGTGGAAACAGTTCCATTTGGTTGCTGGCCCCGTGAGGTGTTTGAGAAGTATGGTAAGTATGATGTGCGTCTGGTGCGTAATCAGGATATTGAACTGAATAAGCGCATTCTCCGCGGTGGAGGAAAGATATTTATTCTGCCAGATACTTATTGTACCTATCTGGCTCGTGAGACATGGAGTGCCTTGGCTAAGAATAATTTTGGCAACGGAAAGTGGAATATCTTGACTGTATATTATACCAAGATGTTCTCATCTCTTTCATTACGTCACTTTATTCCGCTATTATTCGTCCTCTCGCTAATTATTCCTTTACTTCTGGCATTCGTATGGTGGCTTTTCGCTTTGGTCTCTGCAGTTTCGTTATTAGCATATACTGTTCTTTTGTCAACGGTCAGCCTTAAACTGGCTGTTCAGAAGCATCTGAATTTCTTTTATTTATTGACAACATTCTTCGTGCTTCATTTGTCATATGGGTGGGGTAGCCTAGTTGGTATTCTGAAACTGCCATTTACTAAGCGGTAAACCAAATGCGTGAAAGCAATATAAAGGCTTTTTTCGCCTTGACCTCAGCTGGCTTATGGGAGAGAGAGGTCAATTTGGCAGAATATGGAGTAATTGATTACTTAGAGGTTTATAAGTTGGCTTCCGAGCAATCTATAACAGGACTCGTTGCTGCAGGGCTAGAGCATGTAGAAGATGTCAAAGTCCCTAAAGAGGAACTCTTGACCTTTATTGGGGATGCACTCCTATTAGAGCATCGCAACAAGGCGATGAATGTGTTCGTCGCGGAGCTCATTGAAAAGTTGAGAAAAGCGGGGATTTACACATTGCTTGTAAAAGGACAAGGTATTGCTCAGTGTTATGAAAGGCCCTTATGGAGAGCATGTGGAGATATTGATCTCTTCTTAAGTGATGAGAACTATACGAAAGCTGCAGTTTATTTGAAACCTTTAGCTTTTACAATAAATGAAGAGCGCCCGCGAGAAAAACATTTGGCGATGACCATAGACGGATGGGAGGTGGAACTGCACGGGAGACTTTACGGAGGGTTTTCTAAAAGGGTGGAAAAAGAATTGGATAGCGTTTATGATAAGGCTTTCTGCGGAGGTGATGTGCGCTCTTGGATAAATGGTGACACACAGGTGTTTTTATTGTCTGCGGGAATTGATGTGTTTTATGTTTTTACTCATATTCTGCAGCATTTTTACAAGGAGGGTGTTGGACTGAGACAAATTTGTGACTGGTGTCGGTTGCTCTGGACTTATCGAAATACAATGGATGTTCTGATGCTAGAATCTCGAATTAAAAAGGCTGGCTTGATGACTGCATGGAAGGCTTTTGGAGCGTATGCTGTAGATTATTTAGGAATGCCTGTTGAGGCTATGCCGCTATATTCAGATGATAAACGTTGGAAAAGGAAGGCAAAGCGCATAAATATTTTCATTTTGAGTGTTGGGAATATGGGCCACAATAGGGATGCTAGTTATTTCAGCAAGTATCCATATCTTGTTAGGAAAGTTATATCCATGTTTAGGCGAATTGGTGATTTAATTGATCATTCAAAGATTTTTCCGATAGACTCGTGGAGATTCTTTCCTTATATTATATTTAATGGACTAAAGAGTGCATTGAGAGGGGAAGGGTAATGTCCTATGATTTAGAGTATAAATGGTCTGGAAAATAAATAAGCAAATTTATTATGTCTGAGAAAAAAAGAATCTATTTGTGCCTTGCGCACATGTCTGATGAAGGACTAGAACAGAAGTATATTAAAGAGGCTTTTGATACGAACTGGGTTGTGCCATTGGGACCCAATGTGAATGGATTCGAGAAAGACCTAGAAGAGTTTGTGAACTCTTCTAACCTTAACGATGACCTTAACCTTAACAAGAGAGTTGTTGCGTTGAGTGCGGGTACGGCTGCGGTGCATCTGGCTTTGATTGCCTGCGGTGTGCAACCCGGTGATGAGGTGTGCGTGCAGAGTTTCACCTTCTGCGCATCATCGCATCCCATCACCTATTTGGGTGCAACTCCGGTGTTCATCGACAGCGAGAAGGATACTTGGAACATGGACCCTGAACTGCTGGAAGAGGCTATCAAAGATCGTATCGCCAAGACGGGCAAGAAGCCCAAGGCGATTATCCCAGTAGCATTGTATGGCATGCCCTACCGTATTGACCGCATCATGGAGATAGCCAACCGATATGGGATTCCCGTGATTGAGGATGCCGCTGAGGGCTTTGGCAGTCGTTGGAAAGGGCAAGTATTGGGTACATTCGGCAAATATGGCGTATTGAGTTTCAACGGCAACAAGATGATTACCACCTCTGGTGGTGGAGCTCTCATCACGAACAATGAAGACGAGTGGCGCGAAATAATGATGTATGCCACCCAGTATCGCGAATCGTATCCTTACTATCAGCACGAGAAAATCGGCTATAACTACCGTATGAGTAATATATGCGCAGGTATCGGTCGTGGTCAGATGACGGTGGCTAACGACCACATAGCTCACCACAAACATGTTCAAGCTCTGTATGAAGAGCTTTTGAAGAATGTTCCAGGTGTACACGTTCATACACAACCTGCCACTGGCAAATACGACAGTAACTATTGGCTCTGCACTATCACTGTTGATCCTGAGGTGAAGATTAAAGGGCAGGAGAATGCCTATAAAACTATTATACAAGGTGCAGTGGGAGGTGCAGCGGGTGTGATTCATGTAGCCGATAGCGCAACAACTGATTGCCAGCCGAATGACAATGTCGAAGCACTTCGCGTTTTCATGGATGCCGCAGGCATCGAGGCTCGTCCGGTTTGGAAACCTATGCACAAGCAGCCGGTGTATAAGAACTGTCCAGCATACACGAATGGTGTTTCTGAGGAAATTTTCAAAGTGGGCATGTGCCTGCCAGCCGGACCGTATGTGAAAGACGAAGACGTAAAATACATAGTTGAAAGTATTAAAAACGCTATTATTTAGGAATAATGATTCTGAAATGGTTGTTTGATAGGATAGTTTCATTCATCGGCTTACTTTTTTTGTGGCCGGTGTTGATTATAGTTGCTATTCTTGTGAAAATAAAAATGCCGGGCGGGCCTGCGTTCTTTGTGCAGAAGCGTGTGGGGAAGAATGGAAAACTGTTCAGCTGCCATAAGTTCCGCACAATGACGGTGAAGCACAACGGCAGCACGGTGAGCGTGGCGGGGGACAGCCGCATCACGCCACTGGGCGCAAAATTGCGCCACTGGAAGCTGGATGAGCTACCTGGGCTGTGGGATGTGCTCGTGGGCAACATGAGTTTCGTGGGGCCAAGACCTGATGTGCCTGGGTATGCAGACAAGCTTGTTGGGGATGACCGCGACGTGCTGAAGCTGCGTCCCGGTATCACTGGGCCGGCAACGTTGAAATACCGCCTGGAGGATGAGATGATATCGGAGTACGTGGCGCAGAAGCAGGCGGCGGGCGACACGCGCCCCATGCAGGAGATCGCGGTGGAGTATAACGACACGGTGATCTATCCAGACAAGGTGCGGTTGAACTGCTACTATTATCGGCATTATTCGTTCATTAAGGACATACAGATGATATTCTGTACGGTGTTAGGAAAGAATATGAAATACGCAGGTGAGATGATATGACAATAAAGATTTTGAAAGGGGTATGGGCGTTTTGTTCATACCTCTTTTGGCCTCAGTGGGGGAAAAATACACGAAACAGAATCAATAGTTTATGATAATAGATAAGGGTTTATTGGATGAGGTAACCTCACAAGCCAAGGCTTCGCCTCGGCTGAGAATGAATTATAACTTTCATCAGTCGTTGGAAGATAAGTGTCATCGAATGTTGAATGCCGTTGAGCCTGGTACTGATATTCCGATTCACCGACATCCTACAAAAGATGAATCGTTTGTTGTGTTAAGGGGTAAGGTGCGTTCAACGACATATAACGATGACGGAAGCATTATAGATAGTGTTGTCCTTAGCCAAGAAGACGGAGTGTATGGGGTTGACATCCCTAAAGGTATATGGCACAAACTTGAGAGTCTGGAATCCGGAAGCGTGATTTTTGAATGCAAGGATGGTTCTTTTGTGGCGGATGAGGAGGAGGGACTATTGGAGATGAATTAAACGTCTTTTGATTAATAATAGTTTTTTATGAAACGTATTATCATCCAAATATCTGCTTTGAATAAAAGCAATTGGAATAGTATCTATCGTTTGATCGAAGCTTGTGACGGTCAAAGCGGATATACAAATGAGTTGTATAGTGCTTTGAATCAGCAAGCTGTGATAGCTGTTGATGATACGCCAAATAAGGAGGATGTTTACTCTGCGGAAGGTAAACGGAATCTGAATTATAGTGAAATAGCTAACATCGGTAAATGCGTTTTCAATATTATATACAAGAAAAACGATGAAAGAGTTGAATTCCCGGAATTGTCACACTTTTTTTTATTAAAAAAGAGATATTCAAATCGGTTGACAATAGGAATTGATGTTAGTGTATTCAGCAATAGTGATTCGCTAAATGAATACGTTTTTAAATGCAGCATTTTCCTGTATTTCATTAAGGACAAGAAACCATACCTGGGTGACCATAGCATTTATTTTGTTAACGTAACTGATAGCAAAACAGGAGAATTAAAAAATACTGAAAGCCTACGATATAAAAATCAAATTGATCTTGATTATAAAAACGCAAGTCCTTTTTTACTACCGTTGCTTCCTATAAACAAGGAAAACCTCGGTGTTTTTGATGGTGTTTCACCATTAAAGGAGTCTGGCATAAAACTTTATATAGAAAACTCGATTGAAAATATAAAGAAAAAACTAGGTAGGAAGCGGATTGACCTAACAGGGTGTAATACATTGTTCGAAAAATGGTTGTTGCTTTCGTATTGTTTGAGTGCAGAAGAAGAAGGTAATCGCCTTGGGAGAATAAAAAGCATCTTAATAGAATATTGCCATAGTATTTTTGAACTTATTCAAAATGTTATCTTTCATACTGAAGAAGGTAGAGGTTTGTTCTATGTGGTAATTAGTAAAAAAAAACGAATACCTATCACCGAACAAGGTAAAATTCCTTGTTTTTCCAATTATGATGATGATTTTAGGTTTATAAAGTTTGGAGTTTATGATTATGGCGAGAAGGGTATTTTAAAGACTTTTTGTGATGCGAATAGAGAAGATGATAATGTCAACCTTCTTACATTTGATGATTTTTTCAGTCCTCAAAAAAAAATCACAGGGCCTCTTTCAAAACATCTAGGTATTAAGACCTTTGTGAAATCTACAATTGACCATGATGGCTATTTCAGTGTCGAGTCTAACAAAACAGTTTTTGGGAAGTGTCAAATTGAGCGTTCGGGAGATAATGCGCCTATTTCAAAAACTATAGATGCGAATATTTGTGGTACCTTGTATGATGTGATTATGCCTGTCAGCGTCCCGAACTCGGGATCGGGCTATGTATATCATAAATCAGTGTTTGACATCCTTAAGGGGTTATTAAGAAAGACTGGTGGCGTTGATGCATTGCGGCTTGATGTGATAGCTAAGTTTGCAGTTGCTATTATCTCGAGGAAGGACGAACAGGAGACAATTGTAAAAAATACAGCGATTAATCTGTTGAAAATAATAAAACCGTATACTGAAAAAAATACAGTTTCTATCGATTATGGTGTTGCCATTGATATGGACGGTATCATGCTGGGGCCGAATATGTTATATAAATTGATTGATAATCTGACAATTGTAAACGAAGAGTTTACGCATGTCAACTCGAGTAAGGCAAAAGATTTCAAACTTATTTTCACTAATCTCACAGACGATACAATAAAACAACTTTGCGATACCTATAAATTAGAGTTTACGAATGATAAAAACAAACAACCTTGGATGTTTCCTGTTGTTTTGATTGGCAAGAGGTGGAAAATACAAGTACTGTATGGTAAGAGCAAGAAAGAACTGCTTTATGCCAACAAAGTTATTCATAACTCTTTTTTATCGCCAGATGTTTTTTACAATGAGTACAAAGATAAGGTGTTTAATATTGACACAGCCGTTAAAAACAGCATTGAGAAGCTCAATTTGCCTTACGATATACTTATAAGAAACAATGTTGACGGTAATGGCTTATTTACCTCATTTATCAATCAGAATTTAGACACTACGTTAAATAATTCTGAAGAAGATTTAGGATGCCGTTTGGATATTCCGACCAAGATAGGAAGTAAACTTTATGTGGAACACTATTACGAGGCGGATTTCTTATTCCAAAACAATTATTACACAGACCGTTTTGCTTTCTATGTTGCCAAAGAGATAATACATAAAATTGATGATAAAGCTAATGGTTTCATTAGAAAGATTGTGCTAATTGGGTATAACCCGTATTCTGGACCTTTGACTGAAAGGATACGTGATTATGTCAATTTCGTCTTTCCTCAAAAGGTTTCTGACATTATTATTGCCAAGGAGAAAGATAATGCAAAGGGACTGGATTTCAAGATGACCGACCATCAAAAGCGTAAGTTTTGTGAAAGAAGTGATGATTTCGGTTTTATAACCATTGTGCCCATTGCCTCAACCTTATCGACTAATGATAAGATTATTGCGCAGTTTAAAATGAAGATACAGTGTGAGAAGAATCTCTTGTTTATATACAATTATGTGACTGTATTAGTGCGCGACAAAGTTAATGCACATTGTTCACGAAAAGAATTAAACCGTAGGTGGGATAAAATAGAAAATCAAACAATAGAAACCTCTTATCAAAAAACTTCCACTAACGAGGGAATGCATGTCGATTTTCTTATTCAAAAAGAAGGTGAATGGCATGACCTAATTGATAATGATACATTCCCGACTTTATGGTGGGAAGAAAAATACATTAATCAGACTCGAAACGCCTCACTTAATACTAAAGACTTCTTAGGATTGCCGTCGTCTGCTATACCACAACGCTCGGAAATACTACAAGAACTCAAGGCGTGTGCTGATAGAATTGATAATAATTCAATTGAAAAAGATTATTATAATTTAAATATCAAGAGATTAAATGACATTAAACAATTCGTTTATTATGGGCACATAGTTCATGATAATAGTCACCATCAATATTATTTTGACATAGAACAGTTGTTTGATACCGTTTGGAAAGACACAGCTGTAATTGACGTTCAACAACCATTGCCGTCTACATCAACTCAGCTGGAACTGTCTTTGGATAGTGTTAAAAAGGACCAAAAGCATGTGTGTCTCAAAAAATGGCTAAGCTATTTGAAGGGAAGAATCAATAAGGAAGTCTTAAATATCATAATAACGCCAGACTATGATTATGAGTCCTGCTATGTTAATACAATCAACAAAGAAGTTTTTGGCAATGATGCGTTTGTTATCTATTTGAATATAACTAATCCGAAGCAGAACAGTAGGCAAAAACTTTTGTATTTGAAAAATATTTTTTTCTCAGAAAAAACACATTTCTATTTCGTTGATCAAGCCTTTTTGACCGGTGATTCCTATTTGAAGTCTATAAACCATATTGCCTCCATTTTCGACAAATATGATTTCAAATACGATGGAATCATTACTATGGTAAATCGGCTATCAAAAGACAAGTATGAGGAAATTCAACAAGGACTAAATCCTGATGAAAAAGGAGGCTCATCTTTTTTTTCATATCTTCACTTTTTCATTCTTACAAACAATGAGCAGGGAAAGGGTTGCTATTTGTGTAGAATGCGTGATTTCTACAAGAAATTAAAAAGCTATTCTGTTATTAAAGACTGTCGAGCTGAAATTGAAAGAAACAAGGAGAAAAATGATAAAATGAAATATAGTCATTACTTGAGAGATGACGATTCCACCAATTCAAAACGCCCCAATACCATAAATATAGACAGAACCGGACTCTGGTTGATGCTGTGGCAACATAAGCTATTCTATGAATTGACGATTGCAAATAATAATTGTTATTTAAACGATGAGAAGAATATCTTTGAATTTTTAGATGGCTTTTATGAAAAGGGGATAGGATTAGATTGGGTTATTGGGAAAAAAAGTGGGCAATCTGTTGAAAGCAAGATAGCGTTTTTGCAAGCCATTTCACTTCCTCCACTTGGTCAATATGTTGTTGTTCGGAAATACTCTCATAAAAAACAACTTGAGGTATTGCATGAATGTTTAGATAAAACGAATCCATGTGTGACTGATTTGAAGTTATTGAAACAACTGTTGGAAAATTTGTCATTACTAGGGTCAAATTCGCTTGTGAGAAAAGATGTCATAGTTAAGTCGTGGAATTTGTACAATAAAGTGAAGCAAACTCATTCGGCAAATTTAAAATTGAAACCTGATGATTTTTGTTCATTTTTTCTGTCGTGTATTAAAGCGGTATCTTATAAAGATGAGGCCAAGTCGTTGTGGATTGGTGAATTAATCAGGACGGGAAAAGAAATGGCTCCCGATCACTTTGAATCCAGCAATAATTTATATGTTTCGAAAACTGAGTTATTCAATGGCCTGTTTCATGAGTTTAGAAATCGTTCAAGGCTTTTCAGAAGCAAGTTTCTTCCTCAATTGTTTTACGACAATACAGCTATAACACGCAAAACTTTAGATAATTTTGAATTGGCCTTGAAAAAAGATCGCGAATTGGAGAAAATGTTTTATGAAGAAGGGATGTTGCGACCTTTCGATGATATTCGTGATGATATTCAGCTAATAACAACTTCATTGAAAGAGAAGATTGATGTGGAGTATTATTATGCTTGGTTTCGACATTTTATAAATGACAAAGGTCGTACCTCAGACGACCTCCCTATTCTTGAGAAGTTTGCATACGTTTTGTATGCTAGACTCTTGTTGAATGATTTAATGGATTCCGATAAAAAAAATAATGATTCATTTGACAAGAGTGCGGAAAAATTACTCGCTGTAACGATGGCGATTTTGAATGCGGAGGCAGCTTTCATTACGGTAAAAACAGAGGAAAATGATGACATACAACTTCTAACATTGGCAAAATGCGGTCTGGATGCCGATGTTAAGGAATATGGTAACCTGTATAGCAGAAAGTTGTTGTGTGATTCTACATTAGAAGAGGGAAGCCCATTCATAATAAAGAAGGACATATCAAATGAAGGTGATATTAAATTTGAACCCTATAAAAAGGCAACATATCTTTTGTTAAACATTCCAGAACCTACCAATTCCGCAATTGAGAAGTCGGTATGTGTTGTCACTTTTTTGTATACAGATAGTGTTTCTACGATGGAGTCTGAAAGTTTTGATGTAACAACATGTACCGAGGACTACTTTATGATAAATGCACAAGAGTCTGGGCGTCTGCTATTACTTCTTAAACCCGAGTTTGATGGTTATGCAAAGCATATCGCTAATGAAAAACAATTCGTTGTTTGGAAGGAGAAACAATACAGCTTGGACCGATTTGAGAAAGTCTATTCTAATTCAAATCATGTTTTTAATTCGGTTTTTGATCAGATGAGTGAGTTTGAAAACATGAAAAATGATATTGAGAATTTATCACCTGAGATGAAAGAATCATTTGAAAACATGATTGCTCTATCGTTTGGACAAACTTGGTATTGGCTGACAAATGAAATGATTAGTTATCTGTATGCGAATATCGAAAGGCATACCGAAAACGGGAGACACTACTTAAGTTTGGATAGGAATAAAAATAGTGTTGTTGATTCAAATCACACAATTCAAGACGTGTTCAGCCCTTTTTTCATACGAATGTTAAAAAATTTGCTGATAACCCGTTGGACGGGCCAAAAGATTTATATAAATGGTGTTGATATATCGCAGAAAGATGCTCATTTGTTAATAAAGACAGGTGATTCAAAAATTCACTGTAACAAATACTTGATGCAAACATTTATCGTTCAATGTTTGAATAATTCTTTGCGCAGTTCTAATGAAGATGGAGGACATAGGATTTGCGACAACAAAAAAGTGTTGATTATCACGGACAATAATTCTATATTGATAGCGGACGAAGTTAAAGAGGGAGGGAAACCATCTAAAGAGGAAATGAATAAGTTTGAGTTAAAGAAAGAGAGAATTAAACAAATGAATTGCAGAAAATATAGTTGTACCACATTAACATCATTGCAGGGTTTTGTGAATTATATGATCAATCAAGAGAATTTAGAGGATTATAATTGTGAATACGGCTATAATTCCAACAGTGATTTTGAAGTTAGAATAAAATTTGAATCATAAAATTTATTTAAAATGAAGAAAACCATTATTATAATCGAGAACAATAAGACAACTTTTGAACATTTGAAAGAGCATGTCAAAAGCCTTGGAAGTGTTGATATTACGTTTGATGAAATAGACGTGGCATTAAGCGGTAGGTCTGATCAAGACAATATATCCGGGTTGGTTCAGAAGAAGATTAAGAAGCATGGAAAGAACATAGTCGCATTCATTGTGGATTTGCAATTGCAGAACAACAATAATTATGGGGGCATACAGATTATTAAGGACATACGTAATATATCACAAGCAAAGAAAGATAAGGAATACTGGCGTTTGCTTGTTCCAGTCATTGTTTGTACCAATTACCCTAACTATTCAGACACTGCGATTAAAGCAGGAGCAAATTATGTGATACAGAAGGATCATGTTTTAGAGATGGAAAAAGAAGCGATCAGCATGAAAAGAACTTGGGAGAAAAAATTAAATGACTTTATTACCAACAAATTTCTTCCTGTAGTTAATAGCTATTGCAGTTGGTATTTAACTACTATGGAAAGAATAGATCTTGCGCCAATCTCTGTAAAAGAGGCATCAATTAATTTCTTCAAGAAAAACAACAATCCAGATGTCAAGCATGCCTTTGTGATGACTTCATTTTCAAAAGATTATGAAAAAACTATACAAAAAGCATTGGATTCTGTGCAAAATCAATTTTATGTAAAAACTCATATCGCTAATTCTTCGCCTGGCGAAACTGAGGAAGGGTTGTATAATAACCTTTGTGGGTTGATGCATTGTTGTGATTTTGGAATAGGTATATATTTTCCAGATCCCAAAACGGGCAATGTCAATGCCAATCTGTCGGTAGAAGTGGGCTATATGCTTGGATTGGGGAAACGAATTTGTTATTTAAAAGATGTTGATTTGCCACAGCTTAATACGGATTTGATTTCAAAGATATACACTGAATATAAAAAGACCAAAAGGGCAAAAGGGAAGGATGTTCTTATAATGGAGGAAGCTCTTATCACTTGGATAAAAAGTGCTAAGAATGATTTGCAAATAAGAGAGCGTGAATAATGAGTTTCTTTAATTCGGTGAGTTCACTATAAATATAGTAATATTCTGTTAATGTGATGATTGACTATCAACGAAACGATATTGTCAGACTTAGTGTTTCTAAGTTTGAGGAAATCAGGGGAATCAGGGGAATCAGGGGGACAGGAACTTTCATACACTCACTATACACCAATATACACAATATATTCCCTCAGGAATCGTTATCTAAGTGTAGCTTAAGCTAAGAATTGTTGTCAATACCATATAAGTACCATGCCTCGGAGTGCCAGAAAGGAATGGAGAGGCTGCGGTATTATTGAAAGTTGATAAAACAACGAGGAAAGCCGGTAATGAACAGATTTGAATTAGGAAACCTTATAGACTCCATCATAATACCTGAAGGGACACCTCCTGAGGGATAGCAATGGGAATCAGGGAATCAGGAATCAGGGGGACAGGAACTTCTATACACGCTTTTATGTGCCTGAAAAATGTGTGTAAATGAGGAAATAAGCTTTGCTGGATTATTGCTTCGTAGGACAATAATTGCGGAGAATAATCGTTATATTTGTATAAGCTTGATTTTTATATGACGCAAAGGCATAAGATACAATTATTCGAGGACAAGAAGGTGCGGACTGTATGGGACGACGAACGGGAGGAGTGGTACTTCTCCATCGTGGACGTGTGTGCGGTGCTCTCTGAGAGTGAGAACCCTCAGACCTATTGGCGTGTCCTTAAGAACCGTTTAAAGAAAGAGGGGAACGAAACCGTTACAAATTGTAACGCTTTGAAGATGCTTGCTCCCGACGGCAAGATGCGCCTCACCGATGTGGCCAGCATCGAGCAACTCTTCCGCCTCATTCAGAGCATTCCTTCAAAGAAGGCAGAGCCCTTCAAGCAGTGGATGGCGCAAGTGGCCAAGGAACGGCTAGACCAGTTGGCCGACCCGGAGCTGGCGGTTGATCAGGCCATACAAGACTGGCGCCGCAAGGGGTATTCTGAAAGTTGGATCAACAATCGGGTGAAGAGCATCGAGGTGCGCAAGGCCCTCACCGACGAGTGGGACCGCGCTGGCGTGCAACAGGGACAGCAATATGCGTCACTTACCGATATTATTAGAACGGAACAGGGGACAGGCACTGAAGTGAACCCCAATTGTTGGACGGTTAAACAATCATTGAGGATTCGTGAGCCTGCCTGTACTGGACAGGTGACATACCATTAAGCCTCAGTTTTAT
>CADCEC010000002.1 GCA_902800395.1 uncultured Bacteroidota bacterium | reverse complement strand
TCTCCAACTCCCGCTACCTCGGCTCCGGCACCATCAGCTAAGCGTAAGCAGCGGCACCGCCGCAGCCCGACGAGCAAACCATGACCAGCAGATTCACCCGCGACTCCTCGCGGGTGTTTCTGTTTTATCCCTCGCCCTTTATCTAAATCCACCAAATTATGTGTGTTTAATTTTTTTTCATCTATTCCGCGTTTATTTCGGAAAAAAATTGTATATTTGCAATTCATAATAATAAGATAATAACCTCTAAAAAATAATTCATTATGAAGAGCATAGCAATACTTACGGGCGGCGGTCCCGCCCCGGGAATGAACACAGTCGTGGCCTCCGTGGCCAAAACTTTCCTTCGCGACGGCTTCCGCGTCATCGGTCTCCATGGCGGCTACAGCGCCCTCTTTACCGACAAGCCCCGCATGCAGGACCTCGATTTCCTCACCGCCGACGAGATCTTCAACAAGGGCGGCAGCATCCTCAAGATGAGCCGATTCAAACCTACGCCCGAGGATTTCGAGCAGCGCTTCAACCTCAAGCTCTTCACCGACAACGAGATTAAGCTTCTCGTCACCGTGGGTGGCGACGATACCGCTTCGACGGCCAACCGCATCGCCAAGTTCTTGGCCGACAAGCACTATCCCATCGCCAACATCCACGTCCCCAAGACCATCGACAACGACCTGCCGCTGCCCAACAGCAGCCCCACCTTCGGCTACAACAGCGCCAAAGCTCAGGGTTGCGTGCTTGCCACCGCCGTCATGGAGGATGCCCGCACCAGCGAGAACTGGTTCGTGGTCAGCGCCATGGGCCGCTCCGCCGGTCACCTCGCCCTCGGCATCGCCGGCGCCTGCCACTATCCTATGGTCATCATCCCCGAGTTCTTCAACAAGACCGAGATCACCGTCGACAAGATCATCAATATGGTCGTCTCCTGCATCATCAAGCGCAAGCTGATGGGCATCAACTACGGCGCCGCCATGATTTCCGAAGGCGTGTTCCACTCGCTGAGCGACGAGGAAATCAAGAACTCCGGCATCCACTTCAGCTACGACGAGCACGGTCACCCCGAGCTGGGCAAGGTCTCCAAGGCTCATATCTTCAATGACCTGCTGGAGCGCAAAGCCAAGGAGATTGGTCTGAAGGTGAAGACGCGTCCCGTGGAGGTAGGCTACGAGATTCGCTGCCATACCCCCATCGCTTTCGACCTCACCTACTGCTCGCTGATGGGCATGGGCGTGCACACCCTCTTCAACCAGGGCTGCACCGGCTGCATGGTGTATGTCGACCATCAGGGCAATGTGAGCCCCCTGTACCTCAAAGACCTGCAAGACCCCGCCACCGGCAAGATTCCGCCGCGTCTGGTCAACGTCAACAGCAACAAGGTGCAGAGCTACGTGAACGACATCATGGACTACATCACTCCCGCCGACTACGAAGCCGCGAAGAAATATGTGGCCAACCCCGAAGAGTATGACTTCAAGAAGATTCTTAATTGGAACTAAAACGACAATGCTGTTTCTGAAACGACAACATAGACAACTGAGACAACAATACCGACGCAACATGCGTCGGAGAGGGAAAGTGTGTGTTGCACTTTCCCTGTTGTCGGTGTTGTTTGCGTTGTCGTTCAATAATCCAGCGCAGGCGCAGTCGAAGAAGCAGCTCGAGAACGACAAGGCGAAGGTTGAGCAGGAGATTAAGCGGCTCAACAACGACCTGGCGAAGGCCAAGAAGAACAGCAAGGCCGGCCAGCAGCAGCTGAAGCTCCTCGAGCGCAAGATCGACGAGCGCACCAAGCTCATCAACAACCTCAACGGTCAGGTGAACCTGCTGAATATCCGCATGGCGGAGACGGAGGACAGCATCCGTGTGATGCAGACCTATGTCGACAGCCTCAAGCACGAGTACGGCAAGGCCGTCCGTGTGCTCTACCGCCAGCGGGGCAACATCAACCAGATGGCCCTCCTGCTCGACACCAAGGCTTACAACGACGCCTACCTGCGCATGAAGTACTTCCGCGACTACAGCCGCTACCGCCGCCGTCAGGCCGCCCACATCCGTCGCAAAGAGGCCGAGCTCAACGATATAGGCGTCGAGCTGCAGCGCCAGCAGCGCGAGCAGACCTCTCTCATGGAGGAGCAGCGCCAGCAGCGCGCCGAACTCTCGCGCGAGCAACAACAGCAGCAGAAACAACTGAAAAACAGCAAGCAGCAGGAGAAGACCCTGCAGCAGCAGATAGCGCAGAAGGAGAAACAGAAGAAGCAGCTGCAGCAGCAGATCCAACGCCTCATCGACGAGGAGATTGCCAAAGCCGCCGCCCGCAAGAAAGCGGCAGAAGCCACCGCCAGGACGGCCGGCAAGAAGACAACCACCACCTCTACTGCTACCACCACCCCTGCTCTCAAGGTTAACGATGCCGACATCGCACTCTCGAACGACTTCGCCTCGAACAAGGGCAAGCTCCCGTGGCCCGTCAGTTACACCAAGGTGGAGCGCGAATTCGGCCGTTATACGCACCCCTCCGGAGGACAGAATATGAACAACGGTATCGACCTCCTCTGTCAGTCGGGCGCCGCTGTGAAGTGCGTGTTCAACGGTGTGGTGTCCAGGGTGTTTACCGCCCCCGATGGAACCAAAGGAATAATTGTCCGACACGGCAACTACATGACCGTCTACGTGCACCTCGGTACCGTCGCCGTCAGCGAGGGCGCCAAAGTGAAGACCGGCCAGAATATGGGCACCGTCTACACCAACGGCAGCGGCAACACCGAGTTCTCCTTCCAGCTGTGGAATGGAAAAACCGTACAGAACCCACGAAGTTGGTTGAGATAATAGTTAATAGATAATAGATAATAGTTGAGGGACAAGGTTTATTTTGTTTCGGACGCGCATCTGGGCAGTGGGGCGGACACTCTCGAGAGGGAACGCCAACTTTGCCGATGGCTCGACAGCATCAAGGACGACTGCAAGACCTTGATGCTGTTGGGCGATATATTCGACTTCTGGTTCAGCTACCGCTACCTGGTGCCGCGCGGACACACCCGCATCCTCGGCAAGCTGGCCGAGTTGGCAGACAGTGGGGTGGAGATACACTTCTTCATTGGCAACCACGACATGTGGGTGTTCGACTACCTCACGCAGGAATTCGGGGCCATCATCCACGACGAACCCGTCGAGATGGAACTCTATGGGAAGCGCTTCCTGATAGGGCACGGCGACGGCCTCGGACATACTGACCGCTGGTTCGACTTTGTGCGAGTGTTCTTCCGTAGTCGCTTCTGCCAGAGCTTGTTTAAGATGCTTCCTTCAAGTTTTACTTTCGGTATTGCCCACCGCTGGAGTGATGGCAATAAGCGCAAGCATGCCAAGCGCGATATGCTGCATTACCTGGGTGACGACCGCGAGGGTATCGTCATCTATTTGAAGGAACGTCTGCAGAAAGAGCACTTCGACTACTGCGTCTTCGGCCACCGCCATACGCCACTAATGATGGATGTCAGTAATAGTGTTTATGTGAACACTGGTGACTGGCTCCACAACCGCAATTACGCCGTCCTTACCCCCGACGGGGAGATGCAATTATTTGATTATAAAGAATAACTTTTATACTAAATTACAATTTTCCCGCGTTACTTTATACTAAATGGAAAACAACAATATGGATTTAGGTTATCAGAAAATAGACAAATACGATGAGGCCTGTGTCGCCGAGATGGCAGAGCATTATAAGGCAATTATTAAGTTATTGGGTGAGAATCCTGAGCGTGAGGGACTTCTGAAGAGTCCCGAGCGCATCGCCAAAGCCATGCTCTTTTTCACCAACGGCTACGACCTCAACCCCGAGGACATCCTCCGCTCGGCTATGTTCCACGAGGACTACAAACAGATGGTCGTCGTCAAGGACATCGAGCTCTACTCGCTCTGCGAGCACCATATGGTGCCCTTCGTGGGTAAGGCCCATGTGGCTTACATCCCCAACGGTACTATCGTGGGACTGAGCAAGATACCGCGTGTGGTCGACGCCTTCGCCCGCCGCCTGCAGGTGCAGGAGCGCCTCACCAAGCAAATCAAGGATTGCATCCAGAAGGTCCTCAATCCCCTCGGCGTGGCCGTCGTTATTGAAGCGCAGCATATGTGCATGTCCATGCGTGGCGTACAGAAGCAGAACAGCGTCACCACCACCTCCGACTTCACCGGCGCCTTCATGAAAGACCCCAAGACCCGCGAGGAGTTTATGAACATCATCGGTGTCAATTTGCATTGATTATGAAAAGTTTACTGAAAATATCACTTTGCGCTATCCTCGCTTTCCACTTTTCACTTTCCACTTTCCACTCGGCATCGGCTCAAATCACCCATAACTCGCAGGGTCGCCTCGACGAGAACGCCACAGCGGTGCTGAAGAAGGCTATCAAAAAGCTCGACAATGCCAGTTTTACGGTGAAGATGACGGCCCTCGACAGCCAGAAAAAGAAGATCTTCGAGCGTGATGCTGAGGTGAAATATCAGGGTAGTAAATACAGCGTTGTGACCTCCGAGGAAGAGATTGTCAGCGATGGTAAGAGTGTCTGGTACTGGAACAAGAAAGCCAAAGAGGTGACCGTCAACAGTATTGAAGAAGATGACGGCATGAATCTGTTGAATCCTGCCAGCCTTATGGCGCACTACAAGAAGAACTTCCGCGAGAAATACATTCGCACTGAGGATGATGGCACGGCGGTGATAGACCTCCAGCCGCGTTCGGCACAGAGTTTCCACAAGATACGTCTCCTCATCAACGAGGAAAGCGGTGAGCTGAAATGCATCGAAGTACACAAATACGACTCCAGCCGCGAGATTTACACTTTCTCGAAACAGAAATACGGCAAAGTAAAGGGAAGCTTCTCCTTCGATACCAAAGCGCATCCGGAGATTGATGTCATTGATATGAGGTAATTATGAATATTCTGCTGATAGAAACTGCTACACAGATATGCTCCGTGGTGCTCGCATCAGAGGGAAAGGTTGTTGCCCATCGCGAGAGCGACACTCCCAATGCCCACTCCACCTGTCTCTCGGTGTTTATCGACGAAGTGCTGAAAGAGAGTCATTTGACGCCCCGCGAACTCGGTGCCGTCTGTGTCTCTGCCGGTCCTGGAAGCTACACGGGCCTCCGCATCGGTGTCAGCACTGCCAAAGGCTTCTGCTACGCACTCGGTATCCCGCTACTCTCCGTGCCTACGTTGCTCTCTATGGCCTCTCTCTACTACCGTCAGCACCCCGACTACCGCGGCCTTGTGTGCCCCATGATTGATGCCCGCCGTATGGAGTGCTACACGATGATTGTTAATGGTGAAATGGAAATTCTCCGCGACACCTCAGCCGATGTCATCGAAGCGGGCTGCTTTGATGAGTGGCTTGATAGGGGAGAGGTGGTCTTTGTCGGTGATGGTGCCGAGAAGACTAAAGATATACTCGGTGTACATTGCAATGCTCGATATGACAACAACTTCTGTCTGTCAGCTAAAGGAATGCTTGAATTGGCAGAGACCCGTCTCCGCGAGGGAAAAATGGAAGATGTGGCCTACTTCGAGCCTTTCTACCTCAAAGACTTTGTCGCTAAAAAAAGTGTTGTCCACGGATTGAGATGATATGTTGCGTTATGTAGGAAAGCGGTTGTTATATGGCTTCCTGGTACTGCTGGGAGTCGTCACGTTGGTTTTCTTCCTCTTCAACGTGCTCCCCGGCGACCCCGCCCGCATGATGCTCGGACAGCGTGCCGATGCCGAAAGCATCGAGGCCATCAACCGCGACTTGGGTCGCGACAAACCCCTGGTGACACAATATATAAACTATCTCAATGACCTGTCTCCCATCTCATTGCATAACAATCAAGACTCCTCCAGTTTCTTCTACCTCTCTTCCGACAAATACTCCTACGCCACCCTCCTACGCTTAGGCTCCACTTCGCTGGTGGTGAAGACTCCCTATCTGCGGCGCTCCTACCAGAGCCAGCGTAAAGTCTCCGAGGTTATCTCAACGGCTTTTCCTCAAACTGCCGTATTGGCACTTACGGCAATGCTTTTCGCTTTGGCGGTCGGCATCACGCTGGGAGTCATTTCGGCCCTCCACAAGGATTCGTGGCTTGACCGTCTCTCGCTGGTGCTTTCCACCCTTGGTATGTCGCTCCCCAGCTTCTTCGCCGCCATCCTTATAGCCTGGCTTTTTGCCTATGTGATGGCCGACTGGACAGGTCTCAACATGTTTGGCAACCTCTTCTCGGTTGACGATTATGGAGAAGGGGAATACCTTGACCTGAAGAATCTAATACTTCCTGCATTGACCCTCGGAATCCGTCCGTTGGCCACCCTCACACAGCTTACTCGCAACTCCATGCTCGAAGCCCTCTCGCAGGACTATATCCGCACCGCCCGAGCTAAAGGCCTCAGCTATAGACGTGTAGTTGTGCGTCATGCACTCCGTAACGCTCTCAACCCCGTGGTCACCTCGGCCTCCGGATGGCTGGCCTCGCTCCTGGCCGGCGCTGTCTTCGTGGAGTATGTGTTTGACTGGAAAGGCATGGGCGTCGTGATTGTCGACGCCCTCGATCAGTACGACTTCCCCGTGGTGATGGGAGCTATACTCTTCATCTGTGTTCTGTTGGTGATAATCAATATCCTGACGGACCTCGTCTACGGCTGGCTCGACCCCCGGGTGCGTGTCGACCGTTAGTTGTGTTCCTCGTTGTTTTTAGTTCCCGAGGGTCAGAGCATATTCCAGAAGACTTCCGTATTTAAAATCCACCAGCCAAGGTTTTTCTATGGCGCAGCCGCTATTGTCGCCCACCAGCACGGTAGTCATGCCGGCACGGCGGCCGAACAGCATGTCGGTCATCGAGTCTCCCACCATCACACAGTCCTTCAGGCGCAATCCTGGATGCTCACGGCGAGCCTGCAGAGCCATCCCGATACTCGGCTTGCGGAGGAAACTATGAGCTTTTTCGAGGTGAGGGCAATGATATATGTTATCGATAAAGGGCAGTGCAGAAGTGAGTTTGGCATGTATTGCCTGAAGGTCATTCTCTGTCATCAGCCCTTTGCCGATGCCTTGCTGGTTGGTAACGATAAAGATATAGTCGAAATGAGGACGACACAACGCCAGTGCTTCTGCCGTTCCGGGGAGAATCTCCAGTTCGTCAGGACATTTTACATAGTCGTTGTGACGCAGTACATTAAGTACCCCGTCGCGGTCGAGGAACAGTGCTTTCATAGCAGAGGAAGTTCTTTTTGTGCGCGGGCGTAGTCGTCAGGGATACCGATGTCGATGAAGTAGGCCCCCGAAGCGTAGGCGTAGAACCGTTCGTTGTGATAGCGTTGTTGCATGAGTTCTTTCTCGAACGAAAAAGGCTCGCCAATACTGTGGTCGTCGAGGAGATGGCGGTCAACGCGGTAGATACCGCCATTGATTAGACCTTTACCAGCAGTAGGGTCTTTCTCCCTGAAGGCAGTAATTTGTCCATCGGCATCCGTTTCGACGGCACCGTACCGGCCGGAGTCGGGCACTTGGCGCAGTACGATGGCCAGTTGCGTCCGCTTGGTGACGGACAGGTCGATGAGCTCGCTGTGGTCGATATCGAAGAGGGTGTCTCCGTTGACTACCGTGACGTAGTCTTCATGGCAGTGCTGTAGGGCATTAACGATGGCGCCCCCAGTACCCAGAGGAGAGAACTCACGGGCATAGTCGATGGAGATACCGTGGTATTCTTTTCCGAAGAAAGCCTCTACTTTCTCATGCAGGTATCCCGTAGCCAGCACTACATGTAGATACCCCTGATTTCTAAGTCGGTCAAGCAGATAGGTTAGAAAAGGTCTACCTGCCACAGGAGCCATAGGTTTGGGGACATCGCTCACGACACTCTGCAGTCGGGTGCCGAAGCCTCCTGCCAAAACAATCGCTTCTCTCATACACTATTTGAACATAGCGGACTCCACGAGTTCGCAGATGATATGGCCGAGCATAATATGACTCTCCTGGATGCGTGGGGTGTCGGTGGAGGGCACGTTAAGCAGGAGGCCTCCGCAGTCTTTCATCTTGCCACCCGTGGCGCCGGTCATCGAGATAATGCTTACCCCCAGTTCCTTAGCCACCTTGTAGGCTTCGAGGATGTTCTTACTGTTGCCACTGGTGCTGATGCCCACCAGCACGTCGCCCCGCTTGGCGGTGCCGCGCAGGAGGCGGGCGAAGATATACTCATAACCGTAATCGTTGCCGACGGCGGTGAGGTAACTGGTGTTGCAATGCAGCGCCTCGGCGTTGAGCGGTGGGCGGTCGAAGTAGAAGCGGCCACTGAGTTCGGCAGCCAGATGTTGTGCATCGGCGGCGCTGCCGCCGTTGCCGCAGAAGTGGATTTTGCCTCCAGCACGTAGCGAAGCCTCGATAAGCGCTGCCGCGTCGGAGACGGTCTGCATCAACACACTGTTAGACAAAATCTGCTGCTTGACAGCAATGCTCTGCTCAATAGATTCCTGTATTCTATTCATAATATCAATTTTCAATTTTCATTTCATTCTGTTGTCCAGGTTTTTAAGCCTTCGGAGGTAAACTCGTAGCGCTTGGTCTCTCCGCCGAACTTCGCCAGCGCCTCCCTTACAGCGAAGCGTGTCAGTTCGGGGCAGTAGAAGAACATAAATCCGCCACCGCCGGCACCACTGATTTTGCCTCCCGAGGCACCTGCCTGGATGGCGGCATCGTAGATGGCGTCAATCCGGGCGTTGCTCACGCTTTGGGCCATCTGCTTTTTGTGCTGCCAGCCAAAATTCAGGATCTCGCCGATGCTGCCCACATGTCCTTTCAGCAGCGCTTCTTTCATCTGCTGCGCCTGCTCCTTGAGCTTGTGCATGCTCTCGATGCTGGAGGTCTTCTTGTTTTTCACGTTCTGCTGCTGCTCCTTGATGATGTCGGCACTGACATGCGAGGTGTCGGTATAATAGAGCAGCAGGTTGTGATTGAGTTCGTCGATGTACTGCTGTCGGACGCGCAAGGGGTTGACAATCACGTTGTCGCCTATGAATTCCATGAAATTGAATCCTCCGAAGGTGGCAGCATACTGGTCTTGTTTGCCGCCGGCGAGACCTAAGTCCACACGCTCAATTTCGTAGGCCAAATGGGCGATGTCATATTCGCCCAAAGGCAGTTTGAGCCACTCCACATAGGCGCCGAGGATGCTCACCACCAAAGTCGACGAGGTGCCCAGACCGCTACCGGCAGGAGCATCGACAAAGGAGGCGATGCGCATCGATAACGGTTTGTGAGTGAACTGCTTGACGATACGGTTGTACACGCCTTTGTGGAGGATAAAGTAGCCGTCGGTATCCACCTCCATGGCGTTGTCGTACACCTCGCGCAGCCCTTTGTCGGGTGCCAGAAACTCCACGCGACCGTCGTCGGTGGGCTCGATGGTAGTGTAGGCATACATGCTGATGGTGGCGTTGAGGATGGCACCACCGTAGAGGTCGCTATAGGGAGAGACGTCGGTGCCGCCGCCTGCCAAACCCAGGCGCAAGGGTGATTTGCTTCGGATGGTCATATATGTTGTTTGTTTTTGTTTCTATTGTATTATAAATTGTTAATTGCGTTCGTCATGTTTTCCCAGGCGTATTTCTTCTTCTCCTCGCGGACGCCTTCGGTGAGGCGCTCCTGCCAGTTCTCAGAGAAATAGCGCACAATGGCGTCGGCAATCTGCTGGGCGTCGGGTTTCACCACGAAGCCCACCTTGCCGTCGGGCACTATCTCGGGCAGGCCGCCCACATCGGTCACCAGCATGGGTTTCTCGAAGTGGAAAGCTATCTGTGTCACACCGCTCTGTGTAGCGCTCTTGTAGGGTTGTGCCACGAGGTCGGCGGCGCAGAAGTAGCGGTTCACCTCGTGGTCGGGGATGAAGTCAGTATGCATCACCACGCGGTCGCTGATATCGAGGCGTTTGATTTGCTCCATGTAGGGTTTGGAGTCACCGTAGAACTCGCCGGCCACGATGAGTTTCACCCCCAGTTGAGTCATTCGTTCGTCGGCCATAGCGTCGAAGAGCAGGTCGAGTCCCTTGTAGTCGCGGATGAAGCCGAAGAAAAGCACATAACGCTGGTTTTCACGCAGTCCGATAAGGTCGAGGGCCTCCTTGCGTGTGAGCGTCTCTCCGTAATGGTCGTAGAGGGGATGCGGACAGAAAACTCTCGGCTTCAGGTGTTGAGGGTCGAAAATGTCGACATCGGCGAGCACCGATTTCGACATGGCCACCATGCCGTCTATCGATTTCACAAAATAGCGGGCGAATTTTTTGTCGCCAAAGCGCTTCTCGTGAGGGATGAGGTTGTCGAGGATGCTGATGCGCTTGGTACCCTTCCGTTTGCAAAGGCGGTTCACCGTGCCGAGGGCTGGTGCCATGAAAGGCAGCCAGAACTTGGTGATGACTATATCGGGCTTCTGCTTCTTGATGTAGCGGCCAGTGCTGAGCCAGCTGAAGGGATTGATGGCGTTGAGTTTACGCGTAATTTTCAGCCCTTCGGGTGCGGGCTCCTCGCTGTATTGCGTCTTCCCGGGGAAGAGGAATGAGGGATATTGCAGCGTGAAGGTAACAATCTCCACCTCGTGGCCTTCGGCTTGGTATTGTCGTGCCAGGCGCTCGTTGAAAGCCGACAGGCCTCCTCGATAAGGCCATGCTGTTCCTAGTATGATGACTTTCATTATTATATTATATCATAATAATTTTATTATTGCTAACGCGCAATTGCCGAGAATATTGTGTCGGTCGGCGAATAAAGTTTTTTTGTCAGTTTGAAAACATGCCCATCTCTTATCCAGGTAAGAGGGGGCAAAGGGAGGGGTAAGAGGGGAGTAAGAGTTGAGTAAGAGTTATGGACTATAAGGCGTTGATTTTGTGGGAGGTCGGTTTGGAGGTTTTGGGGCGTTTTTTTGCTGTTTTGAAAAAAAACTCGGCGTTTGATTTTTTTTTTGTATCTTTGTTTCCTCAACAGTGACCGAAAATACTGTTAATTTAATTAATAATCAATAAAATAACCTATTATTATGCAGAAAAAAGGCAACAAGTACGGTACCCACCGCGTCATCGAGCCGAAGGGTGTTCTCCCTCAGCCCGCCAACAAGCTTGACAACAACATGGATGAGATTTGGGACAACGAGATCCTTATCGACGTTCAGACCCTGAACATCGACAGCGCTTCGTTCACCGACATCCACAACTATGCCAAGCAGCAGGCCGGCGAAGGCGCCAGCCAGGAGAAAATCATGGAAGAGGTGAAGAAGGAGATGCTCCTCAATGTCGAGCTCCAGGGCAAGCACCGCAACCGTCGCACCGGTTCGGGTGGCATGCTCCTCGGCAAGGTCGAGAAGATTGGCGACGCCCTGAAGGGCAAGATCGACCTCAAAGAGGGCGACCGCATCGCTACCCTCGTCAGCCTCTCGCTGACTCCTCTCCGCATCGATGAGATTCTCGAGATCCGTCCCGAGGTCGACCAAGTGGACATCAAGGGTAAGGCTATCCTCTTCGAGAGCGGTATCTATGCCAAGATTCCTACCGACATGCCCGAGAAACTCGCCCTGAGTGCCCTCGATGTGGCTGGTGCTCCCGCCCAGACCGCCAAGCTGTGCCAGTATGGCCAGACCGTCGTCATCCTTGGCGCCGGTGGTAAGAGCGGTATGCTCTGCTGCTACGAGGCCAAGAAGCGCGTTGGCGTGACCGGCAAGGTTATCGGCATCGCCAACAGCCCGAAGAGCACCCAGCGTATCAAAGACCTCGGCTTCTGTGACATCGTGGAGAGTGCCGCCGGCATGACCCCCGTGCAGGTGTACGAACTCATCGAGCGCCTCACCAACGGTAAGATGGCTGACGTGACCATCAACTGCGTCAACGTCCCCGACCAGGAGATGACCGCTGTGCTCTGCACCAAGGACGACGGTATCGTCTACTTCTTCAGCATGGCTACCAGCTTCACCAAGGCCAGCCTCGGTGCCGAGGGTATCGGCAGCGACGTGAACATGATTATGGGCAACGGCTACACCAAGGGCCACGCCGAGTTCACGCTGCAGGAGCTCCGTGAGAGCCCCGAGCTGCGCAAGATTTTCGAGGAACTCTATGCATAAGAGCTAAGAAGTAAGAGCTGTGAACTAAGAAGGCTGTCGCATCAATGAATCGCGGCAGCCTTCTTAGTTTTTACTTCTGAGTTCCTAGAACTGTGAGAATGGATGCTTACGCCACCAGAGAATGATGAGGAGGCCGATGAGCATGCCGCCGAGGTGGGCAAAGTGGGCCACGCCGTCGATGATGAAGAATCCCATGAAGAGCTCGATGGCAGTCATGATGGCTATGAACCAACGGTTCTGTATGGGCACGAGGCCTTTGCCGTTCTGTCCGAGGTAAAAGATAAGCAGGAACAGCAGCACAGAGTATTCGTCGATAAAGGCACCGATGCGTTGCAATTCCGGAATGCCGATGCTGTTGAATACGAGCGAGGCACCAATGAGGACGAACATCCAAATGAAGATGTAGACGCGGTCTTTGGGGAAGTACATGGCGAAAGCCAGCAGGAGGCCATAGATGGCACCCGAGGCACCGATGGTGACGTGCAGGCCGGGCACGAGGAGATAGAGCAGTCCGGCGCCAATGCCGCAGGCGAAGTAGTAGAAGAGGAAGCGTTTGGTACCCCAGTGGTTTTCCATCACCGAACCGAACATCCAGAGGGCATACATGTTGAAGAAGATGTGGGTGAAGTTTCCATGGGCGAACATGTAGGTGAGCGGCTGCCAGAAATGGAAGTGGCCATAGGGATTATAGTCGGGTACTTCGAGGCTCCAAAGGCCCAGGAAGGAATTCAAGTCGAAGGTGCCGCGCATTTGCAGCACAAAGTCGGCAATAAAGACGATGATATTGATAATCAGCAGGTGTTTGACTGCTGGCGGGATTCTTCTCATTTCAGTATTTCTTCAGGTTTTACTATTGTGATAATTTTCTTGCCAGAGGGGGCGGTATCGGCCATGGGGCAGGCGAAGAGGTCGGCCACCAGTTGTTGCATCTCCTCTTGGCTCAACACTTTGCCCGGACGAATGGCCATCTGGCGGGCTAGCGAGGCGCAGAGGCTCTGCGAGCGGTTGCTGAACTTCTGCATGGTGGCGCCTTTATAGTCAGCGAGCATCTGATCAAAACAGGTCTGGAGATCTTCTTCCTTCAGGTCGGCGGGGGTGGCGGTGACCACGAAGGTACACTGCGAAAGGGTTTCCACGGCGAAGCCGTAGGAGCGCAGGTCAGGCAGCAACTCGTTGAAGAGGTCGGCGTCGGCGGGGGAGAACTGGCAGTTGACTGGGAAGAGGAGTGTTTGGGAATGTGTTTTTGCGTTATTGCTTGATTGCGTGAGTTTATCGAAGAGGATGCGCTCGTGGGCGCGTTGTTGGTCGATGATGGCGAGGCCAGAAGAGAGGGAGGTGACGATGTAGCGGTTTTGCAGCTGGAGGCAGCTCATTTTTGGGGAGTTCAAGGAGTTCAGGGAGTCCAAGGAGTTCGGGACAACAATTTCCTTTTGGTCGTTAAGGTCCTTAGGGTCCTTAAGGTCTTTAAAGTCCTTAAGGTCTTTCTCGAGGTGGAGATGGGTTTGGGAGGGGGTGGCTCGGAAGGGGTTGTAGTCGGGATTGTAGCTGATTCTCGGTGCCGGGGGAGTATAGCCCTTGGGTGCTGGAGGAATGTTGAACTCGGGCGGCGTATCGAAGGAGAGCTCCGTGGCTAGGGTGAACTGACCGAGTGCTTTCTTCACTGCCGAGCGCAGGATGGCAAAGAGGGCGTGGTCGTCGACGAATTTTACCTCCGTTTTGGTGGGGTGGATGTTGACATCGATGCGAGCGGGGTCGACCTGCAGACCGATGAAGTAGGAAGGGTAGGAGTGGTCGGGCAGCAGGTCGGCGTATGCTTTCTCCACAGCCGCGCTGAGGGCGGGGTGTTTGATGAAGCGGCCGTTGACGAAGAGGTACTGCTCGCCACGCGTCTTGCGCGAGTATTCGGGTTTGCCGACGAAGCCTTTGATTTTCACTATGTCGGTCTCCTCCTCGACGGCGAAGAAGCGTTCCTTGTAGGGGTTGCCGTAGAGCTGACTGATGCGCTGCAGCAGGCTACCGGCCTTGAGGTCGTAGAGCAGGCGGCCGTTGGAGTTGAGGGTGAAGGCGATGTCGTAGTGTATCAGTGTGATGCGGCGGAAGACCTCCTCGATGTGGGAGAATTCCACGCTGTCTTTCTTGAGGAAATTGCGGCGCGCCGGCACATTGAAAAAAAGGTTCTTCACGGCCATGGAAGTGCCCGTGGGGCAGGCGGTGGGCTCCTGACTGACAATATGTGATCCCTCGATGAGGATGCTGGTACCCAGCTCGCTGTCGTGCAGGCGTGTGCGTAACTCCACCTGTGCGATGGCGGCGATGGAAGCCAATGCCTCACCGCGGAAGCCCATGGTGCGGATGGCGAAGAGGTCGTCGGTCTTGTGTATCTTCGAGGTGGCGTGGCGTTCGAAACAGAGGCGTGCATCGCTGTCGCTCATGCCGCAGCCGTTGTCGACCACTTGTATCAGTGTGCGTCCGGCATCCTTGACGATGAGGTCAATCTGAGTCGCGCCGGCATCCATGGCGTTCTCCAACAGTTCCTTGACAGCGCTGGCGGGACGGTCCACCACCTCGCCAGCGGCAATCTGGTTCGCCACACTGTCGGGCAATATATTGATGAGATCCATTATTTTTTCTTCTTCTCGTAGTCTTCGAGGAAGCGGAGGAGGCTCTTGATGGGGATGACCTTGTTCATGATGATGTCGCGCTTCTCGTTAAGGATAATCATGGTAGGGGCTCCGTGGATATTGTAAGCCTCCTGATAGTCGATATTGACGTTGGGGCCACCCACGTTAACCCAATTGAATTTATGCTCACGCACGTACTTTTTCCATTTGGCGATGTCGCTCTCATATCCCACGGCATAGACCTCGAAGGGACGGTTGGGGGCGGTGAGGAGTGAGTCGTAGAGGGTCTTCAACTCGGCACTCTGTTCCTGGCAGTGGTGGCAGTCGGGGTCCCAGAACCAGAGGATGACGTATTTCTGAGGGAAGCGGTGGCTGCTAATCCAGTCGGCAGGGTTGTTGCTCTGGTTGGTGTCCGCCATCCAGAGTTCCTGTCCGTGGGTACCGATAAGGCTTTGGCGGATACGCTTGTAGTTGTGATTCATATTGTAGAGGTTGCCCTCCGAGACCCACGGGCAGCGTCCCTTTTGGTAGTATTCTCCCTGGAGGTGACACCACACGGCGTCCCAGCCGATGTTGCGGGTCGAGCGGTAGTAGCGCGGCTCGATATGGTCGAAGATATAGCGCAGTAGCGTTGTGTCGTTGCCAATGCGGGCAGCCAGACGGTCAATCTCCGCATTGATGGTGTCGCTGTCGGCATAGTACAACATGCCGAAGAAGAAATAGTTCATCTTCTTGAAGAGGTCGGGCGTATAGATGATATCTGATGTCTTCCATTTGCCGCGGTTCTCCTTGCTGAAGAGGCAGTCCCAATAATGTGCGCGGAACCAGGTGGATTTGTCTTGTATGCTGTCGGGCACAGGGGCGTCTTCGAAGAGGTTCACGAGGTCGAAGAAGAGGGTGGGCTTTTTCGGGTGGCGGGCAGTCTTGTCGTAGGCCTCCATCTCGTCAATCAGCGCCTTTTCGTCTTTCTCGGCCTGCTCCTTGGTAGAGGCATCTTTCTTGCGCTTGTTGATTTCCTCGCGTCGCTTCTTGGCATCGCTCCAGTTGGCCTGGTAGCTGAACATCTGACTGTTGGCATCGCTGCCTTTCACTTTTACTGTCGACGGCGTCATGTTGGCGTCGGCGGAGATGGTGAACTGCTGGCTGTCGTCGATGGAGAAGTCGCCGAGGGCTTTTTCGCGATTCTGATGCACAAGGGCGTAGATGCCTCGGTTCCATTTCTTTTTTCCATGGAAGGTGTAGCTGCCGTCTTTGGCCTTGCGGGCAGAGTCCTGAATCTGCAACTGGTCGCGGAAGTGGTTGGCAATATAGAGCACCGAATCTGTGCAGCCGTCCAGTTTAAAGACAATCTTGTAGGACTGTGCGGCTGCACCGGTGGTCATTCCGAGGAGCAATAATATTATGCTAAGTGATTTAATTCTCATGGGTTGTATTATTTGTTAATTGTCAAAGCGAGGCTTTAACGTTTGTGGTGTCATTTTATTGTATATACATATATTAAATTTACATAAATAAAGTTTATGTTGGCTGGAAGTCAGAATTTCATGATATTACATATCGAGTTGTGCGGTGAAGAGGAAAAGGAGGTTGTCCTTGCTGTCAGGGTAGTGATAGTCGGCGGAAGAGGGCGTAAGGCGGTAAACCACAGCGCCGCCCCATCGCACGGCACCCCATACGATGATTCCGTCGATGCCGGCACCTACTTCGGCGATGCCTTTGTCAGGGACGGAAGCTCCTGTGTATTCACCCATGATACCCCAGGCAACGTTGCAGAGGAGGAAAGGGGAGGGGGCGGTGCCGAGGGCGAGGAGTGGGCTGTCGAAGCGGAAAAGGGGCAGCTGGGTGGTGAGTTTGAGGTTGATGAGGGTGAAGAGGTTGGTGGTGAACTCGTTGGGGCGTGCCGTTAGCAGCGATTTCTCCAGGGCGAGTGGGCTGCCCCAGGTGCCGCCGAGGTCGAAGAGACGGCTGTAGGGTGCGCCGCTGTTGGCGACACCCCCTTGGGCGAAGAGGTCTAACTCGAAAGCCGAGAAATAGAACTCGTTTTCGTATTGTAGCAGCAACCGGAGGAAAGCTTGCTGACGGTTAATGTTTGCAGAGAAGATATCCGTGAAGTTGCCGTAGATACCAGCCAGTAGTTCTCCGCGAAGGCCGGAGTTGTGGGCTACAAAAACGCGACCTTCTACGAAGTCCATGTGAGGCAGGTCCTTCAGATTGGAATAGCTTGAGGGATAGATTTGTGTGGTGCCGTAATGCAGGTAACGTTCGCGAGACAGCCGCAGTTCGAAGCAGTCGGTGCGTTTGACTGTGGCTTGGCGAGAGAAACCCAAGGTGAGGCTGTAGGCGTCGCTGAAGAGGCGGGCCATGAAGGAACCGGTGGAGGTGAAGCTCGTCAGCTGGTAGGGGATGAGATAGCGTGCGGCGTCGGGCGAGAGGTCGTGGGAAAAGGAGATGTAGGTGTGTGACTGATGTGTGAGTTTACTTTGTAAGTCAACCTTAAGTCCCCATTTGAAGCGGGTATCCTCATAGCCGTAAGCACCGTAGCCGCTCAGTACAAGTGCTCGGAAACGCTCGCCGTCGAGGGCAATGTCGTATTGCAGCCCCAAACCCCAGCGCGATTTCTCGTACTGGTTGTAGTTAAAGATGCTGTTGATGTCGAGCGAGAGTGAGTTGCGCACGCCGGAAGCCAAAGGGATGAGTTGCGCCATGCTGCTGGGCAGTAGCGCGATAAGAGCCATTGTTATGAGTACAATTTTCTTCATTTTGGAATGCAAAAATACCAATTTATTTTCAAATTTTCATTTTTCATTTTTCATTTTTCATTTTTTATTGTATATTTGCAAATTATTGTACAACTAAAATAATTAAACAACAAACAGATATGCAGAGAGATAACGAGATTTTTGGCCTCATTCAGAAAGAGCGTGAGCGCCAGACCAAGGGCATTGAACTGATTGCCTCCGAGAACTTCGTCAGCGACCAGGTGATGGAAGCCATGGGTTCCGTCATGACCAACAAGTACGCCGAAGGCTATCCTGGCAAGCGCTACTACGGCGGCTGCCAGGTCGTCGACCAGAGCGAGACCATCGCCATCGAGCGCGCCAAGAAACTCTATGGTGCCTGCTGGGCCAACGTGCAGCCCCACAGCGGTGCACAAGCCAATATGGCCGTGTTCCTGGCTTGCCTCAACAGCGGTGACACCTTCATGGGCATGGACCTCAACCACGGTGGCCACCTCTCGCACGGCAGCCCCGTCAACTTCTCCGGTATCAACTACAAGGTGGTTGGCTACCAGGTGAAGGAAGAGACCGGCATGGTCGACTACGAGGACATGGAGAAAAAAGCCCTCGAGCACCACCCGAAGCTCATCATCGGCGGCGGCAGCGCCTACAGCCGTGACTGGGATTGGGCTCGCATGCGCGAGATTGCCGACCGTATCGGCGCCATCCTCATGGGCGACATCAGCCACCCCTCCGGCATGATCGCCAAGGGCTACCTGAACAATGCCGTCAAGTATTGCCACATCGTCACCACCACCACCCACAAGACCCTCCGCGGACCCCGCGGCGGTATGATTCTGATGGGTCAGGACTTCGACAATCCTTGGGGCAAGACCACCCCGAAGGGTGAAATAAAGAAGATGAGCGCCCTGCTCGACAGCGCCGTGTTCCCCGGCACCCAGGGCGGTCCTCTCGAGCACGTCATCGCCGCCAAGGCCGTTGCCTTCGGCGAGGCTCTCACCGACAGCTACGACCAGTACATCCAGCAGGTGATGAAGAACGCCAAGGTGATGTGCGAAGCCTTCGTCAACAAAGGCTACAAGGTCATCTCCGGCGGCACCGACAACCATCTGATGCTCATTGACCTCCGCACCAAGTTCCCCGAACTCACCGGTAAGGAGGCTGAGAACGCCCTCGTGGCCGCCGACATCACCGTTAACAAAAATATGGTGCCCTTCGACAGCCGCAGCGCCTTCAAGACCAGCGGTCTGCGCGTCGGAACGCCCGCCATCACCACCCGTGGCCTGAAGGAAGCCGACATGCCCGTCATCGTGGACATGATCGACACCGTCCTCTGCAACCCCACCGACGAGGCCGTCCGCGCCAAGATCACCGGCCAGGTTAACGAGATGATGCAAAACCGTCCGCTCTTCGCCTGGTAAGATATGACTGTATAAGATTGTCCGACTCATCCGATTAGTTCGATGAGTCGGACTTTCTTTTTTATAATTTATTCCTTGTTTTTCGTTTTTTTTTCGTACATTTGCATTTTCCATTCCTGTGAGAATGGTTGCTAAATTATTGAGAACAAAGAAAATAGTATAGAATGAGAAAACTCGCTGTTGTCGCTTTTGGCGGAAATGCACTGCTTCGCAGTGGCCAGAAGGGCACCTACAAAGAGCAACTGGAGAACGTGGAGAACACCTGTGAGAGTCTCTGCGCCCTTTTGAAAAGAAACTATAACGTCGTGATTGGCCACGGCAACGGTCCCCAGGTGGGCAACGTGATGTTGCAGCATGAGGCTGGCAAACTGGCCGGCGTAGAGGCTATGCCTATGGACTTCTGCGTCGCCGAGACGCAGGGCTCCATCGCCTACATGATTGAGATGGGCCTGCGTAATGTGATGGCTCGCAATGACATCCAGCGCGACGTGGTGACCCTCGTTACTCAGGTGGCTGTCAATAAACTCGACCCCATGTTCCAGAACCCCACCAAGCCCGTGGGACCTTATTACACCAAGGAGCAGGCCGAGCAGTTCGCCGCTGAGACGGGCGCCAAGTACAAGGAAGACCCCAAGGGTAACGGCTGGCGCAAGGTGGTGGCTTCCCCCAAGCCTGTGCGCATCAACAATATCAAGATAGTCAAGCAGCTGGCCACCGCCGGCCATATCGTTGTCACCGTGGGTGGCGGTGGTATTCCCGTGGTGGAGGAGAGCGACTACGTGCGTGGTGTGGAGGCTGTTATCGATAAAGACCTTGCCAGTGCTCTCTGCGCTGTCGAGATCGGTGCCGACGAATTCTACATCCTCACCGACGTGCCCAAGGTGTATATCAATTTCCGCAAGGAGAACGAGCAGGCCCTCGATACCATCACTGTGGCCGAGGCTAAGAAACTCCTCGAAGAAGGACAGTTTGCCGAAGGCTCTATGGCTCCCAAGGTGCGTGCCGCCATCATGTTCGTGGAGCACGGCGGCAAGGAGTGCATCATCACCGAAGCCGGTCAGTTGGACAACCCCAACTGTGGCACGCGAATCATTAGATAACAATTAACAATTAAAAATAAATAATTATGGCTTACAATCTTAGAAACCGCAATTTCCTGAAAATCCTCGACTTTTCGCCGAAGGAGCTCAACTATCTGCTCGACCTGGCCCGCGACCTGAAACGCGCCAAATATGCCGGCACTGAGCAGCCCCACCTCAAAGGCAAGAACATTGCCCTTATCTTCGAGAAGACCTCGACCCGTACCCGCTGCGCCTTCGAGGTTGGCGCCAAGGACCAGGGTGCCCACGTGACCTACCTCGGTCCCACTGGCAGCCAGATTGGCATCAAGGAGAGCATGAAAGACACCGCCCGCGTGCTGGGTCGCATGTTCGACGGCATCGAGTACCGTGGCTTCGACCAGGCCACCGTCGAGGAGCTGGCCGAATACGCTGGCGTCCCCGTGTGGAACGGCTTGACCGCCGAGGCTCACCCCACTCAGATTCTGGCCGACTTCCTGACCATCCAGGAGCATACCGACAAGCCCCTCAATCAGGTGAAGTTCGCCTATATCGGCGATGCCCGTTACAACATGGGTAACAGCCTGATGGTTGGCGGCGTGAAGATGGGTATGGACATCCGCATCATCGCCCCCAAGAAACTTCAGCCCGCCAAGGAGCTGGTCAAGCAGTGCCAGGAAATCGCCAAGGAGACTGGCGCCAAGCTCACCGTCACCGACGACGTGGAGAAGGGCGTGAAGGGTCTCGACTTCATCTACACCGACATCTGGGTGTCGATGGGCGAACCCGACAGCGTGTGGAAAGAGCGCATCAAGATGCTGATGCCCTACCAGGTCAACGCAGCCCTGATGAAGAAAACCGGCAACCCCAAGTGCAAATTCATGCACTGCCTGCCCGCCTACCACAACCTGGAGACCAAGGCCGGTCGCGACGTTCATGAGAAGTTCGGCCTGAACGGTATCGAGGTGACCGAGGATGTCTTCGAGAGCGAGAACAGCATCGTTTTCGACGAGGCCGAGAACCGCATGCACACCATTAAGGCCGTTATGGTTGCAACCCTTGGTGACTAATCACATTTGCAATTAGGAATTAGGAATTAGGAATTAGGTGTGGTACTCCCGCTGTCCTAAATTCCTAATTCCTAATTTATAATTCCTAATTATAACTGTTATGTGGTTTACTAATCTGTTTACAGGTAGTGGAGTGGCCAGCACAGTGATTATGCTGGCCATCTCCATTTTTGCCGGACTTTATATCGGCAAGTTCAAAGTGAAGGGCGTGACGCTGGGCATCACGTGGGTGCTCTTCGTGGGCATTGCCATCAGCGCCGTGATGAACTATTTCGGTGTCGACTTCGATGGTCAAGCCGCCGCCTCGGGCAAGTACCAGGGCGACCATATCAACCACCAGATGATTTATTTCATCAAGGAGTTCGGCCTCATCCTCTTCGTCACCGCCGTGGGTCTGCAGGTGGGTCCTGGATTCTTCAAGAGCTTTAAGAAGGGAGGACTCTCCATGAATATTATGGCCCTCGTCAACGTAGCGCTGGGTGTGCTGATTACCATCGTCATTACCAAACTCACCGACGAGAGCCTCAGCGACATGGCTGGTGTCTACACGGGTGCCGTCACCAACACCCCCGGCCTCTCGGCTGCCCAGCAGACGGCCGCCGAGCGCGGCTTCAACAGCGACACCCTCTCGAGTGGTTACGCTGTGGCCTATCCTTTGGCTGTCGTGGGCATGATCATGACCTGCCTGCTGCTGCGTCCGCTCTGCCGCATCGACCTGAAGAAGGAGCCCATCACGGACGAGGCTTTGGAGGCGAAAGCAGCAAAGGCGGCCACGCCGACGTCGCAGCGCCACAAGGTGAACCTGATACCCATCTTCATTATCATTGCGCTGGGTATCATGGTGGGTCAGATTCCCATCCCCATTGGTATGTCGGCTCCTGTGAAGCTGGGATTGGCCGGCGGTCCGTTGGTGGTGGCCCTTATCGGCAGCTGGCTGGGAGTGAAGAAAGGCTGGTTTACTACCGAGTTCACCGACAGCCACGGTGTGTGGATGCTGCGCGAGGTGGGTATTGCCCTCTTCCTCGCCGCCGTAGGTCTGAGTGCCGGCGGTAGCTTTCTCTCCACCATCCAGGCAGGTGGCTACATGTGGATTATCTACGGCATCATCATCACGGTGATACCGCCTATCCTTGTGGGACTCTTCTGCCGACTGGTGCTGAAGATGAACTACTACACCCTCATGGGCTTCATCGGCGGCAGCCACACCGACCCGCCGACGCTGGCCTTCGCCTACACTGTGGCCCCCGAGGAGTGCAGACTTCCCAACACCGGCTATGCCACCGTCTATCCCCTCACCATGTTCCTCCGCATCTTCACCGCGCAACTTCTTGTGCTTCTTGCATGAAACGATGTGCCGTAATTCTCCTGATGCTGTGGTGCGTATCGGTTTCGGCACAGAAACCGATACGCATCTTCAGCACCTATGCAGAAAATAGTGCCGCTGAGCAGTTGGGCATCTTTCTGGCAAAAGGCGGTTGCAAGACAGTCTTTGGCGGCAGAAACACCGGTCGCGCCATCTATGTAGGTCTCGCGCCGGAGATGCGGGCGAAATACAAGTCGACGATTGACAGCTTGAGTGGTGACGGTTTTTTCATCCATGGCGATGGCCGTAATGTTGTCATTTTCGGTAAAGGCACGAAAGGCACACTCTATGGAGTCTACGCTTTCCTCGAAATGCTAGGCTACCGTCTCTACACTCCCACGGCGTTGGTAGTGCCAGATGTAAGTGACTTCAAGTTTCCCAAATGTCACCTTGTCAGCAATCCGGCTTTCGCCTACCGTGAGGTGTCCTATTTTTATCCCAACCACAGCCAGCTTTATGCCGACTGGCATCACCTGCATACGGTGGCCGACCGCGACAGCCTCTTTGGCATGTTTGTGCATACCTTCAAGGATTTGATTCCTCCGGCCCGTTACTTCGACGCGCATCCCGAATGGTTCTCGTTGAACAACGGTCGCCGTAGCCGCGACGGACAGCTCTGCCTTTCCAATCCTGCCGTGCTGGAGGAGCTCTGTCGCCGTCTGGCCGACACCATGGCCACTGCTCCCGAGAAAAGGATGTGGTCGGTCAGCAACAACGACAACTACAACGCCTGCCAGTGTCCCGAGTGTCTGCGCATGGACAGCCTCTATGGAGGACCCACGGGCACGCTGCTACATTTTGTCAACCAGGTGGCCCACCGCTTCCCCGACAAGACCATCTCCACCTTGGCCTATCAGTACACGCGTTGCGCACCCACGAATCCTGTGGTGAAGCCCGAGAAGAACGTCAACATCATGTTTTGCTCCATCGAGTGCGGCCGTGAGTTGCCCATTGCCGACAACCCGCGCGAAGCCTCCTTCCGCAAGGACATGGAGGACTGGAGCCGCCTGACGGACAACATCTTCATGTGGGACTATGTCGTCCAGTTCCGCAATTTTTGGAATCCCTTTCCGAACCTCCACATCCTGCAGCCTAACCTTCAGTTTTTCCACAAGAACGGCGTCCGCATGATGTTCGAGCAGGCCACAGGCTCCGACAACGTCACCTCGTGGATGGACATCCGCTGCTACATGCTTGCCAAGCTGCTGTGGGATGTCGATGCCAATATCGACTCCATCATACAGGACTTTCTCTATGGCTATTATGGCGTGTCAGGCCAATATGTCAAGGAAATTATCGACACCATGACTTCGGCACTCATCCAGAGCGGTCAGCGTCTCGACATCTACGGCTACCCCGTCGATGCTGCCGACGGATACCTCTCACCCGAACGCCGCGAACTCTACAGACAACTGATGTACGATGCCTGGCAGGCGCCGCACGACAGTGCGTTGGAAGCACGCCTGTCATATTTCTATGCCTCGCTGTGCTTTGCCGAGTTGGAGCTAAGGATCCATGAAGACACCGTCGGCAACGAGGTGCTTCTTTCGTGGCTCAGCAGTCTGACAGAAATACTGTACGAGTTCCAGGTGCCTCAGATGATGGAGATGGGCATCAGTCCAGAAGAATATCGGAATACTATCTTTAATTATATAGATAAGCGAGACCCAGTCAACAAGGCGCAGCATAAGAGCGTCGCGCTGCGCCATCCGGCCCGTGCGCCCTATAACGCCGCTGGCCTCACCGACGGCAAGGCTGGCATCCTCGACTACCGCCACCGCTGGCTCGGCTTCTGGGGTGACACCCTCGATGCTGTCATTGACCTCGGCGAGGCTACTGAAGTCAACAGCGTCTCGATGGATTTCTATTTCTATCCGCTTTCTTGGATATTCCTCCCGCAACGGATAGAATTCCTAGGCTCTGTTGACGGCACCCACTGGCAAAGTCTGGAGGTCTTCACGCCCGAGAATCCCGAGATTCTCGCCACACCCTCGATTAGAACCATTACAGCCACCGCGAAAGGGAGTTTTCGCTACATGAGGGTCGTCGCCGAACCCCTCCCTGAAATCCCTGCCTGGCATCGTGCCGCAGGACAGAAACCTTGGATATTCACCGACGAAATCATTGTGAAATGAAGAAAACGATTATAATAGGTCTAATGGGTCTGATGGCTCTTATGGGCAATAAGACGTGGGCCCAAAGTGACACCAGCAAGGCATCCGTCAAACTCTACGGCTTCGTCCGCAACTACCTGACCTTTGACTCTCGCAAGACCTACACCGTCGTCGGGGGCGAGTATAATATGATTCCCTTCGATGAGCGGTGGAACGAGGACCATAGCGAAGACCTCAACGACGTGGCTTCCATGCAGCTGCAGGCCCTCACTTCGCGCTTCGGTGTCGACATCAAGGGTCCGCAGCTCTGGGGCTGGAACACCAGCGGCAAGCTGGAAGGCGACTTCGGCGGCTTCGGCACCAATAACACCGTCCTCCGCCTCCGCCTGGCCTATGTGAAACTTACCAAGGGCGGCAGCGAGTTGCTCGTCGGTCAGGATTGGCATCCGCTTTCGGGCAATATTATGCCCGACGTTCTCGGTATGGCTTCCGGCGCACCCTTCCGTCCCCATAGCCGCACACCGCAGATTCGTGGCACCATGTATTGGGGCTCTTTCGGCTATACCGCTGCCCTCTTATGGCAACTGCAATATATGAACAACGGACCCAAGTCGGCCAGCGACCCCACCAGCACCAACAGCATCGACTTCGCACATAACGCCCTCTGGCCCGAAGTATTCCTGGGACTCAACTACAAGCAGGGAGCTTGGTATGCACAGTTGGGTGTCGACGTGCAGAAGATTCGTCCCCGCACTCACGCCCTCGTTGGCGGCGTCACCAAGAAGGTCAACGAGAGTGTCACTTCCTTCACCCCCACACTTTATGCACAGTATGTCGAGGGCTCATGGAGTGTGAAGTTCCGCACACTTTTGGCGCAGAACACCAGCCACCTCAACCAGCTGGTGGGCTATGGTGTCACTGCCGTCAACGCCGACGGCTCGTGGGATTATGCGCCCCTTCGTGCCACCATCAGCTATCTCAACCTTGCCTACGGGAAGAAGGTGCATTACAACCTTTTCCTGGGTTATATGAAGAACCTCGGGGCAGGGGAGGAACTCTATGACTTCGGTACCAACGACTATCGTATCTATATGAAAGGCGGTGAGAACTTCACCCATCTCAACAGTATCTGGCGCATCGCCACCTCCGTCTCCTACAACGTTAAGGCCTTCAATATTGGCCTCGAGTATGAGGTGACCGCCTGCACCTACGGCGACCTGGCCTCCGACGGCTCCATCCTTGTCGACGACAACCTCCGCAACGTCGTCAACCACCGCCTTTGCGCCTTAGTGAAATACAACTTTTAACAAAAGCTCCTTTGATACAATTTTTTTCTCTTTCTTGCGTTATTCATAAAAATGAAATCATGGCCAAAGAATATCATAGAGAAGAATCTAAACCCAAGACCGCCTCAGAGCCAGGTGCAATGTATGGTTTATACGAAGAAAGATATCGTGTAGTACCAATCAGTGAGGTGTTAAAACATGGGATGACTCTGGAAGAGTCGGAACGCCGCCTTACAGAGAAAATACATCGTCATTTCCATCCTGAAGCATGAGAATCTTTGTAGATGACAAGGTGGATGCGGCCATAGACGACTTCTATGATGCCGCTTTAAGGTTGCATTGGAACACTTTGAGTGAGGAAACCGTCATGCATGGGAAAGACAAACTTTATGACGGAATTCGCATACTTGGGAATGAACATGTTATTTTCAGCAAAGCAAGACTAAAGAAAGAGTGGATTGATTCTGGATGGTATGAATATATCTGTGAGGGATTCCATTTCGCATACGAACTGTGTAAAGATGAAAATGGTGAGCCTTATGTATGGGTTCACGACGCCGAACACAGCCTCCTATATCGATAAACGCCCTCCCGAAAGGAGGGCGTTTGGTTGATATTTAGGAAGGAAATGTGTTATTCTTCCGCCAAATAAAAGGTTGTCGGCCTAAGCCGACACCTCGGCCGCTTCTGCGGTAAGAGCTTCGTCGAGGGATTTCGAGGTTTCGCCTTTTTCGATGTCGAAGAAGACGTGGTCGTCATCGGCGGTGATTTTCACCGTGTCGCCGGGCAGGATGTCAGACTTGATAATCTGGTCGGCGAGGTCGTCCTCCACATAGCGCTGGATGGCGCGGCGAAGCGGACGGGCGCCATACTGCTCGTCCCAGCCCTTGCTGACGATGAAGTCCTTGGCCTTCTCGTCCATCTCCACCTCGAAGCCCATCTTGCGAATGCGCGAGAAGAGGCCACGCAGCTCGATGTCGATAATCTTGTGTATCTCCTCGCGACCCAGCGAGTTGAAGTAGATGATGTCGTCGATACGGTTGATGAACTCGGGCGCGAAAGCCTTCTTGAGGCTCTTCTCGATGACATCGCGCTGCATCTGCGCTTTCTCCGACTCGCGGGCCTTAGTGCTGAAGCCCACACCCACGCCGAAGTCCTTCAGCTGACGGCTGCCGACATTCGAGGTCATGATGACGATGGTGTTGCGGAAGTCCACCTTGCGGCCGATGCCGTCGGTGAGCTGGCCGTCGTCGAGCACCTGCAGCAGCACGTTGAAGACGTCGGGGTGTGCCTTCTCAATCTCGTCCAGCAGCACGATGCTGTAGGGCTTCCTGCGCACACGCTCCGTCAGCTGGCCGCCCTCCTCGTATCCCACATATCCCGGAGGCGCTCCGATGAGGCGGCTCACGGCGAATTTCTCCATGTACTCGCTCATGTCGATGCGTATCATGGCTTGCTCCGAGTCGAATAGGTATTTGGCCAGAATCTTGGTGAGGTAGGTCTTGCCGACGCCGGTGGGGCCGAGGAAGAGGAAGCTTCCGATGGGACGGTTGGGGTCTTTCAAGCCGGCACGGTTGCGGCGGATGGCTTTGGCTATCTGGGCGATGGCCTCATCCTGACCCACAACGCTGCCCTTGAGTTCTTTTTCCATGCTCAGCAGGCGGTTGCTCTCGCTCTCGGCGATGCGTTCCATGGGCACGCCGGTCATCATCGCCACCACAGCGGCGACATCCTGGTCGGTGACCTTCACCTGCCGCTCGCGTTCGTCGGCATCCCACTGTCGCTTCATGTCCTCCAGCTTGGCGGTGAGGTCGCGCTCTTGGTCGCGCAACTCAGCGGCCTCGCTGTAGCGCTTGGTGGCCAGCACCTCCTTCTTCTTCGCCACGATTTTCGCCACCTCCTGCTCGAGGTTGACAATCTCCTCGGGCACCTGCATATTGGCGATATGCACACGGGCACCGGCCTCGTCGAGGGCGTCGATGGCCTTGTCGGGCTGCAGACGGTCGCTAACATAGCGCTCGGTGAGTTCCACGCAGGCCTTCACGGCCTCGGGGCTGAACTTCACCAGGTGGTGCTCCTCATACTTCTCCTTGATATTGTCGAGAATTTCGAGGGTCTCCTCCACGGTGGCGGGCTCCACGAGCACCTTCTGGAAGCGGCGCTCGAGAGCGGTATCTTTCTCGATATACTGGCGGTATTCGTCGAGTGTCGTGGTGCCGATGCACTGGATGACGCCGCGCGCCAGCGCGGGCTTGAACATATTGCTGGCGTCGAGTGAGCCGCTGGCCGAGCCAGCACCCACGATGGTGTGTATCTCGTCGATGAAGATGATGATTTCGGGATGCTGCTCCAGCTCGTTGATGACGGCTTTCATGCGCTCTTCGAACTGTCCGCGGTACTTGGTGCCGGCCACAAGGCCCGCCAGGTCGAGGCTCAGCAGGCGCTTGCCGTAGAGCGTGCGGGGGACACGGCCTTCGGCGATGCGCATGGCGAGACCTTCGGCGATGGCGCTCTTGCCCACGCCGCTCTCGCCGATGAGGATGGGGTTGTTCTTCTTGCGGCGCGAGAGGATTTGGGCGATGCGGTCCATCTCCTTCTGTCGGCCCACGATGGGGTCGAGCTTGCCCTCTTCGGCGAGCTTGGTGAGGTCGCGGCCGAAGTTCTCCAGCGCCGGCGTCCCGCTTTTCTGCTTTCCACTTTCCGCTTTACTCTTTCCACTTTCAATCAAGGGGTCCGCGAAAGCGTCGTCGTTGTCGTCCTCGGAGGTCTGGGTGCTGAAGTCGGGCGTGCGTCCGGGCTCCACGCCGCTGTCGGAGCGTACCAGCTTGGAGAAGCGGTCATAGTCCACACCCTCCTTGTTCAGCAGGTTGGCCACCAGGTTGTCGCCCTCCTGCAGCATGGCCAGGATGAGGTGCTCGGTGCGTATCTCGGGCGATTTCATCTTCACGCTCTCCAGGTAGCTGAGGCGGAGCACCTTCTCGGTCTGCCGCAGCATGGGGATCTCGCTGTCTTCGGCGTAGCGCATCTCGCTGGAGGATTGTCCCACTTGGCTCTCAAGCTTTTCGCGCAGCGCTACGGTGTCCACGTTGAGGGTCTCCAGCATCGTCATCGCCGAGCATATCTCGAGGCGTCCCATGCCGAGGAAGAGGTGTTCCACGCCGATGCCGCCGTTCTTCAGACGGATGGCCTCGTCGCGGCTGAACGATATCGCTTTCCTTGTATTTTCACTCAAGTTGGCTTCCATATCTTGTTTTTTCTTGTCCTTTCTTGTCTTTAAAACTTTTTGCAAAAGTACTACAAATATCTCTATTGCAAATTCCGTGCCAAAGTTTCTTTTCAACAACGGTTTGTGAATTTATGGTAACGGTGAAAGTTTAACGGTTAAAGTTTATGAATTAAGATTTCTTTTCTCCCATCAAGTAGGTATCAACTTAATATCAACTAGTACCTTTTAACATTTATTTAAAAATCTTTCCAAATGGGGAGAAAGGGTGAAATTTTGCAACGATGATATGTGCAGAGCAGAGCAAGCTTGCTTGCTTTGCCGAGATGGAACAAAGTCTCAGAAAGAAACTTTTTTTGGTGGTTTCGATTTTTATTCGTAATTTTGCAGCGTGAAATCAAAACAACAATTTATGGTATAAAAACAAAAGGATAGAATAGTAATAAAGACATAATTAAGCGTATTCGCTTTTCTTTTGTATCGTTGAAATCTCGACAATTTCATCTATTCCTACACAAGAAAAGAGAACGCTCACGAAACCGTGAGCATTCTTGTTCGTAGGAATAGGTAGTCGAGAACCTCAACGATGAACAGAATTAGTTCACGGCTTTTTTTATTGTACCCAAATAACAAAACATTATGAAACAGGAAAAATTACTCAACGATGCACAGAAAACCATCAAGGCTGCTGCCCAAATGGAGCCCTACGCCATGCAGGAAGAAATTCTGCAACGACTGGTGAAGAAGTATCCCGACCACAAAATCAAAGCCGCTGTGGAGACAAAGGTTAAGACCCTTAACCTATATTACTCCACCTACATCCTGGCCACCAGCCGCATGACGGAGCATATCTACAGCGAAATAGATGATGTCGATGCCCGTTTGAAACGTGGAGATCGAAGTCTGGTGAACGATATCGCCAAGGTGACGATAAACGGAAACAATTACGATTTCTATTCCTTCGCCACCAAATATTGCGCCCTGCATCAACCCAAGAAGTTCCCTATCTACGACGACATCGTGGGCAGTGTGCTGACGAAGTTGTTCGAAGACGGCAACCTCCCTCCTTATGAATGCACCAGAAAACGCAATGTGAAGAACGGCTACAGTCGAACGGGCTTCGCCACTAAACTCCGTGACTACGATTTCTATGTTGCTGTCTATGATCGTTTCATGGAACTTTACGGACTGAAAGACAAACTGACCTACCGCGAGGTGGACAACTACCTGTGGGGCGCCTTTAAGATGGCAGGTCCCAAATTCGAAATCAAAAAGTTGGCCCCCATCGACAGAAGCAAAATCAAAGAAGTAAATATTAACAAATAAAAACCTACAATTATGAAAAAAACATTATCAATTTTCGCAGCCTTTGTGCTGTTCGGTGTCTTTGCGCCGCAGGTGCGGGCGTATGACTTTTCTGCTACCACAACAAGTGGGCAGACACTGTATTACTCTATATTGAGTGACGGGGTATCTGTTGCTGTAGTATTTCCCAATAGCAATGCCACAACAGGATCCCAGGTTTGGAGCGGCCATTACAAGCCCACAGGGAACCTAGTTATCCCCAGTACAGTCACCAATGGTGGGGCAACCTATACTGTTACTCAAATCGGCAATTATACTTTCTACGATTGCGACGATATTACCCATGTTACAATGCCTAATACGGTTACGATAATTGGCTATAATGCTTTTACCACTTGTAGTGGACTGCTTTCTGTCGCCCTCGGCAACGGCCTCTTGACAATTGGGGATTACGCTTTTTCTTATTGTGTGGGTCTAACAACCATTATCATTCCACAATCACTTACCCTTTTAGGGAAAGGTGCATTCAAAAATTGTTCGGGTTTGACATCAGTAGAATTTAATGCTGCAAATTGCAGTATTCCAGATGATTTTGATGGTAATACTGTTCCATTTACAAATTGCAGTAACATCACAAGTTTTACTATTGGTAATAACGTTACGGTTATCCCGGATCATTTATGCAGTGAAACAGCTATAACTTCTATAATTATTCCCAACAGTGTCACCTCGATAGGATATGGGGCTTTCTGTGGCTGCAGCAGCTTGACCTCCATCACTATCCCCAACAGCGTCACCTCGATAGGAGATTGGGCTTTCGGGGGTTGCGGCAGCTTGACCTCCGTCACTATTCCTAGCAGCGTCACCTCGATAGGAGATTGGGCTTTCTATGATTGCTTTAACTTGACCTCCGTCACCATCCCAGACTCTGTTACATACATCGGCAATTGGGCATTCCGAGGCACATCCAGACTTTCTTCAATTACCCTACCCAACACTATCGATACCATACGGACAGGCACATTTGCTTTCTCGGGACTCACTTCGGTTACCTTGCCAAACAACGTTACATCAGTTTGTGGCGTCGCATTCTATAGCTGTACAGGCTTGACTGAAATTCACTCGTTGAATCGTGTGGCTCCTCAATTAGGCACATATACAGAGAATGGTCAAACCTACGGGGTCTTCGACGGTGTACCCTCTTATATCCCCGTGTATATCCCTTGTGGTAGTCTGGATTCTTATTCTTATTCTAACTGGAATTATTTCTCAAATCTAGTTCAGGAAGAAGGCTTCACCTTCACCGCTACGTCGGCCGATGAGCAGCAGGGCACCGTGCAGATCCTCACCATGCCCACCTGCACCAGCCCGCAGGCCGTCGTCTACGCTTCCGCCAACAGCGGCTACCACTTCGACCACTGGAGTGACAACAGCACTGCCAACCCCTACTCGCTGACGGTGACCGAGGACCTCAACCTCGTGGCTTACTTCGCCACCGACGGAGGTGGCACCGACGGCATCGATGACATCGACGCCGCTGGCATCCGCATCTACAGCGAGGCCGGCCGCATCGTGGTCGAAGGTACGACCGACGAGGTGAACATCTACGACATGACGGGTCGCAGCGTTCGCAACGACAACCTCCCCTCAGGTGTTTACATGGTGAAAGTCGGCAACCTCCCTGCCCGCAAGGTCGTGGTGATGAGATAAGAGAGGTTCATCTCTCACTTTTTGCAACCAACCAACAAGGCGTCCCGCTCGGGGCGCCTTTGTTATTTCACCCATTTTGCCGACAAAACACATTTTGCCTCCCATCGGTAGGCGCGCCGAGGGGAAAAGGAAAGGCCGTCTACTAAGCATGAAATTAGTGTCTTGTGCACTTGTTGTTCGTTTGTTGTTCGTTTGTTGTTCGATTTTAAATCGAACAACAAACGAACAACAACTGTATATCAACTGAAGAAAAGATTAAGGAATAGTTAACTCTTCCAGAATAATTTTTTCAAGAGTTCGAGGCCCTTAAAGGCAGAATGTTCGCTCAGTGTTGATAAAAAAGCAGATTTCTTTTCGGTATGTCGAAAAAAAATTGTATCTTTGTTTTTTAGTGCAAGGATGAGGTGTGTGTATAATAAATTAGTATACAATAATATAATATAATAACAGACTACCGATGGCTATTGAAAACGAAAGAATCAAGCGAGTGGATATTGAGCAGACGATGAAGACTGCCTATATCGACTATGCGATGTCGGTGATTGTGGCTAGGGCTCTGCCCGATGTGCGCGACGGTTTCAAGCCGGTGCACCGCCGCATTCTGTACTCGATGAACGAGAACGGTATCCTTTACAACACTCCTACGAAGAAGAGCGCCCGCATCGTGGGCGACGTGATGGGTAAGTACCACCCCCACGGCGACTCGAGTATCTACGGTGCTCTGGTGCGCCTGGCTCAGGACTGGTCGATGCGCTACACGCTGGTGGACGGTCAGGGTAACTTCGGCTCCATCGACGGCGACTCGCCGGCAGCCATGCGTTATACCGAGGCCCGCCTGAAGCAGATAAGCAACGAGCTGGTGGCGGATATCGACAAGAATACCGTCGACATGGTGCCCACCTACGACAACGAGGGCCAGGAACCCAGTGTGCTGCCCGCCAAGTTGCCCAACCTGCTTATCAACGGCTCCAACGGCATCGCCGTCGGTATGGCCACCAATATGCCCACCCACAACCTCCGCGAGGTGCTGGAGGGCTGCATTGCCTATATCGAGAGAGGAAAGCTGAACGCTGAGAGAGGGAAGTGGGAATCGGAGATTACGATAGAGGAGTTGATGCAGTACATCAAAGCCCCCGACTTTCCGCTGGGCGGCATCATCTACGGATACAACGGCGTCCGCGAAGCCTATACCACTGGACGTGGCAGCATCATCATTCGTGCCATCACTGAGATTGAGGAGGATGCCAAGGGCCGCAACATGATTGTGGCTTCCACCATCCCCTACGGTGTGAACAAGGCCGAGATGATTAAGAAGACCGCCGAACTGGTGAAGGCCGGCAAGATCGAGGGTATCACAGACATCCGCGACGAGAGCGACAAGGACGGCATCCGCGTCGTCTACATGCTGCGTCACGATGTGGTGCCCAACGTGATTCTGAACAAGTTGTTCCAGCTCACCGAGCTGCAGAGCAGTTTCCCGGTGAACAACATCGCCCTGGTGCACGGCCGTCCGCAGCTGCTGAACCTCAAGCAGCTCATCCAATACTTCGTGGAGCACCGCGAAGAGGTGGTGACGCGCCGCACGCAGTTCGAGATGGACGAGGCCATGCGCCGCGCCCACATCCTGGAAGGTCTGCTGCGCGCTATCGACATCATCGATGAGATTGTGGCCCTTATCCGAGCCAGCAAGACTCCCGACGAGGCCCGTCAGGGACTCATGGACCAGTACCAGTTCAGCGATCTGCAGTCCCGCGCCATCGTCGACATGCGTCTGGCCCAGCTCACCGGTCTGCAGCACCAGAAACTGCAGGACGAGTACGACGAGAAGATGCGCTTCATCGAGCGCTGCAAGGAAATCCTCGGCAACCACGACGTGCTGATGGAGGTTATCAAGGGCGAACTCAACGAACTCAAGGAGAAATACGGCGACGACCGTCGCACCATCATCAAATACGATGCCGCCAACTTCCGCATCGAGGACACCATCCCCGACGAGCAGGTGGTCATCACCATCTCGCACATGGGCTACATCAAGCGTACCCCGCTCACTGAGTACCGCGCCCAGAGTCGCGGCGGCGTGGGCTCGAAGGGAAGCGCCGTGCGCTCGGAGGACTTCGTAGAGCACATCTTCACCTGCACCAACCACAACTACCTCCTGTTCTTCACCGAGAAGGGCCGCTGCTATTGGATGCGCGCTTTCGAGGTGCCCGAGGGTGAGAAGAACACCAAGGGCCGTCCCATCCTCAACTGCATCAATATCGAGCCGGGCGACAAGGTGAAGGCCTACGTCAACGTGGAGAGCCTGAGTGACAGCGAGTATGTGGGCAACCACTACATCGTCATGTGCACCAAGAACGGCATCGTGAAGAAGACCCCGCTGGAGGCCTACTCACGTCCGAGGACCAACGGCATCATCGCCGTGGGTATCCGCGAGGGCGACGAGCTGCTCACCGCCAGCCTCACCGACGGCGAGAGCTACATGCTCATCGCCTCCAAGAAGGGTAAGGTGATGATATGCCCCGAGAAGGAGTTCCGCTCGATGGGTCGTGGCGCCAGCGGCGTGAAAGGCATGGACCTCGACGGCGACGACGATGCCGCCATCGAGATGCTCTGTCTGCCTAGTGACGAGGAGAACTTGCTGGTGGTCACCGAGCACGGCTACGGCAAGCGCTCCTCGCTGAAGGACTACCGCGCCACCGTACACCGCGGCGGCAAGGGTGTGAAGGCCATGCAGATTACCGAGAAGACGGGTCCGCTGGTGGCTGTCACCAATGTCACCGAAGACCACGACCTGATGATTATCACGCGCAGCGGCATCACCATCCGCATGAAGGTGGCCGACCTCCGCGTCCTTGGACGCGCCACGCAGGGTGTGAAGCTCATCGACCTCCGCGGCAAGAACTTCATCGCCTCCATCACCAAGGTGCCGACAGAGAACGAGGAAGAGAATTCGGAGAACCCCGAAACCTCCGGAAATTTGGAAAACTCGGAAAATCTCACTCCCGAGAGCAATAATTCGGAAGAAGGAGGTACTAATAATACAAACGAATAAAACAAACCAAAAACAATAAACAACATGAAAATGAAAAAGTTTGTCATGACCGCCACCTTCGTGGCTTTCGCACTGGCCGCCGGCGCTCAGTCGCTCAATGTCTCCAGCGCTTTCCAGGACATGAGAAAGAACTACCTCAACAAGGCTAAGGCCGAGATCGACGCCGCCTGCCTGCATGAGGATACCAAGGACGACGCCAAGACGTGGTGCTACAAGGCTTTGATTTATGCTCGTATCGGAGGCGACGCTCAGAGCAAGAAGCCCAAATACAAAGACTTGGCTCCCGACTGGGCCGAGCAGGCTTATACCGCCGCCCTCGAGTGCAAACGCCTCGATACCAAGCAGGAATATGCCCAGCAGGTGAACGAGGTCTTCAGCTTCGTGGCCAACGAGTACTACAACCAGGCCTCGAGCGCCTACAAAGAGAAGGACTACACCAAAGCTATCGAGTTTTCTGAGAAGTCCATCACCGGCTTCAATAACTCGGGCAAGGGCCAGTTCGCCCTCGACGCTATGTTCATCGCCGGCTTGAGCTCCGTGGCCACTTCCGATACCGCCAACACCATTAAATACTTCAACCAGATGGTGCGCAAGAAAGCTACCAACAACTTCGTCTACACCACGCTGTTCAACATCTACAAGGCTAAAGGTGACAATGCCAACGCCATGAAGCTGGCCAACAGCTATGTGAAGAACTGCAAGAACGACTTCAAGTCCTATCTGATGCTCGCTGAGGGCTACCTGTTGGAGGACAATGTGGAGAAGAGCAAGGAGCAGATTAACACGGTGCTTAATCTGACCAAGGATTCCGCCGACCTCTATCCGCTGGTGCTCGTGCTTTCCGCTGATGTGCTGGAGAAGAGTGGCGACATCGATGGCGCCATTGCCAAGTACACTGAGAGCCTCACGCTGAAACCCAACCAGTTTGAAGCCAACTTCGGTCTTGGTGGCATGTACTTCAACCGCGCTGCCGACAAGACCAATGCCGCCAACCAGCTCGATCCGTTTGACGAGGAGAAGCTGGGCCTCATCGACAAACTGGAGGCTGAGGCTAAGGACCTCTATCGCCAGTCCATCACCAACTTGGAGAAGGCTGTAGCTTACATCGACGGTCTGACCGACGAGAACGCCAAGAAGTCTATGCGTGTGAACCTGTTCAACGCCTTGGGCGCTCTCGAGACCGCCTACGCCAAGGTGGACATGCTCAACGAGTCTGCCGCCATCAAGGCCCGCCGTGAGCAGATGCTCAAGCAGCAATAATTCATCGAAAGATACAATAAAAAAGGCGTTTCATTGTTATTTAGGCAATGAAACGTCTTTTTCTCTATCTATTGTTGTCGGCATTGCCTCTCGTGGTGGTTGCGCAGAGCGTGGTGGAAGGAGTGGTGACCGATGCCCAAAGCGGCCAGCCGCTGGAGTTTGTGAATGTGGGGGTGCCGGGCAACGCTTCGGGAGCCGTCACCAATGCCAAGGGTTTCTACCGGCTGGAGCTCAAAGGTGGCGACAGCGTGACGGTACGCTTCTCCTTCACCGGCTATGAGCCTGCACAGCAGCGTGTGTTGCCGCGCCGCGGCCGCACCGAACTCAACATACAACTCAAACCCTCTGCCACACAACTTGAGGCGGTGGAAATCAGCGATGAGAAAAACCGCCAGACCACCTTCACCCGCATAGAGACTGAGAAAATAGACCAGACGGTGGGACCGCTGGGCGGCGTGGAAGGCGTCATCAAGATGCTGCCCGACGTGCAGTCGAACAACGAACTCTCGAGCCAGTATTCGGTGCGTGGCGGCTCTTTCGACGAGAATCTCGTTTATATCAATGGAGTCGAGATTTTCCGTCCCATGCTCATCCGTAGCGGCCAGCAAGAGGGCATGAGCATCATCAACCCCGATTTGGTGGACAATATCCTCTTCTCGCCCGGCGGCTTCGACGTGACCTATGGCGACAAGCTCTCCTCGGTTCTTGATATTACCTATCGCAATTCGGCCCCCGTGACCGACGCCTCGCGCAAGACCATCAAGGGCAAGCTTAGCGTTAGCCTCCTTGGAGGCTCCGCCACGTTGCAGGGCAGGGTGGGGGAGCGCTGGAGCTACGCCGTGGGCTTCCGCCGCCACAGTAACCAGTACATCCTCGGTAGCCTCGACACCAAGGGAAGCTACACCACCTCTTATACCGATTTGCAGGCTCTGCTAGGTTATAAGGTTAACGACAAACTCAACCTCGGTATCCTCGCCGTGGCCACCCGCAACGTCTATGGCCTCGTGCCCGAGAGTCAAACAACGGCTTTCGGCAGCGCCCTCCAGCCCGGCATGGAGATAGACATCTACTTCGACGGTCAGGAGCAGGACCGCTACAATACCTTCCTCGGGGCATTCATGGCCGACTGGCGACCCAACGAGGACTGGCATATCACGAGCAACCTCTCTGTGCAGCATATCAACGAGAGCGAGCGCTACGACGTGCAGAGCCAGTATTGGCTCTACCAGATAGCCACCGGCGAGACCACCGACGATACCTCGCGCTTCGACCGAGGCGTGGGCACCTTCCTCGAGCATGCCCGCAACCGCCTCACCACCGATATCGTCAGCCTCGACTTCAAGGCCAATCGCTACGCCAAGCTGGGCAGTTGGAATATGGGACTCAAGTTCCAACTCGAGCAGGTCAACGACCACCTCCGCGAGTGGAAATGGGTCGACTCGTCGGGCTACTCCATCCCCTCCCATATCCTGCCATTCGGCGACACTACCAATGTGCCGCTCAATCCCATCCTCCAGCAGTTCGCCCTCTCTAACAGTTCGATGCAGACCTTTCGGACCTCGGGTTATCTCCAGCGCGAGCTAAATTTCTATACCCGTCGCGGCAGTGACATCCGAGTGTTTGTGGGCGTGCGTGGACAGTTCTACAACACTCACATGGAGAGCAATGGACTGGTTTGTGACTTCGGCCCCCGATGGACGGTGAGCCCGCGCGCCAGTATCAACTATATGCCTGCCGGACAGAAAGATTTGCTCTTCCGACTGGCCGGCGGATGGTATAGCCAGGCTCCTTTCTATCGCGAGTACCGCCGCTTCGATGGCCAGCTAGTGCCCGACGTCGACCCGCAGCATTCGTGGCAGGTCACCGCCACCGCCGACTGGCGCTTCCGCCTCGCAAACAAACCCTTTACTCTCACCGCTGACCTCTACTATAAATATCTCACCCACCTGATTCCCTACGAGGTCGACAACCTGCGCCTGCGCTACAAGCCCGACCAGTCGGCCGTGGGATATGCTGTGGGTCTCAGCGTGCGACTCAATGCCGAACTCATCAAAGGGCTTGAGTCGTGGGCCTCCCTCTCCATCATGAAGACCCAGGAGGATATCGAGGGCGACGGCTACGGATGGCTCGACCGTCCCACCGACCAGCGCGTCTCCTTCAAGGTCTTCCTGCAGGACAACGTGCCCGATATGCCATGGTGGCGCATGAGCCTCAACCTCGTCTACGCCACAGGCACGCCCATCATGTCGCCCTTTGGCAACAACGGCGGCGAATACCTGCGGCTGCCGTCGTACTACCGAATCGACTGGGGCAACACCATTCGCCTCTCGCAGTTCGAGAGCCTGAAGCACAAGAAGATTTTCCGCATTGTGGAGGATATCCAGATAGGCATCGAGGTCTTCAACCTATTCAATTTCCACAATGTCGTCTCCTACCTCTGGGTGGCCGACATCGATAACATCCCGCGACGCGTGCCCAACTACCTCACCGCCAGACAACTGAATGTTAAACTCACTGTTCTCTTCTAAATATTTAATCTAATGGTAGAAATTCCCGCCATATCAACTCTTCTCCCCGAAAAGCACCATCTCTCCAATGGCCGCACGCTTTATGCTTTCCCATCAGACAGTACCGAATTGGTGAAGATAGACTTTCTCTATGAGGCCGGAACTGGCTACCAGCCGCAGAAACTGGTGGCTGGGGCTGCCAACAACCTATATACCGTCGCCAGTCGCGAGATGGACGCTCGCCAGCTGGCGGAGTTCTTCGATTATCGTGGTATCATCGTCGACAACAACTCCGATGTACTCCACTGCTCCTCGAGCTTCTATACCCTCCACCGCCACCTTGATGCGCTAGTGCCGGTGTTGGAAGGACTGGTGCACCGTCCGGCTTTTCCCGAGGAAGAGTTCGAGGTCTTCAAGAACAAGCGTCGCCAGAAGCTCCTCGCGCTGCGCCAGCAGTCGTCGGAGGTGGCGCGGCGGCTCTACTACACCGCACTCTTTGGCCCCGATCATCCGTTGGGACGCTATGCCGACCCCGAGGATGCTGACCGCCTCGACCTCGACGCCGTGAAGCAATTCTACGAGGAGTACCACCGTGGTGGCAATATGGACATTGTCGTCAGCGGAAAAGTCGACGACCGCCTCCTCGCTGCCCTCGACGAAGCCTTTGGCCACGACCGTCCATCAACCCATTCGCATATCACCTCTCTTGCCCCAGCGTCATCCAATTCTCAATTTTCAATTCTCAATTCTCAACTTCCTGGCTCCGTCCAGACCACCCTCCGCGTCGGACGCATCCTCCCACTTCAGTGGGACGATCCCGACTATGCGCATTTCATGATACTCACCACGTTGCTGGGTGGCTACTTTGGCTCGCGTCTGATGAGTAACCTCCGCGAGGACAAAGGTTTCACCTATGGCATCTATGCCCGCACGCAAATCTACCGCGGTGTCATCGTCTTTTTCATCACTGCCGATGTGGCCGCGAGTGCCGCTGATGCTGCCGAGAAAGAAATATTATATGAATTGCAACGCCTGATTGACGAGCCTGTTAGCAAGGAGGAACTCGACCTCGTCAAGGTGGTTCTCGCCGGCGACTTCATTCGTTCCGTCGATGGCGTCTTCGAACGAGCCGCCCGCTTCGGCGACATGCTGGGGACCCATGTTACCGAGCAACTCACAGAGAACCTTCGCGAGGCATTGGAAAGTGTAACGCCCCAGCAATTACAACAACTGGCCGCCCGTTTACTGAGGAGCGACCAGTTGTGTGTGTGTCGTGCTGGTGCCTTATAGACTTTAGGATTGGTTTTTCCGTTGACGTTTGACAAAGAGTATCAGCGCCACGGTCTCGAAGACCAGCATGGTGGCGAAGCCGATGCAGAAAGCTAGGGTAAAACTCTTCGCCTGGTCGGTGTGCGTGAAGAGGTAGGAAGCCAATACCACAAGGTGGATGAACAGCACCGCTACTGTGGCACCGAGGAAGTACTGTACGAACTGGCGGGGCGATTTCTTCATGCTTTTCACCACTACCCAGTGCTGCACGCCCGTGATGAGGGCGAAGTAGAAGGGTAGGAGTGCCATGATGAGGTGGAACTGCTCTTTGGCGAACGCCAACACCCCCAGCGCTACCCCCAGCAGCATCGCCGTCACAATGGAGAGCGCGATATAGTATCGTTTCATCTAAACTATTTATTTATCTATTCACTGAATTTCATCGTCTCCTTCGTGGTGAACTTCTCGCAGTAGTGGCAGCGGAGCTTGAGATTCTCCTTGTCGACCACGTAGAACTTCGTGGGCACCACTTCGGCGTTGGTGATGCACTTGGGGTTAGCGCATTTTACGAAGTGCTCGATGGTGTCGGGAATTTCAGCGCGGAATTTGTCGACTACCTTGTAGTCCTCGATATTGATGATGGAGGCGAAGGGAGCCACGAGGGCTATCTTGCTGATTTCCTCCTTGGTGAAGTGTTTGTTCTTGATTTTCACGATGCCCTTTTTGCCCAGTTTACTGCTGTTGAGGTAGTTGCCAATAAGGACTTCGTCTTTATATTTCTCCAGGCCCAGAATGCGGATGACCTGATAAACGCTCTCGGTAGGGATGTGGTCGATGACGGTGCCGTTCTCGATGGCGCTGACCACCATTTCTTTCTTGGTTTCCATTGTTAACTATTATCTATTAACTATTATCTATTATCTCACTCCCAATATCGCGGCCATTAGAGCCTGACGGACGTAGACGCCGTTTTGGGCCTGCTGGAAGTAGTAGGCGTAGGGCGTGCTGTCGACATCTGTGGTGATTTCGTTGACGCGGGGCAGGGGATGGAGGATGCGCATATTCTCCTTGCAGCCCTTCAGCATGTCGGCCGTGAGGATGCAACTGTCTTTCACGCGCTCGTACTCCATGGGGTCCGGGAAGCGCTCGCGCTGCACGCGGGTCATGTAGATGATGTCGGCCGTGGGGATGATATCGCGCAGGTCGGTGTACTGGTAGTAGCGGAGACCAGCGTCCTTGATGCTCATCTTCACGCTGCTGGGGAGCTTGAGCTCCTGGGGCGAGACAAGGTGGAAGGTGGCGTTGAAGTTGCACATGGCCTGGACGAGGCTGTGGACAGTGCGGCCGTACTTCAGGTCGCCTACCATAGCAATCTGCAGGTTATCCAACGTCCCTTGGGTCTTGCGAATGCTGTAGAGGTCGAGCATGCACTGGGTCGGGTGCTGGTTGGCGCCGTCGCCGGCATTGATGACGGGCACCGAGGCCACCTCGCTGGCGTAGCGCGACGAGCCCTCCTTGGGGTTGCGCATCACGATGAGGTCGCTGTAGGAGGAGACCATCACGATGGTGTCGTGCAGGCTCTCGCCTTTCTGGACGCTGGTGCCACCCGGGTCGGAGAAGCCGATGATGCGGGCGCCAAGCTGGTTGGCGGCACTCTCGAAGCTCAAGCGCGTACGCGTGGAGGGCTCGAAGAAGAGCGTGGCGACCACCTTGTCGCTGAGGATTTTCTGTTTCGGATTCTTCTCGAATCCTTCGGCGATGTCCAGCACCTGGATATACTCCTCCTTAGAGAAATCGGTGATGGAAATCAGGTTGCGTCCTTTTAAATTACTCATGATATATGTTGTGTTTTGTTTGTTTATCATTCTCATTTCTCCTTTCTCATAACCTTTAAACCTTAAACTTTAAACTTTAAACTTTAACCTATTTCTCATTTCTCTTCACTTTCCACTTTCCTTAATCGCCAGCTGGCGGTTGATGATGGCGTTCTCCATCTGCGGGTCGATAGCGAGCGCTTTGTCGAAGTATTCGATGGCGCGGTCATAGTCGTGGTAGTGTGTCAGCTCTATCCATCCCAGGTTATGCCAGGCGTCGGCGGAGCGTTCGTTGAGATCGAGAATCTGGTGGTAAAGGGCTTCGGCGTTATCGAAGTCCTCGCGGTCCTGGTAGAACATCGCCAGAGCGTAGAGGGTGTTGGTGTTCGAGGGGTCGAGTTTGGCGGCGGTGTTGAGGTATTCCAGCGCCATGTTCTCGTTTCGGCTGGCATAGAGTACACCGAGTTCCTCGAAGGCCAGCGCATAGTCGGGGTATTTGTCGCAGACGCGGCGGAAGAACTGCACGGCACTGGCCGTGTCGCCCTTCTCCTTATAGATATAACCCTTCATGAAGAGCGCCGCACGGTTGTTCTCATCCTTGGCGGTGACTTTGGAGAGGTACTCCAGCGAGCGGTCGTAGTCCTTGCTGTCGAAGGTAATCTCGCCCATCTTCAGCAGCACCTCCTGGTTGTCGGGTGCCACCTCCTCGGCGTGCTGCAACACCTTGTAGCAGTCGGCCATATTGCCGTTCTTCAGGCAGATGTCGCCCTTGAGGAGCAGGAAATCCACATTGTCGGGCTCGCCCTTGAGGGACTTATCGATATCCATCATAGCCTCACTGTTGCGCCCCATGTGGAAGAGCACTTGGGCGCGGAGGAAATGTGCCTGGAGGTCGTCAGGCTCCTTCTCCAGCTGCCGGTCGAGGGTCTCCAGTTTTGCGCTGTCCGACATATCGTCGGTAATCAGCAGCGAGCTGTCATTTCCCTGACACCCCACCGCCAACGCAAAAACCAGCAAAAAAATATATCTATATCTATTCATTACTTATTCAAGAACCTATAACCTTTAAACTTTAAACTTTAAACTTTAAACTTTATTAATTCCTAATTCCTAATTCCTAATTTCCAAAAGGTATTACGTAAAAACCCCGGTTTTATTGTAACGAGGTATAATTTTTTTTGAACTGCCTCATGGCAGCCATTCATTAACGCATTAACACATTAGGGAATAATGTAGGTGCAGGCATACCAGATGGCGGCAAACTCGGCGAGGGTCACGCGGCCTTCTATCTTCAGCACCTGGTTGCTGCTGAGGGCATAGCTGCCGAGGTAGACATTGCCGCCCACTATCTTGAGAATCTGGTTGCTGCTAAGGGCGTAGCGTCCTGAGTAGACGTTGCCGTTCTCGATTTTCAGCACTTGGTTGCTGCTGAGAGCATAATGGCCACTGTAGACATTGCCGCCCTCCACTTTCAGCACTTGGTTGCTACTGAGGGCGTAGTGTCCTGAGTAGACGTTGCCGCCCTCCACCTTGAGGATTTGGTTGCTGCTAAGGGCATAGCGACCGCTATAGATGTTGCCGCCCTTGAGGGTTAGTATCTGGTTGCTGCTGAGGGCGTAGCACCCCTTGTAAACTCTAACCTCGCTGTTCTGAGCCGCGAGGCCCATGCCGGCCAGCAGCAGACAGAGGATTAGACAGATGCGTTTTGTCATACGGATGGTGTTTTGAGACTGCAAAAATACGAATAAAATCTGATTCCACAAAAAAGTTGTATCTTTGCAGCCAAAATTGCAAAGGTTATGAAACGTTCTTCGATGTTATTATGGGTGTTGCTGATACTCTCTCCTGTGCTGGCACAGGGGCAGGAGCGTCCTACGGCGGAGGTGGTGGGCGACCTGCCGACAGAGATGGAGGGTACTTCGACGCTGTTCTTTCTCGACGGAAAGCTTTGGAGCTGCAACGACCACGGCTCACTTGTACTCTACGCCCTCGACACCCTCAGCGGTAACATCACCGACTCCATCGTCCTCCCACGCTCCATCTACGATCTAGAGGAGGTGACGCAGGATGACGAATACCTTTATTTCGGCGACATGGGTGACAACAATGGCGTGCGCAACGACCTGCATGTACTGCGGCTGGAGAAAGCGGCTTTGGCGTCGGGTGCTATTGCCTTCGACACTCTCTGGTTCTCCTATCCCGACCGCACGGATAGTAGCGCCCAGGACTTCGACTGCGAGGCGTTCGTGGCTACCGATACGGCGTTAATTCTCTTTACCAAGCAGTGGCTGTCCCAAGGCGGCAGTTGCTATTCCATTCCCAAGACTCCCGGCCGCTGGGAAGCGCGACGGCTGTTCGACATCGCCACCGAAGGCATGGTGACAGGTGCCTGCTACCAGCCGGAAAGAGGTCGACTGGTACTCTGTGGATACAACCTGTTCTGTATGCCGTTTGTGTACCTCTTCGACGGCTTCTCGGGCAGCGATTTCGCCAGTGGACGGCAACAGAGGGTGGAGCTCACCAACGGCATTGGTTGGCAGACGGAAGGTATCGCTACCACCGACGGCCTCCATTATTATCTCACCTGTGAGCACCTGGACGCCTATGGTATCACGCATCCCGCTCAACTGCTCACCCTCGACCTTACCGCTTTCTTCAGCAGCACCAGCCAGATACTCAGTCACCCAACCTCCCAGTCATTCACCATCTATCCCAATCCCACTACAGGCATCATCCATCTGCCTTCACAAGGGGTGAAGGCAGTGGCGGTCTTCGATGTGCAAGGGCATAAAATTTCAGATTTTAGAAATCAGAATTCAGAATTGAAAATTGACCTTAGGTCACTCCCCATCGGCACCTATGTGCTCCGCATCACCTGCGAGGACGGACGAGAAAGGGGAGAGGTGGTGATAGTTAATAGATAATAGTTAAAAGTTATGAGTTGAGAATTGAGAATTGAGAATTGAAAAATCCTCCGGCAGGGTCACCTACCGGAGGATTTAACTATTATCTATTATCTATTAACTATTAACTATTATTTGATTCTCATCTTGTAGAACGAGCGGTAGACGAAGTAGAGGGCGATGAGGAGGAAGCCGATGCCGACATAGGGGGCGGCAGCCTGGAAGCTGGCGCTGATGGCAATCTCCATGGCGAGGACTCCGAAGAGGGTGGTGAACTTGATGATGGGGTTCAGAGCCACCGAGGAGGTGTCCTTGAAGGGATCGCCGACGGTGTCGCCCACCACGGAAGCGTCGTGGAGGTCGGTACCCTTAGCCTTGAGGTCCACCTCTACCACCTTCTTGGCGTTGTCCCAAGCGCCGCCGGCGTTAGCCATGAACATGGCTTGGAAGAGGCCGAAGACGGCGATGGAGATAAGGTAGGAGATGAAGAGGCAGATGGCGTTGTTGCCACCGATGCTCTCGGGCGAGGAGATGCAGGCGAAGCCCAGGGCGAAGCAGAAGATGGCGATGAAGATGTTGATCATGCCTTTCTGAGCGTAGTTGGTGCAAATCTTGACCACTTCCTGGCTCTTCTCGGTGTCGGCCTTCTTGGGGGCGTTGGCGTCAAGTTTGATGTTGTCCTTGATGTACTCCACAGCGCGGTTGGCACCCGTGGTGACGGCCTGCATGGAGGCGCCGGTGAACCAGTAGATGACGCAGCCGCCGAGGATGAATCCGAGGATGGAGTAGGGGTTGAGGAGGTTGAGGATGGCCTCGGGCTGGATGCCGAGTTCGTCCTTAATCATCACGATGAGGGAGAAAATCATGGTGGTGGCACCCACAACGGCGGTGCCGATAAGTACGGGCTTCGAGGTGGCTTTGAAGGTGTTGCCGGCACCATCGTTGGCCTCGAGGTAGTATTTTGCTTTCTCGAAGTCGGGCTTGAAGCCGAATTCGCTTTCCACCTCCTTGGTGGTCTTCTCGATATCATCTTCGATGAGGGAGAGCTCGTAGACGCTCTGGGCGTTATCGGTCACAGGACCGTAGGAGTCGACAGCGATGGTGACGGGGCCCATGCCCAGCATGCCGAAGGCCACGAGGCCGAAGGCGAAGATGGCGGGATAGACGGGCAGGATGGCGGTGAGACCGAAGCCTTCGCAGGCGAAGTAGGAGGCGAGCATCAGGACGAAGAAGACGAGACCCGTCCAGAAGCCGGAGAAGTTGCCGGACACGAGGCCAGAGAGGATATTCAGCGAGGCGCCGCCCTGCTTGGAAGCGGAGACCACCTCGTCGACATGCTTCGACTTGGGCGAGGTAAAGATCTTGGTAAGTTCGGGGATGAGGGCTGCGCCGAGGGTGCCGCAGGAGATGATGGTGGCGAGAGCCAACCAGGCGTTGCCGGGAAGGGCCTCGTGGAGCATGAAGTAGGAGGCGCAGAAGGTTCCGACGATGGAGAGGATAGAGGTGATCCACACCAGCGAGGTGAGCGGTTTCTCGAAGTCGAGGTCGTCGGCATTCTTGTATTTGGAGGTGGAGAGGGCGCTATTAATATAGTACGCGAGGACGGAGGCCACGATGCCGAGGATACGCATGACGAAAATCCATACGAGCATGGGAATGCGGTATTCCTCGGGGACAGCCACGAGGATGAAAGAGACGAGGGCCACGCCGGTGACGCCGTAGGTCTCGAAGCCGTCAGCGGTGGGTCCAATGCTGTCGCCAGCGTTGTCGCCAGTGCAGTCGGCAATGACACCGGGGTTGCGGGGATCGTCCTCACCGATTTTGAAGACCACCTTCATCAGGTCGCTTCCGATGTCGGCAATCTTGGTGAAGATACCACCAGCGATACGGAGGGCGGAAGCACCGAGCGATTCGCCGATGGCAAAGCCGATGAAGCAGCTGCCGGCAAGGTCACCGGGCATGAGGAGCAGGATGACGAGCATCAGCACCAGCTCGATGCAGATGAGCACAATACCGATAGACATACCGGCACGCAGCGGGATATTCAGCAGGTCGAGGGGACGACGGCGCAAGCTGGCGAAAGCCATGCGGGCATTGGCGTAGGTGTTCATGCGGACACCGAACCAAGCGACACCGTAGGAACCCAGGATACCGATGACTGTCCAGGAGAGGATGAGCAGCACATCGCCAAAAGCTTTTCCTTCGAGAGCACCGAAATAAAGTGCGATAGCGGCACCAATGATGAGGAACAGGAAGAAGAGGAACTTGCCCTGCTGCTTCAGGTAGGTCGAACAGGTCTTGAAGATGACGTTGCCAATTTCAAGCATCGACTTGTGGGCACGTAGTTTGCGGATTTTGCTGAACTGCCAGAATCCGAAGAGAAGTCCGAGGACGACGACGGCGAAGCCCCAATAGAGGATGGAAGTTTGTGGATCGTCGGAGAAATTCTCTGGCATCTTGAGGTTCGCTTCGCTTGCAGAGGCCAAAAATGGCGTTGCAAGCGCGAGGAGTGATAAGGTTAATTTCTTCATATTTAGTTATTTTAATATTTCGTTGTTTCCCAAACGGGCGTACAAATATATGAATTTTTTTAATTTTAATAAAATTTTAACAAAAAAAGATTTTTTTTACTATATTAAAAAAAAAGTGTATTTTTGCACCATGATTACAAACAAGGATATGGCCGCTAAGACGGCAGATTTTTTATTGACAGTGAAAGCAGTAAAGCTCAATAATGAGCATCCTTTCACGTGGGCTTCGGGGCGTAAATCGCCTATTTATTGCGACAACAGGGTCACTTTGTCGTATCCTGAGATTCGCACTTTCATTCGCCAGCGCTTCGTGGAGATTATCAACGAGACGTGGGGGAATGTGGATGTCATCGCCGGTGTGGCGACGGGCGGCATCGCCCAGGGCGCACTGGTGGCACAGGAACTCAATCGCCCCTTTGTCTACGTCCGCTCCGAGAGCAAGAGCCACGGTCTGACGAACCAGATTGAGGGTGAGATTCATGCCGGTCAGTCGGTGGTGGTCATCGAGGATCTCGTATCGACGGGCAAGAGTTCCCTCATCGCCGTGAAAGCCCTGCGTGAGAAAGACTGCATCGTGAAGGGTATGGCCGCCATCTTTACCTATGGCTTGCAGGTGGCTGCCGACAACTTCGAAAACGAGAATGTGGAGCTGATGACGCTGACCGACTACGACACCCTGATACAGGTGGCCCATGAGAAGGAGTATGTGCGTCCCGAGGACTTCGAAAGCCTTTCGGCTTGGCGCAAGAACCCCGAGCAGTGGAGCGAGGAACACATGAACTAAGAGCTAAGAAGTAAGAGCTAAGAAGTTTTGATAACAATGAAGAACAAAAAAAAGTATAGCCTGCCTTGCGGTATCCGCTGGGCTATGGCTTTCTTAGCTCTTAGTTCTTACCTCATAGTTCCGGCAAGGGCACAGGATAGTGTAGTCCGTGTGAGCGTGGTCGATGGTGTGACCATCGATATGGTGTGGGTGAAGGGTGGCACGTTTACGATGGGAAACAATGAACCTCCGAAAGGGGTGAAGATTACCTACGAGGCGTCGCGTCCCGAACACAAGGTGACGGTGGACAACTACTACATCGGCCGCTTTGAGGTGACACAGGCACTATGGGTTGCTGTGATGGGAGATAATACATCCAAATTCGCTGGTGGCGACAGCCTGCCTGTGGAAAATGTGAGTTGGGAAGAGGCGCAGCGCTTCACCATCATGCTGAGCCAAATGACCGGCCGCCGATTCCGTCTGCCGACAGAAGCCGAGTGGGAGTTTGCCGCCAGAGGACGGACGAGGACATCCGCATTCTCGGGATGTGATAGGGGACAACTTGACCGCTACTGCTGGTACTGCGTGAACAGCGAACGTAAGACGCATCCTGTGGGACAGCGGCTGCCCAACGAGCTTGGACTCTACGATATGAGCGGCAATGTGGCGGAATGGTGTCAAGACTGGATGGAGGCCTACAGTGCTGAGATGCAGGAGAATCCCCGCGGCCCACGAGAAGGAGAGAACAAAATACTGCGCGGTGGTCACTACAACAGTACCTCGCCAGCCTGCACGGTCTATGACCGCAGTTGGTACCTGCCGACGATGAAACAGGAGTATTTTGGACTGAGAGTGGTGATGGAAGAATAATGGTTAACGTTTAACGTTTAAAGGCTATAAAAGGTTATAGGTTATGGAGCGCCGGCTTCCAGCCGGCATAAACATTGAAGAAAATGAAAGTTAAGGACAAAGAATTCGAGGTGTATATCACCGAGGCCGAATTAGCCGAGGTGGTGGAGCAGTTGGCGGCACGCATCAATGTTGACTATGCCGGCAAGCACCCGTTGATTTGTCCTGTGCTGACTGGGAGTTTTATTTTTTCCGCCGACCTAGTGCGCAAACTGGCAATGAAGTGCGAGGTGGAGTTTGTAAAGTACACCTCCTACGAGGGTATGCATTCGACAGGCAAAGTGCAGGCTCAGTTGCCGTTCACGACGAAAGTAAAAGGCCGCGATATTATCATTGTGGAGGATATTGTGGACAGCGGCATTTCGATGAACTATATGTTGCATGAGTTGGCAAAATTCGAGCCTGCGAGCGTCAAAGTCTGTTCTCTGCTTTTGAAACCCGGTTGCTTCAAGGGCGGCTTCAAGGTGGACTATGTGGGAAAGGAAATAGGAAACGATTTCATCGTGGGCTACGGATTGGATTACGATGGAGAAGGGAGAATGTTGAAGGAAATATACAGAATTAAAAGTTAAGAGACAATAGATAATAGATTAAAGTTGAAGAAGTTAGGATACATAGTAATGATGATGTTGCTGCCGGCGGTGGGATTCTTCGGCGGTTGCAGCGACGATCCGGTACTTGTTTTTGATCCTTCCGAACTCATGGGCAAATGGGTTGTGGAAGGACAGCAAGAGTATTGGCGCTTCCGTACCGACGGCACTGGTGTCACATGGGATGAAAGCGAGGATATCTCTGAAGAGGAGAGTAACCTGAAGTTCGAGTGGTCGCTCGACAAAGATGAACTCACCTGTGTCTTCCGAGGCGAAAACGAGAACCAGGCAGTGCCGAAAGTATATCGTATCCGAGAGATTTCCTCTTATGCGATGAAATGGGAGGATATTTACGGACAAACAAAAAGATTCAGAAAATTATGAGTATCAAGAAGGGTTGGAAGATTACATGGATTTCACTAGGCTCTCTCGTGGGTCTGGTGTTGCTGCTTCTAGGTATTGCTATGTGGCTTATCTTTACCCCTTCGCAGCTCACCAAACTGGTAAACCATTATATTGGAAACTTCCTCGATTGTGATGCCCATTTTGAGTATGTCGATCTTACCTTCATTTCCACCTATCCCGATGCAGGACTGGCGCTCAAAGATGTGACACTCATCAAGAAAATCCCAGGAACACCCAACGACACCCTTGCCCATATTGGCGATGTGACGCTGGGTATCGACCTGATGGCGTTCCTGAAGGACGACGAACTTATCGTCCACCAGGTGATTGTGGACAATGTAGAAGCCAATATCTATATTGATAAAGAAGGTCGTAGCAATCTGGCCATCGTCCCGCCCAGCACCGACACCACTCCCACGCAGTTGCCTAAACTGATTGACCTGAAGAAGATTGAGATAAATAATCTCAATGCCAAGTTGAAAGACGAGCGCGATGGCATTGATGCCGAGCTTTGCGGCTTGGATTTGGCGGTGAACGGAAAAATCAAAGACAGCGATATCGCCGGCAAACTACAGATGGTTTGCAACAGTTTGAGTGGAACGCGGAATGTGGAAAGTGGAAAGACGGAAGCGGAAATTGAGAACCTGACCCTCGCCGCCGATGTCGACAAGAAAGGACTTGCTGCCTGTGCCGTGATGGAACTCGGTGGGGAGAAGGTGGCGCTGACGATGACCGACAGCACTGGCGTCCCCTCATTGGCGACAGTACTCGAAGGCTTGGTGGTAGACCTCAACGCTGCCAGCAACAAAGGCAGTCTCGAAGGTGGTCTCGCATTGTTACTGACGGGTGGTACCCTCGACCTCGCCGGCCAGCCCATGGTCAACGAAACGCTACAGAAGTCGCAGTTGCCCTTGCTGGAGACGCAGATACCATTCCGCTACAATATGATTAACAAAAAGCTGAGCATCAAGGAGTCGACCGTCAACATCACCGACATTGGCTTGTTGGTGGGCGGCGAAGTGGTGCTGGATTCTTCTATGTTAGTCGATGTTACCCTTGCCAGCGATGGCGAATGGCAGTTGAAACGTGTGCTATCGATGATTCCCAAAAACTATGCCTCGTTCCTCAAGAAAATGCAGGTCGACGGCAAAGTGCATCTGAAGGTCTCCGCAAAAGGGGAGGTGAGCGACAGTGCAATACCTGTGGTAGATGCCAATGTGAGTGTGAGAGAAGGCCGATACGCCGATACGACAATGCTGCCCTACAACCTCTTCGGAGTGTCTGGTAAAGTGGCGGCACATCTGGATATGAATAAAGGGGGTGTCTCATCAGCTAAAGTCGACAATCTGCGGGTGAAAGCAAACGAGAGTCAGATTTTACTGTCGGGCCGTGCCGACGACTTGATGGGCAATATGCGAGTGGCTGGCGATTTGACAGCCGACGTTCCGCTGGACAATATAGCCCCATTGCTGCCCGAGGATATGGAACTTGAAGCCGAGGGCAATGCCACCCTCGATGCAAAGGTTAAATTCAGCATGAAAGATCTCGCAACAAAGAACTTCGAGAAGATGCTGGTCGCCGCCAACCTGAAATTACGTGAAACAAATATTGACTTCGAAGGCATGGAGGCTTCATTCCCCGAGATGAACGTTGTTGTAGCGATGCCTGCCCAGCAGCAGGATGGGAAGTTGGCCGACGTGCGTATCAGTGGCGGTGGCGATGGCAATCTGATGATGGAAGTTGGTCCCGCCCGTCTCGAAAGCGAGTGCCGAAAATTCGACATCATGCTGGCTGTCAATGATGTGATAATGAATGCTATCGAGGCCGACTTCTCTTTCGCAATGGGTGAATCGGAGGCCGCTTTGGATGAGACGACACTCTCGACAGGTGGTTTGCAATTGAAAGGCTCGATAAAACAAGATAATACCAAGGATGGTTTGCTGTCGCAATTCACTCCTCGTCTGGGTTTCACGACACACAATACAACATTCTTCACGCCGGGACTTCCTGAGGCTTTGAAACTAACGGACCTTGATGTGAAATGCAATGAGAAGGAATGTGAAATTCTTTCGGCTCAGCTGATGATGGGGCATACAGATCTCGACATCTTCGGCAAGATTGAGAATATTGAAGAATGGTTAGATGACGAGGAATTGTTGACGGGCTACCTGAACCTTACGTCAGACTATGCCGATGTGGACCAGCTGATGAACCTCTTCAGCGGTGCCGGTAGCGATGCCGACGAACTTGAGGAGATGAGAAAAGAGGACACGGTGCCGGCTGATGCTACCCCCTTTATAGTTCCAAGGAATGTGAATTTTACCGTCAATACCCACATCAAACGCAGCGTGGCTTTTGGGAATGATTTGCGCGACCTCTCGGGCGAGTTGACGGTGAAAGACGGTGTTGCGGTACTCGACCAGATGGGCTTCGTCTGTAAGGCTGCCCGCATGCAGCTCACGGCCATCTACAAGTCGCCACGCCCGAACAATCTCTTCACTTCCATCGACTTCCATCTGCTCGATATCCAAATCGACGAGTTACTAGACATGATACCCTGCATCGACACGCTGGTACCGATGCTGAAAGCTTTCAACGGGAATGCCGACTTTCATCTGGCTGGCGAGACGTTCCTCGATGCTCGTTATCAGCCAAAGATGAGCTCTTTGCTGGGCTCCGCGGCCATCAGCGGCAAAGACCTTGTTGTCTTCGACGACAAGTCGCTCTCTCGGACGGCCAAACTCCTTGGTCTCAAGAGTTGGAAGGACAACGACAATAAGATTAGAATCGACAGCATGGATGTGGAGATGACCTGTTTCCGAAAAGAGATTGAGGTTTATCCCTTCCTGCTTAACATGGGCAGCTATAAGTTCTGCCTCTCTGGCACACACAATTTGGACAACCTTTGCAACTATCACATTGAGATGTTGAAGAGCCCCTTGATTGTCAGGTTGGCTGTGGATATCAAAGGACCGTTCTCCGACCCCAGCATTAGCTTGGGTAGTGTCCGTTACAGCGATTTCTACAAACCGGAGAAGAAAAAAGCTGCCACAAAGAAAGCCCTCGAACTGAAGGCTATGATACGTAAAGAACTGGAAAGAAACGTTAGATGAGATTTTTTCATAGATATAAATCGACCATTCATGGGAACTACCGTAGGGCCTACCTGCGGAGCGGTTTGCTGACGGGAGTGATGCTGATGCTCTACTTGTGGGTGCGTTGGTTGATGGAGAATCCTGCCGAGAGTCCGGTTTCGTACCTCAGTGACGGCATCCTGCTGGTGGGTGGATTCCTCTTCACTATGCTCTACCGCAATACGTTGCCCGACCGCAAAGCCACCCTGAAGGAGTTGATGCTCTTCGGCATGGGTACCGCCATCATGGCCTGTTTGGTGTATGGTGTATTTATTTGGATAATGGGATTCGCCGTCCCTAGACAGATAGAGTTGTTCACCAACACAATGATGGAAAATGAGCCCTTCGTCGACTATCCGGCACACTATTGGTCGGCCTTCTGGGGATTCATCTCCGCTGTCATCATGGCCGTTCTTGGAGGCTTTGGAGCATTTATCTCTGCTCTCATCCTCAAAAATGAAAAAGGAGAAATAATAAAGAAAAGAAAATAAAGTAATATCGAAACATCATGAAGCAAATATCAATTGTAGTACCTTCATATAACGAGGACCAGTCGCTGCCCCATCTGGCAGAATGGATTGACAAAGTGATGAAAGAGCATCACTTCAGCTACGAGGTCATCATTGTCGACGACGGCAGTCGCGATGGCTCTTGGCAGGCTGTCGAGAAACTCCACGCTGATAATCCCTGCTATCGTGGTATTAAATTCCGTCGCAACTACGGCAAGTCCGCCGCCCTCAATGTCGGCTTCGCCGCCGCCGAAGGCGACGTCGTCATCACCATGGATGCCGACCTGCAGGATAGTCCCGACGAGGTCCCCGAGCTCTATCGCATGATTAAAGACGAAGGCTATGACCTTGTCAGCGGCTGGAAGAAGAAGCGCTACGATTCAAAACTCGCAAAGAACATTCCTTCGAAGTTCTTCAACTGGACCACCCGCCGTATGAGCGGTATCTATCTGCACGATTTCAACTGTGGCCTCAAAGCCTACCGCCACGATGTCGTGAAAAGCATTGAGGTCTACGGCGAGATGCACCGCTTCATCCCTGTCATCGCCAAGTGGGCTGGCTTTGGAAAAATTGGCGAGAAGGTCGTCCAGCACCGCAAACGCGAATTCGGCGTCACCAAGTTCGGTATGAGCCGCTTTATCAATGGCTACCTCGACTTGATGAGTATCATGTTTATGTCGAAGTTCGGCAAGCAACCCATGCACTTCTTCGGCGCTGTGGGCACCATGTCGGGCCTCTTCGGTCTCGTTTCACTCATTGTTCTGTTGGTGCTTCGCATGACGGGACATATTGCTTTGACCACTAGTGTCTGGTTCTACCTCTCGATGTTCTTCGTGTTGGCCGGCATGATGCTATTCCTGGCGGGCTTCCTCGGCGAACTCATCTGCCGCAACAGTAGCACCCGTAACCAATACCTCATTGAGAAAGAACTTTAAACTTTAAACATTAAACTTTAAACTTGCTATGAGTCTGCAATGTGGTATCGTAGGACTGCCTAACGTGGGCAAGTCGACGCTCTTCAACTGCTTGAGCAACGCTAAAGCTCAGGCAGCCAACTTCCCGTTCTGCACTATTGAGCCCAATGTGGGTGTTATCACCGTTCCCGACGAGCGCCTCGCCAAACTGGTGGAAATTGAGCGCCCGGCTTCTGTCGTTCCTGCCACTGTCGAGATTGTCGACATCGCCGGTCTCGTCCGTGGTGCCTCGAAAGGGGAGGGTCTTGGCAACAAATTTCTGGCCGACATCCGCAACTGCGATGCCATCATCCATGTTTTACGCTGTTTCGATGATGACAACATCACCCATGTCGACGGCACCGTAGACCCTGTGCGCGACAAGCTTACTATCGACCTTGAGCTCCAGTTCAAAGACTTGGAGACTATAGAGAACCGATACGACAAGGAGGTAAAGAAAGGCAAAGCCGGTGGCGACGCTCGCGCCAAAAAACTCGTTGAAGTGATGGATCTCTACAAAGAGGCGCTTTTAGCCGGTAAGAGTGCACGTACCGTCCAACTTGATGAAAACCAAGCCGAAGTGGCTCGCGACCTCATGCTTCTCACCACCAAGCCTGTCATTTATGTCTGCAATGTCGACGAGAGTTCAGTGGTGAATGGAAACAAATACTCTGAGGCTGTCCGTGAGGCCGTCAAGGATGAGAATGCCGAGGTACTGCTCATCGGAGCCGGCATCGAGGCCGACATTGCCGAGTTGGAGACCTATGAGGAAAAACAGATGTTCCTCGAAGACTTGGGATTGAAGGAGAGCGGTGTGAACCGCCTCATCAAAGCCGCCTACCGTTTACTTGGGCTTCAGACCTTCCTCACCGCAGGCCCCAAGGAGTGCCGTGCATGGACCTTCAAGAAGGGTATGAAAGCACCTCAGACTGCGGGAATTATCCATTCCGACTTCGAGCGTGGATTTATTCGTGCCGAGGTTATCAAGTACAACGACTATGTCACCCTCGGCTCCGAAGCCAAATGCCGCGAAGCCGGCAAGATAGCTGTCGAAGGCAAGGACTACGTCGTACAGGACGGAGACATTATGCACTTTAGATTTAATGTCTGAACTAAGGACTAAGAAGTAAGAACTAAGAAATATGCGGAAAAAAATCGACATATTGAAAAAGAGAACTCTTTGGGGCGTGGTTTGCCTCATAGTTCTTGGTTCTTCCTTCTTACTTCCCTCGTGCTCCACGCAGAAGGCCAAATGGACCAATATTCAGTTCCATAACATTACCTGCCACTACAATGTTTGGTGGAACGGCAACGAAAGCCTCAAAGCCGGACGGTTGAAACTTAAGAAACAAGCTGTCGACGACTATACTCAGATTATCCCTGTTGAAAACCTTGGCACCGACGAATTGGCTCGCAGCCTGAATCCAGAGTTTGACCGTGCAATAGAAAAGGGAGTCAAAGGCATTCAGAAGCACAGCATCTTCATCAAAGGCGAAGAATATGTGCCTTATATTAAGGAGTGCTATCTTCTGACAGCCTATGCCTCATTCTACAAACACGACTATGTTTCCACCGCCAACTCATGCAATATTCTTGTCAGTCAGTTCATCGGTACCCGTGCTGGCGACGAAGGAGCTGTTCTTTTGGCGCGCTGTCAGACAATGGAGAAGCAATATCCTGAAGCAGAGGCTACTCTCGATCAACTGGTGCGCAACCTCGACAAAGGAAACTTCTCGCGCTCGCAGCGCGACAAGCTCTATATGGCAATGGTGGAAGCTACCTTACCGCAGGAGAAATACAAGAAAGCCGTCGAGTACATTCACTTGGCCATCGATGCTACCTCCGACAGTTACGCGCGCGCGCGACTCTATTTTATAATGGCGCAAATCTACCGCAAACTCGACAAGCGTTCTGTCGCTGCCAAATACTATGGCGAGGTGCTCGATTGCAATCCGCCGTATGTCATGAAGTTCAACGCCCAGTTGGGAGAGGCTTCCTGTGCCGATCTTGAGCATGCGGATATCACGAAACTGGAGCGGAGACTCGACAGGATGCTTTCCGACAAGAAAAATGAGGAGTATAAAGATCAGATATACTTCGCCAAAGGCGAGATGTATCTCGGTGTCAAGCAGCCCGAGAAAGCCTGTGATAACTACCGCCTCAGCGTCGCTGCCGCCACCGTCAACAAGGCGCAGAAGGCCCAGTCGGCACTCCGAATGGGTGAAGTGCTGTATGACGTGTTCGAGGACTATGACCAAGCGCAGCGTTACTATGATACTGCCATGCAGAACATCACGCCCGACTACCCTAACTATTCCGCCATCCACCGACGCTACGACATGCTCACCGAACTCGTCTCGTTCACCCGCGTCTACGAACGTTGCGATAGTCTGAAATCTGTGGCCGCCATGCCGGAAGGAGAACGGTTGGCGATGATCAACGAAAAGATAGAAACCCTCAAGAAACAGGAGGAAGAGGCCAAAGAAAAAGAACTACTGGAGGAACTCCTCAGCGATGCCCGTGCGCAGCAGAATACTCTGACAGGCGACTGGTATTTCTATAATCCTCAGACCGTACAGAAAGGTAAAGAGACTTTCCGTCAGCGTTGGGGTATGCGCCCCCTGGAGGATTTATGGGTTCTCTCTAACAAACCTACGATGTCGATGTTCTCCTTCGACGATGAATCAGACGATAATGACAGCGATACCACTGCTGTGGATGATGGTTTGGCTGACGCCAAACAGGCTGGAAGCCAGCGCTCCAACGGCAATCCTAACGACCCCCATAGCATTGCCTACTACCTCAAAGACCTGCCCACAACTTCACAGCAGTTCGACTCCATCGACTCCCTTACCTCTGTGTCGCTCCTCGGTGCCGGATACATCTTCTACGATGGCATTCACAATATCCCGCGAGCCCTCGAATGCTACCATCGTCTGGCTTCCGACTATACCTCGCATCCTGAAATTGTGCAGGCCTTCTATATGCTCTACCGAATCTACGACCGTCAGGGCAATACGCCACAGGCCAACTACTACCGCGATATGGTGCTTATGGGCTTCCCCGACTGCGACTTCGCCAACCTCATACGCGACAATGAATACTATAAGGAACTTCTTCGTCGCGAACGCATAGTGGATGCCGACTATGAGGAGCTCTATACCGACTTTGCCGAGGGTCGCTATACCGCAGCCATCGCCATTGCCGACCGTGCCGAGGAGAACTATCCCGGCAATCCCATGCTCAATCGTTTCCGCTACTTCAAGGCACTGGCGTTGGCAAAGAAGGGTTTGCGCGTTGACGCCGTCGATGTGCTACGCCCGCTGGCGGCACTCCCATCCTCCGACACCCTCCAGCCGCTGGCAAAAGCCCAGCTCGAAATCCTTATGGATTCCACCTTCAACTACAACAGCGAGGAAATTGTCGACCGCCGCTCATCTTCAGAGCAATCTGAATATTCGGAGAAAGCAGAAGGCTCCGAATCTCAGGAAATCAATCAGACAAACAGTCAGAAAAACACAGAAGAGGACGCCCTGCCTAAGGAGTCTCAAGTCTACCGCTACCGGGAAAACCAGCAGCACTTTATGGTCATCGTCATCAACGACCGTACCATCAAGGCTACTGAACTACAGCGTAAGATTGTGGAATTCAACAACAAGTACTACTCCAACTCGGGTTTTAAAGTGAATGCCTCGCTCTTTACCGACACCACGCAGATTATCACCATCCACCGTTTCGTTAATGATGACGAGGCTATGAATTACTGGAGCCACCTCCAACAGGAGGAGAGCCCTCTCAGTCAGTATGCTGCCGGCGACCATGTGGAGTTTCCCATCACCACCCAGAACTACGCCACATTCTACAATCGCAAGGATCCCGCGGCATACCTGCCGTTCTTTAAAAAATACTACCTCAACAAAAGAAAATGAATATGTAGGGACACGGCGTGCCGTGTCCACGTGAAATAAAATAATCAAACAATTAATATTTATGGCTAGAACAATGGAAGTAGAAAGCAACTCAATCAACATCATCACGGCCGGCACCCTTATCAAAGGTGACATTTCCGCCTCTGGCGATTTCCGTCTCGACGGCACTTTGGAGGGCAATGTTCAGCTTAACGGTAAACTTGTGGTTGGCGACAGCGGCATTGTCAACGGCAATGTCCTCTGTGTCAATGCCAATATCATTGGTACCGTCAATGGCAATCTCTCCGTCAAGGAACTCCTCTCCCTCAACGCCACCGCACGCGTGAAGGGCGACATCCTTATCAACAAACTCTCCATCGAGCCCGGCGCTGTCTTCACCGGCAAGTGCCGCATGCTCGACGAGGTGCGTCAGCAGCAGGAGGCCGCTGAGCCCGAAGTCGCAGAAGAATAAAAAGGAGCGCCGGCTTCCAGCCGGCAAAATAACAATGAATCCAGAGGAAGAACAACTCCAACGGCTTTTCACCCGTTGGGCCGGCGTTCCTTGTATGGAATGTTTGGCCCTGGGTGCCAATGGCTCCTCACGCCGATACTATCGCCTTATCGGCGACAGAACGGCCATTGGCTGCGTTAATGATGACATCCGCGAGAACGAAGCCTTCTTCGCCTACACCCATCACCTCCACGCCAAAGGGCTGCCGGTGCCAGAGCTGTATATTGTCGACGATGACCGCCGCTGTTATCTGCAGCAGGACCTTGGCGACCAGACGCTCTACGGCCTTCTTCTTGACAAGAAACGGCAGGGTGGGGGATTCGATGCCGAGATGCTGGCGCTGTATAAGAAAGCTCTCGCCGACCTCGCAGCCATCCAACAGGGCGGTGCCGATATGGATTTCTCCGTGGCCTATCCCCGCAGCGACTTCGACCGTCAATCCATCCTCTGGGACCTCAACTACTTCAAGTACCACTTCCTCAAGCTCACACACACGCCCTTCGACGAGCAGCTGCTCGAGGACGATTTCAACACCCTTACAGATTTTCTTCTCCAAGCCGACTGTCACTATTTCCTCTACCGCGATTTCCAGTCTCGCAACATCATGGTAAAGGATGGCGAGTTATATTATATAGATTATCAAGGTGGCCGTCGTGGCGCTGCGCAGTACGATGTGGCGTCGCTGCTCTACAGCGCCAAGAGCGACCTCCCCGAAGCCATCCGCCTCGAGCTCCTCAATCACTACCTCGATGTCCGTGGTTTGAAAGGAGAGGAACGGCAGCGCTGGCTCGGCCACTTCTGGGGCTATGTCCTCGTGCGTATCCTTCAGGCCCTCGGTGCCTATGGCTACCGCGGCCTTTTCGAGCGCAAGGACTACTTCATCCAGTCCATCCCTCTGGCCTTCAACAACCTCCGTCGGCTTCTCGAAAACCATCCTCTGCCCGTCGATTTGCCGCATCTGAACGGCATCATTGCGTCGGCGAATTTTGCGAATTTAGCGAAAAACAATAATTCGCCCAGTTCGCTTAATTCGCCGACCGTCATACCGCCGTTGACGGTGACTGTCAGCAGTTTCAGCTACAAGCGTGGTCTCCCCACTGACCCCTCGGGCAACGGTGGCGGTTTCATCTTCGACTGCCGCGCACTTCCAAACCCCGGCCGTTATGCCGAGTACAAGACCTACACGGGCAAAGACCGTCCAGTCATCGAGTTTTTGCAGAAGGAACCTGCCGTCGACCAGTTTCTAAATCATGTGAAAGCCATCGTAGGACAGAGTGTGGAGAAATACATGGAGCGTAACTTCACCAGCCTCCAGGTCGCCTTCGGCTGCACCGGCGGCCAGCACCGCTCCGTCTACTGTGCCGAACAGATGGCCCGTCACCTTTCCGAAACATATCCTGATTGTCAGGTTGTTATAGCACATCGCGAACAGAATGGTCGTTGAGCACCCCAAAAAACGTTATTTTTAACGCCATTTCTTCCATATTTCGAGCTCATTTCCATCCTTTCTATAAAAATATCTTACTTAAAAACAATGAGATATAAATATTTTTTAAAAAATATTTTGCCAGTCTCAAAAAAGTTCGTACTTTTGCACCCGATTTCAAGAAAACTGCCGCATTCGTCTAGTGGTCCAGGACATCTGCCTCTCACGCAGAAGATCATCAGTTCGACTCTGATATGCGGTACAAAGCCTCCCCAAAACAGGGAGGTTTTCATTTTTTATTCTATTGTTTTAAAGTTTTTTCGTATTTTTGCCTTTTAATTTGAGATGATATGAAACGCATACCGCATACTTTTACTATTGTTTTTGCGCTCATTGTGCTGGCGGCGGTGCTCACATGGGTAGTGCCGGCAGGTGAATTTGTGAGGCAAAGCGTGGAATTCAACGGCACTACACGCGAGGTGGTGGTGAATGACTCGTTCCACTATGTGGAGTCGTCACCCCAGACCTGGCAGGTTTTCTCCGCACTCTACAACGGCTTCGTCGACAAGGCCGACATCATCATCTTCATCCTCATGGTGGGCGGAGCTTTCTGGATTCTCAACAACAGCCACGCCATCGATGTCGGCGTGATGGCTTTCCTCCGCAGCGTCAGGCGCCTCGGACGATATAAGCTGATTAAGAAACTAGGCGTGGACAATATCATCATCACCTTCGTTATGCTGCTCTTCAGCCTCTTCGGCGCCGTCTTCGGCATGAGCGAGGAGACCATCGCCTTCGTGGTGGTGTTCATCCCGCTGGCTATCCAGATGGGCTACGACAGCATTGTGGGCGTCTGTATGTGCTACGTTGCTGCCCACGTGGGCTTTGCCGGTGCCATGCTGAATCCTTTCACCATCGGCATCGCACAGGGTATCGCCGACCTGCCGCTCTTCTCGGGACTGGAATACAGGATGTTCTGCTGGGTGGTACTCACCATTGTTGGCATCGCCTTCGTGCTGTGGTACGCCCACCGAGTGAAGGCCAAACCCGAACGCAGCCCGGTACACAAGCTCGACGACTACTGGCGCGAACGTGTGGAATCCAATCAAGAGGCAACCCTCACCCTTCGTCATGGATTAATCCTCGTGCTACTGTTGCTTACCATTGTGGCATTGGTGGTAGGAGTGCTGGCATGGGGCTGGTATATCGAGGAGATCTCGGCGCTCTTCCTGGCAATGGGAATTGTCAGCGGCATCATCGACCGGCAGGGTGCCGACGGCATAGCCAAGCTCTTCCTCGCTGGCTGCAAGGATATCCTCTCCGCCGCACTGGTAGTGGGCTTGGCCAGTGGCATCATCTTCATCCTCAGGGACGGTCGTGTCATCGACACCATCCTCTACGGTCTCTCGCGTTCACTGGGTGAACTGGGCGAGATGGCCTCGTTGGGAGTGATGTATCTCTTCCAGACACTACTGAACATCGTAATGCCCAGCGGCTCAGCGAAAGCGGCATTGACAATGCCCATTATGACGCAATTTGCTGACCAGATAGAGGTGTCGCGCCAGACCACCGTCTTGGCTTTCCAGTTCGGTGACGGTTTCACCAACATGCTTACCCCCACCAGTGGCGTGCTGATAGGTGTGCTTGGTATCGCCCGCATCCCCTACGGCACCTGGCTTAAGTGGGCTTGGAAGTTTATCCTCGCCTTGATTATCCTGGGTTTCTTCCTCATGTTGCCCACGCTGTGGTTGGAGTTGCCGGGATTTTAGATGAATAGATTATGTTGATATTGAAAAAAATGTGTATCTTTGCACTCTAAACATAGAGCGCACATTATTGTGATAATAAACTGATTTATATATGAATATTTCTTTCGATTGGCTTAAAGAGTATGTGGATATTGAGGATATGACTCCTCAAGAGTTGGACGACCTGCTGACCTTCTCCGGCTTGGAGGTGGACAGCAAGGAGAAGGTGGAGACCATCAAGGGCGGTCTGGAACATGTGGTGATTGCGCAGGTGCTCACCTGCGAACCGCACCCCGACAGCGACCACCTGCACCTGACCACCGTCGATGTGGGCACGGGTACGCCGCTCAACATCGTCTGTGGCGCCCCCAATGTGGCCGCAGGGCAGAAGGTGGTGTGTGCCCAGATTGGCACCAAAATCTACACCTCCGACACGGAATACTACGAGATTAAGAAGGGCAAGCTGCGCGGCGCCGTCAGCGAGGGTATGCTCTGCGCTGCCGACGAGCTGCAGCTGGGCACCGACCACGCCGGCATTATGGTGCTGCCCGACGACGCCCCCGTCGGAATGCCTGCCAAGGAATACTTCCACGTGCAGGACGACTGGCTCTTCGAAGTGGCCATCACCGCCAACCGCATGGATGCCATCTCTCATATCGGCGTGGCCCGCGACGTGGTGGCTGTGAGAAATACCCGCGAAGGAAAGAAGTTGGCCATCAAGTGGCCAGAAGTTGCAGGAAAACTGCAACCCACAGCCGCTGGCGAGGCCATCCGTGTCACCGTAGAAGAGCCCGACCTCTGCCCGCGCTATACCGGCATCACGCTGCGCAATGTGAAGGTGGGGGAGAGCCCCGAGTGGCTGCAGAACCGCCTGCGCACCGTGGGTCTGCGCCCCATCAACAATGTGGTGGACGTGACCAACTTCGTCATGATGGAGGTGGGTCAGCCGCTGCACGCCTTCGACGCCGACCAGATTACCGGTGGCCATGTGATAGTGAAAACCCTGCCGCAGGGCACCAAGTTCGTTACCCTCGATGGTGTGGAACGCACCCTCGACGCTCGCGACCTGATGATATGTAATGAGCAGGAAGGAATGTGCATCGCCGGCGTCTTCGGTGGCTTGAAGAGCGGCACCACTATGGAAACCACCAACGTCTTCCTCGAGAGCGCCTTCTTCAACCCCGTGAGCATCCGCAAGACCAGTCAGCGCCACACGCTGAAGACCGACGCCAGCTACCGCTACGAGCGCACCTGCGACCCCAATATCACCGAGTGGGCCCTGCGTCGCGCCGTGAAGCTCATCCAGGAGCTCGCCGGCGGCGAGGTTTGCGGTTCGATGGTCGACCTCTATCCAAAGCCCATCGAGAAGCCTGTTGTGGAGGTGAACTTCCACCGCATGTTCGACCTCGTGGGTCAGGACATTCCGCTGGAGGCCGTCCGTACCGCACTCACCTCGCTGGATATCGAGATTGTCAACGAGACTGCCGAAGGCATGACCCTGAAGGTGCCCACCTGCAAGGCCGATGTCTACCGCGAGTGCGACATCGTGGAGGAAATCATGCGCATCTACGGCTACAACAACATCCATATCGGCGAGACCGTCAACAGCTGCCTTTCCTACGGCAAGAAGCCCGACCCGCGCAAGCTGAAGAACGCCGTGAGCGACTACCTTACCGACAACGGCTTCAGCGAGATTATGAACAACTCGCTGACTAAGAGCGAATACTACGACGAGAATCCTGATTTTGAGGCTGCACGTTGCATCCCCATCATCAACCCCCTCTCGAAGGAACTCAATGTCATGCGCCAGACGCTGCTCTACAGCGGCCTCGAGTGCATCGCCCGCAATATCAACTTCCGCATCCTCGACCAGAAGCTCTATGAGTTCGGTCACACGTATGTGAAGGCTGACCTTAAGGACCTTAACGACACTAAGGACCTTAACGACCTCCCCGTCACCAAGCGCTTCAACGAGACCGAGCACGTCTCCATCTTCATGACCGGCAACATGACCCCCGAGAGTTGGAAGATGAAGTCAGCCGAGACCGACTTCTTCTACCTCAAGGCCTACGTCATGGACATCCTGCACCGCATGCGCGTCAACATGGGCCGCATGGAGATGGTGCCGACGCAGTACAAGTTCTTCGCCGAGGGTCTCGACATCGTGCAGCGCGACAGCAAGAAGTTGCTGGGCACCATCGGCCGCATCGGCCGCGAGACGCTGAAGAAGATGGACATCAAGCAGCCCGTCTTCTATGCCGACCTCAACTGGACGCTGCTCCTCAAGCAGTACCCCACCAAGGAGGTGCTCTACCAGGAGGTGGCCAAGTTCCCCGAGGTGCGCCGCGACCTGGCCCTCGTCCTGCGCAAGGACGTCACCTTCGCCCAGGTCGAGCAGGCCGCCCTGCAGTGCGAGAAGAAGCTGCTCAAGAGCGTCAGCCTCTTCGACGTCTATGAGGGCAAAGGCATCACCGAAGGCTTCAAGTCCTACGCCGTCAGCTTCATCCTGCAGGACAAGGACAAAACCCTCAACGACAAACAGATTGAGGCTACCATGGCCAAGATCCAGAAGACTCTCGAGACCCAGCTGGGCGCTAAGATAAGAGGATAGCTCACATAGTCCCGTAAGGGACGCAGGCATACAGGCAGGGGTGGAAGCCGAAGGCTGAAACCCCTGCTTTGCGTATACATATTTGTAGTCAAGCCCCGGAGGGGCGTAGGAATACAGGCAGGGAATTCATTCCCTGCTGTCGGTGGCAACAACAAACTGGAACCCCGTAGGGGTGACAGGTGTTTGTGTCCTGCCGCCCCTACGGGGCTCGGTATAGGGTGGGGTGCTGGTGTGCAGGGGGTGAACCCCCTGCCTGTAATCTTGCGCCCCCTTCGGGGGCTTCCGCCGTAGTCCTCTGTTATTGACTCATTATAAGTTATTTAAACTTCTGTTCGACCATTGTTTAACCATTGTTTAACCATTTTAAATGGTAAAACAATGGTTAAACAGTGCTTAATCAACGAAGGTTTTGCGCTCCGCACAACCGCACGACCTCTCAGTAACCCCACACTAAGCCGTCAGGCGCAGTGTGGGGCTCTCCGCATCACCTATCTCCTCTGGCGTGCTGGAGGTACGCTACCTAGTTGCCCTCTTAGAGAGACATGTGGCTTTTCAAAAATATAGTTATTGAATCCTGAAGTCCTATAAAACATTTAATGTGTTCTTATATCATTATTTCGCTATTGGAAATAATCTTAAATAACAATATAGGAGAATCTATTGTCTACTGAATTCTAAAGTTTTATCAATACGTTCTTCATAAGAATAATTTCTGGTGATGTGGTTGTACTTTAAAACCAATGAGTTATTTGACAAAGTATGTACAGTGATACTATCATGTCCATTGTTAATCAATAAAATATTACCATCAATCATCCAAGAACCACCTCGGTCTTCAAAAGGATAAATTTCTTTTGACACTGTGTATGTGCCATCATCTTTTATTGTAAGAACAGTACCCTTATGTCGGTCTGTGCTTTCTGTCTCATTTGGATTGGAACCATTATAACATATATAATAATATTCTTGGCTACCAACACAGCCCCATGTTCCAATAATCTTTGTACTATCCATCGCTTCTTCTTTGTTACAAGAAATTATTATCGTGGATGCAACCATACAAAGCATTAATCCTATTTGTTTGAATGTTTTTGTTTTCATATTAGTCAATAATTTTAAGTGATTTAATGGCATCTATCCAATAACGTTTGCCATTGATAATAATGTTAATCCAAAGAAAGTCTGTGGACTGAGGAGTGTTGGGTCGTGCGGATTTCTCAACAACCTCAATTATTCCAGTTACTTCTTGATTTCCTTCCTTTAAGACAAGGTGCGCTTTTTTACCCACCCAAGAATTGGATTCTATTTCTGGCACATCATGCAATGCTGATTCTGTCAAATATTCTTTCAATTCAGTTGTTGCCCGTTATATACCATCGGCACGTCGGTTTTGATTTTAATAATATGATATTGCAGGCCGATAAGGAATGCACATAAAAAGAGCGTGGCCTTTTCGCCTTCATTGGTTCTCCTGAGGTCTTGGACAACCTATTTTCCCCAATTACAACGTATAAGTCCACGCAAACGCAGAAACGTTGTCGCTAAATCTGGGGAAAATCTCTGAAAGTGTCCAAGTTTCAGGAGAACCAGTTTTGCTACTTCGCTTTTTCCTATTCTATGATGTGCATACTAATCTATGCACTATTCTTCATTGGCAGTTATATTCGTTATTATTCCGTTTGAAATCGACTGCAAAGATACGACATTTTTCTGGTGTGGCAAAATTTATTTTTAGAGGCAATAAAACAAAGGGGATTACGTTAATAAATTTTATGCAAGGCTTGGAGCAATACGATGTGAAGCTGCTGCTGGCACTGGTGAAGAGCGTCGGCGGGCGGACCGACTTCTTCAAGGTGCTGGTGGAGGGGCCGCACCCCGAGCTGGCGGCCTTCAGCAACGCCATCCGTGGCGACGACGACGCGATGGTGTGGCTCTTCAAGCACGACTTCGCCTGGCTGGCCATCCTCAGCAACGCCTGCGACGGCGACGAGAAGGCCATCGACTGGGTCCGCAACGGCCTTACGCCCGTCAATCTCCGCTTTGCCCTGGCCTGCCAGCACGACGTGGACTCACTCAAGTGGCTCTACAAGAATAAACTGGGCGTCTTCCTGCTGCTTGTCCGCGAGGTGGAGAAGTTCCTCAAATACCAACAGAAAGAGTACGACTGGCCTTATGTGCTCCACTTCGGTGGACATCACAGGGCGATCATGGAACTGGAAGAATGGCAGAAAAATAAAGGTTAAAGGTTATAGGTTATAGGTTATGGAAGGCTGACGCAGTTATTAATTAATGGTTAATGGGAAGATATTTTATACATCTGGCGTATAACGGGGCAAACTATTGTGGCTGGCAGACGCAGCCGGGGTTGCCTACCGTGCAGCAGACCCTCGAAGAGGCCTTGAGCACGCTGCTGCGGCAGAAGATTGCCGTGGTGGGTTGCGGTCGGACGGACACGGGGGTGCATGCCAGCGATTTCTATGCCCACTTTAATGTTAATGATGAATGTGGAATGACGAATGAAGAATTAGCCTTCAAGCTGAATTCTTTTCTGCCGCCCGATATCGCCATCTTCGATATCTTCCCTGTGGCCGACAATGCCCATGCGCGCTTCGACGCCACGGCCCGCACCTACCAATACCATGTGAGCGACCGTCGGCTTCCCTTCCGTCAGGGACAGTACTGCCGCATCTATTTCAAACCCGACATCGAGCGGATGAACGAGGCGGCGCAGGTGCTGATGGAATACGAGGACTTCACCTCCTTCGCCAAACTGCACACGCAGGTGAAGACCAATATTTGCCATTTAACAGAAGCCCGGTGGGACTATGTTCAAGCGGAAAGTGGAAAGTGGAAAGTGGAAAATGAGTATGAGTGGGTCTTCACCATCCGCAGCAACCGCTTTCTTCGCAATATGGTGCGGAGCGTCACCGGCACGCTGCTCGACGTGGGGCGCGGCAAGCTCAGCATCGAAGGCCTCCGCGAGATTGTCGAGAAGAAAGACCGCTGCGCCGCCGGCGTGAGCATGCCGGCCTGCGGACTGTTTCTGACCAAAGTTGAATACCCTATTGAAACTATAGGAACTATAGCTACTATATAACAATGAAATATATCGAAGTAACTTTTACGATGGAAGACACCGGCATGTTTCGCGACCTGCTGGTGGACACCCTCGGCAACGAAGGCCCCTACGAGAGTTTCGTGGAGACGAAGGATGGGCTGAAAGCCTATGTGCCGGTCGACAAATTCGACCTTCATTTCCTCAAGGTGACAGTAGAGTCTTTCCCTGTGCCGCTGAAATACGCAGTCGAAGAGATGGAAGACAAAAATTGGAATGAGGAGTGGGAGAAGGGACATCAGGCGGTGTTGGTGGAGTATGGCCTCACCCCCGACCCCTCTCCTGCGTGGAGAGGGGAGATATGGGTGCGGGCACCGTTCCATCCACACCGCGACGATGTGAACTATGAGCTGATTATTGAGCCCAAGATGAGCTTCGGAACCGCCCATCATCCCACTACCTACATGATGCTCAGCTATGTGGCCGAGCTCGACATGCAAGGCAAGCGGGTGCTCGATATGGGCTGTGGCACCGCCGTGCTGGGTATTCTGGCCAAGATGCGTGGCGCCAGCTATGTGGAAGGCGTAGACATCGACGAGTGGGCATTCAATAATGCCCGCGAGAATGCCGCCACTAATAATGTGGAAATCAACCTCAAACTAGGCGACGCCACCACGCTGCAAGGCCAATTTGATATCATCATCGCCAATATCAACCGCAATATTCTGTTGGCTGATATGGAGCGCTATGCCGCCGTGCTCAACGCCGGTGGTACGTTGCTCCTCAGCGGCTTCTATGAGGCCGACGAGGCGGCGCTCGTGGCACGCGCTAAAGAACTGGGCATGACATTGAAAAACAAGAAGAACCGCGACGGCTGGTCGGCATTACAGTTGGTGAAATGATTGTTTGTATTGCAGAGAAGCCCAGTGTGGCGAAGGAGATAGCCAAGGTGTTGGGAGCCAACACCTCGCACGATGGCTATATGGAGGGCAACGGTTACCAGGTGACGTGGACCTTCGGCCACCTCTGCACCCTCAAGGAGCCACAGGACTACTGCGACCAGTGGAAGCGGTGGAGCCTCGGCGCCCTGCCGATGATACCGCCCCGTTTCAGCATCAAACTCATTGACAATCAGGGCTACGAAAAACAGTTCAAGACCATCGAGCGGCTGATGCAGGCCGCCGACGGCATCATCAACTGTGGTGATGCTGGACAGGAGGGTGAGCTCATCCAACGCTGGGTGATGCAGAAAGCCCGTGCCAAGTGCCCCGTGCAGCGCCTCTGGGTGTCGTCGCTAACGGAAGAGGCTATCCGCGAGGCTTTTGCACAGCTGAAGCCACAGGACGAATACCAGAGCCTCTATGAGGCGGGCCTCTGTCGCGCCATTGGCGACTGGCTGCTGGGAATGAACGCCACACGCCTCTACACCATCCGTTTCTCGCAAGCCAAGGGGCAGGTGCTCAGCATCGGCCGTGTGCAGACCCCCACGCTGGCGATGATAGTGAAGCGCTATTTCGAGATAAAAGATTTCAAACCAGAGAAATACTGGATACTCAGCACGCTCTACCGAGGGGTGACTTTCAATTCTACTAAAGGTAAGATTAAAGACCCTAAGGACTTTAAAGACCTTAGTGCCCTTAAGGAGAAAGAGTTCGAGGTGACCTCTGTAGAGCAGAAAGCTGGTACCGAGGCGCCGCCGCGCCTGTTCGACCTCACGAGCCTGCAGGTGGAATGCAACAAGAAATATTCCTTCTCGGCCGACGATACGCTGAAGCACATCCAGAGCCTCTATGAGAAGAAGCTCACCACCTACCCGCGTGTCGACACCACCTTCCTCTCCGACGACATCTATGCCAAGTGCCCTGCAATTCTGCAAGGTATCAGACCGTATGCACCGCTTATCCAGCCTCTTATGGGTAAGAAGTTAAAGAAAAGCAAGAAGGTGTTCGACAGTTCGAAAGTAACCGACCACCACGCCATCATCCCCACGGGTACCGACCCCTCGACGGTGAGCATCACGCTCGACGAGAAGCGCGTCTACGACATGGTGGCCCGCCGCTTTATCGCCGTCTTTTATCCCGACTGTAAGTTCTCCACGACGACCGTTTTGGGAGAGGTGGAAAAGATAGAGTTCAAGGCCACCGGCAAGCAGATTCTTGAAGAGGGCTGGCGTACGGTGTTTGGAGGAAAATCAGAGTCCTCGGAAAACTCTGAGGGCTCTGAAAACTCTGACAAAGAGCAGGTTCTCCCTGCCTTCGAAAAGGGGGAGCATGGTCCTCACGAGCCTTCGCTCACCGAGAAGCAGACCACCCCGCCCAAGCCCTACACCGAGGCCACACTGCTCCGTGCCATGGAGACTGCTGGCAAGATGGTGGAGGACGAGGAGTTGCGCGACGCCTTGAAAGCCAACGGCATTGGCCGTCCTTCGACGCGCGCCGCCATCATCGAGACACTCTATAAGCGCAACTATATCAGTAAGGTGCGCAAGAGTCTTGAGCCAACGCCTACCGGCATCGCCCTGATAGGAGTCATTCAGGAGGAGCTGCTGAAGAGTGCCGAGCTTACCGGCCAGTGGGAGAAGAAATTGCGTGATATAGAAGCACATAAATACAGTGCCGCACAGTTTATCGACGAACTGAAGGTGATGACGACACAGATAGTGCAGCAGGTGATGGCCGACGGTACGAGGAGGATGCAGTATAGTTAATAGTTAAAAGTTAATAGATAATAGTTTTCAGGGAATAATATTTAGGTGATTTTTGCGTTCATTAAGTATGATTGCGGAAAATATAGAAAAGATTCGTGCGGAGCTTCCAGAGGATGTTAAACTTATCGCAGTGAGCAAGTTAAAGCCCGTGGAGGATATCCAGGAAGCCTATGCCGCCAGTCAGCGTGCTTTCGGCGAGAACTACGCTACGGAGTTGCGCGACAAAGCGGCTGTGATGCCCAAGGATATCGAGTGGCACTTCATTGGTCACCTGCAGGGCAAGCAGTTGAAATACTATATCCCTTTCGTGAGTATGATTCACGGCGTGGACAGCATCGAGCACCTCGAGGAGGTGGAAAAGGCTGCCGCCAAAGTGGGGCGAGTAGTAGATGTGTTGTTGCAGGTGCATGTGGCTCAGGAAGAGACCAAGTTTGGTTTCCTGCCAGAGGAAGTGGAAAATGGAAAGTGGAAAGTGGAAAGTGAGCTGCCGCATGTTCGCGTCTGCGGCGTCATGGGTATGGCCTCCCACACCGAAGATGAGGCTCGTGTCCGTGCCGATTTCCGCCGCATCCATGAAATCTTCGACCGACTCAAAACAGGTTCCTTTGCCAATCATCCCGAGTTTAAGGAAATCTCCATGGGCATGAGCCACGACTGGCGCATCGCCGTGGAGGAGGGGAGTACGATGATTCGTCTGGGGACGAGTATTTTCGGCGCAAGAGATTATAGTAATGCCGGCAAGATGCCGGCGCTCCAATAACCAATAACCTTTGTTATGCAGATATTCAAGAACAGTAAGCAAATCATCATGTCCTATGTGATTATCACTATCGGACTGATGACCTACACCTTCGGTTGGTCGGCCTTCATGCTGCCTGCGCAGATTGTCGGTGGCGGCGTCAGCGGCCTCTCGGCTATTCTCTATTATGCTGTGGGGATACATGTTCCCATCGGTATATTAAACCTTATCTTTAATGGTATACTCGTTGCTATCGGATTCAAGATGTTGGGCTCCAAGTTCGGTGCCAACACCATCTACGGCATTGCCATGAGCTCGGTCTTCTTCATTATGTGGCAGCAAGGCCTTCATGTGGAGAATCTCTTCATGAATCCCGACGGCACCATGCAATTTGACCCCTTCATGTGTGCCATCATTGGTGGCGCTCTCTGCGGTTTGGGCATCGGCTTGAGTTTCATCATGGGAGGCAACACCGGCGGTACCGACATCATTGCACTGATAGTCTGCAAGTACCATAATGTATCGCCCGGTCGTGTCATCATGCTTATTGACATCGTCATCGTGGGATGCTCCTATTTCGTCTCCGGCAAGCTGGGCAATGTGGTTTACGGCTATGTGGTGATGGGTGTGATGACCTACGTGCTCGATATGGTGCTCGATGGCAACAAGCAGAGTTACCAAATCATGGTCTTCTCGCAGAAGAACGAGGAGATTGGTGAGACAGTAGCCCGTGAGGTGGGGCGTGGTGCCACGCTCCTCGATGCCGAGGGCTGCTACACCAAACAGGGGCAGAAGGTGCTTCTGATGATGGTGCACCGCACCGACAAGTCGCACGTCATGCAGATTATCCATCGCATCGACGAGAATGCCTTCATTTCGGTCAACAAGGCCCAGGGCGTCTATGGCAAAAACTTTGAAAAACTGAAACTATGAAACTCATATCCCCTTCGTTATTAAGTGCAGATTTCGGCAACCTGCAGCGCGACATCGAGATGCTCAATGCCAGCGAATGCGACTGGCTGCATGTCGACGTGATGGACGGCATCTTTGTGCCCAATATCTCCTTCGGTCAGCCGATAGTCAAGCATATCAAGAAGCACGCAAAGAAGCCTCTCGACGTACACCTGATGATTATGGACCCCGGCCGCTATGTGGAGAGTTTCCGTGAGGCCGGTGCCGATATTCTGACCATCCACTATGAGGCCTGCCACCATCACGACCGCGTGCTCCACGCCATCCACGATGCAGGCATGAAGGGTGGTGTAGTGCTCAATCCCTCGTCGCCTGTCAGCCTTCTCGAGGACATTATCCAAGAGTGTGACCTTGTATTGCTGATGAGCGTCAACCCCGGTTTCGGCGGGCAGAAGTTCATCGAGAATACCTATAACAAGGTGCGTCAGTTGCGCGAACTTTGCAACCGTAAGAACCCGCAGTGCCTTATTGAGATTGACGGTGGTGTGAACCTGCAGAACGCCCCCTTGCTCTTCGAGGCTGGAGCCGACGTTCTTGTGGCCGGCAATGCCGTCTTTAAAAGTGACGATCCCATCGCCACCATCCACCAGATGAAACAATGAAACCTCGTTTAATCATAGCCCCTGGCAAGGAGAAAGCCATCCTCCGCCGTCACCCGTGGATATTCTCGGGCGCCGTAAAACGTATCGACGGCGAGCCGCAGGAGGGAGACCTCGTCGATGTCGTCGATGCCCGCGGACAGTGGATGGCCACAGGACATTATCAAAATGAGAGCATCATCTGCAAAGTCCTCTCTTTCGACACCTCGCAGATTGAAGAAGATTTCTTCCGCTCCCGTCTCCGCTCGGCCATCGACTACCGCCAACGTTTCGGTTTCTTTAATCTTGAAGATACCAACGTCTTCCGGATGATTCATGCTGAGGGCGACTACCTCCCGGGCCTCGTCGCCGACTGGTACAACGGCGTTCTTGTTCTCCAAGCCCATAGCGTGGGCATGCACCGCCTCTTCCCCATGTTCGTTGAGATATTGAAAGAAGAACTCCTGCCCCATGGCCTCCAGTCCATTTTCGACAAGAGTTCTTCCACCGTGCCCGGTGGCTGCAATGATGGCTACTTGTGGGGTGTCGAACCCGACGAGTGGGAAATAACAGAGAGCGGCAACCACCTCCTCATCAACTTCTTCGAAGGGCAGAAGACGGGCTTCTTTGTCGACCAGCGTGAGAACCGCAGGCTCGTCCAGGACCTCGCACATGGCCATCGTGTCCTCAACTGCTTCGGCTACACCGGCGGCTTCTCCCTCGCCGCCCTCCGTGGCGGTGCTGAATATGTGGAAACCGTCGATATCTCCAAGAAAGCCATCGAACTCTGCAACCGCAATGTGGAACTCAACTTCCCCCGTTGCAGCAACCACATCGGCACCGTCACCGACGTCCTCCAGTTTATTCAAACAATCAAACAATCAGACAATCAAGCATTCGACTTCATCATCCTCGACCCCCCCGCCTTCGCCAAGAACCATCGCTCCCTGCAGCAGGGACTAAAAGGCTACCGCGCCATCAACCAGCGCGCCATGGAAGCACTGCCCGCTGGTGGCCTACTGATGACCTTCTCCTGTAGCCAGGCCGTCAGCAAGGAGGACTTCCAGACCATGGTCTTCACCTCCGCCATGAATGCCCACCGCCGTGTCCGCATCGTCCGTCAGCTCCCCCACGCCATAGACCATCCCGTCTCCATCCATCATCCGGAAGGAGAATATCTCAAAGGATTGCTCCTCGAAATAGAATAAGAAAGGCCTCTCTAGGAGGCCTTTCTTTTATTCAGCAAAATATTTATAGAACAGCGGTATCGTCTCGATGCCTTTGAAGAACTGCTGCAGAGGATAGTTCTCGTTGGGGGCATGGATGTCGTCGCTGGCCAGGCCGAAGCCCATGAGGATGCTCTTGAGGCCGAGAATCTTCTCGAAGCCAGCCACGATGGGGATGCTTCCACCACTGCGGGTGGGAATGGGACGCTTGCCGAAGGTGTCGGTCATAGCCTTCTCGGCAGCCTTGTAGGCTTTCAGCTCCAGTGGGCTGACATAGGCGGCGCCACCGTGACAAGGTGTAACCTTAACGTTGACATAGTCGGGAGCAGCTGCTTCGAAGTAATTCTTGAACATTTCGCTAATCTTCTCGAAATCCTGGTTGGCCACCAGTCGGGTGCTGATCTTGGCATAGGCCTTGCTGGGCAGCACGGTCTTCGTGCCCTCGCCGGTGTGACCACCCCAGATACCGCAGACATCCAGGCAGGGACGGATGCCTGTGCGCTCCTTGGTGGTGTAGCCTTTCTCGCCCTTCAATGCCTTCACGCCGAGGTCTTTCTTGTACTGCTCCTCGTCGAAGGGAGCCTGTGCCATCAGGGCACGTTCTTCGTCGCTGAGCACCAGCACGTCGTCGTAGAAACCAGGAATGGTGATATGGCCGTTTTCGTCATGCAGGTCGGCAATCATCTTGCAGAGCACATTGATGGGGTTGGCTACGGCGCCACCGAAGATGCCGCTGTGCAGGTCGTGGTTTGCACCGGTCACCTCCACCTCCCAGTAGCAGAGGCCACGTAGGCCGCTGGTGATGCTGGGCACGTCGGGAGCAATCATCGAGGTATCGCTGACCAGAATGATGTCAGCTTTAAGTAAATCTTTGTTCTTCTCGCAGAAGCCATAGAGGCTGCCGGAACCGATTTCCTCCTCGCCCTCGAGCATGAACTTCACGTTGCAGGGCAGATTGCCAGTCTTCACCATATATTCGAAAGCCTTGGCGTGCATAAAGCTCTGTCCTTTGTCGTCGTCGGCGCCACGGGCCCAGATGTAGCCGTCTTTGACCACGGGCTCGAAGGGCTGTGTGCGCCAGAGTTCCAGTGGAGCCACAGGCATCACGTCATAGTGGCCGTAGACAAGCACTGTAGGCTTGGCGGGATTGATGATTTTCTCGCCATACACCACAGGATTTCCTTCGGTAGGCATCACCTCCGCCTTGTCGGCACCGGCTGCCAGCAGCAACTCTTTCCAACGTTCGGCGCAGCGCACCATGTCGGGCTTATGTTCCTGCTCGGAACTAATGGAGGGAATACGGATAAGTGAGAAAAGCTCTTCAAGAAAGCGGTCTTTGTTTGTTTCGATATATTGTTTCATAATATTATTTGTTTAATTATTCGTTTCCAAAAGGATTCTTGCAAGCATTTTGGCAGCGGGTTGGTTGAGACGGTGGCCGAACTTGTCGCACCAGTGGATTTCGAATCCGAGTCGTTCAAGAGCGCTGGCGTTTTGTTTGGCCGGATCGCGACCCACCAGTTCGTCGTCCGTGGAGAAGAGCGCCACCATGCGCTTCGATGCCTGTGGTGTACGATTGTCACGCACAGCCATATAGCGCTTCACCAAGGGCTCGTCGATGGTGTATTCCGTAGCTCCGTCCTCGCGCTCGCAGTGGAAGGGATGCTTGCCGTAGCCGATGTGGCGCAGCGTCGTCTCGATATTATAGGTGGGGTTGATGGTCACCTTCACGGCCTCCGGCGCGTCGAGGTAGAGCAGGTAGAGGCCTCCCAGCGACGTGCCGGCGATAAGGGCAGGGGAGAAGACCCGGACATAATCTTCCAATATCGCCATTGCCTCCTCCGGTTCCACCGGTAACTCGGGCGACAGCCATTCATAGCCGTCGAGGTAGTGCCCCAGCGACGACTTCGTCCCACTTTTTGCCCCGCTGCCCATTCCGTGGACATACAGCGCATAAGGCTTCTCCTTGGGCATATAGTCGTTTGGGGCGTAACTCATACTTTGCTTCTCTTTAAGAGGAAAGGAAGGAGAATTTGGTGGAAGCCTTCAGCGATGTCGACAGGGACGTAGTCGATACGGTACTGCATGGCGCGTTGTCGAAGTGTTGAGAACATCTCCGTCATCTGGCGGCGGTAGTCGGCGGCAACCTCTTCGGGCTGCAACCTCAGTTGCCGACCACTCTCCAGATCGATGAAGAGATGGGGTCGGGCTTCATAGTCGAGGTTTACCTCGTGAGCCATATCATAGGTATGGAAGATGATGACCTCGTGCTTGTTGTGGCGGAGGTGTCGCAGGGCGTCGAAAAGGGGCTCCTGTTCCTCGGGGCGCACGAAAGCGTCGGTGAACAGGACAATGAGCGAGCGCTTATGGAGTTGTTCGGCAGTGAGATGGATCGTCTCGGCCAGCGATGTAGTGCGATGCAACTCTTTATTGACAGGCTGTAGCAGTCCGTCAAGTAGTCCCAGCAGATATTGCTGGTGGACGCTGCTGGAGCGGCAGGGAGTCTGCTGGTCGATTTGGCCACTGAAGAGGGTGAGTCCGAAGGCATCTCGCTGGCGGTGCAGCAGTTCTATCAGTACGGCCGCAGCATAGACCGCAAAAGTGAGCTTATTCGGTTGTTCGATATCCCCGTGGCGTTCGGTGGGGAAGAGCATCGAACCACTCTGGTCTATCAATAGTTGGCAGCGCAGGTTCGTCTCCTCTTCGAATTGTTTCACATAGAGGCGGTCCGTGCGGCCATAAAGATGCCAGTCGATGTTCTTCGTGCTCTCACCGCTGTTGTACTGGCGGTAGTCCGAGAACTCGACAGAGAAACCGTGGAAAGGACTTTTATGCCTGCCGGTGATGAATCCTTCCACCACCTGGCGGGCATAAAAGTCCAGCGATTTGTAGCGAGAAATCTGACTTTGGTCCATCTTTTTCAGTAGTTAAAGAAGTTAAAAGAAGTTAAAGAAGTTAAAGCCAATAGTACCGTCTTGCACATTTGTCTTTAACTTCTAGCGAGCACAGCGAGCGATAACTTCTTTATTTCTTTAACTTCCAAGAACTAAAGCAGCGCGTTGAGTTTCTCCGTGAGGGTCTCTTTAGCCACGAGGCCAACGCTCTTGTCGACAGGCTGGTCGCTGCCGCCTTTGAAGAAGAGGACGGTGGGGACGTTACGGATGCGGAACTTGGCAGCGAGGTCGCTGCACTCGTCGACGTCTGCAGTGCCAATCATGGCTTTGCCTTCGTATTCTTTCTCAATCTCCTCGATGCGAGGGGCCAGGGCTTTACACGGACCGCACCAGGTGGCGCCAAAGTCGACCATCACGGGCTTGCCGGAGGCAATCATTTCGTTGAAGTTGGATTCTGTGACTTTCATAACTATTATCTATTATCTTTTAACTATTATCTATCAACTCTTTGCTCTGAAATATATGGTCATCGGGACGCCGTGGAAGTCCCATAGTTCGCGCATGCGATTCTCGACGAAGCGCTTGTAAGGGTCACGGACATACTGGGGTAGGTTGCAGAAAAACACGAACTGGGGGTAGGCCGTGGGAAGCTGGGTGATATACTTAATCTTCACCCATTTGCCTTTCACCGACGGCGGCGGGTTCTGCTCTTTGACTATCGGCAGCAGCGTGTCGTTGAGTTCGGCGGTGGAAATGCGGCGGGAGCGGGCCTCGTAGACCTGCTTGGCAGTTTCCAGCACCTTGAAGATGCGCTGCTTGTTGATAACAGAGGTGAAGATAATGGGTACATCGTCGAAGGGGGCGATGCGCTCTTTTATCAGCTTCTCGTAGTCGCGGTGGGTGTTGGTCTCCTTCTCAACCAGGTCCCACTTGTTCACCACCACCACCACGCCTTTGTGGTTCCTCTGGATGAGTGAGAAAATGTTCAGGTCCTGCTGCTCCAAGCCTTGGCTGGCATCAAGCATCAGGATACATACATCAGCGGCCTCGATGGCGCGGATGGAGCGCATCACGGAGTAGAACTCCAGATCCTCGGAAACCTTGGATTTGCGACGTAAACCAGCGGTGTCGACGAAGTTGAAGTCGAAGCCGAAGAGGTTGTAGTGCGAGTAGACGCTGTCGCGCGTGGTGCCGGCAATGGGTGTCACTACGGAACGGTGCTCGCCGGTAATCATGTTGATGAAAGAACTCTTGCCGACATTGGGACGTCCCACCACGGCGATGCGTGGCAGTCCGTCGGTGGGGTCATCGTTGCCATCGTCGAAGTCTTTGACGAGGGCGTCGAGGAGGTCGCCCGTGCCGCTGCCGGTGACGCCTGCTATAGGGTAAGGGTCACCGAGACCCAGGGCGTAGAACTCGCCGAGGCCGTCCATTTGGGCTGAGTTATCGACCTTATTGGCGGCCAGTACCACGGGCTTTGGACATTTGCGCAGCATCTCGGCTACATCCTCGTCCATAGGGGTGAGGCCTTCGCGGGCGTCGACGAGGAAGAGGATGACATCGGCCTCGTCAATGGCTAGGGAGACCTGCTTGCGAATCTCCACCTCGAATTCGTCATCCCCACCCATGACATATCCTCCGGTGTCGATGACAGAGAAGCGCTTGCCGTTCCAGTCGGAATGGCCATACTGACGGTCGCGGGTGACGCCGGCGGTCTCGTCAACGATGGCATCGCGGCTCTCGGTGAGGCGGTTGAAGAGGGTCGATTTGCCCACGTTGGGGCGTCCTACTATAGCTATAATGTTCATTAAGGGTCAAAAAGGGACTAAAGGGTCGAAAAGGAAGTTATCCGTTGATACGGGAGCGGCCGCCGGTACCGAAGAGGAGGTTGAGGCCGACCTTGAGGTTGAAAGCTTTCGAGGATGTGAGGTAGAAGTCGCTAATGTAGTCGCCCATGATATAGATTTGGAAGACGCGGCCAGGGGTGATAACCAGGCCGAGGCCGGGATTAAGGACGTCGAGGTTCTTGCTGTCGTAGACGATGGAGTTGGCGGCGGTGACTTCGAGCCAGTCGTAGAGGTTCATACCAATGGAGAGGGTGGTGTTCCAACGGAAGGTGTTCTCGGCGTCGCTGAGGTCAAGGGCAAGGGCGTTGGATTTGGAGAGGAGGCCGCGGTCGAACTGGCCGTGGAAGAGGAATCCGGCACGGAAGAGGCTGGCGAAGTTGTAGCTGGCGCCAAGGTAAATCTTAGTGGGGATGGAGAACCAGTAGTCGCCGACGCTGTCGCCAGTGGGAACCATGTCCTCAAGCTGATTCTGGAACTGTGTGGTCAGGGAGTCCATGCTGAAGGAACCTCCGTTGAGCATGTCATTGATGCTCATGCCGTTGAAGACGATATTGCCCTGTCCATTTCTGGGGCGCCAAGTCATCACGTTGTTCTTCCAGTGGATGCCGGCGGAGAGGTCGTTGATGGCGAAGGAGAAGGTGAAGGGACCCCAGTCGTATTTGGCACCGAGGTCGAAGGCGAAGCCGGTGTTGGCATTACTTAAGACGTCACTCATGTTGAAGATGAATTTCTTCTGGTTGGTGTCGTAGGGGGCGAAGGTAGAGGCCTGGATTTCATAATACATGCGTGCCGTCACGGAGTCCATGTTGGGATCGGTGACGAATTCGAGGCGAGTGTTGTCGGTCTGGACGTTGGCGACACCGAAGAGCATCTTGAGGTGTGCGCCGACGGTGAGGTGGATGTCTTCGAAATAATAGCCGGCACCGAGGGCGGTCTCGAGGTAGGAGGTGGCGTTGGCGATGTCGCCGTCAAGCATCTCGACGACGGGACGGACGTTTCCATTCTCGTCGATGTTACCGTTGCGGAGTGCGTTGACCATCTCGGTGGGGAAGCCAATGCTCACGTGGTTCATCAGGCGCGTGTTGAAGTCGAAGAAGAGGTTGTTCACCTTGAAGCCGAAGCCAAGGAGGTTAACATTGGTGCCCAGGCGGAACTTGCTGTCATCGGTGAGATTGTCCATCATCTTGTCGAGGTCGACGATGGTGCGCTGCTGAGTGGCATCGTAGTGGATAAAGTCTCTGACGGCCACGGGGCTGCCGAACTGAAGGTCGACGCCTGGAAGGGTGATGTACCAGGTGTTGTTGGTGGGGAATAAGGCAGGGTTGAGGAGGTTGGTCTGCGGGGTGCGCAGGGTATGGTAGAAGAGGTTGTTGGTCTCGTTATACTGGGCTCTCGCCACGTTGCCTCCGGCAAGCGTCATCAGACCCATCAAACTAATTAAAAATATCTTTTTCATAAGTTGTAAGTTTTAAGATTAAATGATAAGTTTTTGATGGGTTTTTATTTCAGTTCGATGTTTACGTTGATGTCAGGGTGCACTTTGAGGTAGGCTTTAAGCTGCAGGAAGTCATCGCGTTTGACGGCAACGTGTTGGAGGTTATTGTTGGGGTCGCGGCTGTCGACGGTGATGTCCACCCTCAGGTATTTGGAGCTGTTGAGTTGGTCGAGGACAGTGCGGTTGAGTTGTGCCACGATGGTGTCTTTCGAGGGAGGCTGGGAGCGGTCGGCCTCGTAGACGATGGGGTCAACCTGCCGGCGCGGGGCGGAGTGGACCTTTTTGTCGGTGAAGAGTGTGCAGAGGCGGGTCACGGAGTCGGCGGCGCAGCCGTAGGCCGAGAGGGTGAGGTTCAGGGGAATGCCGTTTTCGGTAGCGAGGGTGAACTCGCTCATGGTGATTTCGGCGCTGAGGCCCTCGTTGATGCTGTTAAGGATGGAATCGAGGTTAACGCCGGAGAGACCCTTGCCGAGGTCAAGGTAGAAACTGTAGGCCATGTCGTTGATGCTGACGCTAAGGGGCATCTCAACGTTCATGTCGGCGGAGTAGATGATGTGGGTCATGTTCAAACCGGCGAGGATCTGCGGGATGGTCATGTTAGCGATGTTTTCGCTGATGATCTCGCTGTCGACATTGAATTTCATGTGGTACTTGGCATAGAGTTTCGACGGGCGCTCGTTGATCATCTGGGCCATGTCCATAGTGTCGAAGGTCTGGTGAATGCCATCTTGGATGTTATCGATTTGAACACTGAAAGTGGAGAGGTCGACGTCGGTGGGGATGAACTGCTTGTGGACGCCGTTGTAGTCGTCGTACCAGAGTTCCATGGAGTCGAAGACGGCATGAACGTGGTTGACCACAAAGTCAGGGGCGTTGCCCTCAACACCGACGGAGAGGACCACATAGACGTGTGCAATGGAGAGGTTCTGAAGTTCGATGACATTGTTAAAGAAGTCGATGTCGATGGCGGTCTCGACAATGGTGTCCTTGGTGTAGAAGTCGGTCTTGGCGGCACCTTTACGTTTCGATGTCGGGATGTAATTTAGAGCGTAGATGGTGTCGCTCACATTCACGTTGTATTGTACCGTGATAGTGTTGGAAGATTCGTCGATGATACCTTCGTAGATGGCACTCATGCTGGTGAGCAGGTCGTTCATGTTCATCTGGCCGGAGCCGATGGGGATGCCAAAGGTGGGGTGCATCTCGCCGGTGATGTTTAGGGGATGTTTGAGCATTTCCCAATCATCATCCCTCAGACACGATGTCATTGTGAATGCCAGTGCCAAAATGGTGGCAAAAAATAGTCTTTTTTTCATATTATTTTTATTTTTTATTGTTTCTACTATTATTTAATTGATTTATATACAATACCAAACAGCCTTTTTCGAGGTGTTTATATTCTGCAAATATAAGGATATTTTTTTATTCCTGCAAGGAAAAAATGAGATTATTTGTCAGTGAGGCACCGACATACCCTGTTTGTTAATCGCAGAGAACGTAGAGATCGTCGCGCTGGTTGAGGAAGAGGATGGGGAGATGGGCTCCGTTTTTGATGAGGCGCAGCTCAGCAGGTTTGGTAAAGAGGTCACCGAGGTCGCGGTCACGACGGTCGGGGACGAGGGAGATGAAGAGAATTGATGGTTGGGAGTTGAGCGTTGAGAGTTGTTTTATGGCGAGGAGGTCGGGGTTGCCGAATTCACTGCCGCCTTCAATTATTTCGGTCTCGTACGTAAGGTTGAGGGAAGAGAATATTTTGTCGAGGTATCTCATATTGTTTTTCCATCGCATTTTGAAGGCGGCATCACGGTAGTTGCGATGCATCACATGGATGGCGCTGCCAAAAAAGCGTGCCATATAGGAAGCCCAGATAAGTTTCTCCTTGCTCTCGCGCTGGTGGTCAATGGTTAATGCTGTAATTGAAAATTGATATTTGGAAATTGACAATTGAGAGGGGAGGACCAGATAGGCTACCTTGCAATCGCGGAAGTACTTGAGGAGGGTACGGGGATGGGAGATGTTATGGCGCGGAGCTTGGGGGGCGGCGAGGGTGATGGCGAGAACGGCGTTCATGGCCGTAGGGAGGGCATCGATGGCAGTTTTCCAGTCACCTTTAAGAGCCATAAATGGGATGTCAAACTGTTCAATCCAAGCCTCCGCCCCCGGGGCACAAGAGAGAAGAATCATCCCTTTGCGGAGCTTCTCGGCAAAGAATTTTGCCGTGGGAAGAAGTTTCTTGGCATCTTCGGGGCACTCGGCGCAGATAACTATGAACTGGTCTTTCTTCATCGAATCAGTGTGATGTTGCCTTTGAGGTCAGTTTCGGCGCCGGTGAGACAGCGGATGCGACAGGTGTAGGTGTAGACTCCCGGAAGGCAGCGCTCGTTACGGTAGGTGCCGTCCCAGCGGCAGTTTATCAGGTCGTCGCTGGAGAAGACACATTCGCCCCAACGATTGAAGATGGCGATATGTATCTCTGTAAGCAGTGGGCTGGAGAAGTCGATGATGTCGTTGATGCCATCGTCGTTAGGAGTAAAGGCATTGGGAATGATGTAATCTGGAGCACCGCAATGGAGGAGGTCGCAATGGATGCAGACGCTGTCGCGGGCGGTGCACCCATCGGGAGTGGAGGCTGTAACGGTATAACAGACGAAGGTGTCGGTGGGTGTGGCGATAGGATTGGCGATATCGGGTCGGTCGAGGTCGACGGCGGGTGTCCAGAGGAGGCTGATACCACCCATTTCATGAGGTAGTTCGGCATGGAGTTGGACACTTTCTCCAAGATATATGCTATAGCGATCGGCCCAAGCATGGAGGCTGTCGAGGAGATGGTTGCGGGAGATAACGGTGGTATCGATGAGGGGACAGCCAAGGGAGGTGAGTTGCGTGATGTAGGTGCCCTCACAGAGCCCGTCGATAAGGGTGTCGAGAGGTTGAATCTCGGGGATGCTACTAAGGTTGTAGCGTATGTTAATCCAGCCGTTACAACTATCGTTGCAGAGAATGGGCGAGACTTCTTTTTCGTAGTATGGCCGAGCCGGATTATCAAGAGCAAAGTCTTGCTCAAATGAACATCCGTAACCTGTGGCGACGACATGATAGTTACCTGCAGCGAGACCGGAGAATCGGTAAGTGTGGCCATCGAAGGTGGAGTCGGCGGCCGGAGTCAACGTGAGAGTCACCGAGTCCGGGTCGATACCAGGGCCCAGGCGGAACCAGACACCACCGTCGGCGGAATCGTGACAAGAGATGCCGATGGGTTGCCATAGGTCGATGAGTGTGTAGGTCTCAACATGGAATGTGTCCACCTCGCTACATCCAGGTGCGGAGACGCGGAGAAGATAGGTTCCGGCTGTGGAGACCCACGGGTTTGCCACGGTGGAGTCGCTAACTCCCGGGGTAATCCATTCGTATGTGGCACCAATCTGAGGTTGGACACCAATTTGTATTTGAGACCCCGAGCATGCGATATCGGACTCGGAGATGCTGGTGCCGTTGCCTATGACATGCAGTTGGTGGCGTTGTGTATCGGTTTCAGAGCAGCCGTTGACCTGTCGGGCGATGAGGGTGACGGTGTAGATGCCACCCTCGGAATAAGTGTGAGAGGGGTCACGTTCGGTGGAGGTGACGCCGTCGCCGAAGTCCCAAAAGAATGAAGTGCCACGGCCGGTGTTGCGGAAGTTCACCGTGTAGGGGGCGCAGCCTGCTACAGGAGGGATGAATTCTGCCACGGGGAAGTCGTCGGTGACGTTAAAGCGGAAGAGGGCGTTATTACAGTTGGAGGCGTTGTTGGAGGCGCTCCACGCTCCCGCAGTGGTGGGAAAACCATTTGTGCCGCCACAGGAGGCGCAGACAGACTGATAGAGGGTGCCGTGACGGTCGAAGCGAGAGGTGCCGCCATCGACATGGTCGGCGCCACCGTGGTACTGCCCAGTCTGATGGAGTTCGCCGAAGAAAGTGGCGTAATCGAGTTGATTGGCCTGCTCATCAAGACTGATGATATAGAAATCCTGTCCGTCGGTGGAGTCACTCCAAGCTCCCAGAGAAGTCTCCATGCCGGTAGTGCCGAGGGTATACCATTGGACACCGTTGTAGTTCACGAAGTCACGTCCCCAGCCGGCTGCATAGACGCGGTTGCAGATGTCGGCGGCGAAAGCCGTGGGGGAGAGGTTGATACGACCGTTGGTGCCGAAGAGGGTGCTCCACACCACGCCGTCGAGATCGGGCTGGAGGCGCATCAGTAGCATCCCGCTGTTGAAGACGCTGTAGCCCGCGTTGATGATGAAGTCGGTGGAGCTCATGGGTTTGGTCTGGCCGAAAAGGAATACCTCGTCGTGCCGACCAGTGCGAACAAAATAGAGCTGGTCGTAGAGGCTTTTCCCTACGAAGGTAGAGGCCATCAGGCGGTCGCCGGCAGCGGAAATCTTGCTCACGAAGCCGTCGGCGGTACCACCGCCATAGGTTTGCTGCCAGGCACCAGCGGTGACAGGGAAGTTGCTGCTACAGGTGCCACCGCAGACGAGGAGGTTGTAGGAAGAGTCAACATCAATGGAGTAGACGGCGTCATTGTTGCTACCACCTAAGAAGGTGCTCCAGAGGAGGTTGCGCAGGTTATGGTCGAGTTTGAGAACCACGCCGTCCTGCTTACCGCCGGCGGGGCCGGGGATGCGGCCGAAAATGTTCTGAACGCAGCCCGGTGTGGTGGGGAAGTCGGCACTCATGGTGGTGGTGCCTATGTATATGTTGTTTAGGTTATCGGTGATAATCTCGCCACGTGCGCCGTCGCCATAATTATAATAGAGCGAGTCGTTTCCACCCATAATGACGGCATAGGGGTTGCTGCCGGTATTGAAATGGTGCCAATAGTTCAGTCCGTCGTTGCCGGAGCCACCCACATAGGTGGAAGCCATTAGTTGGCTTCCGTCGGCCGAGAGACGGGAGACAAATATGTCGCTACCATTGGGAAACGCCAGTGTGGAGGTGTTCTCATAGTTGACGGACGTGCCGCCGTGGTGCTGCGTCTGGTAGGCGTCGGGGGTAACGGGAAAGTTGAAGGAACCCGTGGTACCGAAGACTATCAGTTCGTCAAAGGAGTTGACAAAGAGGCTGTGCGGCATATCGGTGGAGGCGCCACCGAGGTAGGTGGCATAAAGGCGGTTCTGACCGAGAGTGTCGAATTTGAAGATGCCCACGTCGGCAACACCGCCGAAAGTCTCCATGTAGGCTCCCAAAGACGTCGGATAGCCGGAGCCAAAGACAAGGCCTGCTGTGTAGGCATTCTTCTCGGAGTCATAGGCGGCAGTAGTACCCCAGTTGTCGGATGTGGAGCCTGTATAGGTGGAGAAGATGAGCACAGGGTCGATGATCAGGGGCCGGCGGGGGTCATAGTCTCCCAGTTCTATCCACACTTTCCATTTTCCACTTTCTGTTTTACATTTTTCCACTCGCCAACGGCTCTCGATTTCCGTCTGGTGTCCCGCACCACGAACCTGATAGGCATAGGGTTTGACATCCATGATATTACGCACAGATGTGTTGACAACGAGGTATCCAGCGGAGGCACCTTTGGTGCTCACTTTAATGTCGTCGACACCCTCGTATTCGATGGCTATCTGTGAGGGGTTGGCGCCAGGTTCAACGATGAGGTTGTATTTCATCATTCGCTTGCCGCCGTAGATTTCCATTGAGATGCCGGGGTAGAGTTCCTCGTAGCGAACATAAGCGAAATTGCCCACCTTGGAGCGCCAGCGCGAGGGGTCGTCGCCGAGGATGTAGTTGCTGTGATACGGCATACGGTCGTGGCCCGTGGGCATGGCGGCATCGGCGCCAATAAAACGCATCTTATAGGCGTGGCACTTCAATTCTGAATTCTGAATTCTGGATTCTGAACGCATAGGGTGGGGGACATGCTCGCGCAGCGCCACGGTGATGGCACCGGTTTCGAGAAACATAGCCGCATCCTGCAGTTGCGCCTCATAGAGCACACGGGAGTCCCACTGGCCGAGATTCTCGGTGAAAACGGCCATCGGACCGATGCACGACGTGTCACGGTCGTTGTGAGCCCCTGCCGACAGACAGGTTGTCAACCACACTATTATTATGATGATTCCCCTTTTCATATATGGCGTTATGAAATGCAAAAATACGAAACTTGTTGGATATGGCAAAATATTTTTTTATGGTACGCAAAAAAAGAAGGAGAACATTGCTGTTCTCCCTCTCTTGGTGACTCCTGCAGGATTCAAACCTGCAACCTTCTGATCCGTAGTCAGATGCTCTATTCAGTTGAGCTAAGGAGCCATCTTCGAATTTCGGCCTTTCTATCTCCGAAAGCGGGTGCAAAAGTACAAACTTTTTAGATACTGGCCAAATTTTTTTTTAAATATTTTTCGGGCTAAATAATATTGTTTTGTCAATCAATGAGTTGTAGTATAAAAATTTCTCATTTCTCCTTTCTCCTTTCTCATTTCACCCCGTATACTTCCCGGTACAAAAGGTCGCGAATTTCGCAAAATTCGTCATCGTCGAGTTCGTATTTCGACATAATTATCATAGGCACCTCTTTGCCACCTTCGCGGTAGGGGGGCTGGATATACTCTTGGGGGTTCTGGAAGAAGCCCATGCTGGCGTAAAACTCCACGCGGTGGTCTGCCTCCTCAGTATTGGGGAGCTCAACTTCAAGCACCACCTGCTCCTGCTGTTGGGAGAGGAAGTTGAGGAATGTCGCCTTGCCGATGCCCTGATTGCGGAGCTCTTCGTCAATGGCGAAATGTTCAATATAGACAAGGTCTTCGAAGGTCCAGTAGGTGAGGATTCCCACCGGGTCGTCGCCGTTTTCGGCCACGAGAAAATGGAATTTGCCGGCATCTCTATGCCGGAGACTAGAGAAGGGCGGGCGTTCCTGCTCGGGGAACGCCTCTTCAAACAGCTTTTCTGCAAAGTGCGAATGGTCGCTTTCTGCTAAAGTTTTAAATGTAATCATTTATAAAAAACTAAAATTGTTGATTTCAAAACGAACGGTGAGGCAATGCACCCAGCCCATAGCAGTGTAGCCCTCGAGGGTGGTCTTGGAATGATGGCAGGTGTAGCCGGCTTTGATGGCGCCGACACCTTCCACCCGGTAGCCGATAAAGCCACTCATGAAGACTCCCCATCCGAGGCCGCCTTGATTGATATACTCGTAACTGCCGGTATAGTCACTGGGCGACTGGCCATTCCAGATGTCAAGGATGGAATAGGAGGAGCCGTCAATCTCCATCAGGCTTTCCTTCACTTTGGTGTTGTTGAGGCTGACACCGAGGTCGATTTCAAGACAGAGATTGTCGCCGAGGTCCACGGTGCGCGTGATGGCGAGGTCGATATTGATGCGGTCCTCGCGGCCCAAAAGACCACAACGGATGTACTGGTTGGGTGTGAGGATACCGGTGCCGTTGGTGCTGCTGAGGTTAAAGGCACCACGGGCGTTGATGCGCGAAAGGTCGAAACGCAGCAGCCATCCAAAACCGCTCTCGTAGTCGTAGCGGATACCTAAGCCGTACTGCAGCGAGGTGTGGTAGTACATATCGCCGTATTCCGCCACCGTCAACATGTCTTTGCTGGAAATGGCGGCGGAGATGAGGCCATCGTTCTTTAAGTCGGCCCATATTTTGTTGCCGTAGGTCTCGCTATGAAGCACCCGAAGGATGGTGTTCGCATTCTCGGGACGGCCGGAATAGAAATTGGCGGTATTGTCGTCGGCCCAAATGGCGCCGGCGTTGGCGAAGACAGAAAGACCGGAAGGCTGACGCCTGGGAACACCGTCGTCAGCGGCAGATGCCTCTGGCGACAAAGCCTTCTTACCCTCGGCCATCGCAGCCGAAGAAAGCAGCAGTGCTCCCACGAGTATCAAGGTCCTTCTCATCCCCTGTAACTATAACTATTAACTATTAACTATTATCTATTAACTCAAATCTCGTCTCCTCTTTCCTTTATAACGCTGGATAGTAACGCTTTGGCGCGGTTTAGTCGCACTTTCACCGTACCGATGGGTATCTTCAGCTGTTCAGCAATATCCTCATAGGAGAGGTCTTCGTAATAGCGCAGCCGAATAATCTGGCGGTAAGGTTCTTTCAGTTGGTCAACAATCTCCTTCAGGGCCGCATCGCGCTGCATGCGAATCATCATCTCTTCGGGGTTGGGCTGACTGGAAGGTATCTGGTACTCAATGAAATCGCCGTCACTCGTACGGGTGATGCTATTGATGGAGACTGTATCGAGTTTGCGTTTGCGCAGGTAGTCGATATAGGTGTTGACACCGATGGAGAAGAGCCAGGAGCTGAATGTGCCGGTGGGGGAGTAACGATGGAGTTGGAGAAAGGCCTTGCTGAAAGTCTCCACAGTAAGGTCGGAAGCCATAGTGGTGTTGTGTGTCATGCGGAGCAGCAACAGGTAGAGCGGCTCACGGTACGAGGCCATAAGGTCGGCATAGGCCTTATGATTCCCCTCGTCGCGGGCAGCACACACCAGCTTGTAATCAAGCTGCAGACGTTCGTTCTGGACCTTCGGTTCCACCTATTTGCTGAATTTTCTATTATTATCTAACGGCGTAAGAACCAAAATAGTATTTGCGAGGATAAAATAAATTTCCAACAGCGGTGCCGCCAGATAAGCCAAACCTCCATCAAAACGTTTGCAGAGTTGGGCAAACGACACCATCTGCCAAGCCCATTTGATGGCCACCAAGCCTGCCACCACCATCCACGGAAGGGTGCCGTTGATCAGAAGCATGACGGCCATAGTGTAGAATGCGATATTGAAGAGCGGCAACAGGTCCTCAAGCAGACGGCTGCTGATGCTGTGCCAGTTGCGTGTGGAGACGCGGTCGAGACGCTGGCGATGCCACTGGCCGAAGGTCTTCTTGGGTTCGGTACTCAGACAGGCGTCGCTGTCGATACACACAGCCGTGTTGTCGCCCGTAGCATTCTGATACACAAAAAGGTCGTCGGAGCCACCGGCCACGCTGTAGTGGCGGATGAAGGCACCCTGCTTGAAGAAGAAACTGCGACGGTAGCTCAGATTGCGGCCGGAGCCGGTATAAGGATGTCCCATCAGAGCGCTGCCCAGATAATGAGAGCTGTAGGAAAGGTTGTCGTATTGCTGCATCACGCCGAGCAGGGTCTTCGTGCGCTTCAATCCACAGAATCCCAGCACTATCTGAGTGCCTTTGTCGGCGTAGCCCTTCACCATACCGCGTAGCCACTGCATGTTCTTCGGCGTGCAGTCGGGGTCGGCCAGCAGCAGAATGTCGTTTTTGGCGCTCTTGATGCCGATGGAGAGGGGGTATTTCTTTCCCTGAAAGAGGTTTACATCCTCCTTGAAGGGCACCACCTTCAGATGAGGGTAATAGTCTTTCAATAACTTGAGTACGAACTGGGTATCGTCATGACTCAGGTAGTCGACCACCACCACCTCGAAGTTGGGATAGTCTTGCTCAAGGAGATATACCAAGTTCTCTTTCAACCAGGCAGCATCATTGCGGGCTGTGAGTACCACGCTCACTGGCGGCAGTTTGTCACTGGCGACGGAGGGCTGACCGCTGGAGTTATTCTTCCGGTGCCAGCGACCCACGCGAAAATGAATCATACCGTAGTAAAGAGACAGGAATATCAACGAAAGTACCATTGCGATGGTAAACACAATGGATTGTGTATCAGATAGAAAATCAGTAAAGTCGAACATGTTGGAACACTTGTTTTAACGTACAAAAATACGCATTATTTCATGTTCGAATATTCGCGCGAAAATTAAAATATCAACAAGAAGTTAACACGCTACAGGCGTCGACCCATTTTTTCTACCATCATACCCTTCCAATTGGAGTAGTCGCCAGCGAGAATATGTCGACGGGCTTCGCCGACGAGCCAGAGGTAGAAGCGTAGATTGTGGATAGAACAGATTTGCAATCCTAGAATCTCCTCAGCACGAATCAGATGGTGCAGGTAAGCGAGGGTGTAGACGCGGTCAGCTTCGGCGGAAGAGTCAGGGTCGATGGGTTCGAAACAACACTCCCACTTTTTGTTTTTGATATTGATGGTACCTTCAGCTGTGAACAACAGGCCATTACGTCCGTTACGGGTGGGCATCACACAATCGAACATATCCACGCCGCGTTCGATGGCTTCGAGGATGTTTTGCGGGGTGCCGACACCCATGAGGTAGCGCGGACGATCTTTGGGAAGGATGGCGTTGACAACCTCAATCATTTGGTACATCACATCTGTAGGTTCGCCGACGGCGAGACCGCCGATGGCGCAGCCTTCCGGGTCCTTACTCGCGATATATTCTGCTGAAATCTTCCGCAAGTCCTCATACTGGCATCCCTGCACGATGGGGAAGAGCGCCTGATGGTGTCCGTAGAGGGGCTCTGTCTCACCAAATCGTTTAATGCAACGGTCTAACCAACGATGCGTAAGTTCCATTGAACGTTTTGCATAGCGTTTGTCGGCATCACCAGGACAACACTCGTCAAATGCCATCATGATGTCGGCACCGATGATGCGCTGGATTTCCATCACGTTCTCCGGTGTGAAGAGATGCTTGCTGCCGTCGATATGACTGCGGAAAGTACAGCCTTCCTCCTTAATCTTCCGATTTTCAGCCAATGAGAAGACCTGAAAGCCACCGCTGTCGGTGAGCAGCGGACGCTCCCAGCCATTGAACTGGTGAAGGCCTCCCGCCTGACGCAGCAAGTCGCATCCCGGACGCAGATAGAGATGATAGGTGTTTCCTAGAATTATCTGAGCACCAATATCATTACGAAGCTCAGATTGATGTACTGCTTTAACAGTACCTGCGGTGCCCACAGGCATAAAAATAGGAGTCTCAATGTCACCGTGGTCGGTATGGATAACGCCTGCTCGGGCGTCGCCACAGGTGGCTTTGAGGTTGTAAGTGAGACGGTCGATCATTTAGAGGTCAATCTTCTCGATTTTGGCGCGAGCTTCGAGGACGGCCATATAGTCCTTCATGGCGCGCATCTGCAGGTCATAGATGCTGCGAGGGCAGTCGGGAACGAAGGTAAGCTTGCCGCTGTCCCACAGTTTCAGCACAGCCTCAAGGTTCTCCTTGCGGTTCACAACATGATAGTACTCGCCTTTCATTCTTTCTTTGTAGTCCTTGGAAAGCATCAAGGTTGTGATGGTCTGTAAATCCATAGTATTGTTGTTTTTAAGGTTAATTAATCAATTCTTTTGCCACACTGAGGGCTTTGTCCAATCCGTCGGGATTCTTGCCTCCGGCGGTAGCGAAGTGGGGCTGTCCTCCGCCACCTCCCTGAATCTCCTTGCCGAGGGTGCGCACCATCTGACCGGCATTCATGCCGGCATCCACGCGGTTCTGTCCCAGCACGATAAGCAGGGCGGGCTTACCCGCGGTGATGCTGCCCAGGACGAGAGCCATATCGGGGTTGTCGTTGCGGAGGGCCATCAGGGTATCTTTGACGGTATTGACATCGAAATCAACACGCTCAATAAGTATTGGAGTGGTTTTCAATCTGTCGGCGAAGCCCTTGGCGATGCTGGCGGCGACTTCCGCTTTCCACTTTTCACTTTCCACTTTCAACTTGTTGTTCTCTTCTTGCAGTTTAGCAACAGAGGCGCCCAGGTCCTTGGTTCCCTTGAACATGTCGTTGAGGGAGGTCAAAAGCTCTTGCTGCTCGTCGGCGTAGCGCTCGGCACCGGCGGCGGTGACTGCCTCGATGCGGCGCATGCCGGCGGCGATGGCGCCCTCGCTGACGATGCGGAAGGAACCAATCATGCCGGTATTAGCCACATGGGTGCCGCCGCAGAACTCGATGCTGGGACCATATTTCACCACACGCACCTTGTCGCCGTATTTCTCGCCGAAGAGAGCCATAGCGCCGAGCTTCTGGGCTTCGGCGATGGGCATTGCGCGGTGCTCCTCGAGGGGAAGACACTGGCGAATCATCTCGTTCACACGGCGTTCCACGTCGCGAATCTCTTCGTGGCTCAGTTTGGCGAAGTGGCTGAAGTCGAAGCGCAGACGCTCGGCATCGACACTCGAGCCTTTCTGTTCCACATGGTCGCCAAGAACCTGGCGCAGAGCATAGTGCATCAGATGGGTGGCGGTATGGTTGTTACCGATAGCCTGACGACGGGCGGCATCCACGCTGGCGTGGAAGGTGGCCGCCAAATCCTCGGGCAACTCGTCCACAATATGTACGATAAGACCGTTTTCCTTCTTGGTATTCACCACTTTCCATTTTCCACTTGCCACTTTCAACTCACCTGTATCGCCCGTCTGACCGCCACTCTCGCCGTAGAAGGGGGTGCGGTCGAAGACCAGCTGGTAGAACTCCTTGTCTTTAGCTTTCACCCTGCGGTAGCGTGCAATGCGCACGTCGGCCTCGAGGACATCGTAGCCGATGAATTCCTCCTCCACGCCCGGCAGCAGCTCCTGCCAGTCGTCGCTTTCTACCTTGGCGGCACCGCGCGAGCGCTCTTTCTGCTCCTGCAGGCCTTTCTCGAAGCCTACCATATCCACCGTCCAGCCTTTCTCGCTGGCCATCAGCTGTGTGAGGTCGATGGGGAAGCCGTAGGTGTCGAAGAGCTCGAAGGCGAAGGCACCATCGATAATCTTTCCACTTTCCGCTTTCCGCTTTCCACTTTCGACGTAGTCGTTGAAGCGTTTGATGCCGCCGGCGAGGGTGCGCAGGAAGGCCTGCTCCTCTTCGAGGATGATGCGCTGGATGAGCTCTTGCTGCTTCTTGAGTTCAGGGAACTGGTGTCCCATCTGACCCACGAGGGTGGGGACGAGGGTGTTGATGAAGGGCTCGGTGAATCCGAGGAAGGTGTAGCCGTAGCGCACGGCACGGCGCAGGATGCGGCGGATGACGTAGCCGGCCTTCACATTCGAGGGCAGCTGTCCGTCGGCGATGCTGAAGCTCACAGCGCGCAGGTGGTCGGCGCAGACGCGCATGGCGATGTCGGCATCCTCGTTCTCACCATATTTCTTACCGCATTTGGCGGCAATCTCCTGGATAAGGGGCTGGAACACGTCGGTGTCGTAGTTGCTGCGCTTGCCCTGCATCACCATACAGAGGCGCTCGAAGCCCATGCCGGTGTCGATATGCTTGGCTTTCAGCGGCTCTAGGGTGCCGTCGGCTTTGCGGTTGAACTGCATGAAGACGAGGTTCCAGATTTCGATGACCTGGGGGTTGTCCTTGTTCACCAAGTCCTTGCCAGGAATTTTGGCCTTCTCCTCGTCGGGACGGATGTCGACGTGAATCTCCGAGCAGGGGCCGCAGGGACCTTGGTCGCCCATCTCCCAGAAGTTGTCCTTCTTCGAGCCGCGCAGGATGCGGTCTTCGCTGATGTGCTCCTTCCAGAAGTTGTAGGCCTCCATATCCATTTCGAGGCCCTCCTTCTCGTCGCCGCCGAAGACGGTGACGTAGAGCCAGTCCTTATTAATCTTCATCACCTCGGTGAGGAACTCCCAGCCGTAGGCGATGGCCTCTTTCTTGAAGTAATCACCAAACGACCAATTGCCCAGCATCTCGAACATCGTGTGGTGGTAGGTGTCATGTCCCACCTCCTCGAGGTCGTTGTGCTTGCCGCTGACGCGCAGGCACTTCTGGCTGTCGGTGGCGCGTGGCCACTGACGCTGCTGGTTGCCCAGGAAGATGTCCTTGAACTGGTTCATGCCGGCGTTGGTGAACATCAGCGTCGGGTCGTTCTTGATGACCATCGGCGCACTCGGCACCACATGGTGATCCTTACTCTCAAAATAGTCTAAAAAAGCTTTTCTTATCTCGTTCGAAGTCATAATAACTCTTAACTTTTATCTCTTAACTATTATCTAATCAGAATTCTTCTCTCTCCACCATCAGTATGCCGTTCTGCGGCACGATGAAGTATTTCTTTCCGTCGTATTTTATCTCCACGGCGTTCTTCAGCAGGAAGATAGCCATATCGCCGGGTCGTACCTGCAGCGGCAGGTAGCGCGGTTCGCGGTCGGCGGGGTTCCAGTCCTCGCCGTCGGAGGAAGAGGGTAGGGGATAGCCGGGGCCGCACTTGAGGATATAGCCCGTCTGCACCTCCTCCTTCTCCTGGTAGCCGGCAGGCAGCAGCAGGCCCCCTTTGGTCTTCTTGGTGGCCATTGACGGCTCTATCAGCACCCTGTCTCCGATGACTATCAGATTGTCTATGATGTTCTTCGCCATTCTTATACTTAAAATATAAATTGCAAAAGTAGGAAAAAAAAGCGACATAACAAAATATTTTTTTTTCCACCGACCGCCGACTGTCAACCCCCAAGCCCGCCATTCCCCTCTACACTATCTTATCTTATGTTCGATTGTTGTTCGTCTGTTGTTCGCTTGTTGTCCGCTTTTTAACGAACAACAAACGAACAACAGACGAACAACAACTGCACAAGACATTAACTTGGTGCCAATTAGATAGCCTTACCACAGGTTCGGCGGTGCGCCTACCAAGGGGGGATTGGATTGCATTATGTTTTTAACGAAAAAGTTACCATACTCCCGATTTTCTTAATAAAATCGGGAATACACTCCCGAAATTATGAGATTTTAGACAATCACCCGCAAGTCGGGTGACAAAGAACTCATTTATATTCTGGACTTCCTGAAAATGCTCTGGGACGGGGAGATATTCTGAAGGACGCATGAGTCTGGAGCGGCGATATGTTTTTGTTGGCTAATTGGGCGAATTATGCGAAATAACAAAGGCGCCCCATTCGGGGCGCCTTGTTCATTGGTTGCGAGATGCAAAGCTTTTAGCGTATCACCACGACCTTGCGGGCGGGATGGTTGCCAATCTTTATCATATAGGTGCCGCTGGCGGGAGCGTCGAAGCGAAGCGGTGCATGTTCGTCGCGCTTGGTGGCAAGCACACGACCGTTCACATCATAGAACCACACGTTGTTCCCGTCGGCATCTTCCACCACAATCTGGCCTTGGTTGGTATATATCTTGGCATTGATTGATGTCACCTCGTCGACACCCACCACTATGGTATCGTGGATAGTGATGGTATCGTGAATCAGGATAGTGTCGTATATCGTCAGCCAGAGGGTATCGGTCACCGTCACGGTATCATGGATATAGCCATCTATTGTGTCGTAGACAAGATTGTTAATTGTGTCGTATAGTGTCACTGTCACCGTGTCTGTTAGTGTGATATAGGTGGTGTCATGAACCGCCACATACTCTGTAAGTGTCACCGTATCCGTCACAATGGTTGTATCGTGAACTGGTACGTTGATATAGGTTGTGTCGTGCACATCAATGTATGTTGTGTCATGTACCGCCACAAACTCTGTAAGTGTCACCGTGTCGACCAGAATAGTTGTGTCGTGTACAGGTATAAAGGTGGTATCATGTACATCAATGTAGGTAGTATCATGCACTGGCACATACTCTGTCAGTGTTATCGTATCAGTTACAATGGTTGTGTCGTGTACATCAATATAGGTGGTATCATGCATGGGCACATACTCTGTAAATGTCACGGTATCGGTTATGATGGTTGTATCGTGCACTGGTACGTTGATATAGGTGGTATCATACACTGAAATATACTCAGTAAACCTCACCGTGTCGGTCAATATCATTGTGTCATGAACTAGAATATTAATGTAGAACGTATCATGCACGACCGTTGTGTCTTGCCAAGGAGTACCTTCTGAAATAAAATAAGCAGTCATTAATGTGTCTCCTAATACAGCAAAAGTGTATGGATTATATGTCGCACCATCACTCCAATGTGAGAAACGATAGCCACTATACGGGACGGCTGTGATTGTAACAGCATTTCCATAAGGATAATACCCTTCACCTTCCACAGCCCCATGAGCAAGGTTGTCAACATGGAGATTGACAAAGTGTGTGTCAACGACAAATGAAGCAATGCACGTTCGATTACTATCAAATACAAACCGGCGTGGATTCTCAGTGTTTCCATCATCCCAATGTGTAAAATGATAGCCAACATAGGGCTCTGCTGTTATGTTTTGTGAAACTCCCGGATATCTTCCGGTAACACTCGATGGATACACAAAACCCAATCCATCACTCTGGAATGTGAGTGTATACTCATTACCAACCCAAAAAACCATTATTGATGTATCTTGAGTCACTACAATCGTGCGAGGATTGGTGGTAATACCATCCTCCCACTTGAGAAAGTGATAACCATGACTCGGAATCGCAATAAGTGTCAAGGTATCAAGATAATAAACAGTAGTATCGCTGCCGATTACTCTGCCATCACTAGGCGAAAAAGTCGGAATGGTAACACTATAAAGTTTTTTTTCAAATATTGCAGAAAGTGTCGTGTCGCATGACAATAAAACCGTATAAGGATTTTCCGTACTCCCATCATTCCATCGTATAAAATGATATCCATAATTAGCCACTGCTGAGCAAATGACTTGATTAGAGCAAATTGCATACTCGACATATCCAGCAGCATTATCGTTCACATCGATTTCAGCATTATGGTAAGCCCAGACATCAGTAATATTATAGTTTGATCCCCAGACATTCTGATATGCAGCAGTCGAGCCACAGGGAACAAAAATGGTTTTGCCGATTTCAAAGGAGGTATTGCCAATGATAGGTGGGATATCTCGTAAAGCATAGACCGTATCAAGGTTGTTACAATTATAGAAAGAATAATCTCCAATGCTTTCAACAGAGTTGTAGAAAGTCAATGATGCTAAATTTTCACAACCTCGGAATGCATTTGCCCCAATAGTATTGACAGAACTCCCAACTATTAACGAGGTGATTCCAGCACAGTTAAGAAATGCTCCCTGCCCTATTGAAAATAAACTAGGGGATAATGTAAACCGGCCCACCAAACTAACACATCCTTCAAAAGCCCTGTCATCTATGTATTTGATATTGTTAGGGAGGTTTCTAATTCCACTGTATGCAAAAGAGTATTTGCCAATCCGTTCAAGGGTGTCCGGAAATAGAACATAACTTAAACTCATTCCTCTAAAAAGACCGTCAGGAATCTCTCTTACATTTTCTGTGAAAATAACACTATCAATAGGGCATTGAGGGAAGACTGATGCTGGTGTCTGATCAATCGAAGAAGAATAGGGTTTGTAAATCTTGCATCTCGGAATCATGAATATTACTTTACGTAAAGTAGAATCATTCCAAAACGCACCTTCATGTAAAGTGTCTATTTGCTCTGGAATAGTTACTGTTGTTAGATTATGGCAATTATAGAAGGCATTGTACTCGATGACCTTAACGGAGTTTCCTAATTCCAACCGAGTAATACCAAGGTTACCAAACATACCATGTGAGATTGTATGGACAGAGTCGCCAATAATAAGTGTTTTAACATTATTAAGATTCGGTATACGATTGTTGAAGATTGGATTGCCAGAGAGATCAATATACTTTTTCCGTGCATTGTATATTATTGTTTTAATACTATCACAATTATTAAAAGCCATATTCTCAATGTAGGTGCAACATGTACTCAATGTATCCAAATGAACACATCCCATAAATGCACAGTAAGGAATACTGTCAATATAATTTCCCGTATGTACATAACGTAACGAAGAACAATTACTAAATGCATAAGACCCTACTTTTCTTACATTATCTGACAAATAGACCCTTCGAATCGCTGTGCTACTAAATGCCGATGAACCAATATTGGCCAGCTGGGTTCCTAAAGAAACCACAGAGAGGTTATCACACCCTGCGAAAGCGTTGCTCCTTATTATTGTAACAGAATCTGGAATTATGACGGATACTAATGAGTCGCAGTTTTCAAATAGGGATTTTGGAATATACTTTACAGATGCTCCAATATTGACAGTTTTAACTCGTGCATTGGAAAACTGGGCATACGAGTTTCTTAAATGTTCTGAATTCAGATTGATTGTTGTGATGTTATTGCATTCATAAAACGCGTTTGAGTATAATGTATCAACCATGCTCCCCAAAGATATTGTAGATAGACTATCACAATAACTGAAAGCAGATGAACGGATAGAAACTGCACATCCATCAGGTATAATTATTTCCTGTAAATTGGTACAATGACTGAAAGCAGACCCCCAGATTGTATGAACAGTCGTTGGAAAAGTAACAGTGGTTATACCGCTACAATTTCTAAAAGCGCTCTGCGCAATCTGGACAACATTATATGTATTACCATAGGCAATTACTTGGGAAGGAATAACTATGTCTCCGACTGGTTTTTGACTATTGTTGTAGTATGGATAATCATTGAGAGGGTGAACTACCTCGACGGTTCCAACACCGCCGACAACCCCTTGTATGGGGTCGGTAAGGATATTGAAATACAACGTCTGTCCACTGGGGATTGTTTTCGAGAAGTCGTAAGCAAAAGCAAAATGGCATACGGAGAGTAATGCAAACAGAAATATAATTCGTTTCATAACTATAAAGTTTTGATTTTATCAACAATATTACGGGCAAGAGTTTTCTTAGCATTAAGCGCATCTGCAGGATTGGGGGTCGATGTCACCTCGAAGATGCAATCATCTCTGAGCGACGAATTGTACTTTTCATGCAGCATATTCCACGAAGAGCCGTCTACAGAACGGGTGCGTGTACATACCACTACAATATCAGGAGCATACGACCATATTAGATGCTCCATCATCTTCTCCAGGTAGTCTGCATCGTCGCCCTGTGATATGATAACGATACGTTTTCTGCCAAGGTCAAGAACTGACCAGAAGTCGCGCATCTCGCCAATGACAGGCATATAGCCGCCTGCCGTGCGGAAGAGTTTGAGTAATGCCCCCTCGGGGTTAATCAGTTCATTGTGTACGCAAGCGGCTGTTGTTGTCTTTCCGCTATTCTGTTTTCCTTTAATGATAATAGTGTTCATAAATATCTAATTATATATAATAATAATCGACTTCCAGCCATACGAGCCAGAAGCCGATGTTTGAATAAGGGAAATAAAAAAGGCGCAAATTCCTTCTTTGATTAAACCCACTTATTTGAAGCTGTTGGTGTCTGGTAATACCATTGGAATAAATAAGTGTCAGGAACTCACGCCTAAAGCGTGAACTTCCGCATACTTATTCTCATTCCGTTGTATTGTTTACCAGACTTTACAGCTTCGAGAACAAGAGCGTCAGCTCAATATGATGTCTTTATCTATTTTAACTGCTACATAAGCATCGGTTTTAAGTTCAGCTATTCTATCCTTTTGTTTTTATACCATAAATTGTTGTTTGGGTTCTTCGCTACATTTATTAATAATATTCAAGGTGTTGACTCACTTCGATTGATTAATTCTATGGTGTTCGCGACCTTCGGTTCGGTTCCCCTTACGGGGTACGACGGTGCAAAAATATTTGCTAGCCTATTTCAATAATCTTAAAAAATCCTCCAGGTTAACTATATGAAATGTAGGAAATTCTGATTTTTCAGCGTCATCAAAATGGCTATCATCGGTGACAATCATGTCAGCATCACAAACGAAAGCACAATCGGTGAATTTGTTGTCGTCGTTATCCTGTTTGATAATACCTAATCGAAAATAGGGATCCTTTCGAATTACATTGCGTGAACGGGTGATGACTTTCATAAACAGGTCTGCCGCCAACGGAGAGGCTTTCTTTTTCAAAATCTCTTCGTATTCAAACAGAATTTCTGTCGAGACACAGAGAGTATACTCTCCTTGAAGAAACTTATCAAAAAGGAAAGCGTACTTGCTTCTCGCCCCAAGAATCTGAAGCAGGCTGTTGGTGTCGAGGACTACCTTCATTGCATGGATTTATAAGGAGTCCGTAAGTGTTCGTTTCCAAGGGCGTCCAATGCCGTCTGGTCAAGGGTGCCATTGTCCCATAGGCGCTGCATTTCCCGCTTGAGCCTTGTGGCATAGAAGTTGCGCAGCATGTCCATCAAATCGTTCAGTTCCTCCTCATCTCGTGTGGCGGCGAACGACTCGATAATCATTCGTTGCGCAGGGTTTATTGCCATCGTTTCCATAACGTATTATTATTTATTTCACGCTGCAAAATTACGAATAAAATCTGATTCCACAAAAAAAATGTTTTTTTCGCTGGGATGAAGTGGGGGAAAATATTTTTCGCGGGGGGATAAAATATTTCGCGCGATGTCGCGTTTAATGTATCGTATGAATATAAAAAGGGGCATATTGTTGTTGCTGCTGACGGCTTTCGGGCTGGCGGCGCAGGCGCAGGACAAGGCCAAGATGCAGGACTACGAGTCGCGGCTCTCGGCGCTGTTCATGCGTGTGGCAGAGGCACCCACCGACAACGAGCGCTACCTGGCCTCGGAGGAGGCCGTGCAGCTGCTGGCGGAAGCCCTCGAGGAGGAGGACTCCGAGGAGTGGAAATGGAGCCTGCCGCAGTATGTCTCCGTGCTCACCTCGCCCGATGGCCTCTTCCGCATCTTCACCTGGGCGGTGGTGCGCGACAACGGCGAGTTCGAGTGCTTCGGTGCCGTGCAGTTCTACAACGAGAAGGAAGAAGTTTACGAGCACCTGTTGCTGAACGACAAGTCGGAGGAGATTATGAACCGCGAAGAGAGCGTGCTGCCCGCCGACCAATGGCTCGGGGCCGTCTACCAAGAGCTTATCCAGACGACCTCCGGAAGCCACACCTACTACACGCTGCTGGGCTGGAACGGCGTGGACAACCTCACGGAGCGCAAAATTATTGAACCCGTATATATCCGCAACGGCGTGCCGCAGTTCGGCGCCCCCTTGTTCCGCCGCATGCGTAACCAACGCCGCGTGGTGCTGGAATATACCAACGGTGCCACAGTGAACTTGCGTTACGAGACACAGACGGTGCAGGAGATCGAGCGCAAGCGCGAGAAGGTTAAGGGTACCAACCGCTACCAGACCGTCGAGAAGAAGAAGGAGCACAAGGAGAAGATGATTATCTTCGACGAGGTGGAACCCCAGGTGCCCGGCATGGAGGGCCTCTTCCAGTACTATGTGCCATCCGGCACAGAGTTGGCTTACGCTTTCGTGGACGGCAAATGGGAGCTGCGCAACGGTGCCCAGGGCCGTCTGACGGACAAGAAACTGAACAAGGACTTCGAACCGCTGCCGAAAAAGGCACCAGCCTATAAATTCTAATAGAAGAATATGGAAGTTAAAGAATTTAAATAAGTTAAAGAAGTTAAAGTCAATAGTTCTGTCCGGTACATTTGTCTTTAACTTCTAGCGCAAAGCGCGATAACTTCCCTTAACTTCTTTAACTACCAAAAGAAGAGATTAATGAAACTGACAGATATCAATACTCCCGCCGACCTCAAACAGCTGCAACCCGCTGAACTGCAACCCATCGCAGACGAACTGCGTACCTATATCGTCAATACGCTGTCGACGCATCCCGGCCACCTGGCCTCGAGCCTCGGTACCGTGGAGCTCACCGTAGCTTTGCATTATGTCTTTAACACCCCCGACGACAAGCTCATCTGGGACGTAGGCCATCAGTCCTATCCCCACAAGATCCTCACCGGCAGGCGCGAGGCGTTCCAGTCGGTGCGCACCTACGGCGGCATCAGCGGCTTCCCCAAGATGAGCGAAAGCCCCTACGACGCTTTCGGCACCGGCCACAGCTCCACCTCCATCTCCGCGGCCCTCGGCATGGCCGTAGCGTCGCGTATGCAGGGCAACAACACCCGCAAGCATATCGCCGTCATCGGCGACGGCTCGATGACCGGTGGCGAGGCCTTCGAGGCCCTCAACAATGTGGGACTCTCGAAAGCCAATATCATCGTGATTCTCAACGACAACGGCATTTCCATTGACAAGGCCGTAGGAGGACTCAACAACTACTTGACTCGCATCACCTCGTCGCCGCGCTATAATCGGCTGAAAGAGCAGGTGTGGCAGCGACTCGACACCGGCGAGGGCCTGCGACGTCGCTCACGCGGCGTTTTCCAGCGCATGACACGGGTGGCCAAGAGCATCGCCCTCGGCAGCAACAACCTCTTCGAGTCACTGGGCATCCGCTATTTCGGTCCTGTCGACGGACACGATATCGTGAAGCTCACCGAGATACTCACACGCCTGAAGAGCATCAACGGCCCTGTGCTGCTCCATGTGGTGACGCGCAAGGGTAGGGGACTCAAGCAAGCCGAGCAGAACCCCATCGTCTATCATGCCCCCGGAAAATATGACGCACAGACAGGAGAAAGAACACTTACGGGTGTACACGAGAGTACACCCCTACGATACCAAGACATATTCGGCTATACCATCATAGAGCTGGCTGAGCAGAATCCCGCCATCGTGGGCATCACGCCGGCTATGGCCACAGGCTGCTCGCTGAACATGATGATGGAGCAGATGCCCGACCGTACCTTCGACGTGGGCATCTCCGAGCAGCATGCCGTCACCTTCGCCGCCGGCTTAGCGGCACAGGGCATGGTGCCGTTCTGTAACATTTATTCTTCCTTTGCTCAGCGTGCCTACGACCAGATCATCCACGATGTGGCGCTGCAGAAGCTCCCCGTGGTACTCTGTCTCGACAGGGCAGGACTGGTGGGCGACGACGGTCCCACGCACCACGGTGTCTTCGATCTCGCGGCTCTGCGTCCCATTCCCGGCCTCACCGTCTGTGCCCCCATGGACGACCACGAACTGCGTAATATGATGTACACCGCACAGCTGCCCAATCACGGTCCCGTAGTTATACGTTATCCGCGTGGTGCAAGCGTTTACAGCGACTGGCGGTCGCCGATGCAGGAACTCAAGATAGGGGAGGGCCGTTGTGTACGAGAGGGGAGCGATGTGGCTTTCCTCAGCCTCGGACACCCAGGCAACGATGCCGTCGCAGCAGCAGAAGAACTCGAAAAACAAGGCATCTCGGCCGCTGTCTACGATATGCGTTTCCTCAAGCCGATGGATACACGGATGCTTGACGAGATTGCCTCACGAGAGTTCCGTAAAATCATTACTGTCGAGGACGGCGTGAAGATAGGCGGATTTGGCGAAGCGGTGGAGAGCTATTTTGCGGAGCATCATCCCGATCAGGTGTCACGCATCACAGTGTTGGCCATACCTGACGAATTCATCACCCACGGCACAGTTTCGCAACTCAAAGCCGATTGTCATATCGACAAAAATTCTTTGATAGGAGCAGCCATTTAATTTGAGTAGTTTTTAATAACCAATAACCCCACACGGAAGTGTGGGGTATATTATGTAACATAATTTTATATTCTACTTAACATAACCCTGATATTGGTTAAAAAGTGTTAAATAGAATATCTAAAGAAAAACTGGCACAAACCCACGTCTGCGCCAGCAAATCTTTAACCGTTAAACTTTAAACGTTAACCGTTATTTTAGCCGTTACGCTAACACCACGAGAATTCAAAATTTGGAACCAGGTAGCATCATTATCCTGTTTACGCAAAACTGAGAGCTTGTCGTCAGGTTGCGTTTCGTGCTGATAATTGATCTCCACACTGAACGGCTTATCTAGATCAAAATCCGTCTGCATCAGGCTGTCGAACACCAACCGTACATATTCGGCGTTATTCACGTGCTGTGCGTGGTCTATCATCGAAAACTGTGCCGTCTGTTCGAAGCATCCGTCGGGATTGCTCATATCCGGCAATCTCAAACGCTCCAGGACGCTGTGGTCGGTGGCTTCGTCCATACAGCATTCATAGTTGGCCATAATCTCCTTCAGCCGTATGGGCTTACGGGTTGTGAAATCTATCATCGGCCAGTATGTTGTGCCGGTGAGCAGCGTCTCGCCAGCCTCGTTGGTCATCAGGTAGTCGCGAAACGCGAACAGGCCGTCGGTGCCGCGCGACCATGTACTTAACATAACCTTTTCGAAGGCTGCTGGCCTCTTATATATATTATAGTACGCGCGCGAGAGTATCCAAATACTATTCCTTTGCATAAGTTCCTCGTAGCCAACGCCGATGGAGCGGCTATGGGCTTCGGAAATCTCCTGACAGAGTCTCACTGCCGCCCACGGCTGCAGGCGGTCCTTCCGGTCACAAAGGTACGCCGCCGTCTCCTGTTCTGTCGAATAAATTTTCATCTTTAACCTTTAACCGTTATCACATTCTTTCCGGCACTTCGATACCGAGGATATTCATCGTGTTCTTCAGGGCGTTGGCCACCATAGCGCAGAGTTGCACGCGGAAATGCTTCAGTTCTGCGTTCTCCTCCTTCAGTATGGGCGTATCTTGATAGAAACTGTTGAAGGCCTTCGCCAGGTCATAGGCATAGTTGGCTACCATAGCGGGACTGTAGGCAGCGGCAGCAGCGGCAATGGTTTCTGGCAGGGCGTGCAAAACTTTCACCACTCCCCTCTCCTTCTCTCCAAGGTTGATATGTTGATACGTTGAAATGTTGATAGTACCTGCTTTGCGGACGATGCTGCGGATACGGGCATGTGTGTACTGGATGAAGGGGCCGGTATTGCCGTTGAAGTCGATACTTTCGGCGGGATTGAACAGCATGTTCTTCGTGGGGTCCACCTTGAGGATGAAGTATTTTAAGGCACCAAGGGCGAGGATATGATACAGATGCTTCTGCTCCTCTGCACTCAACTCATCGTTCTTTCCTTTCTCGCGACTCATCTCCTCAGCAGTTTTTTCCATCTCGTCAATGAGGTCGTCGGCGTCCACCACGGTGCCCTCGCGGCTTTTCATCTTACCGTTGGGCAGTTCCACCATACCGTAACTGAGGTGGTACACCTTGTCGGCCCACTCGAAGCCCAGCTTGCCAAGGATGAGTTTGAGTACTTTAAAATGGTAGTCCTGCTCGTTACCGACCACATAAATGAGTCGTTCGGCACCGAAGTCTTTGTGGCGCAGCAGCGCGGTGCCGAGATCCTGCGTCATGTATACGCTGGTTCCGTCCTTGCGGAGCAGCAGTTTTTGGTCGAGGCCGTCGCCCGTGAGGTCGCACCACACCGAGCCGTCTTCCTTCCTGAATAGCACACCCATATCCAGACCCTTCTGCACCAACTCCTTGCCGAGCAGATAGGTGTTCGATTCATAGTATATCTTGTCGAAGCCCACACCTAGCCGGCGGTAGGTCTCGTCGAAACCGGCATACACCCAGCCATTCATCTTCTCCCAGAGGTCGCGCACCTCCTTGTCTCCCTCTTCCCAACGTTTCAGCATGCTCTGGGCCTCCACCATCAGCGGAGCCTCCTTCTTGGCCTGCTCCTCGTCCATTCCCTGCTCCATTAAATGCTTGACCTCTTCCTTGTAGTGTTTATCGAACTCCACATAGTATTTGCCCACCAAGTGGTCACCTTTCATGCCGGAGCTCTCCGGAGTCTCGCCGTTGCCGTAGCGCATCCAGGCCAGCATACTCTTGCAAATATGGATGCCGCGGTCGTTCACCAGGTTCACCTTCTTCACGTTGGCACCGTTGGCGGACATCAGTTGACTGACGGACCAACCTAGCAGGTTGTTGCGGATATGTCCTAGATGCAGGGGCTTGTTGGTGTTCGGCGATGAATATTCCACCACCACAGGTGCCTCGTTTGGGTTGACTTCGGCCAACCCCAAATTCGATTCCCCTACCCTCTCGGCTACGAAGGCAGTCCAATAGGCATCGGAAATCTCGAAATTGAGGAATCCCTTGATGACGTTATATCCAGCAACCTCAGGTAGTGCATTCTTCACCGCCTCGCCAATCTCATTAGCCACAGCTTCGGGACTCTTGCGGGCCTGCTTCACATAGGGAAAAACAACGAGTGTATAGTCACCCTTGAATTCCTTGCGGGTGTCCTGCAAAACAATGCTTTTGGCATCCGCTTCGATGCCGTAGAGTTTTTTCAGCGCGTCGGCAACTGCCTGAGAGAGTGTGGTTGTTATATTCATATAGAATCAATATTATTTGCAAAAATGAATTGCAAAAATACGCATTTTTTTTGAATCAAAAATGCCATATAGCAGTAAAACGCTATTTTTTTTGTATTTTTGCAAGTCGAAATGGACGAGCTCAAGGTATATTTTGTCGATGTGTTGCTGCCGCTGCATCTGCCTGGTACCTACACCTATAGGGTGCCACAGGAGCTGAATGGGCAGGTGAAGGTGGGAGCACGTGTGGTGGTGCAGTTCGGCGCGAAAAACGCCCGGATGTACTCCGCCCTCGTGCGTCGCATCCACCAGGAGGCTCCACACTGGCGCTCGAAGTATATCATGGGAGTTCTCGACGAGGAACCCATCGTCACTGAACGCCAGATGGAGTTCTGGGAATGGTTGGCGCGCTACTATATGTGCTCGCCCGGCGACGTGATGGCTTGTGCCCTGCCGGCGGGACTCAAACTAGCCAGCGAGAGCGCTGTGACGATACATCCCGAGTTCTCCGGCGAGTTATCGTCGCTCTCAAAGCTGGAAACGAATGTTGTACAACTGCTGTCAGAGCATCCCGTGATGCGCGTGGTGGATATCAGCCGCGCCATCGGCGTACAGAAAATCATGCCCCTCATCCGAGGGATGATAGAGCGCGAGATTGTGATGATTGACGAGGAGTTGAAGGAACGTTTCAGACCCAAGAAGTCGGCATATGTACTGCTCCCTGCCGAATATCAGGATGAAGAGAGCCAAAGGGCACTTTTTGACGAGCTGGAGCGCAAGAAGCGGGTGAAGCAAGTGGAGGTGCTGATGCAGTTCCTGCAGCTGTCGAAGTTCGGCAAAGAAGAAGTCCCCAAGCGCGACCTGCCGCAAGGTTCCGCTTTGCAGACACTGATAAAGAACGGCATACTGGCTGTCGAAGAGCGTGTGGAGAGCCGCCTGAAAGACTACTGCGGCGACGATCTCGTCGACCCAAGCAGTATCGTCCTCAACGAGGAGCAGCAACAGGCGTTTGATTGCTTGAATGCGTCAATGCTTGAATGCTTGAGTGCTGACATATCTCACTCAAACAATCAAACAATCAAGCAATCAGGCAATCAGAAGCCAGTATGGCTTCTGCATGGAGTAACCTCCAGTGGCAAAACAGAGGTCTATATCAAACTCATCGACGAGGTGGTTCGCAGCGGACGGCAGGCGTTGTTCCTGCTGCCTGAGATTGCACTGACAGCACAGATTATCAACCGTCTGAGGAAGTATTTCGGCGATAAGGTGGGAGTTTACCATTCGCGCTTCAGCATGAGCGAGCGTACAGAGGTATGGCAACGTACCCTCACAGGCGGCTATCAGGTGCTGCTGGGTGCCCGCAGTGCTGTGTTCCTGCCTTTCAAAGACCTGGCGCTGGTCATCGTCGACGAGGAGCACGACACTTCCTACAAGCAATATGAGCCCGCTCCGCGCTACCAGGCGCGCGATGCGGCGTTGTATCTGGCACGTCTGTGGGGTGCGCGGACGGTGTTGGGTAGCGCTACGCCGAGTGTAGAGACCTACTACAACGCACAGACAGGGAAATACGAACTCGCCACGCTGACAAAACGTTACGGAGGATTTACACTACCAGAAGTGACATGCGTGGATATGAAAGAGGCCTTCCGCCAAGGACAGGTGAAGGGACACTTCTCCTCTACCCTACTCCAGGCCATCGAGGAGGCGCTCTTGCAGAAGCGGCAGGTCATCCTCTTCCAAAACCGACGAGGCTTCTCCCTGCGGCTGGAGTGCGACGACTGCCACGAGGTGCCACACTGTATCCACTGCGACGTATCGCTGGTCTACCACAAGGCAACCAACTCGCTACGCTGCCACTATTGTGGCTACTCCATCCCCGTACCCTCTGAGTGTCCGGCCTGCCATTCTACACATTTAAAGATGACCGGCGTGGGTACAGAGCGCATCGAGGAGGACCTCCAGATTATGTTTCCCGAGGCGCGTGTGGCACGAATGGACCTCGACAGCACATTGCAGAAAAACCAATACCTCGAGTTACTTAACGACTTTGAACAGCATAAGATAGATATTCTCGTGGGGACACAGATGGTCACCAAAGGACTCGACTTCGAGCGTGTGAGTGTGGTGGGCATCATCAACGCCGACAACATTATCAACTACCCCTCTTTCCGCTCCTATGAGCATGCTTTCCAGCAGATGACGCAGGTCTCCGGCCGTGCGGGTCGTCACGGAACCGGTGGACGTGTGATACTGCAGACCTACAATCCTCACCACCAGGTGATAGAGAATGTGATGAAGGCCGACTACAAGGCGCTCTACGAGGAGCAGATACAGGAACGTCGCATCTTCCTCTACCCGCCCTACTACCGCCTCATCGAGATTACCCTCAAGCACCGCGACCCCGAGGTGTTGAATGCCGCCGCCGATTGGATGGCACAGCAGCTGCGAGGCGTTTTTGCCGCCCGCGTCATGGGCCCTGAATACCCGCTGGTGAGCCGCATCCGCGGACTCTATCTCAAGACCGTCACCCTGCGTTTTGAGAAGAGCGAGCCCCTCTCTGACGCCAAACGTGTCATCCTACAGATTGGCGACGACCTCACCAAACAGGAGGGTTGGAGCGGCGTTACCGTTATCTACGATGTCGACCCTTTATAACGGTTAAAGGATAACGGTTTAAGGTCAACGATTCCTGCAGTTTTTTTCAAAATTTTCCTTTTTCCTTTCCCCTTTTTCATTTTTTTTGTATCTTTGCAAATCGTAAAGGACGCGGAGAAAAAGAACAACTCCGTATACCTCAAAGAGATAGGGCAAGTCTTATACGACCAGCTCCCATTGAATCCCCCAGGGTAGGAATACAGCAAGGGTGTTTGGTTGTAGCGGTGCGATATAATCAGCTTGCCCTTTTTTATTTTTATGATAGGAGCATACATAGCAGTGGTATTGGGAGTGGCCGTGTGGTCGCTGATGACGCTGGTGGGACGTAAGATTCCCGACGGTGTGATGCGTGGCATCACGGTCTTCGGTGGTGCTTTTCTGTTAGGTGTCTGTGCGCTGGGGCTGCTACCGGAAGCAACAGAGGGCACCTCTCGCATACCCTTCTTCTGCATCCTCGCGGGTTTTCTCATCCAGCAACTCCTCGAAGGACTGTCGGCACATGCCGAACACGGACATGTGGAAGGTCACGACCACGGAGTCCCTGTGTTGGGCCTGATGCTGGGCCTCTGTCTCCATGCTTTCCTCGAGGGTATGCCGCTGGTGGAGATGAACGGCAGCGTGAATCACGGCCTGCTCTACGGCATACTGATACACAATATACCAGTAGCACTGATACTTGTGTCGCTGCTCACCGCCCGTCGTATGGGCTTTTGGCAGGTGTTGGCGTTGCTTACACTATTCGGCCTGATGTCGCCCCTCGGCTCAATGTTCAACCTGTATGTTGTGCAGCCCGACGAAGATTATCAGCGTATGATTATCGGACTGGTAATCGGCGTGTTGCTGCACGTCAGCAGCAGTATCCTTTTCGACCACAGGCAGCACGGTTTCTCGTGGCTTAACCTCGGACTCTGCGTCATCGCCTTTGCAGCGGCATTCCTCACCGTCCACTGACGGCAAAAAAACAGAAACTGCATAATTCGCCGACAAAAATAAAAAAAATCAGCAGAATGACAAACCAAGAACAGATAAAAGACCTGCTTCAGCGCAAGGACGCGCTGAAGAAATTCCTTGATATTGAAAAAACCGCGGCATGGATTGCTGAGGAAGAGAAGAAAACCGAAGCCCCAGACTTCTGGAGTGATCCTAAGGAGGCCCAGAAAGTTGTCAAGGGCATCAACGCAAAGAAAACCTGGGTAAGCGCCTACAAAGATGTTGAAGAATCCTGCGGCGACCTCGAGGTGATGGGTGAGTTCTTCGATGCTGGTGATGCCTCCGAGGAGGAGCTGCTGGCGCAGATTGCCACCACACAAAAGAAAGTCGAGGAGCTAGAATTTAAGAATATGCTGCGCTCCGACAGCGACCGCCTTGATGCCGTGCTCTCCATCAATGCCGGTGCCGGCGGAGTGGAGGCGCAGGACTGGGCCGAGATGCTCATGCGCATGTACATCCGCTATGCCGAAACCCACGGCTACAAGGTGGCCATCTCCAACTCCCTTGACGGCGACGGTGCCGGCATCAAGAGCTGTACACTGCAGATCGAGGGCGATTTCGCCTACGGCTACCTCAAATCCGAGACAGGAGTCCACCGCCTGGTACGTGTCTCCCCCTTCAACGCCCAAGGAAAGCGTATGACAAGTTTTACAAGTGTCAGTGTTACACCACTTGTAGACGATTCTATTGAAGTGGTGGTTGATATGTCGAAATTGTCGTGGGATACCTTCCGCAGCGGCGGCGCGGGCGGACAGAACGTCAACAAGGTGGAGTCGGGTGTGCGCCTCCGCTACCAATACAAAGACCCCTATACCGGCGAGGAGGAGGAGATTCTCATCGAAAACACCGAGACCCGTGACCAGCCCAAGAACAAGGAGAACGCCATGCGTCTGCTGCGCTCGCAACTCTATGACCGCGAACTCAAACACCGCATGGAGGAGAAAGACAAAATCAAAGCCTCACAGAAGAAAATTGAATGGGGCTCGCAGATAAGGAGTTATGTGATGGACGACCGCCGCGTCAAGGACCACCGCACCAACTACCAAACCTCTGACGTCGCCGGCGTCCTCGACGGAAAACTCGATGAGTTTATCAAGGCCTACCTCATGGAGTTCGGCGCAGAAGGCTGACGATTTTCTCGGTCACAGAAAAAAGAGGAGTCGGTTCCCTGCCCCACTACACCTCTGCAGCGATACCATGAGATTTCTCAATTCATTTGGCGAATCGAGGTTGACCAGGATGAGACTGTCTTCGGTCCTGTTCTCATGAAGGATATCCATTTCCGACTGAAAAACATAGTCGTCAAGCCATACGAAAGGCTGTGTAAAATCTATTTTCAGGGAAAGATTGTATTTTAGAATCTAGTTAAAATTCCGATAAAAAAACATTACAATTGTATTTATCTATTCCTACATACTCGAAATACAATCCGTTCCATCGGTATCTAAAGCCTTTTCCGGTGGGCCAAATGGGAGTAGTCTCGGCAATTATAAACCTGTAGGGATAATAATCATCTGCTTCCATAAAATTAACCAACAAAATTCTCTCGAAATCCAAAGGGACAGGTTCTGTTATATCTCCACCCTGTACACCTAATCCATATGTAAACTTCCCGTCCTTGTAGAAAACACTATCATCAACAAGGTTCCCATTCTCAACAGAAAAAGCATTTATGCCCTGATATAGCACGTCTCCATCGAATTCGTAATAATACCGCGTAATGAGAAAATAATGTTTCTTTCCTTTCCGGTCTACAATTTGATGTATATCCTCCATTCCTGCAATTTCTTCTTCAAAGAATGATGTGTCGACCCTACAGTCCTCCTTATATTGGACAATTGTGCGGTAGGCTATTCCATGAAATGTTTCATATGGAATGGAGTATATTCTGATGTCGCCACAATCCTTCCATAGCAAGTACGTTTCATATCTACTGCGATGATTTTTATGACCAATACTGTCGCTATTCTTTACAAAGTCAGGGTGCGCCATCAGATACTCATAAATCTTCCGGGGATCTCTGTTAAAATCCATGTAGTCATCCTCGTCACGCTCCTGTTCTATATAATACACCAGGCTGTCGATGGGGTTGGCAAAAACCAGACTGTCGGGTTTGTCACAAAGCCCACTTTCATATCTGGTGTTTCGACAAACGGCACTTGTCGAAATGACAAGCAGCAATGCAAAAAAGACTGTTTTTCTCATAGTGTGCGTTTCGTTTACCATAACAAAGATTTTTTGTTTAAAAAAAGAGCATATTGCTGTTCGATTGGGGAAGAGTATTATTCCACCAACCATTAATCGACATCTTCGTCCACCGGTATTGTTACTGGGATGCCGAGGGGTACTTCTTCCATATTCTCATCAATCAGCTTATCACATTTCTTGGTTAGCCATCTTCCAGTAGTTGTTTTTTTTATCCAGTTTTATGGAATTGTTGTTAAATGGGTTGGGGTTTTGCCCGTCCAGGTGATAATATAGCTTGTGTCCTCCCACAATTTCAACAGTGATTTTCCGGATTTGCTCACCCTTTCCTTCAATATCAGGGTCTGTCGTCAAAACCCATTGTCCGTTCCGCTGGCCAACAAACAATACTACATTCGTACGGGGTGCATCTTCCTCGACACGTTCCACCACCTCTTGTTCACCGCACCATCTACACATGTGTTCAGTATTCTTAAAACAGTGTCCGTTCTTACACACCTTTAGCCGAGGGTCTTTCTTTTGCTCTTCAAGCCATTGTCTTTCCAATTCCGCCATCATCTCCCAGCGTTTTATCATCGCATCTTTTCTTCTTTCTTGTACGCTTTTTATTCGGAACACCTTTATATCCTTTTGTTCCACCCGCATCTTTATGTCGTCATACATTCCACGCTCGTAATCATCCAACTCCTCCCTTTTTATCGATTGAAGAGTTTCCATGCTCTTGTTGAACTGGCCAGCCTCACGACACAGTTCTGCTTTCAGCAATAGGTTCTTCTCCGTAGACCAATCATACTCCCTCACAAAGTCGCCAATGACACTGGCAACGAACACATCGACAGGCCTTTCTCTTGGCAGCAACATATCCCTGAAATCATCCGGGATGTAATCGTTCCTTCCTGTAATTAAATCGTTATAAGCATGGATGAGCCCCATGCGAATATTTGCCCAGTCACTTTTATCCAACGTGGTGCTTTCTTGACAAAACTGGTGGTATGCCTCCTTCCATTCTCCGTAAGACAAATCACTCCCTCTTTCGAAAGACTCATCCTCCCCGTATTCCTCTTTTTGTTTATAGTAAAGATAGTACTTCCCACACTTTGGGCATTTCTGTACTATTGACACCTGTGGCAGCATGGGGGCAGACATTTTGTTGTCCGACCAGTACTCAGCCCTCAATGTATTGCCTGACACGAGCGACATCAGTTCTTTCTTCGCCCCACAATATGGACACTTGACAATTCTTGCTTTACCGACTATCATAACAAGTGATTAATCTTCTTCAAAAGTTTCCAGTCCGAGATAAAACAGTTCGGTAATAATTTCGTTTCCCATCGGGAAACCTCCGCCCCGCAGGATGTTGTCGAAAGAGGCCGTTATTAGGAATTGGTTGACAGCCACAGTGTCATCGGGATGGTCAACGATATGTTTCAAGGTGGCCACAGCTATTGCATGCCTTTTCTCGTTGTACAATTTATTGGGAATCTGCGACCATGTGGACAGTCCTTCTTCCTCGTCGTTCAGCTGCACGCCACAACGCCAGATACGCCATAGGAAGAAAAGGAAATGAGAGTATCGCCCGTCATCCAGCAGTTCCTCAATGACAGTTAAATCGATATTGTGTATTCCTACATGGTATACAAATGTGTATGCGTAAGCACATTTCTTGTTGAAGTTTTTCTCACTTTTAATTTTTTTGTTGAAGAGTTCTATGTCGTGGGTAGCTTCCTTTGATTCGATGTTCTCACCCGTAATCTTCTTGCATTGATAGTTGTCAATCAGATCTTTCGCAAGGGTTTCGTTGTTTAGCGAATCCCAATACATCTCACCGTTTATCTCGACATAATTGCTCACGTTGAAACGCGCACCCAACGTAGAGTCCAGTTTTTCCAAGCATCTTGAAAAAGTGACGAACGGTTCATATTCGTAAGAACAGGAATCCACTGCAAAAAGCCGATTGCCCAAGTTGATGCATTCACGGAAGAGTCCCTTCAGTTCCGCAGACCTCAACACATCCATGCTGGCATACTGCATAGATTTTCGAGCGAACTCACCCGATTCATATCTGCCCCACACATCGAATACCGACTCTATACCATTCAGCAGGACAAAAGAGTTATATGCTTCCACCATGTCGTTAAAGAAAGGCGTTTGCGGCCAATCCTCGTATGAAAGATAATTGCAGAAAAGCTCATCGCCGGAATCATCATACATGAAAACTTCCGGGCTTTCATCAGGTATTTTTTCAGTTTTTTTCGAGTGAAATTGAAAAAAAAGAAACACACCCAATACGGAAACGCCCAAAGCGATAGTAATAAGCAAGAACAGATTTTTCCCCCTCATAAAGATGTCTTTTGTATCTTTGTCTATTAGTACTCGTAGTCATAGTAAATATTCCTAAACGAGTCATACCGAGCCTCTTGCCACTGCCATATAGTTTCTTGGGAGCTAAACACACTTGATTCGGCCATTAAATAAAATGGAGTGATTCTGGCGGTATACCCTACAGGGGAAGTCCGATGATGGGAAGCGCAGTAGGCTGTTACTCGGACCGTCTGCTTCTCATACGCTCTCAAACGTACGGTAACGGTTTTCCGTACCACAATATTTTGGACATCATCGCCAAGCGTCTCGAGCAGCAATCCCTGCCGTATGACTACATCAATTTCTGCGCCAGTTCGGTTTTCTATGGTAATAGACACTCCAAAAATGGTGTACCACAAACTCCATTCACCATGGTTGTCAATAGGAGAAACCTCAGCGTCAACATCTCCTTTGTCCATTCTATTAGGAAGCCCGTCGTCAGAATCATCAACATCAATTCCCACATCTCCAGGTTTGGGCCAATGACATGAGCCATCCCTTGGACTTCTTGATTTATAAATCCCATGTGCATCAGCACAGGTCTCGCCTAACAATTTGGCTCCGCCAAGGTTTCTGTCTCTTTTATCCAACTCTGGATAAAGGCGCAGAAAAATGTCTTCATACCTTTCATCAGTTGGTGTGGAGATTATTTGTGAAGTATTCAGAACCGTATTTAAAGATTCACGCAAAGTGGGTTTTTCGACAGGTATTGTGTCTCCATTAGGATTGTCTGGGTCTTCTTCATATTCTGAATCATCCTGATACAAGGAGGAGTATTCATCATTCGAGGTATTCGTGCATTTACTGACCGCCACAATCCCTACCACGAGGGTTGCAATTGCCAATATGACAGCCACAATACGCCACCAGCGTTCTTCCGGTGTATAATATCCATAACCCATACCTACAATGCCAGACGATATTTGATGTTATAGAAATACTGATAGTAATTTTGCTGAGCCGAGAGATAGCTCTTGCCTCTGTTGCAACAGCCTTTTATTCTCAACGGCCCAGAACCCATTGTGCGATAGGTGTTACCATCGACAGAATTGTATTGAAGACGCATGCCGCTGGTTTCAACACTCAGACTGTAAAATCCAGAGGAAGGAATCTTGAGATTGACTGCTTTTTGTGAGAAAAAAGTGTTCACATACACCGTTTCAGATGCCACATAGCCTCCATCGGAATCGCGCAATACAATGTCTGCATATCCAGAATTTTTTGCCCGAAGGGCCAACGACTCAATCATAATGGGAGTTTCCGCATACAACCACATGGAATATCCTTCGTCAAACGAATTGTTGTCTACCGTCGGCATGCCCACTGTGTATTCTAGTGATGCAAACCGCGACAAAGCATATTCTTTCTGTTGTAGAGAGTCGGCGAGTCTCTCTATCCTGTTTTTTTGACGGGCGACAGTATCTTGCAATTCTGCAATATGCATCTGATGTTGGCGGATATCTTCTTGCTTCCGTGAAAGTTCTTCATTAAGTTGTGATACATTCTCTTCCAATGAATCGATGGTGAAGAAATTGCCTCTAATAACATATGCCGCTCCGGCTCCGCCCAGAAGCAATATCAGCAACAGCACAACAACAAGGGAATACTGTTTTTTCTTTTTCTGTTCTTTGTTATATTTCTGTTCCCATTCAATATTCTGTTTGTGCAACCGTTCCAGCCGTTCCTGGATGTCGCTTAATCCCGAATGTCCTGATTCCCTACTAACAGCCACCCGGTCGAATTGTGCTATACGATCAGCAACCACCGATTCACCTTCTTCTAGAGCCACCCTACTATCGCCTTGTCCGATACGAAATGACCTCGGCAAAGTCGTAAAACTGTTTCTCGGCAAAGAATCTAAAACACGTTGAATGTCTTTCTTTAACTGATTGTACTGTGCACCTTGGTCATAGAATGACTGTGAATTGAATTCCACCTGCCCATTGTCGGACACATGTATCATCAGCCCCCCATACACGGCAGTCTCGAACAGCCGTTCCATCACCTCAAAAGCCTTCTCAACACCGCGAAGGTACACGCCATTGAAGGAAAGGCTTAATCCAACATAATCTCTTGATCCCTGCTGCCCAATGCCATGAAGATACACATAATGTATTACCTCTTGTGCGTGGGAAATAACCAATGTTTCAACCCCCTGATGCAATGTTGCACACCGCTTCGCCTCTTCGTCAAAACCATCGTGAGGATATTTCTCAAAACCTTCACGGGAACCTATTATATGCAGTTCAAAGTTCATTTTTTATTGAAGAATTATTGTATCTCCTGTATCTCCCTTTTTATCACTACAAATCACGATTTTTCCAGACCCTCTAAACTTACGAGACTTGTGCAAAGTAGCTTCTTTACCCGACGATGTAGAATAAAATGACCCTACAGGATAACTATGAGTAACATTGCCAATCCAATCCCAATAAACAGCAGTGCTTACATTTATTTCTACTTCTTTGTTACCCGTTGTAATTTTTGTTGGATTGTCGATTCTTCTCCCACCTTGAATAATCCACCAGTGATATTTTTTAGTTTTAGTGGTTTTATCTTCATTTTCCGCATCAGCTTTAGCCTTGGCTTCTGAATCAGCTTTAGCCTTGGCGTCTGAATCAGCTTTAGCTTTGGCGTCTGCATCGGCTTTAGCCCCGGCTTCTGCATCAGCTTCTGCTTCGTTCTTTTCCAACAAGAACACATTGTAGGATTTCTTTAGCTTATCCATTTTTTCTTCAACATACTTTTTGAGAGAGGTTACCTTGTCTTTGTCCACTTCATCTTTGGCCAAGAAATCGTTTAAGATCTTAATGGAGTCTTTTATGTCTGAAAGTAACTGATATGTCTGTTTATAGTTGCTTGAGGATTTTAAAGTGATATCTGAATACAGTAAAGTATCTGTTATCTCGCTAAGTATCTCATCGTTTTTTTCTACAAATTCCAGAATGGATTGTTTGTCAAAGTCGGAAGAATCTGATGCATCTCCTTTAGGCCAGAAAAATATCAGCAGAGTCACTAATGCCGATACGCCCGCTGCAGCAAATAGTATTTTCTTCAACTTCCCTTTACTCCTTAAAGCAGCGTCAATTCGGTTAATGTCACTTCCTATTTGAGTCAATAGACCATTTCCCTCCTTTGTTGCAATAGCATATTGTAATGTATTTAATCGCGATTGTAGGTTTTGTAAGTCAGCCCTCTTTTTCGTGAGAGTATCTGCACTTTGTTTGTCGGAAATGGAGCCATGAAGAACTTTGAATCTACCATATAAGTCTTTTAGTATTTTCTGTTGGTAATCTTGCTCAGCAACGATTTTGGGGTCAACGGTTGGCGATGGTTGGGGATTTGGTTTGGATGTTGGTTCCGGAGTCGGTTGTGGCGTTGGTTGCGGCGTTGGTTGCGGAGCTGGTTTCGGATTGAGCGTTGGTGAGGTAATGGGTGGCTGCGAGATGGGCTCGGACAAATAGACCCATGATGCGGTTTTCATGTTTGCGATGATATGCTCCGATTTTGTGTCGAGATAAAGCCCCTGTTTCAGACTCACCGATTGGGTGTTGAGACGGAATGTTTCATCCATTGGCAACACGCAATCGCCAAACCATCCACGGGTTTGTGCCTCTACAAATTCTTCGATTTTTATGATGGCCGTAGTACCCTCGGCAAAACGCCCTATTCGGAAACGAGCCTGTCCAACCGAAGGATTAATACGAGTTGTCAAAATGACATCCTTAGACAGGGCAGAATAAATCTCTTCGAAGAGATTAAGCAATTTTGGAATATCTTTACAATAATATCTCTCGGAGAAAGTCAATGCCATACCCAAAAACGAATTTGAACGGCCTTTGACCGACTGCATATTGTATCGCAAATAGATATACGACACCTCAGTATTATCAGCATTGCGATAAATGGCCATTTTCCTTTTGTCTCGACAGTCACTGTCATACAACAATTGGAAAAGATTCAGTCTCTCGGGTGTAGCATTGTACATGTCGAACCCATCAGGTACTCCAAAGATATAAAATTGCGGATTGTTCATTGTTGCTTAATCTCTTCTCTGAAATAATCGTTTATTTACAAATAGCCTCCCACAACATGGCGGGATAGTAGTCGAGTCCTGCAGTATAATATTCACCGCCGTTCTGGGCTGCATTGAAAGTACCAGCCGAGAATGGTACAAATTTGTAGTTGTGTGGGCGCCACAGTCGCGAGATCGGATGATGATTCTCGTAAGGCTCAAATATGTTGATGTTCCGTTCCGAGAATTGCTGACGCATGTCATTGTGAAGCTTCTTGATGTTAGGGCGTCCATTGTCCAAGAAAGGTACACCACATTCCGGCCTGTCTACACGTGTACAGACGAATATCACTTTGTCCCGAGGGCTCACCATGGGAGCACCACCGCCAGTTTTCATTCCTCTGATTCTTTCAGACAGATGGGCTCGCATAACTTGGTCGTCGCCCCAGTTTTTGGCCAGGAAGAATACCCATACTTTGCGATTGGGGCAACTGAAGATGTTGTTCAAGTAAAGAGGAAAACCTTTTGTTACATCCTTTGTGTCAAAATAGTGTTCTCCGGGAGCCTCCACTATCTGACAGATAGAACGTCTATTGTCCGACACTTTGACGAGCATAAAGTTTACCACGCCAGTACCACCACCTGTTGTGGGTGAATAAACCACATCACGGAAATGCTTGCACAAAGCCTGATAACGAGTATCGTATGCCGGACGGAAAATTGGGTCTGGCATCACGTTGTAACTCTTACTTTCGAGGTATCGTGTCAGTCTGATTAGTGCCATGGTCTTACCGATAGTTCGTGCTCCGAACATGATTACCAGCGGGGTCTGCTGGTCAGTAATGGCTGTGATAATTGAATTAGGATCGTTCAATTCCTGGTCGGAATAGGTTTGGAGACCATCCAGAAATTCGGGAGTGTCGCTACCCGTAGTGGGCAATCCACCGCCCTGTCCCACAGTGCCACTAAGATCAAGATTATCCATTTTTCTTTTTTTTAATTGTTAATATTCACGTTTTCGGAAAGCAATATCGAAGAAGATAAAGCCAGCCACATCAACCATGATGGCCAAGATGACCCAGAACCACAGGCCGCGGCCTTTGTAGATGGGGTCTCCCGCGAACAGACCTTTCCAAACATCTATCACGCTGCGCATCTTGGAAGTTTGGGTGACATTCGTTTTGTACAGGCGTACGTTTTCTTGTACTGGAACCATTTCCTCTTTGTGGGTCGCTCCGAATTCATTTTGCAGGCGATCCATATACTCACCTATAATAGTATATGAACGTGTCAACACCTGATCGGTCGCGATAGTGGGTTCATCGTTCTTTTCGGGATGCTCTTTTATCTTTTTCTCTATTGTCGTGATTGCTTTGATGTTATCGTTAATATCTTTCTTGTTTTTATGAGAAGCGATGGCTGCTAGTCGAGCATCGTATATTTCTTTCATTCGGGCTTGTTTCGCTTCCTCAACTCGACCACCAAGAATTTCTATTAGTTCCTGTCTTCCCTGATGTGTGTTATTTCTCAATTTCACCCGCTGTATTTTGGTTCCCAACTCGGCCTCAAGTTGCAGCATGGCTTCTTCGGCGGCATCGGCCCAGCCCAAATTGCCCGGATTATTTACCTCCAGAGCCACATTCTTCCAGAGATTGTCTATCTTGTTGCTGAATGCAGCCTTATCGGCATCAATGATCCGTTTGGCAGTTTGGTCGTCGGCGAGGTCTTGGAGTCTGGACTTTGTATTGGCTAAATCCTGAATCAGCACATCCTTGATGGTTGATTTGTAGAAAAACGTGTGGGTATTGGTGGGAACACTGAAAATCACCCAGAAGAGAAGCAGAATGACTATGCCACCTGCGATGTTGCGACCGGGGTGCTCGGTGTCGACATACTTGTTGCAAGCGTCCACAATCAGTTTAGTGCCCAGCGACGACAGCACAAAGAACACTATCGTCACTACCCAAAAGATGATTACAGGCCAATCAGGTAGCAATAAATGCAACGAGGCTGTGGTAGCCCAACAACTAATGACCATCAATGCCGCAAATGCGACCATTGAAAAGATTTTCATAAATCCGTTCTTTTCCATATTATAATGTATTAATGTTATTTCCCATAGTAAGTTATCACCCTACTTCTTTGTTCTTTGCCGTTGGCAGTACGTCGAGTCCAGTTCCCGATACCATCATACTCTTCAATATATGTGATGACTTCTTGCTGAGGCTGACGGCCGTACCTTCTGTTGGTTTGCTTACGAGTTAAAATGACACCGGTAGGGTTATTTTCATATTTGTCGGTACGGATGAGGTCAAAGTCTGCATTGTATACTTCTATCTCCGTCAATCGTCCATCTGCATCATATTTGTAGTGCATGTTTGTGTCTCGACCACATGCCATATCCGTCAATACACCAGACTCGTATTTTAAAGCTTTTCGAGTCTCTCCAGAAGGTGAAACATGACGTTCGCGACAAGTTTCACTTTCGTGGATAAACTCGTATTCAATCCTTTCCACCATCGCCCCAGACTGATGTCCACGGAATTGTGTCACTACTATTTGCTCCAAAAGGGCTTCCTTGCTATAGTCGGAATAAAAATAGTGCCATTGGGTGGTAACATCCGTTTCCTTACAGTAATTTCGCATCTCTATTTTCCGATTGTTAAAAAAAGTTGTTACCGTTTGTTCGTGACCAGACTGGCCATTTTGAACCACAATACGGCTTTTAAGGTATCCTTCGGGAGTGTATTCCGTCCGGCTATAGTAGTGGGTGTCGGGTACCTGCTTGATAATTTGCTCCACAAGAACGGTATCTCTCTTCACTTTCTTTGTTTCTACTTTCTTGAAGAACAGAAACACACGATGAGTGTCTTTTACGATGACATCGTAGGTGCTTTTACGGTGCATTGTATCCGTTATTGGTCTGGTACTAATGTCCGATTCTTCCACAATATGCACGCGTCCACGCAAGCCGTCACTTTCGCGATCATTAGGGAGTCTTTGTGCCGTTGCAGGGTAGAACAGGGCCATCATACAAGCGACAATCATTAGGGTACTAATTCTTCTCATATTTCAATGGTATTTATTCTCAGTTGCATTTCTTGCCTCCCTGAGCTCCCAGCGGTTGGCGTAATTATACATAAAAAAAGCATAGAACTCGCGTTGTTAGTTCTACACCCTTTCGGCATCGCCAAACGCCGTTACTAAGTAAAACCAAGTGAACCTTATCCTATGCTCCGATATGCAGTGGCGTGAAACCAATACATAGGCAGAAACAAAAGGCATCAGTATCGAGGTCCTTAGTTTAGAAATTTGGCGAACTTCAAAGGGTAGACCTATACAAATGCTTTTTTCGCATTTTTCGACTTTTCTCGCGTCGAAACTTGGGGGCAAAACTACGAAAAGATTTTCATTTTTGCAAATTTTTTATTTTTTGTAAATGTAAAATATTGTAAATAAACAGATTGGAGAAGAAAATTTTTGAAGGTTCAGTAATAAAAACGCCAAAATAGGGAGGCGATTTCTGCGTTTTTATCAAACTTTCCCACCGTGGAAACCGGTAGGCACTGTGGAGGGACGGAGGGGGACGGCGCCATCCGAAATCGGCTGCCGCTGGGGAGGAACTTTCCCACCGGGGAAACCGGTGGGCACTGTGGAGGAAATGAGGCCAGGGGGGCGTGTCTACGACACACGGAGAGGAGGGGTGGTTGTAAGGCCTATGACGTTGGCAGAGGGATGTAGTGGGTTGGGGAGGTTTGACCGCGGCGATTTCTTGCGGAGGGTTTGTATTTTTCCGGGGTGTTGGCGGTCACTCCAGGACAGCGGAGGAAAGCGTAGAGGTACACTTCGGCCTTGAGCCAGTCGGCGGGGAGAGCGACGGTGAGCTTTCCTGCTTCGCGAGGGACAGGTTCGAAGAGGAGTCCGGCGCCGAGAGATGGACAGAAGGCGTAGAGGTAGAGTTCGTCATCAGGGTGGGCAATGCCGACCTGCAGACAGGGATCAAAAGACAGATGCAAGCGGCATTTCCCGTTGGTACTTCTCTTATTTAGCCGAATATCGGTGAAGCCGACCCGTGATATGGCTCCTTGGCTGAGGATAATATTTGGATAGTCTATCTGTCCATCGGGGGTGAAACATTTTTTGTTGATGTGTCGGAAGAGCAGATAAGGTTTTGTTTTCTTGCGGGCGGGATGGGCCAAACCGATTTCGGCGGCATCCGCCATCTTGGATGAGAGACGTACGATGTCTACGAATGAGCCCCAATGTGCCTTTTGAGGGTCGGTACCCGGCTGATGCACATGCTTTGGTCCTGTGCGCACTCGTTCTACACCGTCGACACTATAGTGGATTTCCCGGCCTAGCCTTCCACTGAGATGATTACCTTTTTTTGTCGCCATAATTGTAATGTTTTTTTTGTGGAGTATATTGCATTAACGTCTGATATTTGGAATTATTATATTTTCATATAAAATTTATAGAGTTAATATAGATATGATATAGAGTTGTTATAGAGTTAATATAGAGATGATTTTTACACGACTATAATAGTTTTATATTCTTCTTTAGAAGAATATAACTTAATAATATTATTTCAAAAAAATAAAGAGAGAAAAAGTGTGCCTGAAGAGGACAAAAAAACATTCAACAAGTTGTTGATAATTTTATATAATTAAACTGTATACATTAATTTTTTAATCGTATATTTGCATTTGGTTTCCATCCGGTGGAGGCTATGTAAGATATTGACATACATGGAGATTGAATGCAGATATAAGGTCAACTTCGTTGACGGTTGGCAGCCGGAGACGCTCCGTGAGTGCTTGGCGGGTGCCCGCCGCATCGTGATGACGGCCCACACCAATGCCGACGGCGATGCTGTGGGTTCCCTCACTGGCATGTATGCGCTTTTAAAAAAGGTTATGGTGGGCTGCCGCATCACTCCGATGCTGCCGGATGGTTGTCCGGAGGACCTCGCATGGCTGCCGAATACCGACCTCATCCTCAGCGGCAAGAAGGACCTCGATCGCTGCGAGGAAGCCATCGCCGAGGCAGACCTCATCATATGCATGGACCTTAACGGCCTCGACCGCACAGGGGTGCTGGCCGACGCTATGAGGGAGGCAAAGGCTAAACGAATACTCTTCGACCACCATATCGGCCCCGACCGTAAGATGTTCGACCTTGTGGTCTCCGACCCCGAGATATCGAGCACCTGTGAGCTTATTTACTGGGCCTTTCGCGCCACCTATGGACGTGAGGTGTTCGATGTCGACGCGGCCACGAGCCTCTTCACGGGTCTCTGCACCGATACCGGCACCTTTAGCTACAGCAACCGCCAGCAGAGCCTCTACCTCGCCGCCGCCGAGCTGTCGCAGATGGGCATCGACCCCATGGACATCAATCGACAGATTAAGAATGTCTTCACCGTGGCGCGTCTGAAGTTCTTCGGCTACGCCATGAACGAGTTGCTCACCGTCTACCCCGAGCAGAGTGCCGCCCTGATGGTCATCCGCAAGGAGGACATGCAGCGCTATGGCGTGGAGAGCGCCGACCTCACGGGCCTCGTTAACGAGGTGATGAAACTGAAGGACACCGACTGCGCCATCCTCATCCGCGAGGAGGAGAACAAAGTGCGTCTGTCGCTGCGCTCGAAGCGGCACACCGACGTGAACCAGCTCGCCAATGAGCTCTTCGGCGGCGGGGGACACACTCGCGCGGCGGGAGCCACCAGCTTCCTCTCGCTGTCTGAGACGGTAAAGGTGGTGAAAGAAAAATTAGGAGTGAAAGGGAGTGAGAGGGAGTGAAAGGGAGTGAAAGGACAAATGTAACGGCAAAGGTTATTGGTTATGGGTTATAGATTATTGAAATTAATAGGAGTTGTGGGAATGATGGGAATGATGATGGGATGTAATAACGACGTTCCCGTTATCGAGGTATCGCAGGCGAAGAGCTCCAGTGAGCCCGACCTCATCAAGACCAACCGGATGATAGCGCAGCGCGAGAACAGCGAGATAGAGAACTTCGCCGCACGGCGGAATTGGAAGATGACCGACATCGGGTCGGGCATCAAGGTGATGAAGACCCGCGAAGGACACGGCCCCGTGGCCGACTACAACGACACCGTGATGTTCAGCTATACGGTGCGCAACATCGAGGACAAGGTAGTGTATGCCAATGTGACGGACACCGTGGTCATCGGCCGCCTGCAGCCCAACCGCGGCGTCGACTTCGCCCTCCGCACCCTCAACGAGGGCAGCAGCGCCACTGTGATACTCCCCTCCGAAGAGGCCTACGGTGTGCCCGGTGACGGCGACCGCATAGGGAAACGATGGATACTTATATACGATTTAAAAATCAACAAAATAACACAATGAAACACAACATGAAATGGGCCGCAATGGTTGTGGCCGGCGCAGCGATGATGTTCGCTTGCAAGAGTGAGAACAAGGAAGAATACCAGCCCTTGTCTGAGGGCCTCTCCTACATGATTGAAAAAGAGAACCCCAGCGGTCAGCAGGTGCAAGAAGGCGACTTGCTGGTGGGTGAGATGACCGTGAAACTCGACGACTCCGTCATCTTCGACACCAAGGGCAAGGTGCAGCGCATCGCCCTCGCCAACCCCAACTGGGAGGTGAAGGTGGGCGAAGGCCTGACGAAGATGCATGTGGGCGAGATTGCTACCTTCGCACTGGATGCCGACCTTATGGCCAAGTACCTTAACCCCAACCAGATGCCTCCTAAATACAAGGCTGGTTCCGGTCAGAAGATTTACTACCGTATCAACCTGCAGGACATCGTGACCCGCAACGAGCTCATGCAAGAGCAGTCGAACTTCGAAGAGAACATGCAGCAGATGGCACAGGAAGAGCCCGAGGAGATTGCCAAGTATGTCGCTGACAACAAAATCACCGTCCAACCCAACGCCGACGGCCTCTACATCGTGGTGAAGAAGAAAGGCAACGGTCCGAAGGTCACCATGGGCAAGCAGGTCTCCGTGAACTACACCGGTCGTCTGCTCGACGGCACAATCTTCGACTCCAGCGTAGAGAGCGACGCCCGCACCGGCAACGTCTACGACGCCCGCCGCACCTACGAGCCCTTCACCTTCCAGATTGGCGCCGGCCAGGTCATCCCCGGCTGGGACAACGGCCTTCTGAACCAGACCGTCGGCACCACCCTGCAGCTTATCATCCCCTCGAAAGAGGCTTATGGCAGCCGCGGCGCCGGCAACCGCATCCCCCCCTACTCTCCCCTCGTGTTCGATATCGAGATTGTCTCGGTTAAGTAATTTTTATACGTTAAACTTTAACCGTTTATCTTTATGAAGAATATCGTTATTTTCGGAGCCCCGGGGGCAGGCAAAGGCACCCAGAGCAATTTCATCGTCGAGACCTACGGTCTCACCCATGTCTCCACCGGCGACCTGCTGCGTAAGGAGATTGCCGACAAGACGGAACTCGGCCTTCGTATCAAGAGCATCATGGATGCCGGTCAGCTCGTCAGCGACGACATCGTGGTGGAGATGATGGACAAGGCCATTGCTGCCGACACCAAGGGCATGCTCTTCGACGGCTTCCCCCGCACCGTGGCACAGGCTGAGACCCTCGACAAACTGCTGGCTAAGCACGACCGCGAGCTCACCTGCATGGTGCAACTCGAAGTTCCCAAGGACGAGTTGATGCGCCGCCTCCTGGAGCGCGCTAAGATTCAGGGTCGTGCCGACGACAATGAGGCCACAATCAACAACCGCCTCCAAGAATACAACAACAAGACCAAGCCCGTGGCCGACTACTACGCCAAGCAGGGCAAGCAGAAGGTTGTCGACGGACTCGGCACCATCGAGGACATTGCCAAACGTATCCGTCAGGCCATAGGATAAGTTTAGAACTAAGAAGTAAGAACTAAGAAGTTACATGACGAGCAACTTCGTAGATTACGTCAAAATCTTGGTGCGAAGCGGCAAAGGTGGTGCCGGCTCGGCACACCTGCTGCGGGTGAAGTACAACGCCAAGGCAGGTCCCGACGGCGGCGACGGCGGCCGCGGTGGCCACGTCATCTTGCGCGGCACCACACAGCGCTGGACACTCCTGCACCTCAAGTACACCAAGCATGTCTTCGCCGAAGACGGCGAGCACGGCGGCGAGAACCTCTGCACCGGCCGCACCGGCCGCGACCAGATTCTCGAGGTGCCACTGGGCTGCGTCTGCCGCGATGCCAAGACCGGCGAGCTGCTGGGAGAGGTGACAGAAGAGGGACAGGAACTCATCATCGCCCGCGGTGGCCGCGGAGGTTTGGGTAACGACCACTTCAAGAGCGCCACTAACCAGACGCCACGTTATGCGCAACCCGGCGAACCCGCCGTGGAGCGCTGGGTCATCATTGAACTCAAAGTGCTGGCGGACGTGGGCCTCGTAGGATTCCCCAACGCCGGCAAGAGCACCTTCCTCAGTGTCGTCAGTGCTGCAAAACCCGAGATTGCCAACTACCCCTTCACCACCCTTGTGCCCAATCTCGGCATCGTAAAGTATCGCGACGACCGCTCCTTCTGCATCGCCGACATCCCCGGCATCATCGAGGGCGCCAGCGAGGGCAAAGGGCTGGGACTGCGCTTCCTGCGCCATATCGAGCGTAACTCCATCCTCCTCTTCATGGTGAGCTGCGAGCAGTTAGAGATAGCAAAAGAATATCACGTGCTCCTCGAGGAATTGAAGAAATACAACCCCGAGCTCCTAGACAAGCAGCGCATCCTCGCCGTCACCAAATGCGACATGATGGACGAGGAGATGCAGCGGCAACTCAAGCGCCACCTCCCCAAAGGTATCGAAGCCATCTTTATCAGTGCCGTCAGCGGACAGAACATCCAAGAACTGAAAGATTTAATCTATAAGAAATTAATAGGGAGTGAAATGGAGTGAGAGGGAGTGAAATGGAGTGATAAGACAAATGATAGAGACGCTGAATAATATTGACACAGAGGTTTTCCTTTTCCTCAACAGCCACCATTGCACGGTGATGGATTGGGTGATGTGGTTTCTCAGCAGTCGTTGGAGTTGGCTGATAGCACTTGTCGTCGCCTACCTCGTCGTGGCTTTCATGCACGACAAACGGCGCTGGTGGCTGCCGTTGGCGGCCATCGGGCTTTGTTTTCTGTTGGCCGACCGCGGGTCGGTGATGCTCTTTAAGGACACTGTCTGCCGACTGCGTCCCTGCCACGCGCTGTCCGACGTACACCTCTTCCGCGAAGGCTGCGGCGGACAGTACGGCTTCGTCTCCTCCCACGCCGCCAACGCCTTCGCGCTGGTGATGTTCTTCTGGTTTCGCTACCGGAGGAAAAACTCAAGCACGCACGCACGTATTGTCCCTATCTGTCTGTTGGTGTGGGCTGTACTGGTGTGCTACAGTCGCATCTACCTCGGCAAGCACTATCCCGGTGACATCCTCTGTGGGGCCCTCTTCGGACTCCTCGTAGGGTGGTTCGTCTGGTGGATAATCGACTTTTTTGAAAAAAAATTCTTCATCTGTGAAACAAAATCATGAAACCTGCGTTATATAGGACGTGCTTGCTTAATTCTATCATGGATAGAAGAAGAAATGTGTTATTTGAGCGCCAGCCCAACCCGGCCGGCGCTTGTTTTATACTAGTAGATAAGTAGACAGTAGATAAGTAGATAAGACAAATGACTTTACTGGACATACTATTAGCCATTCCGTTAGGAATCTTCATTTTCCTAGGCTGGAAGCGGGGTGTGGTGCGCGAAGCGGCGACACTCATGGGCGTTCTGGTAGGTATATGGGCGGCGGTACATTTTTCCCGTTTGATAGCCTCTCTCCTCGAACTCACGGGCGACCACGCCATCCTTATCGCTTTCTTCATCCTATTTGTTGGCACCATGGTGCTGGCATTCCTATTGGGACGCATCGCTGAGCGCGTCATCAAGTCACTGAAGATGAGCCTTCCCAATAAGATTGCCGGCGCTGCCCTCGGTATGGTCAAAGCCCTCTGCATCTTAGCGGTACTGCTCAACGGCATCATCATGCTCGACCGCCACGCGAAACTCATCTCCCAGGAGACCCGCGAAGAGAGTGTGCTCTACGCCCCCGTTTATTCCACTGGCAACGAGCTTATATCCTCATTGAAGGAGTTTATCGAGGAACACCCCGACCTGCCGGAGAAACTCTCCGAGACCGGCAACAAAGCCGCCGATAAAATCGACAAGGAGGTCCACAAATGATTCTCGCACCGATGCAGGGACTCACCGAGGTACTCTTCCGGCGTGTCTACGAGGAGTGTTTCCCCGGTGCCATCACGTCGGCCGTAGCCCCCTTCATCGCCCTTACCCGCAACTTACGCTTCTCCACTGACAACGCACAGATCGCCGACGTGCTGCCCGAGAACAACGCCGGATCCATCCCAGTTATACCTCAGATTCTGGGCAAGGAGTCCGATGAATTCATCACTTTAAGTAACCGCCTTTACGACTTGGGATACAATGAGATAAACTGGAATATGGGATGTCCCATGCGTGCCATCGCCGCCAAACACCGCGGCAGTGGAATCCTCCCCTATCCCGATGAGGTACGCGCGATACTCGACAAGATTATCCCTGCCATGAAACCCTCCCTGAGTGTCAAAGTACGGCTGGGTCTGAAGGACAAGAACGACATCTTTCGGCTGGTGCCTGTCCTCAACGACTATCCCCTAGCTTCCGTCACCATTCACCCGCGCCTCGGCCGCCAGCAGTACACCGGCCAGCCCGACCTCGACACCTTCGACGAAGTGCTGCCGCTGCTCAAGCCCCCCGTCATCTACAATGGCGACATCCTCACCGCCGCCGATGCCCGTCGCATCCAAGAGCGCTTCCCGCAGGTGGCCGACCTCATGATAGGCCGTGGCGTGCTTTATAACCCGCTACTGCCTTTGGAAATTGAAAATTCAGAAATGGAAATTGATGATTTGGCTGCCGCAACTGGACACTTCATCCAGAGGCTCATGGAAGAGATAATGCTACGAATGCCCACCGACGAGAGTCGCATTCGCAAGACAAAAGAGTACTGGTGCCTTTTCTGGAAGTCGCTCCCTATCACTGAGATGCAGGCCCGCGAAGTGCTTCGCGAAAGTGATTTGCAGACAGTTATAAAAAAGATTTCCTATTTTTCTGTGCGGAAGGATACTTTGCCGAATCGGTAGTAGTCGTTGGCGTTGGTGGAGAAGTTGCCGAGGCCGAAATTCGTCTCCCCGACGGCACCCGGAGCGGCCTCCTGGTCGAGCTGGATGGGGGATGCCAGGTCGGCAATCTTGCAGGAGGTTACATCATAGCCGGCATTGGGGTCGATCTCGAAGGGAATGTCGCGTCCGACAACGGTAGCTTTCTCACGCTCGATAGCATTGAAGAGTTGCTCCCTGACATGGTCGCGTTTTTCGCGATTTTCTTTCATGGACTCGGGAGTCCGTTCGGCGACGAGGGCGGAATCCTGGTCGCGGAACTCGAGTTGGCTGGCAAGGACCTTGCCGAAAATTTTGTGCTCGGGATAGCTCTTGCCGCTGCCGCCACAGCTGACAAGAAATAGCAACGCAAAAGCCAGTGTGAAAGAATGAGAGAGGTTTCTTTTCATGATGGTTTCTTTTTATTATGCCGGCATCCAGTCGGATGCTCCATGTTTTCAATATGCAAAAATACAAATAAAAACCGAATCTGCAAAAATTTTTTTGAAGTTTTTTCTTTTGCATCGAATTTTTTTCGTATCTTTGCACCGCTAAAATCAATGTGTGAATGTGTAAATAACACAAAAACACAATAACGCATAAATAGTATGGAACTTAAAGGTAAAATATCTCAAATCATTGGCGCAGTGGTCGACGTCACTTTCCCCGACGGAGAAAATCTGCCCGACATCTACACCGCCCTCAGTGTGACCCGTAACGATGGCGTCGCCATCATCCTCGAATGCCAACAAGACATTGGAGAGAACACCATGCGCTGCATTGCTATGGACTCCACCGATGGTCTCGAGCGCGGCATGGAAGTCCTCTCCCTCGGCGAACCCATCTCCATGCCCGTGGGTGAGAATATCAACGGCCGCCTCTTCAACGTCATCGGCAACCCCATCGACGGTATGCCCGCTCCCAAGACTGAGAAGCGCTACGCCATCCACCGCGACCCGCCCAAGTTTGAGAACCTCTCCACCAGTCAGGAAATCCTCTACACCGGCATCAAGGTCATCGACCTTATCCAGCCCTTCCTGAAGGGCGGTAAGATTGGTCTCTTCGGCGGCGCCGGTGTGGGTAAAACCGTGCTGATTCAGGAGCTCATCAACAATATCGCAAAGAAATACTCTGGCATGAGCGTCTTCACCGGTGTCGGCGAGCGTACCCGCGAGGGTAACGACCTGCTGCGCGAGATGATTGAGGCTGGCGTTATCAAATATGGCGACGAATTCAAGAAGAGTATGGAAGAGGGCAGCTGGGATCTCAGCAAGGTTGACCCCGAGGCTCTGAAGGAGTCGAAATGCACCATGGTTTTCGGCCAGATGAACGAGACCCCCGGTGCTCGTGCCCGCGTGGCATTGGCAGGCCTCACCCTCGCCGAGTACTACCGTGACGGCGACGAGAAGACCGGCGGCCGCGACATCCTGCTATTTATCGACAACATCTTCCGTTTCACCCAGGCCGGTTCCGAGGTCAGCGCCCTGCTGGGCCGTATGCCCTCCGCCGTGGGATACCAACCCACCCTGGCCACCGAGATGGGTATGATGCAGGAGCGCATCACCTCCACCAAGCGAGGCTCCATCACCTCGGTGCAGGCCGTCTACGTGCCTGCCGACGACTTGACGGACCCCGCCCCCGCCACCACCTTTGCCCACCTCGACGCACAAACCGTGCTCTCTCGTAAGATTACGGAACTCGGCATCTACCCTGCCGTCGACCCATTGGAGTCCACCTCGCGCATCCTCTCGCCTGCTATCATCGGCGAAGAACACTACGAGACTGCCCAGAAAGTGAAGCAGATGCTACAACGCTACAATGAGTTGCAGGATATTATCGCCATCCTCGGTATGGAGGAACTCGGCGAGCAGGACAAGCTCGTCGTGAACCGTGCCCGCCGTGTGCAGCGCTTCCTATCACAGCCCTTCTTCATGGGCGAGGCTTTCACCGGACTCAAGGGTAAGTTTGTCAACATCGAGGACACCATCAAGGGCTTCAACATGATCCTCAACGGCGACGTCGACTACCTGCCCGAGCAGGCTTTCCTCATGGTCGGCACTATCGAGGAAGCCATCGAGAAAGGTGAGAAAATCTTAGCTGAAACGAAATGAAAGTTAAAATCACCAAACCCAATAGCATCCTCTTCGAGGGCGACGTGAAGCTGGTGCAACTACCCGGCACGGGTGGCAAGTTCGAGATTCTCGAGAACCACGCCCCAATCATCTCCACCCTCGAGGCTGGCGACATACGCATCGTGCTACCCGACAACACAGAGCAGATCTTCAACGTCCGCGGCGGAGTTGTCAAAGGGCAACAGAACGACTTCATGCTCCTTGTGCAATAAGAGAAAGTGGAAAACGAAAAGTGGAAAGTGGAAAGCTTTTACTGCATAATGTATTGCTCGAGGGCAATGTGGTAGATGTTACCATCGCCGATGGGTTGATAAGAAGCGTTGAAAAATCGAAAGTGGAAGGTGGAACCGCCGTGGAAGAAAACGGCTTTCCACTTTCCACTTTCCACTTTCCACTCACCGTCTTCCCCGGCCTCTGCAATATGCACTCACACGCCCCGATGACACTCTTCCGAGGATTGGGCGACGACCAGCCGTTGGATGTCTGGCTCAACGACTACATCTGGCCCGCCGAGCAGAAGCTTACCGACGAACTTGTCTACGAGGGCACCCTGCAGGCCTGCCGTGAGATGTTGGCTAGTGGTACCACCGCCTTCAACGACATGTATTTCCGCATCCCCGCAATGGTACAGGCTGTCCGCGACAGCGGCATCCGCGCCATGCTGGGACCCACGTTCTTCGGCGACGCCGATGAATGCTTGAATGGCAAAATGCTTGAGTGCTTGAGTGCTTGCGCAGGTAATACTCAAACAATCAAACAATCAAACAATCAAGCAATATTTTACTCCATCGCACCGCATTCCATCTATACTGTCACCGAGAAAGGACTCCGTCGTTGTGCCGACGCCTGTGCCGACCTCCACCTCCCCATGCATATCCACATGAGCGAGACGCAGAAGGAGGTCGACGATTGTCTCCGCGAACACGGCTGTCGCCCTTGGGAATGGCTAGACAAACTAGGTATACTTGATAAACTTGGAGAGAATATCATCGCTGCCCACTGCCTGCACCTTTCCGACAACGAGATAAAACTCATCGGTGACCACCATATCACTTGCGTCCATTGCCCCAACTCGAACCTCAAACTCGGCAGCGGCTACCGCTTCCTGATGCTCGAACTCCTCGAGGCCGGTGCCAGAGTGACCCTGGGAACCGACGGCTCGGCCTCGAGCAACAACCTCGACATGATAGAGGTGATGAAGACTGCCGCCCTGCTGCAGAAAGGCTGGCGCGGCGACCCCACCGTCGTCCCCGCCGAGCAGATCCTTAAGATCGCCACCCTCGGCCACTCCATCGCCCCCGGCCAACCCGCCTGTATTTTCCTCTCAACCGCTAAAAGTCTATCTGATTTGGTATACGCCTCTCATGGCGACAGTGTCGCGATGACCATCGTAGACGGAAAAATTGCATACAGAAAATGAAACGACTCCTATTCATATTTTCATTGGCTCTTCTGTCGGCTTGCTCTTCCCACGACCACGGTGACAAGATGATCTTCCGCTACAACGAGACCGTCGGCATTGCCTCCCTCGACCCCGCTTTCGCCAAGGATCAGAGTACCATCTGGCCCTGCAAACAACTTTATAATGGATTGGTGGAACTATCCACTTCTGAGGCCGGCGACGATGCCATACAGGTAGAGCCATCTATTGCAAAATACTGGGACATCTCCTCCGATGGCCTCACCTACACCTTCACCCTCCGCAACGACGTCTACTTCCATAAGAATCCTTTGTTTACAAGCAGCGCAAGTCATCATTCGTCCTCTCACTCCCTTTCACTCCCTCTCACTCCCTCTCACTCCCAAGATATAGACAGCACCCGCCGCGTCGTCGCCTCCGACTTCGTCTACTCCTTCCGCCGCATCATCGACCCCGCCGTCCTCTCCCCCGGTGCCTGGGTGCTCAGCGAAGTGGACACCTTCTATGCCGCCAACGACACCACCTTCATTATCCGTCTCCGCGAACCCTTTTCCCCTTTTCTCTCGCTCCTCGGCATGGTCTACTGCTCCGTGGTGCCCCACGAGGTGGTAGAGTACTATGGCAAAGACTTCCGCTCGCACCCCTGCGGAACAGGCCCTTTCCAATTCCAGTATTGGAAAGAGGGCGTCAAGCTCGTACTCCGCAAGAACCCCATTTATTTCGAGAAAGGTCTCCCCTATCTCGATGCCGTCGCAGTTACCTTTATCGTCGACCGGCAGACGGTCTTCCTGGAGTTTATTAAGGGTAACCTAGACTTTATGAACTCGCTGGATGCCAGCTATAAGGATGAGATTCTTACCCTTGATGGCCGTCTCAAGGAGAAGTACGCCGACCGTATCGATATGATCTCCATCCCCTACCTCAACACCGAGTATCTGGGCTTCAACATGAGTGATGGAAGTGGGGTGATATCACAAAAAATCAGACAAGCAATTAGTTGCGGCTTCGATAGGCGCAAGATGATGCGCTATCTGCGCAACAACATTGGGGTGCCTGGTGTGAATGGGTTCATTCCCCGAGGTCTCCCCGGTGCCGCCAAGGAGCCCATGAACGAGTACGACCCCGACCGCGCCCGCCGTCTGTTGGCAGAAGCCGGCTACCCGTATGGAAAGGGGCTTCCCGCCCTCAAGCTCTCCACCACCGCCAACTACCTGGACCTCTGCAAGTACATCCAGCAGCAGTTGGGGCTCCTCGGCATCAATGTCGAAGTCGACGTCAACCCACCAGCTCCCCTGCGCGAGCAAATGGCACAAGGGAAGTTACAGTGGTTCCGCGCCTCCTGGATAGCCGACTACCCCGACGCAGAGAACTATCTGTCATTGTTTTACAGTCCCAACTGCGCCCCTGCTGGTCCCAACTACACTCGCTTCAAAGACGCCAAAGTCGACCGCCTCTACGAGCAAGCCCGCTCCACTGCTGACGATAGCCTCCGTGCCCTCCTGTATCACCAGATCGACAGTCTCGTGATGGAGCAGGCCCCCGTACTGGTGCTCTATTACGACCAGATTCTCCACTTCACCCACAAGAACGTCTCTGGCCTTCGTACCAACGCAATGAATACACTAGACCTGCGGAGAGTGAAAATAAGGTTATAGTTTTATTGATAAACTATAAACCTTAAACCTTAAACCTTTGAAATAATCATAATGCCGGCTGGAAGCTGGCGCTCTAAAAACCGATATTGTCATGTACGAAATTATCAGCAAACGGCTACTCAACAGCCACGAGATTTACAGAATGGAAATCCATGCCCCGTGGATATCGCTCAGCGGCAAGCCGGGCCAGTTCGTTATCGTCATCCCTCACGAGAATGGCGAGCGCATACCGCTCACCATCAGCGATATCGTCTATCAGCGCCAGTCGGTGGTAATCGTCTTCCAAGTGGTCGGCGAGACTACCCGCCAGCTGGCCGAGATGCGCGAGGGCGACGACCTCTACACCATCGTGGGGCCTCTGGGCAAGCCCAGCGAACTGATAGAGAAACACGAAAAAGGCGAGCTGAAGCGACTGCTCTTCGTGGCCGGCGGTGTGGGTATCGCTCCTGTATTCCCGCAGGTGAAATGGGCTTTCCGTCAAGGCATCCCCACCGATGTCATCATCGGTGCCCGCTCCAAAGACCTCCTTTTCTATGAGGACGAACTGCGTGCCGTGTGTCACAACCTGCACATCATGACCGACGACGGCAGTTATGGCGAGCAGGGCTTGGTCACCTCAAAAGTAGATGAACTACTTTCGATGCCCACCTCAGACCTCCAACCTCAGACCTCTGACCTTCCATTCAGCCATTGTGTAGCCATCGGTCCTCTGCCGATGATGAAGTTCGTAAGCCTCACCACCAAGAAATACAACCTGCCCACCATCGTCAGCCTCAACTGCATGATGGTCGACGGCACCGGCATGTGCGGTGCCTGCCGCGTTCGTGTGGGCGACGAGGTGAAGTTCTGCTGCGTCGACGGACCTGAGTTCGACGGCCACCTGGTGGACTTCGACGAGGCCGCCCGCAAACTCAAGACTCCTGACGCCCGCCGCTACCGCATCGCCACCGCCTCCGAAGGCCACCACTGCAATCTGGCTCCTGCCGTCGACAAGGCCCTTGACGACCTTAAAGACCCTAAGGACTCTATCGACCTTTCTCCTTTCTCATCTCTCATTTCTAATTTCTCAAAAACACCTCGCCAGAAACCCCGCGAGCAGGACCCCAAGGTCCGTGCCCGCAATTTCGACGAGGTCTCCTTCGGCCTCTCCGAGCATCAGGCCCTCGCTGAAGCCAGCCGCTGCCTCCAGTGCAAGAAACCGCGTTGCGTCGAGGCCTGCCCCGTAGGCATCAATATCCCGCGCTTCATCCAAAATATCAAGGAAGAAAACTTCAACCAAGCCTATATCACCATCTCTCACGACTCTGCCCTACCCGCCGTCTGTGGTCGCGTATGTCCCCAAGAGACCCAGTGCGAGGGCAGCTGCGTAATGGGTCTCAAGGCCGAACCTGTCGCCATCGGTGCCCTCGAGCGTTTCGTGGCCGATAACCACCGCGCCAAATCCAAGCCGCAAAGTCCTTGCTACCCTGCCGGCCGCAAGGTGGCGGTCATCGGCAGCGGCCCCAGCGGTCTTACTTGCGCCGGCGACCTCGCCAAGCACGGCTATCAGGTCACCGTCTTCGAGGCCCTGCACCATGCCGGCGGCGTCCTCGTCTACGGCATCCCCGAGTTCCGCCTCCCCAAGCAGCGCGTCGTCGAACCCGAGATTGAGAACCTCCGCCGTCTCGGCGTCGAGATTCGCACCAACGTCATCATCGGCAAGAGCATCACCATCGACCAGCTCTTCGACGACATGGAGTACGACGCCGTCTACATCGCCTCCGGTGCCGGTCTGCCCAAGTTTATGGGTGTCAAGGGAGAAACTCTCATCGGTGTCATCTCCGCCAACGAGCTCCTCACCCGCACCAACCTCATGCACGGCTACGACGAGCAGTATGACACGCCCATCTATTTGGGCCGCAAGGTGATAGTGGTGGGTGGAGGCAATGTGGCCATGGATGCCGCCCGCACCGCCCTGCGACTGGGCAGCGAGGTCACCGTTGTCTACCGTCGTGGCCGGGAGGATATGCCCGCCCGCCGCGAGGAGGTGCACCACGCTATGGAAGAGGGTGTTCAGTTCATGTTCCAGACGGCCCCCGTGGAGATTCTCGGCAACGAGGACGGCACCGTGCGCGCCCTGCGCTGCATCAAGATGGAGATGGGCGCCCCCGACGAAAAAGGTCGTCGCAAATTCAGCCCCATCGAGAACAGCGAGTGCGACGTCGAGGCCGACACCATCGTCGCCGCTCTCGGCACCAGCCCCAATCCTCTTATCCGCACCACTACTCCCGGCCTCGAATGCGAGACATGGGGCGGCATCAAGGCCGACGACAATGGCCAGACCTCCCGCAAGCTCATCTTCGCCGGCGGCGACGCCGTCAGCGGTGCCGCCACCGTAATCCTCGCCATGGGCGCCGGCCGCAAAGCCGCCTCCGCCATCATGCAGGCCCTCACTAAACTTTAAACCTTAAACTTTAAACTTTAAACTTTAAACTTTAAACTTTCTTGTGAGTCATGATGTCGAGAATCATGTCGTCGGTCTGATTCATACCCTCTTTGCCGAGACGGCCGAGGTTGCGGATGGAGCAGTCGATGTCGCTCTCGCTAAGGCCGTCGGTCTGGTCGACCACACGGTTGTGTACCGCCAGTTCGGCGCAGACGAAGGCGCTGTAGAGACCCACGCTCATCTTCAGGGCGCAGCTGGGCTTGGCGCCGTCGCACACCATGCCGGCGATGGTGTTGATCATGTTCTTCATGGCGTAGCAGACCTGCTCGTATCCCCCACCCTCCAGGAAGGTGAGAGCGGCGCTGGCGCCCATGGTGGCGTTGACAATGCCGCAGAGTGCGGAGAGGCGGCCGATGCCGCGTTTGATATAGATGGACATCAGGTGGTTCATCGTGAGGGCCCGCAGAATCTGCTCGTCCGTGCAGCCTTTCAGTTTTCCGTAGTAGTAGGAGGGCAGCGTGCAGGTGATGCCCTGGTTGCCGGAGCCCGAATTGCTATACACAGGCTTCGTGCAGCCGTCCATGCGGGCGTCGCTGGCCGCCACCGTGCGTGCCACCACCGTATGCACCATATCTCCCCTCGCCTGCTCCATGAGTATCTCGCCCGTATGCAGTCCCATGCCGGAGAGGCCGCATTCGGAGGCGGCGGCGTTGTACTCCACGGTGTCGAGGAGCCACTGCAACTCTTCCAGCGGTGCCGTGGTGGCGTAGTCGTAGACCATGCGGGCAGTGAGCTCGAGGCGCTGCTTGTTGTCCTCCTGAGGGTTGTCGTCGTTGTCCTGCTCCTGGAAGAGTCCAATTTTGTGGTCCAGCAGCACGGTGTCGTCCTTCTTGATGAAGATGAAGTTGGTGTGACGCTTGGAGATGACGGCGGTAGCCGTAGAGGCTTTCCGCTTTCCACTTTCCACTTTCCGCTTTCCACTTTCCACATTGCACTCGATGTAGAGCTTGTCGGAGGTCTCCTTGACGCCGATATTGATTTTCCCGGCGTTGTTGGCGAGCCACTGTTTGGCCTCCTCCACCTGGTCGGCGGGGAGGGTGAGCACCTCGAGACCCCGCGAGGAGTCGCCATGGGTGACAGCCATAGCGACGGCGATGGGCAGGCCTATCATGCCGGTGCCGGGAATACCCACACCCATAGCGTTCTTGTAGACGTTCTTGCTGAGTTTGATGTTGATTGTCGTAGGCTCGAAACCCAAGGTCTCGACGGCTTTGGCCACACAGAGGGCCACGGCGCCGGGCTCGGTACACCCTGTGGCAAGCACCACCTCCTGCTGCATAATCGATTTCAACTGCTTCCTTATCTGCTCTTCCATAATCTGCTAATTATTCTTAGTTTTGTCGGCGAATTATGCTAATTAAGCGAATTAAAAGGGTACGTCGCCGTCGGGTTCCATATTGTCTTCATTCATTTTGGAGTCGACGATCATGCTGCCGCCTTGGTCGAAGTTGGCATTCTGCGGCATGCCGGCTGCGAAGCTCTCGAGTCCCAGCTGCGGGGGGTTCTCGAAGCGTGCGAACTCCTTGACGAAGCGCAGACGCACATCGCCTGTGCCACCGGAGCGGTGCTTGGCGACGATGAGGTCGGCCATGCCGAGAGTGGAGCCGTGGTCGTCTTCCTGGATGCCGTAGTATTCGGGACGGTAGATGAACATGACGATGTCGGCGTCCTGCTCGATGGCGCCCGACTCACGGAGGTCGCTCAACTGCGGCTTGTTGCCCACACGGCTTTCCACCGCCCGGCTCAACTGCGACATGGCCAGCACGGGAATCTGCAGTTCCTTGGAGAGGGCCTTGAGCTGACGCGAGATCATGCTGATTTCCTGCTCGCGGTTGCCGTTGCGGGTCTCGGTGCTGCCGCTCGACATCAACTGCAGGTAGTCGATAAAAATCATCTGTATGTCATAGCGCTGCTTGAGTCGGCGCGCCTTTGCGCGAAGCTCGAAGATGGTGAGCTGGGGGGTGTCGTCGATATAGATAGGGGCGCTATTCAGCGGCTGGGCGCCGCGCTTGAGCTGCTCCTTCTCGTAGGGTTCGAGGTGCCCTTTCTTCAACTTGTCGCCCGGGAGACGTGATTCGCTGCTGATGAGGCGCATGGCCAGTTCCTGCCCCGTCATCTCGAGCGAGAAGAAGGCCACGGCCTTGTGGAAGTCGACAGCGATGTTGCGGGCCATGGAGAGGGCGCAGGCCGTCTTACCCATAGCAGGACGGGCGGCAAGGATAATCAGCGTGCCGGGTTGGAAGCCCGCCGTCATGCGGTCGAGGCCGATGAAGCCACTCTCCAAACCGCTGAGGCCGTCGCTCTTCTCTCCCGCCTCTTTTATCTGATCCATCGCCAAGCCTACAAAGTCGCCCATGGGATGGTAGTCCGAACGGAAGTTCTTGTCGTTGATGTCCATCAGGCGCTGCTCGGTCTTGTCGAGGAGGTTCACCACATCGGTGGTCTCGTCGTAGGCCTCCGTGATGGTCTCGGTGGAGATGCGTATCATTTCGCGCTGGATGTATTTCTCGCTGAGCACACGGATATGGTACTCGATATGGGCGGCGGAGACCACATTCTCGGTGAGTTTGGACACAGCATAGGCGCCACCGGCGGCCTCCAACTCGCCGTCGAGGCGGAGACGCTCCACCACCGTGAGCAAATCGACCGGCTGACTCTGTTCGAAAAGCTTGCGGATAGCCTTATAGATGGTCTGATGTTCCGGCTTGTAGAAGTACTCCACATGCAACGTCTCGATGGCGTTGATGAGGGCGGTCTGGTCGAGCATGAGTGCACCCAGCACACTTTCCTCAAGGGCTATCGCCTGGGGAGGCGTGTTGCCGTTGATGTCGAATGCTTGGGCGTATGTTATTCTATCCTTGCGTCTTGTGGCTGTTGTAGGCATAATTCTCGTTCACAAATTGGGCTACAAAATTACAAAAAAAATTCAAATCTCAATGTTTAATTATGTCTGTCAATAAGCCTGCTGCGTCGGCCACCATCTCGGGGCAGGGTTTCTTGCCCATCTGCAGGAGGCGTCCGCAGACGATGTCACCTTCTTCCTCGCGGAAACGCTCTATCAAGGGGCGTACATCGGCGTTGTGGCCTGAGAGACCGCAGACCATTGCCATACCGCTTACACAACCGCAGAGCTCGCGGCAGCCGGAGAGGCCGCGACCGAAGGGAGCGGCCATATTCATAGCGTTTTCCTCACTGATAGGCAACTGGTCGACATAGGCCATCACCACCGCTTGGCAGCAGTTGCAGCCCTGTCGGTGCAGCTGCCGCGCTTTCTCCATTCTCTCTTCTTTCGTCATAATCTAAATTGTTTTGAAATCTCCCATATTACTATTGCAGCAGCACAACTGACATTCAACGAATGTTTAGTGCCGTACTGCGGTATCTCCAAGAATCCGTCGCAGAGCGACATCACCTCCTCTTGCACCCCTTCAATCTCGTTGCCGAGCACAAGCGCTATTGGCCGGTCGGTTGCCACAGTATCCTTGTCGAGTTTCAAACTCTCATGCGCCAGCTCCACGGCATATACCCTATAGCCCATTTTTTTGAGTTCCTTCACACAAACGGCGGTTTCCTCGTGATAGCTCCACTCCACACTTTCCTCGGCACCGAGGGCTGTTTTATGAATCTCACGGTGCGGTGGAGTGGCGGTGATGCCGCAGAGGGCAATATGCTCCACACGGAAAGCGTCGGATGTGCGGAACACAGAGCCGATATTGTTCAGTGAACGCACGTTGTCGAGCACCACCGTCAGCGGCAACTTCTCGCTATGGTGGAACTCCTCCACCGTCAGCCTATTCATCTCCTGGGTTGATAGTTTATGTAACATCGAGAGTCAAAAAATAATCTGCAAAAATACGACAAATCTGCCATATGACCAAATAAAAATGCTTTTTATTTTCAATACACAATAATTGGTTGTCGGGAACGTTATGTAAGAGATGTTTAGAAATACGCTTATACTCTGCTGCACTCTGCTGCCAACTTTTTTTGCGCTGGCGCAGGGCAGTTTGGAAAAGGGTATCAACGCCGCATCAAAGGGACTCGACGACCTTGCCGAGAACTACTTCCGCGAGGCGGTGGATACCAACGCTCAAGCGCGTCTACAACTGGGAATGCTACTGGAACGCAAGGAGCACTTCGGTGAGGCATCACAATGGCTCGTCAACGCCGACAGCAGCGCCACAGCGATGACTCATCTGGCGGCCTGCCAGGCCGAACAGCGCGAATGGGAGGACGCCAAACGCTCGGCGGAGAAAGCTATCGAGCTGGCCGCACCCGCCGACAGCGCCCTTCGCGCCTCAGCTATGGCCACCCTTGCTTGGGTCTACTGCATTGACGAGAACTACACCAACGCCCTCTCCTGGATTCATCGGGCGCAAGAGCAAGACCCTACGTCGGCGCGTGTGCTCAACGTCATGGGAGTCATCCAGTTCTACAAAGGTAATGACAACGAGGCCACACAGACTTTCCGCAAAGCCATCAGCACCGATCCCAAGAATACCGACGCCTACTTCAACCTCGGTACCATGTACTGCTACCGTAACCACTACGACTTGGCTATCAGCACCCTGAAGAAAGGACTTAAAGTAGAACGCAAATCCATCAAGCTCATCTATTGCCTCGGTTGGGCTTACCTCCTCAAGGGCGAGAAACAGAACGCAATCGAGTGTCTCGAGACGGTCATCAAATACGATAGCACCTATGTCTCTGCCTACAACCGTCTGGGTGACATCTATTTCGAAAACGGAGAGTTCAATCGTGCTCATGCCTTCTATCGCACCGCCACCCGTATTGCCCCCCGACAGAGTGAAGCCTACCGTCTTATCGGCCGCACCTATGCTGAGCAGAACGAATACGGTAAAGCCATCCGTTATTACCAAAAAGCCGTAGAGATTAATAAGAAAGATGCTGAAACCTACTGTCGCATTGCTGAACTCTACGCCAAACAGAAGAAGCCCAAGCAGGAGCAAGCCAACTACAAGCGTGCAGCCAAACTCGGCCACACCGCCGCCCAGAAATGGTGTACCAGTCACGGCATAGCCTATTAGAAAATCCCATTAAATTTATAATAAATAATGTATAATATAAAATATTACCTCGACCGGGTGACTGAAATCTTCGACCAGGAAACCTTTTTGGCGGAGCCACGAGAACTCTACGAGCCCATCGACTACACATTGCGCCTCGGAGGCAAACGCATCCGCCCTACCCTGCTACTGACAGCAAACGCCCTCTTCGGAGGAAAAGAAGAGGCGGTTCGGGGTGCTGCTCTCGGCATTGAGACCTTTCACAACTTCACCCTCCTGCACGACGACCTCATGGACCGCTCGCCCCTGCGTCGTGGACAACCTACCGTCTACACAAAATGGGACGAAAATACCGCCATCCTCAGCGGTGACACCATGTTCGCACTCGCTTGGCGCTACTTCCTCCGACAACCCTCGCCGCACCTACAGGAAATACTCCAGTGCTTCAACGAGACAGCCATTGAAGTCTGCGAAGGCCAGCAGAAAGACATGAACTTCGAGAGCCTTTCCCTCGACAAGGTCTCCCTCGACGACTATATGGACATGATACGGCAGAAGACGGCCGTGCTTCTTGCCGCCGCCCTTAAAATCGGTGCCCTCTATGCTAACGCACCAGATGCAGAGATTGCCAAACTCTGGATCTTCGGCATCCACATGGGTTTGGCCTTTCAACTGCAGGACGACCTTCTCGATGGCTACGGCGACACTGCAGTCTTCGGCAAGAAAACCGGACAAGACATACGAGACAACAAGAAAACCTTCTTGCCACTTACCGCCTTGAGACTCTGCTCGGACGCGCAGAAGAAGGAACTCGTCGGTCTCTTTTCCTCTAAAGACAATCTCGATGAGGAAGATAAAGTACGCCGTGTGATGGCACTGTACGAAACCATCGGCCTCCGAGCCTCCGTGGAAAAAGCCATCGCCGATGAATTCAGAAATGCCACACTGCAACTCGATATAATCCATGCTGAAGAAACCCTTAAAACCCCTCTCCGCGAGATGCTCGAAACATTAAATGGAAGAAAAAAATAATATTTTTTTGGCTGGATTAGAAAAAAGGTGTATATTTGCACTACGAATCATAATAGGTAAAAAACAAACAATAATTTAATAATCAACAATTAACACATTATGAAAAAAGTATTTGCCTTGCTGTCAATAGCTGGATTATTGACATTTGCCAACATCAACGTCGTTATGGCACAGGATGCCAACACGGCCGCGAACACCGAGCAGGTCGCTACCGACCAGGACACCCAAGAAGCCGCAGCCGTTGAGGCTACCGAGGAGGCCGTCGAGGCTCCCGCCGAGGAAGTCACCGAACTTTCCTTCCATCAGATGCTGAAAGAAAAATACATCGAAGGTGGTGCCGGCTGGATGACCCCTGTGCTTATCTGCTTGATTTTCGGTATGGCTCTCGTTATCGAGCGCATCCTCTATCTCAACATGGCCACCACCAATGTGAAGAAACTACTCGGTGGCATTGAGGACAACGTCAAGAGCGGCAACTATGAAGGTGCTAAAGAGCTCTGCCGCAACACCCGCGGCCCTGTGGCCAGCATTTTCTATCAGGGTCTCGATCGCATCGACCAGGGCCTTGAGAACGTCGAGAAATCCATCACCAGCTACGGTGGTGTCCAGATGGCTCGCCTCGAGAACAACATGACCTGGATCAGCCTGTTTATCGCCTTGGCTCCCTCCTTCGGATTCCTCGGCACTGTGGTCGGTATGGTCGAAGCCTTCGACGCTATCGAAGAGCAGGGTAACATCAGCCCCATCATCGTGGCTCACGGTATGAAGATGGCTCTGTTGACCACCATCTTCGGTCTTATCGTCGCTATCATCCTTCAGATTTTCTACAACTACCTCCTCACCAAGATCGAGAGCCTTGTCGACCAGATGGAAGACGGCAGCATCTCCTTCATGGACATCCTCGTGAAATATCACAAATAATGGTTCTTTATAAGTTGAAGTGCTCACTTTAAACTTTAAACTTTAAACTTTAAACTTTAAACTATTTAATTCGAACCATTATGAAAGAAAAAACTGATAAATTATTGACCCTTGTCATGCTTGGCATCGCCCTGCTGGCAACAGTCTTTGCAGTACTGTTTGCCATCGGCAACGGCAGTGCCGACAGCTTAGAGGGCCTCACGAACCCCGGCACATTTGATGTTGCCTACATCATCCTGATGTGCCTCGTTATCGCCGCCATTGTCGGCATTCTCGTCTTCCTTGTCGTCAAACTCGTCAATCGCTTCATGAGCGACGGCAAATATTGGGTAAAATTCCTCACTGTCACCGTCATTTGCGTGGCCGTGGTGGTCGTTTCCTACCTGCTGTCCTCCGGTAGCGACGTTCCTGCCGAGTTCCTCGCCAAGAATGAGACTTCGGAAGGTGTTTCCAAACTCATCGGCGCCGCCTGCATCATGGTCTACATCCTCGCTGCAGGTTCCGTCATCAGCATTCTCTTCACCGAGATTGCCAAACCCTTTAAAAAGAAATAAATTATGGCACGTAAGACTCCAGGATTGAACACAAGTTCGATGGCCGATATCTCCTTTCTGCTGCTGGCCTTTTTCCTGATGGTCTCCGACATTAAGACTGACAAGGGTATTGCCCGCGTGCTTCCTCCTATTCCCAAAGAGAATGCCGAGAAGCCCGAAATTCACCAGCGCAATATCTTCACAGTGCTTGTCAACTCAGAAGACAGGATTCTTACCACCACCGCTACCGGTGGCCTTGAGCCCTGCTCCATTGACCAACTGAAAGGCCGTGTCAAGACCTTCCTCAACAGCAATCGTGGTGAAAACCCCATGCTGCCGGAACTGGAACCGACCGATATCGAAGGACTTGGAACCTACAAAGTGTCGAAAGGTGTTATCTCGCTGCAATGCCACAATAGCACCTCCTACGACAAGTACTTCCAAGTGCAGAACGAGCTTACCGCCGCCATCACCGAGCTCCGCAATGAGCTCTCAGCCGCCAAGTTCGGACGTTCCAACTATATGGATCTCCCGAACGCCAAAGAAAACAACCTGCGCAAAGCCGTCGAGAAGGCCGTCCCTATGGCCATCTCCGAGGCTAAGCCTTCAAACATGGGAGGAACCAACTAATGGCACGATTCGCTGGAAAAAAAGAAAAAGAAACGCCCGGTTTAAACATGGGCTCCATGAGTGATATTATCTTCATGCTGCTGTTCTTCTTCATGGTCATTACCTCCATGCGCGAAAACACCCTCGTGACCACCAACGTACCTATGGGTACTGAGGTTGCAAAACTCGAAGACCCGAGTAATGCCTGCACTGTCTACATCGGTGTTCCCGAAGACAAGCAGAAGTATGGTACTAACCCCCGTATCCAGGTCAACGACCAGCTCTCGAAAAAAGATGACATCATCCCCTTTATCGAGATGCAGCGTAGCCAGCACAGCAGACTGATGGAAGACGGTACCAATGCCGCCGATCAGCTCACCACTATCATCAAAGCCGACAAGACCGTTCCCATGGGTCTCATCAACGATGTGAAACAGGAACTTCGTCAGGCCGGTGCCCTTCGACTCTTCTACAATGCCGCTGAAGATGCCAAACGCAAACAGCAGCAACAATAGATGTAACTCTACAAGTAAACCCTATATGAAAAAGATTCGTCAGAAATGACGAATCTTTTTTTTATCGTCCCGTCATCCGACGGAAGAAGAATATCAGAATGGCTGTGAGAATGGCCAGCGCGCCGAGAATAATCCAGAACGCCGTGGTGTTGGCCAGGAACGGGAAATCTACATTCATGCCGAAGAAACCCGTCACCACCGTCAGCGGGAGCATGATCGTCGAGAAATAGGTCAGCACCCGCATAATCTCATTGGTGCGGTTCGTCAACAACGAATCGAAAGTATGGGAAAGACCTTCCACCAATTCTCCATAATCCTCGATGGAGTCGAACATCTTCTGGTATTGGTCGAGAATATTTCCCCAGTAATCTTCCATGTCGATGAGTTCGGGGTCGACAAAGCCCTTGATGCCGCCGCTCTCGAACATGTGGAGCACACGCAGTTGGGGTTTGAACGTAGTGTTCAGCAGAATGGTATTCCTTCGTGTCACAGAGATTTGCTCGATGATGGAGCGTGCACGCTTGTTGAAGATGTCATAGTTGATAAGGTCCACCTCGGCACCGACACGCTGCACCAGCGTGTTGGTCTCCAGCATCAGGCGGTTGAGGATGTGGTAAAGCAGCTGGTCGCTGGTGGCCAGCATTTCCTGCGTCTCTTCGTCGCCCTCATTGATGTCCTCTTGAATCTCGTCAAAAAATTTCTTCACCACCCAGTGAGCCTTACCCACGGTGATGATATAATCCTTGCCCCAGAATATTTTCACCTCCCGGATACGGATAAACTTGTTACCCTTGTCGAAATAGGGGAAGTGAAGAATGAGGAAATAATAGTCGTCGTATTCGTCAATTTTCGGACGCTGGTTTGTCCCGCGGCAGTCTTCGATATCCAAGGGGTGGAAATTATATTCTTCCAGAAGCAGACGATAGTCGTCCTCACTAGGGTTCGTGATGTCGAGCCACCGGATTGACTTGTACTGGATAGTCTCAATCATAATACACCTCCTTGGTAATCAATATTCTACATTCGAGTAACTGCTTTGGTTCAATTTGCAAAGATACAAATAAAAATCAAGAATCAAAAACAAAAAGTAAAAAAAACTCATCAAAAAGTGTCGTAATTCTCTTGTAAAGAGCTTTTTCAACCATTGTTTTACCATTAAAATTGGTAAAACAATGGTTGAACAATGGTTAAACAGAGGTAGAAAAGACAGATTGTCAACAGGGTACGAAGTTTAAAAAAAATATTTTGCAGGGTCGTTTTTTTTGTTTATTTTTGTAGTTTCATTCCGACATTAAATCGGCAGATAAATTATTGATATTAATATAAATAAAAGATAAAATGGAAATTACAGGCAAATTAATTCAACTGATGCCAGAGGTGTCGGGCGAATCGGCCCGCGGTCCGTGGGTAAAAGGTGGTTTTGTTATCGAAACCGAGGGAGACTATCCCCGCAAGGTGGCTTTCATCACTTTTGGTGAAGAGCGTGTGGCTATGGCTAAAAGTATCCCCATGGGCACCTTGGTGCAGGTGACGTTTAATCCCGAGTCGAGGGAGTTCAACGAACGCTGGTATACCGACCTGCGTGCTTCGCGTATCCAACCCTTCGTACCCGGACAGATGCCTCCCGCCGCTGGTGGCTACAACTGGAGTGGTGCTCCCGCCCCTGCTGCCGCCCAGCCTGCTGCTCCCCAGGCCGCTCCCGCCAATTTCGCCGCTGCACCCGCACCACAGATGGAGTCAAATCCCGACGACGACCTGCCGTTCTAATAACGGTTAACGGTTAAAGGTTAACGATTAAAGATTAACGTTTAACGGGTAAAGAAGTGGAAAAGGCTGAAATAAGGAAGCAGATTCGCGAGTTGAAGCGAGCGGTGCCGATGGATGAGAAACTCCGCCGGTCGGAGACCGTTATGCGTCAAGTGGAAGCGCTGCCCGAGTTTCAGAAAGCGCAGGTGGTGCTACTCTACTGGTCGATGACTGACGAGGTGCAAACACACGATTTTGTGAACCGCTGGTATCGAGACAAGAAGTTGTTATTGCCCTGTGTGGATGGTGACGACCTGCGTCTGCGCCCATACACCGGTCCCGATTGCATGGTAGCCGGAGCGCAGTTCGGTATCGGCGAACCCGATGCCAGCCTGCCGGAGTTCACGGACCTCGACAAAGTAGAGATCATTATTGTTCCCGGGGTGGCTTTCGACCCCACGGGTAACCGCATGGGCCGCGGCCGTGGATTCTACGACCGGCTGCTCAAGTCTACCCCCAACGCCATGAAGATAGGTGTTGCCTACGACTTCCAGATGCTCGACGAAATCCCCGTGGAACCCCACGATGTGAAAATGGACAAAGTGATAAGTGAAATTCTTAATTCTTAATTCCACGAGCCTATGCCGATGTTCTATGTTCCCAAGCCGCGTCAGTTCAACTACCGTCCGCGATTCTACGATCCCCGAAAGGAGCGCCTCGAGGAGTTAAAGCGCAAGTATGCCGCCCATCCTGAAGGCGCCAGCCAAGAGGATGTGGAATACTTCGAGCAGCAGGTGCGCGAACTCGACAATGAGAAGCAGCGTAGTAAACTGACGTGGAAGGATATGTTCCGGAAACGCCAGATGCCGAAGTTCGAGTACAAATCGAGGTTCGCAAGTGAGGATGCCCTTCCCGCGACCGAATCGCGCGACACGGTGCAGCAGTTCAAGGAGGAGCATACGCGCATCAAACGCCGTCTCGACTTCCATAAGGATTTCACTCGCGAGCGCCGCCGCATAGGCGTCGTGGTGGCCGTAGTGGTCATCTGCGGTTTCTTCCTCTACCGCTATCGCGATGTTATCATCGGAGGTATCTATAATTTCTTCTTTTAATAATTAATTTTAGAATGCTTATTGAAGTTCTCAAATCGAAAATCCACCGTGTGACGGTCTCCGAGGCCGACCTCGACTATATCGGCAGCATCACCATCGACGAAGACCTCATGGATGCCGCCGGCATTATCGAAAACGAAAAGGTGGAGATTTACAATATTACTAATGGCGAACGTTTCGCCACTTATGCCATCCGCGGCGAACGCGGCACAGGCGTCATCGGCATCAATGGTGCCGCTGCCCACAAGGCTATGGTGGGGCACCTGCTGATTATCGCCGCCTATGCCCAGATGTCGCCCGAGGAGGCGAAAGAGTGGCACCCCACGGTTATCTTTCCAAAGAACAATAGATTATGAGTAATCAGAGAGTGAAAGATGTGGTGCGGATGGTCATCTTCCTGGGCATCGGCTTCTTCTTCATCTGGTGGTTCCTGCTCAAACTCGACCCCGAGCAGAAAGCGGCCATTTGGAACTCCTTCCGTGAGGCCAACTACTGGTGGGTGGCACTGGCCATGGGTTGCTGCCTGCTGAGCCACTTCGTGCGTGCGCTGCGCTGGCGCCTGCTCTTCAAACCCCTGGGGCTCTCCCCCACCCTGAACCACACTTTCGGTTCCGTGGTCATCGCCTACATGGGCAACCTGGCATTTCCGCGTGCCGGCGAGGTGATGCGCTGCGCCACGCTGCGCACCAGCGAGGGCATCCCCTTAGAAAAATCGCTGGGTACGGTGGTCACCGAACGTATTATCGACCTCATAGCCTTCGCTATCATCGTACTGGTGGGACTCGTGGTGATGATGGGCAAAGCCAAAGACTGGCTCTACGACACCCTCTCCGAAAAGTTTACCGCACTTCCCAACATGGCCGTGATTATCGGTGCGCTGGTAGTGCTGGCGCTGCTGGCCTTCTTGGTATACAAACTCCTTTGGCATAAGCTTCTGCGCTTCAAACCCTTCGCCAAAATCGATGAATTGGTGCGCAATATGGTCGTCGGTGTGAAGAGCGTCTTCCATATGGGACGGAAGAACTCGCTGATGTTTCTCTTCTACAGCGCCATCATCTACCTGCTTTATATCCTGGGTGGCCTTATCATCTTCCACGCTTTTGGCGAAACCTCGTGGCTAGGCCTTCGCGCCGCCTTCGTGGTCTACCTTTTCGGCACCGTGGGTATGACCTTCTCACAAGGCGGTATCGGAGTCTATCCGGCACTTGTGATGATGGGTCTCACCGACATCTACGGTATCAGCATGGAGGTGGGTACCGCCTGCGGATGGATGCTCTGGGGGTCGCAGCAGGCCGCCGTCATCGCCGTCGGTGCCGCCTACATGATCTATTTTAGTGTGAAGAAGAGACGGAGAACCCGTTAATCGTTAAACTTTAAACGTTAAACTTTAAACTTTAAACTTTAAACGTTATTATATGGAAAAAACTCGTTGCTTAATCATCGGTTCCGGCCCCGCCGGCTACACCACAGGCATCTACACCGGTCGTGCCGACCTCAAGCCCATCCTCTACGAAGGAGAGCAACCCGGCGGCCAGCTCACCATCACCACGGAGATTGAAAACTTCCCCGGCTATCCCGAGGGCATCAGCGGCACCGCTATGATGGAGGACCTCCGCAAGCAGGCCATGCGTTTCGGCACCGACGTGCGCACGGGCTACATCCGCGAGATCGACCTCAGCCAGCGTCCTTTCCACGCCAAAGACGACCACGGGGTGGAAATCGAAGCCGAGACCATTGTTATCGCCACTGGTGCATGCGCCAAATGGATTGGACTCGAAAGTGAGAAGCAGTTCTACGGCCAAGGGGTCTCCGCCTGCGCCACCTGCGACGGCTATTTCTACAAGAACCAGGAAGTGGCCGTGATTGGTGGCGGCGACACCGCCTGCGAGGAGGCCAACTACCTCAGCACCCTCTGCTCCAAAGTCTATCTTGTACACCGCCGCGACGAACTGCGTGCCTCGAAAGCCATGCAGCACCGCGTGCTCACCAACCCCAAAATTGAGATGTGCTGGAACAGCCGTCCTGCCCAGATTCTGGGTACCGACCTCGACGGGGTTACAGGTCTCGAACTCGAGGACACCAAGACGGGAGCACACCGTACCCTCGACGTCACGGGCGTCTTCGTGGCCATCGGTCACAAGCCCAACACCGACTTCCTCAAAGGTCAGGTGGAACTCGACGAGCAAGGCTACATCAAGGTACAGAATCCGTCGGCAGCCACCAGCGTTCCCGGCGTATTTGCCGCCGGCGACGTCTGCGACCCCAACTACCGACAGGCCATCGTGGCCGCCGGCAAGGGATGCGTGGCCGGAATGGATGTGGAAAGATTCCTGCAAAATAATTAAGAATGAAGAATGAGGAATTGAGAATGAAGAATTCTGCCGCAGTCTGGTTGCGTAGAATTATCTGCGCAAGCATATTCTTCATTCTTCATTTCTCCTTTCTCATTTCCCCTTTTTCCCCTGCCAGCGCCCAGAGCCGCATCAAACCTGGTTCCTCAAGCGCTCAAGGCGGTTTTAGCAGCGTCACCCAATCGGGAAGCTCGGGGCAGAACCGCTCTCAGCATAATGGGCGTTACAATAACGACAGCATTGCCTCTTCCGACACATCCGCCACCAAAGGGCTTGTCTTCGTCGAGGAAACTCCCGACTCCGTACTCCGAAAAAAAGTCTTCTTCTTCAACTACACTCCCCGCGAGGTAAAAATCAACGAGGTATGGAACCCCACCCTCGACCCCACAGGAGTGCAGTTCAGCGACCCTCTCGACGGACTCAACGGCAACTACTTCCTCGGGAAAGGAAACATTGGTCACCCTCACACAGCCATCTTCCCTACCTTCGGCGATGGACTCTTCCTCCGTCTGCAAGCCGACGAAATGAATGGCTATGCCAAAACGCCGGAAAACATACGTCTTTTCCAGACAATGACTCCCTACACCCTTCTGTCGTATAACAGTTCGCTGACTAAGGAATACCGAGTCAATGTGGCTCATACCCAGAATATCATTCCCGGATGGAACTTCTCTTTTGACTACCAACTGATGTGTCCCGAAGGCGTTCTCTCCAACTCGGGTGCAAAAAATCATTTCCTCGACTTCACCACCAACTATTTCTCGCCCGACTCACGCCTACAGGTACAGGCGGGATTCATCTGGCAAAAATTCACCATCGACGAGAATGGTGGATTACTCTACGACAGTATCTTTACCGAGAATCTCATGTCCAACTTCTCGGGTCTGCCCGTAAAATACGACAATTCAGGCTCTCAACACCTTCGCCACGATATCTTCGGACGTATCACCTACAACCTTGTGCGTCAAGTGGAACGTACTCGCGAACGCGATTCATTGGTGGTGCGCTATGACACCGTGAGTGCCGACAGCGTGACGATGGTTCTGGACACACTGGTCCTCACCGACACCCTCCGTGTGGGCACACCGCGGGTACTCAACGCTGGCGTTTTCGGCGCCGAGATGCGCTACCACCGTAATAAACGTGCGTCGTATATTATGAGGGTCGCCGACTCCACTCTTTGGAGCGATGCCTCCGCCTCCCTTTTCTGGACCAACGATGCCTACCCCGACCACCGATGGCACAATCCGCTGAAAGTTACCATTGGAATCACTCCTCATCGCATCAGCGCCACTCTCCGCAAAGACACCCTTTCCGCTCCCGACACACTGATATCCGCTGCAGCCCTCAATCCTTTCTTCAAAGCCGATTTGAAGTTGTGGCAAGCTTCGTTGTCTCTTGAAGGCGAACTCGACTATAGCTTGCTCAACCTCAATCCTGCCCTCAAGGAACCCAACTATCACGCCGGTGCCCTCTTCTCCTATCATTTCGACAGCACGGGGCTCTCGGGCTTCGATGTGTCTGCGGCTCTGCAGCGGCAAATGCCCGAAGTCAGAATGCTACTGTCTACGGGCTTCTCGATGGAGCCCATCCTCTCGCAACGTTTTGGCGTTCACTTTTTTCACAATAGCGACAGCAGCTTCGTGCGTCTTGTGGATCTCGATGTACACGCCACACAGTTGGATCATCATGTGTGGTACGACTCCACCATCGCCGTCCATATGGGAGAAAAAAGCCTCTGGCTCGCACAGGCTGCACTCACCCTGCGTCTGGCCTGGGGGTGGTTCCATGTCGACATGCAGCATCTCCTGCAGCACTCCACCGACAAGTTGCAGGTCGACGTGCCCCTCTGGTCCTGCAAGAACTCCCTCTATGGCGACTTCTCCCTTCTCAAGGGCGCTCTGCGCCTACAGTTCGGTACCGACATCCGCTACTTCACCTCCTTCATCCCCGACGGCTACGACCCCGCCACAGGCCTCTTCTTCTTTCAGGACAACGATGTGGGCGACTATCTCTGGGCCGATGTCTTCCTAAACCTTCAAATCAAACGTGCCAGCATCTACCTTAAAGCTGGCCATCTCAACGCTCTCTGGGAGAGCCATCCACGATATTTCCTCCTCCCCCACTATCCCGGCCAGCAATTCGGCCTCTTCTGGGGTTTGGCCTGGAATTTCTTCGACTAATAACATTAATCAAAAGCGGACACCCGTCAATGGATGTCCGCTTTCCCAATTCCTAATTCCTAATTCCTAATTGGAACGAAAATTCCTAATTCCTAATTCCTAATCCCTAATTGGAACGAAAATTCCTAATTCCTAATTCCTAATTCCTCATCTCTCACTCAGCCCAGACGGCTTGCAGATTGCGGTCGCCATAGGCGTCATCAATCTTGCTGATAGTGGGCCAGTACTTCTCGCAGTGGGGCTGCGGGAAGGCAGCTTTCTGACGGCTGTACGGGAGGTTCCACTCGTCGGCGCAGACCACCTGCATGGTGTGGGGAGCGTTGGCGATGGGGTTGTTCTTCTCGTCGCTCTTGCCGGTCATAATATCGTCAATCTCCTGACGGATAGCAATCATGGCGTCGCAGAAGCGGTCCATCTCGCTCAGCGGCTCGCTCTCGGTGGGCTCCACCATCAGGGTGTTGTGCACCGGGAAGGCCACAGTGGGAGCGTGGAAGCCATAGTCCATCAGACGTTTGGCGATGTCACCCACACCCACCTTGAGGCTGAACTCGTTGAAGTCGACAATCATCTCGTGACCGCACATACCGTTCTTATTGGTATAGAGAATCTTGTAGTACTTCTGCAGACGGGCACGGAGGTAGTTGGCGTTGAGGATAGCATGTTTGGTGACATCCGTCAGACCCTCGCCACCGAGCATCAGCAGGTAGCCGTAGGTGATGGGCAGGAGGTAGGCGCTACCGTAGGGGGCTGCCGCCATGGTGTTGCCCTTCTTGCCACCGACCTCGACCACGGGATGCGTGGGCAGGAAGTCCACCAGCTTCTCGCTGACGCAGATGGGGCCGACACCGGGACCGCCGCCACCGTGAGGCATAGCGAAGGTCTTGTGCAGGTTCAGGTGGCACACATCGGCACCCATGTGACCGGGACTGGTCAATCCCACCTGGGCGTTCATGTTGGCTCCGTCCATATAGACGAGGGCGCCCACGCTGTGGATGATATTGATGATGTCGAGGATGCCCTCTTCGAAGGCACCGTGGGTCGACGGATAGGTGATCATCAGGCAGCTGAGCGTCTCCTTATACTGCTCGGCTTTAGCCTTCAGGTCGTCGATGTCGACATCGCCCTTGTCGTTGCATTTCACCACCACCACCGTCATGCCGGCCTTAGCGGCAGAGGCGGGGTTGGTGCCGTGAGCGGAGGCGGGGATGAGGCAGACGTTGCGCTGCGGCTGGCCGTTGGCGATGTGATAGTTGCGGATAACGGTGAGGCCGCTGTACTCGCCAAAGGCACCCGAGTTGGGTTGCAGCGAGCAACCGGCGAAGCCGGTAACCACCGAGAGCCACTTCTCGATGTCCTTGATCATCTCGAGGTAACCCTGAGCCTGGTCAGCGGGCACGAAGGGGTGCATGCCGGCGAACTTGCTCCAGCTCAGCGGCATCATCTCGGCAGCGGCATTCAGCTTCATCGTGCAGCTTCCCAGCGGAATCATGGCGCGGTTCAGGCTGAGGTCTTTCTCCTCGAGCATCTTGATGTAGCGCATCATGGAGGTCTCGTCGTGGAAGCGGTTGAAGATCTTTTGGGTGAGGAAAGCACCGCCACGCTTCAGCTCAGCGGGGATAGCCTCGTCGGCGAACTTGCAGCAGCAACCCTTGCACTCGAGAGCAGCGGCTTTCTTGCCGGCGGCCTCTGCAAGGCAGGCCACGATAGCATCGAGGTCGCACTTCTCGGTGGTCTCGTCGATGGAGATACCGATGCACTCGTCGCAGATATAGCGGAAGTTAATCTCGTGTTTCAGGGCCACTTCGCGCACCTTGGCGGTGGGCACGGGGCACTGGAGGGCGAGGGTGTCGAAGTAGACACGGTTCCACTGCTTGTAGCCATACTGCTCGAGTTCCTGAGCCAGACGGTGGGCGCGGGCGCAGATGCGGACGGCAATCTCTTTGATGCCTTCGGGACCGTGCCAGATGGCATAGAAGCCGCTCATATTGGCCACGAGGGCTGCGGAGGTGCAGATATTCGAGGTCGCTTTGTCGCGCTTGATGTGCTGCTCACGCATGCCGAGGGCCATACGGAGGGCGGGATTGCCCTTCGCGTCGACGCTCCAGCCGATAATGCGACCGGGGAAGGCGCGCTTGAAAGTCTCGGTGAAGGCGAAGAAGCCGGCATGAGGACCACCGAAGCCCATCGGCAGGCCGAAGCGCTGGGCGTTACCCACGGCGCAGTCGGCACCCATCTCACCGGGAGTCTTCATCAATGCCAGCGCCATCAGGTCCGTGGCCATGCAGACGAAGATGCCCTTCTCGTGGCACTTGCTGATGAAGCCCGTCCAATCCTGAGCCTCACCAAACTGGTTGGGATACTGCACAAAGGCGGCGAAATATGTGTTGTCAAGTTCTGCTTGACAAGCTTTGCCGGTGACGATCTCGATACCGCGGGGAGCGGCATTGGTCTGCATCACGGCCAAAGTCTGCGGCAGCACGCCCTCGTCGACGAACACCTTGCAGATGCCGTCTTTCACAGCCTGACGGCTGCGGCTGTTGTAGAACATAATCATAGCCTCGCCGGCGGCGGTAGCCTCGTCCAGCAGACAGGCGTTGCTCAGCGGCATACCGGTCATGCTGGCGATCATGGTCTGATAGTTCATCAGGGCTTCCAGTCGGCCCTGCGAAATCTCCGTCTGGTACGGAGTGTAGCTTGTGTACCAGCCGGGGTTCTCGAAGACATTGCGCATGATAACGGCAGGGGTCACCGTGCCGTAGTAGCCCATACCGATGTAGCTCTTGTACATCTTGTTCTTCTGGGCCAGCGAGCGCACATGGTTCAGGAACTGGAACTCGCTCATGCCTTCCGGCAGGGGCATCGGCTCTTTCAGGCGGATGGCCGCGGGCACAGCCTTCTCGATAAGCTCGTCCATCGTTTTCACACCGATAACATCGAGCATCTTCTGCTCCTCGGCGGGTTTCGAAACGCCATTATGGCGCGACGCAAAATTGTTTTTTGTCATAATTACTAACAATATTATTAATTCTTTCTTATCTTACTTTTCTTTTCTTTTAACTTTTAACTCTTAACTCTTAACTCTTAACTAGTCTTTAACCTATAACCCATAACCTTTAAACTTTAAACTTTAAACTTTAACCTATAACCTTTAAACTTTATCACCAACAATGCATTTGTCTTATCTCCTTATCTCCTAATCTCCTTATCTCCAAAATTCTTTAACCTATAACCTTTAAACTTTAAACTTTAAACTTTAAACCTTAAACTTTAAACTTTAAACCCATATTTATTCGTTATTCATAAAAAAGCGATAGTTGAGAGTGCGACGCACCGTTTCCACACGAACAAAATAATTGCCTGTAGGGAAACGCTGCATTTTCAGTTTTCCGTTGACATTGTCGGTACGATATATGCATTCTCCGCTGGCATTGAACACCATCAGGGTGAGCATCCGTTCCCCTTCGGAAAAATTCCAGACGACACGTTTCTGGGCGCTATCAAAGGCAATGGTCTCCCCCGAGGCGTCCACAGGCTGCGAGGTGGTGAAAATGTCCACCGTATCGTGTATCACCTTCATGCCCTCGCTGAAGACCGTATCTACCCGATAGATGGTTTCTTTCTCCGTGACGGGCTTGGTAGAACGCGTCAGCGCACTCACTTTCAAATCGTCACGAGCGATAAACATACGCGGGTTCTCTTTGTTGCCGTCACTCCAACCAACAAAAGCATATCCGGCAGCGGGAGCCACAACGAGTGTCACGCTGTCACCATACTTGTAACTGCCGCTTCCCAACACCTGTGCCTCTGCAGCAGAAACCACATCGGCTTCTACTGTAAAGGAACAACTGCCGTGAGTCTTGAAAGCCGCCAGCTGACTCCATGTGGCATCCTTCTCATACAGTGTTTTGCTCACGCAGGGAATGCTGACCGATGGCGTTTTGGAAAGGCTCGAGAACGTGGAACTTTCCATCCTCGGGGGGGTGGTGGTGCGCACCATCACCGTGCGAAGCCCTATGCACTTGTAGAAAGCACGGCTGCCTATGGTGTCAACAGCGGCCCCCAGCGTCAACGACGTGAGTGCGTGGCACTGGTTGTAAGCACATTCTCCAATGGTTGTCACTCCATCCGGAATGACCACCTCGCCCCCCATCTTGCTGCAGAACGAGAAAGCATATTCTCCGATATACTCCAACGACTCCGGCAGAACCACTGTGTTCGATAGTCCGTCGGCACCGCAGAAAGCGTAGTCCGGAATGCGTGTCACCCCCTCGCCTATAGTAACCTTCGTCAGCCGCCCACAGTTTCCGAATACGGCAGTGGCCAGCGAACCCCCCATAAACATGCAGCGTCGTGCCTTGAAGACTACCGCAGGCAACTGCGCACAACCGTAGAATGCCGAAAGCCCCACTCGGGTCACATTCTCTCCGATAACTACAGGGTCTCCTATACCCACACAACCGTAAAAGGCATAGGAACCGATAGTGGTGACCGTCGGCGGGATGGATACCATACGTACCTCCGTACATCCAGAGAACGCACGCTCACCGATGGCAGTCACGGTATACGACTGTTCCTCATGACTCACCGTCGCAGGGATGACCAGCACACCAGATATTTTCTGATGTCCTTTATAGTAGTCGGTACCATCGTCGCTGGGAGGCACCACAGTGACATGGAGGCGCTGAGCATCGGTAATTTCGAAGAAGAGCGAGTCGCCACTGTTCAGGCGCACAGCAAAATCCTGCGCCTTCACCGGGAAAGCAACTAAAGCCATCAAGGCCAGAACAATGGCGACTTTTCTATTCTTCATATCTCTTTATTCACCGTTAACCATTAACCATTAACCGTTAACCATTAACCTTTAACCGTTACAGTTGCGGACCTGCGGCCACCAGTTTCTTGCCGGCCTCGTTGTAGGTGAACTTGTGGAAGTTGTCCACGAAGAGGACTGCCAGCTCTCTGGCTTTCTCTTCCCACATCTTGGCGTCGGCGTAGGTATCGCGCGGGTCGAGAATCTTCGAGTCGACACCGGGCAGCGACGTGGGCACCTCGAAGTCGAAGTAAGGAATCTTCTTGGTTTCGGCCTTCAGGATGCTGCCGTCGAGGATAGCGTCGATGATTCCGCGGGTGTCCTTGATGGAGATACGCTTGCCGGTGCCGTTCCAGCCAGTGTTCACCAGATAGGCTTTGGCGCCGCTCTTCTCCATGCGCTTCACCAGCTCCTCGGCATACTTGGTGGGATGCAGCTCGAGGAAGGCCTGGCCAAAGCAGGCGCTGAAGGTCGGCGTGGGCTCGGTGATGCCACGCTCGGTGCCGGCCAGCTTGGCGGTGAAGCCGCTGAGGAAGTAGTACTTGCACTGGTCGGGAGTGAGGATGCTCACGGGAGGCAGCACGCCGAAGGCATCGGCCGAGAGGAAAATGACATTCTCGGCAGCGGGACCGGCACTCTTGCCGTGCACCGGCTGGACAATCTTCTCGATATGGTCGATAGGATAACTCAGACGGGTGTTCTCGGTGACACTCTTGTCCTTGAAGTCAATCTTGCCGTTGGTATCTACAGTAACGTTCTCCAACAGGGCATTGCGACGGATGGCGTTGTAGATGTCGGGCTCGCTCTCCTTGTCGAGGTTGATAACCTTGGCATAGCAGCCGCCCTCGAAGTTGAAGACGCCCTCGTCGTCCCAGCCGTGCTCGTCGTCGCCGATGAGCAGACGTTTCGGGTCGGTCGAGAGGGTGGTCTTGCCGGTGCCGCTGAGGCCGAAGAAGATGGCGGTATGCTCACCCTTCATGTCGGTGTTGGCGGAGCAATGCATCGAGGCGATACCCTGCAGCGGCAGGTAGTAGTTCATCATCGAGAACATACCCTTCTTCATCTCACCACCGTACCAGGTGTTGAGAATCACCTGCTCGCGACTGCTCACGTTGAAGGCTACACAGGTGTCGCTGTTCAAGCCAAGCTCCTTGTAGTCGTCCACCTTAGCCTTCGAAGCGGCATAGACGGTAAAACTGGGCACAAAGTTCTTCAGCTCCTCGGCGGTAGGCTTGATGAACATATTGGTCACGAAGTGAGCCTGCCAGGCCACCTCCATAATGAAGCGCACAGCGATGCGGGTGTCCTTGTTGGCGCCGCAGAAAGCGTCGACAACGAAGAGGTTCTTGCCGCAGAGCTGTTTCTTGGCGAGGTCCTTCACGTGAGCCCACACCTGCTCGCTCATCGGGTGGTTGTCGTTCTTGTACTCGGGGGTGGTCCACCACACGGTATTCTTCGACTTCTCGTCCATGACGATATATTTATCCTTGGGCGAACGGCCGGTATAGATGCCAGTCATCACATTGATGGCGTCGAGCTCGGTGAGCTGTCCCTTCTCGTAACCAGTCAGGCTGGGGTCCATCTCGAACTTGAACAAATCCTCGTACGAGGGATTGTAGTGGATATCCTTCACGCCGTTAATGCCCAGCGCTTCGAGGTCTTTTCTAATCTTGTCAGTCATAGTTTATCAATTTTTATTGTTTTTAATCTATAATTATATAATTGATGCTCAATTAATTCTCTACATTTCACACCAACATTGAACTGCAAAGATACACCTTTTTTTTAAAACAAACAAAAAAAAACGGCAACCGAAGTTGCCGTCACTATAATATCAATCCAAATCAAAACTTCAGTTCCACAGGCTGGAGCATGTTCTCGGGTTTGAGGATTTCGTCCAGCTGTTCCTTTGTGAGGAGCTTGTGCTCGAGCACCAGCTCATACACGCCGCGGCCCGTCTCCGAGGCCTCCTTGGCGATCTTGGTCGAGGTTTTGTAGCCGATGATGGGGTTGAGCATGGTAACGATGCCGATAGAGTGCTCCACCAGTTCGCGGCAGCGCTCCTTGTTGGCGCGTATGCCGTCGATACAGAGGGTGCGGAGGGTATCGAAGCCGTTCTCCAGCAGGTGGATGCTCTCAAAGAGCGTGTAGGCGATGACGGGCTCCATGACGTTGAGCTCCAGCTGGCCGTTGTCGGAAGCGAGGCTGATGGTCATGTCGTTGCCGATGACGCGGTAGCACACCTGATTCATCACCTCAGGGATGACGGGGTTCACCTTGCCGGGCATGATGCTTGAACCGGGTTGGCGCTCAGGCAGGTGTATCTCGTTGAGGCCGCAGCGGGGACCGCTGGAGAGGAGGCGCAGGTCGTTGCAAATCTTGTTGGTCTTGATGGCCAGGCGCTTCATGGCGGCGCTGTAGGCAATCATGCAGGTTGTGGCGCTGGTGGCCTCGATGAGGTTGTCGGCCAGCGTGATGTTCCAACCGGTAATCTTGCGCAGGGCCTTGATGCAAGCCTCGCTGTAGCCGGGCTTGGAGCAGATGCCGGTGCCGATGGCGGTTGCGCCCATGTTCACCACGAGGAACTCGTCGGCAGTAGCGCGCAGATTCTTATATTCGCCGCGCAGCGAGTCGGCGAAGGCACCGAAGGTCTGTCCGAGGGTCATGGGCACGGCATCCTGCAGCTGCGTGCGGCCCATCTTGACGACATCCTTGAACTCCTCGCGCTTCTTGTCGAGGGCGGCAATCATCTGCTCCAGGTGGGGCATGAACTCCAGGTGCTCAAGGGCCAGTGCCATGTGGATGGCGCAGGGATAGGCGTCGTTGGTGCTCTGGCTGGCGTTCACCACGTCGTTGGGCGAGCAGTACTGGTACTCGCCGCGCTGGTGGCCCATGCGCTCGAGGGCCAGGTTGGCGATGACCTCGTTGGCGGCCATGTTGGTGCTGGTGCCGGCACCGCCCTGAATCATATCGATGGGGAACTGGTCGTGGTACTTGCCCTCGATCAGCTGGTCGCAGGCCCACATGATGGCGTCGCCCTGCTCCTTGGTAATCATCTCAACCTCGACGTTCGCCATGGCGGCGGCCTTCTTGGTGATGGCCATGCCGCGGATAAAGTTGTGGTAGTTGCTCAGCAGCTGGCAGCTGATGTGGAAATTCTCCATGGCGCGGGAAGTCTGTACGCCGTATAATGCTTCGGTCGGAACCTCCTTAGAACCAAGGAGGTCACTTTCTGTGCGGAAATTATGTTTTTTTTCCATTTTTTTACTTTAATTATTAATCCTAAAACGTTGATAACCTAATATTAATTGTATTTTATTTTATCTTTATGATGATGCAAATATACAACTTTTTCTTTGATTCGTACTTTTTTTATCGATATTTTTTGTTAAAAATATCAAAAAAAAATAAACCATATCGAATGAAAAACGATATGGTTTACCATTAATCTATTAAAATGATTATTTGCTGAGAGTCATCTGATAGAGAGCTACTGAGCCATCGATGTCTTTTTCTTTGGCAGAGTTGCCATACTGGTCGACGTCGAAGACGTTCTTCGGAGAACGAGTGATGCTCAGCGGACCACCGACACAGCCGCCGTCACATGCCATACCCTCGAAGAAGTTGGCGGTCTCCTTCTTGGCGCGGAGCAGGGCGAGATGCTGACGGCACTGGTCGATGCCGTTCATCACCACAGGCTTCACTCCCTCAATACCAAACTTCTCGGCCACATGGGCTACACCCTGTGCAATGCCACCGCTCTTGGCAAAGATGCGACCATAGAAAGAGGCGTTGTCGAGGAAGGTGTCCTCGCACTGGGTGGTGTCGATGCCACGGGCGTCGAGGAATGCTTGCAGCTCCTCGAAACTCATTACGCTATCTATCATTCCACCAGTCTTTTCGAGCGTATACTCGAATTTCTTGGCGGCGCAGGGTCCGATGAAGACCACCTTGGCGGTGGGGTCGCTACGCTTGATGAGGCGGGCGGTGGTAATCATGGGCGAAGGCGAGGTGGAGATGGCATCCTTGAATTCGGGGAAATTGGTCTCGATGAACCGCACGAAGGCGGGGCAGCAAGAAGTGGTCATCACGGGACTATCGCTCTCGGAGGCTTTGTGCTGGAACTCGCGGGCTTCGTTGTAGAGGGTGATGTCGGCGCCGAGGGCAGCCTCGACAACCTGATGAAATCCCAGGCGCTTGATGGCGGTAACGACCTGCTCGATGCGTCCAAAGCGGCACTGGCCAACGATAGCGGGAGCGATGACAGCATAGACGCGGTAGCGACTATTGTCTTCCGACTGCTTCAGCATGTCGATGATGTCGAGCACCAACGAGCGGTCGGTGATGGCACCGAAGGGGCAGCTCACCACGCAGGCGCCGCAGGAGATACACTTGTCATTGTCGATGACGGCCTTGTCGTCCTCGGGGCGGATGGAGAGCGCTTTGGGCTTGCAACTCTTGATGCAGGGACGCTTCTGTGCAATGATAGCACTATAGGGGCAGGCTGCGGCACATTTGCCGCACTCGATGCACTTCTCCTTATCAATATGGCAGCGGTGGTTGACGATGGTGATAGCACCTTTGGGACAGACCTCCTTGCAGGAGTGCATCATGCAGCCACGACAGGCCTCAGTGACCAGCATACCGGCGGCGGGGCACTCGTCACAGGCGGTCTCCATCACCTGCACGGGGTTGGGGTTCGACTTGTCGCCACCCATAGCCATATGGATACGCTCCTGGACAATGGCACGCTCCTTATAGATGCAACAGTTGAGTTCCGACTTGGGACCAGGACTGATGATCTTGGGTATGTCGAGATAGGCGTCGTCGAGACCGCCCTCGTAGGCGCGGCGGATGACTTCCTTAAGGACTTTGTACTTAATCCATTGTACGTTGGTATCGAAAAGTTTCTGTTCCATATTTAATCATAATTTACGGTTACCTGTTTACCCATCTCGCGGAGGTTTGCGGCCAGATGTTCGACGAGCTTAAGTTTCATGGTGATATCAATATCCAGCCCCTGGTGGGCGGCGTTGACATTCTGTCCGACGAAGAAAACGAGGTGAGTGGCCTCCTCGAAGATGATATTGGCCAACAACGAGCCGCCGTCCTTCTTGGCGTAGGTCTTGGGCGAGAGGTCCTTGACCGAAACATATTTCTCCGACAGGGAGAGCAGACGGCGCAGGGTGATAACACCCTCGGTGACGAGGTCGATGCCGTCGATGAATCCTATGGGAGGTACCTCCTTGTCGGGGAAATCGAAGCTGGTCTTGAGCTTTCGGTCGAGGCAACGAGCCACCACTTGCGAGGTGGTTCCACCGCAGACGATGCGTTTGTCGGCTCCTGTCATAAACTGATGCACATACTCGGCGTCGCGTTCTTTGTCCACCGGCGGGCCAACCATTATATGCACCTCGCAACGGGGCGTCATGCGGATGGCTGCCACGGTGGTATCGTCGCCAGGACGGTCGAGATAAAGGTCGTTGCAGGCCGACGCCAGCAGACATGCTGCAGCGCGGGCTGACATGTGGGCGTCGATGCTGTGGTCGAGGTGCTCCATGATTTCCTTGCGCTGCCAGCCGAAGTTGAGCATCTGTCCAATGCCGGCATGAATGGTGCCGTCGCTCATGACAAAAACCATGTCACCCTCGTCGAGCTGAAGCTCGGTAACAAAGACGCGCTTGTCGAAAACACTCATCTCCGTGCGGGGAAAGTCGCAAGTGTGTCTGTGATGGTACCAAACAGCCTCGGGGTTGTCGAACTCGAAGAGGTGTCCCCTACCCTCGTTGTTCACATGGATGATGGAAAAGGTGCTGTAGGCCACGCCACGTTCCTTGCAGACGGGGAGCGTCTGGATGATGGTCGAAACACAGTCCTCCAGGTCAGCGCCACCGGCCACCATGGTGCAGAGAATCTTGCTGGTGAGCGTGGAGAGAATATTGGCTTTCACGCCGCTACCCAACCCGTCGGCCAGCACCAAGGTGGTCCACTCACCATCCGAGGTCATCTCCACGTTATCGCCACAGAGTTCCTCACCGTAGTGGTTCAACGAGGTATATCCATATTCAACGCAAAGCTGTTTCATACTTTGGCGGTTTTCCAGTCGACAGGCCGTCCATCCACACCAAGGTCTCCCTGGCCGTCGGAGAGAGTTTTTTTCAGTTTCAACAGCGCCACCTTGGTTTCGGCAGTTGTCTCGCCAAGCAGTGAGGCAATCTCTTGTGCCACACGCATCTGCTTCATGATTAGTTCATCGGTGGTGGCGAGGGTGTCGGTGCGCACCTTCTCCAGTTTCTTGTCGTAACTCACCTGCTCCGAGATGTCCTTCATCAGGCCAAAGAGCAGGTTCTGCTCGCTGAGGAGGCTCACAGTGAGGCTCACATAGCGACCTGTGGCGGCAATGCGCAGACATGGATTCTCGGTGCGGCGTTTTTGCGAGTAGGCATTGTAGAACTCAATGGGAGGGAAACTCTCGACTAACGGGCGTCCCTGGACACTCTCGGGTGTGCCGCCCAAGCCCAGCATTTTCATGGCAGAAGCGTTGATGTCGACGATGTTCATGTCGGGGTCGACAATCATCACGCCCTCGGGTGAGTTACGCACGATGTCAACGGCCAGACTTTCGGCGCGTTTGCGCATATAGGGCAGACAGATGTCGATGTCGGCATAGCCGTTCACCACGGCCCACGCCTTCTCGCGGCATGTACGATAGCCACAGGCACCGCAGTCAAGTTCGTCGGCTTTGGTGAACTTGCCGGTACGGTGCATCACATCCTCTATCTCCTTCTCGGTGGCGGGACGGCTCTTGGACCTGAGACGTGGATGAGCGTAGGCCAGGCTCACGCCGACTTCGGGAGCGGGTGTGTGCTTGCGGGAGGCCATTTCACGCTCCACATATGCGTTGATGTCGGCTTCGGCCTTCATCACCCCCCCCTCAATCCCGATGGCGCAGGGACCGTTGATGCAGCCGCCGGGACATACGTTCATCTCTATAAATGTATGATCGAGCGACTCAATGTTCTCCAGCACCTCCGTCAGACGATCGATACCGTCCACAGCCAGATAGCGGTAGCCTTGGGGCAGCGCGTCGAACGAACGGATAATGCCCTGGGTGGCAGGATAGGCTTTGGCCCGATTGGCGCCGGCATTGTCAGCAGTGACAGCCAGATGGTTGATATTCTGCATGTCGATGCCGTTCTCCTCGAAGAGCTGCAACAGCTCCTCGAAGGTGAGCACCGCGTCGATGCCATGCTCGTCGGCCTCGCGTTTTTTGGCGATACATGGGCCAATGAAGACCACCTTGAGGCTGGGGTCGTTGCGGCGCAGCATCTTGGCGTGCGCCACCATGGGTGAGTCGACGGGAGCCAGATAGGGCAGCGCCTTGGGATAGTACATCTGTATGAGGCGACAGGCGGCAGGACAGGCCGAGGTGATGAAGTTCTTCATTTCGCCATTGGCCAGTATGCGCTTGTACTCCTCGGTGACAGCCTGTGCCCCCACAGCAGTCTCTTCAGCCATAGCGAACCCCAGCTTGGCCAGCGCTATGCGCAGAATGGTGAAGTCCTCTTGCCCGAGGCTGCTTATAAACGACGGTGCCACAGTCGCAGCCATCTTGGCTCCGCTCTTCAGCAGCTCGCGCACCACAGGCAGCTCGCTGTGCTCTATCTTCGCTTTCTGTGGACACACCTTGGTGCAATGCCCGCAAAGTATGCAATGTTCCTCTATAATCTGGGCGTGATGATCCTTGATATTGATGGCCTTCACAGGGCACTCTCGCAAACACCGGTAGCAGTCCTTGCACTGTACCGGCTTGAATTCCAAGTATTCAGACATATGCTATCAGGCATTGAAGATTTTGGGGAACACCTCTTTGGCGAACAGCTCCTCGACATTTCCCGCATTCACTCCATGCAGGATGAAACCCTCCTCTGTCTGCTCCACCTGCGGGCCTTTTTCGGCAGCCTCCATGCCCTCGCAGCTCACCGTCACACCTTTTGCGCAGTGTCCCAGGCAGAAGCTGGCTTGCAAATCCACCACATCCTCCACGTCGTATTTCTTCAACACCGCCTTGAATGCCTCGATCACGTCGTACGAACCCTTCAAATGGCACGAACTGCCTACACATACCTTAATATTCATATCTTTTCATATTTGATAATTAGTAATTTCTTTAACCTTTAAACTTTAACCTATAACCTATAACCTTTAACCTTTAAACTTTAACCTTTAACCTTTAACCTTTAAACTTTAAACCTTAAACTTTAAACCTTATCACCAACAAATGCATTTGTCTTATCTCCTTATCTCCTAATCTCCTTATCTCCAAAATTCTTTAACCTTTAAACTTTAACCTTTAAACTTTAAACTTTAAACTTTAAACTTTTAACCCTCAGTTTCTTAGCACATATTTCCCCTCACTTGGATTTTGCAAAGATACAAAATAAAATTTAAATGAATCAAACGCATATCGTACCCCACTTTAAACTTTAAACCTTAAACCTTAAACTTTAAACCTTAATTTTTTTTATCGAACACAAAAACCCAAAAAAAAGGAACCGCCGCAAGGCCCGAAAAACCTTGCGGCGGTAATTGTCTTTAAACTTTATTCTGCGTCAGCCACTTTAAACTTTAAACCTTAAACCTTAAACTTTTCTCGTCCACCCCTCACCGTCTCCGGCGCAGCTCCGCGCTCAGCGCGGCCAGCGAGGCGGCGAGGTTCTCGTTCTTCACGAGGATGCCCGCGGGCAGGTTCAGCGTCGTGGGCGCAAAATTCCAGATGGCCCGTACTCCACCCGCCACCAGCATGTCCGCCACACCCTGCGCCTCGCTGGCGGGCACAGTGATGATGCCGATGTTGACATGCGTGCGATTCAGGAACGGCTCCAGCTTCGCAATGGGCAGCACCGTTTTGTCGCCCACCTTCTTCTCCTTGGGCTCCGAGTCGAATCCCGCCACAATATCAAGGCCGTATTTGGCAAAACCGCCATAGTGCAGCAGCACATGTCCCAAAGCACCCACACCCACCAGCACGGCCTCGTCATATTGGTCGTAACCCAGGTAGACCTTCAAATCCTCCAGCAGCGTCTTCACTCGGAACCCCACATTCGGGCGTCCCGACTCCGAACTGATGCTCGCCAAATCCTTGCGCACCTGAATCGGGTTGATGCTCAGGCTCTCGGCAATGGCGGTGGCGGAGACGAACTCCTCCCCGCGGGCGGCACGGTTCTCGATCTCGCAGTAGTAGGACGGAAGTCTACCCAGGGTGGACTTCAGAATTATCAATGAGCTCTGTCTACTCCTCATCCCTTATTTCTCTCTCGCTTCCTTGATAGCGGCCTGGGCGGCGGCGAGACGCGCCACAGGGACACGGAACGGCGAGCAGCTCACATAGTTCATGCCGGCCTTGTAGAAGAACTCGGCAGCCGTCGGGTCGCCACCGTGCTCACCGCACACACCGCACTTCAGCTCAGGACGGGTCGAACGGCCACGCTCGATACCGATCTTCACCAGCTCGCCCACGCACTCGCGGTCGAACGAGTTGAACGGGTCGGCGGGGATAATCTTCTCGTCGACATAGGTCTTAACGATGGCGTTCACGTCGTCGCGGCTGAAGCCGAAGGTCATCTGCGTCAGGTCGTTGGTACCGAAGCTGAAGAACTCGGCCACCTCGGCAATCTGGTTGGCGACGAGGGCAGCACGCGGAATCTCAATCATCGTGCCGAACTTGTACTCGAACTTCACGCCGTACTTCTCCTCGACCTCCACCTTCACGCGGTCGGCCAGCGCCTTCTGGTGCTTCAGCTCGGCGGCATTGATGGTCAGCGGGACCATGATTTCCAGGTGCGGGTCGAAACCTTCCTTCATCAGCTCGCAGGTGGCGCTGAAGAGGGCACGGAACTGCATCTCGGTGATTTCGGGGTAGATGATACCCAGACGCACACCGCGGAGACCCATCATGGGGTTCACCTCGTGCATGCTCTCAATGCGGGCGTGCAGCTTCTCGAACTCGATACCGCGGGCTTTGGCCACCTCGCGCTGTTTCTCCTCGGTCTGAGGGACGAACTCGTGCAGCGGGGGATCCATCAGACGGAAAGTCAGGGGCTTGCCGTTCATCACCTTCAGCGTACCCTTGGCGCTCTCACGCACGTAGGGCTCCAGCTCAGCCAGAGCGGCGATGCGGGCCTCCAGCGTGTCGGCCAGAATCATATTGCGGAGCTTCTCCAGGGGCACCTCGCTGTTCTCACCATAGAACATGTGCTCGATGCGGAACAGGCCAATACCTTCGGCACCGAAGTCGATAGCCTTCTGGGCGTCGGCGGGGTTGTCGGCATTGGTGCGGACACCCATCTTGCGGTGCTTGTCGACCAGCTTCATGAACTGCTGGAACAGGGGGTTCTCGGTGGCGTTGATCATCTTCACTTCCTCGTCGTAGACCCAGCCCTTCGAGCCGTTGAGCGAGAGGAGGTCGCCCTCGTGGAACACCTTGCCGTTGATGGTCACGGTGGCGTGCTCCTCGACGTTGACTTTCTTCTTGCCGTACTCGTTGGTGCTGACGGAGGTCTTCTCCATCTCGATCTTCACGGCGTCGCAACCCACGATGCAGCACTTGCCCCAGCCACGGGCCACGAGGGCGGCGTGGGAGGTCATACCGCCACGGGCGGTGAGGATACCATCGGCGGCACGCATGCCCTCGACGTCCTCGGGGTTGGTCTCCTCGCGGACGAGGATATTCTTGATACCGGCAGCCTGATACTCCTTAGCCTTCTCGCTGGTGAGGGCAATAATACCCACGGCACCGCCGGGGCCTGCGGGCAGACCTTTGGCGAGAACGGTGTGCTTCTTCTCGTCGGCGGCATCCAGGATGGGGTGCAGCAGCTCGTCGAGCTGGGCGGGTGATATGCGCATCACCACCTCGCTGTCGTCGATGAGGCCTTCCTTCAGCATGTCCATAGCCATTGTGAGGGCTGCGACACCGGTGCGTTTACCCACGCGGCACTGCAGCATATAGAGCTTGCCTTCCTGGATGGTGAACTCGATGTCGAGCATATCGTGGTAGTTCTTCTCGAGGATGCTGCGGATGTCGCAGAGTTCCTTATAGGTCTCGGGCATCAGCTCCTGCATTGAGTGCATGTGCTTGTTCTGCTCGTTCTTGGTGTCGTCGTTAAGGGGATTGGGGGTGCGGATACCGGCCACCACATCCTCGCCCTGGGCGTTGATGAGCCACTCGCCGTAGAACTGGTTGTCGCCGGTGGCGGGGTTGCGGGTGAAAGCCACGCCGGTGGCGCTGGTGTCACCCATGTTGCCGAACACCATAGCCTGCACGTTGACGGCGGTGCCCCAGTCGTCGGGGATACCCTCAATCTTACGGTAGCTGACAGCCTTCTTGCCGTTCCAACTCTTGAAGACAGCCTTGATGCCACCTTCCATCTGGGCACGGGCGTCATCGGGGAACTCGGTACCGAGGACCTCTTTCACGCGCACCTTGAAGGCGTCGGCCAGCTTCTTCAGGTCGTCGGCGGTGAGATCAGTGTCGCTCTTGTAGCCCTTCACGGCCTTATACTCGTCGAGCATATCGTCGAGCTGCTTGCGGATGCCTTTACCGTCGGCAGGCTCAATGCCCTCGGATTTCTCCATAACAACGTCGGCATACATCATAATGAGACGACGGTACGAGTCATACACGAAACGGGGGTTGTTGGTTTTCTTGAGCATACCAGGAATGGTCTTGCTGCTGAGGCCGATGTTGAGGACGGTGTCCATCATGCCAGGCATGGAGGAACGGGCACCAGAGCGGCAGCTGACGAGCAGGGGATTCTCGGCATCGTCATACTTCATACCCATGATTTTCTCAATGTTCTCGACGCCCTTCCACACTTCGTCCATCAGGCCGGCAGGCAACTGGCAGTTGTTAGCGTAATAAGCGGTGCAGCAATCGGTAGTGATAGTGAGACCAGCAGGCACGGGAAGTCCCAGGAGGCACATCTCGGCAAGGTTGGCACCTTTACCGCCCAGGAGGTTCTTCATGTCAGCTTTTCCTTCGGCAGTCTTGCCGCCGAACGTGTAAACGTACTTTGTCATCTTGATTAATACTGATTAAATTGTTTATTATTAATTATTTATTTATCATTCATTAAAAAATGAAAATGCAAAGATACGAATTTTTTTCAAAATAGCGTAAAAAGTATATCCAAAAAAATCAACACATCCCTGCAAGGCCAAATTTTGACCCTTAAGAAAATTATTTCCGATAGTGTGGGTGGTAGGCCTCGATGGTGTTGCGGAGGGTGTCGCGGGTAAGATGGGTGTATATTTCTGTGGTTGAGATGCTCTCGTGACCCAGCATCTCCTGAACAGCGCGGAGGTCGGCGCCATTTTCCACCAACTCGGTGGCGAAACTGTGGCGGAGGGAATGGGGACTCACATGCTTGTCAATACCGGCATCGGCAACTGCCTGCTTCAGAAACATGAAGACGTAGTTGCGCGAGAGGTGCGACCCGCGGCGATTGAGAAAAACGAACTTCTCCTCATGGGGTTTGGGTTCGATGTGCGAGCGAATGGTGTGGATATAGGTGGCTAGCATCTCGAGGGCGCGGGGGTTGATGGGCACCCAGCGTTCTTTGCTTCCCTTGCCGAAGATTTGGAGCATCAACTCGTCGGCATAAATATTTGACAATTTGAGATTTACAAGTTCCGAAACACGGAGGCCGCAGCCGTAGAGTACCTCGACGATAACGTTGTTTCTGTACTGGTCGGGAAAACTTAAATCGAAGGTTGATTGAATCTTTGTAATATCCTCGTCAGTAAGTACATCCGGAAGATGCTCCGGACGAATGGGGAGGTCGAGGAGGTCAGCTGGGCTATCCTTTATAGCATCCTCAATTACAAGGTGTTTGAAGAACATGCGCCAACCTGAAATCATGCGGCGTTGGGAAGTGGGGGCGATGCCAAGGTCGTTGAGTTGCTTCAAGAGTTGCTGTAAGTCATCCAGTACAACATGCTCAGGTTCAATATTTCTCTCCGACATAAATTCGGAGAGATGGGTCACGTCGCGGAGGTAGGCTTGGATGCTGTTGCCTGCCAATCCCTTTTCGAGCTTCAGCCAAGTCTCGAAGTCCCGTCGGCAGCGGCGCCAGTCGGCAGAAATTTCTGTCTGCGAATTCAGCGAATAAAGCGAACCATTCATAATTCATAATTCATAATTCTCAATTCTCAATTTTCCATTCGAGAAAGTCCCAGAGACTCTCCTCTTTGTCGTCGTAGCGTTTCTGCTTCTTGGGGTTGGGGTGGTCAATATCGACCTTACCCCAGGAAAATCGGCTCTGGATGGCGGCGGTGTAGCGGCGGAAGTAAGGCGTAGGATTCGCCGGATTACGTTTGAGGGGCGCCGGCAGAGTGGCGGCGAGCTGCGCCGCCTCGTTGCGCGAGAGGGTCTTCGCCGAATGGCCAAAGTAGTGCTGTGCGGCGGCTTCGGCTCCGTAGATTCCGTCGCCGAACTCGATGATATTCAGGTATACTTCCATGATGCGGCGCTTGCTCCAGAAAGTCTCTATCATCAGGGTGTAGTAGGCCTCGAAGGCTTTGCGGAGCATGGTGCGGGAGTGCGGCAGGAAAGCATTTTTGGCCGTCTGCTGGCTGATGGTACTGCCGCCGCGGAAGCGTTTGCCACTCTTGTTCTCCTTGGTGGCTATCTTCATCTGCTTCACGTCGAAGCCGTGATGGTAAAGGAAGAGACCGTCCTCGGCATAAACGACAGCGGTGACGAGGTTCGGCGAGATGGAGTCGAGGGGCACGTAGTCGCGCTCGAAGTTGATGGAGCGGTCGCCGTCAAAGGCCTGCTGGAAGAAACGTTGCACCATCAGGGGTGTGAGCGGCGGATTGAAGAAGATGCCTAGCAGTACCTGCAGTACGGAAAAGAGCCAGAGGGAAACCAGCGTGATCCACACCACGCGGAGGGTCTTTCTCCCCCACCCCAGCGTCTTCCACGGCCTGAGGAACTGCCTCTTCTTTTTCGTCGGCGAATTATGCGAATTTGTCGAACGGCTCATTTTATTAACGGCTTATTATACGAAATGATCGAATGCTACGCAGGTCAATTACAGACGAATTGCAAGAACGAGGCCTCCGGCAGACGGTCAATTCGTGGATGCAAAAATACGAAAATTTGAACGACTTGTGCGCTATTTTTAAAATAAATTTGTTTTATATAAAATAATGTTGTACCTTTGTCGAATTAAAAATTTCTGTAAAACAACATTAATTTATTAAAAAACAAGATACTATGGCAAAAGTTGCAATCAATGGCTTCGGCCGAATCGGAAGAATGAGCTTCCGCGCCATGCTCGCCCACCCCGAGCTGGAAATCGTCGCTATCAACGACCTCACCAGTGCTGACACCCTGGCCTACCTGTTCAAATATGACTCCGTGCACGAGAACTTCGACGGCGAAGTGCACGCCGAAGGCGACTGCCTCGTGGTGAACGGCAAGAAGGTGAAAATTTATGCCGAGCGCGACCCGCAGAACCTCCCCTGGAAAGACCTCGGAGTGGACATCGTGGTCGAGTCGACCGGTCTCTTCAAGAAACGCGACCAGATGATGAAGCACATCAACGCTGGTGCCAAGAAGGTCATCCTCACCGTCCCCGCAGGTAAGGCCGACGATGTCGACGCCACCGTCGTCATGGGTGTCAATGACAACGTGCTGACCAAAGAGATGCAGCTCGTCTCCAACGCCAGCTGCACCACCAACTGCCTGGCTCCCGTGGCCAAGGTCCTCAACGACAAGTTCGGCATCAAGCGCGGCTTGATGAACACCGTGCACAGCTACACCAACGACCAGAAGATTCTCGACCAGCCGCACAGCGACCTCCGTCGTGCCCGTGCCGCTGCCGTCAGCATCATCCCCACCTCCAGCGGTGCCGCCAAGGCCGTGGGTCTGGTAATTCCCGAGCTGATGGGCAAACTGGATGGCTTCGCCATGCGCGTCCCCACTCCCGACGGCTCTGTCGTTGACCTCACCGCCGAGCTCAACTGCAACGTTACCAAAGAGGACATCAACAACGCCGTCAAGGAAGCCGCCAACGGTCCCATGAAGGGCGTTCTGCAGTATGTCGACGAGCCCATCGTGAGCATCGACATCATCGACAACACCCACAGCAGCATCTTCGACAGCCTGCTGACTCAGGTGATGGACGGCAACTTCGTGAAAATCGTCAGCTGGTACGACAACGAGAAGGGTTACAGCACCCGCGTCGGCGACCTGGCTGCCAAACTCGCCAAGCTGCTCTAATATGCTCTTAGAAAATAAGACTGCAATCGTGACCGGTGCCACCCGTGGCATCGGTCACGCTATTGCTATACGTTTCGCCAAGGAGGGCTGCAACGTAGCCTTTTGCGGCCGCACCCGTAACGACAAGATGGTCGCTGTGGAGGAAGAGCTTGCCGCTTTGGGCGTGAAAGCCAAAGGGTATGCCGCCGATGTGGCCAACTACGATTTCGCCCAGACCTTCGTGAAGGAGGTGCTGGCCGACTTCGGCAAGGTGGACATCCTCATCAACAACGCCGGCATCACCGCCGACAGCGCCATGAAGCGCATGACCGAGGATCAGTTCGACCGCGTGGTGGGAACCAACCTGAAGAGTGTCTTCTGCATGACCAAAGCCATCCAGCCGAGCATGTGGAAACAGGGCCACGGTTCCATTGTCAACATCGGCTCTGTGGTGGGCATCGCGGGTAACTACAACCAGGCAAACTATGCCGCCTCGAAGGCCGGCATTATAGGCTTCAGCAAGAGCTGCGCCAAGGAGTTCGCCGCCCGTAACATCCGTGTCAACGTGGTGGCCCCCGGATTCGTGCAGACCGAGATGACTGCCGACATTCCCAAGGAACTGATGGACACCTGGTGCAGCCGCATTCCCATGAAACGGCCCGGAACCCCTGACGAAGTAGCCAACTGCTGCGTCTTCCTCGCCAGCGACATGTCGAGCTATATCACCAGCGTCGTGCTGCCCATGTGTGGAGGAATGGAAGATGCATGATTAGTTAATAGTTTATAGATAAAAGTTAATACTAATGCCCTCTAGGCCCATTAAACACATTAAGCCCATCCTCCTGGTATTTGTCCTTTTGTTGGTCGCCTGCGGACAGCAAAACCGTCAAGTCCAGACCACCGATACGGTGGTCGACGACTACGGACGCACGGTAGTGGTTCCAGCACAGCCGCAACGGGTGGTGAGCCTCTCCCCTGCCGTCACTGAGATTATTTTTGCCCTCGGAGCACAAGATTTGCTGGTGGGGCGCACCGACTTCTGTGTCTATCCTGACGCGGCTGCAGAGATTCCCTCTATCGGCGGCATTAGCAACCTGAATATCGAGAGTATCCTGGCGTTGAAGCCCGACCTCGTCATCAGCGGCTCGATGGTGGGCAAGAAAGTCACCGACCAGATGGACGCCATGGGCACCCCGATGGTCTGCGTTATCGAGAAGCCAAAATTCGAGGCTCTCTTTGACAATATCACCGCCATCGGCAAGTTGGTCGGCAAGGAGCATGAGGCCGACAGCCTTAACCAAGTATTACGCTGCGAACTGAGAAATTTACGCGAGGCTGACGCCATTGCGGAGAGCCTGCCAAACAGCACCCATAGCACACAGGCGGCAGTTCCATCGATTTACTACGTTGTCGGCTTCGGCGAGGGCGGCAACTTCACCGCCGGTGGCAACACCTTCATCAACGACATCATCCGCATGGCCGGCGGCCGCAATATCGCCGAGGGCATCGAAGGATGGAGCTACAGCCTCGAGGCACTGATGAAGGAGGATCCCGACTTTATCATCGTGCGCCGCGAGGACTCGGCCGCCTTTTGCGACATGAAGCCTTACAACCGCCTCAGCGCCGTCAAGAACGGACACGTAATTGGCATTGTCAGCGGCACCCTCGACCTTCAGGTCCCCCGCAACATCGACGCAATACTCTACCTTAGAAAACGAATGAACAATAAATAATCATGGACAAACTTAGCTATGCCTTAGGCCACAATATTGGCCACCAACTGATTGGAATGGGCCTCCAGAAGAGCCTGAATATCGAAGACTACGCCGCCGCCATTGCCGACGTGTTGCAGGGCCGCGAGCCGAAGATGAGCCACCAAGAGGTTCAGCAAGTGCTCGAGCACTACTTCACCGAACTTGAGCAGCGCCAGCAGGCCGAAGCCGCCGAGCGCGGCAAGGCCGCCAAAGGCGAAGGCGAGGCTTTCCTGGCCGAGAACAAGAAACGCGCCGGAGTGGTGACCACCCCCAGCGGCCTTCAGTACGAAATCGTTAAGGAAGGCACCGGCCGTCAGCCGAAAGCCAGCGATACCGTGCGCTGCCACTACGAGGGCACCCTCATCGACGGCACCGTCTTCGACTCCAGCTACCGCCGTAACCAGCCCGCCGAGTTCGGCCTTCGCCAGGTTATCGCCGGCTGGACGGAAGGTGTGCAGCTGATGAAGGAAGATTCCATCTTCAAGTTCTACATCCCCTACAACCTCGCCTACGGCGAGCGCGGCGCTGGTGCCGACATCCCGCCCTACGCAGCGTTGATTTTCACCGTAGAACTTATTAAAGTGCTGTAAATAACGATGAGGCCCGCCACTCGGCGGGCCTCACTATTATCTCTTTCCGGGAAACAATCTCGGAACAAAATGCGCAAGGCCGGCGCGGCGGAGCGAAGCAATGATGTCGCGCTGCTGGTCGGGCTTATAAAAGAAGAACATACGACGCTGGTCAGCTTTGTCGGCCGGCGTCGTGGCTACATAGACAGGCTTCATCGTGGCCGGGTCGTATCCGGTATAGTACATCTCGGTGGAGAGCGTCATCGGCGTGGGGGTGAAGTCCTGTATCTGCTCCAAGCGGTAGCCCATCTGCTTCATGTCGAGTGCCAGTTGTGCCATATCCTCCAGCCGGCAACCCGGATGGCTGCTGATGAAATAAGGTATCAGCTGGTAGCGGAGACCCGCCTGCTTGCAAATCTCGTCGAAGCGGCGCTTGGTCTCGCGGAAAAGGCTGAAAGAAGGTTTGCGCATCAACGCCAGCACATGGTCGGAGGTGTGCTCAGGAGCCACCTTCAGACGGCCAGAGGTATGATGCAACACCACCTGCTTAAAATAGTCCCAGCCGGAATTGTCAGCAAATAGATCGCAGCGGATGCCACTACCGACATAGAGGTGCTTCACCTTGGGGTGTGCAGCCACCTTCTTGAGGAGATTAATCATGGGCCGATGGTCGCTGTCGAGGTTTTTACAGATACTTGGCATAGAGCAACTGTAACGGCTGCATTTGCGGCAAAGGTCTTGGTTTTTCCCTTTCATGCGCCACATATTGGCCGAAGGACCTCCAAGGTCGGTGAGGACACCGTGGAACTCGGGGTCGGCTGTGAGGGTCTCCACCTCGCGCAGGATACTGGCCTCACTGCGGCTAGCTATCTGCTTGCCCTGGTGGGCGCTGATGGTGCAGAAAGAACAGCCACCGAAGCAGCCGCGGTGGGTATTTACGCTCCAACGTATCATCTCGAAGGCGGGGATAGGTCCGCGCTTCTTATACTTGGGGTGCGGCAGGCGCAGATACGGCAGGTCGAACGAAGCATCCACCTCGTCGCTACTCATCGGTGGCTCCGGCGGATTCACCACCACATAGCTGTCGCCATGTTTCTGTACCAGCGTGGCGGCTTCAATCTTGTTGCTCTCGAGTTCGATAATGTGATAATTCTCAGCTTCAGCGCGCTTACTTTTCTGACACTCCTCGAAAGAATGGAGTTCGATGGTCGGACTAGTCGGACATGTCCGTCTAATGTAGGCCACCTGCGGCAACTCATAACAGGCTTCGATGCCTTTGTCTTCGTCGAGGAGGCGGGCTATTTTCAAGGTGGTCTTCTCCCCCATCCCGTAGTTCATCAGGTCGGCAGGGGTGTCGATGAGAATGCTGGGGAAGAGCTTGTCGTCCCAATAGTCGTAGTGCGCCAGACGCCGCATGGAGGCCTCTATGCCGGCAATAATGACCGGCACATCAGGATAGAGTTGCTTGAGGATGCGGGAGTAGACATAGGTGGCACGGTCGGGACGGAATCCAGCCTGTCCACCGGGGGTGTAGGCGTCATCATGACGCAGACGTCGCGCAGCGGTGTAGTGGTTCACCATGGAATCCATCGCACCGGAGGTGACGCCAAAGAAGAGGCGCGGACGTCCGAACTTGCGGAAATCGCGCAAGTCATCGCGCCAGTTGGGTTGCGGGATGATGGCGACACGATAGCCTGCCGCCTCAAGGGTGCGACCGATAACGGCAGTACCAAAAGAGGGATGGTCGACGTAGGCATCGCCGGTGACGAGTACCACGTCGACCATCTCCCATCCGAGGCGTTTGACCTCGTCGAGTGTTATGGGCAGAAAGTGACCCACTTAGTGTAGGAATGCCAGCAGGATACCGGCGGCCACTGCCGAACCCACCACGCCGGCCACATTGGGACCCATGGCATGCTGGAGCAGGTAGTTGGTCTTGTCGTACTCGAGGCCCACGTTGTTCGACACACGGGCGGCATCGGGCACGGCACTGACGCCGGAGTTACCAATAAGCGGGTTAATCTTGTTGCCTTCCTTGAGGAAGAGGTTCATAATCTTCACGAAGAGCACACCACAGAAGGTGGCCACGATGAACGAGCCGGCACCAAGAGCGAAGATCATCACCGACTTGCCGGTGAGAAAGACCGAAGCCTGAGTGGAGGCACCCACCGTGATGCCGATGAGTAGCGTGCAGATATTCACCACGGCGTTGGAGGCCACTTCGGAGAGACGCTTGGTGACGCCACATTCTTTCAGCAGGTTGCCGAAGAAGAGCATACCCAGCAGAGGCAGACCGCTCGGCACGATGAAGGCGCAGAAGAGCAGGCCGATGATGGGGAAGCTAATCTTCTCGAGCTTGGAGACCTGACGCGGCGGTTTCATGCGGATGGTGCGCTCCTTCTGGGTAGTCATCAGACGCATGATGGGCGGCTGGATGACGGGCACCAAGGCCATGTAGCTATAGGCCGATACGGCGATAGCACCCATGAGTTCCGGCGCCAACTGCGACGAGATGAAGATGGCCGTGGGACCGTCGGCACCACCGATGATACCAATAGCACCGGCCTCGTTGGGCATGAAGCCCAAAGCCAGGGAACCCATATAGGCGGCAAAAATACCGACCTGGGCAGCAGCGCCGATAAGCATCAGCTTAGGATTGGAGAGCAATGCCGAGAAGTCGGTCATTGCACCAATCCCCAGGAAGATTAGCGGTGGATACCATCCGTTTTGCACTCCGTGGTATAGGATATTAAGCACTGACCCCTGTTCATAGATACCTATCTTCAGTCCCGGATAGAAGGGAATGTTGCCGATGAGCATACCGAATCCGATAGGTACCAGCAGAAGGGGTTCAAACTCGTACTTGATGCCCAAGAAGATGAACAGCAAGCCGATAAAAATCATTGCTATGTGGCCGAAGGTCACGTTGGCGAAGCCGGTATATTCAAGGAATTGTACCAACTGCGTCGACATGAAGTCCATGAAGCCACCTGTTGCTAAACTAATCATAATTCAATCAAATTATCCAATTACAACCAGAACATCGCCCTCGAGGACGCTGTCGCCCTTGCGGACTTTGACTTCCTTGACGGTACCTTCGCAGTCGGCCTCGATGTTGTTTTCCATCTTCATGGCCTCGAGCAGCACTACGGTCTGACCTGACTTGACGGTGTCGCCAACATTGACGAAGACATCGAGGATGGTGCCGGGCAGCGGAGTGGACACTTTGCTGCCGGCAGCGGGAGCGTTGGCTTTCTGCACACCGCCGGCGGCGGGAGCCACCTGTGAAGCAGCAGCGGCGGGACGCGGAGCGGCCACGGGCTTGCGCTGGGGTTTCATTTCCTGGTCGACGGTGACAGTATAAGCCTCACCATTGACGCTAAGTTTAACTTCCTGGCCTTCGACCTCGTTGATGTCAACATTATAGTCGTTGCCGTTTATCTTGAGTTTATAGGTTTTCATTATCGTCTATTATTAAAATATTGATTCATATTATAATACTTGGCATTCCACGGAGTCCACTCACGCTCCACCTTCTGGATAGTGATGACGGTATCCTCCTCGTCGTGGAGCTCGTCATTGTAAAGATGAATGGCGGCGGCTATGGCGGCAATCACCTCATCGTCTCTCGAAGAGGAAGCGATGGCGCCGATGGGCTTCTTAGTCTCCTTCTTGCCCTTCTTCTTCTCATCCATACCCGACATCAGCTTGCCGGTGCCCTGCAGGATGAGGGCAATGCAGACGAGAGCTAGGAACACCACAGCAACAGCCACAGCGGTGAGGCCGATACCCACGGGGTCAGAACTCTTAATCTTCTCAGCCTGTTTGGCCACACGGTAGTGCAACGTCGACATCTCGCCTTTAGCGAAGGCGATGAAGTCGAGACCGCTCTCGGGAGTGCCCAGCGGGATGATATTGATGTCATAGCCGTAAGGGTTGCGACCTACAACGGTGAGCTTGCCGGGTTTTAGGTCCATGGCATACATGGGACTGTTGAACGAGCGACGGGTCATCTCGTTGAACTGGGCATCGAGGATAACCACGTAAGCTGTATCGTTCACAGCCGAAGCCAGCACGATAACATATTCGCCCATGGCGGTAACGCTCACGGGTCGCAGGATATTCTTCAGGTCGTGACGCTTGTGGGTGTTGTCGGTCTTGAAGACGGCAACGGTGTCAAGCTTCCCTTCCACATCCTTCACGAGGTGTACCGAGCACTCGACACTGTCGATGGCCACGAATGCATCCAACATGGGTGCATAGCAGATCTTGACGCTCTGGAAGTCCACAGCTTGGCAAGCGGGACCCATGGCGGCGGGACAGCCGTGATGACCGTCAGGACCGGGCATAGGAGCTTCCTTCACCGGCGTAGCACCAGCAACGGCATCCGCCCCTCCCTGCTGTCCATTTGTCTGGGCAGTGGCGCTGAGCAGCGAGAAGCTGAGCAGACCTGCAAATAGCAATTTATAAATGGTCTTCATTGTTCTTTTTTAATTGTAAACATCAAAAAAAGTGAATCAAGTGTTGCGGCGGCTGCGCCGCCGCAACACTATAGATTACTTGGCTTTCTTGCAGCACTCTTTGCCTTCAGCTTTCTGGCACTTGTGGTCACAAGCCTTGTCGCACTTGTGGTCGCAATCTTTGCCTTCAGCTTTCTTGCAGCACTCCTGGCCTTCGGCCTTCTGGCACTTGTGTTCGCAAGCCTGACCTTCGACGGCCTGGTCTTTGCAGCACATGGCGCTGTCGGCCTCGTGAGCGCACTGGTGCTCGCAGGGAGCAGCCTGCTCGACGGCAGCCTTGGTGGTGTCGGCAGCACTGTCGGTGGTACCATTGTTACCGCTGCAAGCGGTCATCATGAAAGCAAATGCCAGAGCGGCAAAAGCGGTGAAAACTACTTTCTTCATTTTTTTGATGTTTTTATGAATTTGGTTAAACAATAATTTTAATTATCTATAAATCATAACCCTTACAAGGGAAGGTTGCAATGCTTCTTCATGGGCAGTGTATCCTTCTTGGTCTGCAGGGCCTGAAGGGCACGAATAACGCGGAAGCGGGTGTTGCGCGGCTCGATGACGTCATCAATGTAACCGTACTTGGCAGCATTGTAGGGATTGGCAAAGAGGTCGTTGTACTCCTTCTCCTTCTCGGCAATGAATTTGGCCTTCTCCTCGGCATCGGTAATCTCCTTGAGGGCGCGACCGTGCAGTACCTCGGTAGCACCGCTGGCACCCATGACGGCAATCTGAGCCGTGGGCCAAGCATAGTTGATATCGCTACGCAGCTGCTTGCAGCTCATCACGATGTGGGCGCCACCGTAGCTCTTGCGGAGGGTGACGGTAACCTTGGGCACCGTGGCCTCGCCGAAGGCGAAGAGCATCTTGGCACCGTGGTTGATGACACCGTTGTACTCCTGGCCGGTGCCGGGCAGGAAACCGGGCACGTCGACGAGGGTCACCAGCGGGATATTGAAAGCGTCGCAGAAGCGTACGAAGCGGGCGCCCTTACGCGAGGCGTTGCAATCGAGCACGCCGGCCATAGCCTTGGGCTGGTTGGCAACGATACCCACGCTCATGCCGCCCATGTGAGCAAAGCCGACCACGAGGTTCTTGGCGAAATTCTCATGTACCTCAAGGAATTGACCATCGTCAACAATGGCGTGAATCACATCCTTCACATCGTAGGCCTCGTTGGGATTCTCGGGGATGATGCTGTTGAGGGTGTCCTCCAGACGGTCGATGGGGTCGCCGGTGGCCACCATAGGAGCCTCCTCGAAGTTGTTGCTGGGAATGTAGCCCACCAACTCGCGGATAGTGTTGATAGTGCTCTCCTCGGTCTCGCCGACAAAGTGGGCCACGCCGCTCTTGGTGGCATGCACCATAGCGCCGCCGAGTTTGTCGACGGTGACATCCTCGCCCGTGACGGTTTTCACCACCTTCGGACCGGTGAGGAACATGTAGCTGTTCTCCTTGGACATAAAGATGAAGTCGGTCAAAGCGGGGCTGTAGACAGAGCCACCGGCACAGGGGCCAAAGATGGCGCTAATCTGCGGCACCACACCGCTGGCCAGGATATTACGCTCGAAAATCTCGGCATAGCCAGCCAGGGCGTTGATACCCTCCTGGATGCGGGCTCCGCCGGAGTCGTTCAATCCAATCACAGGTGCACCTACCTTCATGGCCTGATCCATCACCTTGCAAATCTTCAGGGCCATCGTCTCGCTCAGCGAACCGCCGAGGACGGTGAAATCCTGTGCGAAGACATACACCATGCGGCCGTTGATGGTACCGTAGCCAGTCACCACGCCGTCGCCGAGGTATGACTTCTTCTGCATGTCGAAATTGGTGCAACGATGGGTGACAAACATGTCGAATTCCTCAAACGAACCCTCGTCGAGCAGCAGGGCGATACGCTCACGGGCGGTGAGCTTGCCCTGCTCGTGCTGTTTGTCGATACCTTTCTGGCCACCACCCAAGCGGGCCTCGCCACGCTTGTCCAGCAGCTCTTTTATCTTCTGTTCAAAAGCCATAATATACTTTGGTTTAATGTTTACGGTTTAAGGTTTGTTTATTTGCAGCAAAACTCGGTGAGAACACCCAAGGTCGATTTGGGGTGCAGGAAACCGATGTGAAGGCCTTCGGCGCCGCCGCGGCTTTGCTGGTCGATGAGGCGCACACCCTTCTCCTTGGCCTCGTTGAGGGCCTGATCGGTGTTCTCCATAGCAAAAGCGATGTGGTGCATGCCACCCTTGCCGCCGTTCTTCTCGATGAAAGCGGCGATGGTGCTCTCGGGGCAGGTGGGCTCGAGGAGCTCGATTTTCACGTCACCGCAGCGGAAGAAAGCGGTCTTCACTTTCTGGTCTTTAACTTCTTCGATGGCATAGCATTTCAGACCCATAACGTCCTCCCAGTAGCGGATAGCCTCGTCGAGGTTGGTCACAGCAATGCCGATGTGTTCAATGTGTGAAGGTGTCATATCTTTTTGTGTTTTTATTATTTATTATATTAATTATCCATATTATACATTCCACTAACAATCATACCCTTAGGCGCCACAAGACGCCAAGTATGAAAATGCAAATATACAAATATTTTATAATATAGACAAAAAAACTGCCCGACAGAAGGTTTGCCGGCCAGTTTTTTTTCTTCTATTTCCTTCTCTCTCAGAAGTCGTACCGCAGGCCTATGCAGGGGGTGAGGGTGCCCAAGTAGTTATCATAGTAATCCACGCCACTGGGCCATCCGGAGGGATGGAGAGAGGTATAGCGCAGTTTGAGAAATACCCCCAACCCGTCGCGCCCCAAATAGTGGCCCACGCACCTGCCGTCGAAAAGGCTGGCGGTGTTGTAGAAAAAGACGATTTCTGCCCGGGAAGCATAGATGGTACCCTTGTGGTCAGGGTAGTAGTAGCGTTCCGGCCCCACTATTGCCTCGTATTTTCCCATAAACGACAAACCCTCCAGCCCGAAAAGCCTTGGTACATCCCATGAAAACTTCACATCGACCAACGGACATCCGTCATAATTGGCGTATCCAACCAGAAACTTGAAATCAAGCGTTGTCCCGCGGCTGTTGCTGTACATATATTCAGGGCCAATAAGATAGTTGTCTTCCAATTCATAATTGTATCTGCGGATTTCTGCCGAACTGTAGCCGGGCACCGTATCGCTTTGATAGTAGGCACCATCCCATCCAGCATGGATTCCCCACCCTTTCATCGCCTTACGGAAAAACCATGTATACCCGATTTTGGCCTCGAAATTACTCCTCAAACGGTCGTGGTACTCATGTTTCCGAGGGTAGACATTGATGTCCGCCGAGAAGGCGCTGTGTCCGTTGCGGAAAAGGAATTCGCCCGTGAGATTGGGCATGCGGCGCATCACGTCGTACATCACCTGCACGTCCGCCACATGGTACTGAACCTGTCCCCTAGCCGAGACCATAGCAAGAACAGAAAAGATAAAAAACAAACTCTTTTTCATAACAACATTATTAAAAATCGACGATGCAAAAATACAAAAAAAAACGAAACAACAAAATCCCCCCCCCAAAAAAAAACAATTTTCATTTTCCATTTCTCACCTCCCACCACACACCTCTCTACTTTCACATCTCACCTTTCACCTCACATTTTTTACTTTTTGCTTTTCACTTTGTTTTATTGGTTAATATTAATTGTTTTATTATACACTCCAAAATATAGAAAGACCATGCCCATATCCTTCAGTTCTCAACTCAAAATAATAGAACCAAACGAAGAAAGTGGAGCCAATCCATTCCCTATTATTAGTGATTGAAGGGCTGGACTCCCTTTGGTAATCAATAAAAGTGAATTGAATTGCCCCACAGGATTATCAATCCAATTGGAGCATTCATCTTCCCTTTATCCAATTACCATATTAAGAAGGGTCCAGTTTCTCAATCACAGGATAAGCGAAAATGCGCTTTCTTTCGGCAAACGGATTTCTCCCCGTTTGCGACTGCAAAAATACGAATAAATTTCAAACTGGCATAATAAATCTCCCAATTTTTTTTCAACCCTCCATTTTCCATCAGCTTAACATCAACTTAATATCAACTAGTGCCTTTTAACATTTATTTAAAAAACTGTCCCATAGAAACCCTTACCCTCTGAAAACAAACACCTATCAGCATACTCTTCTCTTTATATTCTCCTACCCAAGTAAGAGGTGGGTAAGGGAGGGATAAGAGAAGAGTAAGAGTTGAGTAAGAGTTATAGACTCTAGAGTCCTGATTTTATGATAATTACCTACAAAAAAACAACCAGCATATAACCAACTGATTATATGCTGATTATGAATGTTTTCAAGATTTAGTACTGTATTCCGTTTTTCTCGAGAAGGAACCTAAGACGGGATACCTCTTCGCGCAGGATGGGCACCTCTTGTCTGAGCCGTGCCAGTTCGGCATCTTGGTCTTGACGGTATTTTGTGCGTACAGCGTGCATGCGTTCTTTGATGCCACCCTGCTCCACAAACTCCTTTTCCGTATTTCGTAGAGCCTTGTTGAGCATCGAATCGGTCTGATAACAAAGCGTGAGGGCAGTATTGGCCATCTCTTCGTCGCTCCATTTCTGGAAAAACGGCAAGTACGCATCTATCTTGTTATTCTTGTAGCAGAAATCCTGCATACTCTGGTAACGAGGGTGGTTTTTATCCCAAATAAGGAGTGACCGGGAGAGAAGGTAATCGCGATAATCCTCGCGCAGCTCTTGCAACGAGGATCGAGCCACATTGAGCAACTTTACGTACATCTCAGTCGATGTTTCACCGTCCTCTGTACCTTCTATAATATTCTGTTTACCGGAGCGGGCAGCTTGTATCATCTGGTCTACCGTTCGGTCGCCGTGAGCGGGAAGAAAACGCTGACAAAACACATAGGTCAGCTGGTAGAGGACCTCGGCTTTCTGGTAGTAGAAAGCATCACGCCAAGGTTTCTGCCGCCTGAGAATTTGGTATTGTCTGTCAAGCATTTCTTTTTGCTTTTTATAGTGACTATAGTAACTATAGTGACTATAGGTACTATTCCTATACTTTTTCTATCTCTTCCGAAGCTCTTCGAGGGCGCGGAGGTAGGGCTCGTCGGAATCCTTCATCACCTTGTAGTAGTACTCGATGCCGAAGAGGTCTTTGGCGACTTGGGCTTTGAGCATCATACGTAGATAGTTGTCGCTATGTTTCGTGCGTTCAGGTTCTTGCGCCTCTTTCTCTGTGTCTCGCACCACACCTTTCTCAATGGCAGCATCGGCGAGAATCTTGTCGATGCCAAAGCTGTCATAGTGCTGCAGGAAGAGTTCGAAGGTCTTCACCTCGGGGTCTTTCCTGTGGCTGTCGGCCCATTGTAGGGGCACACTGTTGAGTAGACCTTTGCCACGCAGCGAGATGAAATAGTCGGAGAGGCGCATGGTGTCCATGGGGACGAAAATATCGGGCATGATGCCGCCACCACCATAGACAGTTCGGCCACCAGCAGTCTTGTATTTCAACGAGTCAGCGAAATGGATAGAGTCGGCATTGACGAGCTCACCATGCTTGTAACGATCAGAAATATCGTCTCGGTAAGCATCGGATCCCGCATCGTAGGGGCGCTGGATGCAGCGACCCGAGGGGGTGTAGTAACGGGCGGTGGTGAGACGTATCTGTCCGCCGTCGGAGAGCTGGAACATGCGCTGTACGAGTCCTTTACCGAAGGAGCGGCGACCGATGATGGTACCGCGGTCCCAATCTTGCACGGCTCCCGAGACAATCTCGGAGGCAGAGGCAGAGCCTTCGTCGATGAGGACGACGAGACGGTTGCCGATAATTTTGTCATCTTTGCGCTCAGCACGGAATTTCCCACGCCCATTGGAGCGGTAATTCTGACGCGGTGTGCGACGACCTTCCTGATAGACTATGAGCTGGTTGCGGTCGAGAAACTCGTTGGCGAGATTGTAGGCAATGTCGAGGAAGCCGCCGGTATTGCCACGAAGGTCGAGGATAAGGGCTTTCATGCCTTGTTTCTGTAAGGAAGAGAGTGCTTTGCGGAATTCGTCGACGGAGGTACGGGCAAAGCGGATGAGGCGAATGTAGCCGATGGTGTCGTCGGACATGAACCAGGTGTCAATGGAGTAGATGGGTACCTTATCGCGCGTGATTTCGAAGGTGTAGATGGAGCCTTGTCGCTGGATGTCGAGGGTGACGACTGTACCCTTTTTACCTCTCAGGTGTTTGAATACAAACTGGTTGTTGATGCTATCGCCCGTGGCGGGCTCACCGTCGATGCGGATGAGTTTGTCGCCCACCTCGAGTCCTACCTTCTCGGAGGGGCCGCCGGCGATGACCGATTGTACAACAATGGTGTCCTCAACAATCTGGAACGAGATGCCCACGCCTTCGAAATTGCCCTGCAGACCTTCGTTTGCACGCTCCACATCCTTGGCGGGAATGTAAGTACTGTGGGGGTCAAGGGCTTTGAACATGGCGTTGATAGCCTCGGTGGAAAGCTTGTCCATATCGGGAGCCTCGGTGTAGTTGCCGTCGATGAGTTTCATCACCTCGTCGACACGTATCTGCCCAGCGGTGAGGGTATCAGGGATGATGGGAGGCTGTGAAAATGAAAAGTAAAAAGTGGAAAGTGAAAAAACTGCTAACAGAAGAATCTTTTTCATTGTAATTCTTAACTCTTAATTCTTACTTCTTAGTTCATTATTGATGGCATTTGCTGCGAAAGGCAATGGAAAGAGCCGAGCCCCCAAATGATGTCGGTGGAGTCGATGCCGATGATTTCGCGGTCGGGGAAGAGGGCTTCGAGGATGTAGGCGGCCTGATTGTCGGCGAGGCAACGATAGGTGGGAAAAATGACCTTTCCATTGGCAATGTAGAAGTTGGCGTAGGAAGCCGGGAGGCGCTGGTTGTCATAGAAGACGATGTCGGGCATGGGAAGTTCAACAATGGTGGGTTGTTTGCCGTTGGCGAGGCGGCAACGGTTGAGCATTCGAAGATTCTTCTGCAGGGGCTCATAGTTCTCGTCCCAGGCATCTTCTTCGACGACGGTAACGATGGTGTCGGGCGCGACGAAGCGCGAGAGGTCGTCGACATGGCCGTCGGTGTCATCGCCCACAATGCCGTCGCCCAACCAGATGATATTTTCCACACCGTAGTAGTCGCGAAGGTAGTTCTCTATCTGATCCTGATTGAGTTGCGGATTGCGGTTGGGGTTGAGGAGGCACGAGGTAGTGGTGAGGAGGTCGCCACAGCCGTTGACATCGATGCTTCCGCCCTCCATCACAATGTTGGGAGTGAACAGACTTTCCGCTTTCCACTTTCCACTTTCCACTAAATATTCGTGGATTCGTACGGGCACTTGGGTATCAAGCTCATAGGGGTACTTGCCACCCCAGGCATTGTGATTCCAGTTGACAATTGCCCGATTGCTATTATTATGGTTAAGTAGGAAGGCGGGGCCGTGATCACGGCACCAGGCATCATTGCTGGCAATGAGATGCAGGGTAATGTTCTGCATATTGGTGCCGATAGCATGGAGTTCTTTCTTGACATGCTGCAGCATCGTGTCGTCGTCGACATTGATATGCACCATCTCGCACTCCGCCAGTGTCTTGACAAAGAGATGATAGGAGGGATAGATGGTCTCTATCTTTCCGGGCCAAGAGTCGGGGTTCTTGGGATAAGTGAGCCATGTGGCCTCGTGCTTTGCCCATTCAGCGGGCATGTAGTATCCTTGTTCTTTAGGAGTCATTCGTCTATATATCTTTTGGTTATGTCGGAGTAGCTGTCGATTCGGCGGTCGCGGAGGTAGGGCCAGTGACGGCGGTAGTGGTCGGTCTCGTCAAGGTCAAGTTCCTCAATGTGGATGGTCTCTTCGAAATGAGGAGCTTGATAGAGCACACGTCCAAAGGCGTTGGTGATGAAGCTGCCGCCCCAAAACTGCATACCCCCTTCCCTACCGGTGCGGTTCACGCTCACTACAGGGACGCCGTTGGCGACAGCGTGGCTGCGCTGGATGGTCTGCCAGGCCTCGTACTGCTCACGGTTGTCGTGTTCGTCCTGCCGTACGTCCCAACCAATGGCGGTGGGATAGAAGAGTATTTGGGCACCCTTGAGGGCGGTGATGCGGCTGGCTTCGGGGTACCACTGGTCCCAGCAGATGAGCACACCCACGGTAGCGTACTTGGTTTTGAACACCTTATAGCCGAGGTCGCCGGGAGTAAAGTAGAACTTTTCATAGTAGCCCGGGTCATCGGGGATGTGCATCTTGCGGTACTTGCCAAGATAGGAGCCATCGGCATCAATGACGGCGGTGGTGTTGTGGTAGAGCCCTTCGGCACGCTTCTCGAACATCGAGCAGATAATCACCACGCCGAGTTCCTTGGCCAGCGCCATGAAGTGCTGCGTGGTAGGACCCTCGGGAATAGGCTCTGCCAGTTTGAAGTTCTGATAACGCTCCTCGTCGCAGAAATAGAGCGAGGCGAAGAGTTCCTGCAGACAGATAATCTGTGCGCCGCCGGCGGCCAGCTCGCGCACCTTTTCTGTGTAGCGCTCAATGTTTTGCGCCTTATCCTCGACGCAACTCATCTGCGCAATACCCACTTTTACTTTATTCATAACTCTTTATATTATAGTGACTATAGTAACTATAGTCACTATAGTTTTCATTCATTATCCCACGCTGCCTTCGAGGCTGATGCTGAGTAGCTTTTGGGCTTCGACAGCAAATTCCATGGGAAGTTTTTTCAGCACGTCCTTAGCGTAGCCATTGACGATGAGGCCCACGGCGCTCTCGGGGCTGATGCCACGCTGCTGACAGTAGAAGAGCTGATCCTCAGAAATTTTCGAGGTGGTGGCCTCATGCTCGAGGATGGCGGTGTGGTTGTCGGCCTTGATGTAGGGCCATGTATGGGCACCGCATTGGTCGCCCAACAGGAGGCTGTCGCACTGCGAGTAGTTGCGGGCGTTGTCGGCCCCCTTGCCTATCTGCACAAGGCCGCGGTAGCTGTTGTGGCTTTTGCCGGCCGAAATACCCTTGCTCATAATGGTCGAGCGGGTATTTTTCCCCACATGAATCATCTTGGTGCCGGTATCGGCCTGCTGGTAATTGTTGGTGACGGCGACGGAGTAGAACTCAGCAGTGCTGTCATCGCCTTGCAGTATGCAGCTGGGGTACTTCCAGGTAACGGCACTGCCGGTCTCCACCTGCGTCCAACTGAGCTTCGAGTGCGAGCCCTTGCAGATGCCACGCTTGGTAACAAAATTGTAGATGCCACCCTTGCCCTCCTTGTCGCCGGGGTACCAGTTCTGTACGGTGCTGTACTTCACCTCGGCGTCTTTCATGACGACGATTTCCACAATGGCGGCATGCAACTGGTTTTCATCACGCTGGGGAGCGGTGCAACCCTCCATATAGGAGACGTAGGCTCCTTCATCGGCCACTATCAGCGTGCGCTCAAACTGACCCGTTCCCTTGGCGTTGATTCTGAAATAGCTGGAGAGTTCCATTGGGCAACGCACCCCCTTGGGAATATAGCAGAAGGAGCCATCGGAGAAGACGGCGCTGTTGAGGGCGGCAAAGAAGTTGTCAGCCGACGGCACCACGCTTCCCAAATACTTGCGAACCAAGTCGGGGTGCTTCTGCACCGCCTCGCTGATGGGCATAAAGATGATACCTTTCTCCTCCAAGGCTTTCTGACTGGTAGTCTTCACACTCACGGAGTCCATGATGGCATCGTAGGCCACACCAGCGAGGGCTTCACGCTCACGGAGTGGGATGCCCAGCTTGTCGAAGGTGGCCAGCAGTTCGGGGTCCACCTCATCCATACTTTTTTTCTTCTCTTGCTTAGGAGCAGCGAAATAGATGATATCCTGGTAGTTGGGCGTTTCGTATTCGAGATGTGCCCAGTCGGGCTCCTTCATCTTCTGCCAACGGTGGAAGGCCTCAAGGCGAAACTCGAGTAGCCATTCCGGCTCGCCTTTCTTCTTCGAGATGAGGCGCACAATGTCTTCGTCGAGGCCCTTGCGAATAGTCTCAGTATCGATATCCGTGGTGAATCCCCACTTATATTCTTCGTTTGTAACTTCCTGGATTATATCTTTTTCGTTGTCTTCCATGACAAAAAATATCCTTATTTAAAAGTGCAAAGATACAAAAAAAGTCCAAAAAACAAACTTGTTATTGCATATCATTTTTCAACTTTCGGTTAATCCAGACAGCATAGGGGATGCAGAGGAGGAAGGTCAGCACGTCGGCGACGGCCTGAGCCATCTGGACGCCCTGCAGACCAAGCCAGAGGGGAAGCATAAGGAGCGCAGGGAGGAAGAAAAGACCGTTGCGACAGATACTTAGAAGCGTCGCAGGTCCCGTCATACGGATGTTCTGGAAGAGCATACCGGTAGTGGTGAAGAGGGCCACCAGTGGGAAGGCGGCGCACTGCCAACGGAGGGTCTCAGCACCAATCTCGATAAGGGCTGGGTCCTCCGAACGAAAAAGTGCAACAATCTGGGGTGCAAAGAGTATGCCCACTAAGGAGATAACAAGCAAGAAGGCGGTACCCACGCAGGAGGCGAAAAGCCACGAGGCACGCACACGCCCGTAGAGTTTGGCACCATAGTTGTAGCCACACACGGGCTGGAAGCCCTGAGAGAACCCCAGTACCACACTGAAGGCGAACATCATGATGCGTGTCACCACCGCAAAAGCAGCAACAGCGGAGGCATCCTGACCGGGAGCGGCATACCGGCAGGCACAATAGTTGAGACTGATGGCAGCAGCGCAGTTGAACACCTGTCGGAAAAAGGAAGGCAATCCTCCTCGGAAAATCTCATAATAGACTTTCCAGCTGGGCTTGAAGTCACGTAGCCTGATATGCACGCTCTCAGGCTTAAAAGTTCCATATAAAAGCAGACCCCATGCAAAGACCTGACTGATGGCAGTGGCCAGAGAGGCACCGCTCACACCCATATCAAACGTGAAGATAAATAGAGGGTCGAGGGCTATATTCAAGATAGCACCACTGACGATGCCCACCATGCCGAAATGGGCGTTGCCCTGCAGACGAAGCTGATTATTGAGAGTCAGCGCCGACATCATAAAAGGCGTAGCAAGAACGATATAGCGCAGGTAATCATTAGTTTGGGTCACCACACTCTCGGGAGCACCAAGAAGACGGCTCAGCCAACTGAGATTCGGCAAGAAACAGAGCGCCGCCATTGTTCCCAACAGGAAGGGGGTGACGAATCCTACCGTGGCCATCACAGAGGCCGACGACACATCTTTGGCACCTAACGCCCTGGAAATGTGGTTGCCGCTACCGTGACCAAAAAAGAACCCCAACGCCTGAATAAAGGTCATATAGGCAAACGAGATACCGACGCCGGCAGTACCCTCGGTACCTTGGGTATTGAGATGACCAATGAAAGCGGCATCAACGACATTATAGAGGGCGGTGGTGACCATCGCGATAATGGTCGGCACCGCCATCTTGCAGACCAGAACCTTCACGGGCTTGGTCGTCATCTCGTTGTATTTATCTTCAAGTGTCACTTCCTAATAATGGATGTATCACCATTAGAATTAAGCAATTTAAGTTTCACAGTATACGCCTTGCCACCACGTACATAATCCACCGCCACCTCGTCGCCGGGAGAGAAGATTCCGAGTTCCTCCATCATCTCGGCAAAAGTGTTCACCTCCTTGCCTGCCACACGCAAAATAATATCTCCCTGCTGGATGCCGGCACGATCGGCTGCACAGTTGCGCACCACACTGGCGACATAGAGTCCCTTTGTGTCGCGAGCACCCGTCTGACGAGCCACATTAGCATCAACTTCAGTAACTTGCACCCCAAGATAGCCGCGTTGTACATAGCCGTAGCGCGTCAGGTCAGAGGCCACTTTGACAGCAATATTCGACGGGATAGCGAACGAGTAGCCAATATAGTTTCCGCTATTGCCTGATGCTATAGCCGTAACAATTCCGATAAGCTCAGCGTGGGCATTCACCAAAGCGCCTCCACTATTACCTGAATTAACCGCTGCATCCGTCTGCAAGAAAGACTCTAACGGCGTTTCATTTGATCGTGGATTATCGATAATGTGCATATTGCGTGCCTTCGCACTAATGATGCCCGAGGTTACCGTCGAAGTAAGGTTAAACGGATTTCCAATGGCCAATACCGGCTCTCCAACACGCACCTTGTCACTATCGCCGAAGGGAATATAAGTCAAATTTTCAGCCTCTACTTTTATTACCGCTAAATCGGTGGCAGGGTCGTTACCGACAAGACGGGCGGGCAACTCGCGACGGTCGTTGAAGGTCACAAAGATACGTTCAGCATCCTGCACCACATGGTTGTTGGTGAGGATATAGCCGTCGGAGGTGATAATGACACCCGAACCATAGGCATTATACACCTGACGCTGAACGCCTTGCTGCACAATAAAACCGAAGAAAGACATATATGTCGGAGTGAGCTGCGTCATCTCGGTCTTGATATGTACCACACCGTCGATAGAGGCTGCAGCCACATCGGTAAAATCGGTAAGTGAGAGTGACGGAGCATCCAAACGAGCAAGTGTCTGAATTTGTTGTGGCTTCTCTGACTGTGCATTGCACGACAGCATTGACAACGAGAGGACAGCAATTGAGAGGCAGATTATTTTCTTCATAACAAACATTGTTTTATAATCTTTATTAGAACAAAAAACGAGCCATAATATTGCATATGCCAATAAAAATATGTATTTTTGCAAAAAAATAAAAATGAAGAAACGGGTCATTCTTGCTTTCATCACGCTGATGCTCATGCCTTTCCTACCGAAAGCACAGTCGTCCGAGGAACCCGAACGTCTGCAGCCGAAGCCGATGACCAGCCTGTCGACCGTCGACGAATGTACCCAGCCGGAAGACAGCATCGCCTACTACGCCATCCGCAACGGTGATGCGCTGATAGGCTACCTGATGGAACCCAAGGACGACATCTGGTCAAAGATGATACTGAGTTGGATTCTGAAAGACAAGAGGAAGAACGCACTGAGAGGAATCACACTAAATGAGCTTCGAGAGGCTGAGCAACAGATGGTTGACATCCTCAACGCCTATGTAGACTCCGCCCAGGAGGTACACCGCTGCTTCACCCCGCCGCGCTTCTACGATCATGGGCGGCAATATCTTTTCTACACTGATTCTGAAGAACATCAATGCCTGTACGTCACCTTCTATGATTTCCATCGTGAACCGAAATACCTGTGCCAACTACTGGCTGTATGCGACGGAGGTGACGGTTTTTGGCAGGCTGACTTCGACCTCACGGCACGGAAGTTGAAGTGGTTCGATGTCAACGGCCCCACCATCTATATGGTTCCGGGACGTAGCAAAGAGCCTCGTGGGCTACGGAAGAAAAGCCGCTTCTATTCAGGGGTATACGCTCCCTTTAATTACATCGACGAAGAGGAACTTCCCGAAGCCGCCAAAACCTTCTGCGACCAACGGATGACAAAAAATCTGCAACGCAGAGAAGACGGACTGTTTTGCTATGACATACTCAACGGTCCCCGAGCCTATTTCGACAGCACGGGCAACTTCGTGGCATCGATGGCCGAAACATGGGACAAGGGAATAGACATGGAGGAATACTTCTCATCGATGATGCCCGCCCTGGAGACCATGATGAACATCATGCAGCTGGACTTGCAGCGGCACGACGACGAAGGGCAGCTGAATGTGTTCTGGGTGGAGCGCATCGAAGGCAAGTGGCTGATAGGCGCCGTCATGCGGAAAGATTATGAATTCGGAACCGAAGCCTTCTACACCTTCAACGACCAAGGTGAGCTGGTGGGTGTCGACCGACTGCGACACTGAAAAAGAATACTATGGAAAAAGGAAAGCTGATACTGTTCCCCGTGCCCATTGGGGCGGAAGAGATGGATTTCTCGCTGCCGGCACACAATCTCGAGTGGCTGGCCACGTGTCATACCTTTATCGTCGAGGAACTGCGTACGGCACGGCGTTTCCTCAAAAAGGCTGGATACCCCCACCCTATCGACGACACTGTCTTTCTGGAGCTTAACGAGCATACCACCCACGAGGCCATTGGCGGCTACTTGGATGCCGTAGAGCGTGGCGAGAACATCGGCCTGTTGAGCGAGGCTGGCCTGCCCTGCGTAGCCGATCCGGGAGCAATGATCACCAAGGTGGCGCAACGTCGCGGCATCGAGGTGGTGCCGCTGGTGGGGCCTTCGTCGCTGATGCTGGCGCTGATGGCCTCGGGCTTCAACGGCCAGTCGTTCGCTTTCGTGGGCTATCTGCCTGTCGACAAGGGCAAACGCGCCGCCGCCATCCGTCATCTCGAAGAGCGTGTGCACCGCGAGCACCAAACACAAATCTTCATCGAAGCCCCCTACCGCAACAACCAGATGTTGGAATCGTTAGCATCGACACTCAATCCTCAGACAATGGTCTGTGTGGCCTGCGACCTCACGCTGCCAACACAGTACATCCGCTCACTCACCGTCGCCAAATGGAAAAAGGAACGGGAAAAGATTGATTTACACAAAAGAAATACTGTATTCCTTATCGGGGAGTAATCTCCACCTCCACGCTATCGCCGAAGGTCTTGCCAATCTTCTGGCGGAGGGCTTTGGTGATACCTATAATGTAGCAGACATTTCCGTCGGCATCCTTCACGCCCATATTAACTACGCTGCCGCTGTAGGGCTCGCCGTCGAAGGTAGCCTTCACTTTTATCCGGCCTTTGCCATATTCCTTGCGGATGTCGACGGGCACCACAATATAGGCGGCATCCATGTTGCCGTTCTGAAAGATGGTGGCAGTAAAACAATGTGCCATTATGCAATTATCTTACATCCGCGATAACTGCCGTCGGGGCGAAAATAATAGTATCGCGGATAACCATAATGTGACGACGCGTGGGTTTCGTATGCAGCTATAATCCACCCATCAGTATCTCTTATAACGCCAACCACCTGGATATCTTTGCTTTTTGCATAAAGATGCCTCATCATCTTATCGGCATTAGGAATGTCAGAAAAATACTTTGTGTCAAGGTCATCTGTCCATCTAAGAACATACGAATACAAGCATTCTCCTTTGGTATCATAGACCATTTTCACACTATCAAAAGTCACAACCGTCCAGCATTTCTCTGGCAAATTAAAGATGTAAGGGTATAACCATTCATGGTCGCACTTTCCATAAACAATTGACAATACATTATCTTTTTGTCCACAAGCCTCAATGTGCCCCACTGCACGCTTGGGCAACTCTAAATGTCCTGACCTTAAACTGCTACACCCGACAGCAACCAGAACAATCGCCGTCATGGATAACAATACAGTCCTTTTCATATTCCCCCAATTATATCATCTTGAGGAAGCCCACCTCTTTCTCCGTCAGCTCACGCCAGCGGCCGCGGGGAAGGTCTTTCTTGGTGAGGCCGGCGAAGGTGGTGCGGTCGAGCTTGTGTACCTCATAGCCAAGGGCTTCAAAGAGGCGGCGCACGATGCGGTTACGACCGCTGTGCAGCTCGACGCCCACGATGCGCTTGTCGATGGTCTTGCCGACGGCAGCATACTGGATATCATCCACATGCATGGGGCCATCCTCCAGCTCGATGCCTTCGAGAAGTTTCTTCATGTCCTCCTTGGTAACGGGCTTGTTGAGCTCCACCTGGTAAATCTTGTACACCTGCGTGGAGGGGTGCGTCAACTTTTTGGCCAGCTCGCCGTCGTTAGTGAAGAGCAGCAAACCTGTGGTGGCACGGTCGAGTCGGCCCACAGGATAGATGCGCTCGGCGCAGCAGCCGTCCATGAGCATCATCACCGTGCGGCGCTCCTGCGGGTCGTCGGTGGTGGTAATGAAGCCTTTCGGCTTGTTGAGGAGGAAGTAGCGCAAGCGCTCCGAACGGAGCTTCTCGCCACCGTAGGAGACCTCGTCGCCGGGCATCACCTGATAGCCCATCTCAGTGACCACCTTGCCATTGACTTTCACGCTGCCGGCAGCAATGAGTTCGTCAGCCTCGCGCCGCGAGCAGATACCCGCGTGGGCGATATACTTGTTAAGGCGCATAGCCCCCTCGGGATGAGGTTCCTTCGGTTTTTGGGGGCCAGCTGTTTTTTTGCCAGCGGGACGAGTAGTTCTAGTTGTTCTAGTTGAACTAGTCCTACTAGTATTATTAGGATAACTTTTTTTACCTTGTTCTTTATCCTTGCCTGAGCGAGTGTCTTTCTTAATCATTGTCTCATTTTTTTCTATAACTCCAAAACGTATAGAATATTGTATCGCGTACAATAAAAAAGACAATCTATAGTTAACAGATAATAACTAATAGTTAATAGTTACAGATATGAAACAGATTTTACGTTATGCACTTTTTCTTGCATTCTTCCTCCCCCTCTGTGCCGCTGGGCAAGAGCCGCTGATTACCAAAGAGGAGATGCCCAATGCCGTGAACTTCCTGCCAGCACCGCCCGACACTACGTCGGCGGCTTTTGCCTACGATAAGGCGCAGTACCACTGGGGGCTCGAGCAGCGCAAGGACAGCGTGCGCTGCGCCATCGCCGTAGCCGACGCCGAATGGACTATAGACAATATCTGCCGGATATTCAGCGAACCGTTGGGCTTGACCATCAGCATGGAGACCACGCCTGCCATCTATGAGATGATTAGCACTGCCATCGTCACTGTCGATGAGGTGGGCACATTACCCAAGGCGCACTATATGCGCACCCGCCCTTATGTCTTCTTCAGCGAACCCACCATTGTCCCTGGCGACGAGGAGGATTTGCGTCATAATGGCTCCTACCCTTCTGGTCACACCATCCGCGGATGGAGTGGTGCCTTAGTGTTCACCGAACTAGCTCCCGAGCATGCCGATGCCATCATGGCTGTGGGATATCGCTACGGAGAGAGCCGCGTCATTGCAGGCTACCACTGGCAGAGCGATGTCGATGCAGGCCGCCTCTGTGCCAGTGTCGCCGTAGCCCGCATGCATGCTGACGCCCGTTTCCAGAAACTCATGGAAGCGGCACGAGAAGAATACAATAAGCTTACTGGGAAACGCTAATGGCTGACGCGCTACTCACCGTAGAGAACCTCACCAAGAGCTTCGGCGACAAACTGCTGTTCGAAGACATCTCCTTCGGCATCAACGCAGGGCAGAAGTCGGCACTGATAGCCCGCAATGGTTACGGTAAGTCGACGTTGCTCAACATCATCATGACTGCTGCAGGACAGCGGGGATACAATACGCTGCAGGACAGTGGCAAGATAACTTTCCGCGGCGATCTGAAACTTGCCTATCTTCCTCAAAGTCCCGAAGCTTATCCCAAGCAGCTGGTTCGGGACTTCGTATACAATGTGCAACGCCCTGAGACCGAGGATGAGTGGACTTTCGCGCAGCGCATGGAGGAGATTCTCAGTCGCATGAAAGTGGACACCCTCCTCAACCGTCAGATGGAGACCCTCAGCGGTGGCGAACAGAAGAAAGTGGCACTCTGCCGTCTGCTCATGGACGATTGCAACCTACTCATCCTCGACGAGCCCACCAACCACCTGGACATCGACATGATAGAATGGCTCGAAGAGTTTCTTTCGCGCCAGCGGCTAGCCATTCTCATGGTGACACACGACCGCTACTTCCTCGACAATGTCTGCGACAACATCTACGAGCTCGACAACTCGCGGCTCTATCATTATAAAGGGCGCTATGACTACTACCTCGAGAAGAAGGCCGAGCGCGAGGCCAACGAGCGCGCCGAGGTGGAGAAAGCTCGGAGCCTCTACCGCACTGAACTTGAGTGGATGCGTCGCATGCCGCAGGCCCGTGGCACCAAAGCACAGGCTCGCATTGACGCCTTCTACGAGCTCGAAGCCAAAGCTCATACCCGCTTCGACAACTCCCGCCCCCAGCTCACCGTCAAAACGGAACGTATCGGAGGCAAGATACTGGAACTATACAATATATGCTACCACAACCTCATTGACGACTATTCTTACGTCTTCAAACGCGGCGAGAAAATAGGCATTTTGGGACCTAATGGTGTAGGAAAAAGCACATTCCTCAATATCATCACCGAGAAACTCAAGCCCACCAGTGGTCGCGTCGTGGTGGGTCAAACCATTCAGTTTGGCTATTACACACAAGCCGGCATGACGGCACCAGCCGACCGCCGCGTCATCGACCTCGTCAAAGACATTGCCGAAGAGATTGAACTCGACAACGGCAAGAGCATGTCGGCACACCAGTTCCTCACCTACTTCGGATTCGACAATACCACGCAATACAACTACTTCGGCAACCTTAGTGGTGGCGAGAAGCGACGGCTCTACCTGCTGCAGGTGCTCATGGCCAATCCCAACTTCCTCATCCTCGACGAGCCCACCAACGACCTCGACATCTATACCCTGCAAATTCTCGAGCAGTTCCTCCAGACCTACAAGGGTTGCCTCATCATCGTCAGTCACGACCGCTCCTTCATGGACCATATCGTCGATCACCTCCTTGTCTTCGAGGGCAACGGCAAAATCCGCGACTACCACTCCAACTACACAATCTACCGTATGCAAAAAGCCCAACAACAACGCGAAGCCTCCCAGCAGCAACGGCAGGAGAAACCCAAGTACGAGCGCAGCAAGAGCGAGAAGCGCAAGGCGACTTACAAGGAGCAGAAAGAATACGAAGCCTTGACGGCAGAGATAGAAACCCTTACCAATGAAAAGGCCGAGCTTGAGGCGAAACTTAGCAGCGGCACTCTCTCCGACCCTGCCGAGATAACCAAGGCCAGCACCCGCATTGGAGAAGTAATGAATCTCCTAGACGAGAAAGAGCTCCGCTGGCTCGAACTTGATGAGTTAATGTAGACGTTTTTCTTTCGATATAGAAAAAAAATGTATATTTGCAAACTGTATACAAAAAACAAAAACAATTAAAATTACACAATATGAAACGTTTATCCATCATCCTCGTATGCTTTGCCACAATGGCATTCACTTCGTGTGGTATCTTTGGTTCGGCCTCTTCGTCGAACACAGCAGCCCAAACCATGGGTCAGACTTGTGGTAGCGCCATCCTGGGTCTTTACAACTCGTACAAAGCCACTGGCAGTGTCAGCCTCACTTACGGCAACAACCTGACCAACGCTCTTGCTCTTGCCACCTGCTACACGCAAATTAAAGCCAACGCTAGTAATTCCAGCTACCGCAATGCTTTCGCTACCGGCCTCGTCATGTCGTCCGCCGGCCTCATCACCAACCAGAACTCCAACGCCTTTATCAACGCTTTATTGATGTGCAGTGGCCTTGCCAATGTCAGTTCGAGCAACAGCACACAGCAAAACCAGCAGGCAACAACCACCGCCACCACCACACTCTTTCAAGCCGTTAATAAAAAATGAACACTCAAGCTCTTGACAATATGAAAGCGCGACGCAGTTGCCGCGCTTTTTCTTCGCAGATGCCCGAGCGCGCGCTCATCGAGAAAGTATGCGAAGCTGGCACATGGGCTCCCACAGGCCACGGAAAGCAGAGTCCCATCATCGTGGCCATCACACGCAAAGACCTGCGCGACAAGCTTTCGGAGATGAATGCCCGTATCTGGAATGAGTTAACCGTCCAGCGCGGCGGCACGCCACATGAGGGTATCGATCCCTTCTACGGCGCCCCCGTGGTGCTGCTGGTCCTCGCCGACCGCAAGGTGCCCACCTACCTCTACGACGGCTGCGCCGTGCTCACCAACCTCGCCAATGCCGCCGAAGCCGTGGGTCTGGCTTCCTGCTGGATTCACCGCGCCAAGGAGGAGTTCGACTCCGAAGAAGGCAAAGCCCTGCTCCGCGAGCTGGGTATTGAAGGCGACTACGAGGGCATCGACCACCTCGTCCTCGGCTATCCCGCCAAGTCCATCCCCTCTCCCCTGCCCCGCAAAACCGACTACGTCAGGTGGGCTGAATAATACAGTGAAAAAACAGAGGGGCTTCCAACGGGAGCCCCTCTACTTTTTTCCGAGTTAATCGATTAGTCCTGGATGGCTTTGATGCCAGGGAGGACCTTGCCTTCGAGGTACTCGAGCATAGCACCGCCACCTGTGGAGACATAACTCATCTGGTCAGCGATGCCCATTTGTTTGACGGCAGCCACACTGTCGCCACCACCGACGGCGGCGAAGCAGCCCTGCTTGCAACTCTCGGCAACGCTCTGTGCGATGGCCTTGGTGCCCTTGGCGAAGGTCTCCAACTCGAAGACGCCGGCGGGGCCGTTCCAAAGGATGGTCTTGCTGTTCATCACGATGTCGTGGATGGCCTTGCAACTCTCGGGACCACAGTCCATGCTCTCCCAGCCGTCGGGAACCTCGCCTGAGGGAACAATCTGGGTATTGGCGTCGTTTCCAAACTTGTCGCCAATGACGCTATCGACGGGCAGGTAGTACTTCACGCCCTTCTCGTCCATGCGGCGCATGAGCTCGCGGGCCAAATCAAGCTTGTCGTCTTCGCAGATGCTGTTGCCAATCTTGCCACCTAGGGCCTTGGTGAAGGTGTAGCGCATGCCACCGATGATAATCATGTTGTCGACCTTGTCGAGGAGGTTCTCCAGGATACCAATCTTGGAACTGACTTTACTGCCACCAATGATGGCGGTGAAGGGACGCGGTGGATTCTGCATCAGTTTCTCGAGGTTGCGCACCTCGTTTTCCATGAGGAAGCCGAAGTATTTGTCATTGGGGAAGAACTTGGCGATGACAGCGGTCGACGAATGCTCGCGGTGAGCGGCACCGAAGGCATCGTTGATGTAGCAGTCTCCAAGGGCTGCCAACTGGCGGGCGAGTTCCTCGCCGCCCTTGGTTTCCTCGGGGTAGAAGCGGATATTCTCCAGTAGCATCACTTCCCCACCCTTCAATTCTTTAGCCATTTGCTCAGGTTTGCCGCTGCCGAGGAGCTCCTGGGTAAACTTCACGGGGCGATTCACAAGGGTCTCGAGGTACTTAGCCACTGGCTCGAGGGTCAGTTCGGGTTCGAAACCGCCTTTCTTGGGACGGCCAAAGTGGGCCATGATGATGATGGCGGCACCGTCCTTGAGAAGTTTCTCGATGGTGGGCATCGACTCGCGCATGCGGGTGTCGTCGGTAATCTGCTTCTGGTCATTCATGGGGACGTTGAAGTCCACTCGCAGCAGCACCTTGCGGCCTGCAAAATTGATATCTTTAATTGATTTCATATTGATATGGGTTTAAAGTTTAAAGTTTAAAGTTTAAGGTTTAAAGTTTAAAGTTAGTCCGTAGACAAAGATTTACGAAGGCCTGATAATATTTTCGCTACCTGAGAGAAATATGGCCTAAGATTATTTAGATCATTTTCAGTAATATATTTTAAATCTTGTGCTATTTGCAACTCACTAAACACTTCTGTCAATGAGCCAAACGCTATTTCTATAAATCGGGCTTTTTCCTTAGGGGAATTACGTCCACATCCTTCGGCGATGTTTGCGGTTATCGAAGTGGCAGCACGTCGTATTTGGTCTCCAAGAGCATATTTTTCCTCCTTCGGAAAACATCTTTGGAGTTTATAGATTTCCTTCACAAGACCTCTGGCTTGTATGTATGCCTCCAATCTTTCAAAAGAAAATGTAATTGTGCTATTTTCTGCGTCAGCCACTTTAAACTTTAAACCTTAAACTTTAAACTTTATGCGTGGTGCGGCGTCTCGACGGCCATACCGATATATAGCGAGGTAAGCATGGTGAAGACGAAGGCCTGCAGGTAGGCCACCAGGCACTCGAGCAGCGAGATGAAGACGCTGAAGAAGATGCTCACTAGAGTGACACCACCGCCAACAAGGGTACCGAAGAGGTTGCTGAGTATGAAGATGAGGAAGATGAAACCGAGTATGACAATATGACCAGCCGTCATATTGGCAAAGAGACGAATCATCAGCACGATGGGCTTGGTAAAGACACCCATGAGTTCTACCAACGGCATCAGAGGGAATATCTTCAGCCATGCGGGAACGCCGGGGGTATTGAAGATATCGGTCCAATAGTGACGGTTACCGCTGATATTGGTGATGAGGAAGGTGATGACTGCCAGCGTGGCGGTGACAGCGATATTGCCACTGATGTTGCCACCAGCTGGGAAGATAGGTATAAGTCCCAGAATGTTGCTAAAAAAGATGAAAAAGAAGAGTGTAAGAAGGTACGGTAGGTATTTCTGGTACTTGGCCTCACCAATCATCGGACGGACAATGCTGTCGCGTACATAAACCACAAGCATCTCCACAAGGCTCTGTAAGCCGTGCGGTGCCTGATTGGGGCGCTTCTTGTAGCCTTTTTTCGCGAGCATCACAATGACTATCAGCAGGATGACGGAAACCATGATTGCCGCTGCCGTTTTGGTGATGGAGAGGTCGAAAGGCTTGCTCACCACACCGTTGGCATCGGTGTAGACAATCTCCTCCTTCTCGGAGCCACCGCCCACAAGGCTATAGCCTTTGTAGGAGGCATGTCCATGTTCGAACTTCGACGACATAAAGATGTCGAGATGTCCGTCATTGATAAGGATGACAGGCAGCGGCACCGCTACCGAGTGGGTCTCACCGTCCGACACATAGTCGAACAGATGCCACGAGTGGGCATCGGTGACATGACCGATAATCTCCGATCCTGCATCAATCTCATTGCCTTCTTCTGCCCGGGAAGTGAGCGGGATGGACATAAAGAATGCCGTAAGCAAAAAAACAAATACCTTTTTCATTTTGTCATACATCTTTTATGCCGGTTGGAAGCCGGCACTCCTTTTTTCATTCCTTCACAACAGCAGCGTTGTTGAAGATGTCAATCTGTAGTGTGTCGAAGAGTCCTAGCTGATTGGTATCCTCCTTGCCGACTGGCAGGTCCGCGGCCTCACGCAAAGCTTGCTTCATCAGACGCTGCAGGGCCAGCGGACGGCTCACGCCGGTGGCGTTGGCATAGCGGCCGAGCCGAAGGGCCTCACGCTCAGAGAGCGTGAGGGTGTACTTCTTCAGCTTAGGTTTCTTCTCTTTTCTCATTTGGATGCGAGCAAATCTGAGGGTGTATAGCGTTGCAGGACTTCTTCGGCATTTTTGGAGAGTTCGGCATCCTTAAGGGTATCGGAGGCAAACTTCTGCAGATAGGCAACCATCTGCAGGGAGTGGACAAGTTCGCTCTCGACGCCGGCCTTCTTCTCGCCTTGGAAACTGGCATAGTATTTGGCCAATGCGCTATGGTAGTCGAACATCCAAGACCATGTCTCCTTCACTTTGTCGATATGCTCGTCGCCATAGATGGCATAATATATCTCGACATACTGAGGCGGTATGTTATCGGGATGGAAGTTCTTGTTGGGATAGTTCTTGTGGTAGAGTTCCAGCAACTTCATCGCCTTATCCTTGTTTCCGAGGATGTTCTCCTCTCGTGCCAAAAGGACAACCGTCTGGTAGAGACGCGGGACGAACTGCTCGCGACTCACGGGGTCGATGTAGATATCCTTGTCGAGACTACCCCAACGTTTGACATCATTTAGGAAGTAGTCGGCAGAGGTCTCGGTGTACAACCTCCAGTCGGAGGCTGTCTTTTCGCATTTCGGGCAGACATAGTTCTGACGGTACATGATGCCGCAGTTGGAGCAGGTGAAGACACGGTCGGAACGATAGGGAACGAGTTTGTAGTTGAGACCGTCCATAATGCTGTACTCCATGATGTCGGGGAATATCTTGTCGATGCCCGACTGCTTGGGATAGCCGATATTGATGTCGCGCATGAACTTGTTGGTGCCGACGATGTCGAGCAGCATCAGTTCGTGACGACCAATAAGTTGTTTCTTGATTTCCCAACGAATCACGGAGTCCACCTTACCCACAAGTTCGGCGGGGATGACACCAGCCTCCTCCAACGCAGGGATGTCCAGCGTAATCTGGAAACGGTTGGTCGGAATCACAAGAATTTCGTCGCCAGCCATGGTGCGGCGCATGAACTTCTCGGGATGCTCGCGCACCTCGGCCAGCACCTCCGTCACCTCACGGTAGTTGCCCGACTGCTCCAAAGCCACCTGGTCCTGTCCAAGACCATAGAAGTCCTTGGTCAGCGTGAAGGGCAACGGCTCGCTCTCATAGAGCTTGTTGTACAGCTGCTCCACATACCAGTACATGCCGGAAAGCGTGTAGTTGAGGATACGCACATCCGTGCGGGTACCCTCCACCTCCTGGGCGTACCACAGGGGGAAGGTGTCGTTGTCACCGAAGGTAATCAGCACACCGTTCTTCTTCACGCTGTTCAGGTAATTCTCTGCGAAGTCACGTGCGGCGGTCTTCTCCGAGCGGTCGTGGTCGTCCCAGTTCTGGCAGGCCATGAGGCAAGGCACGCCAAGGAAGCACAGCACGAAGACAACGGGCATCACCACCTTATAAACCTTTTCCTTCTTCTCCTTGAAGAGGTCGGAAATCCATTCTGCCAAGCCCATCACTCCGAGACCTATCCAGATGGCGAAGAAGCTGAACGAACCCACGAAGGCGTAGTCGCGCTCACGCGGCTGGCAGGGAGGCATGTTCAGGTAGAAGGCAATAGCCATACCGGTCATGATGAACATCAGCACGACAATGAATGCGTCGTTGGGATGCTTCACCACATGGTAGATGAGACCGATGAGACCCAGCAGCAACGGCAGCAGGTAGTAGACGTTGCGCGACTTGTCGTTCTTCATAAAGTCGGGCAGGTTGTCCTGCGGACCCAAACGAGTCTCGTCGATGGCGTTGATACCACATATCCAGTTGCCCTTCAGGTAGTCGCGTGTACCGTCGGTGTTGAAGTAATGACCCTGCTGGTCATTCTGACGGCCGGCGAAATTCCACATGAAGTAGCGCCAGTACATCCATCCGAACTGGTAGCGGTTCATGAAGGTGATATTGTCACCCATTGTCGGGTCGTCCGGCGAGTCGACATAGCCGTCGGTCCAGAAGCGGTAGTACAGCGGATGCACATCTCGCTGCGTGCTCCACATGCGGGGCAGGAAGTGCGACGGACTGTTATACACATACTTCATGTCGTAGGCGGCGGGGATGTAACGGTCGTTGCCGTTCTCGTCCTTGCCACGCACATATTTCGTGTAGCCTTTCTCCATATCCACTGGGGTCTCAGTGAAATAGTGACCCGTCAGCAGCGGTGTCTCACCATACTGCTCACGACCTAGGTAGGCACGCATAGCCACGGCATCCTTCGGCGCATTCTCGTTGAGTGGCGTATTGGTGTTGGCACGAATAACGAGAATAAAGAAGGTGCTGTAGCCGATGACCAACATAGCGAAACTCATGATGGCGGCATTGAGCACAGGACGTTTCTTCTTCTGCGAGAACCACAAGCCCCACACCACCAGAGCAGCCAGCAGGACAAAATAGAAGATGGTTCCACTGTTGAAGGGCAGACCCAGAGTGTTGACGAAGAAGACGTCGAAGGCCGAATCGAGGTTCACGATGCCGGGAATGATGGCCCAAAGGATAAGAGCCAGCGTGACAAACGAGAGCACACCCGTGAGCAGGAATCCTTTCCACGTCACCTTCGGCCATTTCTTGAAGTAGACCACGTAGAAGATGGCAGGAACCGTCAGCAAGTTCAGCAGGTGGACACCGATGGCCACACCCACAAGCAGGCTGATGAGCACAATCCAACGCATGGAGTGCTTATCGTCGCTCTGCTCTTCCCATTTCAGGATGGCCCAGAACACCAGCGCCGTGAAGAACGACGACATGGCGTAGACCTCACCTTCCACTGCCGAGAACCAGAAGCTGTCGCTGTAGCAGTAGGCGAAAGCGCCCACCAGACCGGCGGCGAACACCGCCCAAGTGCGGGCATCCCGCAGAGAGACGTTCTTCGGATCAGGCAGCAGATGCTTGGCCAACAGGGTGATGCCCCAATAGAGGAACATGATGGTCAGACCGCTGCACACAGCCGACATCACATTGACGGCATGGGCCACGTCGGCCTGATCGGAGAACATCGAGAACAGACGTCCCAGCAACTGGAACGAGGGGGCTCCCGGGGGGTGACCCACCTGCAACTTGTTTGCTGTGGCGATATACTCACCACAGTCCCACCATGAAGCGGTAGCCTCGGCGGTCATGATATACACCGCACAAGCCACAACGCCCACCACCAAACCGAGGATATTGTCCACGCGGTGGTAGCTTTTCAGGCCACATCCCTGGACTTCCGTCTCGGGCTGCGCCTCTTTCTTCCAAGCCGGACGACCCACGACGGCGTTTTTGCTCTCTTGCGAGAACTTCACCGCCTCGTAGACTCCGTAAGCCAGGCAGAGCAGTCCGAGAAAAGTCCCGAACGTACCCAACCCCATCGAGAACACCAGCATACCCAGTATCAACACCAGGATGCCTCGCGTCAGGCTCGGATTTGTCAGTTTAAAAAAGTTTTTATCCATTAATTTTGAAATTTATTATTTCGCTTGATTCGCTTCAACGTTAACCATTAACCGTTAACCATTATCCCTCAATATCGGCATCGTCATGCAGCGAGCACCTCCGCCGGCTCTCGGCAATTCGCTGCCGGGGAAGGCGGCGACGAACTTCTCATAGTCTTTCATGTTCACCTTGCCGCTCACAATATCTTCGGCATTGAGTACTGCAAAACCTGCCTTGTCCAACGCCTCGATGGTCTGCGTATTTCGGCGGTAACCGATAATCTTGCCGTCGCCCATGGAGAAGAAGTTGCAGCCCGAATGCCACTGCTCACGCAGCTGCACCCACGGGTCGCTGCCGCCACCGATAACGGGCTCGATGTCCCAACCCAAACTCTCCAGTCCCTTCACAATATTGGGGAACTTTTTGTAGCTGATATTGCCTTTCTCTATAGAAATCAGTGTAGTGTCCTTACCAGCAAAGAGGCCCGTCTTCTTCAGCATGGGTTCGAAAGCCATGCACTGGTGCTTGCCAAGGAAGGTGAACACCATGTCGAGATGGATGAAACTCTCGGGACTCTTGGGCAGTTCCTGTACCAAGATGTTGAATTTCTCTCGTTCTTTGGCAAAAGTCTGCGCCAGATATTTGATACCCTTGGTGTTGGTACGGATACCTTGACCAATGCAGAGCAGGTCGGGCGAAGCAATCTGCACATCGCCGCCCTCAGTGCGGGCATCGCGATCCCAAGCCATAGCGTTGAGGGTTTCCACTTTGAAGAAATGCTTGAAGATAGCCTCGTAGATAAGGGTCTCGCGCTCACGAACCTCGAAACTCATCGAGTTAATCAACACGCGATTGTAAACCGTCGAAGAGGCATCGCGGGTGAAGAAAAGATTGTAGAGCGGCTTCAGCAAATACCGCTCCTCACTTTCCTCTTTCCACTTTCCACTTTCCACTCCCCACTCCGGATCCTCATATCCTTCAATAAGAACATCCGCCAACTGCTTGGCATCGAAGCTCATCAACTGCTCGGCGAGTCCATCGTCGCAATTGTCCATATCGCAGCTCTCATAGACAAGGTGGCGGCGTATATCATTGTCTTTCAGTAGTTCTTCGAGAATATCTTCAACATAATAGACATTCGTCCACTTCTCAAGTACGCCGCAGAAATTCGAGTATTCGTTGTCGACAATGGGCTTGTTGAGGATATCGCTGTAAAGGGCGTGGGCGGCATTCAGGGGCGTCATGCGCTCAATCTCCACACCAGGTCGATGCAACAGCACAGCACGCAGTGTCCCGGTCTCGGAAGCCACATTCACAGCACAGGGGGTTATATTTTTATTGTTCATTATCTATTATTATTTAATACACAATAAGTTCACCTTATCAGGGTAAATATTGTGAAAATGCAAATATACAAAAAAGATTGAAACCCCACAAATTCTGGCCTATATTTTTTCAACAATCTGTTAAAACCATCCCCTCTCCTACCCCCATGAGAGGGGGGCAAGAGAGGGGTAAGAGGAGAGTAAGAGATGAGTAAGAGTTATGGTTTATAAGACACTGATTATCAATTCACCTTTAAACGCTGTGCAGGGGCAGTAGCGCGGAACTCTGGAGCATACATACACTGCATGGTGACGGGACCAGCGAGGAAGGTGCCAGGGTTGGTTACATAAACCTCATATTCAAAAAAATACTTGCCTTTCTCGAGGCGGTTGATGTAGCAATGGGTGGCGGTATTCTTAACATCGACATAGTAGCGAAGTCCGTCATTCCAACACCAACCGGCGCGGGTGCTCAGGGGTTCGACGCAGGAAGGACGTCCGTCGATGAGTTCAAGGTACTCCATCGTTCGGTCGCAGGAAATATCGATGCGGACCTTGATGCGGTCACCCACCTTTAGTGAGGTAGGAGGTCGGAGGTCGGAGGTTGGAGGTTGAATTGTCTGACCTCTTAATTCATACCTCCGACTTATCGTGATGCCGCTCTCGGAAGAGGGTATCTTGTCCATATCGTCGGTGTATTGGAAGTAGACGGATCCCCAAGCAATACCGGAAGTGTTCTTGCGGATGGTGATGGTGCTGTCGCCGAGGGCGATGATGCTGTCGAGTGCGGGACCTTCCCAACGCTGCGAGCGGTAACCTTCGAGGCCTTCGGAGGGTGCCGAGAGGTCGATACCGCAGAGAGTCATTGTGGTGCTCTTGAGGGCTTCAAGACTAGTTGGGCTAGCTGTACTAGTTACATTAGTTGAAGCCATCACCAAAGCACTGATGGCTTCGACGCTAGCGCGGTCGTTGCCCCAGTGGGTGGTCTGTTTCTGCTTGAGGAGCCATTGCTGCATAAGGGCGATAGAGGCGGTATCCTGCGGAGTCACCTCACGGAAGGCCTGGATGAGGAGCGATTGTGTCTCGATGGGACGCTCGTACCAACACCAACCACTACGGTTGTCGCGCCAATACATACCCATCTCATCGTTCGTGAGGCTTTTCTCCTTGATGCGACGGATGAGGTCGCGAGCAGCCTTCTTGTCCCCGTGACGCTGGAAGATAAGGGCCAACTGGGCTTGAGTGTATAGGCCGTTGTACTTCCTATAGTTCTTCAAAGCGTTCTTGTAGTAGAACTTGTAAGCCTCCGTGCTGCCTTTTCCATAATATGAACGTGTGTAGAGATACTCGATGTTGTCGGGTTCCCACTTGTATTTCTTCAAGTAGGGCTTGATGTATTTCTCGTAGTGGCGCTGCTCCTCGCGATCAACGTAGGAAAGAGATTGCTTGATTGCTTGATTGTCTGATTGCTTGAGTATCGACAAGCGCTTTAGGACCTGCATGGTGACCCAAGTGGAGCTTTCGCCCTCGGGCATCCAACTCCAACCACCGTCGGAGTTCTGACGAGAGGCAAGCTGGGCATTCAGTTTGGAGAATTCCTCCGAAAGACGGGCAGAGTCGAAGTAGTTGGCTATAGCTTGTCGTTGTTCCACCTCGGCTTCCGCATCGCGGAGCCACGGGGTAGCCTCAAGGAGCGTCTGCTTGACATCCTCATTAATCTTCAAACGGGTATTGGCGGTGTCAGCTAGTTTTCCTAGCATTTCTATAATATCTAGTTTTTCTAGTATTTTATTGGCAAGAGTGTTGACATAGAGGCTGTTGGCAAGATAGAGCGTGGAGGGATTCTCCTGTTGTTTGAGATAGGGCATCGACTTGATGGCAAGCCACACGGGATTGCTGACCAGCTCGGCAGCAAGGAGGTGGGGTTCGGCTGTAGTTGAGGAGTGGAAAGTGGAAAGTGGAAAGTGGAAAGTTTTTTCGCCTTTGCCATTGATATAGAGGGGTTGCGAGAGGGTGACGGCCTGACGGGAGGAGACGACGGGGATTTCGCCGCGTTCGCCGTCGCTATAAGTTGCAAGGGTATCGTTCCCATCGATTGTCTGGGCTGTGATTTCATAGGTGGCGACATAGAGGTCGGTGGGTAGGTCAGCAATGGGAAAGGTCACCTGGGCAGAGCCTTGGGCGGGGACGGTGACCATCTGCTCTTTCAGAATCATCGGAGTATTCTGATTATTCAGACTGAACAGCACTCTCACCTTGCGTTCGTCGTCGGTGAGGTTCACCACCTTAGCCATAAGCACGAGGCTGTCGCCGTGACGCAGGAAGCGCGGGATATTGGGCTGCACCATGAGAGGTTTCTGGGTGACGAGGGTGCGGTCGAGGGTGCCGATTTTCAGGTCGTCGGTGAAGGCGAGGCCGTGAACGTTCCAGCGAGTGAGCAGTTCGGGCACACGGAAGCGGTAGATGGCGGTGCCGGAGGAGTCGGTGCGGAGGTCGGAGACGAAGAAGGCCAGGGTGCTGAGGTTGGAGCGGAGCTTGACTTCGGAAGTCTCCACTAAGTCGGCCGCCGGCGCTTCGAGTGCAGCTTCTTCCTCGAGTTCAACAGCATCGGCTGTCTGCACGGCCATCTTTGCACTGTTGACGTTGACGCCCGTCCGTTTGCGAACATTGCCCTGCATGGTGACCATGCCGCTCTCGCCGCGGGCGGTGGACTTGACGGCGCGAGATTCATCCATGGAGATGGCGAAGACCTCCACCCCATCGTAGCGGCGGAAAAGGCCCTCGGCGAGGTTGAGTTTGTAGTAATCGGCAATGTCGTAGTGCAGGAGGTTGATTTCCTGATAATAGGGGGTGGTCAGGGGACGGAACTGATTCCATAAAGTCAAGGGGTGATTGCCGTAGCGCCAGGGGTAGAACTGCCAGCGGGGTTGGCCTCCATAGGAGTTGAGGGCGTCGTCGTACATGGTCATAAGGAGCGTGCTTTCCGTCCCCTGTTCGCCGCCCTTCACTTTGATGGTCCATTCCTCCTGCTCTCCGGGCTGGAGTTTGTCGCGGAAAGTGGCAATGTCGACAACGAGTTTCTTGTGGGTAAAAGGCACGGTGACAGTGCGGTAATCAAGCCACGGCACCCCGTCGCGGATGGTGACAAACTGCACCTTGAAACTGCCGAGCAACGAGGAGTCTACGGGGATGGAAATGCTGCGGATGCGGCGGTCGGCGGTGAGCCAGCGGGAGTCGATCTCCTGGCCGTCGGGTCCCATCAACACATAGAAGACCTGTGTGCCGTCGAAGGCTGAAGCATAGCGCACAGTGCAGGTAGTGCCCACCTCAGCCTCTTGGGGCGCATCCATCCAGAGGAGATCGGCGGTGGGGAGCGTGCGCGAACGCGGATGCACGAGGGTGACATAAAGCGTGTCGGCGACTTCGCCGACCGTGGCCACAATGCGGTATTCGCCCGAAGGGAGCTTCATGTCCTTGAGGTCGACGGAGTAGGTCGACTTGCTCCCGTCGGCATGGTGTTGCATGTGATGGCTCCAGTCCGTCTGCCAGTTGTCGAGTCTGTTTTCCTGAGCGGAATAGGCATAGTTGGGATAGAGGCGGAGGAACTCGTCGCGGCCGAGGGTCATTTCGGCCTGGGGATTGTTCCTGATGACCGACGGGGTCAGCTTCACAGGGTCGGGCAGCCGCAGGAGTTCTATCTTGAGGGTTATATCGCCTTCGAGCGGGTTGCCGTTGAGGTCGCTGTAGGAGTATCTGATTGCGGGCAGTTCGTTGGTTCTCTCTTTGTTGTCGGCGAGGGAAATCTGTTTGTTGACATAGCCGACATGGACAGAATAGGAGGCGTTGTGGGTCTCGCCGTTGAGGTCGGTCACGTCGACACGCACGGTATAGCGGTAGACAGGCCTGTAGAGGGCGTAGAGGGAGGTGTCGGGCATGGGGGTGAAGGGTATCTCGAACGAGCCGTCGGCAGCGGTAACGGTACTGTCGGTGAAGCTGGTATCGGTACTTGTGCCGTTCCTGCGGAACATGTTGCAGGTGCGCAAGACGGTGTATTTCACCTTGGCATCGGAGATATTGGCACCGCTATAGGCCTTTGCCAGTCCACGGAGGGTGTAGGTCTGGCCGAAAGCGGGCGCCACTTTGGGCTGCTCGAGTGAGACCATGAACTTCGGCTGCTTGTATTCCTCCACGCGGAAATAGCTATGGGTGGAGTAGTCGCCCGACGAGAGATCGGCCGACCAGTTGCCCGGCATAGCATCCTTGGAAAGGACAAAGGTGGCGCTCACCACCCCGTGGTCGTCGGCAAAGAGCGAGAGGCGCTCTACATCGTTGCGGAAGGGGTCGTAGATCTTCAGCGTGACGCCACGATTGGATGCAACGCGGCCGTCCACACGGTCGGTTTTGTAGAGCACGGCCGCATAGTGGACCGTGTCGCCCGGACGGTAGATGGGGCGGTCGAAGACGACATGGGCGTCGACGTTTTGCTTTCTCTCCTCCAACGTTTCCCGACCATAAGTCCATACGTTCCGTTCGAAGGTGACGCCTCCTCGCTCAATGCACAGGCTTTCGACATACTTGTTTGCGGGGATGGAGAAGCGGCCGTCGGCTTGGGTGGAGACGGTATCAAAGGTTTTCTTTTCATAATAATACAACAAAACGACTTTCTGCCCTTTGATGGGAGCGCCGCTGACGACGTCGAGCATCATGAACTCGCCGTTGCCGACATTACAAATGGCGAAGTCGCAGCATTCGAGGGTCATATAGGCGTCCCCATCGTTGAACTTTTCGTCGGCGGAAGCCATCAGCACATAGCGTCCCATCGGGAGCGCGGGCACGGAGAAGATAAGGTCGTGGGCATTGTGGCTGCCGTCGTCATTCACCTCGAGACTCCACCGATGTACAGCTTTGGGCAGCCGCTTGATGAACTTGTCGACATCTTTACCCTTAAAAGGATAGACAGCGAAATGGATGCGGGAGAGGTTGTTGCAGCTCAGCGAGTGGAGCGACGGGCGGTCGGGATAGGCGGTGCCTTCGCTGCTGTAGTTGAATCCGATATATTCGCGGCAGATGGTGCTGCGCAGGTTGGCGCAGTTGCCGCCGCCGAAGCTCTTGGGGAAGAGGGCAATGGCGGTGTCGCAATAGCTGAGGGCCTCCACCTTGCGTCCGTTGTTCGACAGATGCTCCGCCATACGGTGGTAGAGCTGCGCCAACAACGGACAGCTGCTGCCTCGATACTTGTTGATATAACCCTGCACCCGCTCCTGATACCGCACCGACCGGGGATTGTAACCCTGCAGATCGAGCAGCTTGAGGTCGAGGGTGATGCGGATGAAATCGTCGTCTCCCTGGTGGAAATCTATCAGTTTCTGCATCAGGGCGACGTTCTTTCTGTCGCGCTCCAGCAGGGCATTCATCACCACGTCGTAGGCCGTCGGGGTGAGGTTCACTCCTTTCAGGTCGTCTCCGTATCGTTCTTCGTAGCAGAACCGTTTCAGACGCTCAGAGTCGGTTTGCTTCAAGGTTCCCTCGTCCATCAGGGCAGAATCCTTGTCTCCCAGGAAAGCGTAGCATACCGCACGGTCGACGGCATCGAGCCGCGGCAAGATGGCTCGGTAGTGCGCCACCGCACTGTCGTAGTAATCTTCCTGGTATTCGGCGGCTGCACGGCTCATATACCATGCGGCCGTCAACAGTTCGTTGCTGTTACGGGTCTTCTTATAGACCGATTCCGCTTCTGTGTAGGCACTCTTATAGGAGCCCTCGTTCAATAGTCGCTCCACCTTCTTCCAGTCGGTTTGTGCATGCAACATATTGCCCATCAAACCCATCAGGCCTAACAGCCCCACTACAAACAACTTCTTCATAATATCTTTATTAAAAGAAAACCCCTACGGGGTAGAGGTTTTCGATTCTTAATTCCTATTATTTATTTCTTAATTCATTTGGCGTCCTTGCCTGTTATGATGAGTTCGGCCTTGACGCTGCTGAAGCCTCCGCCTTTCTCGTTGAGGGCTGCCGCTGCAGCACGCTTGATTTCGTTCTTGGTCATACCGGCAGTGGTGATGCGGGTGGCATCAATGCCGTGCTTGATGAACCAGTTCTTGATACTCTTGGCACGGTCGAGGGAGAGCAACATGTCGGCTTCGACATTGACACCATAGCTCTGCACATAGCCTTTGACGAGGAAGTTCACCTCGGGGTGGTTGCGGAACATGGCGACATAGTCCATGAGGACAGAGTCGTAGTTGCCGATGAGTGTCGCCTCGCCACTTTCGAAGTCGAGGTTGTGGATGGGGAAGGTGGAACCACGCTCGGTGCGTTCCATATCAAATTTCATGATGGTGTCGCCACTCTCCATAAGGGCACGCGAGTTGAACTCGCGGTAAACTGAGAAGTAGCCGTCACGCTTGGCATAGAGGAGGTAGCTGTAGCCGGGGATGAATTTGATACGGCCACCACGGAAGTGCTCATCATTGACGATGGTGCGCTCACCACCTTGTCCTCCGCGCTCGAGAATCATCAAGTTGACATCCACATATTTCTTGCCTTTACGGTCATAGAATACCACGATAGGCTCGTAGGCGTTGACATGGACCGAGACCTTGATCGTATGCCCCTGGCCATTGACGGTGCGATTATCGAGGACAATGTAGTATTCCTCGCCAGCACGCACAGGGATGGATTTGATGTATTTCCCCGTCTGCTTCTTGGTGAGCATCACGTCGGTGGCATCGCAGAACATGCCGATAGTGGGCTTGCTGTCAACAACAGGCTGCTGCTCGAGGGGAGGCAGGTCGTCACCAAGTTTGGTGGTGGCGGCACGGCGCTCAGCCTTGCGAGCTTCAGCCTCGGCTTTTGCCTTCTCCTTGTCGGAACGCATAACGGTCTTGAACATCAGGGCGCTGTCGATGCCGGCCATATTCACGGCCGCAGGGTTCACCTTGTTGAGCATCACCTGGTTGGAGAAGTAGTTGCCGGTATTCTTATAGACGAGGAAGTCGTAGTCGTCCCACGGCGACTGTTGCCAAATAGCAATCTCAAGTTCGCCATTGTAGGGCACGGTGAATTTATACCACACCGAGTTGTGCTCACGCTCGAAGATATTGGGATGCGCCTTGTCGGCGACAATCTCCTGGATGCGACCGGCACCATCGGGAGCGGTGGTGGGACCATAAGGAACATCCATCTCAAGGGTGATGGGGAAAAGGCAGTCGTTACTGTTGGCAGGCAACTGTACAAAGGCAGGAACTGCGGGTTCCTCTGTCTTTTTCTTGGTTTTTTTGTCAGTCTTCTCGGTCTTAGCCTTCGAAGATTTCTTCTTTTTCTTCCCTGTCTGTGCCTGTACATCGACAGCGCCAAAGACGAGAGCACAGGCCAGGAAGGCAATCAAAAAATGTCTCATTTTATGCATAAAAAAACTACTATTTTCTCGATGCAAAAATAATAAAAAAAGATGTTTCTTAAAAATAAAAAATCTTAATTTTTCATAAGACATTGATAACAATAGTTTTACTGTAGCTAAAGTAACCATGGAAACTATAGCAAAACGATTTTTGCAGTTGATTTTTGCCCTATTTGTGAAAGTTTTCGTACTTTTGCAGTACTAAAAAGATGAAACAAAAAAACCAACGCCTTATGAAACGCATTGCAATTTTTGTAGTTATGGCTCTCCTGAGCCTCGAAGTCTCCGCACGATCGGTACACTACTTCACCTACAGCCAAGCTGTGAGAACCGTCAGCTACCTCAACGCCCAGAACGAGATGATGATTTATTTCGGCTACGAGTATGAGCTGCCCACCTATGTGCTCATCAACGAGGTCTGGATGGAGCGTGTAAACTCCGCCTACTATGAGCTCTGGGTTTACGGTTGGGATGCCTATACCGGCGACGAGATTTACATGCCGCTCGACCTTGAAGGCGTATGGCTCTACAGCGGCGGTAGGATGTACAACGCAGCACAGTACCTGCGCTTCAGAGTCGATGTCCACAGACCCACGCTGACATGGTATATCCCGCCCTACAGCCCCTACACCCGTATGGTCCATAGACACGGATATGTGCGCACCTACCACTACGATATCCACCGTCACGGCTGGATGCCCCCCGCCTACACCTACGCTCCCGGAGTGATGCCTCCCATGCCCTACTACTATATGCGCCACCCCAGCACTCCAGCTCCCATGCCCACAAGCACCTGGACACCCGGTTCCGGAAAGCCCACCATCAACACGGCTGAGATGACCCGCGACCACAACCCCTCTACGGGCACGCAAGTGAGAAGTAGCCACACAACAGGCTCCTCCACCAGCACAAACCGCTCTGCCGGAGGCTCCCGCGGAAGCGCCACCACCACACCTTCGACTACTCGCACTACCAGCGAGACACGCGGTACCACCGAAACCCGTGGAACTACCACTCGCGGCACTTCGGAGACCCGCGGAACCACCACCGAGACTCGTAGCACAACCGAAACTCGCGGCACAACGACCCGCAGCACCTCAGAGACCCGCAGCACTACCCCGACGCGCTCCACTGTAGAGACCCGCTCCTCAAGCACTCGCAGCAGCGAGACCCCAACGACGACCCGCTCCTCGAGTACCCGTAGCAGCGAAACTCCCAGCGCCACGCGCAGTACAACCAGCCGCAACAGCAGTGCCACCACGACACCTCGCTCATCCAGCACTCGCGGTACCACCAACACCAGAACAAGATGAAACCCTCTGAGCTCCCACTGGCTCCCGACGGAAGCCTATACCACATCAGACTGACGAGCAGCACCTTAGCCAACAAGGTGCTGCTCGTTGGTGACCCCGAGAGGGTCAATATGTTCAAAGAAATCTTTGATAGCGTAGAGTTTGAGTCGCAAAACCGCGAACTCCACGCCCTCACCGGCACATACCACGGCACCCGCATGACGGCCCTCTCCACCGGCATGGGCTGCGACAATATCGACATCGTGATGACCGAACTCGACGTAGCTTTGAGAGTGGAAAGCGGAAAGTGGAAAACGGAAAGTGGCAGACACCTGCAGATTGTTCGCATTGGCACTAGCGGCTCACTGCAGGAAGACATCGACTGCGGCAGCTATGTGGCCTCTCGCTATGCTATCGGCCTCGATGGCTTGATGAACTACTATAAAGAGTGGAAAGTGGAAAGCGGAAAGTGGAAAGACCTGGAAGACGCCTTTCTACAGCACATGGGACTCGACGACAGCTTGGCCCGCCCCTACTGCGTCAAAGGCAGCGAGATGCTTCTCAACAAGATTGCTTTCGATATGCACCACGGTATCACCGCCACTGCTCCCGGCTTCTACGGCCCGCAGGGACGTACAGTGCGGCTGCACCCCTCTATCGAAAATCTCAATGAAAAACTGGCCTCTTTCTCCTACGACGGTACACCCGTTACCAACCTCGAGATGGAGACCTCGGCTATCTTCGGCTTCTGCCACCTCTTGGGACATGAAGCCCTTACGGTGTGTCTCATCATCGCCAACCGTCCCAAGGGCACCTTCCTTAACGACTACCACCCCCAGATGCGCGAACTGGTGGGAAGAGTGGTGGAGAGATTAGTCAGTTAATAGTTAAAAGATAATAGTTAATAGTTACTTGAGGTTGGGGCGCAGGAGTTTTATTCGCTCATAGGCCTCGTTGATTTCCTTCATCTGCTCGGCAGCGTTGCGCTGCATCTCCTCACTCATGCCGGCCACACGGTCGGGATGGTATTTCATGGCCATCTTACGGTAGGCTTTCTTTACCTCGTCATCGGTGGCATCCTTGGAAATACCAAGAACCTTGTAGGGATCCTTCTGATTGCGGGATTGCGTGAATGTATTATTGCTTGAGTGGCCTATATGGCGCTCATAGATGCTGGTATAGTCACTCTGCGAAATGCCCAAATACTGCGCGATAAGGCGAAACATATTAAGTTCGGCTTGGTCAAAAGAACCATCGGCACCTCCTAACCCGAAGAGGAAGTCAACCATGTGGTAGCGTGTGTTGTAGTCGGTATTGACCTTAATCTGAGCACAAACCTGATTGATGGGGATGTCTTGCTGCACCATCTTCTGCAGCACCTTGAGCATCTGCTTCCCGTTCTCCTCGCCATAGTTCTGCAGCAGGAAGGCCTTCACATAGTTGAGCTCGCTCTTCTTCACCTGCCCATCGGCTTTCATCACGGCAGCAATAAGCACCATCAATGCCACATTGATGTCGGCCTGGGTGCCCGTGTTATGATAAGGACCATGGTGCGACGAACCATCGCCCACAAATTTGTCGGACGAATCGAACGAATTACCCAGAAAGAATCCCAACAGGGCACCGATGGGACCTCCCACCGCCCAGCCCAATCCAGCGAATATCCATTTAGTGAAACCCATGGTTAGTCAGTTAATAGATAATAGATAATAGATAATAGTGAATAGATATATAGATAATAGTTAAAAGTTATTTTTTAAGTATTGATAAAGTATAGTTTGGATGTCGGTACGGACATTCATGCGGGCCAAGAGGTTGGGGGTCGCCGTAGGATGCACGCGGTTGGAGAGGAAAACGTAGACGAGGTCGTACTCGGGGTCAACCCACACCATGGTGCCCGTGAAGCCGGTATGTCCGAAGGAGGCCTGCGAGGCTTCTTTACACACCTGCGCGTTGCCTGAGGGATTGAAGAGCTGCTTGTCGAATCCCAACGCACGACGGTTATTATGCTTGGCATAATGGCGACTGGTGAAGGTCTCGACAGTCTTCTGCTTCAGGAAGCGGTGACCCTTGTAGACCCCGCCGTCCAGCAGCATCTGCATCAACTCAGCCACCTCTTCACCATTGGAGAAGAGTCCCGCATGTCCACTGACGCCACCCATGGCGAAAGCATTGGGATCGTGGACGGTACCACGGATAAGTCCTCGAAGGCTGTCGATCTCGGTAGGCGCAATCATATGGAGCGAGTGCATGGGACCCAACATCGCGATAGGATTGAAGACCGTATGAATAAGCCCCATGGGGTGGTAAAAATGCTCCTCCACAAAGCGGTCGAGGGGCTTGCCGCTCACATGTCTCACCACATCGCTCAGCAGCATGAATCCCAGGTCACTATATACCATACCTTCCTTCTTGAGCAACGGTGTGGCGACAACCAATTGGAGGATGCCATCGTAGTCCGAGGCTTTCTGCCAGTAACTGTCGAAAGCCTTCAGTCGGGCACAATGGCTCATGGCCTGTTTGATGGTGATATGCTCCTTGTCGGTACCTTTCAGGTACGGCAGATATTTGCTCAGCCGGTCGTCAATCTTCAGCTTCCCAATGTCCACCAGCTTCATCACCGCCAGTGTGGTGGCACAGACCTTGGTGACCGATGCGAGGTCGTAGAGCGTCTGACGGGTCACGGTGTCGGCACCTTTGTCATAGGTCAAATGTCCATAGGTTCTGTCAAGTATCTTCCTCCCTTTGTGGAGCACCACAATCTGGCATCCCGGCATCGCCTTTGCCGCTATAGCGTTGTTCACCACAGAGTCGATACGACGGTCAAGATGGAGGTTTAGCTCGGCCACAATCTCGTCGCAGGCAGCACGGCGGTCGTCACCGGGGACGACTATCTTATCCTTAATATACGGTAGCACAAGCTTGTATTTGGCTTCGAGCACACGACGGCAGTGGTAGTCAATCTGTTCGCGCAATTCTTTGTCGTTCTGTGCAGCCTCACTGATGGTCTTTATCGACTGCGGCACATCGGGCGGCAGCAGGATGATGTCGTTGCCGGCACGTATAGCTGCCAACTCGGCCTGCCCACCACCATAAGTGTTGGTAACACCTTTCATGTCGATGCCATCGGTAATCACCAGACCATCAAAACCCAGTTTTTTTTTCAGCAAGTCGGTGACTATCACAGGACTGAGTGACGAAGGACGCTGCTTGTCATAGGCGTTCACCTGCAGATGGGCCACCATCACACCTCCCACACCGGCCTTGATGAGGCGTTTGAAGGGATAGGTGTCGATGGTGTCGATATACTCGCGAGAGTGGTTGATGACGGGTAACTCGAGGTGGCTGTCCTTGTCGGTGTCACCGTGTCCAGGGAAATGCTTGGCTACCGCCATCACTCCTTGACTCTGCTGCCCAAGAGTATACATGATACCCAGCTGGCTGACACGTTCGCGGTCGATACCGAAGGAGCGGGTGCCTATCACGGGATTCTTGGGGTTGGAGTTGATGTCCACCACAGGAGCGAAGTTGATATGGATACCCATCATGCGGCACTGGCGGCCAATCTCCTCTCCCATACGGTAGACAATGCTGTCAGCATAATGGTCAAGCTGACCGAAGACCGCATTGCGTGGGAAACTGTACATGTCCTTCAATCGCATTCCCAATCCCCATTCACCATCGATGCATACCAGCAGCGGCACCTTGGCGTCTTTCTGGAAACGTTGCGTCATTGCAGCTTGCCTCTCGGCAGTGCCGACAAAAAAGCAGACGCCCCCCACCTTATAGCCGCTCATCGTCTTTGAAAAATCGGCAGCTTGGCTGTCATCCATATCCAGCGGCACACGCACCACCATCAACTGTGCGATGCGCTCCTCAAGCGACAGGGTGTTCATCACCGAGTCCACCCAATGGCTTTGAGCCGACAATGAAGTAAAAAGTGAAAAGTGAAAAGTGAAAAGTGAAAGGATTATCAGGATATGCTTTTTCATAATTCTTAGTTCTTAGTTCTTACTTCTTAGTTCCCTATCAATATATTCCACCTGCCGACTTCTGGGGTTGCCTTCGTAGTTCAGCACCACATAGTCGGCTCTCCGCATCATCTCCTCGGCAGACATCTGATTGTGGATGCGTGCCAAGAGCGTACCGTCATCAGCGTGGTCGCGTTCTCTCAACCGAGCCAGACGTTCGTTGAGCGAAAGATAGACACAGATGACCCTGTCCATAAATCGTTCCAAACGGTAATCGTAAAGGATGGCACTCTCGAAGAGCACATAAGGCTTGTCGGCATGCTGCTCGCAGAAACGGTCGAAATCGGCCATCACCCTAGGATGCACCAGTGCATTCAATCTAGCCAACGCCTCCTTGTCGGAAAAAACCACTGTGGCGATACGTCGCTTGTCCACACTCCCATCTGGAGCGAACACTCCATTGCCCAGAATCTTACGCACCTCTGAGAGGAATGAGGCTTCGTTGTAATAGGAGCCACCTACCTTGTCGGCTACGAAAGCAGGAACTCCCAGCCGATCAAACTCCGCCACTACCGTGGTCTTCCCACAGCCCATACCTCCGGTAATACCCACTCGCTTCATACTGGCTACTTGATCACCACATACTTCACTTCTTCTGGCGAGAGGCTATGGACACGTACCATCTGTGGGAAGCGGACCAATCGCGCTTTTAGCACATCTGCATGCGCCACCACGTCACGGTAGTCGACAACTACCGAGAAGTGCCCGACAGTCACCGACGCGATATCGCGCTGTGGCACCCATACCCGCAACATGACTTTGTCAGGATAGAGGTTCACCTTCACCGTACTGTCCAAACCAGCCACCTCAATAGGCAGAGAGTATTCCCTCTCCACATACTGTTCCACAGGCACCGTGAGAACCACATTGTCGGCAGAGGCATACACATCGTCTTTTCGCCACGAAGTGTCGAGGTCCAAATAGAAACGTCCGCTTCGCATCAACTTGTTGATGGTTATCTTCTTCACCGAGACTTTCTCTATTCTCGCCAGCGACTCTTCATCGCCATAGAGCGTCACCTCTGTGGGCGATACCGTAGGCTCGCCATAGAGGCCGTAGCCTTCGGCAAACGAGATATTCACATCGCTGATATCCACACGGAACACCTTGCTTTTGCGTTCGGCCAGCACCAGGCGGAGCGAGTCTTTTGCACTTCCCACCTGACGCATTCCTCGTTCGGTCAACTCGTTGGAGAACTTGTCACCTAAGTCGTTCACCGACACTGCCCGATAGAGCTGATTTCCATGCTCACCCTGACGGGAAGCACGACGGACACTCTCGCCATTGATATTGAGGGTCAATACTATAGGATCATCTTTTAGGCTGTAGAGCAGTGCCCTATAGCCAGACGATTCCACCTGAAGGGTCAACGAACTATCGGCTTGCACAACAGCATACCGGCTCTTGTCAAAACCCGACAGCTCAACCCGTATCTGTAGGGAAAATTCTCGGACTTCGGACATAGCGATACCACCCCATACCAGCATCGTAAGCACCAGTATAACAAAAAAGGTCAGCGTACTATGTCGCCGTCCACTCTTCATGGCATATTACCATTAACCGTTATTTCGCCTCGGGAGCAGGCTGAATCATACCCTTCTCTACGGTCATGATGACACCGTTCGAAACCTCCACATCAACAGTGTGAGTGTCGACAGAATCCACCTTTCCGTAGATACCACCGGAGAAAACAACGCGGTCGCCTTTCTGTAATTTTTCACGGAACAAACGCTCCTCTTTTTCTTTCTTGCGCTGGGGACGCATCATCAAAACCCACATCAGGACCAAAAGGCCGATCATTAAAATCATGGAACCAGATCCACCCATAATCTTTAAATTTTTTAATGTTTATAACTAACTATTAACTTTTAACTATTAACTTTTAACTAATCTAGATTCCCACTTTCGCACGAATTATCAACGTCTTGCGGCCAGGTTGCGAGTTGCTCACCACCGTAACCTCCTCATAGGTCTCGCCAGCCTTGCCAGAACTGTTGAACGACACCGTCACATAGCCGTCCTTGCCCGGGGCAATACGCCCTTGCGGGTAGCTCGGCACCGTACAGCCACAACTGGCACCACAGCCTGTAATCACCAGGTCTTTCTTTCCGGTATTACGGAAATGGAAGCTGTAGCTCACCTGCTCGCCTGCCGAGAGGTTGCCGAAATCATGCATCTCCTCGTCGAAGGTGATCTGTGCACTGGCGTCTGCGTCGAAGTTCTCTATCAGGTCGCTGGCGATGGAATCACCTTTCGATTCTTTCTCTCCCTGTCCACCACAACCACACATCAGCAACCCCGCAGCCATAAAAACATAAACAACTTTCTTCATCCTTTAAACTTTAAACGTTAACCTTTAACCATTAACCTTTAATCATTCTGCCTGACCTCTGGTCACGGCCTGCGGGAGTTTCAGAAATGAGCGCAGAAAGTGTTTACATTTTTTGCCGAGTGCAAGAAACGTAGATGAAATCACGCAAGCTAGGTGTTGTGCAGAGGACTGGAGCAAACTATTATCTATTAACTATTATCTATTAACTATTTTGTTGATTCTTCCCTTCGAACGGAGTTCGGCAATCAGCTTGTCAAGGATACCGTTGATGAACAGGCGGCTGCGCTCGGAGCTGAATTCCTTCGAGAGCTCTATGTACTCATCGACGGTCACCTTCTCGGGAATCGTCGGACAACCCGTCAGTTCAGCCACTGCCATATTAATCAGCAGCACATCCATTCTCGATACACGCTCGAACTCCCAACCCTGCAGATGGCTCTTCACCAATTCTTCACTCTCCTCTCTCGTGTCCATCGTGTTCTTTAGCAGATCACGGGCGAAATCCATGTCGGCCTCGTCCTTTTCCTCACGCTTGTCGTACATCACAGGCCATACCGCCGCCTCGTCGAAAGTTGCCTCCTCCAGAGTTTTCATCATCATGAAGTTGTACTGCGCTATCTGGTCGAAGTCATCCTCCCACAGGAGACTCCTCTCCCCTACTACCACTCTCAGCGATTCGCGGTTCATCAGGTAGCGGAACAACAGGATGGCGAAGGCCTTGTCTTCCTCAAATCTACTTGTCTCCTTATCTCCTGTCTCCTTATCTCCTTCGTTCACATACTCGCGGTATTCCTTCGTCTTCCTAAATTCCAGGAACGCTTCGCGAATCAAATCCTCGTGTGTCTCCCAGCAGCCACACCAGCTCTCCATGGCCTTCTTCAGCTCGAAGTTGTCGGCCATGCGGCGAATGAACTGGTTGTCGAGCATCCGCAGACTGGGGTTGCGATCCTCTTCCGTGGGACGGAATTTCTTCTTGCCTCCCTCAATCACTTCGCCAGCCACCTCGACAAAGCGGGGCAGCAACGCCACCTGCAACACTCCCAGCTCGTTGAGCTTCTGGATGTGATACTCAAACAGCTTGGCCACCTCAGCGGTATTCTTCTCCTCATACCTGCCGGCATAAATAGCCTGCAGGACCTTACTTCTCAAAAAATGTCTGCTTAACATATAACGGTTAAAGGTTAAAGGTTAAAGGTTAAAGGTTAAAGTTTAATGACAGGGATGCGGATTATAATACGATATTAATGATTTTCTTCGGTACAAAAATAACTTTCTTGGGCTCACCCGTCAGCCACTTGGCACTCTCGGGAGCAGCCTTCACGGCATTCACAGCATCCTCCTGGGTGATGTCGGCCGGCAACTCCAACATGAAGCGCATCTTGCCGTTGAACTGAATGGGATACTTGACAGTGTCTTCCACCAGGAACTGCGGATCGCATACGGGCCACAGGGCGTCACAGACACTGTCTTTGTTCCCCAACCGGTGCCACAGTTCCTCAGCGATATGCGGAGCGAAGGGGGCAATAAGCACCACCATGGGCTCCAATACCTCGCGGCAACTGCATTTGTTGTCGGTCAGCAGATTGGTGGTGATCATGAAATTGGAGACTGCGGTATTGAACGAGAAACGCTCGATATCGTCGGTAATCTTCTTGATGGTATAGTGAAGAGCCTTCAGTTCCTCCTTCGTCGCACTAGTCTGACCGGTCTGACCCGTCAGACAGTTGTCATAGAGCTTCCAGAACTTTTTCAGGAATCTGTGTACACCCTCGATGCCGTTGGTGTCCCACGGCTTGGCCTGTTCCACAGGGCCGAGGAACATCTCGTAGAGACGCAACGTGTCGGCACCATAGCGGGCCACCAAATCATCTGGATTCTGCACGTTGTACATGCTCTTCGACATCTTCTCAACCTCCCAGCCGCAGATGTATTTGCCGTCTTCGAGGGAGAAGCGGGCGTCGGCGAACTCCGGACGCCACTGGCGGAAACGCTCGATGTCCAGCACGTCGTTGTCTACGATATTGATATCCACATGGATGGGCGTCACATCATCCATATTCTTGATGAGGCCCTTCGAGACAAACAGTGTGTTATCGGTCTTGGAGCGATAGACGAAGTTCGAGCGTCCCTGAATCATGCCTTGGTTGATAAGTTTCTGGAAGGGCTCTTCCACCACCGACATGCCGATGTCGTGCAGGAACTTGTTCCAGAAGCGGGCATAGATGAGGTGACCCGAGGCGTGCTCGGCTCCGCCAACATAGAGGTCCACCTTCTGCCAGTATTCCACAGCCTCCTTCGAGAAGTAGGCCTCGTCGTTGTGCGGATCCATATAACGAAGATAGTATCCGCTCGAGCCGGCAAAACCAGGCATGGTGCTGAGCTCCAACGGAAAGACGGTTTTATTGTCGATAAGCGACTTGTCCACCACACAACGGTTCTTTTCGTCCCAAGCCCATTTCTGCGCGTGTCCCAGCGGTGGCTCACCAGTAGCGGTAGGCTTGAACTCACTCACCTCCGGCAACTCCAGCGGCAGACACTCCTCAGGAATCGGACAAGCAATGGCGTTCTTGTAATAAATCGGGAACGGCTCGCCCCAATATCTCTGGCGACTGAAGATGGCATCCCTCAGGCGATAGTTGACGGTGCGGTGACCGATACCCAATTTCTCGATATGGTCGATGACGGCGGCCATAGCCTCCTTCACCTTCATGCCAGTGACAAAGCCGCTGTTCACCGAGTAGCCGGTCTTCGCATCCATACTCTCTTCCCAAGTGGCAGGGTCGCTCACCACATCCTTCTCCAACGAGACCACCTGACGGATGGGCAGGTTGAAGTGGCGGGCGAAGGCAAAGTCTCGGCTGTCGTGGGCAGGAACGGCCATGATGGCACCGGTGCCGTAGCCAGCCAGAACATATTCGGAAACCCAGATAGGTATTTTTTCTTCGGTCAAAGGGTTGATGGCGTAGGAGCCGGTGAACACACCGCTGACCTTCTTCACCTCGGCCTGACGCTCACGCTCCGAGCGGTTCTTGGCCCAGGTAACGTAGGCCTCCACCTCAGCCTTCTGCTCGGGAGTGGTAATCTGGTCGATGAGCTCGTGCTCAGGACACAGCACCATGAACGTCACACCGAAGATGGTATCGGGACGGGTAGTGAAAATCTCGAAATAATTATCATTTGTCCTTTCACTCCCTTTCACTCCCTTTTCACTCCCTTTCACTCCTTTATCAATCGGGAACCACACCGCCGCACCTTCGCTCCTGCCAATCCAGTTGCGCTGGATCTCTTTGAGGCTGTCGGTCCAATCAATTTGTTCCAGACCATCCACCAGTCGCTGAGCGTAAGCGGAGACACGCAGACTCCACTGGCGCATCAGCTTGCGCTCCACGGGGTAGCCGCCACGGACGGAGAGGCCGTTGACCACCTCGTCGTTAGCCAGCACAGTGCCCAACTCGGCACACCAGTTCACGGGGATGTCGGCCAGATAAGCCAGACGGTAATTCATCAGCACCTGCTGCTGCTTGGCCTCGTCCCAGCCATTCCACTCCTCAGCGGTGAATTCCATCGCCTCCGTGCAGGCGGCATCAAGACCTTCAGTGCCTTGTTTAGCGAAACGCTCCACAAGGACAGTTATCGGAAGCGCCTTGTTGGCGGTATTGTCATAGTAATGCTTGAAGAGTTGGAGGAAAGTCCACTGCGTCCATTTGTAGTACTTCGGCTCGCAGGTCCTCACCTCGCGGCTCCAGTCGAAACTGAAGCCTATCTTGTCCAGCTGCTCGCGGTAGCGGTTGATATTCTGCTCCGTGGTGATGGCCGGATGCTGACCCGTCTGGATAGCATACTGCTCGGCAGGCAGGCCGTAGGCATCGTATCCCATGGGATGCAGCACGTTGAAACCCTGCAGCCGCTTGTAGCGGGCGTAGATGTCGCTGGCGATATAGCCCAGCGGATGACCCACATGCAGTCCCGCTCCCGATGGATAGGGGAACATGTCCAAAACATAATAATGCGGTTTGGCGCTGTCGTTTTTCACCTTATACACCCCCTCCTTGCGCCACCATTCCTGCCACTTCTGCTCAATCTCGTTGTAATTATAATCCATATTACAATACAATATATTTCAATTCTTAATTCTTAACTCTTAATTATCAATTCCATACAATCCGGCATTTTTTTTACCAGAATTGCAAAGATACAAATTTCCGATGAATATTTGAAGATATCAAAATAAAAAAACTTTCCCTCCGTATGAAAAAATCACACGAAGAGAAAGCCTATTCTCATATCCTCAGCCTTCATCCCTCATACCTCAGCCTTCACACCTCAGCCCTTAGCCTTCATCCCTCATACCTCATACCTCATACCTCATACCTCTTACCTCTTACTTCTGAGTTCTGAGTTCTTACCTCTTACTTCTTACCTCTTACTTCTTACCTCTTACTTCTTCCCTCATCCCTCATATCATACCTCACCCCTCATCCTTCACCCCTCATACCTCATCCCTCACACTTCAGCCCTCACCCCTCATCCATCTTACCTCTTACCTCTTACTTCTTACCTCTTACTTCTGAGTTCTGAGTTCTTACCTCTTACTTCTTACTTCTTCCATCTTACATCTCAGACATACTGATTCACCCTCTTATACCTCTCCCCTAACGCAAGAAGCTCATTGAACCATTTTAGGCGTTGTTCTTCCAGCGCACCAGCGTTCATGAGCTTCTTTTGTTGCTTGACCCAATTTCTTAGTCCGCGTTCTGAATCAACATATTTCGACGGATTCCGCTTATTATTTTCAATAAACGCTTTCACTTCCTCATAACGAGTATTCCATCTCTCATCCTGTGTCATAGCCCCAGATACCTTTGCATTTCTGCAAACATAGCGTTGAGTTGTCCAGAAAATTCAGGTTTCAGCGTCTTTCTGTCTCTTTCAAGTAAGCCCGTCTTAGCGGGAGCCTCATAGGCCTCTTTGTCACGTATATCATCTGTAGGAATTATCCACGCCTTGTATCCAACATCCTCATAATCTTTACAGAAATTTTCGTAGTCGGCTCTTTTGTTACCATCATAGATAGCTCCAATCCGTTTAAAACCAAGTACGTGTAACAGATGTGCGATATTAGAAATACCAGAGGCTCCACCTGCGCCAAAGCCAAAGAATGGAATAGTGAAAGGTAATCCCAGTTTATCCATTATTACAGGATACAATACTACATCCTCTTGCCCCTCAGTTATTATCAGTCCATCCTCAGCGAAGAAACATGCCCGTGCATCCGTTCCAAGAATATGAGGATTATTTAAATTGTGGCTGGTAGAATTAATAAAATCTCGCGACTCATCATCTATCATACATATTGTAGAACCCCTTTCTGATTCAAACACTCTGGCAACCATACCACCGTTTACGATTGAGACCAGAGACAACATATTCGGGCTATGTGTAGAAATTACAACCTGCGAATCTTTGGTCTTTACCAGTATTTCATCCAAAAGTCTGCGTTGTAACTGTGGATGTAAACTTAGCTCTGGTTCATCTATCACTATCAATTCATTACTAGTACCACACAATGCATCTACAATAAACAACAGACTCACCAAACCCTCACCCATGCCGTCAGAGTTATGGTGCAGTCCTTGCTGTTTAGTAATCTTCACAAAATACTGACCATTATCTTCCTGATCTATAGTCCACTGTAGTGGTTTGCCAAGTATTCGCCCAAACATGGCATCAAACTGAGTAGAATCTCCCTTATTCAAATCAACCAATCTACTCGCGCATGAATCCAACGAGTTAGTACGTGTCTGGAAATTTGGAGGGTTATTTAAATAAATATCCCTTGACCAACGTCCTGTATTGAAATAAGGGTTAAAGAATCTTCTTGAAGGCAGGTAGTATATCTTGGGAGGCGTCGGGCCGCTCCATTGTGTTTCACTTCCACCCTTGCTTGTTTTTAGTATTCCGCTTCCATCATCAACGGTCACAGAAATTTCAACGGTATCATTTGCTCTAAGATTTCGTTTACCCTTAGAGAAAGAAGCGTTTCTGTTTGCCAAAGAGAGTTTGTTGAAACACTCTACTAATGTAGACTTACCGCCTCCATTAGGTCCCACGAGAACCGTTAATCCACTACCGGGTTTCCCATCGGGCACCGCAAGTTTAAGCGTCTGTTTGGTCGCAAAACCTCTATAGCCCAAACACGATATACTCTGTATCATATATAATACCCTATCTCAGTTTATCCGTATTTCCGTAAATCCATCAACTGTTCAACCGCTTCTTGACCTTGGCAGTGATTGTTATCAGGATTTTATTTATCCGTGAACAATCACTAAGAAGCGACTCAGCTTGAACAGTTGATAGGTATCCGTTGTCAGAAAGCAGGCGAAGCCAATTTTCTGACTCTCGGGCTTCCTTAAGAGCTATTGAGGCCTTGCTCAGAAAGTCTGCGTCGCTCTGAGGATGTTGCGCCTCATTCATATTGGCATTGATGCTTGTAGCAGAACGTACCAATTGTCTCCCTAAAGCATCAATCATATCCCTATCAGCCTTACTCATCTTCCCCTCGTTCAGATATTTATACAGCCTTATAATCCTACAAGAAAAGTCATAACTCAACTCCAGAACCTGCGCCTCCTTCTTCTCAGCCTCTGTCATAAGAGGGCGCAATTCACCTTCAAATTTGCGCACCTCTGAATCCACGGATTTACGGAAGTTCGGATTTCCGGACTTCTGTTTCCTGTTGTATGTTTTAGTTTTTTTCTCTTCCATTGTTTGTAGATTCGTAAATCCTTAAATCCAAAAGTCCACGCACTGCGTGTTCCGTCCTTCGGGCCTTCCGTGGTTCCCTAGTTCCGTGATTCCGCTGCTATGCAGCTATCTCCGTAGTTCCGTATCTCCGTAGATTCGCACGTCCGCGCTCCGCGCCTCCGTGATTCCGTAGATCCTTAGATCCGTGATTCCGGAATCCGGAGGATTCCTTCCACCTCATTATATCTTGTCAACCAACGAGTCTCTTGATCCATATCTCATCCCTCTAACGTCAACCTTCCGCCTTCCCCTCCTACTCTTATCTATTATCTATTATCTTTTTTAGTCCGATACCCGATACCTCCGATAAGTTTGTTTCTTATCAGTTTTATGTTTCTATTTCTCCAACGCCCCCTCATCCATCAAAAACTCCTGCAGGCTCATAATCAGGATTCCGTTCTCGTCATTGTGCCGTATCACATTGTCTTTGGTCACAACAACCTTTCGGAACCCGTCACCCACATGCACCAGCGGGCGCTCCTCCTGCTGTCTTTTCTCTGTAGTTGGTATCGAGAATGCTGACTGAACATAAACCCGTTCGTCAGCTTTGTTGCAAACAAAGTCCACTTCTATCTGCTTCCGCACATACTTGCCATCCTCCTGACGCTCGTTAATCTCCACCACGCCAACATCCACGGAATAGCCCCTCAAGCAAAGTTCGTTAAACATCACATTCTCCATCAGGTGAGTCTCTTCCAGTTGACGGAAGTTCAGCCGGGCATTTCTCAACCCCGTATCTGTGAAATAATACTTGTACGGCGTGGAGATGTAACGTTTTCCTTTAATGTCATAACGCTCTGCCTGCTCTATCATAAAAGCATCGCACAGGTAGTCCAGATACTGTTTAATCGTACTGGCAGACAGTTTTCCCATCCCTGAACTAGTAAAAGTATCCTCCAGCTTCTTCGGATTGGTCAACGAACCCACTGCCGATGAGATTATATTCAGCAGACTCTCCATCTGAGCATCATTCTGCACTTTGTTACGCTCTATGATGTCGCGAAGGAATACCTCATCAAACAGGTGTTTCAAATAATCTGCTTTCTCTTCCCTCGTGGGCAACAGTGCGCAATATGGCAGGCCGCCAAAGGTCATATATTCAGTCCACACATCGTCAAACGGTTTGTCTGGCTGAATGGTTCGGAATTCCTTGAAACTCAACGGACGCAGATACATCTCGTCACCGCGCCCCCTGAACTCAGTAATAATGTCTTTTGATAGGAATTTGGAGTTAGAACCCGTCACGTAAGTGTCAAGGTTCTGTATATGCAGACAGCTATTCAGCACATCTTCAAACTCATCCATCAACTGCACCTCATCTATCAACAAATAGTAGGGCTTCTGGTTCTTAATCTGCTTCTTAATGAAAGCCAGGCAAGCATCCGGGTTACGTAGTTCCTTATTGGAACGATCCTCCAACTGTATCTCTATGATGTGATTCGGTTTAACTCCTGTCTCTATCAGATGCCTTTTAAAGAGTTGAAACAATAGGTATGACTTCCCGCATCGTCTGATGCCGGTCACTATCTTCACACGCCCGTTGCCCTTATGTGCAATCAACCTTTCCAGATACCTGTCGCGCCTAATTTCCATTGTTACTCATTTAATATTTTTGCAATTCTTGCAATTTTATAAAATGCTTCTGTCCGCAAATATAACGAAATCAATTTATGTTTTATTGCCTTACACCTCCAAATTCCCAAGATTCTCAATCGGAAATTCCCAAGATTTTCAATTGTGAGGCCGTTTTTTACTATTATTCTTCCATTATTACATCATCTCCGCAACTATTATCTCTTATCTATCATCTATTAACTATTATTGATATTGATTCACCCTCTTATACTTCTCTCCTATCTCCAACAACTTCTGAAGCATCTCCACCCTACCCTCCTTCAATACCCTTGCATTCATCAGTTTTTGCTGGTGTTTCCACCAGTTGACTATGGCATTTTCTTCCGGGGGGTATTTCGATGGGCGTCTATGGTTTTCTTCCATAAACGACATTATTTCTTGATACTTCTTCAGCCAAAGCTCGTCTTGCTTCATAAATCACGATTTCTCCCCTTTTTCATCCCACCATTTCTTGGCAGCAACCAAGAATGGATGATGATTGAAGTTTGTTTCAGCCAAGGCTGCGACATTTTTGCCATATAGCTGAGCCAGATCCTGACTGATTTCTTGCGGTAAATCCAACCCTAAACGTTCTTTTGCATAACTATCCAGCGCTCCCTCTCCCACCAAATTGCTATAGACCATAGAATTCCATTCCAGCAACTTGCCTGATGGCTTCAGTAAACGATAGAGCCAAGCCAATGGCTCAGAACTGTTTCTAACATATTCTTTAAAATGTTCATCCCAATAATTACTATACACATCTCTCAGCATAGGAATTGCCATTATCTTCTCCTGCTCAAACGGGTTTACAGCTAACTCTACCTCAATAAACCTACGGATAAGACTCTCTTTTAATTCAAGAAACAGTTCTTGTCCATACACAAACGACATATTGCGGTCATCGTTGATAGGAAGTGTCAACGAGGATGCCAACCAAGCATATTGAGTGATTTCAGCATAAAATGCCTTTATCCTCTCGATTTCTTGCTGCTCTTGAATCACTTCCCCATTATTCACAAGCAAAAGATTAGAGTACACAGGTCTAAACTGTCCTATTTGGCAATAATCATAAGGACTCGCAAATGCATCACGACTCTTTGCCCAATCACGATATACAGCATCTTGAATGGTGATGCATCGCTTTAGCACTGTTGGTATATCTTTTGTTATGGTCTCATCCTCTATATACTGCTTCAGCTTATGTATCAGGAACTCTGCTTTCCCTTGACGAACAGCCTGATGCATCTTCTCTTCAAATGCAGGTTCGCTTGGTAAGGTCATCATTTCATTCATATATTGAAATGACAGTTCACTCTTTGAATACTTTCCTGCGAAGAATTTAAAATACTCTCCGAGGAAACATATTCTGCTTTTCTTCTGGTAGTATTAAGTGTCGTAAAAAAAATCTCGCAACAGTTCACTCACAACATCTTCCTTGTTCGGTCGCTCTTCAGCGGGTATACCAAACAATGATAAATCGTCGGATTCAACATTTTCGTCATCAGGTTTTAGAAATCATCAAACCCAATACTTTCTACTTCATAAACGGAGTTTCATCTATCAGGTGAGGCTCCGTTTTTTTTATTTAGGTACCTCAATAGCGTTATAATGGTATTCTTTCGAGCAAATCTTGTAATTCTGTGGACAAAGAGTCTATCTTTTCGCCGTTAGAAATATTAGTATTGATGATATAATTAAGTTCGGGAATGTTCTTATATATTGGAACCGCAATAATAATCTCTCTTAATTTTTCATTTAATTGCTTGGTTAACTCCAGGATGCGCTTTTCATTATTTAGAATAGCTTTTGCACTTAAACCAATCTGATGCAATTGTTCAATCGTATAAGCCCCAGCATCTATTATCGCCTTCATTTTCTCAACTTCCCTCTCGTCTTCGTCATGTTTACTCATCAAACGATTAATTTCTTCAAACTCTTTTGTACAAGCATCCATCACGCCATATCCCATCCTATTGATTGTTATCTTTCTGTATGTTTCTTCTTTTGAAACATTTAAATAAATATAATCATCGATAATTGCATCAAACCTTCTTACCGATTTGTTGTTTGTATTTATCGTTACAAAAACAAAGATGATAATAAAACAACCTGCAACGCAGGAGGCTAATGCAAATTCATCACTATAGACACCGTTTGTTGCCATACACAATGATTTATAGCCAACATTAGCCAATACAACTCCCATGACACCTGCTAATACCATATTACCCCACACCCATGGCAGAAATAATTCATGATAACAAGCCGGAATTATCTTGTTCCTAAAGACGATGATTAGAATAATAGCTATCACAAAAACGACTAGAACTGCTATCCACCACCAAAAAACAGCATTAAATCCTTCTGTTAGTGGAATGATTATAGCAGATGCAATTGCGCAAATGAATACAAAAACAATTTGAACATAGGGTGCTATTTCGCTTAACGTTCTGACCTTATAGAAATCCACACCCCTTTCTCGCTTAAACGCACGCGACCAGGAGTGATAGATTAAGAAATATGATATGATTCCTGTTGAATAGTAGAACACATCATTCCAATTGAGTATGTTGGCATCCTTTAATATGGCATAACCCGCACAAACAATCGTCATGAATGCTCCAATAAGAGCCCAGTTATTCCAACCTTGATACTGACTCAGATTGTTTTCTCTATCCCTTTCCGCATAAAGAAAAGAGATAAATTCAGCATCATCCAAATTTGTTATCTTGTTATTTTTGTTCACTTGTGTCAATTGTGTTTTAATGGTACCAACTAAATGATGTCATTCAAAGATTAGGGCCACTGTAAATCCTAAATACCTTTTTTGAGTGTCACCATTACTGATTCTCCACAATCTCCACTCTAACTTTGTCCTTCCAACAGGCATTGAGATGGTCACATATCATCTGGGCTTCCTTCGATGAAAGTTGCGACTTGCATAAACGGCTCAGCACCTTCCCTTCCGGTGTTAAAGCATAGCATTGTACACTGACCTCCTTCTCATTTCCGAGTGCAGTCATCCGGAAATCAAAACCTTTCCCTTTGATTATTGTTTCTTTAGACAAATCAAATGCCGACACCAATGGATGCATGATGTCACTACTATATATAAGCCTCAATGATAAAAGTGTCGATACGTCGTGAGACATACCGTCAAACCTTCCAATAACATAGTCTGGGATAAAATCGTCATTCAGGAATATTCGCATCGAACGTTTTATACACTCAATTTCTCTTTTATCAAGACTACGAATAAAATATAGCACCCTGTTATTCACCCCTTCCGGATGAATAACCCTTTCAGCAATCAATCGCCCCCAAACTTCCTGGAGTTGTTCGTCAGAGATATATCTCGCTTCATCAAAGAAACGTGCATACCATTCTCTATCTTCCTCCTCTGTGTATATGGACTCCTCAACTTGATGACTTTCCGTACACTCTACCGCCGTTTTGATAATCTTAACAATGTTAGAGAAATCACGAACAGCTTCTTCTGGGAACCGCTCATTTGCATTCTTCAAGAACTCCTGTGCAAACTCAAGTTGACGCAACTGGTTGTTTCTGATTATTTCCAATTCCGTCTTAGCCTTAACTTTCTCTTCGTGAGCGATGAAATATGGCTCTAAAAATCTTTTTATACCATAACATGTAGCATCCACCATCCTCTTAGCTACCTTGCCAGTATTGGGACTAAGTGCAAGAAGCGCAATTAACAGATTGTCCATATTCTTTTATTCCTTATATATGTTTTTACATTGTTATCTCCACATCTGTTACGCTACACTTAAGCAATGATTTTCAATGGAATATAAATCCTTACGATCCCTTATTTTAAATCGCGCCAGTCCTCATCGCTTATGTTGATTTCGCTAATGCTCTCATTACTTCCTAATACGATTTCAAACCGTTTGAATAGAGAGAAAGCCTCTTCATAACTCATATCATCTACCGGACATAAGTACACATATTTATGCTCTTCTTTGTCAAGGCAAATAAACTGGATATTGACAGTATTAGATGTTTGTCCTGCAATATATAACCGACAACCGACACAGAAATAACGTTCAGTATCGTAGTTCTCATAACGATCTGTTAGATATTTCTCCAGAGAATTCAGCGAAAAATCAGTAATGTCTGCTGCTGCCGTTCCCGTCAAGTCATTGTATTGTACTTTTGCAATCATGCTGCAATATTTAAAAAGATTCTGCCTAAAGTCTCCTCTCGCTTCCTGATTTCAGTATATAGCCCAGTCGCTTTAAAGTCTTCTATTGAGAATACGCTCTCCAGATACGGGCGAATGTCTTTATCATATGAGATTGCTTTGTTCAAACGAACATTCAACCAGGTGGCGATTGCATGAAGCCAATCATGGCCGTTAGTATATTGCCGCCAATCTGCTCCTTCATTAGAATTCATAAAACAAACAAATTGGGTCTTTGGAGGTATTTGTTTTCCCGCATTCTTTTTCTCTTCCGCAAGCTTAACAACACAATCATCAACACTCACGTCATCTTGTCCGTCGTACACCTTTTGCACCACACATTTTTTCTTGAATACTAACTTGCAATCATTTGCCATATTGTACCACTTGGTCATAGACAAGCCTCGTATTGACCTTGCGATGGACTTCACATCTATCGCAATGCCATATTTGCCTCCAAGTAGTGCATCTACATCAAGTGTGCTTAGGAATAGTTCCCTGTCGTGATAGTCGGTGAGTATCTGGTTATCCATTTGTGCCGTTCCAAGAAGCCTGTCAAAGTCGGAGTCCTTTATCATGAAATAGCGGTTAGCGTAGCCTTTCGCATTGCAGGTAGAGGTAATAGCTGCATAGCCACAGCACGAGTTATTGACAATAACATCACAATTGGACATATCCAAAAAACGTTCATAGAACAGCGCGTCATCATCACCTTCCACTACTACCACCTGTTTTTTATCCACACTGTGCCCCTGTATGGCCAGTATAACTGCAGTGACCCGATCTTCCTCTGTGAGTGCCTTGTTGATACTATTCTCCATCGTTCTCTCCACCCATTAGTTCGGTCAAATCACAACAATTATCCCATCGTGTTCCTATTATCTGAGGCGAATGAGTAGCGACAATCACAAAAAGATTCTTCACAGCTGAAACCTCCTCAATGGTTCGCATAAACTTCTTTTGCCACAGCACATGGAGTGAGTTTTCCGGCTCGTCAATCAGTAGCATCGAATCGTCTCCTACACTGAACACCAGTGTGTATAGCATTACAACCTCGTTCTGCTCGCCGCTGGATAGAAGGCTAAGGTCGATAAACCCGTTGCCATCAGCACGGAATCGGAATCCATCTTTCACGGTGACCGACATATTCTTGTTGACAAAACCTCTCTCTTCCACGAGTTTATAGAAAAGACGGATTTTACTAAGCAAAGTGTTGTAGTAATCCATTTTCTTATTTTGTGCAACAATGTATGCCGTCAACATCTTCGCATTGGTCTCATCATACGACTTTACATCCCAATGGGGTATCAGCCCAAGAAGTTCCAATTCCTTTGCTCGGACAATTAGTTTTCCCCTTTCCGCATCATAGGTTTTCTGATTATATACCAAACTGGAGGATACCGCTTGGTTAATAAAATCAGAATCCACCTGTTGTGAATATTTCACATAGTTGGCATACTCATTATTGAGCATATAACGAAAATCAGATGCCAAGTGGTCAATCAGATACCACTTCGGATCCCTATACTCCAAATCGGGAACAGTATTCTTCGGACGAAGATAACGGCACTCCACAGTCCGCTCCGCCTCGATATAAAAAGCTTTGAATGCGTCAAGCCTCATCATCATCTGCTCTGCATTCTTACCTGTAAGCTGTATAATAGCATTCAGCAAGCCCTCATCCTTCATCACCTGATAGAAGTCTGTTGACTCATAATCATCCTTCAGTCTACTGTTGATGCTAATATGCGAGAAGTGGTAATAGTTTTTCATCACACGGGCAATAGTACCGGCATCAATGCAAAATGAGCCTATTGCCTTGCTGTCAGATTCCTTCATATCAAAATGCAGACTCCTGCCACCACTAACAGGCACATCTGTAGAAACAGCATCATCTATTCTATCAGAGGACAACGACAACACAGATTCATCCTCAAATCCAAAATCAATGGATGCGAAAGGAAATGTATAGAAATAATACAGATCCTTGTTGGCAAGCGCACTAATCATATTCAATATTGTCGTCTTGCCATAGCCGTTGATACCTGTCAGTATGAGGTATTTGTCCTGACTATCAAAATGGAGGTCGTATGAAAATGTATTGAAGAGCGCCTCAATCTTCAGTGATTTTAGTTTCATCTTCAAATATTGTATGTTCGTTTTAAAAGTTTGTATAAATCATCATTCACACGAAATTGCACTTTTTTTTCTTCATTAGTGCGTTCGTTTGCAATCACAGCAGAGTAGTAATATGGGAAATCGTCAGCCTTCGACAGATTATTCTGCCATTGCATTGGTCTGAGGTTGATTTCATCGTCACCTCCACCCAGTACTCGTGGTAACACGTGGTCTATATCCCAGCCATACTGACTTTTATGGTTCCCATATTCAGACCGTTGTATCCAAGCGCCGCAGGCATCTTTCCTGAACCGGGTTGCGTCATAACCCTCAACGGAAGTTGCACGGTTCCAAGCATCTTGTATGTCTTTTTCACTAAATGCCATATCTTCTAATGTACTCCTTTAGTACAATATTCAAATTTGCAAAGATACTATTTTTATTTGAAACATAAGGCGATTAATAAAAATTAACAACACTACGTTTCTGCAATTATGGTTTTATTGTGTTTTTTCCGTAGTTCCGTGATTCCATCACTGGTATTGATTCACCCTCTTACACTCCCCCCCCGTCTCCAGCAACTTTTCAAACATCACTACTCTACTCTCTTTCATCTTGCCGGCATTTAGCAACTTTCTATTGTGCTTGATGAAGTTCAACATCTGGTGCTCTTCAATGCGATTCTTTGATGGATTACGATGGTTCTTCTCCATGAAAACCATCACTTCTTGATACTTCGTCAGCCAAAGTTCATCTTGGGTCATATCTAGTTCACTTTCGCATCACCATAAATTTGATTAATAAGCCCCTGCATAGAATTCAAAGACTCTCGCATTCTCTCATCATTACCAGACCTTGCAACTAGTTCATCGAGTTTCCCCATCCATTCATCATGTCGTATCTTCCTCTCCTGTTTCTGCTTTTCGTCCATGCAGAATAGTAATCCCGTTGTATATCCGACCAAAACCTTACATACTTGCAACAATTTCGTCGCATCCATCAACTCTTTGTGATGCTCCATATTGCCAAACGCCTCAAGACGGGCAGGAATATAGAAGTCTTCCTTGTACCGATAATGTGCGAACATCTGCGAGTACTCCTTGTCTTCGGTCAAATTCCCAGTGAGATCCTCAAGCAGTTTTTCCACAAAAGACGTATTAAGCTTCTCATTTCTTGTTTCCTCGATTATTTTGATTTCAGTCCATAGACTCTTCTCCCTGAGATTATCATTATAGCCATATATATGCGTCAATGCAGCCTGTTTAGTAATATGAATCAGTCTAAGATTTTGAGAACGTTCTTTGTCTGAAGAGGCATTCAGGAAGCCCCAAACCGAACACGCTAAATCATATTGCAAGAAGAGAGCCTCCATTCTCAGTTTTATTATCGACTCCATCTTCTTGAAGTCATCAGTCCTACAATTCTTTTCTTCCAAAAATCTGATAGCCGCCTGACACTGATTGTATTGTTTGTAACACTCATCTAGCGTAGACTGCCCCTTAGCTAGCATCCGTTGTATTTCGCCTTCTATATTCCTCTGTTTGAATGCATTAAAAACAGCATTATTGATTAGCCCCTTAATATTAAATCTAGATGTTTTTTTAGAAACAACGCTTTGTTGTTCTTTATTGACAGGAGCAAGCAGCCCCAACAGAAATGAGCTTAACACAGTCACTTCCATACGTATCGCCATCAGTTGGCTTGCACCTTTCGCAAAGAAGTCTATATTGTTCAACCCCTGCTGTTTCTCATACATCTTGATAGGATCGTCATAGTGCCTGGTTATGTTGCGAAGTTCCCTATCACAGTAGTTTTTTCTGAATGCTTGAATATCGTCAATAATATGTCTTGCAATGAATTGGCATCCGGCCTGATTTAGTTGTTTTGTCAGTTTCTCCAGTCTTGTAAGCAAACTATTTTCGTCATTTTCATCACCAGCAAATAATGAGCAAGCCTCAACAAAACAGAGATTCAAACTCTGCATATAGTAACGTTTGGTATAGTCATTCTTTGCCTTCAGTAATGCATCAAGTGAAGCAGATAGGTCATATATCACCTCGTTCTCTGCCAACAAGGTATCAAAAACAACCAGCATCAACTCAAGAACAACATTGCTCTCTTTCTGTTTCTCGATAGCATCAAGAACCGCTTGTCTAGTTTCCAAAATAAGAGGCAATGACATTTCTATGTCCTTTAACCCCTTCTCTGAATTCCCTATCAGGCGTTCTATAGTCTCAGGTGACGCGTCTGCCATAAGCTATTTCTTTATAGAAGAACTCTTTAGTAAAATCCTTCCGTTACGTTCTCTATGGAAATACCATGTTTGATGGAGTTCAACATCTGATGCTGCTCGTGAGATGCTTTATCTCCTTCGCAACCAGGGTGCCAGCATCCGACAATTGGAACGGTTGACCGGACTTAGTCGAGGGCTTATTTCCAGGCTTTAGTTTCTCTTGGCATTTCTTTCATGGGGACAAATTGTCCCCTGGTAAGTAATCCCCCATTTTTATGCTGCCATCATGCAGCAACAAGGGAATAATTGTGTAAAATGCTGATTTTCAATGTTTGGACAGACGCTGAAGTGAACCCCAATTGTTGGACGGTTAAACAATCATTGAGGATTCGTGAGCCTGCCTGTACTGGACAGGTGACATACCATTAAGCCTCAGTTTTAT
>CADCEC010000001.1 GCA_902800395.1 uncultured Bacteroidota bacterium | reverse complement strand
TTTTTTTCAAAAAATTTCATTTTATTTGTAACAAGGCTGAAAATCAGCACAATTATTTTGAAAAAAAATATCTAAAACCAGCCTAGACAGGATTTTTTTGACCCCCAAAAAGGGAAAATTAGACAAAAATCGGCCGTTTCAAGGCAAAAAACTGAAAAAAAATACAAAAATCAAAATAATACACTGATTTCAACACACTTAAGCCGTCAAATAACCCTGTTCTACCATTGTTCGACCATTGTTCGACCATTGTTTAACCATTGTTTAACCATTGTTTAACCATTTTTATGGTCGAACAATGGTAGAAATGTGGTCGAAATGAGAACAAAATGACTAAGAAGAAAAGTTTTACGTCGAAATTCAAAAAAACACCACAATATATATAATAAAAGATATCTTTTTTAGTTATAGGAGTGTAGTGAAGAAAACATGGAAGATAGTACGGCGGGTACTGCTGACGCTGGGGTTAACGATTTACATCCTGGTGGCGTTGGTGAATTTCTCCGTTGTGCAGTCGTACTTGGGTGCGCTGGCTGGCAGTTATTTCTCGAAGGAGTGGGGCGGCAAGGTGTATATCGGGTCTCTTCATGCGATGCCCTTCGACCACCTGATTGCCGACAACCTGCTGTGGATTTCGCCGACGGGCGACACGCTGCTGGTGGCAGACCAACTCAAAGCGTCTTTCAGAACATTCCCTTACAGCGACCAAACCCTCGATTTCGACCGAGTGTACCTGAAGAATGCCTACTACCATTTCGCCATCGAAAATCACAAAACAAATCTGCAGTTCCTGATTGACTATTTCAAATCGGAAAAGAAAAAGGAGAAACATGCTCCCTTCACGGTAAAGGTCAAGACACTGGATCTGGACAATGTACACTACCGCATGGACCTGCCCGACAAGCGGGGAAAGGTGTATGCCCACGGGGTGCAGATTCCGCACATGGAATTCTTTGACATCCATGCAAAATTCAAAGACGTGCTGGTTGTCAACGACGATGTAACCTGCAATATTTCACATCTCAGCACACGTGAGAAGAGCGGTTTCCGTGTGGATAACCTCAGCGGACAAATCCATGTGAACAGATACAATATTGTTGCCAATAACCTGAAGGTCGAGACCCCCGAAAGTCACATCTACCTTAACGCCACGTTGAAATACAACGACTGGAAAGGCATCAAAGGATATGTGAACACTGTGCGGCACGAGGTGGACATCAAGCCCGGCACGCAGGTGGCGATGAGCGATGTGGCCTACTGGGCACCCGCACTCTGGGGAATCAATGCCACCGTGGAGGCCGAAGGAACGGCGACAGGCACTATTGACTCGATAACCACGGATATGAATATCCGCTGGGGTAATGAATCTTCGGCTCAGATTTCCGGCACCATTGCAGGTTTGCCTAAAATGAAGAATACCGTATTTGACCTAGACATAGAACACCTCAAGACCAACCGAAACGACCTGCAGCCTTTGCTGGAAAAGATAAAATTGGGGAAATCGGCGAACAAGATACTTAATGAGGTTGACCATGTCGATATGATTGCCACCATACAAGGTGGAATCAAAGAGCATCTGGCTGCGAACCTCCTGGCAGATTGTGGGCTGGGGCGATTCAGGGCTGACGCCATGCTTCACCATACGCCCAAAGGGTATACTGTTTCCCTTGATGCCCAAAGTGATAAAATGGATCTCACACTTCTGGAAAACGAATGGATAACCCATACAGGATTCGATGTGTCGGTAGACGCTGCATGGAACGGAGACCTGAAGGATTTGAAGAGCTGGCCACGAAAACTTTCGCTGGTTATGAACGGTCATCTCACCAACAGCGTGGTGAAGGGTCATAAACTCACAACGACCTACCTTTCGGGAGAACTAAAGAGAGGCCGGCTGATTGCCAAAGTGGAATCCAACGATACGATGGCCGACCTCACCGCCACTGTGGAAGCCAACCTCACGGGCGAGGAGAAGCAATACACCGCCGATATCGATATCGACAACTTTGACCTCGGACTCCTCCCCCACCCTTTCGCCACCCACATGAAGGCTTCTATCTCGGGAGAAACCCTCAACGACATGGACGGACAGTTGACCGCTACGGACATCCGATACGGCGACCTGAATTTTGGCCAAGTAGAGATAAGCGTCGAGGCAGATCCCACAGGGAAAGAGATGCTCTTACAGAGCGATTTTGCCAATGCCACAGTCAAAGGACATTTCAACTATGAAGACCTGCCCTTGATTCTCCGCTATTTTAAACATCAATACCTCCCCAATATTATCAACACTTCCGATGAATTCGACGCCACTATGTTAGATCGGTTGAAAGAAGACGTGTTCTCATACCGCGTGACGTGGAAAGACGACGGACGACTACTGCACAGCTTGGTGAAGAATGTCTCTATTTCCCAAGGGACTGTCATCGATGGCTCATACAACTTCAGCGAACAACTGAAGCTGGTGTTAATCAGCGATTCTCTACGTGTCGGACCCGTGATGCTAGAAGACGTAGGCATCAGCGGACGCCCTTGGAGAAACAGGTATGAGCTGCAGGTCGATGCTCAGAGCCTGACTGTTGGGAAAATGACGCTGTTTGAGCAGTTAACTGCCAGAATCAACAGTAGCCGCGAGGCCTCCTCTGTCGGGCTCAAATGGGGAAATAACGAGATGGCTACGCATGGTGACCTGCAACTTGAGATGGAAGACGACAGTATCGCTGTTACGAAGCCCTACTTCTATGTCGGCAAGACCCCTTGGAAACTGAGTGCCAAAGACATCACCCTGCGGAGGGGTATTACCGGACAATTGCAGCTCAACGGAGAACAATTACGACTGGAAAGCCACGGGCAGGGTATCAATGCCTGTCTGCAATTCAATGGTCAGCTCACAGACTGCGTTGAGCTCAACTTCGACCATTTCAACCTCAGCCATTTGTGTGAGATGGTACTGCAGAACAGTCCCATCACCATCGACGGAGTCATCAACGGAAACTTTGCATTAAACGGCTTCCAAAGCACGCTATATTTCAATTCGGATTTGGTCATTGACAGTTGTCAGGTGAACAATCAGCATCTCGGGGAGGTGAAGTTAAGCAGCCACTGGAACTCCGAGCGCGACAACCTTATCCTAAGACTCATGAGCAACCAAATCCAGGCTTTTGGATGGCTGGGGTTAGACAAGAAAACTCCTGACCTTAACTTTAAAGTAAGCTTTAATAGTTTTGAGCTTGCTGTAATACAGCCATTGCTGTCCACTTTCACAAGCCATATTGGAGGCCAGTTGCACGGGAATATTGAAGTAAGCGGTCAAATTGCAAATCCCCAATTTATTGGAGAAGCCATAGTGGACAATGGCGAATTGAAGGTTGACATCACCGATGTCACCTATCACTTTGCCGACAGCATTCAGTTTAAGAACAACATCATCACGCTCAAAGACTTCGACCTTCTTGACCCGCTTAATAACAAGGCCACTGCTAACGGAATCATCAAACTCACCAACGACAAAAAAATCCAGCTGGATGTCCGTCTGGCCACCGACAACTTATTGGTTCTAAACAAGAAGAGCGGTGATCAATTCTACGGGAAGTTGCTGGCATCGGTCGACGGGAGAGCGACCGGCACAATCGACAACCTCAATATCGATGTCCGTGCTCGAACCAATTCTGGATGTGACATCACTGTTCCTGTCAGCTATCATCAGCAAGTCAAGTCGCAGAACTACATCACTTTCGTCAGCGATAAATCCATCGGAGAAGAACAGGCCACCACAAAGAAGAAAAAGAAGACAGACCTTAACCTGGAGCTAGATTTAAGCATCACTCCCGATGCGAAAATCAACCTTCCCATGGATTTCCGAGAGGTGGGAGCAAATGTGGGAGCCTCCGGCGCTGGAGACCTGCATCTAAGCTTCAACAGTACAAATGGAGCCAAGATGATAGGAAACTACGAAATCACATCCGGTACGATAAAAGTGGGCCTGCTTTCGGTGTACGAAAAGAGATTCTCCATCGAAAAGGGGAGCAGCTTGAATTTCCAGGGTAATGTTCCCGATGCACGATTCGACCTGCGTGCAGTCTATTCCCAACGTGTCAACCTTTCCACACTGACCGGCAGCCTTTCGTCCGTCGACAACACGCAGAAATACATACAAGTGGAGAGTATCATCGCCATCTCCGGAACCCTGAAAGATCCCAATATCGGCTTCGACCTACGATTGCCCAATGCCGACCCGAGCGTGGAAGAAGAGGTATTCGCCTATATCGACCGGAAGAGCGAACGAGACATGATGAACCAGACGGTCTCCCTGCTCATCTCAGGAAGTTTCTACAATGTGGGCAGCGATTCGCCGTCGGCCGGTGGAAATCCTCTGGGCATTGTGACATCCATTGTCGGCAACAGCCTATCCGATATGGTACAATTCGTAGATGTCAACATCGACTACAAGTCGGCTACCGACCAGACCAACCAACAATTCGATGTCAATATCAGCAAAGACTGGGGTCGCTGGTATGTAGAGAGTACTTTGGGTTACGGTGGACAGAGCCGCGATATTGAAGCAAGTTCCGTGGGCGGTGCTGTTATCGACGCTCTGATAGGCTACCGACTGAGTTCAGTGCTTCACCTATATGCCTACAATCGTACCAACACCAACGACTATACCCGTATCGACCTTCCCTACAAGCAAGGCCTCGGACTAAAGCTCACCAAAGATTTCGACAGCTGGGGCGACTTGTTCAAACGAAAGAAGAAAAAGAAAAAATGAAGAAAAAAATTCTATATCTCTTTATACTTATCATTACTGGCCTTTCCGCCTGTTCGCAAAACGATTTCAATCCCAACGACTCTATTCGTGTTGTCAACGCTGAATGGAGCGTGGACAGCCTCGACGGTTTCGTGCTGAAACGTTACCACTTTGGCGAAGGCGAACTCTTTTGCTCTCCGCAGCATTTCTTCGTCATCGAAGTACCTGTGGGGTCTCCCCGACGGCTGGCATTTGTGAGCGACACCATGTTAACGGGGGTTTCTGTTTTCGCGGAGCATTCCGAGGCCCTTGCCGCCATCAACGGGAGCTATTTCGACATGGATTTGGGTAACCCGGTCTGCTACCTCCGCATCGACGGTATCCAGCTTGGCGAGAATACCCCCGGGAAGGCCGATTCCATCAACAGGAAATACTACCAGTACGCCACCCTGGCGCTCCGCAACGGAAGACCCGTCCTCTCGGTCCCTGACAGCAACCGGATGAGTGAAGAGAAGATGAAAGAGCGCGATGTGATGACAGCAGGGCCCATGCTGGTGTGGAAAGGGAAAGATGTGCCGCAACGCACCGACCGCACCTTCGTCACCAAACGTCACAACCGCACGGCCTTGGGACGCCGTCCCGACGGCTCATATATTCTATTCGTGGCCGACGGACGTTTCAAAGAGCATGCCGAAGGGTTGACGCTCTTCGAGTTGCAGCGTGTGATGCGGTGGCTCGGATGCTCTTCCGCCATCAACCTGGACGGCGGTGGTTCGAGCACCATGTATATCAAAGACAATGGCGTGGTGAACTACCCCTCCGACAATGGAGAGCACGACCACGAGGGCGAGCGGCCAGTGTCTAACGCCATCCTAGTGCTGTAGTTATTTGGCGATATCATCGGGGTTGATGGTTCCGCGTTCGCTGCTTTCGATGCAACCGCGGTCACCTCTCGACAAGGAGTTGCACGGAGTATCGTTGTCGACATAAACCTTCGATTCGTGCAGTACCCCGTCGGAAGTACGCTCATAGCAGTAGCAGAGTTTGTTGTCGCAAGAAGAGAAGCAGAGAGCCGAGAAAGCAAGTGCTGCGGGGATAACAAGACGTTTCTTCATATTGATTTCTGATATTAAAGTTTCCATATTTCCAGTTCGTCCACAAAGAGCCACGCCTGCTGGCCGGCACTGATGTGCCAGCTGGGCAATAGGCCATAGTTGTGGAGCGTAATTTTCAAATATTTGGCCTGAGCCGAGCCGTTCACAGCGAAGCAATGCACCACGCTTTCCTCCTGTCGATCATGTACGGGTGCGAATTGTGTGTTCTTCACCTCGCCATAAGGCTTCCATATTTGTCCGTCAATGCTGTATTCCACACTGACACTCTTCGGGAAGAAAATCCACGAGCGCATGTTTTCCAAACAATGGGCACCGACATGCTTGACGGTTTTCACTTTCTCGAGCTCGATCACAGCCACCATGTCTCCTTGCCAGCCCTGCCAACCACCGATGCGATAGTTGGCGTTGCCGAATACGCCGTCGACCATACCCTCGGGGCCATTCTCGGTGTATTGCGGAGCAGGCTGCGTGAGATAGGTCACTTTCATGTCGGTCTGCACACGGCTGTAATTCTGCGTCACGGTCTGGCTCATCAAGCGTCCTTTGACCTTGGCCTTAGCGACGACATACTCTCCCAAATCCCGACCAGTGACCTTGATGGGCTCCGTGTAGGGATGGAATAGGTCTTCGCAATCGGGGCAAATCATGTTTTTACCGTATAGAATCTCGGCATCGGAATAGCCGGGAAGAGAGAGGCTGACCTGACGGGAATCGGTTACCTGCTGGCGCCAATCGTCGAAAATGGGGCAGGGAGTGATGCGGAGGGAATCGGAGAAAGTGGAAAGTGGAAAGCGGGAAGTGGAAAGTGGGAAGTGACAGGTGAAGATGGGTTTGGTTTCCACCCAAATGCCGCTACCCGGACAGACTTCGTAGCGACCGAGGGAGGCCAGCACATACCAGGCACTCATCTGGCCACAGTCCTCGTTGCCGCAGAGGCCGTCAGGCTTGCTGGTATAGAGTTCGTTGAGAATCTTGTGGACATACTTCTCCGTTTTCTCAGGCTGGCCGAGGAGAGCATAGAGCCAGGCGGCATGGTGGGAGGGCTCGTTGCCGTGGGCGTACATTCCGATGAGGCCAGTAACATCGGCCTGATCACGTCCACTCATGGCGTTGTGGCCCTCGAAAAGGCTATCCAAGAAGGCGATTGCTTGGTTCTTGCCACCTATATGTTCGACCCACGCATCGATGTCGTGCGGTACGTAAGTGCTGTACTGCCAAGAGTTGGCCTCCGTGAAGTGGTTGTTCACCTCAGTGGGGTTGAAGGGCGTCACCCAGCCGCCGTTGCGCTTGGGATGGGCAAAGCCATTGCTGTCGATGATGTTCTGCCAACTCTGGCAGCGAATCCAGTAGTTGCGGGCAGTAGCAGTATCGCCGGCAATTTCTGCCATCCTCGCTATGCACCAGTCATCATAGGCGTATTCGAGGGTCTTGCTGACGGACTCGTTATCGAGTTCAGACGAGAGATATCCTTGCTTGCCATATGCACGGTGGGCCTCAGTGCGGTTGCTGGTGGCCACCATAGCGTCGAGCAACTGCTTGGGGGTATAGCCGGCGATGGTGCCGTCAGATTCGGCCAAATAGATATAGGCTTCGAGGAGCATAGGGACGGCGTGGTAACCTATCATGCAGTGGGTCTCGTGGCTGGCCAGTTCCCACATGGGGAGTTCCCCACCCTGCTCGAAGTTCTTCATGGCGGTATAGACGAAGTCGACCGTGCGCTCGGGCTCTATCTGCGTCAGCAAGGGATGCAGAGCGCGGTAGGTGTCCCAGAGGGAGAAGACGGTATAGACCTCGCGGCCGGGGTCGACGGTATGTATCTGGTTGTCGGTGCCGCGGTAGCGTCCGTCGGCGTCACTCCAGAGGTAGGGCGAGGTCATGCAATGGTAGAGAGCGGTGTAGAAGCAGCGCTTCTGCTCATCGGTGCCGCCTTCCACTTTCAGCTTGCCGAGGGCGGCCTCCCAAGTGCTGTCGGCCCCGCGGCGGGCAGCGTCGAAGTCCTTATATTGGGCGACATTAAGGTTGTTGATAGCGCCTTGGATATCGACACCACTGATGGCCACCTGCAACTCCACCTGCTCGGTGCCATTGGGCAAAAGCAGAACCGCCTGGGTAGAATCATCACTCATTCTAACTCCTTCGATAGGTACACTGCTGCGGATGGCGAAATGAAGATGCTGGTCGGGATTCCATGCCGAACTCTCACGCCAGCCCACGATAAGGCCGTCTTTCTGCATAATTTTGCCACTCAGCAGCACGTCGCGATGACGCAGGTCGAGCACAATGCCATTCATTCTCTGCCCGAATGTGTAACGGTGGTAGGCCACACGGCGGTCGGCGGTGAGTTCCACCTGTTTAACAGTCGTAATACGTCCTTCGAAGGGTTTTACGCTGTAATATCCAGGTTGAGCCGCCTCGTCATTATGGGAAAACGCGAAGCAGTAGTTCAGCCGCATGGAATCGCCAAACTTGATGTCGCGCATCTGAAGTTCGTCCACCGGCATGAGCAGCACATCGCCGTAGTCCTCGCAGCCGGTGCCACTGAGGTGGGTGTGGGAGAAGCCATAGATGGTGTCGTCGGAGTAGTGATAGGCGCTGCAGCCGTCCCAGCCTTCCAGACGGGTGTCGGGCGAAGGCTGGATTTGGCCGAAGGGGACGATGGCGCCGGGGAAGGTGTGTCCGTGGCCGTCGGTGCCGACGAAGGGGTTGACATAGGAGGTCAATGTTTTTTCGCCACAGGCGGCGAAAAGCACTACCGCCAGAAGGATAATAAATGCTCTTTTCATTTTTTCTAGTACGTCTGGTTTTTCTAGTTATTCTAGTCTTTCTAGTTTTTGGGCATCTTAATGAGTGCGGCGGCGCCGAGGATAGCCACCTCGTTGGCTTTCAGTTCGCTCGTGCGAATCTGACAACTGCCGGCGTAGATATTCAGCAGGTATTTCTCGAAAGCAGCACGCAGGGGCTTCAGCAGAGGTTCTCCCACCTGGGCGGGACCGCCCATGAGGAAGATGGCCTCGGGGGCCGAGAAGGTGACGCTGTTAGCCATTGCCAATCCCAGTTGTTCGCCCACTGTCTCCCAAGTCTTCAATGCAATGGGGTCACCCTGATGTGCCAGTTCACCAATCATCTTGCTAGTGACCTCGGTAGTGACGGGAACACCCTTCAACTCACAGTAGGTCTGAATAATGCCTCGAGCCGAAGTGTAGGTCTCAAGGCAACCTTCGCGACCGCAGGAGCACTTGCGACCATGGGGGACAAGGATATTGTGGCCCAGCTCGCCGGCACCGCCGGTGCTGCCGTGCACTAACTTACCATCCACCACAATGCCGCTACCCACACCTGTGCCGAGGGTAAACATAATGAAATGTTTCATGCCACGGGCACCACCGTAGACATACTCTCCATAGGCGGCAGCGTTGGCGTCGTTGCTAAGCACCACGGGTACAGGAAGGTATTTCTTAATTTCCTTGCCGAAATCCAATACACCCTTGATGGTGAGATTCGGAGCGTTGTCCACGCAGCCTGTATAGAAATTGCCGTTCGGCGCACCAATGCCGATGCCTTCCAGTTCTAAGGCTTCGCCGTCAGCCTTACGCTGCTCCTCCACCATAGCCTGTATTTCACGCATCATGTCGCGCACATAGGGCTCAAGTTCCGTATAAGCGTTGGTCGGGATGTTTCGACGCTGAACAATCTTTCCTTCTTCCGACACCAAACCCATGTCGGTGTTGGTGCCACCCATATCCACTCCGATAGAATATTTCATATCAATTGTACATTTATTTTTAAAGTGCAAAAATACACACTTTTTGCGACATGGCAAAAAAATATTTTGCCATTTCCGACAAGTTTAGTATTTTTGCAAAATATTATGAGTGTTATTTTAGCTATAGAATCCAGTTGCGACGACACTTCGGCGGCGGTACTGCGTGACGATATGCTGCTCTCGAATGTCATTGCCAGCCAGAAGGTTCACGAACAGTATGGCGGCGTGGTGCCAGAGTTGGCCTCCCGCGCACACCAGCAGAATATCATCCCCGTAGTCGACGGTGCCATCCGCGAGGCGAGCATCCGCAAAGAGGACATCGACGCCGTAGCCTTCACCCGCGGCCCAGGACTGATGGGCAGCCTGATGGTGGGCGTGAGCTTCGCCAAGAGCTTCGGACAGGCATTAAAGAAACCCCTTATCGAGGTGAATCATTTGCAGGCGCATGTGCTGAGCCATTTCATCCAGAAGCCGGAGGATGCCGGCAAGATGCCGGCGCCCCAGTTTCCGTTCATCTGCTTGCTCGTTTCCGGTGGTCATACGCAGATACTACTACTTCACAGTCACTTCGACATGGAAATACTAGGGCAGACCATCGACGATGCCGCCGGCGAGGCCATCGACAAGGCTGCGAAGATTATGGACCTCGGCTACCCCGGTGGCCCCATTATCGACCGACTGGCCAAAGAAGGTAATCCCGACACCTACCACTTCGCCACACCGCAAATTCCTGGCTACGACTACTCTTTCAGCGGCATCAAGACCTCGTTCCTTTATTTCCTACGAGATAGGCTGAAAGAAGACCCCGACTTCATTGAGAAGCACAAGGCCGACCTCTGCGCCTCTATCCAGAAGACCATCGTGGGATTCCTCATCAAGAAAGTGGAGCGTGCCGCTATCGAACATAAGGTGCGGCAGGTGGCCATTGCCGGCGGTGTCAGCGCCAACAGCCTGCTGAGAAGCGAGTTGGAGCACATCTGCCAGAAACACCATTGGCAGGCTTTCATCCCGCCCTTCAAGTTCTGCACCGACAATGCCGCCATGGTAGGCATCGCCGGCTATTTCAAGTACATCAAAGGCGAATTCGCCGACATATCTTTGCCACCCTACACCCGATAAAGAGGAAAGCTGAAAGTGGAAAGTGGAAAGATAAAAAAAATTGTTATTGTGGCATGCGTCAGCATCGCTTTCCACTTTCCACTTTCCACTTTCCACTTGTTACACGCGCAGGACATCCACTTCTCCTTCCTCGACCTCGACCCGCTGCTTTTCAATCCCGCCTACAGCGGCTTCTTCGACGGGCAGGGGCGCTTTGGCGCCGTCTACCGCAACCAGTGGGCCAGCGTCACCACTCCCTTCCAAACCATCAGCGTGACGGGCGAGTTGAGCCTGATGCGCAGCAAACGCAACAAGAACGGCCTCAGTGCCGGCCTCTGGGTCAGCGCCGACCGCGCCGGCGATCTCGACTACGGCTCCACCTCCGCCTCCGCCATTCTCTCCTACTACCAGGCTGTTGGTAACGGCGACAATCTTATCTCTGTGGCAGGTGAGTTGGGTGTCGGTCAGACAGGATTCAATCCACAGGACATCGTCCTCCCAGACGGAACGGAGTCCTTCACGCGAGAGAAAGCCCTCTACCCCACCCTTGGTGCCGGCATCGCTTGGTTCTGCCAACATACCGAAAGCATCTACACCAAAGTAGGTTTTTCCATCCGCAACATCAACGAGCCCGATATTTCATACCTCGGCATGAGCGACACACGCCTGAGCCGCAAGTGGAACCTCTACGCCCGCGGCGAATGGCGCTGGCTGTCACAGTGGGGTTTGCAACCCGTAGTGGGCTACCAGCACCAAGGAAACTTCAGCGAATTGGTCTATGGTGCCGACGTAAAATGGTACGTCAACGAACGACCCAGCAACTACCTTGCCTTCAGTGCCGGACTCCTCGGCCGCCACGGCGATGCCCTCTCGGTGAACCTCGCCGTCGACTGGCTTTCCTGGACCTTCGCTTTCAGCTACGATGCCAACCTCTCCACCCTCGCTGAAGCCAGCCACACCCTCGGTGCCTTCGAAATAGGCGTTATCTACCGCATCGGAAAGAAAGACAACACCAAACGCGCACTGCCATGTCCCATCATATAAGTGGAAAGATGAAATTGAAAAGTGGAAAGATAATAAAGATGGTAATGTTGGCGTGCGTCAGCATCGCTTTCCACTCTGTCCAAGCGCAGTACACCGTGACACACCTCGAGAAGCCCGTCAACACCACGGGCAGCGAGACAGGAGCCTTCCAACTCGGCGACACTGTGCTGGTCTATTCCTCCATGGAGCACTCCTCAGGCAAAAACAGTCAGTTCGACATCGGCGGTCCTGTGATGCAGGTCTACCAGGCACGCATCGCCCGCAACGGTCGCCTGGGGAAGCCCCACGAAGACCGCTGGGGTCTCAACAACCGCCGCGACCACACAGGCAACCTTGCCTTTGACCCTTGGACACACGACATCTACTTCACCCGCGGCGATGTGGAGACCATGAATTGTGAGATATGGTTTGCCAAACATAAGAAACGCCGAGGATGGGAGGCTCCCGTGAGGCTTAAAGGACCCGTGAATCTCCCTGGCACCACCTCGACGCATCCCGCTGTGGGGCGACTGGCCGACAGCACCATCATCCTCTACTTCGTCAGCGACCGTCCCGGCGGACTCGGCGGGACGGACATCTGGTACAGCCTCATCAAGAACGGCCGAGCACAGGAGTGCGTCAATCTCGGTCCTCAGGTCAACACGGCACATGACGAGCTCACTCCCTTCTACGACCAACGCAACGGCGTGCTCTATTTCAGCAGCAACCGCGAAGGCGGACTTGGCGGCCACGACATCTACTGTGCTGTAGGCCAGCGCAACACATGGCAGAAGGCCGAGAGCGTCTGTGCCTGCCTCAACAGTCCCGAGAACGACCTCTATTTCACCATCACCTCTTACGACAGCACCACCAACCGCCCACTGGCGGGCTACCTAGCCTCCAACCGTACCGACAGCTACTACCTCACCGACTCCTCCTGCTGCAATGACCTCTACCGATGGGCGGTAGACAGTAGTCTGTGGGTAATTGAAGAACCCATTGCATCCTTAGACACCATCGACACTTCAACTCTTAACTCTCAACTCTTAACTCTTAACTCCTTTATGTTCCCCCTCTTCCTCTATTTCCACAACGACGAACCCGACCCGCAGAGCCGCGAGGTAACGACTACAACCACCTATACCCAGTGTCAGCACCGCTATGCCGCGTTGCGAAACGAGTATATCGCCCATCAACGCAATGCCGCCGATTCCGCCCTGATGTCCCTCTTCTTCGACACCTGCGTAGTGGGCAACTACAACCGTGTGGAGGCGCTCTTCGACTATGTGGAAGCCCAGCTCGACGAGGGTCGCAGCATCACCATCACCATCGCCGGCTTCGCCAGTCCTGTCTACAAAGAGGACTACAACCACAACCTCTCGCGCCGTCGCATCGCCTCCTTTATTAATATGATACGCGCGTGGAGAGGCGGCATGTTCGAGGATGCCCTCGACAACGGTCACCTTGCCATTATTCAGAAGCCTCACGGCGCCATTGCTCCCACCACCGAGAGCCAATCCTCCGACCCTATCTACGGCCTCCCTGCCGCCATGGCCCGCCGCATCGAAATCCTTGGCTGCGAGGCAAAATAATTTTTTTTCATTTTTTTTTGTAAGATTTTGACAAGTTTTGCGTCATATAGGTAAAGCAACAGAAAAATCGATGACACAAAACGAACTCCTCAACACCCTCATCGGCTTGCAGCCCGTCATGCAACTCACGGCTGAGAAACTGCTGCCGACGGTCGCCGACGCTGAGGATACCGTACAGGAGACCGTCATCGAAATCTGGCAAAAACGCGACCAGCTGCAACATGTGCTGAACCTCGAAGGCTACGCCATGCAAACCGTCAAGAACCGCTGCATCTCCTTCCTGCGCAAGCATCACGACATCGCCACTCCCAACATAGAAGTGCTGGCCGAGAATCCCGACGAGGCACTCATCGCCGAAGCCGCCCTCATCGAGGAACGAGCCTCGCAACTTGACCTCATGATGGAGCGTCTGCCCGAAGTGCAGCGCGAAGCGGTGAAAATGAAATACATCGACAATCTAAACCACAGCGAGATGCAACGCCGACTGGGAATGAGCAGCGCCAATGTCTACACCACCCTCTCGAGGGCTCTCGATAACCTAAGAAAAATGACAAACCATGGAAGATAAAGAATTGCAAGAACTATTCGCTGCCAAGCGCACCGCCAAGGCCAACCGCCGCCGCCAGGAAGAGTTGCGCCGCCTCCTCGAGGCCTCCGCCGCTCCAGAGGCCACTCACAAGACCCGCCGTCTCTGGCCCGTATGGGCAAGCGCGGCAGCGGCAGCCCTCCTGCTGCTCCTCATCACCCTGCCTGCCCTCTTTCGTCAACCCGAGGCAGCACCCCTCCTGATGGCCCGCAACGAGACACCCTCCCTCGCTCCGCAAGATGGAAAAATCGCCCCGAAGGAGATGCCGGCGGAAAAACAGAAAGCCACGAAAAGAAAGACGATGGCAAAGACCGTAACGAGAGAGGCCGAATACTACGCAGAAAAAAACACGCCCGAACCCGATACTGTCATAGCAACGAAAACCGAACCCACCGTGGTGCCCATCGTACTGTCCAAACCCATCGAGACGCCCCTTGCTTCGAACGACGAGCCCCGCATCCACCGACGCACCAGTACCCAGATGATCTGCAGCAACTGCGACATCAGCAATGTCCCGTCCCCGAACACGGCCTTCCAGAACTTCCTCGCCGCCACCTTCGGCACCGAGCCCCGCACCCCTCTCACCCTGACAAACATCGAATTCTAACCATAAAAACAATATCAACATGAAACGATTAGTCCTCATCCTCCTGTTTTTCATTTATCATTTTTCATCTTTCAATTCCGCAAAGGCCCAGGACCTCTACCAAATCGAGCAGAACTTCGAGCACGAGTTCCTCGTCAGCAACCTCGTCATCCAGAGCGGCTGGGATGCCCGCCTCATCCAGGTGCCCGTAGGGACGCCCACCCGTGTGGTCATCACCACTCCCTGCGCCAACTACTTTGAAGAGGGAGAAGAACCCAACCTGTTGAGCGTAAAGAAAGTCAGCAAACGCGACTGCTACTACACACTGCTGCAGAACCAGTGGATGCCCCGCACCACGGTGGTGGAAATCTTCACCGCGCAGCCCATCGATAACATCCGGCTCGAGGAGAACGCCCGCCTCACCATCGCCTACTTCGACTTCGACTCCACCCGACTCGACATCACTGCCGACTCCGGCGCTGTCCTCATCGTCGACACCCTCATCAACCGCGGCAGGATCGACGTCATGCTCACCAATGCTACCCTCGACCTGCGCCATGTCATGGGCGGTAAGACCGACGTCGGCGCCTACGCCCACAGCACTGTCACCAAGGGCGACATTCGGGGCGAATACAAACAGTCCGACTACGACCGCGCCCCGAAGATGCATGGCATGTACATCGGTCTCGGCCTCAACATTGCCCTGCCCATGGCCTTCTCCAGCAACCAGCAGGGATCGCCCTACAACACCAACCACGCCTTCGAATTCCACATTCTAGGACAAATCAGCGACTTCCCCATCAGCAAACATTGGTCCTGGAACATCAATATCGACGCCAGCGCCACCTGGATGCAACTCGACAACGTCGTCGCCGCCCAGGACGACCAGTTGGTGCTCGACCCCTCCTTCGGTGCCACGCCGCCGCGCCAGAGTCTCTATTACTGGTCCATCGGCTTGCCCGTTAGACTGAAATACAACCCTTGGAAGAATGTACTCTTCTACGCCAGCCTCTCCCCCACCTACAACTTCACACCGCGCCTCCGCTCCTCGAGCCTCGACGCCGACAACCATAGCCACACCAATCTTGAGAAAGTCGACATCCTCAACCACTTCAACGTCCGCGCCTCCATAGGAGTCGGCCTCGGAAGCCTGCACAGACTGGAGTTCTTCATCGACCTCCTGCCCACCTACAAGTCCTCAGCCAACGCTCCCCAGATACGCATGATGGGACTCACCTACACCTTCTGAGCAACCGATAAAAAAAAACAGGCATCTTTTAAGGTGCCTGTTTTTTTGATGCGATTTAATCTATTAGTTACCGAAGTGGGCTTTCAGCTGGTCGAGTTTCCTCTGCTTTTTACGGTCCCAAATCTCGGTGATAAGTTTCTTGGTGGAGAGGGGAAAGTCGGACTTCATCATCCAATCATAGTAGGAAGGTTCTTTCTCGAAGACATCCTCAACAGTCTCCCCTTTGTGCTTGCCGAAGTTGAACACCTCGCGGTGCTTGGCATCGTAGCCAATATGACCTACAAGATCGGCCCATTGGCTGTTGGCAGTGAAACGACTGAGGGCTTCCATGTTGTTGACCACAGGCTGCGTAATCCTGCCGGAGCGGTCCTTGTAGTCGACGCCCTGGTAGCGGTCGAGCTGCGCTTTAAGCACCTCGTAGGTAGCAATGGTGTCGGCAGCGGCGGAGTGGGCGTTCTCCAAGTCCTTACCGCAGTAAAACTTGTAGGCGGCCACAAGGGTGCGCTGCTCCATCTGGTGGAAGATATTCTGCACGTCAACCAGACGGCGACAGCGGAGGTCGAAGTCGACGCCCACGCGGAGGAATTCCTCAACGAGGAGGGGCACGTCGAACTTGTTGGAGTTGTAACCGGCGAGGTCGGCATCGCCAATGTATTCCTTAAGGCTGGAGGCCAGTTCCTTGAACGTGGGCTTATCCTTGACATCGTCATCAGAGATGCCGTGGATGGCGGTGGTGAATTCGGGGATGTGGACGGTCTTGCCATTTTGGTCGACAGGGCGGACGCGCTCGACGCGGGTGTCGGTGCTGCCGTCGGGCATGACCTTATGGAGGCATATTTCAACAATATGGTCGTGGCCGACGATGACGCCGGTGGTTTCGAGGTCGAAGAATACGATAGGTTTGGTGAGGTTAAGATTCATAGTGTTTTTTTCTAGTTGTACTAGTATCACTAGTTTAACTATTTAGACTAGATTGTTTATTGTTTTTCTGATAGCCACCAGATGCTCAAGGAGTTGTTCGGCCAGGTCGAGGCGAAGCATGTTGGCACCGTCGCTCTTGGCGTGGGCGGGGTCGGGGTGCGTCTCCATAAAGATGCCATCGGCACCCACGGCGATAGCGGCACGGCCGATGGTCTCAATCATGTCGGGACGGCCACCGGTAACACCTGCGCTCTGATTGGGCTGCTGTAGCGAGTGGGTGATGTCGACCACCACGGGGACACCGTTGTGCTGCATGGTGGGTACACCGCGGAAGTCGACCACAAGGTCCTGATAGCCGAAGGTGGTGCCGCGTTCGGTGAGCATGAAGTTGCTGCTGCCGAAGGCGCGCATCTTGCCGGCCACCTGTTCCATAGCCTCAGGTGAAAGGAACTGTCCCTTCTTAACATTCACACATTTTCCTGTGCGGGCGGCAGCGTGAAGCAACTCGGTCTGACGGCAGAGGAAGGCGGGAATTTGCAGGATGTCGACATACTCGGCAGCCATCGCGGCCTCCTCCTCGGAATGGATGTCGGTGACCACGGGGACGCCAAACTGCTTGCGGATTTCGCCTAAAAGTTCCAGTCCCTCTCTGTCACCGATGCCGGTGAAGGAGGTAACGGAGGAGCGGTTGGCCTTACGGTAGGAAGCCTTGAAGGCGAAAGGAATCTGCAGGCGGTCAGTAATCTCCTTAAGCCTGGCGCAGACCTGGAAGGGGTTCTCGTGGTCCTCTATGACACAAGGACCGGCAATCAGGAAGAAATTGCCGGTCTCAGTGTATTTCAATAATGGTAAGCTCGGATACATGGTCTAGTAGGACATGTCATCGTTGCTGGCATAGTCGTCGCTGTCATCGGAGGACTCGTGGCGACGTTCGGCGGAGCGCTGCAAGGAGATGATAAGGGCACCGAGCATGCGGGTGAGTTCCATGAGGTACTCACGCGACTGATTGAACTGCTCCTCGTTCATCAGACCCAGGTTGTGAGCCACTTCGGTGTAGACAACACATTCGCGGATAGCGGTCTTGGAGATTTTGAGGTAGTGGTCGAACTGACTTTTGCTACGGCTGGAACCCTCAGCAATGTTGAGAGCGATGTCGTAGGAAGAGTGGCAGAACGAGTTCACAAGAGCTTTCTCGTTGTCGTTGCGGGGAGTGCCCACATTAGAAGCCAGCCAAGTGGCATAGTCGGTGGCTTTGGCGTAGACACGCAGGTCTTCGAAGCGGAAGAAGCTGACGATTTTTTCTTCTTGCTGATCCATTGTAATAGGGTTTTAGTTATTAGTTTTGAGGGTGATATTCCAGGTTTTAGGGTCTTTAGACTATCTCTGCGAAGTATTTCATAAACTGGGTACGCATGGCCACAGAGGCTTTGTCGTTGGGCTGGACGGCGAGCTTACCGCGGAACTGCTTGATTTCGTCGTAGCCTTTCTTCTGCATCCACGATTGCAGTCCCTCATTGAGTCCGCGGAGAGTGTCGATACCGTTCTTATATAGACTGCTGACGACCTGCACAGTGGTGGCACCGGCCAGGAGCATCTTGACCACATCGTCGGCAGTGTAAACGCCCGTAGAGGCAGAAATGTCGCAACGCATCTTCTTGCTCAGGATGGCCACCCAACGGAGAGTATTGTAGAGATCCTCCGGATTGGAGAGATAGGAGGCGTTCTTGAGGGTTTCGTTTTCGATATCGATGTCCACTTGAACACTCTTGTTGAACATCGTCACACCCTGAATACCCATCCAACTGAGCTGCTGCATCTGCTTGGCCATATCGGTGAAGTAGGTGCCCACCTTAATGGAGATGGGAATAGAGATGGATTTGCGGAGAGTGTTGATAATCTGAGTGAAAGTACGCTCTACGTCATCGGACGAGAGGGAGGTCTCGTAGGGAAGAATGGCCATATTGAGCTCGAGGGCATCACAACCGGCCTCCTGGAACTTGATGGCATAGGTAAGCCAGTTCTCATAGGAGAAGCAGTTAATGGAACCGATGACAGGGATGGTAAGGGCGCTTTTGGCGTCGCGAATCATCTGGAAATGTTTTCCCAGCGAGTCGTCGGCCACATGCATGGCAATATACTCGTAGCTGTCGCCATAGTTGTCGGTGGGTGCCACAATGTGGGTATTTTTCTTGATATCGTAGATAATCTGCTCTTCAAAGACAGACTTAAGCACAACGGCACCGGCACCGGCATTCTCCATCTCCACCATCTTCTGCACATCGGCGGTGAGGCCGCAACTTCCGACAATAATCGGGCTCTTGAGGTCGAGTCCCAGGTATTTGGTCTGTGTATTCATCTGACAGTTTTTTTTCTGCTAATTATTACAAATTTCTATTCAACACAACACTTTCTACTCACACTTTTTCAATCTGCAAAGATATGAAAAATATATTTAAGAAAAAAATATTTCTTTATTCTTTCTCCATAACTTACACACAACACTCTCATTAACAACAGTAAAGAAAAAATATTTTTTTTTACAAACAGGATGTTAGGAAATTATTTTTCATTTTTCAATTCGTATTTTTCAATTTTTTTGTACTTTTGCACCTCGAAATTTTTTATTTATTGAGAACAAAAAATCAATCATAATGAAAGAACAAATTGAAGAGAAGAACGTCGAGATGGAATCCAATTTCCTGATTCGCGCCCAAGAGTTCGTCAAGAAAAACCAGAAGATGCTCACCATCTGTGGCACAGCTATCGTGGTGATTGCCGCTTTCTTCTGCCTCCGTGCCTTTGTCTTTACCCCCAACGCACAGAAGGCTGCTGCCCAGGACGGCTTCTATGCTGAGAACTACTACATGTCGGGCATCGACAACAATAACGCCGAAGAGTTGCAGAAGGCTCTCGATGGCGATGGCAAGCACGCCGGCTTCAAGAAACTCATCGACAAGCATTCCGGTTCGCTGCTGCACAGCACTCCCGCCATTGTGAACACCTACAGATACTACGCTGGTGTTTGCGCCCTTCGTCTTGGCAAATACGACGATGCCATCAAATACCTTGAAGATTATAGCGGAAAAGACTACTACACCGCTTCTATCAAGTTGATGGCCGAAGCCGACGCTTATGTAGAGAAAGGCAACAACAAGAAAGCCATTGAGCTCTATGTGAAATCGGCCGAGACCAATCCCAACGACATGACTGCTCCCGCCGCCCTGTTCAAGGCTGGCATGTGCTGCCTGATGCAGAATGACAACGAAGGTGCTTTGAAACACTTCAATGTCATCAAGACCCAGTATCCGCAGAGTGTCGAATATCCCACTATCGACTATTACATCGGCATCGCCGAAGCGAAGTAAACTCTCACTTTGCGAAATCCATAAATCTAAAAGAGCCCCGCATCTGCGAGGCTCTTATCTTTTATCTCATCTCCTCTAGCGCGGCGACGAGGTTTTCGGCGCCGTCGAAGATTTCGCTAATATGCGTGGCGGCCATATAGGCCGGTGTGGTGAGCACCTTATGCTCGGTGTCGACGCAGACGTCGGTGGGGCCGCAGGCGCGGATCTTACAGCCGAAGCCCTTGGCGATGCCAGAGGCCTGATTGTTGTCGGGACCGAGGGTGAGCTCCACCTCGTAGCGTCCCAGCACCTTAGCCACAACCATGGGCGCAATGCACATGGCCAGGACAGGTTTTTCGGCGCGATAGGTCTCGAGGATGGCGTCCTGCACACTGTCAATGACCTCCATACGAGGACCGTCGAAGGCGAAGGTGGAGAGGTTGCGGGCAGCGCCCATACCTCCGGGGAGGGCTAGGGCGTCGTAGTCGGCTGGGCGATACTGCTCGAGGGGCAGCAGGTTACCACGGGCGATGCGGGCACTCTCGACGAAGATGTCGCGTTGTTCCATATCAAGCATAGTGCCCTCCTCCTCGGTCTCCTCGACATCGATGTGAGGGACCACCTCGAAGAAGCCCTCGGGGGCGAAACACTGATACTGCCATCCGCGGCGGTCGATGGACAGAAGTAGGGAGAGGCTCTCCTGCAACTCGCTGCCATCGCGGTTGCCACAACCGGAAAGGATAACTGCTATCTTTTTCATATTAATAAAATTATAGTGCCTATAGGAACTATAGTAACTATAGGCACTATTTATAGAATAATTTACTTGTTGAAAGCGTCCACACTTTCCTTAATCAGCTGGAAGGTGGCTTCGATGTCGTTGTCGAGACCCATGGAGAAGCGGATAAGGCCTTCACTCATGCCCATCTCCTTCTGGATATCCTCGGGAACCTCGGAGCTGGTGCTCTTGCCGGAGTTGCTGAAGAGAGTCTTGAAGTAGCCCAGCGAGACGGCGAGGTAGCCGACGCCCTTCTGCTGCATGAGCTCCATGATCTTGCTGGCGCGGTCGGCAGTACCCATGTCGATGCTGATCATGCCACCGAAGCCGTAACCCTCGTTCATCATGCTGCAGAACAGCTCGTAGTCGGGATGCTCGGGCAAACCGGGGTAGTTGTACTTGAATCCCACCTCTTTAAAGCGCTTAGCCAGGTACATGGCGTTCTCGCCGTGCTTCTTCATGCGGATATGGAGAGTGTGGAGGTTCTTATTGATGGAGGCGCTGCGCATGGGATCCAGCACGGGGCCAAGGAGCATGCAAGTACCGTTGTTCACATCAATCAGGCTGTTGATATACTCGGCGCTGCCGCAGATGGCACCGGCGACGCAGTCGTTGGTACCGTTGATGTACTTGGTCATCGAGTAGACGGTGACGTCGGCACCCAGACGGCAGGGGCTGAAAATCATGGGGGTAAAGGTGTTGTCGACAATGAGCTTGGCACCGGCGGCATGAGCCATCTTGCTCAGTTCGGGGATGTTGGCGATGCGGAGCAGGGGGTTGTTCATGGTCTCGGTGTAGACAACCTTGGTGTTGGGGTGCTCGGCGAGGGCTTTCTTCACAGCGTCGAGGTTCTGCATATTGACAAATGTGCAGTTGACGTTGAACTTCTTCAGGTAGTTGGCCATGAAGGCGAAGGTTCCGCCGTAGGTGGTCATGCTGGCCACGATGTGGTCGCCGGCGTTGACTTCGTGCAACAGAGCGCTGGTGATGGCGGCCAGACCGGAACCGGTAACCCAAGCCATCTCAGTGCCTTCCATGGCAGCTAGGCGCTGGCAGAGAGCAAGGTTGGAAGGATTCCAGTGACGGCTGTAGAGGAAATAACCCTCGGTTTCGCCGTGGAAGGTCTCGGTCATGAGGTGAGCCTCAGGGAAGGTGAAGGTGGCGCTGTCGCAGATTGCGGGGTTCACACCACGGTTGGCATCGCGGCCATCGATACGCTGAATAGCGGTTGCGGGATCAAATTTGTTCATTTGTTATACAATTTAATGATTCATTTTATTTGTCATTTTGAGGATGCAAAAATACGAAAAAAATACGACATGGAAAAATAATTTTTGCCATATCGCGTAAAATTTGTATTTTTGCATTTTGAAATAATACATATTTATAGATGAAACGCACCTGCATTCTGCTTTTTGCAGCCTTGATAACCGGCATTGGGACTAATGCGCAAAAACTTGTTTATGAGAGCTCTCTGCAATGTTTTGGCTACCAGAACGACAATGGGACATGGAAAATTGCCCCCACGTTCCAGCGTGCCGGCGAGTTTGAGGGCAATACCCGAAAATGGGCACCAGTGAAGATTGACGGCCGTTGGGGCTGTATTGACGTGGACGGTAACCTCATCTGCCGCAACCTCTTCCCCACCAAGGAGGTGGCCCGTGAGGCCGGCCATGAGTGGGAAATCCAGAGCGAGCCTGGCAAATGGGTCTATCCCGCCCGCAACCAGAGCGATGGTCTCTGGGGGTTCGTGGATTACTATGGACGCTGGAAATACCAGCCCGTTTATGAGAAGACCCTCCCCCACGAAGGCAAAGACCCCAAGAGCTACGCTCCCGTCAAGAAAGAAGGCCGATGGGGCTGCATCGACGGCCGCGGCGTGCTGGTCATTAATAACATCTTCATGACCCCCGAACAGGCTGCCGAGGCTGGTGAGCAGTGGGCCATCGGTCGCAACTACTACAAATGGCGTACCGCCGTCACCAATCCCCAGACGGGCCTGTGGGGCTTCGTGGACTACCTCGGTCGCTGGGCCGTACAACCGCAGTTCACTGAGCAGGTGGCTTTCGGTGACGACAACAGTTACGAATACACCCAGGTGAAGCAGGAAGGCCGCTGGGGCAACATCAACCGTGACGGTGAGATTATCTCCACCTTCATCTTCTTCACCAAAGAGGATGCAGCCTACGCCCTTCGCCAATATGAGCATGGTCGCACACTGGAAGGCTGGCGTCTACCCGTCAGCAATCCCTCCGACGGAAAATGGGGCTGGGTGGACTGGAGCGGCGAATGGCGCATACAGCCCATCTACGAGGATGCTTCGCACTTTGCCAATGACACCGGACTCTTCGCCACCGCGAAATACGATGGCTACTGGATGGTGGTAAGCGATACTGGCGAGGCTCTCTCTCGCAATGTCTTCAACCTCAGCAGCGAAGCTTGGCAGGCTGGCAATGAATGGGACACCCATCAGGAACTCGGTCACTGGCTCTATCCTATCATGGATCCCGGCACCCAAGCCTGGGGCTATGTCGACTATGAGGGTCAGTGGGTCATCAAGCCCACCCTTCAGGATGCCAAACTCTTCACCCATGTGTGGAACAACCGTGTGGCACCAGCCAAGATGGACGGCAAATGGGGCTGTATCGACCACACTGGCCAGTTTGTGGTGAAAAACCAATACAACACCTCGGCAGAAGCCGCCATCGCCGGCCGCCGCTGGGCAGAAGGGAAGAAGTTCTAAGTATGAAAACTTTAATTCATAATGCGACCATCGTTAACGAGGGCCGCATTTTCGTTGGCAGCGTCCTTATCGAGGACGACAAAATAGTAGAAATCTCGGAGAACTCAGAATACTCCGAATATTCCGAAGTCATCGACGCCACCGGCATGATTCTCATGCCGGGTGTCATCGACACCCATGTGCATTTCCGTGACGGCGGTCAGTCGGAGAATCCTGCCGGCACCTTCTACAGCGAAAGCCGTGCAGCACGGGCCGGCGGTGTCACCTCCGTGGTCGACATGCCGAATACCAAGCCACTGACCACCACATTGGAGGCCCTGGAGGCCAAAGAAGCGTTGGCAGCTCGCGACTCTGCCGTCAACTACGGATTCATGCTGGGGGCCACCAACGACAACATTGACGACCTGCTGGCCATCGACCCTAAACGCTATGCCGCCATCAAACTCTTCCTCGGCTCCTCGACGGGCAACATGCTGGTGAACAATCCCGAGCAACTCGACCACCTCTTCCGTGATGCCAGAAAACTCATCGTGGCACACTGCGAGCAGGAGGAGGTCATCCAGGCCAACCTCGCCAATGCCAAACGTGAATACCAAGGTACTCCCGAGGAAACAGCAGCGCTGCATCCCAAGATTCGCAACAGTGAGGCCTGCTTCCTCTCCACCTACCATGCCATCGAGCGCGCCCGCAAGTACGGCACCCGCTTCCATGTGGCACATATCAGCACGGCCACCGAGCTCTCGCTGCTCAGCAATTTCGACCTCGAGAAAAAGCATATCACCGCCGAGGTTACGCCCAACCACCTATGGTTCGACGACCGCGACTATGCCGAACTGGGCAACAAAATCAAGTGCAACCCCGCCATCAAAAGCAACGACGACCGCCTGGCGCTGTGGGCCGCCCTCGAGGACGACCTCATCGACACCATCGCCACCGACCACGCCCCCCATACACTCGAGGCCAAGCAGAAGCCTTACTTCGACGCCCCCAGCGGCATCCCCAGCATCCAGCACTCGTTGCAGATGATGCTGGAAGCCGCCATCAACGACGAGGCGCTGCTAACGCTTATCGTCCAGAAAATGTGCCACAACCCCGCCCTGCTCTTCGGCATCGAGGGACGCGGATTCATCCGAAAAGGCTACAAGGCCGACCTGGTACTGGTGCGTCCTGGTGTGAAGGAGACCGTCACGCGCGAATCATTATTATATAAGTGCGGCTGGAGCCCCCTCGAAGGGCAGACTTTCCACACCCATATCGAACGTGTGTGGGTCAACGGAGAAGATACTATAGGGAACGGGGAGGCGCTGCGTTTCAGCAAATAACACTACTTGCCGAAAGAGATACCCACACCGGCAAAAAGGGTGCTGCCTTCCCAGGCTTTCTTTACAGACTGCTTATTGGCGAGGCTGAAGTCTTCGCGGTCAATCATTTCGACATTATAGCCGACATATATACGGAAGATACCCACCTGAAGTCCGACACCAAGAGTGCCACCCATATCGCAGTGGAGCGTCACTTGCGTAGCCACATCCTTGTAACCAGCCAACTTGGAGAGACCGATATTGAACACCGGGCCACCGAAGATGAGCACATCGGCATGTTCGCTCAGTGGCAGCTTAAAATTCAGGTAGAACGGAAACTTGATATTAAAATTGGAGGTGGTGTATCGATCAGAGCCAGAATTACCACTACTCCACGTCGTATCGCCAAGCAACGATTTCGCCTGGGCGAAACTGATATACGCACCGGGAGCAATTCCCACGTCCCCCAGCAGCGTCACGTTCAGCGACACACCCAGCATACCTCCGTTCATGTAGTCGATATGACCCAACAGACTGTCTAACGAGCCGTTCTGGTAGTTGAAGGTATGCTCTTGATGAATATAGGCAGCGTTGATAGATAGCTGAGCGGTGACCCTGCCGGAAAAAAGCAGGGTCACCATCAGGGCTATCAATGTCACAAACTTTTTCATTTCTCCAAACGAATGCGGGCGTCGACGGCTGTGACGTAACGCGGGTTACCCAGCAACGGGTTGAGGTCCATCTCGGCAATCTCGGGAGCGGCCTGTACGAGAGCGCTGACGCGAGCCACCTGTTCGGCATAGAGGTCGAGGTTCACGCCCTCCTGACCACGCACACCTTCGAGAATCTTGTATCCCTTGAGCTGCTTGAGCATCTCCTTGGCCTCGGCAGCAGTGATGGGGGCGAGGGCGCTCTGCACGTCCTTGAGCACTTCGATGAAGATACCACCCAAGCCGAAGAATATCTGATGTCCAAACTTCTCGTCGCGGATGGCACCGATGTAGACGTCGGTACCGTCGAGCATCGGGTACATCTCCACGGCATAGGTCTCGGGGATGACGATGAGGCGGTCGAACTCCTTGGCCACAGTGTCGAGGTCCTTTACGCCGAGGGTAACGCCGCCCACGTCGCTCTTGTGCAGCGGGCCGACGACCTTCATCACGAGGGGCACATCCTTCGAGCAGCCCACCTCCTTGGCAAAGGCCAGGGCGTCCTCTTTCTTGCTCACCTCCACGCTCTTCTTGCGGCTGATGCCGGCGGCATCGAGCAGCTCGTTGTAGTCCGAAATCTCCATGTAGCCATCCTTGCAACGGTCGACGGTGGCGCGGATACGGGCCACGTCAATCTTGGGCAGCTCGACGTTCTCGGGCTGGGGCTTGGGAGTGTTGTAGACCTTCACGAGGGCGTTGCCGAGCACGCACTCCTCGGGGAAGTTGATGTTGCCCTTGGCGATGAAGTCCTCAATCTCGCTCTTGACGTTGATGATGGAAGGCAGCACGGGGAAGATGGGCTTCTTGCAGGTGCGCATCTTCTGGTCGAGCAGGTCATAGACCTCCTTGTTGCTGAAGAGTCCCGGCGAGCCGAAGATGACCACCGAGAAGTCGATGTCGGTGTATTCGTTCTCGACGGTGTCGAGGATATAGCCGAGTTGTTCGGCAGTGCCGGTAGCCAGGAAGTCGATGGGGTTGCCCACCGAGGAACCACCGAAGAGTTTCTCCAACAGAGCGGGGCTGGCGGGATGGTCTTTCAGGCTGGGGACCTCCATGCCGCCGTTCGACAGCACGTCGGTGAGCATCACGGCGGGGCCGCCGGCGTGGGTGACCACGGCGCAGCGTTTGCCCTTCAACTCGGGGTACATAAAGACGGCGCAGACGGTGGTCAGTTCCTGACGGTTCTGGCAGCGCACGATGCCGGCCTTGCGGAAGAGAGCGTCGACGGCGGCGTCGTTGGTGGCCAAAGCGCCAGTGTGCGACGAGGCGGCACGGCTGCCGGCGGCAGAACCACCGCTCTTGATGGCGGCGATATGGCAGCCCTTGTTGATAAGGCTGCGGCTATGCTTGAGCAGACGCTGCGGGTCGCCAATCTTCTCCATATAAAGCATGATGACATGCGAGGATTTCACGGGGTCGAAGGTCTCGTCGAGATGCTCGAGGACATCCTCGATACCCAGCTGGGCGCTGTTGCCCACAGCCCACACACTGTTGAACTTGAGACCATTGCTCATGCCGTACTCCTTAATAAACACGGCAGTGGCACCGCTACCGGTGATGAAATCCACACCCTTGGGATCCAGCGGAGGAATGGGAGTGTCGAAGCAGCCGGCATAGTTCACGTTGAGGAAGCCGGTGCAGTTGGGGCCGATGAGCGAGCCGCCGACACTGTTGATGGTGTCAACGATATGCTTCTCGATTTCGGCACCCTCATGGCTCTCCTCCGAGAAGCCGGCGCTGACGATGATGAAGCCTTTGCAGCCCTTCTCCTTGGCCAGCACGTCGACTGTCTGGGCACAGAACTTGGCGGCGATGCAGAGGATGGCGCAGTCGACCTGCGGCAGATCCTCGACCTTGGTGTAGCATTTCACGCCCTGCACCTCGGTCTCTTTGGGGTTCACGGCGTAAATCTGACCCTTGAAGGGACTCTCCAAGAGGTTCTTCAGAGATTTGCCGCCGGGTTTATGTACATCACTGGAAGCACCGCAAATGACGATGCTACGGGGATTCAGTAATTCTTTTGCTATCATATCTTTTTATATTTTATTTGTTTCAGAATAATTTGCAAAGATACGAAATAAAATTGATAATTGATAATTGAAAATTGAAATTTTTTATTTTTTTTGAAAAAAAAATAGTGGGGTTGTAGTTTTTGGCCTGTTTTTTGCGTTATTATAGGCGTGAGAACAAAGGATCCATTCGAAGAACTGCTCCACCGCTATCGGGGATTGCTGTTCACTCTCTGCAGTCGGTTCAGACACAGAGGGTTGGATGTTGACGACTTGATTCAAGAGGCCACTATCGCTCTCTGGCGCAACCACGAGCGGCTGCTGGCGCTGGGGAACATCCAGCAGGCAGCGCTGACATGGAAGATAGCCCGCAACGCAGTGATCGACGCCCTGCGGCACTACGAGGAGACCGACTCCCTGCCCGAAGGATACGACCAGCAAGACGAAGACAACAGCCTGCTGCACGAGTTGCACGAGCAGATAGCCCGTCTTGAGGAACCCGACCGCACGATAGTGACCATGCAACTCGAAGGCTACAGCTACGAGGAGATAGGCAAGACACTGGAGATGACCGAGAAGAACGTCAGCGTCCGCCTGGTCCGCATCAAAGAGAAACTAAGAAAAGCAATGATATGATTGACGAGAAACATTTTGACGAACTGTGGGAAAAGGCCGAGGTCGAGAAATACACCGAAAGCCTCTCTGCCGAATACCCCGCCTGGCGCGCCCGTCGGCGCCGCAACATGGGCACCGCCGCACTGGTGCTGATGGCGGCAGGGGCCACCCTACCCTTGCTGACAGGCGCTCAGACTGGTCACGACAGCTACACCGTGGCCTACTGCAACCGCGCCAATATCGCCGACCAGTATTGGGTCGATATGGCTGATGAGATGCTGGTAACGTTTAAAGGATAAAGAAATGAGAAACGACAATATTATAAGAATAAAGAATAGAAAACGGTTGGCGTCAATGTTTGGCGCAAGCCTATTCTTCATTCTTCATTTTTCATTCTTCATTACGCTCGCCAGCTGCTCGCGCGAAGGAGAGCCCTCCGCAAGTGCCTTCTATCAGCACTACGCCCATCGGCAGGAGCTCAAGGTAGCCGAGGTCGACGGCTTCAAGCTCAGCGACAGTGTGCGCATCGATGTCGTCATGCTGCAGGCCGAGAACGATGAGGACTGGCAGCAGCTCTGCGCAGAATTCGACATCCGCGGCGAGGAAGGCTCCGTGAGCTGGCTCGGCGACACCGAGAATCCCGCACGGCGCACCGAATGGAACGGACAGCCCCTGTTGCGCGTCATCGCCTCGCACGAGAGACGCACCGTCGCCTTCTACCGCATCGATAACGAGGCTCAGTACGATGCCCTTATCGACTACCAGATAGAGAGAATGAAGAACTAAAAATGACGAATAAATAAAGAATTAAGAATTGATATTAATATGAAAAAGATATTCATTGCATTGATGTTGACAATGGGGTTAGCGGGCATGACGTCCTGCGAAAAGGAAAACTCTGAGAGCAACAACCAGACTCGAGAGATATTCTACACCGTTTCGGAGCACAGCGCCCTCTCCGTCTTTGACGGTACCACCGTCCGCCTCACCACCGAGGCCGAATTCGACGCCCTCCTCGACCGCTTCTGCGACTACACGCAGAGCGGCGAACAGGTGATGTTCGTCGGTACCCGTCCTTCGCAGATGAAAGGCAACGCCTCCGACACACCCACCACCATCTCCACCTCCGACCGCGAGGAGCTCAAAGCCTGGATGAAAGAGATGGAGAAAGCCGGCAAGACCGTTCGCGTAACCTACGATAACGGCACCTGGAACGGCACCGCCTATGTCAACCTCGGACAGGACGATGCCCAGCAGGCACAGCTCTACACCGGCACCCTCGTCCTCGCCCCCACCCCCGTGCTCGAGAATCCGCCGCTGGGAGGAGCCGTATGGGCCATGCAACTCGCCGACGGCAGCACCCTCATCCTCACCGTCCACGGCATGATGATGTGGAACGAGAGCGAGACCCCCGAAGGCGATGTCGCACTCCTCATCGGCGCCGAACTGCAGCTCGTAGGTGTTGCCGGCACCCACACCGACCTCAACGGCACACCCTTCCAAACCCTCAGCCTTCAAGTGGAAAATGAAAAGTGAAAAGAGAAAAGAAAAAAAAATTTCAGCCGTCTGTAGTTTTTTCAAAAGTTATTCCGTTCTTATTAGCGAAAAGAAACAAATCAAATAATCACAAACATTAAAAAAAACATCATGAAAAAGACCTTGTTTATCGCTGCCCTTGCAGCCCTGACCCTCTCCTTCACCGCTTGCCAGAAAGACGATGTCAACAACGGCGGCAACACCGACCCCGTCAACGGCGGTGCCCGTGTGAAGAGCACTTCCGACCTCCACAACACCAACTGGACCTACACCGTGACCACCAGCGAGTTCCTCAGCAACCTGCTGGGCACCGACATCCCCTGCATGGACAGCACTGCTGAAGAGACCTATGTGTTCGGTCTGAACTTCGACGGCCAGTATGCCCACTTCAGCTTCCCCGAGAATGTCATGGCCTTTGGCGGCGGCGAGGGCGAACTGGAGCAGATTACCGGTGTCTCCTATGAGTATACCTACGAAGGTGCCACCCACACCGGCCACCTGACCGTTGCCGCTGAGGACATGGACGGCGAAGAGACCATCGCTCCTCTGGAGTTCACCTATGACGACGCCACCGACATCATCACCTTCAACCTGAACCTCTTCTACGTTGATGACGAGACCCCCCTCACCCTCACCCTCAACTTCAGCCGTAACAACGAGTAAAATAAAGGTTAATAAAAGAATTGCGAATGAAGCGCCTGCCGGTTGGCAGGCGCTTTTTTTTGCTTTTTTTTTAGGGATGGTTGTAATTTTGGGGCTCCGAAATTCGTTATTATAGTGTGAAGGATACAGAAACATTCCACGAGCTGATGCTCCGCTACCGCGGGTTGCTCTTCTCGGTATGCCGCCGCTATAGTGGTGACGGCCTGGAGGTCGACGACCTGCTGCAGGAGACCATGTTGGCGCTGTGGAATCAGCGGGAGAAGCTCTTCAGCATCACGCTGGCTCCGAAGCAGGCTGGATGGATATGGCGCGTGGCACGCAGCACCTGCATCGATCTCCAGCGGCGCACTCCCCCACCCTCCCCCGTCCCCGACGACTACGACGAACCCGCTCCCGACAACTCCCTCCACGATACACTCCACGAACTCATAGCCCTCCTACCCGAGCCCGACCACACCATCGTCACCATGCACCTTGAGGGCTACGGCTACAAAGAGATTGGCCGCAAGACTGGCATGACAAAGAACCACGTAGGCATACGCCTGATGCGGATAAAAGAAAAACTGAGAGAACAATGGAACACAAAATGACATTCGACAGCATCTGGGAACAGGAGGAGCAACAGGGCCTTCAGCAGCGACTGCGGCAGGACTACCCCGCATGGCTGCGCCGCCGACACCAACGCCGCACGGCGCTGGCCACCGTGGCCGTGTTGGTAGTCGCCGGATTTTCAATCTTCAACTTTCAACCTTCAACTTCAAAAGATTACGACTACGTCGCCTGCAACCGCAGCGGCATCGCCGAAGGCCATTGGGCTAAGGTAGCCTCGAACATCTTGACAACAGAGACATTATGAAACGCCTATTATTCATATTACTGCTGTCTCTGGCATTCCTGTCCTGCTCGCGTGAGGTGGAGGAGGTGCCGTTGTACCGGCAGTATGCAGCACGGCAAGACCTCACGGTGGCGCAAGTCAAGGGCTTCCAGCTCTGCGACACGGTGAAGACCGACGTCGTCATCCTCGTGGCCGACGACAGTGCTGCCTGGCAGAGCCTCAAGACCGAGTTCGACATCCGCACCTCCGAGGGCGTCACCTCGTGGATGGGAGAGATTGACCACCCCGCTAGGCGCGTCAAGCGCGACGTGCGCCCCGCCTGGCGCGCTATGGCCGTACACGCGGACCGCACCATAGCTTTCTACCGCATCGAGGACTCGGTACAGTACCAGGCGTTACTCGACTACCAACTGGATAAATTGAAAATTGAGAATTGAGAATTGAAAATTGAAAATTGAAAATTGAGAATTGAGAATTGAGAATTGATAATTGAGAATTATAAAGATATGAAACACCGTTCATCATTCAACATTCATCATTCAACATTATTCCTCGCCCTGCTGGCCGCTGTGATCACCCTTGCGGCCTGCGAACCGGAGAGCGACAGCACTTCCCGCAACACTATAACCTATGTCGTGGCCAATCCGACAACTCCAGTCACACCCATCGAAGCCGACATCACCTCAAACCAGAACCTCGATGCGCTGCTCGACCGCTTCTGCGACTATGCCGAGCAGGGCCAAGCCGTCACCTTCTACCACAACGGACACACTTCCGGCACACCTTCCAAGGAGGCTACAAAGTTCTCCACCACCAGCCGCGAGGAGATGAAAGCCTGGATGCGCCGCATGGAAGATGCCGGCAAGACCGTCACCGTGACCTACAACCGCGAGACGGGCACCTGGAACGGCACCGCCTATGCCGTCGCCCCACCGACGCAGGACGAGGGTCCGCGCCTGAGCCGCGTCACCTTCGATCAAACCTTCGACTCCACAGGCATGGCCAGCTGGGAGCGTCATATCGTCTATACCTACACGTGGGACGGCGACCTGCTGACCTCGGTGGACGAGGAGTGGTTCTCCGTTTGGCGAAGCCTCGACGGCACCAGCGACACCTCGGTGGATCACAGCACCGCCATCCTCACCTACCAGAACGGCTTATGCACAGCGATAGGCGACGTAAGAAACACCTACCTGGGCGGCAGATTGGCGGTGCAAGAGTTCCCGTGGGACAACGGCGGGGTCTACACCTTTGTCTACAACGAAGAGGGGAAACCCGTCTGCCCCGTACACACCTTCATGGCTTCGCAGTATGGCTCGGACGTGATGGAGCCCGTCACCGTCTGGGGTGCCGTCGCCGAATGGGAGAACGGAGATGTGGCCCATTTTGTCAACGAAGACGGACAGCCGGTAGTCAACTTTGAATACGACAATTCCTTGCGTCCGCGCGGTATCGTCATCGGCGTACATGTACTGCTGCCCTACTACACCGGAGTCTTCTGGCCGCAGAACCTGTGGAGCAGTCACAACATCTCGCGTGTCGACTGGTGCGGGAGCGACTATGGCGACTTTGAGCTGCAGTACACCCACGACGCTGCGGGCCGTGCCGCCACGGCGGTCATACCGCGCTGGACCGACGGCAGCCACGTCAGTTGGACTTTTGAATACGTTGACTGAATATGAAACATCTCTCTTCTATATTATTGACCCTCGTGATGCTGTCTGCCAACATGGCAATGGCGCAGAACACCCGGTTCACCCTCACCGGCGGCTGGTCGTTCCCGATGGGCGAATTTGCGCAGTCCGACCTTGCCAGCAACCAATGGGGCCTGGCGACAAAAGGGCCGTGGGGCGGTGCAGGACAGGGCGGCATGCTCGGTGTGCAATGGTGCAGACCCATGTCGGACTACGACCACCTCAGCCTGCTGCTGAGCTTCGACTTCATCTACAACGACATGGGCAGCGACATCAAGACCAGTCTTTTTGAGACACGGAAAGCCCTGGAGAGCAACTTCAGCGAGGTGAAGTTCACCCTGCCCGGCTATATCAACCTGCCGCTGATGGCAGGCCTGAGGTATGAGTGGCCCACAACCAATGGCCGGTGCTTTTTCGTCGAAGCTCAGGCGGGTGCGGACTGCCTCATCGTCACCGACCGCGGCGCTACACTGCGGGATGGGCAACAGCCGCTGGTGATACAGGGACAAACGCTCTACGACTATATCTATACCGACCACTACACCACCACCGTGGCTGTGGCCTTCCACCTCGGGGTGGGCTATCGCTTCGCCTGGCGCTGGCAGTTCGATGCCGGGCTGTGGTATCTCGGCAGCCACCAAATATCAGGTGTCGAGGACTATAGCGTCAACACCCACCCGTACCCGGCCGACTTGACCGACGGGAAGCAGAACTTCCTCCTCGGAGAAATCATCCCCATCATGATAACGACACGAATCGGATTCAGACTATAAAGAAATACGACATGAAAACCATCAGATTTTTCGCCCTGCTGGCCGCCGTGTTCACCGTTGCGGCCTGCAACAAAGACAAGGAAGAACTGCGCCACGAGCGCGATATCGTCTACACGGTGGCCGAACAGACCACCACTACCGTCCACCTCACCACAGAAGCCGAATGGGACGCCCTGCTCGACCAGTTTTGCGACTATGCCGAGGGCGGCAGCAGCGTCACCTTCCACAACGCCCACCACGCCACCAAGAGTGCCACCAAGGAGGCCGTCACTTACAGCACCACCTCCCGCGAGGAAATGAAGCGCTGGATGGCCCAAATGGAAGACGACGGTCGCACCGTCACAGTGACCTACGATATCAAGACCCACACCTACCACGGCACCGCCTATGCCAACGCCCCGCAATCCCAGGAAAACATGAAACGGCTGAGTCGCGTCACCATGACCAAATCCTGCGGGTCGGGACAAATCATTTCCAGATACTGGAGACCAGAATACGAAAATAATTATGGCCTTCATGTAGTCTACAACTACGACTGGAATGGCAACCTATTGACCCATGTCGACATGGATGAAGAGACTATCTTGTACATGTTAGACGGCATTACGGTCGACTCTGTCCTCCATGTCCACAACACTGCAGTCCTCACCTACGCGAGTGGGCTCCGCACCTCGATGTATTTATACGATAATGACAGCAATCTGGTTAAAGAATTCCAATACATTTACGATGATAGTGGACGCCTCTCTCAGGAATTCCAAACCGACCATGCCTACAACGTTTATAATGTAGGGAGTTATTACTACAAAGAGTTCCTTGGGTTGGATTGGTACTTCCTTCCTGATTACCTCAACTTTGTAGAAAGGGGAACCGAGGGCCTCGACTTCTTCTACGATAGCGTCGGCGATTTCCAACATTTTGTACGCTCAGGCTATGTAATCCCCAACGGCATAAGACGGTTTGACTATTACCTCGTCTGGATCAATGGCGACCTTATCCACAAGACAAGTATATGGGATGTTCTGATTGAGGCTTACGAGTATGACATCGCCTCACAGCCTTACGGCATCTCCACAGGCACCACATCGCTGCTGCCGGGATACAATACATTCCTTCCATGGAAAACATTTTGGAGTCGTCACAACCTGACTCACATCTATGGGCAGGGACCTGAGATGTGGATTTCCCACACCTACAACGCCGATGGCACCATTGCCACTGCCCAAATGACATGGACCGACGGCAGCACCATCCGCTGGACCTACGAATACAACGACTAATAACAACAACACCCATTGCAAAAGAACTGCCACATGGATGACGAATCGTCAACATGTGGCAGTTCTTTTTTGCGATTGTTCTACGGTATATGTTCAGTATTTGTTCAGTGTTTTACTGAACAAATACTGAACAAATACTGAACATATAACATACAAATGATTTATTTAGAAGCATCTTGACACTTTACTGCTGACAATTTGTCAGTCGGTGGCAGTGGTTGGCAGTTTTATGGGGTTTGGCACGGTTGTTGATTGCTTGATTGCGTGAATGCGTTAATGCTTGAGTGGCTGACGCAGCAAAAAGAAACTCAAACAATTCAGACAATAAAACAATTAAAATATAAACATTATGAACATCAAACCTTTAGCAGACAGAGTCCTCGTGCGTCCCGCCGAGGCTGAACAGAAGACCGCCAGCGGCATCATCATCCCCGACACCGCCAAGGAGAAACCGCAGCGCGGCGAAGTCCTCGCCGTGGGCAAGGGCACCAAAGACCATGAGATGACCGTCAAGGTGGGCGACAACGTCCTCTACGGCAAGTACAGCGGCACCGAGATCGAAATCGACGGCGAGAAGCTGATGATCATGAAAGAAAGCGACATCTACGCTATCATTTAATTAAAGTTTACGGTTTACAGTTTAAAGTTTAAAGAAGCTACGCAGGCGAAACATAAGCTTTAAATTGTAGACGCGAAACAAAAACTTTAAACCTTAAACATTCAACTTTAAACTTTACAAGAAATGGCAAAACAGATAGTTTTCAATAATGACGCTCGCGAGCAGCTTCGCAAAGGCGTCGACGAGTTGGCAAACGCAGTAAAGGTAACCCTCGGCCCCAAAGGCCGCAATGTGGTTATCGACAAGAAATTCGGTGCCCCGCAGGTGACCAAGGACGGCGTGACCGTCGCCAAGGAGATTGAGCTCGAGGACGGCATCCAGAACATGGGCGCCCAGATGGTTAAGGAAGTTGCTTCCAAGACCAACGACCAGGCTGGCGACGGTACCACCACCGCCACCGTGCTGGCTCAGGCCATCGTCAACACCGGCCTGAAGAACGTCACCGCCGGTGCCAACCCCATGGACCTCAAGCGCGGCATCGACAAGGCCGTGGCCGAGATCGTGAAGAGCATCAAGGAGCAGGCCCAGGAAGTGGGCGGCGACATCCAGAAGATCCGCCAGGTGGCCACCATCAGCGCCAACAACGACAGCGCCATCGGTGACATCATCGCCGAGGCTATGGAGAAAGTGACCAAGGACGGCGTCATCACCATCGAGAACGCCAAGGGCATCGACACCACCGTCAAGGTCGTCGAGGGTATGCAGTTCGACCGCGGCTACATCAGCCCCTACTTCGTCACCGACACCGAGAAGATGGAGTGCGCCTACGACAACCCCTATATCCTCATCTACGACAAGAAAATCAGCACCATGAAGGACTTGCTGCCCGTGCTCGAGAAAGTCGTCAACACCGGCCGTCCGCTCCTCATCATTGCTGAGGACGTCGAGAGCGAGGCCCTGGCCACCCTCGTGGTCAACCGCCTGCGCGGCAGCCTGAAGATTGCCGCCGTCAAGGCCCCCGGCTTCGGCGACCGCCGCAAGGAGATGCTCGAAGACATCGCCATCCTCACCGGTGGTACCGTCATCAGCGAGGAGAAGGGCTACAAACTCGAGGATGCCGACCTCAGCATGCTCGGCCAGAGCGAGAAGATCAGCATCGACAAGGACAACACCACCATCGTCAGCGGCAAGGGCAATAGCGATGCCATCAAGGCCCGCGTGGGTCAGATCAAGGCCCAGATCGAGAAGACCACCAGTGACTACGACCGCGAGAAACTGCAGGAGCGTCTGGCCAAGCTGGCCGGCGGCGTGGCAGTCATCTACGTCGGCGCAGCCTCCGAGGTGGAGATGAAGGAGAAGAAAGACCGCTTCGACGACGCCCTGCACGCCACCCGCGCAGCCGTCGAAGAGGGTATCATCCCCGGTGGCGGCACCGCCCTCATCCGCGCCGCCCAGAAACTCGAGAGCGTGAAGCCTGAGAACGAGGACGAGAAACTCGGCATCGAGATTATCCGTCGCGCCGTCGAGGAGCCCCTCCGCATGATTGTCGAGAACGCCGGCCTGGAAGGCAGCGTCGTTGTCAACGAGGTGAAGAACGGCAAGGGCGACTACGGCTACAACGCCCGCGCCGAGAAATATGAGAACCTCTTCAAGAGCGGCGTCATCGACCCCGCCAAGGTGACCCGTGTGGCCCTGGAGAACGCCGCCTCTATCGCCGGCATGCTCCTCACCACCGAGTGTGTCCTCTGCGACATCAAGGAACCCGAACCCCCGATGCCCGCCGGCAATCCCGGCATGGGCGGAATGGGTGGAATGTACTAAGCCGCAAGGCTTGGTACAAACCCCGCCCCAAGGTGGGTGGAATGTACTAAGCCGCCGCGTGCTCGCGGAGAGCAATATCAACAATCAAAGGGTGTCCAATTGGGCACCCTTGTTTGTTTTATGCTATTAACATGAATATTATAACGACTCCAGCATTTCAATAAATTTCTCACGGCTGATGCCGAGGTCGTTGATAGTTTTTCTCACCACTAGTTCTGAGACAGGGTCAACATGGGTTTGAATAATGACTGTGCGCTTCAAGCCTTCCCGTACCCATGCTTCATGTCCGCCTTTTGTCCGCATCTTGTGCAAGCCGAGAGCCGTCAAAATGGCGCGAAACTCTTTTAGCGTGATATTTGACAACTTTTTCATGCGAGAGCAGCAATTCTAACAGGAGCGGAGATACGCTCATAATTGGTGTTGCTTTGGAGCAGTCCTGACAGCTGACGGTTGCGGAGCTGTGTGCGGAACGATGGTGGCACAATCTTCTTTTCGCCGACTTTCCAACCGTGCTCCTTAAGATCCTCCTCAAATGTTCCCATTTCAAGGCAACACTCCACATGCAGTTGCAAGCACTCGTAGAAGTTCTTCACCGCATCCTGGAAGTCAGTACCCGTTGTTGCAAGATCGAGCGATGGGCAATAGGCTGTCAGATGCTCTTCTTCCCTGAAAATATACACATCGACATCGAACCGGAACTTGTCTTTATCGATTTCAATTGTGTTGTTTCTGCGCTTAGTTTCCATCATTTTCACGTTGTTTTTCAAATTGCAAAGATACAACAAAATATTGACATGCCGAAATATTTTTTTCAAGACAGGAAAAACGGGGGCGGCCCCGCCATTCGGCATGGGCGGAATGTACTAAATTAGTAGTTAAGTAGACAGTAGTTTTTCACTAGATTTAATAATTTCAAAGGTGTTCAAAGCCTGCTAGCAGGCAGAAGGAGATAAGTCAATACTGCTACTATCCACAACAGCAAAGGGTGTCCAATCGGGCACCCTCTTTTTATAAATAACTTTTTGCGAATCTTTAAGGAACCTTAACAAAAAATCCTTGGCCGTTCCGAAAAACGGATATACCTTTGCACTTGAAAAAAAAAGTTTAATCATTAAAGCAAACCAATCATGGAAAACCTAATCAACATTTTAAAAGAATTCGACTCCCGAAGAACTGAAATGATAAAAAAAGAGGGAAAAGTATGGGATGATAATGCTGTGACAGAGTGTTTTGAACCATGTGCAAAAGAGATACTCCTTAATGGATACTTTCTCGTAAATAAAGAATACATCATTGATTTAGGTTCAATAGAATTGTATTACCACGAAGAGGCTGGTCCTATTAAAAACTACATAATGTATCATAGAAAAGAGCGTACCAAATCTAAAATAAAAGAGCTCAATAATGGGGAACTCCCTTATTTTGAATTTGGAAGTCTGAATCTTCATCAATCTGGTGTCGACGTGACTTTTGAGAATGAGGGAAAAGGATACAGAGCCTCGTTTCTTATAAGGTCATATAGAGTTTTAAGAAAAAATGATAATATTTCTAACGATATAATATATTTCGACCCTCATTCAACGCATATTTTTGATGATATGTTTTTTGGAGGAATTCTGTTCAATGGAGACAAAAAGACAACTATCGAATGGATAAAACTTGATAAGGGAAAAGATGTTTACAATAAAATAGTCCAGATTCCAAGACAGAATGTTGCAGAATACACACAGGAGATGAGAAAAGTGGAAATAGCAAAAGATGAAATAATACATAATGAGGAAATCTTAAGGATTAATGGAATCAATTATAGACGTGATATGAGGCCCTGGCAATTTAAACGATTAGACATTAAAGAAAAATAACAATATGGCAGTATTCCCCCCTCCAAAACGCCGCAAAGTCGTATTTTTCTCCGATCTCCTGTCAAGAAAATGCCCTATGCTATTTCAAAGTATCACGGACACATTGAAGGAACACAATATTCCGTATGGGGTTTTAGACAATACTAAAGATATCTGGTGTCGCGATTATATGCCTATTCAAATCGATAATGACCGATTGATTTATTACAGATACAATCCCGATTATTTGCAGACACCATACTATAGACGTACAATAACAGACGTTTCTTCTATAGAATCTATACAACACCATTTTGGACAGTATGCTCAGTTCTTGGATTTGGTGATTGATGGAGGGAATGTCGTCATCTGTGGTGACAAGGTTGTGATGACTGAAAAAGTTTTTGCAGAGAACAAAGGCAAGTCTCCCGACGAGGTAAGGGAATTGCTCAAATGTGCTTTCCAATGTGATATCATTTTTCTTCCGTGGGATAGAAAGGAATATTTAGGCCACTGCGATGGTATTATACATTATATTGGCGACAATAAGGTCTTACTGACAAACTATGACGACTTCTCTCCTTATTTCTATAGGAAATATCGCAAAATACTTGATTCATCCTTTGATGTGATACCATTGAAGTACAAAGGATCTGTAAAACATCGACGCAGCTGGGCATACATCAACTTTTTGAAAGTCGAGAATCTTGTGCTGGTTCCACGATTAGGTATTCCTGAGGACGAACAAGCATTACAGCAGATATCAGCGACTTTGCCAGAATGCAAAGTAGTTGGCATCCCATCTCTTGAAGCCGTAAGGAAAGGCGGGGCATTAAATTGTATTTCTTGGGATATTTATGTATGACGTTGTTGATATAATAGATTACAGCCAACCGATAAGGATGAACGTGACATCTGTATCGGATATACGAATACCCATCGACAACGACGATGCATTCCTGGATTTCTATCAGCCTCATGATGTCAGTGCGATAGGGATGACAAATAGTCCCAACATAAAAAAGTTCATTTCTCCTTATCAAGAAAATGCATTCACAGAAGAGGTACTTTATGAAGTTGTCAACAATCGGCTAGGCTTTGTTGTGCCATATCACTTGTGGGAAGAAATAAATGAAGCTTTTACGTATTTTTGGGACGAAGTAGTTGGATTGAACGGAGAGGTTTTTGACGGGGCAATGTTTACTACTATTCGGGAATACTTGACTGCAGACCTATTTTTTTGCCCAGATGAGTTGCTTCAGGGAATAGTAAATGCTATAGAAGATTTTATCATAGACATTCCCGGAGTTGTAATCCAAGATTAGTCAACAATCCTATATAATTATTCCACCAACTTGAACCGCATACGCCAGGTGTGGGCGATTACCGGATGTTCATTACGGCTTTTATGCTGTCGAGGTGGGCTTTGTAGGTGGAGACGGTGGTGATGCTGTCGGGTGAGAGGAGTGGGGTGTAGTAATCAGCAGCTATGGGTACTGGAGCATCAATGACAATCTCCCGTCGGGATTCTTCAATGAAATCATGTAGTTCCTCTTCGCTGATACCGATTACAGCCATATTCTTTTTGTTCATGTATAGCAGATGGTTGGCATTGAATTTCAGGTAGCATATCTTGTTATGCTTCAGCCCCATGGATTCGCGCATTGCGGGGTTTCGCAGCACTTTTGTGCAACGGTATTTCCCTGGATATTGGTCGGGATTCTTGAGTATCATGTCTTCCTGCGCTCCGTCTTCTTCCATCCATTTGTTCCATTCGTCTGCCATGACACGCATGTAGTCGAAGCAGTATTCCACATTGTTGATAAACTGGAAGCTTCCCATGTTTTTCCAAGTCTCGAGAGTGCTGGAGAAGATGCTTTCCGCCGCCCGGTCATAGACGATTTGGAAGTTAAAAGAGGCTGTTCTCATCAGCATGTTCAGTTCGCTCTCAGGCAACAATTCCAGCTCATCGACCGGCATACTCAACAGCCATGTGCAAACAGAATCGGCTTGTTCCAGCCTTGCGATTCCGTCGAGCTGGTCGTTGGCGAAATTCTCGATGCTTGCCATCACCATGAGTGCCGACAGGCGGCGGTCTTTGGCACGCTGGTGTCGTTCGAGTATCTGGGCAGCTACGATGGTGAGCACCAGCGAGATGGTGGTACCGATGATGATCATGCCTATCTGGGACCAGAAACTTTTGCCTTTCCCGTCTACTTTGACTTTCGGAGGGCGGATAATATTGATAGAAGCCATAAATGATAATATTTAACTAATATGTGTTTTGTTTTGCAGTACTTTTTTTTCGAAACGGACAAATTAATTTCACACTACCTGTGGTCATTCTACCAGTTTGAACCGCATGCGCCAGGTGTGGGTGTCGGCGTTGTAGTCGTGGGAGAGGATGCGGAAGGTGCCGATTTCGGAAGTGTTCTGCACATGGGTGCCGACGCAGGCGCAGAGGTCGTAGTCGCCGATGCGCACGAGGCGCAGCGTCTCGCTGGCGTCGTCAGGGAGCTTCCAGAGGTCCACCTCGGGCGGCACCTCTCCCCTCTTCACGAACTCGTAGCTGACATTCAGATGACGGCCTATCACCTCGTTCACGCGGCGCTCAATCTCCTGCACCTGCTCCTCCGTGGGGCAGGCATCAAGCAGGTAGTCGCATTTGCTCTTCTTGCGCTCGATGTGCGCGTTCCTCGACCGCGGACAGCCGAACATCCGCACCATGGTCTGGTTCAAGATATGCTCCGCCGTATGCATCGGCGGGTACTCTTCTTTATTATGCTCGTTGAGAATAGGTGTTTCCATACTGATATACTGCAGATTATTTGTTTTTAGGAAGGCGGTGGAGCAACTTCCCCATCACGCGGCGGACAAGGGCACGCTCGCTCCAGAGGAGTGCGGCGGCAAAGACCGCAAACAACAACGTGTTGTACGCCAATCGAAGCCAGAGACTATCGAAAGTAAAAAGTGGAAAGTGGAAAGTGGAAAGTGTATCGGGAGGGGTGGCGCGGAGGAAGTAGAGGGCGAGGGCGAGAGCGAACCAGCCGAGGATGGCAGGCACGGGATAGGGCACGCGGTAGTGGCGCTGGCCGATGAAGTAACTGAGCAGCACGCAGGTGCCGTAGCCCGCCAATCCGCCCCAGGCGCAGGCCATATAGCCAATCTTCGGCACGAGCAGCACGTTGACAAGTACCAGCACGCCACAGCCGATGGCGCTCATGATGGCGCCCCAGTAGGTCTTCGCCGTCAGCTTGTACCAGAAGGAGAGGTTGAAATAGACGCCCATGAGTATCTCGGCCATCATGACGATGGGGACAGCCCGCAGGCCCTCCCAGTAGTCGCGCCGGATGATGTAGCGGAACACGTCCATATAGCACACCACCACCATGAAGGCCAGCAGGGTGAACATGACGAAATACTTCATCACGAGGGCCTGGCTCTCTTTCGACTTCTCCCCCTTTCCTCCGGCAAAGACAAACGGCTCATAGGCATAGCGAAAGGCTTGGGTAATCATAGCCATAATCATGGCAATCTTCACGCAGGCGCCATAGATGCCCAGTTGCTCACGCATATCGGCGCCGGGATAGAGGAAGGGGAAGAGTATCTTGTCCAACACCTGGTTGAGGATGCCCACGATGCCGAAGATGAGCAGCGGCCAGGTGTACTTGAGCATGCGCTTCAAAAGTGGAAAGTGGAAAGTGGAAAGTTTAAAGTCTTTGAGTTCGCGCCAGAAGCCGAAGGTGACGAGGGCGGTGCAAAGGAGGTTGATATAGAAGATATAGCCGACATTGTTCTGCTCATCGTACCACTGCATGAAGGGCAGGTGCTGCAGTTTGGGAGCCACGAGGAAGACGAAGAGGTTGAGGGCGATGTTGAGGACGATGAAGGAGAGCTTCAGTGCGGCGAATTTCCACGCCTTGTTCTCGTAACGCAGTCGGGCAAAGAGCAGTGCCTGGAAGGCATCCAGCGCAACGACGACGGACATCACCGCAATATACTCGGGGTGAGCCCCGTAGCCCATAGCATTGGAGATGGGGCCCAGCAGAGCGAGAACACCAAGAACGAAAAGGAAACTCACCGAGCCTACCGAGCCCAAAGCGGTGGAGAAAACATTCTTGCCATTCTCGCCTTCCTTATTCGCGAAATAGAAGAAGGTGGTCTCCATGCCGAAGGTGAGAATCACCAGCAGCAGGGCGGTATAGGCGTAGATGTTGGTGACGACGCCGTAGCCACCCGAGGCGGCGGAGATGTGGTAGGTGTAGAGGGGAACGAGCAGGTAGTTGAGGAACCTGCCCACGATGCTGCTCAAGCCATAGATGACCGAGTCGGAGAGAAGCTTTTTCAATGATGCCATATGTGAATAACGCCCGCACGAAAGAAATATTGTACCAATACAATAAAAGAAAGGCGTTTTCGTTAAAGTGTTTATTAGAAACAATAGGAGCAAAGAGAACCATGGGAATTATGAGAAAAAATGGTTTACTGGGAGTCATGGGACTGGTGTTGCTGCTGGCGATGGGTTGCAGCAAGACCGTCAAGGTCAACGACCTAAAAATAATCCCCGAACCTGTCTCCATCGAGATGACCGACCAGGTGTTCCTCCTCGAGGACAATATCTCCATCGCCATCTCCGGACTCGGGCAGAACTCCAACACCGTCAAATACATCCTCAATTCGCTCCGTCACGGGCACATACAGCCCAAACTGGTGAGTAAGAACGAGCAGAGCGTCATGCAGCTTATCGTCCGCGACTCCCTTGACCCCCAACTGGGCAACGAAGGCTACCGTCTGCATATTACCCCCGACAGCATCACCCTTGCGGCAAACACGGAGCAAGGTCTTTTCTACGCCTACCAGACCTTCATTCAGATGCTGCCCTCCGACATTCTCGAGCGTTCCTACGATCCCATCACACTTCCGGCCTGCATGGTGGTCGACTATCCGCGATACGCCTGGCGCGGACTCCTCCTTGATGTCTGCAGCCACTACTACTCCCCCCTCTTCATCAAGAAGTTGCTCGACTTGATGGCCAACTACAAGATGAACCGTTTCGTGTGGCACCTCGCCGACAACCACGCCTGGCGTATCCCCTCGAAGAAATACCCGTTGCTGAACACAGTGGGCTCATGGCGCGTCTACCACCGCAACAAGGGTTGGAACGACACCATCGTCCCGCGTCCCAACGAGCGAGCCACCTATGGCGGATTCTATTCCAAAGAGGATATCGCCGAGATTGTCAACTATGCCGCCTCGCTGGGCATCGAGGTGATTCCCGCCATCGAGCTGCCAGGCCACTGCTCTCCCATCCTCGCAGCCTATCCCCAGTTCTCGTGCGACAACGGCCGCTATACCATTCCCTACGGCGCCATTTCCGGCACCGCACCCATCCTTTGTGCCGGCAATGATTCCACCCTCCTCTTCATCAATGACATCCTCGACGAGATAGCCGAACTCTTCCCATCGAAATACGTCCATATCGGTGGACACGAGACATCGATGGACAATTGGAGAAGCTGCTATAAATGCCGCAAGTGCATGATGGACAACCACCTCCGAGACGAAGAGCAACTCTTCGTGTGGTTCCTTCGTCAGGCGGCACAGCACCTCCGCGAGCTCGACCGTACCCCCCTCTCGTGGAATCTCCCCTATGACGCCCCTCTCGTCCCGGGAGCCATCGTCGGTGCACAGAGTCTCTCTTCGGGCGTCGGTGCTGCACAAGCAGGCAACAAGGTCATCATGTGTCCGCCCGACTACTGCCTTTTCAGCCGCTATCAGGGTAACCCCGACCACCAACCCGAGGCTCGCGACGGCATCAGCACCCTCGCGCATGTCTATTCCTTCGATCCTATACCCCTCTCCACCCCCAAACGCAACGCCCTCAACATCATAGGAGCCCTGTGTATCCTCTCCACCGAATACTTCACCACGGAAGATGTGGTAGAATACATGCTGCTGCCGCGACTGCTGGCCTTCAGTGAAGTCCTCTGGTCCCCCGGCGAAAGCCAGACATGGAACCGTTTCCGCCGCAATGTAGAAGACCAGAAGATACGCCTCCGTGCCAAAGGATACAGCTACTGCGAGGGGTCCTTTATCCCCATCGTCCACACCCGCAAAATCGACGACAACACCTTCTCCGTGACCATCTCCACCGAGGTGCCGAACACCTATATCTTCTACACCACCGACGGCACCACCCCCTCGCGCAACTCGCAAGTCTACGTCAGTCCTTTCCTGATTGCCCCCAACACCACACTTAAGCTCCTTCCCGTCTATCACGATACACCGCAAGATTCCGTCTATGAATATCTCCTCCCTTGATATCGACTACCTGCTAACCACCTCGGACCCGGTGGCCGTTGACAATCTCTTCATACAGGCGGCCGAATTGCGCGACCGCGTCTATGGGCACAATATCTTCCTCCGCGGCCTTATCGAGATTTCCAGTCACTGCAAGAACAACTGCCTCTACTGCGGTTTGCGGTTCAGCCACAGACAACAAAGATACCGCCTCACCAAGGAGCAAATCCTCGACTGCTGCCGGACAGGCCATGAGCTAGGATTCCGCACCTTCGTACTGCAGGGCGGCGAGGATGCGTGGTTCACCGACGAGGTGCTCTGCGACTGGGTTGCAGAGATAAAACATCGTTACCCCGACTGTGCCGTCACCCTCTCGCTCGGCGAGCGCGGCCGCGAAAGCTTCCGCCGTCTACGTGAGGCCGGTGCCGACCGCTACCTGCTGCGTCACGAGACTGCTGACAAAGCACACTATGAACGGCTGCATCCTTCAGAGATGAGCTTCGAGCACCGCATGCAATGTCTTCAGGACTTGCGCGACCTCGGCTACCAAGTGGGCACAGGATTCATGGTAGGTTCTCCTTTCCAGACGCTGGAGACCCTCAAGAAAGACCTTGCTTTCATTGCTGACTTCCGACCCGAGATGGTAGGTATCGGTCCCTTCATCCCTGCCGCAGGAACTCCCTTCGAGCACCATCCCGCAGGCAGCATCGAACTCACGTTACGCCTTATTGCCATCCTGCGCCTGCTGCTCCCGAACGTCCTCCTTCCCGCCACCACAGCCCTCGGCACCCTCCACCCCACAGGACGCGAGCGCGCCATCGCCGCCGGTGCCAATGTCATCATGCCCAATCTTTCTCCGCAGGACACCCGTGCGCTCTACTCCATCTACAACAACAAACTCTCCACCGGCTCTGAAGCCGCCGAGACCGTCGCCGACATCCGTGCCCGCCTCGGTGCCATTGGTTTCGAGACACCCGTCGACAGAGGAGACTATCGAAAAATGAGAATTGAGAATTGATAATTGATAATTTATATGTCCTTATGTCTTTAATGTCCCTAAAATCCTTAAAGTCTTTAATGTCCCTAACGGCCGCTCTACTCTCGCTGTTTTTTCTCACCGCCTGCCATAAAAACTGCGTCTGTCAAGGGTATGACGGCAGCAGCCACACTTATACCGAAGAAGAAGTTGATGCCCGCAATGTCACCTGCGACAATATGATCTACCTCGAAGGAAGTCTTTACCGATTCTACTCTGTATGCGACTGGGAATAAAACGGGTTATGGGTTATAGGTTATGAAGTGTAGTCTTTGTCCACGAGCATGTAATGTAGACCGCACTGTCGGTAGCGGCTTCTGCGGAGCTACCACCGACCTTGAGGTAGCCGCCGTGGTGGTTCATCGAGGCGAGGAGCCTCCTCTGAACCCCATCGTCAACCTCTTCTTTGCCCACTGCAACCTGCAATGCATTTACTGCCAGAACTGGCAAATTAGTAAAACGGAAAGTGGAAAGTGGAAAGTGGAAAGTATAGAAAGTATCGCCGACCGCATCTGTACTATGTTTTCCACTTTCCACTTTCCGCTTTCCTCTCCCATGCTGGGCTTCGTCACCGCCGCCCATTATGCTAACCGCATACCCGAGATACTAAAAGCCGTCCGCCAGCGCGGATTCACTCCCACAGTGGTCTACAACAGCAGTGGTTACGAGAGTGTAGAGACGTTGCGGAGCCTCGAAGGACTCGTGGACATCTATCTTCCGGACTTCAAATACATGGATGCCTATTTGGCTCGAGACTACAGCCATGCGCCCGACTATCCTGAGGTAGCGCAGGCAGCCCTCCGTGAGATGCGACGTCAGGTGGGCGGAGGCCTTAAAATCGACGAGGACGGGAAAGCCTACCGCGGACTTATCGTGCGGCATCTCGTCCTGCCTGGAGCGGTGGACAACTCTTTGCGATGCCTCGAATGGCTGACCGACTTTATGCCCTTTGGACTCCATCTCTCGCTGATGGCACAATACTTCCCGCCACGTCCCGGCCTTCCACATCCGCTAGACCGCTGCATCACCCCAGAGGAGTATGCCACCGTGGTGGCACATGCCGAAAAGCTGGGGCTCACCGATGGCTGGATACAGGAACTCGAAGCCCGCGACAACTACCGACCCGACTTCTCAAACGAAAACCCATTTGAATCCATTTAGTCCCTCATGAAAAAACACACCTTTATCCTTGACGACGACTTCGAAGACGAGAGCCCACTCCTCGACGATATCTCCATACTCTTCTTCCAGACCGACACCCCCAACTACCTCTTTGCCGACGACCTCAACCATCTCTATCGCCTAGCCCTTGCGCGTACCGATGACATCCCCATACTCGATACCACATGGCCGCTATACACCTACCACGATAGCATCAGCCATCTCTGCTATTACCTCATCGAGCGTCCCCTTACCTCCACAAAAATTCTCCTTATCCGTGGTGAAGGGCTCGATGATACCGTGGCCAGAATTCTTCGCGACTTCAACGAACCGCCCGTCGACACCGACCCATTGAATCCCGATTTGCAGCGCCACAACGAAATTATCCTCTCCTACCAGCAGGCGCTCACCTCCGTTACCCAATACAACTCACAACCATCCACCCCACTCTCACGTAAAGCAGCTAAAGATCGACAGGAACTCGACAACCTCCTCACCTCCATTCTCGACCACCTCGACTTAAACCATTTGTAATTTTATTTGCATTTTTCATTTTTTATTCGTACCTTTGCACTTTCCTTTCAAAAGAAAAAATATCAACCTAAAATAAAAACAACTATGGCAACAAAAACAATTAAAGACCTCGCACCCAAAGAGTTGTGGGAAAACTTCTACTCTCTTACCCGTCAGCCGCGCCCCTCGAAGCATGAAGAGAAAGTGCGCAAATTCCTTGTCGACTGGGCCAAAAAGAACAAAATAGCCTGCCGTGTCGACGCCGTTGGCAATGTCATTCTCAGCAAGCCCGCCACCAAGGGCATGGAAAAAGTCCATCCCGTCGTTCTGCAGGCCCACATGGACATGGTGCCCCAGGCCCGTGCCGGCAAGAAGCACAACTTCGAAAAAGACCCCATCGAGACCAAGATTGTCGGTGACTGGGTGTATGCTTGCGACACCACTCTCGGTGCCGACGACGGCATGGGCGTAGCCGCCATCATGGCTGTTTTCGCCAGCAAGACTGTCAAGCACGGACCCCTCGAGGCCCTCATCACCACCGACGAGGAGACTGGCATGACCGGTGCCTTCGGCCTGAAGAAAGGCGAGCTCCACGGCGACTACCTCCTCAACCTCGACTCCGAGACCGAGGGCGAACTCTACGTCGGCTGCGCCGGCGGTATCGACGCTGCTCTCTCCATCCCCTACAAAACCGAGAAAGCACCCAAGGGCATGGTGGCCTATAAGCTCACCATCGGCGGTCTCAAGGGCGGTCACTCCGGCATGGAAATCAACACCGGCCGCGCCAACGCCAACAAACTCCTCTTCCGTCACCTCCGCTGGGTGGCCGAATGCGGCATCCGTCTCATCAGCCTCGAAGGCGGCAACATGCGCAACGCTATCCCGCGCGACGCCGAAGCCGTCATCGCCATGCCTAAGGAGCACGAAGGCTGCATCCTCAAGGAATTCGACAAAGTAGCCGGCTGGGTGAAGAAAGAACTCGCCGCCGTCGAACCCGACTTCTTCATGAAATATGAGAAGGTGCGCATGAACCCCACCGTCATAGACAACGAGGGCACCCAGAAAATCATTAACCTTATGATGGTAGCCCCCAACGGCGTCATCCGCATGAGCAAGGACATGGAAGGCCTTGTCGAGACCTCGCTGAACCTGGCCATCGCCAAGACAACAGCCAGCAAGAAATTCGTCGTCTACGCCCTCCTGCGTTCCTCCGTTGACACCGCCAAGGAAGCCCTCGCCGAGCGCCTCGTCTGCCTCGCTGAACTCGCCGGTGGCAAATGCCAACTCAGCGGTGCCTATCCTGGTTGGAAGCCCAACATGGAGAGTACCCTGCTCAAGACCATGAAGCAGGTCTACAAGAAACTCTACAAGAAAGATCCCGCCGTAGTCGCCATCCACGCCGGCCTCGAGTGTGGTCTGCTCGGCGGCAAATATCCCGACATGGAAATGATCTCCTTCGGCCCCACGCTGCAGAGTCCCCACAGCCCTGACGAGCGCTGCAACATCCCCAGCACCAAGAAATTCTACGACTACCTCGTCGCCGCTCTCGCCGCTATGCCGGTGAAGAAAAAATAAGTTTATGGTAATCCAACCAGAAACGCCTCAAACATCGGTTTGAGGCGTTTCTCTATTTAGTCAAGACCAAGGACAAGCTTGATTTTTGAAATATCTGACTCTTTTTTCAAACGTGAGTCGGCATCGTTGACCGTCTCGGAACCGAGGAGGGTTAGGAATGCTTGCTGCATCTCGAGGATGCGGTCGCATTGGCGGTCATAGCGACGGAAATCCTCAAGATTGGCGATATCGTCGAAGTCGTCATAGGCTTTCATCATGCGGGAATAAGCCTTGTCGATATTACGGAAAGTGGAGGCTCGCTGATCAATCTGTTTATCGTTCGATGCGACATCGCGACGTTTGGCGAGGATATTCAAGCAGAGGCGCTGGAGGCCGACAAAGTCGTCGAGGACAAAAAGAAAACTGCGGGCGCGCTCAACGGTGTTGAAGGCTGGGGTAAGGTCCACCTGCTTGCGGAGGAGTTTATAGCCATTCCAAAGGGTGCGGTCAATCTTGCGGTTGTCTTCAAGAGAGTCATCAAGTTTCTGGATGAGGGTACGCATCTCAATGGTGGTGAGGTAGGCGTTCTGGATTTGCGTCGCCTGCGAGAGCTGCTGCTCGTAGAGCAATGCATCGGTGGGATTCTTGAAGCTGGGAAGCGGGATGAGATTAGGCTGAATCTCGCGATAGGCGCGGGAGACATCCTTAAAACTCCCCTGTTGTCCATTGAGAATGGTGTCGGAACGGCGAGTGATGTCCTCAAGATGCGAATAATACTGGAGGTAGAGCTGCTGGGCTTCCACATAGTCGGTAAGCGACTGGATAAAGTTGAGGCTTTCAGCATTGGTGGTAAAAGCGGGAACCTGATTGACGGTGCGATGCACATCCTTGTAGGCGTTGAAGACCGGCTTGTACTTCTTGGCGTATAGATTGTGGATAGCATCATAATTAGAGGCAATAGTATTGCGCAGTTCAATGGTCTGGACATAGCGCTGCTGCACGGCGATGATGGTCTGGAGGCGGACGATGTAGTCCTGGTACTCGGAGACGGAGGCAAAGGTGACGGGAACAGAAGTCTGCTTGAAGACCCGTGAATAGGAACGGTAGATGTCCGAGTAATCTTTCTCGCAAAGAGACTTGAGCTGGTTCTTGAAATTCTCGATACGATAAGGTAGTGAATTCTGGCCGAGGACATTCTCGAGGAGGTCGTTCTGGAAGGAGTTAAGTTCGTCGAGCTGAGCGATGGAAGCGGGGGTAGCCTGAGATGGAGAGAGGTCGTACTTATTGTAGACCATCAGGTAGGAGTAGTAGAGGTCCTTGAGTTCCTTGATTTTGTTCTTGTCGGAGATTCCGGAGCCATCGCAAGCGGCAAGGATGGCGAGGTGGTGGCGCTCGATGAAAAGACGGAGGTCGTCGGCCTGTCTGTCGAGTGCAAGCTGACGCTGACGAGCCTCCTCCTCAGCGCGGAGACGTGCCGCCTCTTTCTCGGCTTCGATGCGCTGCTGCTCAAGACGGGAATACTGTATAGAGCGGCGTCCCATGAAGTCGGCAAAAAGTCGGAGGCGGTAGTCATAGATGGCGTAATCGCCAATAACAATAGTGGAGTCAATCCAGACGAGGTCGTCATGATGAGGATAGTCATTGGTGAGGGAATTGAGAGCGGACTGGGCCTTGGTGCGGAGTGAGACACAGAGGTTGGTCAGTTCAACATAGTTCTGCGGCTGCTCATCGAGATAACGGGCCGCCGCAGCAGTGTCGCTGACAAGGGTGGTATCGAGGCCGTAGTTGGCAAGAAGGTCGCCAGCAGAGATGACGGTAGGAGCCGGCTTTGCCGGCTTCTTCTTGGGTCGCTGGGCCTGAGCTGAATTGAAAATTGAGAATTGAAAACTGAAAACTATGCTGACGCAGAGCACCGTTTTCAATATTCTACAATAGCGGTTAGCATGTTCTATTCTCATTACTGTTTTTTTTTATTTTCAATTCTCAATTTTCAATTTTAATTTTACTTAGTCGCCGTAGGAGCTGGCGTCGAAGCAGTGGGTGCAGATGGACTCCTTGGGGAGGCCAATGGCTTGGCATACATCGTCGACAGTGTTGAATTTCAAGGTATCGACTCCCACATGCTGACGGATAACCTCAACCATATCGGCATATTGCTTGGTCTCTGCATTCTGATACAGGGCAAGCTGCTCCTTCGGAAGCTGGGCGGCAGGTGTACCCTCGAGTTCCTCGATGACGCGGCGGGTGATAAGCTCGCGGTCGGTCTTCGACTCACTGAAGTTCAAAAAAGTACAGCCATGGACCAAAGGCGGGCAAGAGATGCGGACATGCACTTTGCGGGCACCGTAGTCATAGAGCATTTTGACATTGTCGCGCAGCTGGGTACCACGAACGATGGAGTCGTCGCAGAAAACCACCTCTTTGCCCTCAAGCATGGCGCGGCTGGGAATAAGCTTCATCTTAGCCACGAGGAAACGGTCGGTCTGAGAGACGGGCATAAAGGAGCGGCTCCAAGTGGGGGTATACTTCAGCAGGCCACGCTTGTAGGGTATCTGACGGCCATTGCTGTAACCTAGAGCCATACCAATACCGGAATCAGGAATGGGGCTAACGAAGTCAGGAGTAACGTCATCACGCAGACCCATGATGCGTCCCAGATTGTAGCGCACCTCTTCGGCATTAATGCCTTCGTATTCTGTGCAGGGGTAACCGTAGTAAATCCAGAGGAAGGAGCAAATTTGGTTCTTCTGCTCAGCGGGGCGGAGCACCTTGATGCCGCCGTCAACGGTAATCTTGACAATCTCGCCAGGACCGATGAAGCGGCAGGTCTCGTAACCGAGGTTGACATAAGAATGGCTCTCGGAAGCGACAGCATAGTCGTTGCCGCGACGGCCGATGACGATAGGCGTGCGACCATAGCGGTCACGGGCGGCGATGATGCCGTCGGGCGTGAGGATGAGCATGGTGCAAGAGCCTTTGACATTGTTGTAGACATTCTCTATGCCTTCGACAAAATCCTTGCCCTGTGAGATGAGAAGAGCGACGAGTTCGGTGGGGTTCGTGCGACCGATGGAGAGGTCAGTGAACTGCTGGTGCTTTGCCAGGCAGTCCTTCTCCAAAGCGTCGATGTTGTTGATTTTGGAGACGGTAGCGATGGCGAAGCGGCCCAGATGCGAATTGACCATCACGGGTTGCGCCTCGGTGTCGGAGATGACTCCAATGCCGACATTTCCAGTCATCTCGGGGAGGTCCTTCGAAAACTTCGGGCGGAAGTGCGAGTTCTGGATGTTGTGGATGTTCTGATGGGCCTGAGTGCCATCAAAGGTGGCCATACCGGCACGCTTGGTGCCCAGATGCGAATGATAATCGGTTCCGTAGAACAGATCGGAAATACAGGGGTGTTCGGAGACTACGCCGAAAAATCCACTCATAATGTTTGTTGTGTTTTAATAATGATTAATAATATATTATTTAAAAAAGTTTGCTATCTGGTCTTCATCGATGTTGCGGAGATGGTAGGTGGCAATGACCTTGGTGCCGTCGAGGAGCATCACCAGCGGACGAGCACCGTAGGTGATGTCGAGAAAATGTTGCGTCGTGATGGTACGAGCACCAGGAGTGTTGTCCTTGCCTCGAGGTTCCACATAGAACAACTTCGACAGGGGTATGCTATGTCGTGAAGCAATGGCATCGAGTTTCTGACGCGCGAGTTTGCAATAGGGACATTGCGGAGTGACGAAAGCTACAATACAACGTCCCTCTCCCATTCCCCAAAAGCGCAACTGTCCCTCCTCGAGGGAAGCCTGCAGATGGTACTCACTGTAGCGTTGCTGCTCCGGGCCGAAGTACCAGTTGTCTGGAATGGAGACAACGAATGGGGTGGCCATCAGGACGGCTGCAAAAAGGAATGGGAAGGCTATCCATCGGGGACGCATGCGGGGCTTGGGAGGAGTGAAACGGTAATAGAGTAACACAAGAACGATGAGAAGCGCATTCTTGAGGAGCGACCATGCGGGAGAGAGGTCTACCATCTGCCCGAAGCATTGACAGTTGTCATTGCGGCCGATAAGGGCAGCATAGCAAAGGAAAAGGGAGAAGAGAATCAAGAGGCCAGAGGTGAGAAGTCGCATAGTACGGGGGAACCAGCCGCATAGGGTGAAGAGGGCCAACACCATCTCGGCTCCGATGCAAAGTCGGGCCAGGATAAAACAGAAGTTCAGTGAGAAGAGCCCAAAGGAGAAGATATAGAGTTCAAACTGGTCGATGCCGACAAGTTTAGCCACCGCCGAAAAAACGAATACGGCGGCAATGAGGACACGAAGTATCCAGCGGACTATGGTTCTCGCTTTATTCACCAAAATCGCGGCAATGGATGCGGAGGGTATCGACACGTTGGAGTGAGTTCACTCCTTCGGTAGCCACATGCTCTTCATATCCCATCATCACAAAGTCGTCGCAAGAAATAGATCCATCGACGACGAAGACCTTAAACTGTTCATCGTTTGGGTCATCGGAATAGAAGCACTTGCACTGGTGCTCACGGCTGCAAGAGACAAAAAGAGCTCCTATAACCAAGAAAGACAGGAACAAATATTTTTTCTTCATATCTATATACTTTTACTTTTTTATTGCCAGCAAGATGCCAGCGCTCCTTAAGGAAGGGATAAGACCTTCAATCATCATAGATTGAGTCTATGGCAAATTCGTAATCGGTGCAAAGCAACGAGTCAATCTTGAGGTCTCCCTGATCGGTATGATAACGTAGGAGTTTAATATCCTCGCAGTTGCCACCCTTTATCTTGATGACACGCACCTTGGAGGAGTGCAGCACAGAGCAGCGACAGGTCTTCTCCTTCGAGCAACCTACCGCAAACAGCATTCCCACTGCCATCATTCCCAAAAACAAATACTTTTTCTTCATATTCTTAATTCTTAACTCTTAATTCATAACTGCTTCAGCAATTCTTCGAGACTCACTTCATCATGGATGAGCACATCGCGTGGCTTGGAACCATTGCTCGGTCCCACGATGCCCGCAGCCTCCAACTGGTCGATGATGCGGCCAGCGCGGTTGTAGCCAAGTTGCAGCTTGCGTTGCAACAGCGAGGTGCTGCCGAACTGAGAAGCCACCACCAATCGGGCGGCATCGTTAAAGAACTCATCCTTGTGCTTCGCATCAAATTCTTTGTTAGGTTCCTCGTTCTCGTCCAGATATTCAGGTAATTCAAACCCTTCTGGGTAGCCACGCTGATCACCGATGAACTTCACCAGTTTCTCAATCTCAGGTGTGTCGATAAGAGCACACTGCAGACGTATCATATCCTTGCCGGCCAACGAGATAAGCATATCACCACGACCGATAAGTTGCTGTGCGCCGCCGGTGTCGAGGATGGTCTTCGAGTCGATGCCTGAAGTGACGCGGAAAGCCACACGAGCCGGGAAGTTGGCCTTGATGGTACCGGTGATAATGTTTGTCGTAGGACGCTGAGTAGCGATAATCAAGTGGATACCCACGGCACGCGCTAGCTGTGCCAGTCGCGCTATCGGCAGTTCCACCTCCTTGCCCGCCGTCATGATGAGGTCGCCAAACTCGTCAATCACCACCACGATATAAGGCAGGTAACGGTGTCCATGCTCTGGATTGAGCATGCGTTTGCAGAACTTCTCGTTGTATTCGGTAATCTTTCTCACCTTGGCCTGCTTCAGCAGGTCATATCGGGTATCCATCTCGATACAGAGCGAGTTGAGGGTACGCACCACCTTCTTTACATCGGTGATAACAGCCTCTTCCTCGTCAGGCATCTTAGCCAGATAATGACGTTCGAGAGCCGAATAGAGGCTGAACTCCACCTTCTTGGGGTCAACAAGCACCAGTTTCAACTCTGTGGGATGCTTGGTATAGAGCAGCGAAGCCAGCACAGCGTTCAAACCCACGGACTTACCAGTACCCGTAGCACCTGCCATCAAAAGGTGGGGCATCTTGGCAAGGTCGGTAACAAAACACTCATTCGAGATGGTCTTGCCGAAAGCCACCGGTAGGTCCATCTTCTCTTTCGCCTTCTCGAAAGCTTCGCTCTCCAGCATGGTCTTCATGGCCACAATCTGGGGTTTCGCATTGGGCACCTCAATACCCACATTGCTTTCGCCCGGGATAGGCGCAATGATGCGAATGCCCAAGGCAGCAAGACTCAGAGCGATGTCGTCCTCGAGGTTTTTAATCTTGCTGATGCGCACTCCCGGGGCAGGCTTGATTTTATAGAGTGTCACCGTGGGACCGGGTTGCGCCGAGATTTCAGTAATCTCGATGCCGTAGTCCTTCAGGGTCTGCACGATGCGATCCTTGTTGGCAATCAGTTCTTCTTTAGTCACCTTGGTATTGGCGACCTCCCAGTCCTCGAGGAGGCCGGTATCGGGCATCACAAAGTCGGCGAGGTCCAGATGCGGGTCATAGGGCTCGTCAACACCATAATGGCGACGGTAGTCGTCATCGTCGAGTTCTTCGAGGGATTCTGGCTCCTCTGGGTCATCTGGGGGTTCCTGATTATCCTGAGTTTCCGTTTCCCCTTCAATCCTAAAGTCGATGCCATCGTCGGTAGTGGGAAGCTCCTGCTGGCTAGAGAGTTTCTCGTTCAACTTGGCAAACTCGTCATCGATATCGAAAACAACCTCCTCGGGTTCTTCCGGAGTCTCTGGTCCTTCCGGAGTCTCTGGAGCCTTCGGAGTCTCTGGGTCTTTCGAAGCCGTATGGCTTTGGAACAGTTTCAATGCAGCTTCGTCGAACTCCGCCTTCTGATCTTCACGCTGCTGCTCGACATTCAAGTCCACGACACCCGTTCTTTCACTTCCCTTCTCTCCCTTCTCCTTTCTTCCTTCCTCTTTCTCTTCCTCACTTCCCACGCGCTTTAAGTCTTCCGCCACCTTCTTGAAATCCACTTTGGGCACATGGATTTCCGGTAATTCCATCTTATGGACAAAGATGAGGAACAATACCGCCACAAACACCAGCAGCACCAGCGTCCACCAACTCAGCATTCCATCGAGCGGGACAGCGAGCATCAAGCCGATGCCGGCATAAGGTTCGTAAGCGATATCGGCGGCAGAAAGGACGCCGATGTAACCCAAGGTAACAGAAAGCCAGAACATCCAGAAAACCGTACTTCCCAGCGTCTTCCACCATGGCAACACCACCACGTCCCACAGCCGCATGCCGTAGACGAAGAAGAGTAGAGAGAATCCCATGCTGCCAATACCGAACAGACGGCAGGCAAAAAAAGATGCCACAGCACCGCCAAAACTGCCGATCCAGTTGGCCTCGCGGCCGCAACCCGTAGCATAGTATCCCATCATCGCAACCAACAAGAACAACGCAAACATGACATAAAAAGCGCCACGGATGCGGGCAAACTGCTGGCTGCGCAGAAAAGCGGCAAAAGCCTTCCCCTTGGAGGAAGACCCTTTGCCTTTACCTTTCACGCTCCGCTTCGGAGACGTCTTTGGCTTCTTTACAGACTTCTTCTTTGTCCCTGCCAAAACTCTTAACTGTTATCTGTTAACTATTAATGGTTAACTCTGCTTATTCTCCCTGGAGCAGCTCCATTTCTTCCTGGAACTGTTCAAAGAAGGTTTTCAGTTCATCTTCGCTCAGGCTATCGTAGCCGTCGGGCAGCAGGAAATCGGCTTCTTTCACCTTGCCGTTCACAATCTCGGTAGCGGTATAAGTGATAGCACGACCCTCACCGGCATCGAGCGTGCACTCCAAGGGCATACCCTTGATTCCGCTGAACAGCACGTTGATTTTTGGACCAATCTCGTCGCTGTACCACATCACCATAGGATGGTCGACGCCATCCTCGTCATACTGGTGACGAATCATCTTCTTGGCCGTCTTGCCGGCAATCTCTTTGGTCTCGCCGGTCACATACTCGTAATAGAAATGACCTGGCTCAGTATCTTTAATTTCTAACGAGTCAAAATCACTGGGCTTAGATTCATCCTTAATCAGAATCTTACCGCTTCCCTGATAGTCGAATTCGGCACCTTGCGAACGAAGATAGCTGACATACATGCTGAGGTCCATGCAAATAGTGTTCTTCAGGTTGTTAATCAGCACACACTCAGCACCGATATAATTCATCAAGAAAATAGGACTCTTGGTGAAAAGGCTGTTGCCGTCGACCTTAATTTCAGCGGTAGCGGCAGCTTCCGGAATGGTCATTGCCACGGTGCCGGTAGACTCAACCTTGTACTTCACGATGCCCTTGAAGGTGTTCTGGGCAAAAACGCCACTCACCGTGAACAGCACGGCAGCAGCCAGCGAGAAAACTCTTTTCATCATTTTTATACTTTTTGTATTATCTATTCAAATTTTAATAGTAACCCAAAACCACGAAAAAAATTGTGCAAAGATGAAAAAAAAATTTTTCATCAGCGGATTCATTTTTTTTAGTACTTTTGCAGTTGCAATTTTTGTAACCTATGGGTAACATTATATCCGCCGCTGTGCGGCATTTAGGACTGACATACAAGATTTTGGCGATGCTCGTAACTTCCGTCGCCATCGTCGCCATATTCCCCCATACCCGCTATGGAGCCCACTACGACTACAAAGTAGGAGGTATCTGGAGAGAGAGCGACCTTGTGGCTCCCTACGATTTTGCGGTGACAAAATCGAAAGGCGAGATGGCCACTGAGGAACAGCGTGAGCGGGCTCAGGCCACTCTTTTCTACCACCGCAACGACGGCGCCAACACTGCAGCGCTGAAAAACCTCGAAGAACGTCGAGGCGCCCTCAGCTCCGCCGAACTACACAAACTGAAAGACTCTATCGCCTCCATTTACCGACGCGGTTATCTGGAATGGGACGAACCCCTTTCGGCAGAACGTGAGATAGTAGTTCTCGACGGGAAAACGGGCAACGAGGGTCACAGCTACAAGGTTGGCGACTTCATCACCCGCGACGACCTCGAACCTGGTTTCCTGCGAGACAGCATCCTCGTCCCCAGCCTTCTCCTCGACGAAACCCAGACACAACTTGAGCTGCAAAGTCGTCTGTCTCAACTCAGCAACACAAGCGAGCTGGTGATGGCTGGCGACCTCATCATCGCAAAAGGAGAAGAGGTGACAGAAGAAAAAGGCCGACGCATCGCCGCCCTCGAGATAGAGAACGACCGCCGCTTCACTGACGGCTACAACCTATGGGGACAAATGGCTGGACAGGTGCTACTGGCAATGATCGCCTTTGTGGCATTGTATATGTTCTTAAAAAACACCCGCCATAGCATACTGGAAGACAACCGCAAGGTAACCTTTGTGCTCGTCCTCGTACTGCTCATGTCGGCCTTCGAGGCCATGATGGCCTGGGAATCACCCGAATGGATACTGATTGTACCGCTCTGTATCGTGCCCATCTTGATGCGTGTGTTCTTCGACATGCGCGTGGCACTTTACATCCATCTCACCACGGTGATTATCCTCGCCAACTTGGTTCCCAACTCGTTCGAGTTCATCTTCTACCAACTCGTCACCGGCATGATGAGTATCATCGCGGTGAGAAGTCTGGAACGCAGAAGCCAGTTCTTTGTGTTGGCGATGGTGATTTTCGGCAGCTATTCATTTATCTACACCGCTGGTGTGCTGAGCCAGGAGACCAATCTATCCTCCCTCGAAGGCACCAAGTACCTGATGTTCTTCCTCAATGCCCTGCTCACACTGCTGGCCTACCCCCTCATCTATCTCTTCGAGAAATTCTTTGGAATGACGACGGCATTGTCACTGCTTGAGTTAAGCAGTACCAACAACAAAGCCCTCCGCGAGCTTAGCCGACGTGCCCCCGGCACCTTCCAGCACTCAATGCAGGTCGCCAATCTCACGGAAGACCTCGTGAGCGAAATCGGGGGCAATGTGCTGTTGGCAAAAGTGGGAGCCCTTTACCACGATATCGGGAAAATACGCAATCCCCTCTATTTCACCGAAAACCAGACCGGCGATTTCAACCCGCACGACGAATTGGACTACACCGAGAGTGCACGGATGATTACCGCACATGTGACAGACGGCCTGGAGGAAGCCCGTCGCTACCACTTGCCCCCCGAGGTGCAAGACTTCATCCGCACACATCATGGTACCACAATGACGGGCTACTTCTATGCTAAAGAAAAGGAGCGCCATCCCGAGGGATTCGACGAGAGCCTGTTCCGTTATCCCGGTCCACGTCCCTACTCGCGTGAGACGGCAGTGGTAATGATTGTCGACACCGTCGAAGCCGCCTGCCGCAGCCTGAAAACCCATACCAAGGAGGCCACCGACGAGATGATTGACCGCCTCATCGACGGCAAGATTGCCAGCGGACAACTTGAGAACTGCCCCCTCTCCTACGGCGACGTCGCCAAGATCCGCCGCTTCCTCAAAACCAAGATGATGAGTATCTACCATGTCCGCGTGGAATACCCGACAGTAAAAAGCTAAAAGTTAAGAGTTTAAGAATTAAGAGTAAAAAGTTAAGAATATTAAGAATATGAAGAAAAGCATTTGGATTCATGTGGGAATCATCGTGGCACTCTTCGCAGTGTCCTGCATCTATCTATGGCCTGCCACAGAAGGCAAAATCATCCGACAAGGTGATATACAGAAGTATGAGGCGATGGCCCACATGCAATGGGAAGCGAAGAAGGAAATTGGACATATTCCTTCTTGGGCCCCTTCGATGTTCAGCGGCATGCCTGGATATCAAATTACCAACGATCCACAACGTTCAGTATTCAATCCCGTAAAAAATATTTTAGATTTCGAACTCCTAGGATTAAGCGGTTCTGTGGGCATTATATTTCTCTACCTACTTGGGTTCTATGTGGCATTGATTGCCTTTGGCCTTTCGCCATGGTTGGCGTTGGTGGGGACATTGGGATTCGGCCTAGGTAGTTATAATCTTATTATAATAGAAGCTGGCCACGTCACAAAAGCTTATGCCATGACCATGATGGCTCCCGTGTTGGCCGGCATATGGCTAACACTACGTAGCGCTGTCGACACCACACTCGACAATAAAACCCGTAATCGCCGCGTGCTATGGGGTTCCTTCCTGTTCACTTTGGCACTCATCCTGCAAATTTCGTTCAACCACATCCAAATCACCTTCTACACCGCCATCGGCTGTATTATTTTGGGAATCACATATCTCGTAATCGCCATACTCAATAAACGTTTCAAATCTTTCCTGCTCAAAATAGCCATCCTGCTTGTGGGTGCCGGTCTGGCTTTCGGTAGTAATGCTCGAGTATTGCTAGTGAATGAAGAATATGCCAAATACACCATGCGCGGCGGCAACGAGCTCACGGTAACTCCTGCTGACCTCTATGGCGAAAGCGCAAAAAAAGCCGCAGAAAATACGGCCGACGGTCTAGACATCAATTATGCCTTCAGCTGGAGTTACGGCATCGGCGAGACCTACACCCTGCTTGTCCCCGGGGCTATGGGTGGCGGCTCACTCGAACCCATCGACCCCGAGAGTTCCAAACTCTACAACACCTTTGCAGACAACGGATATCAATATCCCTGGGACGATAAAGCCCCCCTCTACTGGGGTGGACAACCGTTCACCAGCGGCCCCGTCTACTTCGGTGCCATCGTGATTATGCTCTTCCTGCTGGGCATGATGGTGGTGAAAGGTCCTGAGCGCTGGTGGATTCTGGCGGCATCGATAGTTTCCATCCTGCTCTCTTGGGGTGGCAACTTCATGGCGTTGAACGAATGGCTCTTCAACCACCTGCCGCTCTACAACAAGTTCCGCACTCCCAGCATGGCACTGGTGCTGGCCAATGCCTGCATGGCCATTATGGCAGCACTCACACTGAAGCATGTTTTCGACCCCAAGAACTCCGACACGGACCGCAAACACATCATCAAAGGCCTGTACATCTCTACCGCCACACTGGTGCTGGTCATCCTCGCCGTGATGCTTTCCGGAAGCCTCGACTTCAGCAGTCAAGTGGAAGCTCAGTGGCCCGACCATCTCTCCTCCGCACTCAGAGCCGACCGCAAGAGCCTCTTCATGAGCGATTCCTGGCGCTCCATCATCTTCATCCTCCTCGCCGCCGCCACCCTCTGGCTCTACCTGAACAAAAAAATCAAGAAATCCGGCATTGCGCTGGCCATTATAGGCGCGCTGGTGTTGATAGACCTATGGGGGGTGGACCGCCGCTACCTCAACAACGACAACTTCGTGGAGAAAGAGGAGGTGGAACTAGTCAGACAACCTTATGACGACGGCATCGACATGATGGCCGAGAAAAATGGCGACACCTACTATCGAGTGTATAATCTCGCCGTCAACACCTTCAACGATTCCGAGCCCAGCGCTTTCCACCACCAGATTGGTGGCTACAGCGCCGCCAAGCTGAGCCGCTATCAGAACCTCATTGACTTCTACCTCGGCCGCTACAACCCCAACAACGACATTGTCAGCATGGAGCAAATCAACGTCAGCATGCCCGCACTGAACATGCTGAACGCCCGCTATCTGGTGCTGCCGTTCAAGCAGGGTATCGGTGTGCTGAGAAACCCCAATGCACTGGGCAACTGCTGGTTTGTCGACAGCATTCTTTCCGTCAACAACCCCAACGAGGAAATTTTGGCATTGAAGGACTTCAACCCCGCCACCACTGCCGTGGTCGACGCAAGCAAATGGAACGTGGAATGTGGAAAGTGGAAAGCCGATTCGACAGATGCGATAGCGATGGAGCACCAGGAACTTTACAACCCCGACTATCTGAAGTACCACAGCCACACCTCTGGCACACGTCTGGCGGTCTTCAGCGAGGTGCATTATGCCCCTGACTGGTTTGCATACATCGATGGAAAGCCCACAGAGTATATCCGAGTAAACTTCATCCTCCGCGCCCTCGAGGTCCCCGCCGGCGACCATGTCATCGAATTCAAGAATGAGACACCTCGCATGAACCAACTCGACAGAATCACGCTAATAATTTCCATCGTCACGCTGCTGACGATGATTGGCGCCGTAGTGCTGGTATATAGGAAAGAATTAAAATTAAAGAAATAAGTATTCTTTAGTGTATGCTGAGTGTTATTTTATGCACCTACAACCGAGACCGGTATATCTATAATGTACTGGAAAGCATAGCCGAGGGCGACCTGCCACACTCGGAATATGAAATTGTGCTGGTAGACAACAACAGCAGCGATAACACCAAAGCTGAGTGCAACCGTTTTATAGCCGCCTATCCCGACATACGGTTCAACTATTTCTTTGAAGCCAACCAAGGACTTTCCCATGCCCGCAACTGCGGCATACGCAACGCCAAGGGCGACATCCTCGTTTATGTCGACGACGACGCTCTGGTGAACAAAGAATACCTCAGCACCTATGCCGACTTCTTCCATCGCAACACCTATGCCGTCGCCGCCGGAGGTCCCATCCTGCCACAGTACGACGGCTGCACGGAGCCCAACTGGATGAGCCACTACACCCGCCAACTGGTCACTGGCAAGCTCTATCTTGGCGAGAAAGAACGTGAGTTCCCCGGCGACGCCTTCCCCGGCGGCGGCAATGCCGCCTACCGCAAGAGCGTCTTCGATGCCGTAGGGCTCTTCAACGTCGAGTTGGGCCGTAAGGGAAACAGCCTCATCGGGGCCGAGGAGAAAGACTTGTTCGACAAGATGACCTCGCGCGGCATGAAGTTCTACTACCTCCCCACCGCCATTCTCTACCACCTCATCCCGCCCAAGAAGCTTACGCAGGACTATTTTGACCGCCTCACCTATAGTATTGGCGTCAGCGAGCGTTACCGCACCCTGCAGATTGGCAAAAAGAAATACCTCGTCCGTCTCGTCAAAGAAGCCATCAAATGGGCCGCCACCATCGTCTTATGGTCAGGTTTTGCCTTACGCGGTCAATTCAACAAAGGCAACAAACTGATATCCTTCCGACGGAACGTCACACAGGGACTACTAAGAAAACAAACAACAGAATGACCATCAAACGCATTTTTTTCCGCATCGTCATTCGGACACTTGAGGCGATGAATCACCATCACCGTCCGAAACATTGTCGTAATCACAACCTTGAACTCTCCCCTCTTCCCACAGGGAACGAGCATCTTGATCTCATTACCGTGGCTTTCAACAACGACACAATTCTTAAACTGCACATAGTAAAGGTTGCGCAGCACATCACATGCCCACACACACACTTCATTGCCGACAACTCTACCGACATGGAGTGTTCCCACCGCATCGAAGAATACTGCCGTGAAGCCGGCGTGCCATACATCAGATTACCAAAAAACCGACTGGGTAAAATAGGTCCCAGTTACTCTCATGCCACCGCCTTAGGATGGGTGTACAAATATATCATTGGCAGTCGAAAACCCCACTACTTTGGTTTCCTCGACCACGACCTCTTCCCTCTCAGAGACACCGACCCTACATCCATACTGCACAGCCAGCCCGTCTACGGTCCAAAACGTGAACGAGATAAATACTGGTATCTCTCGGCCATCATGTCGTTCTATGACTACTCCTATACATCCAGCCGTAAAGTGGACTTTATGCCTGTCACCTATACTGGCACTTATCTTGACACCGGCGGCGGCAACTGGCCTAGTCTTTTATCCACACTCGATGTCTCACAGTTGCAATTCTGCAAAGAACGTCTTGAGAAGATTGGCACCGAAGGAGGAGATAACCGTCACCAAGACCTCGTGGAGATATTCGACGAAAGATGGTTGCACACCATCAACGGCTCCTACTGGAAGAAGGTCGCCATCAAGAAAGAGAACCTCCTCGACGACCTTATCGACCGTTATAGCCAGGAACTAAAAGGCTGATTAAGTTACAGGGAGTGCACCTTTTGTGCAATCCTAATACACGAATTACTACCATTAGCGGTATCACCCCAGAACTTTTCAATAATGCGGTTCCGCTCCTCCGAATTGATGGCGTACTCGTCATTCTCCAAACAACGATACAACTCCTCGAAGTCGTACACCCTACGGCCTACCACATTCTCGTCAAAAGGATAATACAAGTCGCGATTTTTCACATAATCAGCATAGTCGTAAAGATAGAGTATCACATCCTTCCCGGGCATGAGGATATAATCGTACAGGACTGACGAGTAGTCGGTAATCAAAACATCGGTATATGGAAGCACGGGATATATGTCAACCTTTCCGTCCACCAACTTGATATTTTTGAGTTCGACGAATTCTGCCGAATTAATCAATACGTTGGCATGCGGTTTCAGCAGCAATAACGAGTTGACGCTCTCCAACATTGCATCAAGCCTGGGCAGGTCAAAACTTTGGGTAAAGACTTCACGTTGGGAATCTCGCCACGTGGGCATATAGACAAACACCTTCGAATAATGCCCGCCAGAAATACGCTCTATTAGACTCATAGTGGATGCCGGTTCATATTTTCTCACGAAATCCATTCGTTCCTCTTCTGGACATGTCAATATTACATTACGAGGATAACCATACTCAAGACACCGACTTTCTGGAATACGGAATGCAGAAGCAAACATTTTGCTTTGAAACGGCGTTGATGAAAGCAACCAGTTTGGACGGCGAAACGATTCGGGATGAAAATACACTTCATTGAATCGATGCTCTTGAAAACGTTCGGCCAGCTTTCCTGAAATGATGTTAAACTCCGTTCGTTTCAATCCAACACCATGCCATAAATTAATACAAACAGCACCTCCAGAGAACGCAAACATGATATCAGAGGTATACGAGTTGAAAAACCAATATTTCGAAGTAAGCGCATACCACATTCCCTTGGGACTACCTATGAAATAAGACTTCAAACCCTTGCTGCGCACCAACTGCACAGTGGCTCGACTTTTACTAAGCCATACACAATCTACCTCATGACAATTGTTGCTACAATGTATAAACAAATACTTTGCATTGTCATTAAATGCCCCTCGAAAACTACCAAAAGCCCATTTCTTTTTATTTCTCGGGAAAAGAAAAGAGAATGGATACACCAAATATAAAGCCAAAAATAGAAAGAACTTCATACTATCAATCTTTCCTTATCTTTACATCCACCACTTGACCACTAAAATCAGAAAGCAGCGTATTCAACGAAGCAACTGCAACCTCATCGGCTTTCAACAAAGTGTTATCGGGTTCGACTCCGAAGTTCTTAACCCTCATGGGTGTCTTTGTACGCTCTGGATTGATGACATTGATTCGGATTCCGTCAGAATCCCACTCTTGTGCCAATGCTTGAGCAAAGTTAACTGCAGCTGCCTTTGTCGACGAATAGAGACTATAGAAGGCTCGTCCACGTGTGTAGGAACTTGACGTAAAAAGCAACAACTGTCCGTTCGATTTTTTCAACCATTCATACGACGCCATCGCCACATTCACCATTCCCCAATAGTTGGTATTGATAATTGCCTTGATAGCATCAGGAGTCATTGTCATCAATGGTTCCTTCATCAGTATGGCTGCACTATTCACTACAAAGTCTATCCGACCTTCTTTCTCAGCAATGCTTTGAATAGCTCTTTTCACACTTTCGGCATCAGAGATGTCTGTACCCGTGGTAGAACGAGAAAACGAGTAAACCTTGCCACAGTTAGCTGAGGCCATCTTCACTATCTCCTCGCCGATACCTGAATTACCACCAAACACCACAATCACCTTCCCTCTCAACTGAGAAAAGTCTGTATTATCATGTACCGATGTACCCTTGAGTTGGAAAAGTTTATCCAACAAATAGGAATCCTCCTTGTAGGTGAGTTTCATATTGGATTCCTCTCCAAGGACAACAAATACAGGAACCTCTGGCATATATTTTATCACTGTCCCACAATCGTCTGTCGAGACGAACGAAGGATCTTGTAAGGCACGACGGTATGCCTCTTTGATTATTGATAGACGGAAAGCCTGTGGAGTCTGTCCCCTACGCAATGAGGCACGGGGAGGTATAGAGGAGATCGTATCACCTATAGAATTAACTTCGATGATAGTATCAGTAGCAGGAACAGCCACGTCAATAGCTTCATGGTCGACAAGAGCGGAGATTACATCATCAATAATTCGGCGGCTTACCAACGGCCTTACTGCATCATGGAATATCAGATTTACTTCCTCGCCATCGTAAGACTCAATAGCCGATAGCGTTGACATGTAACGTTCCGCACCACCCTTTAGCAGCTTCTTCAACTTACACCATTTGTTATGAAGGATAATATCCTCCATTCGATCAATGCATGCCTCATTCATCACCACGGCAATCTCATCGATACCACTATGGCTCTCAAATGCATCTATGGTGTGTTCAATAACAGTCTTACCTGCTACTTTATAGAATTGTTTAGGGGTGGAATAGCCCATCCGACTGCCCACACCCCCTGCTAATATCACTGCAATATTTTTCATCTATTATGTTTAATCTTTAGCAATCCATTTATCAATATTCCATATCTCCGCAGAGAAATATTCAGTTCTATTCCTTACTTTTCTTTTTATGAGGTATTTCTTTAGCGTTGGACTCCTCTCGTTGGAGATAATTAGAGGCTTTGAGAGGAGAGACTACACTATGACCGAGACGACTCTCCAAGTCTGTTCGGGCGTTGCATGCCACCTCGCCTCCTGCCTGCGCATTCTTACGACTCTGCGTCATCCCTTTAGGGTTGCTCTGACGAGAGAGTTCAGTGGTGGCCACTTCGGCAAGGGTATTGAGAGCAAGCTCGATATTGGTCATATTATCGCGCAGGTTTTCCTTCGTGAGGCCTTTGTATTGCTTGTACTCGCCTGTGGTCATACCACTCCAGGCTTTGGTAAGGACATTGGTCAATATAGCGAAATCCTTCTGCTCATGCACACCTGCACGGTGCCACTCGTCGGTCAACTCTTTACGCATCTGAATGGACTTCATCCGCTCGTTAATCCAACGATCCGAATATCCCTGTCTGCGATAGTCCTCCACAGCCATCTGGAACGTGAGCTCGGGGTCAATCATCTGGTCGATGCGCTGGTGTCCTATCTCAGCAAGCCACTGTTTCACCGGCTCCGCCTTCTTGGAAGGAACAGACTGAATGATACGGAAGATACCCTCCAGGTCAGCGACATCAGTAAGACGATTTTTACCATCAGCAGCAGGGAGTTTCAACTGGTAACAATTTGTTACCGTTTCATTCCCTTCCTTCAACAACCTACCCTTCAGCACCTTCCAATATTTTCTGGCAGCCTGGTAGTCGACACTTTCAGTCAGTATCTGCACAATATCCACTACGGAGAAATAGTATATCTCCTTTTTTTCGTCCCATACAAAGCGCACCTGCTTGCCTTCAAAAAGCTGTAGTGCCAAATTATTCTCGTTTACCTGTTCCATATTATTTAAACGCACATCTTACTGATATTATTGTCCCAATTGCCGCTTCGCCTTTTCCGTTAGTCTGTTTCTTGATTTGTTTCACAATCCATTTATCAATATTCCGTGTCGATGATAAGGTCATTCCTTCACCAACGAATAATTTGTGCTGCGACCTCCCTCGTCGTTCTTTCTTAACACTCCATTTTCTATCAGATACCTTATATCATTGAGTGCTGTATCGGACGAGCACTTGCCAATCTTAGCCCATTTGCTTGACGTCAGTTTGCCAAAGAAACCATCAAACTGCATATTGATGATTCGCCGCTGGCGCTCATTGACCACCAGTCCTGCATGACGCTCCCAGAACCGGGCCTTCTCCAAAACTGACGACAGCGTATCCTCTGTTGAGGACAATGCCCTGTCCAGACAGTCAAGGAACCACAGCAGCCACTCGGTGATATCGCCGTCGCCACGCTGAGTCCGCTCCAGCACATCATAATATTCCTTTTGACAAAGTTTTATCTCATTCGACATGCTGTAAAAACGTTTGGGGGAATGCTCGCTGCGCGCCAACAACATATCGGTAATGGCACGGGTAATACGTCCGTTGCCATCGTCAAACGGATGGATGGAGACAAACCACAAGTGGGCTATGCCCGACTTGATTACGAGGTCGAGTCCATCATCATTATTTACCCAATCGATAAAACGATGCATCTCTGCTGGAACACGTTCAGGCTTCGGGGCTTCGTAATGCACCGCCTCATGTCCCATAGGGCCAGAAACGACCTGCATTTCACCACTGCGATATTTCGCCACTTCAATGGTATAGAGTCCACTCCTGCCTGAAGGAAACAACACATTGTGCCAGCCAAAAAGACGGTCATCGCTTAACGGCTGGTCGTAGTGCTGTGTAGCGTCCAAGAGCATTTCCACAACACCTTCCACATAACGCGAGGCCGGGACAATACCCGCCGTCTCAATACCAAGACGACGTGCTATCGATGAACGGACTTGGGACATATCGAGACTCTCGCCCTCGATTTCACTTGAGCGCACCAACTCCAACGACATCGTAGTCAGCATCGCTTCACCCTGAAAGTCGAAACCCAATGAAGACATGCGACCCAACATCTGTCCTTGCTTTGCACGCACCTCACCCAGCCGGTTTAGCACCGCCTGAGCGTCGTATTTAAACTCCCACCAATTGTCCCTTTGATGCAGATACATATCTTCCTACTTCGTTACTTTCGGTGATTACCCTTCCTATTCGCCGAAAAACATTCGGCAAATAGACATTCTTCTTATTCTTTATCTTCTTTTTTCACTATCCATTTATCAACATTTGTTCCAGCGCGGCGAGGTCCTGAGGGGTGGTAACCTTCAGGTTGCGCTCGCTGCCTTCCACCACCGCAATCTTGGTGCCGGGCATATACTTGCGGACCACTCCGCAGTCGTCGGTAGCTTGGAACTGGGGGTCCTGCAAGGCACGTTGGTAGGCGTCGCGAATCAAAGGCAGACGAAAAGCCTGCGGGGTCTGCGCCCGCCACATCAGCTTGCGCTCCGGTATCCTTGCCACAAATCGCGGTATCTCACACTCTTCTCTTTTAACTATTAACTCTCCACTTATATCAGGATGCACTTCCCACACGGTATCGATGCTCGGCACCGCAACGCCCACAGCTTCATGGTGTTCTAATGCGGCAACCACACGGTCGATAATCTCCGCCGAGACGAACGGCCGCGCGGCATCGTGCAGCAACAAGTTGGTATCGTCGGGCTCATCAATATAAGCCATGATAGCGTTGAGACTCGACATATAACGCTCGCTGCCACCGTCAATTATTTTCCCAAACTTCCCACTTTCCACTTTCCACTTTCCACTATCTACTATCTCCTCCATCCGTCCCCGCCAGTCGGGATGCACCACCACTGCCACTTCGTCGATGGCCGGATGATTGCAGAAGGTGTCAAGAGAATACTCTATCACAGTGCGCCCGGCAAGCTTTTGTGAATGCTTGGCTCCACTTCGGTCGCCGAGCAACATAAATTGCTTTGGCACCGACGAACCCATACGGCTGCCGGTACCTCCTGCCAAAACCACTGCGATATTTCTCATCATTCAATCATTAAACGTTAACCGTTACAAAATGCAAAAGTACACTTTTTTTTTCACCTGTCAAAATAAAATATATAAACATGCGTTATTCAATCATATAAAAAGGATAATTCCACGATGAAAAGAACAATCATCCTCCTCGCTACCGCACTTATGCTGACCGCCGTGTCGGCCACCGCGCAAAATAAAACCGACCAACAGGGACGCCGTCAGGGTCATTGGATCCGCACCGACAAGGACGGCTCCAAAATCTATGAGGGCGACTTCGTCGATGGCCTCGAGACCGGCACCTTCACCTATTTCTACCACGACGGCACCGTACGTATCCGCAACACCTACACCGAACCCGGCCGCCGCTGCCTCCACGAAGCCTACGACGAACAGGGACACCTCCTCGCCCGTGGCGAATACAATCAGCGCAACCGTCACGGTCTCTGGAAGTTCTACGCTGAAGACGGCCGCCTCGTCAAGGAAGCTTCCTATAACATGGGCGTCAAGGACGGCATCCATGTCATCTACGAGCGCAACGGCGATACCGCCGAGGTCGCCCACTGGCTCAACAACCACCGCCACGGCCGCTGGTGGAAACGCATCGGCAAGAACGGCTACATCACCGGCAACTACGTCAACGGCGGTCTCGAGGGACGCCTTGTAGAATACAACAGCGACGGTCTCCTCATTCGCGAAGGATGGTACGAAGGTGGCCTGAAGCACGGCGACAACAAATACTACGAGAACAACACACTCACCGTCAAGGAACGTTGGCACCACGGCAATATGAACGACCGCGCGATACTGATTCGCCTCGACAACGGAGACCGCTTCGTCTCCATCTACGACATCGCCTGCATGGCCGCCCAGGGCAAGAGCAAGACCGTCGTCCTCCTGAAAGACGGCACCAAACTCGTGGCTAACGAGAGCAGCGAACTCATCTTCAACCGCGCCGGCGACGAACTCTTCGCCTTCGCCAACCGCAAAAGCCGCGTCTCCGTGGCCCGCAAATGTATCCAGGGCATCGGCAAGGACAAAGAAGGCCGCGAGATACTGCTCCTTGAGCCGCAGCCCGACTTCGCCATCTTCCCCGACGAGGACGCCATCAAGATGATCCACGCCCTGCAGTACGACGAGCATTCGCCCCTTTTAAGTGACTGATGACCATCGCCGCGCATACCCTAGGGTGCAAACTAAACTACGCTGAAACCTCCGATTTGCTACGCCGCCTCAGCGAAGAAGGGCACAGCATCGTCGAATGGGGTAATGTGGCCGACCTTTATATCATCAACACCTGCACCGTGACGGCGGTGGCCGAGAAGAAATGCCGCAACGCCATCCGGCAGGCCCACCGCCAGAACCCCGACGCACAGATTGTCGTCATGGGCTGCTTTGCTCAGGTGGCCGCAAAGGAGATAGAAAGCATCCCCGGTGTCACCCTCGTCCTCGGCAACGACCGCAAGGCAATGCTTCCACAGCTTCTCGCCGGTAACGTCCTTTCACTCCCTCTCACTCCCTCTCACTCCCTTTCACTCCCTTTCCAGCCCCAGTACTCCTCCGGAGACCGTACCCGTACCTTCTTCAAGATACAAGACGGCTGCGACTATTTCTGCACCTACTGCGCCATCCCCTACGCCCGCGGACGCTCGCGCTCAGCCACCATCGAAGAGACCCTTGGCGCCGCCCGCCGCATCGCCGACAGCGGTGCCAAGGAGGTCATCCTCACCGGTGTCAACACCGGCACCTTCGGCCAATCAAACAATCAAGCAATCAAGCAATCAAGCAATCAACCCTTCCTAGAGCTCCTAAAGCAACTGGATAAACTAGAAGGCATCCTCCGCTATCGCATCTCCTCCATCGAGCCCAACCTCCTCACCGATGACATCATCGACTTCGTTGCCCACTCCCGCGCCTTCCTTCCCCACTTCCACATTCCCCTGCAGGCTGGCAGCGACCATGTGCTCCAACTCATGCATCGTCGCTACGACACCGCCCTCTACGCCTCCAAACTGCAACGAATCAAATCCGTCATGCCCGATGCCTGCATCGCCGCCGACGTGATGGCAGGCTTCAACGGCGAGACGGAGGAAGAATTCCAAAAGGTGCTCAGTTTCATCGACTCGCTCCCCATCTCCTACCTTCACGTCTTCACCTACAGCGACCGCCCCGGCACCGCAGCACTGAAACTGGGCGAGAAGATACCCATCCCCGTGCGCCATGAGCACACCGCCCGCCTCCTCGAACTCAGCGAACAGAAACATCACGAGTTTATCGCCTCCCAGCTCGGCAAAACCCGCCCCGTCCTCTGGGAATCCACACCCCACTCAAACAATCAAACAATCAAACAATCAAGCAATCATCAACTCATCCAAGGCTGGACCGACAACTACATCCGCGTCGCACGTCCTTACGACCCCTTGCTGGTAAACACCATCGAGGAGGTCACCCTCAGCGAGGGCAACATCGTGCTGACCACCGATCACTAATCACCCAAAATCCTACTTAACATAACCTCAAAAACGGGATCTGATTTCCAGACCATTAAGTGCCTAGGTCTTACTCATGTCTTACTCCCCTCTTACTCTGCTCTTACTAAACCATTACAAAAGTGAGTGTTAGCAATGAGTGAAAAAGTGGAGGATAATGTAAAACGCTGATTGACAGTGCTACATTCTACTGTTAAAATTTCTTAAACAACGTATTCGGCTAAAAATCAAAGGGGTGGCGTATAACGGTACGCCACCCCTTTAATCGTTAATCGTAATTAATTACTCTTTACATTTGCAGCATCCGCCGAGGCACTTATAGGCAAGGCCGGCGAGGCCAGCACCTACCAGCGGGGCGACGATGAAGAGCCACAGCTGGCTCAGGGCGTTCCAGCCATCAGCGCAGCTGAAGAGGGCCTGCGAGAGCGAGCGGGCAGGGTTGACAGAGGTGTTGGTCAGCGGAATGCTGACGAGATGGATGAGCACCAGGGTGAGACCGATGGCGAGGCCGGCGAACTTGCCGTTCTCGTGTCGGCTGTCGGTGACGCCGAGGATGACCATCAGGAACACGAAGGTCAGCAGGGCCTCGACCAAGAAGGCACCGCCGGTGCAGATGCTCTGGTAGTCGGCGTTGCCCGTAGCAGCGGCGAAGTCTGCGCCGAAGCCGTTGGCGGCAAAGACTCCCGTGGCGGCGTCGGTGGTGGACTTCCAGATGAGCAGCAGCACGGCGCCGGCGATGACGGCTCCAACAATCTGTGCCACCCAGTAGAGCAGCATCTCTTTGAAACTCATGCGGCCGTTGACCCACACGCCGAACGAGACGGCAGGGTTGAGGTGGGCACCGCTGATGTGTCCGATGCCGTAAGCCATAGCGATGACGGTAAGTCCAAAAGCAATGGCCACACCGAGGAATCCGACGTGTCCGAACAGCGCGGTACCGCAGCCGCCGAGCACGAGCACGAAGGTACCTAAACATTCTGCAAACATCTTGTTACAAATCTTCATAATACAATAGTTTTATTGGTTAGTATTTTGTGGTTTAACGCAAATTAACTAAAAATATTGTGTGGCGACTTAATTTCTTAAAGCAAAACCTGTTAATTCATTGATTTTTTTGACATTATATGATAGCAAGAAAAAAGATTCGCAAAAAAAAATTTGTAAACTAACATATTTATCGTAATTTTGTGACGTAAAAACAAGACAAGCTCTCTAAATTAATAATCAAGTATTCAACATTATAAAACACCATTTCACGATAAATAAACTGTAAAAAACTTTTTTAGAACCCAACTTGAATCAATCTTTATCAAAAACATCATCATGAAAAAATCTATTTATCTCTTAGGAATCTCCCTGATGGTTTCGGCAACAATGCTGATGACCGCCTGCTCAAAAGACAACACCACATCCAATGAAGGAGGAGGCGACTTGACCTGGGTAGACCTCGGTTTGCCGAGCGGTCTGCTGTGGGCCAACTGTAACGTGGGTGCCCAAAAACCGGAGGGATTCGGAAATCACTATGCTTGGGGCGAAACCTCGCCGAAAGAGGAGTATAGCTGGGGCAACTACGCCTACGGCAGCGGCCCCTATGAACTCACCAAATACTGCGAACAGCCCTTGTACGGCCTTAACAACTACTCGGACAGCCTGTCCACCCTTGAGGCTTCTGACGATGCTGCCACGGTTAACCTCGGTGAAGGTGCCCGAACACCGACAAAAGAAGAGTGGCAGGAATTGAAATCCCACACCACCAGATCCTGGACCACACTCAACGGAGTTTACGGATGCCTTCTGACCGCTTCCAACGGCAATAGTATCTTCCTGCCAGCTGCTGGTAGCCGCGAAGAGTCGAGTTGCTACGGCATAGGCAACTACGGCGGCTATTGGTCGAGTTCGGTGGAATCCTATGGCCCGAACACTGCTTGGTTATTCAATGTATACACACCCCGCGACGAAATCGATGTCAAAGACCGCTGCATCGGTCTCTCTGTACGTGCGGTGCGCGACAGACAGAACTAACATAGCGTATATAAAACATGGTGCCCGCGCCGAATGGCGCGGGCACATTTTATCTACTTAACTGCTGTCGCCTAACCTCTAAAATCAGTAGCTGCGGGCGAAGACGACGCGGCGGTGGCTGGGCTTGCCGCTGTAGATGCACTTACCCTCTTCCTCGGGGGCGTCGTAGGGTATGCAGCGGATGGTAGCCTTGGTCTCCTCCTTGATGCGCTCCTCGGTCTCGGCGGTGCCGTCCCAGTGGCAGAGCAGGAAGCCGTTCTTCTCGATTTCCACCTTGAAGTCCTCCCAGGTGTCGACCTTGCGGGTCATCGAAGCACGGAAGTCGGCAGCTTTCTTGAAGAGGTTCTTTTGAATATCCTCCATGAGGTCATAGACGTGGTCGGCGATGCCTTCGAGGGGCAGCGTGGCCTTTTCGAGCGTGTCGCGGCGGCGCACCTCGCAGGTGCCGTTCTCCATGTCGCGGGCACCGATGGCCAGCTGCACGGGGACGCCCTTAAACTCGTATTCGGTGAACTTCCAGCCGGGCTTGTACTCCGGACGGTTGTCGTACTTCACCACAAGGCCCTTGGCTTCGAGGGCTTTCACTATCGGGGCGATATGCTCGTCGAGCTGACGCTGCTGCTCGTCGCTCTTGCAGATGGGGACGATGGCAACGTGGATGGGAGCCAGACGCGGAGGCAGGACGAGGCCGTTGTCGTCAGAGTGGGTCATGATGAGGGCGCCCATCAGGCGGGTGCTGACACCCCACGAGGTGGCCCAGACGTACTCGAGCTTGTTCTCTTTGTTGAGGAACTGCACTTCAAAAGCCTTGGCAAAGTTCTGTCCCAAGAAATGGCTGGTGCCGGCCTGCAGAGCCTTGCCGTCCTGCATCATGGCTTCGATGCAGAGGGTGTCGAGGGCACCGGCGAAACGCTCGTTGGGGCTCTTGTGACCCTTGATGACGGGCACAGCCATATAGTTCTCCACGAAGTCGCCATAGACGTCGAGCATGCGGCGTGCCTCCTCCTCGGCCTCCTCGCGGGTGGCGTGGGCGGTGTGGCCTTCCTGCCACAGGAACTCGGCGGTGCGGAGGAACATGCGGGTGCGCATCTCCCAGCGCACGACGTTTGCCCACTGGTTGCAGAGGATGGGCAGGTCGCGGTACGACTTGATCCAGTTCTTATAGGTGCTCCAGATGATGGTCTCGGAGGTGGGGCGCACGATGAGTTCTTCCTCGAGTTTGGCGGCGGGGTCGACGACAACGCCGTTGCCGTTGGGGTCATTCATGAGGCGGTGGTGGGTCACCACGGCGCACTCTTTGGCAAAACCCTCGACATGCTCGGCCTCGCGGCTGAGGAAACTCTTGGGGATGAAAAGGGGGAAGTAGGCGTTGACGTGGCCGGTGGCCTTGAACATGCTGTCAAGCTGATGTTGCATCTTCTCCCAGATGGCATAGCCATAGGGCTTTATCACCATGCAGCCGCGCACGGCACTCTGCTCAGCGAGGTCGGCACGCACCACCAACTCGTTATACCATTCGGAGTAATTCTCACTACGTTTCGAAAAGTCTTTTGCCATTGACTATATATTTTTTTATTTATTATACAATATTTTGTGACGTTTATCGTTTACTTGAACGATTTGCAAAGATACGAATAAAATTGAAAATTGAGAATTGATAATTGATTTTTTTTAATATGAAGCATAAAATACTGGCAGTGATGGTGATGGTGATGATGGTGCCAATAGTGTCATTAGGGCAGGTGAAGTTGAAAGTGGACACGCTGGAGTGCCACATCATCGGCTTCTCCTTTGGAGTACAGACACCGCTGGCCGGCAGCAACAGTCTGGGACTGACGAACGGCAACATGAAGGACCTCTACAAGGGTCCTTACCTCGATTTCGGTGTGGAGTGCGACTACAAATTCGAGCAGGACTGGATGGTAACTCTCGAAGGCGACCTCTGGTTTGGCTATAACAGTGACAACCTCCAGCAGCGCGCCGAGCGCATGGGCGACCTTTACACCTCCCAGGGCTACCTGATGAGTTGGAACGGCACCGATGGCGTGGTGACGATGTACAACCGCGGCCTCTCCATACGTCCCGGTGTGGCACGCCTTTTCAATATCATGCCCAAGAATCCCAATTCAGGCATCTACCTGAAACTCAGTGGCGGATGGTTTATGCAGAAGACTGCCCACTCACAGGACATGAACGAAAGTATGGTGCCGCAGGTGAACGATGCTTACGGGCGTCTCTACGACCACCTGCGCAACGGCGTGATGCTTACCGAAAGCATCGGTTTCCTCTACATGAGCAACTATATCAACTATATCAACTTCAAAGTGGAACTCTTCGCCACCGAGTGCTGGAGTTGGTCCAAACGACCCTACATCATCGACAATGTAATGGGACTCAACGGCAAAGACGACAGCCGCTACTTCGATCTCATGGTGGGAGTGAAGCTCTCGTGGCTCTTCCCACTGACGGGACGCACCTCGTATGATTACTATTACTACTAGGAGATAAGGAGACAGGAGATAAGGAGATAAGACAAATGAGATTTTTTTATACCATAGGCATCTACCTTTATACGCTGGGCATCCGCGTAGCGGCGCTATGCGGACACAAGAACGCCCGCCTCATGGTGCATGGCTGGAAAGAAAGCTTGACCAAACAATCAAACAATCAAGCAATCAAGACCGCCTGGTTTCATGCCGCCAGCCTCGGTGAATTTGAGCAGGCACGACCCGTGATAGAGGGTTTCCGGGAACGGCATCCCGACTACCGCATTCTGCTCACTTTCTTCTCGCCTTCAGGCTATGAGGTACGAAAAAACTACGCGCAGGCCGACATCGTACACTACCTCCCCATGGACACTCCACACAATGTGCGCCGCTTCCTCGACACCTACCAGCCGACACTCGTTTTCTTCGTGAAGTATGAGTTCTGGTACAACTATCTGAACGAACTGAAGAAACGTGGCATCACCACCTACATCTTCTCCGCTATATTCCGTGAAAACCAATACTTCTTCAAGTGGTACGGCCGCTGGTTCCTCCGCCAATTGAGACGCTGTTTCTCTCACCTCTTCGTGCAGAACGCACAGAGTCTACAGTCGTTGCAACACCTCGGTAATATTGATGAATGTACGTTAACGGGTGACACACGCTTCGACCGCGTACACCAGATTGCTGAGGCCGCCGAACGCAACGAAGCGGCCGAAGCCTTCCTCAACGGCTACAATGGCAAAGTCCTCGTGGCCGGAAGCACCTGGCCTCCAGATGAAGCATTGATTCGCCAGTTAACAGTGAACAATAAACAATTAAAAGTGATTCTGGCGCCGCATGTCATCAGCGTAGAGCACCTGCAGCAGATAGAAAAACTTTTCCCTGAAAGTATCCGCTACTCTCAAATTCTCAATTCCCAATCTTCCAATTCTCAATCTCCCAGAGTTCTCCTCATCGACAACATCGGACTCCTCTCCAAACTCTACCGCTACGCCGACGTGGCCTATATCGGCGGTGGTTTCGGTGTAGGCATCCACAACATTCTAGAGGCTGTCACCTTCGGCAAGCCCGTCCTCTTCGGTCCCAACTACCGCAAGTTCCAAGAGGCTCACGATATAATTGCCTGCGGAGGTGGCTGGAGCCACAGAACTTACGACGAATTCCAAAATCATTTAACTCCGCTGCTGACAAACTCCGAAGCGTATACAAAAGCGTCGCAAGCCTGCACGGACTATATGAACCGGAACCTTGGCAGTACAAATAGGATACTCAAACACGTTGACGAATACCTCGAAGAAGAATGAGGAATGAAGATTTAAGAATGAAGAATTCGGCTGCCACAGGCGGGGTGCGCAAATTTATTTGCGTAATCCTATTCTTCACTCTTCTCTTTTCCCTCTTCACTTTAACAAGCTGCAGTTTCGAGAAATATCTCAGCGAGGGCGAGAGTCTGCTTTACAAGACGGAGCAGACTGTTGCGATGGCCGACAGCAGCGATGTGACTCCCGAGGTAAGGGCTGCACTGAAGAAGTCAGAAAACTACTATCTGCAACGGCCCAACTCTAAATTTCTGGGAATCCAAGGAATGCCTGTGGGTATGTGGTTCTACTGCGTGGCCAGTCCCACCGACAGCAGTTTCTGGGGCCGTTACTGGCGCAACATGGGTCAGGAGCCCGTCATCTACGACGAGGAAAAAGCACGACGCACAGCACAGCAGTTGCATAACCTGCTGGAATCCAAAGGGTGCTTCAACTCCACCGTCACTTTCGACACCACGGAACTGGAAGACCGCAAGATTTCTATCACCTACCGCATCAAAGCGACACAGCGCTACATCATCGACGACATCTATTACCATTGCGACAACAACACCATTTGGCATCTATTGCAGAAATGGAGCGAGGAGTCGCCGTTAAAAGCCGGCACCCCCTACGACCAGGACAACATCTCCTCCGAACGCTCCCGACTGCTTAACAACCTACATGAGGAGGGCTACTACCACGCCACACTGGAGGACATCACCTTCGTGGTCGACACCACCTACCGACGCCACCGACTCTCCATCGACGTTCATGTCGACGGCAGCAAACTCCAAGTCTACCATATCAACAATATCTACGTCTACCCCAACAGTACTGCAGGCTTGCGCTCCGGCGAGTCGACCTACGATACCCTCATCTACAACTACTCGGGTGTACGGCAGGCCTTCGACTACCAGTTCATCTACGACAAGCCGATGACCATCAAACCCCTCACCATCAGCCGCTCCCTCATGCTCTTCCCCGGTATGACCTACCGTCCACGCTATATCACCAATACCTACAACTCGCTTCTCAACCTCCGCAACTTCAAGTATATCAATGTCGAGTTCAGCGAATCGCCCTTCTCCACCGACAGCTTGCCACTCGTCGACGCCCATGTGCGCCTCATCAACACCACCCAGCGCGCCCTCTCACTCTCGCTCGAAATCACCAACGCCTCCCCCATTGTCGGCAACAGTGACGGTGGCAACTTCTTCTCCAGCGGCAATCTCGGTCTCGAGACAGGTCTCGAATACCAGAACAAGAACCTCTTCGGCGGCGCTGAGCTTTTCAAAGTCAGGGGAACACTGCTGTTTGAACTGCCCAAGCTTATCTTCAGCGGCAATAGCAGCGGTGGATTCTACAACAACTTCAACGCCTTCGAGGTAGGTCTCGACGCCTCGCTCGACATGCCGGAATTCCTTATGCCTTTCTCCTCCCTCATTCCATGGCAGCGCACACGCCCACACACACTCATGTCGCTCGGCGGCGGCTACCAGTACCGCTACTATTTTGAACGCATCGTTGCCAACACCTCCTTCGGCTACAGCTGGACGCAACGTATAGGCACAGGACTGAACAGCAAGACGGCACAACATCAGCTCATCCCCATCGACCTCACTTTCGTGCGCATCCTCAACCTCGACACCACCTATCTCCTACGTATCGTTACGGCCGAGAATGTCATCCGCACCCTCTACCAGTACACCGACCACTTCATCATGGACGCACGCTACGACTTCTCCTACTCCGACCAGCAGTTCGGCCTCCGCCGCAACTTTTCCGTCTACCATTTCTCCGCCGAGAGTGCCGGCAACCTTCTCCATCTTTGGAGCCATATCGTCGACGGTAACGTCGACAGCAACGGCGTCCGCGAATTCTTCGGTGTTCCCTTCTCGCAATATGTGCGCTTCACGGGCGAATTCACGCGATACCACTATCACGGCCACCGCAACACCTTCGTCACACGCCTCATCCTCGGCATCGGCATCCCCTACGGAAACTCACAAGACATGCCTTATGAGAAAAGTTTCTATGGCGGCGGTCCCACCACTATGCGAGCCTGGCCGCTACGCCACCTCGGCCCCGGTGGCTACGTGGCCAACCGTTCGTTCGACTACGAACGATTCGGCGACCTCCAGCTTGTCCTCAATTTCGAAGAGCGATTCCCCATCGCAGGCATCTTCGAGGGCGCACTCTTCGCCGACCTGGGCAACATCTGGCTCGTCAACCCCAACGACGACCTGTACCCTGACGGCGAATTCAAATGGGATTCCTTCTTCAAGGAAATAGCCGTAGGCATCGGTCTTGGACTTCGCGTCAACGTCTCCGTGGCCACCCTCCGACTCGACTTCGCCATACCACTCTACGACCCGGGATTCGATATCTCTGAACGCTGGCGCCCACCCCACTGGAAATTCTCTCAAATTGTCACCAACTTCGGTATCAATTACCCATTCTAGAAAAGATTCATGTTTAAAGGAAAAACGCTGACATATATTCTACTGGTGCTTAGCACTATCTTCTGGGGAGTGAGCTTCATCATGACCAAGGAACTGTTCATCACCGAGCAGCACATGAGCGTCACCATCCTCATCACCATCCGTCTGGCCATCGCCTCTCTCGTGATGGTACCTGCACTGGCGCTGACAAGAAAGTTGCAGCGCATCCGCAAGGAAGATATCAAGTGGTTCCTACTCCTCGCTCTCTGCGAGCCCTTCATTTACCACCTATGTGAGACCTCCGGCGTGCAGCTCGTCAGCGGTTCGCTGGCCTCTGTGGTCATCGCTACCATACCCCTCTTTGTCCCCTTCGGCATGTGGATAGCCTACCGCGAGCGCATCAGCCTGCCACTCATCATCGGCGTCGTCCTATCGTTGGCCGGCATCGCCGTGATGCTCATCGGTGGCGAAGGACTGACGGGCAACCTACAGGGTCTGCTCTTCCTTTCCGGTGCCGTGGTCATCGCCGTGGTCTACACCCTCTTCCTCGTCAAAATCGTCAAACGCTACCATCCGTTGGTCATCACAACCTGGCAGAATGTCATAGGCCTCATCTACTTCCTGCCCCTGATGTTCGCCCTCGACGGCACAGCCCTGCCGCTGCTCTCGTGGAGTCCCAAGATGCTCCTGATGCTCCTCGGACTCGGACTCTTCTGCTCCACTCTGGCCTACGCCGGCTACAACTACGGCGTGCGCAACCTCGGTGCCTCCCAAGCCTGCATCTTCAACAACGCCATCCCCGTCTTCTCCCTTCTTGCCGCACTCGCCATCGGTCAGGAGACCTTCTCTTGGACACACCTCCTAGGCATGGTCATCGTCATCTCCGGCGTCGCCATCTCGCAATACAAACCAAAAAATTCACTATAATTTCGGGAAATCCAAAACTTCCATCTCTTTGGGAGTGCCATCGATGGTGAAGCGCACCAATGTTCCCACGCGGTGAAAGCCCTGTCGACCGGCAGCGCCGGGATTGATATGCAGGAAGTTGTAGTCTTTGTCATACATCACCCGGAGGATGTGACTGTGACCGCATACGAAGATGTCGGGATTCGCCAGCTCCAAGGTACGACGCAACTCGTGGGGGTAGTGTCCCGGCCAGCCGCCGATATGTGTCATCAGCACACGCAATCCCTCCACCTCGAAAAAGGCGCGTTCCTCCAGTTCATAGTGCAACGCGAAACTGTCGCAGTTGCCCCAGACAGCGCGCACGGGCTTCCACGCCCGCAGCTCCTCCAGCACTCCGGGGCCGATGTCGCCCGCATGCCACAGCTCATCGCAGTCCTTGAAGAACTCATAGACCTGCTTCGGCAACGTCCCGTGCGTGTCACTCAATACCCCTATCCTGCGCATTCGACTTATCTCCTTATCTTCTGTCTCCTTATCTCCTAAAAAAACTATTCGTTAGCCTTTATCTCCTTCAGATTCTCCGCAATCATCTCCTTCAGATAGTTGATAATGTGGATATCGTTCATCGACATGCCGTCGAGGGCTTCCTTCAGCTCGTCGGTGTCGAGCACAAACTCATCCTCGTCGGTGCGGTAGGTGATAACGAAATGGATATCCTCATGCGCCGAGAGCAGCATTACAAGGGTGCCAGGCAGGTCACCCATGGGCGGGCGGTCCCAGTTGTTGTGCTCGAACCAGAACTCCAGCCTTGTACCTACCCCGACCTCGGAGGTAAGTTTCATGCCGCCGCCACATTTCTCGGTGTTCATCTTGATGAGCGGCAGTCCGAGGCCCACCTTGCGGGTAGTGCGCGAGGTGGTGTAGGGATCCGTTACCTTTGCCAGAAACTCGGGGCTCATGCCCTTGCCGTTATCCTCTATCGTAAAGTGGAAGTCGTTGTTCTTCAAGCTGTCCACTATCGTCAGTTTCACATCCTTTGCATTCGCCGCCGTGGAATTCTCCATCAGGTCGTAAACATGCATCGCCAGTTCTTTCATATCCCATCGTTTTTTTCAAAGTGCAAAAATACATAAAAAAAATGAAGTGACAAAATAAAAATGATTCGCGCGCGTTATAGCATTATCATTTTTTTAAACTATGGTAATGAAAATACGCAATCTGATATACATGATCGGGCTCCTGCTGGCATTCTGTGCCTGCACAGACGATGACGATTTTGTGCCGCCGTCGTTCCTGCACGTGGAGGCCATCAAGGTGGTCCCCACCACCACCAACCCCATCTCGTTGGAACCCGGTTTCTACACTTCGGACATCGTGGCCTGTTACGTCGTGGCCCACTACCCCAACTCCACCAATCTCGACTCCATCGGCCTCTTCCAACTGCCCTTCACCGTTCCTGTGCTCCACAGCGGCGAGGTTGACTATTTTGAGTTCTATCCCGCCGTCAAGCATAGCGGTGTAGCCGGAACCCTCCCCTACTACACCTTCTACAAGCCCATCCACATCAAGGGCCAGACCCTCGTAGTGGGCGACACCCTGCGCTTCGACACCCTCAGCACCACCTACACCATCGACACCTCCGACATGCAGATGTTCGACCCCTTTGAGCCCACAGAACTCAGCACCCTCTTCGACTCCGTCATCTGGCACAAATATGCCCGCGCCGAGGCTTGCACGGGAATGGGCTACATCTCCGTACATGTCCCCGACAGTGTCACCAATGTGCCTTTCTCCATCAAGACCGATTTCTATGTTGCCGACCCCACTCGTGCCCTATATCTCGAACTCGACACCCGCTCCGACATCCGCTTCGAGGTCTATATGGAGTCCGCCTACACCTCCGGTGGCGCCACCGACAAACAGCGCGTGATGGTCGTCAATCCCACGGACCATTGGCAGCACATGTACATCAACCTGGGCCGCACCTGGTCGTGGTTCAACCACCACCCTGCCTTCAAGCTCTCCTTTGCCGCTCTCAACCCCTATGGCGAGGAGGGCGATATCCGCCTCGACAACGTCAAAGTCCTCACCACCGCTAGCGTACTGTAATGCAGAAAAAACAATCACCCGAGAAAAATAATGCCAGCTGGAAGCCGGTGCTCCGTTATATCCTTTGCGATTTCATCGCAGCCCTCCTCTCCTGGGGAGCTCTCTTCACGTTCCGCAAACTCGTACTTGAGCCCTCTCAAGCATTCACACAATCAAGCATTCACACAATCACCAACGACCCCAACTTCTGGCTCGGTCTCGCCATCGTGCCACTGGGATGGCTGGCCCTCTACACCATTCAGGGAACCTATCGCAACGTGCTGCGTAAAGCCCGTCTGAAAGAGCTCCTCGACACCGCCCTTGCCTCCCTGATAGGCTCTGTGGTGCTCTTCTTCCTCCTGCTCATCGACGACAACGTGGGTCCCTCACGCAACCACTACCTCTCCTTCCTCTTCCTTCTGGCCGTCCACTTCTCCCTCACCTACATGCTGCGCCTGCTGCTCACCTCGCAGACCGTCCACCGCGTCCACACGCGCCAGATAGGCTTCCCCACCCTCCTCATCGGTTCCGGCAACAAAGCCTACCACACCTATCTCGACATCGAAAACCAAGAGACCTACTCCGGCAACCTCTTCGTCGGCTATATCAACGTAAATGAAGAATTAAGAACACTTGACTCTTCATTAGACAAAATAATGCCCTGCCTGGGCTCCCTCGACGACCTGCGCACCCTTGTGGAGAAGCACAACATCGAGGAGGTCATCATCGCCGTCGAGGACGAGGAGAAAGAACGCATCAACGACATCCTGCTGCACCTGAACTACTGTGCCGACCTGATAATCAAACTCACTCCCGACGCCCGCGACCTCATCATCGGCTCCGTCAAGCAAGACTCCATCTTCCACTCCCCCTTCATCGTCATTAACAACCGCCTAATGGCCGAGTGGCAGTACTCCGTGAAACGTCTCGCCGACATCTTCCTCTCGCTGCTGGCCATGATAATCCTCTCCCCCGTCTACCTCGTCACCGCCCTCATCGTGAAATGCACCTCCCCGGGACCTGTTTTCTACGCCCAGGAGCGCGTCGGCTATCACGGCCGACCTTTCCGCATGCACAAATTCCGCTCCATGTATGTCGACGCCGAGCAGTCGGGACCTGCCCTCTCCAAGGACGACGACCCGCGCATCACACCCTTCGGACGCTTCATGCGCAAGGTGCGTCTCGACGAGATTCCGCAGTTCTACAACGTGCTGAAAGGCACCATGTCCATCGTGGGACCGCGTCCTGAGCGACAGTTCTATATCGACCAGATAGTGAAACGCGCGCCGGAGTATCTGCTCCTGCAGCGCGTCAAACCCGGCATCACCTCGTGGGGCCAGGTAAAATACGGCTATGCCTCCAATGTCGATGAGATGGTGGAACGCCTACGCTACGACCTCCTCTACCTCGACAACATGTCCCTCACCACCGACCTCAAAATCATGGTCTATACCGGCCAGATTATCCTCCAAGGTCGCGGTAAGTGATAAAAATCAGCATTCGTATTTCTCGAGGGCTTGGCGAAGCTCAACCAAGGAAATGTCGTGATGAATCTCGCCATTGAGAGCATATGAGATGGCTCCTGTCTCCTCGGAGACGATGACGGAGAGTACATCGAGTTGCTCGGTAACCCCGATAGCGGAGCGGTGACGAAGGCCCAAGTTGGGGTCGATGTCGAGGCGCGAGGTGACGGGGAGAATGCAGCGAGCTGCCAATATCAGGTTGCCACGAACGATGACGGCACCGTCGTGGAGGGGTGAGTTCTTGAAAAAGAGAGCTTCGAGAAGAGGCGACGAGGCGAGAGCATCGATACGTTCGCCGGTAGTCACGAGGTCATCCACCTCGTTGCGACGTTTGAAGATGATGAGGGCACCGGTCTTCGACTGCGACATATGCATGCAGGCATTAATATAGGCTTCATAGTTAACAGACTGCTTGTTGTTCTGGATGTTATGCTTCCAGAAACGGATGCGCTTCCAGAACGATTCGTCGAGTTGGGTTTTGGTGCCTACGAAGAGGAGGAAACGACGGATTTCGGGCTGGAAAATGATAATGAGGGCGATGAGTCCGACGCTGACGATGGAACTTAGGATGGCGCCGAGGAGTCGCATGCCGAGAAGGTCGGCGGCGCGCCAGATGACGAGGAGGATGAGGAGAGCCCAGAAGATGAGGATGATATTGGTGCCCTTGACAAGGCGGTAGATGTAATAGACGAGGGCAGCGACAAGGAGGATGTCGATGATGTCGATGACTTGGATTTCGGGAAGGCCTAACATAATGGTTACAGGTTATTGGTTATTGAAAAGGAGTTTGATGGTTTCGAGGGCGGGACGGGGATCGTGGACGCGAAGGAGTCGGGAGCCCTTGAGGAGGGCGACAGTATCGAGGGCTATGGTGCCAGCAAGGGCATTGTCGGGAGTGATGCCCAGCGGTTTGTAAATCATGCTTTTGCGACTGAGGGCGGTGAGCAGTGGTTCGCGAAAGAGGGTGGTGAGCTCGTCGAGCCGGTGCAGTAGTTCGTGGTTCTCCTCGACGGTTTTTGCGAAGCCAAAACCAGGGTCGAGGATGATATCCTTAACACCGAGTCGGTAAAGGGTGTCGAGTCGAGAGGAGAAGTATTTCGTGAGGTCGTCGATGATGTCGGAATAACCCGTATGTTGCTGCATCTCTGAGGGTAGCGCACGGTTGTGCATAAGGATGTAGGGAACCTGGAGTTCTGCTACTGTCTGGAACATCTTTTCGTCAAAGTTGCCGCCAGAGATGTCGTTAACGATGTCGGCACCGGCTTCGATGGCCCGACGGGCAGGGTGTGAGTAGCAGGTATCGACAGAAAATAGGGCATCCGGAAACTCGCAGCGGAGAATCCGTATAGCCTTTTCCAGGTGCTGAGCTTCAATTTCGGGAGGCAGCAACTGGGCACCGGGACGTGAGGACGCTGCACCAATGTCGATGATGTCGGCGCCCTCATCGAGAAGCCATCGGGCATGAGTCAACATAGTGTCAGGAGTGTTGTGGCGACCACCGTCATAGAAAGAGTCGGGGGTAATGTTCAGTATACCCATAACAACTGGACGGTCGAAACTGACCAAACGCCCACGAACGGTAATAGTGAACGGAGTATATGTCATATATCCCCAAACGTATTCAAGCGATATTTATTGTACGAAAATTATTTTTTATGTTTTTATACAATAAAGGATACTCGTTTGCGTTTTTGTATATTAAGGTCTAATGGGGTTAATGGCTCCGATAGATCCAAACAATAAAACAATACTGAAAAGAACACAATGAAAGAAACAAGAGATACAAGGGCGGAGATGGAACATGAGGTGACTGAATGCCGAGCTTTGTTCGAGAAGAAGACGCGCGACTACGGCACCTCATGGCGCATCTTACGCCTACCGTCGCTGACAGACCAGATTTTCATCAAGGCCAGCCGCATCCGCAGCGTACAAGAAAGCGGTGAGAATCGCGTGGGCGACGGCCTCCGCGGCGAGTTTGTGGCAATGGTGAACTATGCGGTGATGGGGCTGATATTGTGTGACGAGAATCAGAAAATGCCCCAAGTCCCCAAAAGTCTAAATGATTTGAAAAGCGAACTGGACCTGCCGTTGGAAAAGGCATTGGCACTCTACGATGCGCAGACGAAGCAGGTGCTGGACCTGATGATGGACAAGAACCACGACTACGGCGAAGCCTGGCGCCAGATGCGCATCAGCTCGATGGTGGACCTTATCTTAATGAAGCTTCTCCGAATCAAGCAGATAGAAAATAACGACGGACGCACCCTTGTGAGCGAGGGTGTGGAAGGCGGATATATGGACATCATCAACTATTCGCTGTTCTGCTTGGTGAGGCTTACTGAAGGGAATAACTGAAAGAATGATGAATTGGAAGTTTAAAGAATTGTAAATATATGAAATTTGAAGTCAGAGATACAAAGGTAAACTGGACGCTGAATGTAATTTCGCGTTGGCTTGTGGGACTGGTGTTCCTCTTCTCGGCCTTTGTAAAGGGCGTCGACCCCATGGGGACGATGTTCAAGATTGAGGAGTATATGTCGAACTGGGCACTCTTCGGGCAGTCGTTCGAGTGGGCACACCCACTGGCGGGTGTGCTGTCGGTGACGTTGATTTGTGCCGAGTTTATCGTAGGCGTACTATTGATATTCAACTCGTTCCGAATCCTTTCTGCTTGGTTATTGGCATTGATGATGGCATTCTTCACGGTGACGACTTTTGTGGATGCGGTGTCGAACCTAGTGGACGACTGTGGTTGCTTCGGCGACGCCATCAAGCTAACGAATTGGCAGACTTTCTGGAAGAATGTGGTGCTGGATGTCTTTGCAGTGATCATCTTCCTCACTCGGAAACTGCGCTACCGCCGCCGTTTGGAGCGCGACATCATAGTGATGGTGCTAGGTGTGGCGGCAATGGTGGTGTTCTGCATCTACAACATCAAGCACGAACCTGTTATCGACTTCCGTCCCTGGAAGGTGGGCAGCAAGATGGTGGAGCATCAAGATCCAATGAATATCATCCGCTTCCGTAGCGTAAGCGACCCCTCGGTGGTAGATACGCTGAAATATAAGAACGGCGAGTGGAATAGCGAATGGAATGCCTACTTCGATGAAACAAAGTGGGAGGTGGTCGGCGACGCTGAAACTACGCCGGAGTTTGTGGTGCTGGCCGACGGCTTCTCGATGCTGGCTCCCGATGAGAACGGCGTGCTGAGTCTCGAACAGACTTTGAATATCCTCCCTGATCCCGATAGCAACGGGGTGCTCTTCGTGACAGTTTGGAGCCTCGACAAGATTGACGAAGAAGGTGTGGAGGAAATCAAGAAGGCTGTGACGCTGGTGAAAAAACTGAACGAAGAGGGCCACGAGGTGCGCCTGGTGATGCTGACCTCCATGGGACGCACCACCGACAATCCTCTGCAGAAAACACAGGTTTGGCTGTCGGACAACGGCATCAAGGGCATCCGTGTGAATGTGCTGGATATCGATGGCGAGAACAACGTCTACTTCGCCGATGCCACCGCCATCAAGACCATCATGCGCGGCAACCCGGGATTCATGTTCTTGAAGAACGGCGTCGTCATCGACAAAGCCCGTGAGGCTGACAAATTAAAAATTGAAAAATAAAAAAAGGATATGATTCAGAGAATTCAAACGTTATGGTTAGCATTGGCGGTGGTTTGCATCGGTCTGTGTTTCTTTATGCCTGTGGCAAAGTATCAGTTTAATGACCGTCCTGCTGAGGGCCAACGTGTGGAGTCACAGTTCGGCCTATTGTCCAAAGATGTCCCCGATTTGCATAAGCAACTGACCACCGGCGAACCAGTGGTGGTTTGTGGCCCGATGGTGAACAAGATGCCCACCTGGCCGCTGCTGACGCTGGCCATAGTGGCTGGTGCAATAGGCTTGGTCTGCATTTTCCTCTTTAAGAATCGCCGTCTGCAGATGCGTCTGGCAGCGCTGGGCTTTATGGCCACGCTGATTTATGTCTTCCTGCTCTTCTTTTGGGCGGTGGACAAATACGCCGACGTGTTGTCAAACGACGGTATGCTGAAAACCTTCTTGATGGAAGCGAAACCCGAGGTATCGTGGTGTGCAGGAGCCTTCATCCCTATGGCGGCGCTCGTGTTCTTCTTCCTGGCACAGAGGGCTATCCGGAAGGACGAGATGATGGTTCGCGCAGCGGATCGTTTGAGATAATGGTTAAAAGACAATGTTGAACGTTGAAATAAGAGGCATAGAGCAGTTGCCAGAGGTGGCACGGAATTTGCAGAAGTATTTCAGTGAGGAACGCTTCTTCGCCTTCTTCGGCAAAATGGGAGTAGGTAAGACCACACTCATTAAAGAGTTCTGTGCTGCTCTGGGGGTGGAAGATAACGTGTGCAGTCCGACCTTCGCTATTGTGAATGAGTACTGTCGCCCGCTAGAAAGTGGCCAGCAAGAACCGGTTTACCACTTCGACTTTTACCGACTGAAGTCGCTGGCAGAAGCCTATGATATCGGCTATGAGGAATACTTCTACAGCGGCTGCTACTGCTTTACGGAGTGGACAGAGAAGATAGAGGAGCTGTTACCGGAGCGGTATGTACGAGTGGAGATTAAAGAGAAAGAAGGTATGCGGACCTTAAGAGCGGAGGTGAGTAGTCTTTAACTGTTAAACGTTAGACGCTATTAAATTATTGAATACCGTTAATATATAATGAACAATAGAGAGAAAGAATCGGAAGTGCTGGCTCGATTGGCGGCACAAATTCTTGATGAGAAAAAGGGAGAGGATGTGCGCATCCTTGACCTGCGAAAGGTGCACGGCGCGCCGGCAGAATATTTCGTTATTGCTTCAGGCAACGTCCCGTCACATGTCAGTGCGCTGAGCGATGCCGTCTTCGAGACGGTGAAGAAAGCCACGGGACTCAACCCCCACAAGATTGAGGGCTATAACAATGCCGAATGGATTCTGATGGATTATTTCGATGTAGTAATTCATATCTTCCAGAAAGAGAAACGCGCATTCTTCCGTTTGGACGAGTTGTGGAGCGACGGAGAGGAAGTAAAGATTAAAGGTTAAAGTATGGCAAAACAAGTGAATAACCAGAATAATATGCCGAGGTCCAACAAACCGAAATCGTCGCGCATTCTGTACATCGTTTACGGTGTGATTATGCTCGTTCTGCTGTTCGGCATGTTCGACGGTGGCACGACGAAGCAGCCCATCAACTGGGAACGGCTGGAGAAAATCCTCGAAAGGGGTGATTATGAGAGCATCACCGTAGTGAACCAGTCGGTGGCCAAAATCAAAATCAAGGACGAGGCCATCAAAACCAATGGGGAGTACAGCGACCTGCGGGGCAGGAAAGGACTCTTGGGCAGCGAAGCTCCCGTGGGTGTATATACCTACAATGTGGGTACGCTGGAACATTTTGACCACCAGCTTGAGCAGTTCAAGGAAAGGCACGACGGCCACATAGTAAGCTATGAAAACGAGACCGAGAGCAATGCACTGAAGGATATTTTGATGTTCTTCGGTCCGCTACTGATATTCATCATCTTCATTTGGATTATGGGCGCATGGAGTCGTAAGAAGATGGGTGGAGAAAGTGGTGGCAGCTTTGGTGGCCTCTTCGGTTTCGGGCGCAGCACCGCCAAGCAGTATGACGCCACTAAGCAGGTGAACGTTACTTTCAAGGATGTCGCCGGATTGGCAGGCGCCAAAGAAGAAGTGATGGAAGTGGTGGATTTCCTGAAGAACCCCAAGCACTATACTGAACTCGGTGGCAAAATCCCCAAGGGTGTGCTACTGGTAGGCCCTCCGGGTACTGGTAAAACCCTGCTGGCCAAAGCCGTGGCCGGCGAAGCAGGAGTGCCATTCTTCTCGATGAGTGGCTCCGATTTCGTGGAGATGTTCGTCGGTGTCGGCGCCAGCCGCGTGCGAGGACTCTTCGACGAAGCCAAGAAGAAATCTCCCTGCATCGTCTTCATTGATGAGATTGATGCCGTGGGTCGCGCCCGTGGCAGAGGAGGACTCGCTGGCAGCAACGACGAGCGTGAGAATACTTTGAACCAGCTACTTACGGAGATGGATGGATTCTCCTCCACCACCAACGTCATTGTCCTTGCCGCCACCAACCGTGCAGATGTACTGGACAAAGCGCTCATGCGCGCCGGCCGTTTCGACCGCCAGATTTACGTGGAACTCCCCGATATCGAGGAGCGTAAGGCTATCTTCGCCGTCCATATGAAGAACCTGAAGATTAATGTCGACAAGAGTAGCGAAGGATATGTGGACCGCGACTTCCTGGCCAAGCAGACCCCAGGATTCTCGGGAGCCGACATCGCTAATGTCTGCAACGAGGCCGCTCTCGTGGCTGCCCGAAAGAATAAGAAACAGATTGAGAAACAGGACTTTTTGGATGCCGTCGACCGTATTGTCGGTGGTCTCGAAAAGCGCACCAAGGTGCTCTCTGATCAGGAGAAGCATACCATCGCCTACCATGAGTCCGGACACGCTTCCGTGAGCTGGCTCCTGCGGTGGGCCAACCCATTGGTGAAGGTGACCATTGTGCCGCGTGGCAAAGCCCTCGGCGCCGCTTGGTACCTGCCGGAGGAGCGGCAAATTACCACCTACGAGCAGATGTTCGACGAGATGACCAGTTTGATGGCAGGACGTGCGTCGGAAGAAATTGTCTATGGCCGCATCAGCACGGGTGCACTCAACGACATCGAGAGGGCCACCAAGATGGCACAGGCGTTGGTGACCTACTATGGCATGAGTCCCGAAGTGGGTAATATTAGTTTCTATGACTCTACGGGTCAAAGCGAATACTCCCTCACCAAACCGTTCTCAGAAAAAACCGCTGAGGCTATCGACCGCGAAGTGCGTCGCATGGTGGAAGAAGCCTACAACAAAGCCAAAGAGTTGCTGCTGAACCACAGGGAACAGCTCGACCAGTTGGCGGCCCAGCTCTACGACAAAGAGGTGCTCTTCCGCGAGGACCTCGAACGCATCTATGGTCCCCGTCCTTGGGAGGAAAAAGACAAACCCGAGTCAACTGAAACAACCGTTGCCTCCGAGGACACCGAAAACACTGAAGAAACTGAACAATGAAAAACTTTTGGATTCGAACCGCTAGTGCCATAGTCTATGTGATACTCTTCCTGGGTTCCATGTATAGTGGCATGTTGCTGGATAATCCAGTCGTCGGCAATTTTATTTTCGGCTTTTTCCTGCTGTTCGTTACCATCGGTTGTTCCTACGAGTTTTTCCGCATGGTGCGTCTCCAGGGTGCCTGCCCCTCAGAATGGTTGGGCTATTTCTATGCCATTCTTCCCCTGTTGTTGGTGATGTTTGTTCCACTGATGGGCTTGCATGGATTTACAATGATGCTCACCGCATTTACAATCTTTCCTGCACTCTTCGCCTTTGCCGCTATCCTGCAGCTATGGCATCATGGCAACCAACCTTTCCGTGATGCAGCCTATACTCTTTTGCCACTGCTTTACATCGCGTTGCCATTATCGTTGATGATGGCTGTACAGGAAAGTTATGGTGCGCACCTCCTATTCCTGCTGGTGGCACTCGTGTGGGTCAACGACTCGGGTGCCTATATTGGCGGTTCGCTCTTTGGAAAACATAAAATGTGGGAACGGCATTCTCCAGGAAAGACTTGGGAAGGTACTGCTTTCGGGATGACCGTCGCCATCTTGGCAGCAGTCTTCATTGGCCCGTTACTGACTGATATTGCTTGGTACCACTGGTTGGCGCTTGGAATTATTTGCAGTGTTGTTGACACTTTTGGCGACTTGGTGGAAAGCATGTTAAAACGTTCTGTTGGAGTTAAGGATAGTGGCAATATCATGCCTGGTCATGGTGGATTCCTCGATCGCTTCGACAGTCTGCTGATTAGCATGCCGTTTGCTTACGTCTATCTTATGCTTGTCGTACAATCGTAACATCTAATCTATGAAAATTCACCGAGAAGGAAAGAAAATCATCTTCATTACCGGCACCCTTGTCTTTATGATAGTGTTGGCGATGCTGCTGCTGGTCAAGGAGTGGAACGTGGTGCATTACCTCTTCGTCGCCGGTCTGGTCATCTTCGGATTCATGGTGACAGCCTTCTTCCGAATCCCGCGGCGTATCTTCGCCGACAACCCTTCAGAGCTTATTTCGCCTGCCGACGGCACCATCGTCACCATCGAGCAGGTCTTTGAGAAAAACTATATCAAGGACGAATGCATGCAAGTCTCCATCTTCATGAGCGGTACCGACGTGCATGTGAATCGTTATCCATGTGACGGCACCGTTGAATATGTTAAATTTCGTCGCGGTAACTATTTTGTGGCCTCCTACCCCAAGAGTTCAGATCTTAACGAGCGTACCGAGGTGGGCATCCGCCTCGAGAATGGCAAGCGCATCCTTATCCGCCAGGTGGCGGGAGTGATGGCCCGCCGCATCGTCTGTTATGCAAAAGAGGGAGAGCATGTACGTCAAAACCAAGAGCTCGGCTTCATCCGCTTCGGTTCCCGTGTCGACCTCTTCATGCCTCTAGACTTCCCCATCAGCGTCGACCTCCAGGACAAAGTCCGCAACGCCATCAGTCCCATCGCCGAAATCGTTTAAAATGGAGCGCCGGCTTCCAGCCGGCATAAAAACATGATTGAAGACCAGATTCTATACGAAGACAACCACCTGATAGCCATCAACAAACTACCGGGACAGATTACGCAGGGCGACAAGACTGGAGACCCCTGTCTTGCCGACTTGGTGAAAGCCTTCATTAAGGAGCGAGACAACAAACCGGGACAGGTCTACTGCGGTGTTATCCACCGGCTGGATCGTCCTGTGAGTGGAGTGGTTCTTCTTGCAAAGACTTCCAAAGCCCTCAGCCGCATGGTGGAGAAGGTGCGTACGCGTGAGTTTGAGAAGCACTACTGGGCAGTGGTAAAGAACGCCCCTCCCCAGCCTGCCGGCGCCCTCGAGAACTGGCTTGTGAAGAATGAGGAGCGCAACAAAAGCTATGTGTTCGGCACTGCCCGACCCAACGCCAAACTGGCACGCCTCGAATACCGTGAGATTGCAGTTTCAGACGGCGGCTACCACCTCCTCGATATCAACCTGCATACCGGCCGTCATCATCAGATACGCTGTCAGCTGGCCAATATCGGATGTCCCATCAAGGGTGACCTCAAATATGGCGCCCCTCGCAGCAACGATGACGGCTCCATCTCTCTTCATGCACGACGTATCAGCTTCGAACACCCCGTCACCCATCTACAAATAACCATCGAAGCCCCCTGTCCGTCAATAGAAAAAATGTTTCCCAACCTACAATAAAACTCCCTGCACAAGTACAAAAAGAAATATGAACGAAATAACAATCACTATAGAATGAAAAAGATAGCCCTTACCGCAGCGATCATCCTTGGATGCATTCAGTCAACTGTCTACTCGCAAGCCGTCGTTGCAGACAATTTCGATCGTCTTCAGATTACTTACAAAACCCCCACTCCCGACCTACAAATGGTTGGCTCGAGTGGAATTCATGTGCTTCTCTCTGTGCCAGGTTACATCTCCGGAGGAGAGGTGGGGGCTCCTGCGCTACCCATCCGCAGCGACATCATTGAGGTGCCTTTCTGCGACAATATCGTGGTGACTGTCAAGAATGCAGTCTACGACACCCTCCAGCTCTCCCGATACATGACACCCTACCCGCAACAGCCCAGCCGTTTCAAATCCGACACCACCAGAAACCTGGGGCTCGTGGTCGACCAAAAAATCTATGAAACCGATGCCCTCTACGGCCTTCCTCTGGCGGAGGTAGAGATTATCGGAATCGCCCGAGACCGTCGCCTGGCACAGCTGCGCTACAGCCCCGTACAGGTGAATCCCGTCACAGGAGAGGTTGTCGTCTGCCGTTCGGCCGACATCACTGTCTCCTATGTCAACCCCGATGCCGACCACACCATCGAACACTACCGGCGCTACCATTCTCCCGCCTTCTCCGTCGGCACTACCCTTAACAACCTTTACTCGAGCCAGCAGCAAATTAAACAATCAGAAAATCAGGCAGTCCGCATGGTTATCGCGGTTCCCACCACACTCCGATGCAATGCCCTCAAACGTTTCGCCTACTGGAAACGCAGCCAGGGACTTCTTGTTGACCTCTTCTACTATGAGTACCACAATATTTCCACCAATACCGAGCTTGCCGCCTACTTGAAGTCGCTCTACGACAGTGCAACTGTCGAGTCGCCTGCCCCCACATTCCTCCTTCTCGTTGGGGACCACAACCAGCTGCCGGCATTCGATTCGGAACTGCCCTATGCTGGCTACTGGTCCTCGGATCCGGGCAACGACCATATCACCGACCTTTATTTTGTCACCTGGACCACCGGCGACAACCTCCCCGATTGCTACCAAGGTCGATTCTCGGCCACCGACACCACCACACTAACCCAAATCATCAACAAGACGATGCTCTACGAGCAATACGCCTTTGAGGATGATGCATACCTTGCACGTGCCGTTCTCATCGCCGGCGAGGACAACGGCTACCATAACAGCGCCGATTACGCCTGGAATTACGCCGACCCTACTATGGACTATATTGCTTACAACTATGTTAATGCTGCGGGCGGCTACACCGATGTGACTTATTATAAAAACGACACCTCCTATGCCCCTACAGGAGTCCACGTCAGCGGCTACTGTAGCAAGTCCTCCGCAGCCACAGCCCTCCGCAGCCTTTACAACACTGGCATCGGCTGGGTCAACTACTCCGCACACGGCGACTGGGACAAATGGCATAAGCCCAATTTTACCGTCTCACAGACCAGCTCCATGACCAACAACGGCAAGCCCTCCATCATGATTGGCAACTGCTGTCTTTCCTGCAAGTTCGACAAGGCCAACTGCTTCGGAGAAGGACTCCTTCGCAAAAGCAACAACGCCGGTGCAGTAGCTTATGTCGGTGCCACCAACTCAACCTTATGGACCGAGGACGTTTACTGGTCTTTAGGTATCCGTAACAACATCACCCACAGAATGGCTCCCAACTACGACGCTCAGCACCTCGGCATCTACGACCGGCTTTTCCACACCCATAACGAAGCCATCGAAGAGCAAGCCACCACCATGGGTGCCATCATCTATTATGGCAACCTCTCCGTCAACGCCTCCTCCTCGTCCTCCAACATGAAAAAATACTACTGGGAAATCTATGAGTTGCTGGGCGACCCGTCTCTATTGCCCTGGATGGGACGTGCCGCCGACCTCACGCTTTCGGCCAACCGCAACGGCAACCAATTACAGATTTCCACACTACCCCACACCTACGTCGCGCTTGTCGACACCTTCAGTTATCACCTCGTCGGAGCCGTCTTTGCTGACGCCAATGGTGTCGCCACCCTCACCATCCCTGACGATGTCGACACCAGAGATTGTCTCATCTCTGCCACCTGCCAGAACCACAAACCCTTCTCCCATTTCTATACCGAACTTGTCGGCATTCAGAGCGCCGATAACCTTCCGGCCGTCGTAGTCTACCCCAACCCCGCCAGCGACCATGTCACCATCGACGGACTTCCTGCAAATAGCACCGTCCAACTCTACGACATGCAGGGACGTTTGCAATTCACCACCACACATTACACGTTTAGCACTGAGAACCTGCCCTCGGGCCTCTATCTTATCCACATACAGACACCCGAAGGTGTCACACTCCGCAAATTGATAAAAAAATAAAAACATGAAGAATATGGCTAAAGCTCTCAAAGATTTACGCACTTCCGTATTGATAGCAACAATAGCTTTTGCGTTTGCCTCCTGTGGCAACACCAACACCATCTCTGACATCCGGATTGACACAGCCCAAGCGCCATCAACAGAGTTAAAATCCATCAAAGACTCGCTCTCCTGGGCTTATGGACAATACCTTGCCGTTGCCCTTCAAGGTGAATATTTCGACACCGTCTTCAACCACGACCTCGTCCTCGAAGCCTTCACCTATACCCTCAAGGGCGGTCAGCACAACCTCCTCGACAACGATATAGCAAGGGATATCGCACAGTATGCCAACATGCAGTATGCCGCCATCATGCAGCATCGGGCGAAAAATATGGCTGTCAGTGCCGACAGCTTACAGCGACTCTACTTTGCCAATCTCGAAAAGACCAATCCGCAGATAAAAAAGCACCAGATGGGTGACTACGCCTTTTACTATGAGGTCGTCAAAGCCGGCCACGGGCCCAAAGCGGAGTATGCACAGCGCATTCAATTTGATTATAAGAGTTTCAATCTCCTCAGCGGACAGCCCATTGACCAGACCTATGGCAACCGCGAACCTATTGTCCATGTTGTTGGCAGTCCAATGTTCCCCGGTCTTATCGAGGCTTTCCAGTTGATGAATGCCGGCAGCATCTACCGTTTCTATTTCCCCTATCAGCTTGCTTTCGGTGCAGAAGGTGCCGACAACCTCATTCCGCCCTTTACCCCTGTCATCTACGAGATAGAACTACACGAACTATATGAATATTAACTAGTTGAATCATATGTAATCCACAGACTTCTCGTCTGTAGAAGCACACTATTGGAAGAGGCAAGAATATTCTTGCCTCTTTTTTTAAACTTTTTTGCTTGTTTTAATTAAATTAATTGTATATTTGCAATTCAATCCGCGCAAGTTGGATTGGTAAAAATTATTGAATGTAACTAACTTAAATATTATGAAGAACAAATATTACGACCTCATCGACCAAACCTTTGACTTTCCTCAGGACGAATTCCGGACTGAAGACGGGGAACTCTATTTTCATGACATTCCCCTGATGGAAATCATCAAACAATACGGCACACCGTTAAAGATAACATACCTACCCAAAATCAGTTCGCAGATACAAAGGGCCAAACGTATGTTCAACGTCGCCATCGCCAAAACAGACTACAAAGGCACCTACAATTACTGCTATTGTACAAAGAGCAGCCACTTTGCTTTCGTGTTGGAAGAGGCATTAAAGAACGACATCAACCTCGAGACCTCCTCGGCTTTCGATATAAACCTTATTCAAGAACTGCATGCTCAAGAATTGATAGACAAGGACAAAACCATTGTTTGCAATGGCTTTAAAAAAGATCAGTATATTGAGAATATTGTAGGGATATTCAACGATGGGTTCCGTAATGTGATTCCTATTTTGGATAATAAAAACGAATTCACCACTCTTAACGATGCTGTCATGACAGCAGAAAATGCGAATGCAGAGCCCATGCTCTTGGGCATCCGTATCGCTGCCGAAGAGGAACCTAAGTTCGATTTTTATACCTCGCGACTGGGCATCCGTTATCATGACATCGTATCGTTCTATGAGAAAGAAATCAAGTCGAATCCCCGATTCCGGTTCAAGATGTTGCATTTCTTTATCAATACCGGCATCCGCGATACAGCCTACTACTGGAACGAACTCTCCAAGTGCGTTAACGTCTACTGCGACCTCAAGCGCGTTTGCCCCGACCTCGACTCGCTGAACATCGGTGGCGGTTTCCCCCCTAAGGTCAGTCTGGCCTCGAACTACGACTACGAATATATGGCCGAGGAAATCCTTGCCCAGATTAAGAACATCTGCACCCAACGCGGCGTAGAGGAACCGAATATCTACACCGAGTTCGGCAGCTTCACTGTCGGCGAGAGCGGCGCTACATTATATAGTATATTAGATCAGAAGCAGCAGAACGACCGCGAGCTGTGGTATATGATCGACTCTTCATTCATCACCACACTGCCCGACACATGGGGTATCAACCAGCGTTTCATCATGCTGCCTATCAACCATTGGGACTGTGAATACCAACGGGTGTTCCTCGGAGGGCTGACCTGTGACTCGGAGGATTACTACAACGCCGACTCCCATGCCAACGCCATCTTCCTGCCAAAGCTACAGAAGGACGATCCTTTATATATAGGATTCTTCCATACGGGTGCCTACCAGGAGAGCATTGGCGGCTACGGCGGCATCCAGCACTGCCTCATCCCCGCCCCCAAGCATGTCATCATCGACAAGGACGAGGATGGGGAATACACCACCAAGCTCTTTGCCAAAGAGCAGAGCTACAAATCCATGCTGAAGATTCTGGGCTACTAAGCCCTTGCATTTACTGCAAGCACACAGAATTTTTATCGATAAACGATATATTTTTTTCGTTTTTCGAAAAATTTTTCTTGCATATCAAAAAAAAGTTGTATCTTTGCCGTCGAAAAGAATCCCAAAAACGATGGCCAAAAACAGCAGAATAGCAAGAATCAGAACTCTTTACGCAATCCTTCTTGGAGTGATTGCAGTGTTTATTGGTCTATTCATCTCCAATGTTGTCTCCGCCGCCGACCCCCTTGCGGTGACCAATTTTGGAGACCTGAGCAAGGACTATGGTGTAATCATCACCGACCTCCATCGTCCTGCCGGAGGAGGACAGCAGGTAGCAGTGAGTGGCCTCGGCGATAGCCTCAGCGCGACAGTGTACACAAACACTTTCGATGTCACCGTCGCCTCCGATAACGAACAGCTCCTCAATCCCTCCAAGGCCAACTGGTGCTTCTGGCTTCAGGTTATCAGCGTGGTAGCTTTCGTGTTGATGATTATTTTCTTCGTCGTTCCTCTCATCTCATTCTATATTAATGTGCGCCGCGGCAAAGTGTTCCCCAAGAAGAACATCCGTTGGCTCACATGGGCCGGCATACTGATGATACTGATGTCGCTGAGCATGGATGCCTGCACCTGGATTGAGCAGTCGCTCGCCGCCGACCTCCTCGCCGGCACCGATTGGGAGCCCGCCACCTCGACACCCATCCACATCGGGCGTATCGTCTTCGGCGTCACCATCATCTTTATGGCACAGATTTTCTACATTGGACGCGAGATGCAAGAAGAACAGGAGCTGACAATATAACGGTTAAAGGTTAACGATTAACGGTTAAAGGTTAAAGATTAAAGGGTAATGATATTGGTGAATCTCGATATGATGATGGCCAAGCGCAAGATATCGCTGAACGAGTTGGCCGAACGGGTGGACATCACTCCCGCCAACCTTTCCATTTTCAAGACCGGAAAGGCCCGTGCCGTCCGTTTCAGCACCCTCGAACGCCTCTGCGAAGTTCTCGACTGCCAACCCGCCGACCTCTTGGAATACAGAAAGAATTGAAAAATATATAATATAATTAATAACCATTTTATTAAAATTTCAACACAATGAAAAAAACCTTTTTATTCGCCCTCCTGCTGACCTTCGTCTTCAGCGGCACCTCTTTCGCCCAGCTCGGCCTCGGCGGAGACAAGAAAGAGAAGAAGAGTGACCTCACTGCCCAGGTACCCCTGGACAAGAAAATCCGCTACGGCAAGCTCGACAACGGATTCACCTACTATGTGCGCAACAACAAAAAGCCGGAGAAGATGATCCAGTTCCGTCTGGTCTCCAACGCCGGTTCCATCATGGAGCGCGACGACCAGCAGGGCCTCGCCCACTTCTGCGAGCACATGGCTTTCAATGGTATCAAGGGCTATCCCGGCAACCAGATGATTGACAAGCTGCAGCAGCATGGTGTCGAGTTCGGACGCGACATCAACGCCTACACCTCCTTCGACCAGACTGTCTACTATGTCAACATGCCCGCCGACGACCCCGAGATGGTCAAGATGGGCTTCGAGATCCTCGACGGTTGGGCCGGCAACATCCTCTTCGACCAGAAAGAAATTGAGGAAGAGCGCGGCGTCATCCACGAAGAGTGGCGCGGTGGCGTCGGCCACGGCGACCGTCTCCGCAAGAAGACCTGGCCCATCATGCTGAAGGGTTCCCTCTACGCCGACCGTCTCCCCATTGGAAAGGAAGAGGTCATTATGAACTTCAAGCGCCAGAGCATCGTTGACTTCTTCAACGACTGGTACCGTCCCGACCTGCAGGCCATCGTCATCGTTGGCGACATGGACAACTACGAGTATGCCGGCCTCAAAGGCGACAAGGCTGTCGAGCAGAAGGTGAAGGACATCTTCTCCACCCACAAGTTCCTCGGCAAAGAGCCCAAACTCCCCCGCCTCTCCTACGAAATCCCCGACAACAAGGAGCCCCTCGTGGCCATCGCCACCGACAAGGAGGCCACCAGCACCACCCTCGAAATCTTCTGGAAACACAAGAAGACCCCCAACGGCACCATCGGCGCCTACCGCACCATGCTCGTCCGCAGCCTCATCAGCATGATGATCAACGAGCGCTTCAACGACCTCGCCCAGAAACCCACCGCTCCCATGATGTATGCCGGCGGCGGCTACGGCGGATTCCTCGGCCGTGAAATCGACGTCTTCGAACTCAGCGCCGCTCCTAAGGACGGCCGCATCAACGAGACCGCCGAACTCCTCCTCAAAGTGATGAAGCAGATTGAAGACCACGGATTCCTCCAGGCCGAACTCGACCGTCAGAAAGAGGAGATCCTCTCCCGCTATCAGAAGATGGCCAAGGAGGAGAACAAGACTCAGAGCAACAGCCTCGCCGACGAGTACACCAACCATTACCTTGAGAACGACCCCACCCCCGGCATCCGCCAGGAATGGAAATATGCCAAGGAATTTGTCCCCGAAGTGACCCTTGAAGAGGTCAACGCTCTCGTGAAGACTTGGATCACCGACGAGAACATTGTCTTCTACCTCACCGCTCCCGAGAAGGACGGCGTCACCATCCCCACCGAGCAGGAAGCCATCGCCATCCTGAAGAACTACAAGAACATCAAGACCGAACCGTGGGTCGACAACTTCAACAGCGAGCCCCTCTTCGACGAGACCGTCGCCACCGTCACCCCCTTCCAGACCGCCAGCAACAGCACCCTCGGTTATACCGAGTACACCTGTCCCAACGGCATCCGCTTCGTGGTGAAGAAAACCGAGCTCAAGGCTGACGAAATCCTCATCTCCTCCTACTCCCTCGGTGGTACCTCGCTCTACGGCGACGCCGACTTCTACCAGGCCGACAACGCTGCCGAGTTCATCGACGCCGGCGGTATTGGCAACTTCAGCGCCACCCAGCTCAGCAAGAAGCTCAAAGGCATGAATCTCTCCATCAGCCCCTCCATCGGCGGCAACACCCAGGGCTTCTCCGGCAACTGCTCGCCCAAGGACCTCGAGACCACCCTCCAGCTCATCAACCTCTACTACACCGCTCCCCGCAAGGACAAAGAGGCCTACGACCGTGAGATTGAGAACACCATCCAGCAGCTGAAATTCATCCGCGACAATCCCCAGGTGGCTTTCATCGAGAAATACATCAAGACCGCTTACCCCGATAGCAAGCGCATCATCCAGTTCCCCACCGAGGAGCAGGTCCGCAGCCTCGACCTCGACCGCATGTACGAGATCTACAAGGAGCGCTTCTCCTTCGCCAACAACCAGACCTTCTTCTTCGTCGGTAATGTCAGCGACAGCGCCATTGCTATGATTGCCAACTACCTCAACCACCTCCCCACCCTTCCCGCCGTCACCAAGGACTACGCCCTCGACCGCAGCCCGAAGTTCGCCAAAGGTATCGTCCACGCCGAAGCCGTCAAGGGTATCGAGCGTCAGGGCATGCTCCTCATCTCCGGCCAGAAGGATGTCCCCAACAGCGAGCTTGACCTCCAGACCCGCATCGCCCTCCAGGAGTTTGGCGATGCCCTGAGCATCACCGTCACCGAGATTATCCGCGAGAAGAACGGCGACGCCTACAGCCCCAGCGCCAACATCAGCTGCAGCCCCTCCATCACCGGTAACGGCACCGTCGCCTGGCAGTTCTACATCGGATGCGACCCCGAGAAGGCTGAGAAAATCGAGAAAGACTGCATTAAGATTCTCAAGCAGTACATGAAGAAAGGCTGCGATCAGAAGACCCTCGGCAAAGTACAGGAGCAGCTCATCGTCCAGCACGACAAGAGTGTCCAGAACAACAGCTACTGGCTGAACCAGATCAAGGGCAGCTACATCTATGGCGAGAGCCGTGACGAATACATCACCGACTACAACACCTTGGTGAAAAACGTCACCCCCGAGATGATTAAGAATCTTGCCAACAAGTACATCAACCTCGACAACTACGTCTCCGTGAAGCTCCGTCCCGAAGACGGCGCCGTCGGAACTGCCGATTGATCAACAAACCTTTTGTAGTAGAGACGCGCAGAGAGCGCGTCTCTACTCTTTTTTAATTATGCGAAACCAAGAAACCACCAAACACGATTACGGCCATGGGCTACTGATTGCCGGTGCCTACGGGCGCATGGGCTGTGCCATCCTGGCGGCCAAAGCCGCGCTGCGTAGTGGCTGCGGGCTGGTGAGTGTACACCTCCCCTCGCGCTGCGTCGACCCCATGCAGGCCGCTTTCCCCGAGGCCATGGTGAGTCTCGACCCCTGCGACGAAGTGTTCTCCCTACCACCAACCCACCTCGAACGCTACTCTGCCATCGCCGTCGGCCCCGGTATCGGCACTGACGAGACCACGCAGGAAGCCCTCCTCCAACTCCTCTCCAATCAAGCAATCCTGCCTGACCACAAGGGAACGGCCTTGAGCACCGCTGAAACAAAATCAAATCAAGCGAAAAAGCAATCAAGCAATCAGACAATCACGCCATTCGTCTTAGACGCCGACGCCATCAACATCCTCGCCCTCCAAAAAACTCTTATCTCTAAACTCTTAACTCTTAACTGTATCCTTACTCCCCACGCAAAGGAGTACGAGCGTCTCTTCGGCGATGCCGATCCTGCCGAGATGGCACGACTGCACAATGTCATCATCGTCAAGAAAGCCCATCACACGCGCGTCTATTCCCCCGACGGACGTGTGTATGAGAACCTTACCGGCAACGCCGGTATGGCTACTGCCGGCAGCGGCGATGTGCTGACAGGCATCCTGCTTGGCATCATCGCGCAGAAACACAGCGACTTATTCGAATCCGTATGCCTCGGGGTGCGCATACATGGCCAAATTGGCGACAATTTGGTGAAGAAACAGTCAGAATCGAGCCTTCTGGCGAGCGATATGGTGGAAGAACTAAAAAACATATCCATCGAATAGACAGTAAGTTAACGTCAGAAACAAAAAATATTTCAAAAAAAATTTGGTGGGTAACAAAAAAGTGTGTACTTTTGCACCCGCTTTCGAGAGAGAAAGCGCCTTCTCATAGGAAGGGAAATATTCCTCCTTAGCTCAGTTGGTTAGAGCACCTGACTGTTAATCAGGGGGTCGAAGGTTCAAGTCCTTCAGGGGGAGCAAAAAGACACTATATGGTGTCTTTTTTTATTTATACGCATTTCTGACACCATTTACTGATTCGGGGTACTCTTTACCATTCAGGGAATTCACCCATTCACACCCTATTCCCGGAGCCTCGCATCTCAGGTAGCCCTGCTTGAGGAGCCGGTCGTGCCCATCCATTTAGCGGACGAACCAAAAATAATTCATGTCATTCCATTTTTATTTCGTATCTTTGCACCCAGTTTTTTAAAATAAAACAACATGGACGCACTGCGAGTGATTGAAATCAAGAAAAGCGTATTCGCCGACAACGACTGTGACGCCGACGCCCTGCGCAAGGAACTAAAAGAGAAAGGGGTGTTTCTGCTGAACCTCATGTCGGCTCCCGGCAGCGGCAAGACAACGACTCTTATACAGACAATCAACCGGCTGAAAGACAGCCTTCGTATCGGTGTGATGGAAGCTGACATAGACAGCGATGTCGACGCCCGCAAGATGAGAGAAGCCACGGGTGTGGAATCGATACAGCTGCACACCGGAGGAATGTGCCACCTCGACGCCGAGATGACACGCCAAGGGCTGGATGCCCTCGACCTGAACGCCACCGACCTCGTGATACTGGAGAACGTAGGCAACCTTGTATGCCCCGCCGAGTTCGACACCGGCGCTGTGCGCAACGCCATGATACTCTCCGTGCCGGAAGGCGACGACAAACCTCTCAAATACCCCTTGATGTTCTCCGTCTGCGACGTGGTGCTCATCAACAAGACAGATGTGATGCCATATTTTGACTTCAGCCTGGAAAGGTGCAAGAAATACATACATGAGCGTAACCCCAAGGCTCAGGTCATACCCATCTGTGCCAAGACCGGCGAAGGTGTAGATGTCTTTGTACGGTGGCTGAAAGATCAGGTTAACAACTGGAAACAATAATAAACAAAGAATAAAGAGATATGCCAGAGATGTCGAATAAGTTTGTCCCCAAACATTTTGGAGACAAAAACCCCAACCCCAAGCTGATAAAGCTGGTGCGCCACATCACAGACCGCATTCCCGGAAAGATAAAGATGACCACCGAAGCTCCGGAATACTGGGGCTTGGCCTGTATCTTCGAGGATGAGATGGACGCAATCACCCGCGAAGCCTCGCTGGACCTCCTGCTGGACATGCTTCCCGGCAATCCGTTCAAGGTGCGTAAACACTGGACACGCAGCCAACTGCATGAGCTGAACCGCCAGAAACACTACGCGTCTACGGAAGAAGGCTTCGACGCCTTGCTGGACAAGCTGGCTTACTTCGGCATGCTTGAATACGACTACGGCGACCACTACACCAAGGACGGTCCCGTGCCGGGCACCACCTTCGAGCGCAAAGACCGCGAATACTGGGTGCCGATGTTCGTCCCGGGCAGCGCCGAGTACACCAATATGAACGTGGAGCTGATGGACAAGCATCCGGAGCTGGCAATGTTCTTTGAGCGTATGACTTTCCTGCCGTTGGAGAAGATTACCCCCATGGTACCTATGGGCGGCAGCGGCATAGGCATGCACGTCATCCCCGTGGAGAAAGCAATATCCATGGAGAATGAGACTGCCGACATCGAGCATCTATCCTACTGGCTCAAACGCTACGAGGGGCATCTTGCCGTCGGCATCTGCTCGTGCCGCTACGGGCGCAAAAAACTCGACGAAGGCTGCGCCGACGACTATCGTGACTGGTGTATTGGCGTGGGCGACATGGCCGACTACTTGATAGAGACCAAACGCGGACATGCCATCACCTACGATGAGGCCATCAATATCCTTAAGATTGCCGAGGACAACGGCTTTGTACACCAGGTGACCAATATCGACGGCGAAGGCAAGATATTCGCCATCTGCAACTGCAATGTCAAGATATGCAATGCCCTGCGCACATCACAACTCTTCAACACACCCAACATGAGCCGTAGCGCCTATGTGGCCAAAGTAGAGCCTAAGAATTGCGTAGCCTGCGGCCGCTGTGTGGAATACTGTCCCGCCGGAGCCGTCCGTCTGGGACAAAAGCTTTGCACCAAGCACGGCGAGCAGACTTATCCCAAGCAGGAGCTGCCCGACGCAAAGAAATGGGGGCCGCACAAATGGGATGAGGATTATCGCGACAAGAACCGCATCAACTGCTACCCCACAGGCACGGCGCCTTGCAAGACTGCCTGTCCGGCGCATATCGCCGTGCAGGGCTATCTGAAGAAAGCCGCCGAAGGGAAATACCGCGAGGCATTGGAGCTCATCAAGAGAGAGAACCCATTCCCCGCCGTCTGCGGCCGCGTCTGCAACCGACGCTGTGAGGATGCCTGTACCCGCGGCACCATCGACAAGCCTATTGCCATTGACGCCGTGAAGAAATTCATCGCCGAACAGGACCTGCATGCAGAGCACCGTTTCGTGCCAGAAATCAACATCGCGTCAAGCGTCCTCAAACGTTGGGACGAGAAAATTGCCATCATCGGCGGTGGCCCTGCGGGCTTGAGCTGCGCCTATTATCTCGCCACTATGGGCTATCGTCCCACAGTGTTCGAGAAGAACGCCATCCCCGGCGGCATGCTGCAATACGGCATCCCGTCGTACAAACTGGACAAAGCCGTCATCAAGGCCGAGATAGACATCATGCGCGAGATAGGCGTGGAGATACGTACCGGCGTGGAGGTGGGCAAGGACATCACCCTGCAGCAGCTCCGCGAGGAGGGATATAAAGGCTTCTATGTAGCCATCGGTTGCCAGGGGGGTCGCCTGCCCGGCATCCCGGGAGAGAGCCTCACCGGCGTCACCACAGCCATCGACTTCCTGCATGCCGCCAACTGCGGAGACATGAAAGTAAGCGGCAAGGTAGTCGTCGTGGGTGGTGGCAACGTAGCCATCGATGCAGCCCGTGTGGCCAAACGAAGTGGTGCCACAGAAGTCACCATGCTCTCTCTGGAGACTGAGGACATCATGCCGGCATCGCTGGAGGAGCGTCGCGAAGCCCGTGAAGACGGTGTGGCAATAAACCCCGGCTGGGGTCCCAAAGAGGTGCTCGGCGAAGGAAATGTCAGCGGCATTGTCTTCAAGAAATGCATCTCCGTGTTCGACGAGCAGCACCGCTTCGCGCCAAAATATGACGAGAACGACACCATCACCCTCGACGCCGACGTGGTCATCTTCGCCATCGGCCAGACGGTGGTGCTGAACGACCTGCTGAAAGGCACCATGGTGGAGTTTGCGCGTGGCGTATATCCGATGGCCGACAAGCTGACCTACCAGACGGCTGAACCTGACATTTTCGTGGGTGGCGACTGCTACAGCGGGCCTAAGTTCGCCATCGATGCCATAGCCGCCGGACATGAGGCCGCCGAAAGCCTGCACCGCTATGTGCAGCACGGACACATGACCATCGGGCGCAACCGCCGCGACTTCATTGAGCTGGACAAGGATGACATCCACGTGGAGAGCTACGACAACGCCTCACGTCAGGAGGAAGGCGTGACCGAACAGCCCGACAAGTTCAGCGAGTACATGAATACCCTCACAGAGGAGCAGGTGCACATCGAAACCTCACGTTGCCTCTCCTGCGGCGCTTCGGTAGTTGACGAGAACCGCTGCATAGGCTGCGGCATCTGCACCACCAAGTGTGCCTTCGATGCCATCCATCTCTTCCGTGAGCATCCCGAGGCAAGCATCATGCGCACCTCGGAGGATAAATTCAGCGGCATACTACCCTACATGATAAAACGCACCGGTAAAATCATCTTCAGCAAGAAAGACTGATGCACGAGTTGGGCATAGTATTCTACATCATTCGCGACGTGAAGCAGGTGGCGGAAGCCAACCATGTGGAACATGTGGCCTCTGTGGTGATGGACATCGGCGAGGTGTCAACCGTGGTACCCCACTTGCTCGGCGACTGCTGGCGCTGGGCTGCCGACAAGGAACCTCTGCTGCAAGGTTGCGAACTGGAGATGAACACCATACCCGCCGTCACCTGGTGTGACCAATGCAAGAGTGAATATCCCACCGTCGCCCATGGCCGCACCTGTCCACATTGCGGTAGCGGCAACACATGGCTGCTCCGTGGCAATGAAGTGGAAATACGCGAGATAAAAGTATAACATATAAACTATAACAATTATGTCTTGTTTTATAGTACCCATGACCCAGGCGATAGCCACCACTGTCTATCGCAAACTGAACGCCAAAAAGATCGAGGGGACAGGAGCTACCGTCCTGATGCGCCATGTGCCGACGCTGGAGAAAATGCTTTGGGGCGGCACCGTGATGCTTGTCGTCGACCACATCATAAACGGAGAGGTCAGCTGGCGCTACCCCTTCTTCACAGCCCTCACCGAAGCCGGTGGCGCCGAGATGATGCTTCGCGAGATGCTCACCGTCGGCGTGCCCATGTCGCTCGTACTCACCGCCGTGTGGGTAGCCTACGCCTTCGCCAAAGAAAGAAAAACCCAAACAATCAATCAATAACACAAACAAAAAACCAACATTATGTTTTTCCAAGTCTATGGGGCTGATGCCCTCTTACAATGGGGAATGCTGCTTGTCGTACTGGCAGGCTTGATTCTCTGGAATGAATTTGCCCGTCGCACCAAGATGGGCGGAGCCATCACCTTCTTCGTCATCCCGGTACTGCTGACCGTCTACTTTGTGGCCATCGCCATCGGAGCACGTTTCGGCGCAGAATGGGCTGTGAACAACCAGACCCACATCTACATGAATGGGTGGTTCCACTATGCCAAGCTCTATGCCGCCCTCACCGGCTGCATCGGTTTCATGATGATCAAGTACAAATGGGGCATCGGCGCCAAACACTGGTTCAAGCCCTTCCCCTTCATCATCGTCGCCATCAACATCCTTATCGCCGTGGTCTCCGACTTTGAGAGCGCCGTTATGGGCTGGAACAAGTGGTGGCTCAGCAGCGAGGGCGTGTGGCTCTTCGGCGGCTGGCACAACGTCTTCAACGGCCTCGCTGGTATCCTCAACATCTTCTGTATGACTGCTTGGTGGAACGTCTATGCCTCGAAGGACAAAAAAGACATGATCTGGGCCGACATGACATGGGTCTACATCGTCATCTACGACATCTGGAACTTCGCCTACACCTACAACTGCCTGCCCACTCACAGCTGGTACTGCGGCATCGCCCTTCTGCTGGCTCCCACGGTGGCTGCCCTGCTGTGGAACCGCGGCGGCTGGATCCAGAACCGCGCCAACACCCTGGCCATCTGGTGCATGTTCGCACAGGTGTTCCCCCTCTTCCAAGAGACCTTCAAGGACGGCCGCCAGTGGTTCAGCTGGGCCGTGCTGCCCGTGCAATATCCCGATGGCGTCGAGACCATCAAGCAGCTCTACGACGTCGCCGGTGGTGAAGCCGCCGCTGTCGGCACCACCGTCGACACCGTGGCTGCCAACCCCACGATGATGACCGTCATCAGCGCCCTGGCCCTAGTCACCAACATCATCGCCGTCACCTACATCATCTGCGTCTCCAAGAAACGTCACATCAATCCTTACAAACAGGATGTCTTTGTTAACCAGAAATACTACAAGGACGCCATGGCTCGCGCCGATGTGGAATAATTGAAAATGACACTTTGAGAGACATTGTTTTATGTTTCTCTGCAAAAGAAGAGAGGTCAAGTGTCTGCTTAACCTCTCTTCCTTTTATTTTGTCTACTGCCGTTTTCTGCCATCAGGACGTGTTTATCATCTGGAATAAACATACCTGAGGCATCACGATCTTCGTCCTCTATCTTGTTTTTGATGAAGATGATTACGTCATTAAAGAATTCTACCTAGCCAACGCTCCATGCTTGTCCTATTCGTTGGGCAGCTGCGTTCTTGTAATCGCTTTCGATGGGGAATTACTACTCGTATCTAGTTAGAAGTTGTGTCGTCAAATGCTACCAGACGTTGTTCCAGTGCCTCGCATTGCTGTGCAATCAGCAATCATAAATAGTCGTTTTCCTGTCGGTCAATCAACTCTGACTGCCTTTCAGCGTGCGATGCGATGGAACTGGGCATATTGTCAATGCAAGCATAAGCAATGATGCGGGATGGGAAAGAAAAAAATCCCATCATTTTTCATCTTTTTGAAGATAAAATTAGCCAGAATGGGGAAAAAGGAAGTTGAGGAGCAGCAGCGTACGCGCCGCGAGAGCATCCTTCCGCGAATAGCCGCTGTGCTCTGACACATCAGACATAACCATCCCATTTCCCGCCGCTGGCAGCTATCTGCCAGCGGCGGCTTTTTTTTACGGGCAACCGACGACATCCTCTCCCTGTGTCGCAGACACGCCACCATCATAACCTTTCGTAGAAGAAGTGACCCTGCAAATCTACAACAATATAGGTAGGGTCAGAATGGTTAAAGATTGTTAAAACTTTAAATTTTGGGAATTCGTTACTAATTTAAAAGAGGAAAGCCAAATAATCAAGCAAAATGGATAAGCCGAAAGTTACCAAAAACAGCAGACGTTCAAGCTGTCGCACAATCAAACAATCAAGCAATCGCCTGACACTCCTCTCCGCCATCGAGAGCGTGGTCGAAGGCGCCAAAGGCTCGATGTTTTGCGACCAGTTCTTCATCGACCATAAGGCGGAGCTGAAGTTCCTCGCCGATAACTACGGCATCACACCTCGTCAAGCGGCTCTATTCTGCGTCTGTATGGAGAAAGGACCGCGCCGCATCGACTTCGATGACCTCGCCTCCTACCTCGACATAAGCACTATCCGCATCCTCAGTTACGCTTCCGACATCGATGCCCTCGTCCACCGCCGTCTGCTGCGCTACCGCGACGCCAAAGACGAGAACCAGTTCGATGTGCCCTCCACTGTCATCAAAACCCTCAAGCACAACGAGGTTTACCAGCTGCCCAAGCGCACGGGCCTCGACGCAAGTAGCATGATGGAATACATGAATATGTGGTTCGAAGACCTCGACAACGATGCTGTCTCCGCCCGCGAGTTGATGGAAGAGATGAAAGCCATGATAGACGAGAACCCGCAGGTTGCTCTCGCACAGAAAATCAAGGCACACGACCTCCTAAACGACGAAGATATACTGATGCTGCTCTTTTTCTGTCACAAACTCATCAATGAGGACGATGACGACATCCGCTTCGGCCAACTCGAAGACCTCTTCCCCGACAAAGCCGACTTTGGCAAAGCCAAAAAGCATCTGCGTTGCGGCGACCACTATTTGATGGAGGACGGATTGATAGAGCATCATTGCGTCGATGGTATCGCCGACAACACACGCTATAAGCTCACCGAGCATGCCAAGCGCGACCTGCTGGGCGAATTTAATATCGATGGTGCCGACGAAAAACTCGCCGATGTGCTACTGCCCGAGAGTCTTACAGCCAAGGAACTTTTCTATAGCGACAGCGTGAGCCGCCAGGTAGAGGAATTGACTTCGCTGCTGGGAGTGGAGCAGTATAAAGAGATTCACGAGTGCATGAAGCAGAAGGGATTCCGCCAAGGGTTCACCTGTCTCTTTCATGGAGGACCGGGAACGGGCAAGACAGAGACGGTGTACCAGCTGGCACGACGTACTGGGCGTCAGGTGATGGTGGTCGATGTGCCGCAGATCAAGAGCAAGTGGGTGGGCGAGAGCGAGAAGAACATCAAAGCCCTCTTCGACCGCTACCGTGCGCTGGTGAAGAAGTTTGATGTCGCTCCCATCCTGCTCTTCAACGAAGCCGACGCCATCATTGGCATCCGCAAGCAGGGAGCGCAGAACGCCGTCGACAAGATGGAGAACACCGTTCAGAACATCATCCTGCAGGAGATGGAAAGCCTCGACGGCATCCTCATCGCCACCACTAACCTCACCGAGAACCTCGACACGGCTTTCGAGCGCCGCTTCCTCTACAAGATACGCTTCGAGAAGCCCGACGCCGCGGTGCGTTCGAAGATATGGGGCATGATGATTCCCGAGTTGCCGGGGAGCATAGCCGCCACCCTCGCAGAGAAGTACGACTTCAGCGGCGGCCAGATAGAGAACATCGCCCGCAAATACGCCGTCAGCTGCATCCTGCATGGCGACGCGAAAGACCTACAAAAGACCCTTGTGGAGTTGTGCACCAATGAGCGCATTGATAATCACAAAAGCGAGAGAAAAATAGGCTTCGCAAAATAAAATTTGGTAATTACACATAATTTTTGTAATTTTGCAATTTCAAACAAAAGGATGTATAACCCTCTAAAACAATAATAACCATGCAAAAAATCCTCGACCGTTCGCACGTGCTGATGCAGTGCTATCTTATCAACAGGAATACGCGGGAAGAAGATCCAGAAAATCAACCATACGAAATCATTAACGGAAAGGGCATCATACCCGAAGGGACAAAAGTAGTTAGAACGGATGTGTTCCGCGGGAGAACCGACCTGACGTCGGTAGTGCTCCCGGCATCGGTAAAGCAGATTGCCGCTGGCGTATTCCTTGGATGCACCAATTTGGAAATGGTAAAGCTTCCCAAGGGCACAGTCAGGTTGGAGTTCACCGATAGCCGACGGACGTTCACCATCACCGAAGACTACCCCTTCGAGTCGCTCACCCTCGAACCCGTAACGCAGCAGGGCCTTATCGTCAAGCTCCTGAGGAAGGATGATATTGATCCGTTCGAGTAAGCAAATACACTTTAAATCTATATTGGCATGGCAAACAAGCATAATCAACCATCCTTCCAGCAGTTAGTCGACCAGTATGTCTCGGACATGAAAAACTATAGGCATCTGAAACCTGGAACAATTGACAATTACAAAACTTGGTTAATTGCCATTGACAAGTGGAATAATGGGGACCCCGTTGAATGGATTGAGAAAGCCCTTAAGGGACACAAAGATGACAATACCATCATTCAAGATATTGAAAATAGCTTTAATAAATTAAACTCCCCCAAGCCTGTTGGCAATTATTTATCCAGTTACAAATCATTTGCCAAATGGTTAATTGGATACTATCACGCAAACATCTGGTTGTCTTTGGACACTCAGACCGATTTAAACTTTTGTCGACTGATTGCAGAAAACGCGCTTTTTTGTAGCTACGATGTAGCACAAAAAGTGAAAAATGAAACAATGGGAGGGAAAAACAACAAAGGGAACATTTACTATTCTTGGTATAACTGCCGTTATCAACGAAAAAAAAATGGACAAACAAAGGGGACTACTGTTATTGGCTCTAATGTCATATATGACGATAATACAATGGCCAAAGTTGCCATCAAGAATGCAGTAAAACTATCTTTACCCCACTTAAAGTGCGTTGACTTCAAGGATTATATGGCATGCCATATATGGGATAAAACATGCTACGACAGCCGATTTCACACCAGCGTTTTCAATTTGGTTCTTGTTCCTAAGGCTATAGCAGGTTTAACAGATTTCAATGATGCTGTAAAGGAAATGCTGCAATATGAATCAGCACTAAGATTTGGCGTATATCCTAACGTTAATGGTATAAAAGCACCAACAAAACCAGATAACTATGATAAAGTTATTATTTGGCGTCAGCAAAAAGAACATGATGAGGCCATAAAACGACACAAAATTTCTCACAGTAAATTTATAGGCTTATAATAGTCAGAGAAAATCAGTCTCTAATAACAGAACTTTAATATTAGAAATATGGAAAGTATAATCAAAGATTTGCGAAGCCGCATCTTACCAGTTCTTATGTATTGTCAGGCTCAGAAGGGCGACTTGGCCAAGTATGACGACTGGTGTGACGATGAAGATGCAGGAAAGAAACTCTTCTATGCCTATTATTCAGGACTTTTTTGCAGAATTCTCTGTTTGTTGGAAACAGAAATGGCGACAGAGCCATTGGTTGAAAAATGTGAAGTCTTGTTGGGTAAATATAATTGGTTTGATATTCAAAAGAAAGACCTCGAATTATGTGTGGCTTCAGGCAACCCACGTGATTGTGAAGTAAGAGAGGCATTTCGGTTTATGCCGGATGTGGACGACGAGAAAAGATGCAGCACTATTGATCCGTCGTGTAGATGTGGAGGTTGGACATTCGCAGATGTAAGAGGAAGTATTCGCTATTCATTATCCCCAAAGGAAGAATAATTTTTTTAATATAACCCCATGAATTTCTCAAAATCGAAATATTTCTCCTTCTGGCAGTGTCCGAAGAAGTTGTGGTTGGAGACGTATAAGGCTTCTGAACGGGAGCCAGACGATCCTTCGACGCTGGCACGGATGGAGTCGGGTACAGAGGTGGGGCGGCTGGCACATCAGCTCTTCCCACAGGTGATAGACATCACTACCAGGCGCCCCGATGGGTCGCTCGACCTACAAGCAATGGTCGCCCGCACACAGCAGGAGATGGCCGCAGGAACACCCGTTATTGCAGAGGCGGCATTCCTCCACGACGGCTGCTACTGCGCTGTCGATATGTTGGAACGCACCGCTGACGGATGGGCCATCCACGAGGTGAAGAGCAGTTGCTATCCTGAAACGGAAGACAAGAAGTTTGAACTGAAAAAATACGCCCCTGATATCGCCTTCCAGAAATGGGTGCTCACCCAATGTGGCGTCAACGTCACAGGCACCTTCCTCCGCTGCCTTAACGCCACCTATGTGCGCCACGGGGCGCTCGATGTCCTGCAGCTCTTCGTGAATATCGACATGCACGAAATGGTGGAGGAAGAACTGCTCAAAGTGCCCGCCAACGTGGCGACAGCCAAGCGGATGCTGTCCGACAGCGAGAATGTACCTGCCATCGACCTCTCCGGAAACTGCAACAAACCCTATCCTTGCCCGTTCCTGACCTACTGCAAACGGCAACAGGGGGTGCCGGCGGACAAGCCCACGGTGTTCGACCTCTACCGGATGAGTATGGGCAAGAAGACGGAGCACTTCAATGCCGGGCGGGTCACCTTCGAGGATATGCGGGGTGAGAAGTTGAACGACACGCAGCGCCTACAGCTGGAATGTACGCTGAATCACACAGAGCATATCGACCGCGACGACATACGCCGCTTCCTCGACACACTCCGTTACCCACTCTATTTCCTCGATTTCGAGACGATGCAGTTTGCCCTTCCGCAGTACGACGACTCCAAGCCCTACCAGCAAATCACCTTCCAATATTCACTGCATGTTGTAAAGAATCCCAACACCCTCTGCAAGAAGAAGGGCTATGGCTATCTGGCACCCAGCGACGGCAGCGACCCGCGCCGCAAATTGGCCGAGAACCTCTGTAAAAAAATTCCCATGGGCGCATGCACGGTGGTGTACAATGATACATTTGAGAAATCGCGCCTCAAGGAGATGGCTGAGATTTATCCCGACCTTCGCGACCACCTGTTAAGCATACGCGATGGTATCTGCGACCTGCTGGTACCCTTCCGCGCGGGCCATTACTACCTCCCCGCCATGGGTGGCTCCTTCAGCATCAAGAGCGTCCTCCCGGCACTCTTTCCCAACGACCCCGACCTCGACTATCACAACCTCCCCGGCGATGTCCACAACGGTGGCGAAGCAATGACTATCTTCCCCCTAATCCAATCAATGTCCCTGGCAGAAGCTAAAGCCGCCCGCCAATCGCTCCTGGAGTACTGCAACCTCGACACCTGGGCATTGGTCAAAGTGTGGGATAAACTGATGCACGTATGAAATAAAAATGAAATTTTAGAAAACGTTACTATATTATCAGGAAAACAGTGAAAGATGATATGGAATACGAACAGGTTGAACAGCTGCTGAGCATCACCGACGAGATGACCGTCGGTGAATTCAGTCATTTCTTCGACGTTCTCTTCGACGGGAAAGCCGAAGTGCGCATCATCCACAACAAGCGGCGTCAATTCGACGAGGTGCCGTTGAAGGGACTTATCAATCCCAATCACGCTGCCGAGCTGATGCTCGACAGCAGTATGACGGTGGGCGAAGCCGAGAAGGCCCTCACCGACTGCTTTGTCGAGGGCTGTTTCGTCGATCTCTCCGCCAGAAGCCACTGTTACCGCATAACGAAGGATATGCCCATGAAAGACATCAAACATCTTCAAGCCAAGACGCATGATTCGTTCGATTCCAAACTATGTGAGAAGTATTAAGATTATGAAAAACGGATACAAAGTAGAAAACTGTGTGGGAAACATACCCGAAGGAACGAAAGTGATTGCAGCAGAGGCTTTCGCCGACTGCACCGACCTCTCCAGAATCTGGATTCCCGATTCGGTAACTGAGATTGGAGATTTTGCTTTCTCTGGTTGCACCCATCTCGTCAGCATCAAGATTCCCGAATCGGTAAAGAAAATCGGTTTTTCCGCTTTCGCCGGTTGTCACAGTCTCACCCGCCTCGATTTGCCAAATACAATAGAGATAATTGACGATCGGGCTTTCGCGGATTGCACTGGGCTTACCAATATTTTCCTTCCATCTTTTGAGGAACTTAAATCTTGGCTTTTCTCAGGCTGCACCGGCCTTACCAACATTGAGATACCCATTACAGTTAAGGTAATCGGCAATGCTTTCACTGGTTGCACTGGACTCACCCGCATCAGAATTCCCCGTTCGGTGAACCTCATCGACGATACCGCCTTTCAAGGCTGCACCTCGCTTTCTGTAGTCGAATTTATGGGGAAAGTGGAAGAGATAGGCGAAGGAATATTTTCTGAATGCGACCATTTGTCCAAGATACTGGTACCTGCCGGGTTGGCCGACTTCTACAAGAATCGCCTTGACGAAGAAGTGCGTGATTTGATTGAGGAAAGAGTTGACATCAGAACCATCTGTTTTGAAGATGTCGAACTGTTCAAGCAGGTTGTCAAAGGAGTACTGTTCATGGGAGATCCTCTGGAATTCTCTTTGGGTCCTTGGAAACCATCGGTGATTATTGAAGCAGCTTTTTGTTACGGCCATCCCGATGTTCCCGACGATACTTCGCTATGGCATGTGAAAGTGGCAAAACTCTATGTCCACGATTGGAACACCAACGAAACCGTCCTAAAAAAGGTGTGGACCGATGCTCCGGATGAGAGAGATTTAACCATTATGTTTCCAAATCTGATTGATGAGGTGGGGCGCGATATGATACTGTATAATGATGACTTTGATTTATTCGCAAAGGACATCAAATAATGAGTTCACGGGATTAATAATTGCAAATCATGAACACAGACACACAATTTCTTTTATTTTTAACATAAAAACATGGGAGCAAGTGTATATTATGGCCTTGATGTGAGAAGGCCCGAAGATTTAAAGGATTTGGTGGACTTTGCCACCGAAATAACAAAAGAATGGAGCCTGAATAATTGGGGCTACGACGTCACCATCCATGACGAGGAGAGAGACGAACATACAGGGTTCTTGGCTAATGATGAGGGTGTTGCATGGTACCTATACGACGGTCCGCTTTCGAGAAACAAGAATATGCCTGTGGAATCCTTCTTGGATCAAGTCACCAACAGATTTCCCCAGATGGAGTTGTTGAAGTGGATTACCCAGGAAGGCGCATTGGTTTATGAAGGTATTCGCGAAAACGGAGAATGGGGAGAAGTGTATCAGTACAAAATGTATGTATATGCCGAGACTGAATCTGACTTCTGGATTCTCGCCGACAGGTTGGCAAACAAGGATTGTCTTAGATGCCACCTCGTTAATGAAGTCCGACTCATAGTAAAAGAGCACATTGTGATGTTGATTTTCAATCAAATATCAGGAGTAGAAAAGGACAGAGTCTTTGATAGTCTTACAAAAGAAATAGTCCAACTACTCCCGCAGATCAAGCCATATAGCTTTATCGTTCAAGAGGAAGAAGGAAACTACATTATAAAAAAACGAACCGTCATTAAGAATGGTGCGATAACATGGCAAGATGTCTCTAAAGAGGAAGAGCAGTATCTATACGACAATGATTTGATGTGGGGTGATGACCTTGAAAGACCCAAAGCCAAATATTTCAAAATGCTGTGGAGAAAATAACAAAAAGAAGTCTCTTCTTTGAAGTCTGGGGGTTCGGGACCTATAGAGACGAGTGGTATGGGGAGCTGTATAAAGTTTATAATAAGAAATCATGAGTGCGATTATTTCCGTAGGACTGCTTGTCAAGCGCCGTGAGGATGCCGAGAAGATGGCGGCCCGCGCCAAAGAATTGATAGAGGAAACGGTTCCCCAAGAGATGAAACCATATATCGAGCTCGAATTCCTCGAGGCCAATATGGAGAATCCCTTGTGGTATAATCGCCATTGGGGTATCGGCATTGGAGGTGTACGGCATGAATGCGCCGAGAAAGCTATTCAGATTAAATAAAAAAAGATAATTATGCCTCAGTTGATTACTTTGGGAAACGAAATGCTCAGGGTCTCTCCGAAGGGGGTGGAGTACTCCACCAGCGGGGGACGATCCTGGATGACCCGCTACAGCGGTTCCTCCTGTGGGACATTCATATATCTTCTACCCTATGGAAAAGAACTTATAGCCGTCACTTCCAAAGGCATCTACTACTCGACCAGTCAAGGACGTTCGTGGATGTCTCGCTACATAGGGTCATCGTGCGGCGAATTCCGCAGTCTCGCCGACGGAGGCCGCGAGTTGCTGGCCAACACCAGCAAAGGCTTGTATTATTCCACCAGCGCCGGAAGGAGTTGGATGAAAAGGAGCTGACACATCACGTTCCGCGAGAGAAAAGGGGTCTTGTGACCCCTTTTTAATTGTCTAATACACAGTATCCTCTTCTTATCTTCTTCTACTCCTCTTCTTGTCTTATTCTAATCAAATTTTACTTTGGTAGACAATAATTAGAATTTAATAACGTTATGATAGGAAAATAATATTAATTATGGGAAAACAAATAGGTGGTATCAATGGGCCGTTCCTCGGAAAAGTGGGGAATATAGTTGGTTATCAGTGGAAAGGGCGCTGGGTCATGCGGTCGGTGGCGAAGGAGTTCCACGACGCGAAGACAGAGCTGCAGATGGAGCAGCGCAGCCGTCTCGGGGCTGCGATGAGCTTCGCCGCACGCCTGAGGGACATCCTGCTTATCGGATTCAAGCAGGTGGCGAACGAGGCACGTATGACAGAATACAACTATTTCTACAAGACGAACAACGACTGTCTGGCTTGGGACGGCGAGCACCTGGCGGTGGACTATGAGCACCTGCGGCTGAGCGAGGGACCTGTGGCGCCGGTACGGTTCGGCGCTGTGGAGGTGGTCGGCGAGATGACGCTGGCCATTGATTTCGAGAAGAACCCCGAACATCGCGTCTCGGGAAGCAACGACAGGGTCTATGTGGCGGCCATCTGTGCCTCGCGTGGCGAAGCGGTGCTGTCGCTACCCGTCTATCGCCGCATGAAGCGCATCACGGTGCCGCTGCCACTGGCGTGGGAGGGGCTGGATGTATGCCTCTACGGCTTTGTGCAGGACAATGCCGGGCGGACGTCAGAGAGTATGTATATCGGGGGCGGCACGTTGGAGGAGCTAGAGGAAAGTACGCAGGAAGAACCGGCCATCGATTTGCCGGAAAACCCTGAATTCTCCAACGAGACTACGCAGGAGGACAACACCGTGTCGCGGGGCGATATGGAAGTCCCCCGTTCCCATCAGCCAGACGACTCCTTGGCCGCCCGAAGTCCCTCATAAAATATGTCAGAAAAAAAACGTATATTTGCACATTATTAATAATAGTGCACAAAAGATAATATTATTCATAATTCAATAACAGTTAACAATTTACAATTAATTATACAGTAATCAATTAATGAAAAGGACAGGATTATTGCTTCTGATTATGTTCACCTCTCTCCTCTCGCCCTGCGGGGCGCAAGAGGGCGGCGAGCAAGCTTCGCCGTGGGCCATAGGCTTGCGCGGCGGCTGGACCTCCACCACCATCAGCCGCTATGACGGCGGCCGCATGGACGAAGCCTACTCCGCCCTCGGCGGCTTCGAGGCCGGCATCCAAGGGCGCTACACCGTCAACCCTTGGCTCGCCCTCCGCGCCCACCTCAGCTTCATGCAGCGCGACCACCGCATGGACCGCAACCTCAACTACCTCGACCCCGTCTACACCAAGCACCGCAACGACTACCTGGTGCTGCCGGTGATGGCAGACTTCTCGTTCGGCGGCGAAGTGGTGCGCGGCCACCTGCTGGCCGGCGGCTATGCGGGCTACTGGCTCAACGACCACCGCAAAGGCACCACCTACTGGATGACAGACTACTATGTCTATTTCGAGGATTTCGAGGATACGCGCGAGTTCACCGACGAGGACCAACGCCTCACAGCGGGAGTGGTCTTCGGAGCAGGCCTCTCCTACTCTATCGACAGCCGCTGGGAGCTGGGGCTCGACGCCCTCTACTACTACGACCTCACGTCGCACCACCGTGGCTATGACAACGTCGCCGACCCCCGATACCTGAATACCCTTTCACTCACCTTTAATATCCACTATAAACTATGAAGAGACATATTTTCAATGCCGGCAAGATGCCGGCGCTCCAAATAATCGTCGTTGTAGCGACATTGTTTTTCGCTGGTTGCCGCAAGGATGCCGACTACACTCCCTACCCCGGGGAGAACAGCAAGCTGGCATACAACAACTATACCGAGCAGTTCCAGTACCTCTGGAAGGTGATGAGCACGGGCTACGTCTTCTGGGACGTCGACACCGTCGACTGGGACGCCGCCTACAACCGCTACCTGCCTCGTTTCGAAGCCCTCGACCGCAAGTACCAGGACAGCGGCTACGTGCGCACCGCCGAGCTGGAGGACCTCTACCTAGGCCTAGTAGGTTCCATGCGCGACCATCACATGACCTTCCGCGTGAAAAACCTCCACCCCGCCTCGGGCGACGCATCGCCCTGGGTGGCCATCTATCCCGGACTGCTGGAGGTACAGAGTCGCGACTACTACATCGAATCCCGTGCCGATGCGCAGACCCAAATGAAGGCATTCCTCGCCGGCATTGAGGGTCAGTATACTGTCACCGAGCACGACAGCGGAGACGCCTTCATTCCTGAGTTCAACGCCACAGTGTGGTACCAGTATTGTCTGTTCACCCTCGCCGACGGGCGCAAGGTGCCCTACCTTTGGTCCACCAATGCCGCCCTCACCCCCGTGATGCGCGATATGGCAGGCAGTGCCTCCTATCAGGTTATCGACAATTGGCTCAAGGCCATCTGCAACACGCCTCGCAACCAGCTGGCGGGCATCATCCTCGACACGCGGTCCAACGGCGGCGGCTACCAAGACGATCTCGACTACCTCGTGGGCTCTTTCATCAACCAACGCACGGTAATTCTCAAGACCCGCTACAAGGAGGGTCCTGGACGACTGGAATACTCTGCCTGGTGTCCCTACTATCAAAACCCCAATCCCCGTTACCACCGCGACATCACCGCCGAGGACATCCCCTATGTGGTGCTGGTCGACATCAACTCGGTGAGCATGGCAGAGATTGAGCCCATGGTCATCCGCGACGTCTTCCCCACCGCCCATATCGTCGGCGAGCGCACCTACGGCGGCACCGGCCCGCTGCAGAACGACGCCGTCGACCTCAACTACGGAGGACCCTTCGGCAACAGCTCCGCCTACAACCACTACGTCTACACCTCCACCTTCGAAGCCCTCATGGGGGGCAAGGTACGTGAAGGCGAGGGCATCGTCCCCGACGAGGAGGTGCACCGCAAGGACGACCCTACCCATAGCTTCAAGCCGCAGCTGGATGCCGCATTAAACTATATTTTGAACCGATAATGAAAACCATCCTCATAGTGCTAGGTATCGCCGTTGGGGTGTTAGCCCTAATGATGGCTGCCTTGGGTCTGAAGATGCTCCTGAAGAAGGAGAAGGAGTTCAAGCGCCCGTGCGCCAACCGCGACCCGAAAACGGGCCGCTGCGCAAACTGCACCTGCAAGAAAGGTTAATTCTGAGAAAACTCTTTGATGCGCTGCTCCTCGCTGCGCTTGCAGACGAGCAGGCGGTCGCCTTTGGCGGAGACGATGTATCCGTCAAGTCCCTGAAGCACCACCTTCGAAGCCTCTTCGGCATGCACCACACAGTTGGAGCATTCGTAGAGGTGCACCTTTCCGACGGCTCCATTGTTGGCACTGTCCTTCTGCAGTTTGTCGTGCAGCGAGGCCCAGTTGCCTAAGTCGCTCCATCCGAAGTCGGCAGGATGGGTGTAGACCTTGCCGTCGGCCGCAGCGGGCTCCATCACAGCATAGTCGATGCTGATTTTCTCGCATTGCGGGAAGATCTCCTGTACGTCGGCAGGAGTCTTCATGCGCTCCATGTCGTTGGCTATGTTGGGCTTATAGGTGGAGATGGCGTCGGTGATAGTGCGGACATTCCAGACGAAGATGCCGGCATTCCACAAGTAGTTCCCCGCCTTGAGATATTGCTCGGCCACCTCGCGATTGGGTTTCTCCTTGAACGCCGCCACACGGCGTATCTCGCCACTTTCCACTTTGCACTTTCCACTTTCCACTTCCACATACCCGTAGCCCGTCTCGGGACGCGACGGCTTGATGCCGATGGTGACGATAGCATCGCTCTTCTCGGTGAAGTTGAGGGCATTGCCAATCACACGGCGGAACTCCTCGGGATTCATCACCACGGCGTCGGCGGGTGTCACCACCACGTTGGCCTCAGGATCTTCGGCTTTGATGCGCCAGCAGGCCCAGGCGATGCAGGGTGCTGTGTTGCGAGCAGCGGGCTCGGCAAGGATATGATTTACAGGCATCTCCGGCAGCTGCTGACGGACGATGTCGACATAGGCGGCGTTGGTCACCACCCAGAAATTCTCCATCGGGCACAAGCCCTTGAAGCGGTCAACGGTAAGCTGTATCAGCGTACGTCCACAGCCCAGGATATCGATAAACTGCTTGGGGAACTCAGGGGTGCTGAGGGGCCAGAAGCGGCTTCCAATGCCGCCGGCCATTATCACGATATGGTTATTCATTGTCTGATTGCTTAAAATAAATAATTTTGCAAAAGTACGCTTTTTTTTGAATTTGGCAAAAATATTCGTATTTTTGCAGCATGATAGACACCACTACTGAAAAGATTTTTTCGCTCGAAGAGCTTGATTATGCGCGCTTTTGGGGAACAAATGACCGCATGCTGGACTTTGTACGGATGCTGTTTCCGAAGCTGAAGCTGGTGGCCCGCGGCGAGATGCTGAAGGCCATCGGCAGCGAGGAAGACATTGCATGGTTCGAAGGGAAGTTGCAGGCCATGATGACCTACTATGACAAATTTGGCCGTCTGACGGAGAATGCCATCATGGGCATCATGGAAAGTAACGGCGGCAGTCCCGATGCCGAGGTAAGCGACGAGGTGTTGGTGCACGGTCGCAACGGCCTGCTGATCAAAGCCCGCACGCCCAACCAACAGCGTCTGGTGCGGAGCGTCTACGAGCACGACATGGTTTTCGCCATCGGTCCCGCCGGTACCGGCAAGACCTACACGGCAGTAGCTATGGCCGTGAGAGCACTGAAGAACAAGGAGATACGACGCATCATCCTCACCCGTCCCGCCGTAGAAGCCGGCGAAAACTTGGGCTTCCTGCCGGGCGACCTGCGTGACAAGCTAGACCCCTACCTGCAGCCGCTCTATGACGCTCTGCGCGACATGATACCGCAGCAGAAACTGCTCTCCTATCTGGAGGACAACACCATCGAGATTGCGCCGCTGGCCTTCATGCGCGGCCGCACGCTGGACAACGCCTTCGTCATCCTCGACGAAGCACAGAACGCCACCTCGGCGCAGCTGAAGATGTTCCTCACCCGCATGGGACGCAACGCCAAGTTCGTCATCACCGGCGACCTGACGCAGATAGACCTGCCGCGCCACCAGCAGAGCGGCCTCATGCAAGCCACACAGATACTGAAAGATGTGAAAGGCATTGAAATCATCGTGCTGGACAACAGCGACGTGATACGCCACCGACTAGTCACCGACATCATTAAGGCCTATGACCATTTAGGAGATAAGGAGACTGAAGATATGGAGGTAAGGAGATAAGGAGATAAGGAGGTAAGATAAATGATTACTTATCCGAATTGTAAGATTAACCTGGGGTTGCATGTGGTCGGCAAGCGACCGGACGGATACCACGATCTGGAGACCATATTCCTTCCGGTGATGGATATGTGCGACGAGTTGGAGATAGTGGAAGTGGAAAGTGGAAAGTGGAAAGCGGAAAGTGTGATGGTGCAGGATGGTATTGTGCTAGACAACACCCCCGACGACAACCTCTGCATGAAGGCTTGGCGACTGCTGCATGAGGAGTTCGGGATTCCTACGGTGAGCATTCGGTTGAAGAAGAATATCCCCTTCGGCGCCGGACTCGGCGGCGGCAGCAGCGACGCAGCCTTCACGCTGAAGATGCTCAACGAGATATTCTCCCTAGGCTTGGATTATTCCGCTTTGGAACAACGCGCCGCAAAACTGGGTGCCGACTGCGCTTTCTTCATCCGGAATTGTGCTGCCTATGCCACCGGCATCGGAGACCGGCTGGAACCTTTGGAGTGGAAAGTGACACCCCGAAGGGGAACTGAACACCTTGGAAAAGAAAAACAATGCAGTGAAGAAAGTGGAAAGTTGAAAGTTGTCATTGAGATTCCTGACGGAGAGCATGTGTCAACCAAGGAAGCGTATTTGGGATTAAATCGCGACCTCTTCGGAGCCCTGCGTCCCGACCTTCGCAAGGCGGTGAAACAACCCATCGAGGAGTGGCGCAACCTTATCGTCAACGACTTCGAGGCCTCCGTCTTCCCCGCACATCCCGCCATCGCCGAACTCAAAGACGATATGTACCGCCGGGGTGCCCTCTACTCCTCGATGACGGGCAGCGGCGCCGCCGTGTTTGGTATTTTCCCGAAATAAATTTGGTCGATTCAAAAAAACTTCGTATTTTTGCAAATTCAAAATCAATCAAACAATAACGCATTCAATCATTCAAACAATAGTTATATGGTAGATTACAAGAAAATCGGTCTCGTGAATACCCGCGAGATGTTCAAGAAAGCCGTCAATGGCGGCTATGCCATCCCCGCCTTCAACTTCAACAACATGGAGCAGATGCAGGCCATCATCCAGGCCGCCGTCGAGACCAAGAGTCCCGTCATCCTGCAGGTCAGCAAGGGTGCCCGCGACTACGCCAACCCCACCCTCCTGCGCTATATGGCCGAAGGTGCCGTTGAGTATGCCAAGGAGCTCGGCTGCCCCAACCCGCAGATTGTGCTGCACCTCGACCACGGCGACAGCTTCGAGACCTGCAAGAGCTGCATCGACATGGGCTTCAGCAGCGTGATGTATGACGGCAGCGCCCTGCCCTATGAGGAGAACATCAAGATCTCCCGTCAGGTGGTGGAATATGCCCACAAGTATGACGTCACCGTCGAGTGCGAGCTCGGTGTGCTGGCCGGCGTCGAGGACGAGGTGGCCTCCGAGGTGAGCCACTACACCAAACCCGAAGAGGTCATCGACTTCGCCACCCGTACCGGTTGCGACTCCCTGGCTATCAGCATCGGCACCAGCCACGGCGCCTACAAGTTCAAACCCGAGCAGTGCACCGTCGATCCCAAGACCGGCCGTCTGCTGCCTCCTCCCCTGGCCTTCGACGTCCTCGAGGCCGTCGAGAAGAAGCTCCCCGGCTTCCCCATCGTGCTCCACGGCTCCAGCTCCGTGCCCCAGGACGAGGTTGACACCATCAACGCCAACGGTGGCGCCCTGAAGGCCGCCGTGGGTATCCCCGAGGAGCAGCTCCGCAAGGCCGCCAAGAGCGCCGTCTGCAAGATCAACATCGACAGCGACAGCCGTCTGGCCATGACCGCCGCCATCCGCAAACACATGGCCGAGCATCCCGACCACTTCGACCCGCGCCAGTACCTCAAGCCCGCCCGCGAGAGCATGAAGAAGATGTACATCCACAAGATTGTGAATGTGCTCGGCTCGAACGACAAGCTCTAACCTGTAAAACATCAGTAAATGAATGGCCATCCTTCCGGGTGGCCATTCTTGTTTTATTCTATTCCTTTCAGCGAAAGACTGATGCGATGTCGACGGAGGTCCACTTCCAGCACCTTGACTTTCAAGTGCTGATGGAGGTGCACCACTTCGTTGGGGTCGTTGACTCTTCTATTCGCCATCTGACTGACATGGATAAGGCCGTCCTGATGCACTCCGATGTCGACAAAAGCACCGAAGGCGGTGATATTGGTGACGATACCGGGAAGCACCATGCCTTCTTGCACATCCTCAATGCGGGTAACGTTCTTGTCGAACTCGAAGACCTCGAACTTGGCGCGAGGGTCAAGACCGGGCTTTTCCAACTCCTTCATGATATCTTTGAGTGTTGGCATGCCGCAGTCGTCGGTAACGAAATCAGGGAGCGCAATCTTTGAGCGCAACTCCTTCTCTTTCATCAATGTCTCCACATCAGCACCCACCGAGGCGGCCATTTTCTCCACCAGCGCATAGCGTTCGGGGTGGACAGCGCTGTGGTCGAGAGGGTTGGCACTTTCGCGCACACGAAGGAATCCGGCACATTGTTCGAAGGCTTTGTCGCCGAGGCCTTTGACATCATGCAGAGCCTCACGCGAGGCGAAAGCCCCGTTCTTGTTTCGATGCGCCACAATCTTATCGGCCAAAGCGGGCCCAATGCCGCTGACATAGCTGAGCAGCTCGCGACTGGCAGTGTTGAGTTCCACACCCACATTGTTGACGCAACTCTCCACGGTGTCGCCGAGGCTTTCGGCCAGCATCTTCTGGTCGACGTCGTGCTGATACTGTCCCACACCGATACTCTTGGGATCTATCTTCACCAATTCGCTGAGGGGGTCCATGAGTCGGCGACCGATGCTGACGGCGCCACGCACGGTGACATCGTAGTCGGGAAACTCACGGCGAGCCACATCGCTGGCGCTGTAGACACTAGCGCCGGCCTCGCTGACGGAGACGGCGATGACCTTGCGGTTGAAGTGGCAACGCTGCACCACCTCTTCGGTCTCGCGGCCAGCGGTACCGTTGCCGATGGCGATGGCCTCTATCTGGAAAGCTTCCACCAACGCTTCTAGTTTGTTGACGGCGGCACGTTCTTCGCGCACCGAAGTAAAAGGATATATCGTCTCGTTGTGCAGCAGTTGTCCCTGAGCGTCGAGGCAGACCACCTTACAGCCGGTGCGGAAGCCCGGGTCGATGGCCAGGGTGCGCTTCTGTCCCATGGGAGCTGCCAGCAACAGTTGGCGGAGGTTCTCGGCGAAGACGCGGATAGCCTCGCGGTCGGCTTTCTCCTTCAAGATATTGCGGAACTCGGTCTCGATACTCGGCATCACGAGACGCTTGTAGCTGTCGGCCACAGCCAGGTCATATTGTTCGCCTGCCTTACCCTGAGGTCGTCTGCGCGAAATCATAGCCTCGATGCATTCGTCGTCCTTCTCGGGTTTCACGTGCACCTTGAGCACGCCGGCATCCTCACCGCGGAAGAGCGCCAGAATGCGGTGCGAGGGGGCACGCTGGATAGGTTCCTTCCAGTCGAGCCAACTCTCGAACTTGCCCACGCGCTCATCGTTCTCGTCCACGCCACGCGCCAATGCCGAAGTAAGGAACGCCTTGCGGCGGAAGACATTGCGCACGCGGTTGCGGACAGCAGCATCCTCACTGACGCGCTCGGCGATGATGTCGCGGACGCCAGCCAACGCTTCATCATCCCAGTCGCCCCATTGTCCCCGCATGATGGCATCTGCCACGGGCTCGTAGCCCTTTTCTATGGCGATGGTGGCACGGGTGCGACGCTTGGGACGGTAGGGCATGTAGAGGTCCTCGAGGTCGGTGAGGGTCTCGGCGGCCAGAAGCCGCTGACGCAGTTCGTCGGTCATCTTTCCCTGCTCCTCGATGGAGGCGAGGATAGCTTCGCGGCGTTTGTCGAGTTCCTTGAGTTTCAGAAGCAGGTCTCGGACGGCAGCAATCTGTACCTCGTTAAGACCACCGGTAGCCTCTTTTCGGTAGCGAGCGATGAAGGGCACCGTAGCACCCGACTCCAAAAGTTCTATCGTTTTTTCAACTTGTCGTTGATTAATTTCCAGTCTATTAGCAATAACTGCAGCGTAATTCATGCTGCAAAAATACGAAAATTAAAAAGATTTTTGAAAAAAAATTTCCCCATATCAAAAATAATCCGTATTTTTGCATTTTAAATAGAGACAAAATTTATAACAAATAAAACTCTTTCATTATGAAAAAAGCATTATTATTTCTCGCTGCCGCGCTGACCATCGGCATGGCCGCAAAAGCACAGACCGCTTTCTCTGAGGACTTCAACAATGTGGCCGACGGAAATATTCCGTCTGGTTGGGTCACCTATGGCGACGGCCTGACCAACCACTACACTTCTCCTGCCACCCTGAACGACAGTTGGAGTGCCCTTCAGCAGAAAATGGTGTGTATCACCTGGACCGAAGAGAGTTCCCCCGTTGACCGCTGGCTCGTTACTCCGCAGATTACCGTGCCGACCTCCAATCCCATGCTTCTGTTCGACATCATGGGTGTTAACTATGGTCCCGAGTCGCCCTTTGCCGAGAGTCTGAAAATCATGGTTTCCACCACCGACAACCAGAAAGCCAGCTTCACGGTGCTCAACGATCTTGGCAACCTCCCTGCTGACAGCAACACCTTTGCTGTCGACCTGAGTGCCTATGCCGGTCAACAGGTTTACTTGGCCTTCGCCTGCTACACCGCCGACGGCATGTACATCTTCCTCGACAATGTCGAGGTGAGAACCGTTGCTACTAACAGTATCGTTGCTGTCAGTGCCAGTGCTCCCACCTGGACTGCCCAGAACAGCAACGCCAACGTGAGCCTCACCGTCCGCAACACTGGTTTCTCCGCTTTGGCCGCCTTCGATGTGACCTACACTGTTAACGGTGGCGACGAGCAGACCCTTAATGTGACAGGCGTCGACGTGGCCCCCTACACCAACTACACCTACACTTTCCCTGTACAGATGACCACCCTCGGTGTGGCTCTTGTGAACATCACCGTGAGCAATCCCAACAACGACACCGACGCTGACGAGAGCGACAACAGCACCAGCTGCGAGACCAACGTCTACGATCCCGCCACCACCACTCAGCGCACCTCCCTGCTCGAGCACTTCACCACTGCCAAGTGCCAATACTGCCCCGGTGGCCACGATCGTCTGGAACAAGCCATGAACGGCTTTGAGGACCGCATCTGCTGGGTGGCCCATCACGTAGGTTTCAACACCGACGACATGACCATCAGCGAGTCGAACCAAATCATGAACCTCTTCGGCACCGAGGGTACTTGGGCTCCTGCCATGACCCTCGACCGCAACGGCGACTTTGCCATCGACGCCGAAGAAGGTGGTGTGGTGGGCAGCGTGAGCGATGTTAGCGACATCGTCGCCCAGTTCACCGATGCCACCAGCACTCCCGCCTTCGTCACCGTCGAACTCAGCAACCTCAACTATGATCCCCAGAGCCGTCAGCTGAGCGTCACCGTCAGCGGTTCGTTCGTCAGCGACTTTGCTGGCACCGAGCCTCGCCTCTCGCTCTACATCACCCAGGACGGCATCTATGGTGTCCAGGCCGACGCCGCGACCCAGAGTTACATTCAGCACTATGAGCACAACCACGTTATCCGCGCTTGTGTCTCCAATGTCTGGGGCGACCAGAACGTCTTCACCAGCACCACTGCTGGCAGCACCTACAGCAAGACCTATACCTACACCCTGCCCACCAAATTCAGCGCCAACAAGTGCCGCCTCATTGCCTTTGTCAACGACTACGGTCCCGACATGATACATCGCACCGTTGCCAACGCCACCAAGAGTGGCTACCTCATGACTGGCGACGATCCCACCACCGGTATCGGTGATGTGCAGGCTGGTATGGAAGTCATCACCTACCCCAACCCCACCACTGAGATGGTCTATGTCACCGCCGAGGGCGCCATCCGCAGCTTCGAGATGGTCGACGCTATGGGCCGCAAAGTCATGGGTCAGGAGAACCTCAACTCCGACATTCTGGAGCTTAACGTCCGCAGCCTCGCTGCCGGCATCTACTTCATCACCATCACCACCGACCGTGGCACCGCCGTCCAGCGTGTCAGCGTGACGAAGTAAACAACCTCTATCCTATTAGGGTATAGAATAATATAAAAAAAGTAACGCGGGATGCAATAAAACGTTGCATCCCGCGTTACATTGTAAATTTATTGTGAAAAGATGAAACGTATACTGACCCTTGCAGCCTTGATGCTGTGCAGTTCCATAGCCTTCTCTCAGCAGGTGGCCTCACGTGCCAAAGCCATGCGCATGATGAACTTCAGCCGTCCCGAATACCAAATCAAGGACATCAAGGTATATGCCGACACCATGACCGTCTACTCGCTGGCCAGACAGGTCATCTATCCTTTCGGTGAGTGGGACTCTATCGAATACTTCATGACTGACAACCAGCTGCACTGGTACCGCGAGAGCGACTACCGCCGCTACCTCGACTCCATGGAGGTGAGTGTCAACCGCCTGAAACGCCTCGACGACAGTTACCTCGACCTCTTCTACTCCATCTGGACACGCAAAGTAGAGCTCCTTGACGGCCGCATCAACGACTCCGAGGTAGTGTTGGCTAACGGCCTACGTGTGGGCATGTCGAAAGATGATGTCTTCAAGGTCTTCTTCAAGAAATACCCAAAGTCGTACACCGCCGACGTGCAGGTGCTGAAGGTCATCTCCGGTGCCAATGAAGTGGCCGAAATCTACACCTTCAAAGGCCAGAAACTCCGCCACATCAAAATCGAGACAGCGTATAAATATTATTAATGCGTTTAATGCGTTAGTAATGAAGAGAACCGCGCTGTTCTTCGGGTCGTTCAATCCCATACATGTGGGGCATCTGATTATTGCCAACTCGATGTTGCAGCATGAAGGTGTCGATGAATTGTGGCTTGTTGTCTCGCCCCAGAACCCACTGAAAGAACGCATCACCCTCCTCGCTGACCACCACCGCCTGCAGATGGTGCAACGAGCCATCGACGACAACTACCGCCTGAAAGTCTGCGACATCGAGATGCACCTGCCCATTCCCAGCTACACCGTTGTTACATTGGCGGCTCTGCAGGAGAAATACCCCGACCGCGAATTTTGCCTCGTCATGGGCAGCGACAACCTCGACTCTTTCCACCGCTGGCGGAACTACGAGTACCTCCTCGACCACTACCGCCTCCTCGTCTATCCCCGTCCCGGGACAGAGCACTGTACACTGGCTTCACACCCTAGCGTGACCATGGTCGACGTGCCGATGATGGACATCTCCTCCAGCTACATCCGGCAACAGATTGCCGCACACAAGGACGTGCGATACCTGCTCACCGAACCGGTGTACAAGTACCTCAAGGAGATGCACTTCTATGAATAAAAAAGATTATTGTACCGGATAGCTCTTATCCCTCTTGTACAAGCCACTAAAATCGCCCTCACGGTAGACGCTGTCGCCCACAGCATAGATATACCTACCCGTGAGAAGCATCGAGGTATCGGTATAATTATTGATGGTGTAACGCAGAACCTCAACATGACGGTTCACGCCTTCTCCCGTGTAGTTGGTCATCGTCAAAACATCGCCTTCAATTTTCCAGTTCTTGAACGACAAATAACTGAAGGATGCCGTATGGTTCGGGTTTATTACCAAGTTCTTGCCACCGAGGTCGTGCATTATCTCATCGGTTGACGAGAGTGGTGCCGTCCATGCTCCAACCAACTTGGCTTCAGGAACTATAGGTTCTTCGGCCTTTTCGCATGCCACCGCCAACATAGCGACAGCCACAAACATCATGACGCAAGTACTTATCTTTCTCATTTTTTTTTCAGTTTAATATGTCTTTAACGTCACCAACCGGAAAATATTGTGTCAACCTCACAATAAAGTTTTTTTATAAAAACGTCAAAGGCGACACAATAAAGACAACCACCCTCCGTTGTCTGTAATATTGTATATATACCATATATGAAACGTGCTTGGAAAATAGTCCTATGGGTGGTAGGCATACTACTGGGAATCATCCTATTGGCAACATTGCTCATATCGCCCATCGCCAAGAGCTACATCAACAGTCACGGCAAGGAACTGGTAGGTCGCGAGGTGCATGTCGACGACGTCACCATCAACGTCTACAGCGGCCATGTAGCCATCCTCGGACTTACACTCTACGAGGACAACGGCAAGGATGTCTTCGCCCGTTTCGACACCCTCGACACTAAAGCCAGCCTCTTCAAACTCCTTGGAAATACCGTTGAACTCGAACACATTACCCTCACCGGACTTAACGTCAACGTCCTCAAGCAGGGAGAGACCTTCAACTTCCAGAGCATGCTCGACCACTTCGCCTCCGACACCACTGAAGAGGTGCAGGACACCACGCCGAGCGAGTGGGTCATCAAGCTGCACAACATCCGCATCAGCCACGCACAGATACACTACAACGACCTCACTGAGAAGAAGCAGTGGCACTTGCCCGACATCAACCTTCTGGTTCCCAACCTGGAATTTGGCGGCGATCAAGCCAGTGAGGGCGGTCTCAACATCGCTTTCACCGAAGGCGGCCACCTGAATATCAACGGCAACTACCACGAGAAGCAGGGCACTTACGACCTCGCTGTCAACCTGGAGAAATTCAACATCAAGAACCTCGACCCCATCATCGCCGACATTCTCAACTACCAGAAACTGGGCGGCAACGTCGACATCCACCTCAAAGCCCAAGGCAACGTTAGCGAGATTACCAAGAGCCGCATTGGCGGCACCGTGGCGGTGACGGGTGTAGACCTGCAAGACCAGAACGGCACACTGGCAGGATGGAAACGCCTTGATGCTGCCGTCAACAACATCAACCTCGACGATAACAGCTACGACATCCAGAGCCTGAAACTCGACGGCTTCACCGCCCGCTATGACCAGTGGGCCGACCACAGCAATATCGACGGCTTGATAAAAAACTCCGAGAGTTCTGAGAGTTCTGAGAACTCCGAGAACACCGAGAACTCCTCCGCCCCCCTCACCCTCAATCTCCACAGCCTTGCTGTCACCAACGCCAACCTCACCTACAATGACCATACACTGCCCGACCTCTTCTCTTTCCCCGTAACCGACCTCAATATTGAAGCCACCGACCTCTCCCTCAACGGCAACAACAACGCCAAGCTCCGCGCCACCCTGCCTGGCGGCGGCCACCTATTGGTGAAATGGACCGGCGACATCAGTCACTGGAAAGAACACCAGGATCTCTTCATCGCCATCAAAGGTCTTGACATGAAGCAACTCTCCCCTTGGTCGGTCTACTATACCGGCCAGCCCATCGAGGATGGTATCTTCAGTCTCACCTCGCACAACACCATCAAGAGCAGCATTCTCAACGGCAAGAACAAGATTGACATCTACAAGGCTCAGGTCGGCAGTCGCCGCAAAGACGTCGAGCCCCAGCAGAAGCTACCCCTCAAGACCGCCCTCTATATCCTCAAAGACAAGGACGACAAGATACTCTTCGATATCCCCGTCAAGGGCAATATTGACAGTCCCGAGTTCAGCTACATGAAAATTGTGTGGAAAACACTCGGCAACCTACTTGTCAAGGTGGCCACCTCGCCCCTCCGCGCCCTCGGCAATGTTTTCGGCTTCGGCAACGACAATCTCGAGTTCATTGAGATTGAGGCCGACCAGCGGGGGCTCACTTCTGAGCAATATCATATCCTCGGCGACCTCGCCACCATCGCTAAGAGTGACACACTTGTCCACTTCACCCTTGAACAACGCATGCCCGCTCCCGCCAACGACACCGTGGCTCGCGGATACGCTTTCCGCAACGATATCGTTCGCCGCTACCTTGTCGAACAGGGTGTCAGCGAATGTCAGTTCTCCGTTACCACCGGCGAGCCCATCACCGATGGCGAGAAGACCGGCTATACCATCACATCCGAAATGAAGCTCGACGAAGAATAAAGCTAAACACCAAACACTTATCACTCATGGAAGACCTCCTATCCCCTATCGAATACAACGACGACTCCATCGTCCACCTCGAGGACATGGAACATATACGCCTCCGTCCCGGCATGTACATCGGCAAACTGGGCGACGGCTCCTCTCACGACGACGGCATCTACGTCCTCATCAAGGAGGTCATCGATAACGCCATCGACGAATACACCTCTGGGTTCGGCAAAAAAATTGAAGTAAAAATCAACTTCGCCGAGCGCAAGGTCTCCATCCGCGACTACGGTCGCGGCATCCCGCTGCTCAAGATGGTCGACGCTGTCAGCAAACTGAACACTGGCGCTAAATATGATAGCAAGGTCTTCCAAAAATCGGTAGGTTTGAACGGCGTGGGTACCAAGGCCGTCAATGCTTTGAGCAGTTGGTTCCGAGTGCAGTCCATCCGTGACGGTAAAACCCGTATCGCCGAATTTTCCGAAGGCAAAGTCACCGATGACACTGGCGTCATCGCAATTGACAGCGCCGTCGCCGAAACTGGCACGCTGGTGGAATTCATTCCCGACAGCAAGCTCTTCGGCAATTACCACTTCATCAGCGAATATGTCGAACGCCGCATCTGGAACTACTGCTACCTCAACCGAGGCCTGACAATGTACTACAATGACAAACGCTACTATTCCAAGAACGGCCTCCTCGACCTACTGGAGAACAACCTCCAGAGCGACCCCCTTTATCCTATCATTCACATCAAGGAGGGCGACTTTGAGGCCGCTTTCACCCATATCAACGGTCAATCCAACGACTATTACTACTCTTTCGTCAATGGCCAACATACCACTGAGGGTGGCACCCACCAAAGCGCTTTCCGCGAGGCTTACGCCCGCGTGGTGAAGGACTTCATCAAGAAAGACTACTCCCCCGAGGTCATCCGTGGAGGCCTCGTCTGCGCCCTCTGCGTTCGTATCCAAGAGCCTGTGTTCGAGGCCCAGACCAAGACCAAACTGGGCTCCACCCACATGGCTCCGCCCGACAAAGACGGAAACTATGACAGCCCACTGCTCAAGACCTATATCCTTGACATCCTGCGCAGCAACCTCGACAACTATCTCCACATGCACGCCGAGACCGCCGATGCCTTGCTCCAGAAAATCAATGCCAATGAGAAGGAACGAAAGGATATCGCCGGCATCAAGAAAGTGGCCCGTGAGGCCGGTAAAAAAGCCAGCCTCAATAACCGCAAGCTCCGCGATTGTCACGTGCACTACAATACCAACCATGACCGTCGCCTCGAGAGCACCATTTTCATTACCGAGGGCGACTCGGCCTCCGGTTCCATCACCAAGAGCCGCGACGTCGACACCCAAGCCGTCTTCTCCCTCCGAGGAAAACCCAAGAATACCTACAGCATTAGCAAAGTAGATGTCTACAAAAACGAGGAACTGAACCTCCTCCACAACGCCCTTGACATTGACGACGGCATCGAGAATCTGCGCTACAACAACGTTGTCATCGCCACCGATGCCGATGTCGACGGCATGCATATCCGTCTGCTACTCCTCACTTTCTTCCTCCGATTCTACCCCGAACTTATCCAGACGGGACATGTCTACATCCTCCAGACCCCCCTCTTCCGCGTGCGCAACAAGCAGAAGACCACCTACTGCTACACCGACGAAGAGCGCATTGCCGCTATTCACGACACCCCAAAAGCCGAAATCACCCGATTCAAAGGTCTTGGTGAAATCAGCCCCGAAGAATTCAAGAACTTCATCGGCAAAGACATGCGTCTCGACCCTGTGCTTCTCCACAAAGACTTTGACACCAAAAGCGTCCTCTCATTCTATATGGGAGAAAACACCCTCGAACGTCGCGAGTTCATTATGAGCAATCTACGCGTAGAAGACGATGAATCTATTGTAGTAGCATAAAAAAATTTGGCTATATTATATTTTATTACTAATATTGCATCAAATTCCAACGACTATGGCAACTACCAAAAAACGAAAAAACAACTTGATAGTCAGCTACAAAAACCTTTCCGACGAACTCAAGGAAAAGTTCAAAGAAGCATATCCTGACGGTTACAACGACCATTTGCAACGCTTTACCAAGCCCAATGGCGATGTGATTTTTGTCGTCCCCTTCGATACCCCTGAGACCAATTATATGGTCAAATTCGAGGTAGTCATCGACACCCTTGGCGAGGATCTCGAAAAAGCACTCTTCGACGATGATGACGACAGCGGCAAGGAAGACGAATTCGCTCCCATCAGCGAAGCCCTCGAAAAAGAGGAGATTGACCCTACCCATAAGGAACGCGTCCTGCGCCACGGCGACTTTGAAACCAACCTCGAAGAAGACGAGAAACGCAAGAAAAAGCTCACTCTAGGCATCAACAAAGAGGAGATTCGTGCCGCCTTCGGCGACGACGATGCTGAGGAACTCGACAGTTACGAAAAAATCGGAGAAGACGACGAGGAATCCAACGACGACGACTTCGAGCCTACCGACGAGGATATCCGCGGCATCGAGGAGGAATACTTCGAGGCCGAGAATCCTCCTCTTGACGCCACCATCCCCGAAGAGGAAATGGTTAAGCCAGAGCCTAAGAAGCGTGGTCGGAAGAAAAAAACGGACAAATAATTAAAATACATAAAAATCATGAAGAAAATAGTAAAAGTTCTCTGCCTCGGAGCCCTGTTTATCGGCATGGGCACCATTGCCAATGCCCAGCTCCGCCAGTCGGTTTACATCAACGGCAACATTCCCACCGGCGATTTTGCTTCCTCCGCCAGCGACGGTCCTGTTCTGATTGCCGCCTACAACACCGGCGTACCTCTGACTTATGAACAGATTGGTAAAGACGCCACACTGGGCTTCGGATTCGGTTATCGTGCCAGCTACCGCTTTGACGTGGGTGTCGGCCTTGTGGCCCCCTACGCCAACGTCGACTTCCTCTGGAACACCATCTCCAGCAAATGGAGCGAGAAATACAGCGACGCTTACATGAGTTCACCCACCTACTTCAACATCCCCCTCTTGGTCGGTGTAACCTACATCTACGATGAGATGCCCTGGAACGACATCTCGCTCTTCGGCGAGTTCGGTATCGGCACCGACTTCTTCTGGATCACCTCCGAGGGTTCCAGCGACAACATCAAGCTCGCCTACAAATCCACCTTCGCCTTTGCCTGGCAACTAGGTGTCGGCGCATTCTTCGGCGAACATGTCAGTGTTGGCCTCCACTACTACGGTCTCGGTACCCACAACATCGACTACACCTCGGGCACCCGCGAAGATGTCCCCGCCGCCGCCGCCCAACAGGATGCCGGTGGCCGTCAGCGCCGCTCCGTCGGCAGCCTCATGCTCCGCATTGGATTCCACTTCTAATAACAGAAGACAAGGTTAAAAAGAAATCCCCGCCGACTGGCGGGGATTTCTTTTAACTTATCTTATCGAAACCTAGATAAGGTTGCAAACACTCGGGCATCACGATTCCGTCGGGAGTTTGATTGTTCTCCAGCAGGGCGGCGACGATGCGCGGCAGGGCTAGGGCCGAACCGTTGAGTGTGTGGCAGAGCTGCATTTTGCCGTTCTCGTCCTTGAAGCGGAGTTTCATACGATTGGCCTGGAAGGTCTCGAAGTTACTCACCGAGCTCACCTCGAGCCAGCGCTTCTGCGCAGCGCTCCACACCTCAAAGTCGAAGGTCATAGCGGAAGTGAAGCTGATGTCGCCACCGCAGAGTTTGAGGATATGGTACGGCAGCCCCAGCTTATCGAGCAGGCCACCGACATGCTTCTTCATCTCCTCCAGCATGTCATAACTACGGTCGGGGTGTTCAATAACAACAATCTCCACCTTCGAGAACTCATGCAGGCGATTCAATCCACGGACGTCCTTGCCGTAGCTGCCAGCCTCGCGGCGGAAGCACTCGCTGTAGCCTACACGCTTGATGGGGAACTGCTTCTGGTCGACAACCTCGCCCCGGAAGATATTAGTGATAGGCACCTCGGCGGTAGGAATCATATAAAAACCATCCAACGGAATGGCGTACATCTGACCTTCCTTGTCGGGCAGTTGGCCGGTGCCAAGACCCGAAGCCTCGTTGACCATCAGCGGCGGCTGGATTTCCACAAAGCCAGCATCGGCAGCCTCGTTGAGGAAGAAATTGATGAGGGCACGCTGTAGACGAGCACCTTTACCTTTATAGAAAGGGAAACCGGCACCAGTAACCTTGTTGCCGAGCTCAAAGTCAATGATGTCATATTTGGCGCAGAGATCCCAATGGGGCAGTGCATCGGCAGGCAGGTTCGGTTTTACGCCATACTCAGCCACCACCACGTTGTCGGCCTCACTCTTGCCCATAGGAACAGTGATATGCGGTGCGTTAGGCAGCGAGATTAGCTTCTCGTTGAGAGTTTTCTCGGTGGAAGCCTGCTCCTCGGCGAGGGCTTTCTCCTCGCCCTTCAGCTGTGCAGTGCGGGTTTTGGCCTGCTCAGCCTCTTCCTTCTTTCCCTGCTTCATCAGCATGCCAATCTCCTTGGCTATCTTGTTCTGCTCGGCTTTCACGCCGTCAGCCTTCACCTGCAGGGCGCGGCGCTGCTCGTCGAGTTTCAGAATCTCGGCAATGCGCTCCTCCACATTCTGCACATTCTTGATTTTCAATCGAGCGATAATCTCATCGGTATGCTCTTTGATATACTGTAACTGTAACATCTTTTTTATTTTAAAAACGGCGCTGTCGCCAGCACCGATTCCATTCATAATCTAACATAATTTCCCTCAGACTTTCTTGAATTTCAGAGTAACCGTCATTTCCACATAGTTGCGTGTTTCGCTCTTGGTGAGGGTCATATCGTTTCCGTCGATGTCGACCGTAACCGGTTCAACACCCAAGTGCATTACAATGCCGACAGAAGTCATTAAAAGTTTGCCATCCACAATGTACCACGCACCAGTGCCGTCGACTTTACCATTTGTAGTGGCCTTGAATGTCCTGTCCTCATTGAAAGTGATTCTGCAGTCTCCCTCAGGTTCCTCCGTCATCGTTCGCGACTGACCCTGATAGGTCTCACTGTGAATTATGGTGGTCGCTTTCCATGAGCCAAGGATATCTTTTGTAAGGTCTTTTTTCGAGCAGCCCACAAGGGCAAAAACCATAGCGGCACAGAACATGGCTGCAAAAACTTTCATCGATTTCATAACAACAATTTGTTTTTTTCAAATTTCGCGGAGAGAGAGGGATTCGAACCCCCGGACCCTCGCAGGTCAACGGTTTTCAAGACCGCCGCAATCGACCGCTCTGCCATCTCTCCAAAACAAAATGCAAAAATACAACTTTTCGTCAATATGACAAAATATTTTTCACAACACACAAACACTCAGATACTAATAGATAATTCTGCAATAACGCAGTTACACATCCGACCGTCACTTCTTCGTGAAACTGAACACTATCATCTGCGATCCCGTTGCCGCAACCGATGTCTGGGAGAGAACCATCTTCGTGTCGTCGAGCTTCTCAATATGATTCGATTCAAAGTCGGGCAAACTCGTGCGGAGTTCCTCGTCATCCACACTGTATTCGAAATTCGTCGAAATAATCTCCTGATTATTAGTATCAATAGTGGTATACGGTGCCATCAAAACACCTCTTCCATCTTTCTTGAATGTAAAAACACAATCCTTAACAATGTCGCCATTTTGACCATCCGGACTATATAGCATCCAGTAGTCCAGATTCCAAGAGCCAATAATCTTCTCGTCGTAGCGGTTGCAGCCTACCAATACTACTGTAGCCAGACACAGCACTACCAACAGTTTCAGGGATTGTCTCATCATAGTCTCTGTTTTGTTAAAGAATACCCCGCCGGGCGATCGGCGGGGTTTCTTGATCCAAAAATCTAAAACAAATTACTTTTTTCTAAACAATCACTCGGCCTTCTTGCTTGAAAGCACTTCAATCAGTCCGATTACTCGGCCTTCTTGCTTGAAAGCACTTCAATCAGTCCGATTACTCGGCCTTCTTGCTTGAAAGCACTTCAATCAGTCCGATTACTCGGCCTTCTTGGCGTACTTTTTGTACTTGTTCATGAACTTGTCAACGCGTCCTGCGGTGTCAACGAGTTTCAACTTACCGGTGAAGAAGGGGTGCGAAGTGTTCGAAATCTCAAGCTTCACAACGGGGTACTCATTACCATCGGTATAAGTGACGGTCTCTTTGGTGTTGGCACAGCTCTTGGTGAGAATCATGTGGTCGTTGGACATGTCTTTGAACACCACGAGGCGATAGTTTTCGGGATGAATTCCTTTTTTCATTTCTTTACTTTTTGCCGTCTGACCCATTGATTGTCAGACGATTGTTTATAATTCAGTTACTTTTTTCGTGCTGCAAAGATACAAACATTTTTTGAACTGGCAAAATTTTTTTTATACAATATTCCATAGGATGACCCGTTATGGGTACATGACAAAGACAATCTTTCTGGCGGGAGGGTGCTTCTGGGGCACACAGCATTATCTGAATCAAATCAACGGCATCATCGAAACCCAGACCGGTTTTGCCAACGGCAACGAGGAATACAGCGAGCGGGTAGCCACCGGCAACGGACCAACCTATGAGGAGGTGTACACCGACACAACAGGTTTTGCCGAGACGGTACGCGTGGTGTACGACGACGAAGTGCTGTCGCTAAAAAAACTGCTGAGTCTATATTTCCTCTGCATCGAACCCACATCGGTGAACCGACAGGGGGAGGACGAAGGCACACGCTACCGCACGGGCATCTATTATATTGACCCTGAAGACCTACCGATTATTCGCGAAGTATACCATGAGGTGGAACATGGCTATTCGGGGCCGCTGGCCGTAGAAGTGGAACCATTACGGGTCTTCCAGCCCGCCACAGAATACCATCAGGACTACCTCACGAAGCATCCCGACGGTTACTGCCATCTCCCTGAGGCTCTGTTTGAAATGGCAAGGAATGCGAACAAGAAAAAAGATAATTAAAGAGTGAAAATTGAATTTTTCCTCGCTATTTGAAAAAAAGTGCGTATCTTTGCACGATTTTTCCTTCTGCGGATATGGCGTAATTGGTAGCCGCGCAAGACTTAGGATCTTGTTCCGAGAGGAGTGGGGGTTCGAGCCCCCCTATCCGCACATCAGGTGAGAGGTGAAAGGTGAGAGGTGAAAGGTATAAAAGAACAGAAATGAAAACATATCGCAACAAAGAAGGTTTTTGTGGAAGGCATTTCACCTTTCACCTTTCACCTTTCACCTTGCTGTGCTTTCTTTTTTTGTTCGCGCACGCGCAGGCGAGTTATATTTTATTGCCGATGGACGACGTGCAGAAAAACCACCTGAAGGCCTATGGCGTAGCCTACTGGGCGCTGGAGCACGAGGTGGAGGTGACGTGGCTGCTGAACTACCGCGGTGGCACCTTCATGATGAAATACGCCGACGCCATCGAGCGGGAATGCAAGCTGCGCGGCGTCACCTGCGAAGTTATCGCCGACGGACAAAGCAGCGCCATCCTGAGCCATATTGCCGACCCAAGTGTGAATATGGACGCCGTGAAACTGCAGAAGGCTCCCAAGATTGCCGTCTACTCACCTAAAAACAAGTTGCCGTGGGACGACGCGGTGACACTCGTCCTCACCTACGCCGAGATACCCTACGACGTGGTGTACGACGAGGAGGTGATGAGCGGCGTGCTACCAACTTACGACTGGCTGCATCTGCACCATGAGGACTTCACGGGACAGTATGGAAAATTTTGGGCCAACTACCGCAGCCAACAATGGTACATCGAGGATGTGCGGCTGCAGGAGGCCACAGCCCACAAGTTGGGCTTCAGCAAGGTAAGCCATCTGAAATTGGCGGTAGCCAAGAAGATACGAGATTTCGTGATGGGCGGCGGATTCCTCTTCGCCATGTGCTCGGCACCCGACAGCTACGACGTAGCGCTGGCGGCCGACGGCGTGGACATCTGCGCCGAGATGTTCGACGGCGACCCCATGCAACCCAACGCACAAGCCTCGCTCGACTACAGCAAATGCTTCGCTTTTAAAGACTTCCGAATCAGCACCAACCCCTCGGAATATGAAATCTCTACCATCGACATCGACGATCGCACCCGTCAGCGGCAGGTGAACGAGAAGAATGACTTCTTCGTACTCTTCGACTTCTCAGCGAAATGGGACTGGGTACCAACGATGCTGACACAGAATCACACCCGCGTGGTACACGGCTTCATGGGACAGACAACGGCTTTCCATAGCGAAATGGTGAAGACGAGCTGCGTGATTCTGGGAGACAACAAAGAGCTGGGCGAGGTGCGCTACCTGCATGGCGACTACGGGAAAGGCACCTGGACTTTCCTCGGCGGACACGACCCCGAAGACTATCGCCACTTCATCGGCGACCCGCCAACCGACCTGTCCCTCTATCCCAACTCACCCGGATACCGACTGATATTGAACAACATACTCTTCCCCGCAGCAAAGAAAGAGAAGCATAAAACTTGACAAGGTGAAAGGTGAAAGGTGAGAGGTGATAACACATTTAAAACAATAATACAAAAACGACAAAAGCATTCATGAGCAGAAGCCTATTACAGGACAAGAGTCTATTGTTTGCTGTACGCTGTGTAAATATGTATCGTTATTTGACAAACGAAAAAAAAGAGTATGTGCTAAGTAAACAAATGCTAAGAAGTGGTACCAGTATTGGTGCAAATATTACCGAAAGCCGAAATGCTCAAAGCGATGCTGATTTTATAAGTAAATTATCGATTGCCTTAAAAGAGGCTGACGAAACTGCTTATTGGTTTGAACTGATGAAAATGACAGAGTATATTTCAGAAGAAGAATATGTTTCGGTTAATAACGATTTAGGAGAAATTGTTGCAATGCTTGTAACAACATTGAAAACTAAAAAAAATCAACTATGAAAATAATGCCTGTTCTATCGAGAGCAGTGATTGCGTTAGCAATACCTTTCACCTTTCACCTTTCACCTCTCACCTTGAATGCCCAAAACGGCATCTGGACGGTGTACGACACCCGTACGAGCGACATCTGCGGCAACAATATCTCGGCCATCACGGCCGACGACAACCTGTTGTGGGCCGGTTCCTATCAGGGGCTCTGTCGTCTGAAAGGCAACACCTGGACCGACTACGCCATGTTCAACGAAAAACTCAAAGGGCAGTCGGTGAACTGCCTCATGGTGGACAAACGCGGCATCCTCTGGATTGGCACCGACGACTACGGTGTCATCGAATGGGATGGCACCACCTGGCAGGAGCATAGTGAAGAGACACGTCGCCTGAAGATGAAATTCGTCAAGGAGATTGTCATCGACCAGGACGAAGTGGTGTGGATAGGCGTGACACTGGGCGGCGTAGTGCGCTACGACGGCCGCACATGGGAGAAATACACGCCCGAGGACAGCGAGCTGCTCAGCGACTTCGTCCTCGACCTCGCGGTGGACCGCTCCAACCGCAAATGGATTACCACCAACGCCGGCGTGAGCGTGTATAACGGCTCGCGATGGACCGACTACACCCCCTTCAATTCGGGCCTGCCCGATGCCATCGTTCCCGCCATCGCCATCGACGGCAACGACGTGAAGTGGTTCGGCACCCTCAGCGGTCTGGCACGCTTCGACGGCAACACTTGGAAGGTGTGGAACACCAAAAACAGTCCCCTGCCCAACAACCAGGTGAACGATATCGCTTTCGACAACGACGGCCTGCTATGGCTGGCCACCAACGACGGCGTGGCGGTGTTCGACGGCGTGGACAACTGGGTGGTCTTCACCTCGAAAAACAGCAAACTGCCCGCCGGCAACACCTATAAGGTGTGCCACGATGACCGCGGAAACCACTGGTTCGGCAACGACAGCCGCGGACTCTCGAAACTCAGCGGATTCTCCATGCCCGCCCGAAGCAGCTCGAGCCCCAGCAGCAACACGACGGCCTACAACGACGGCCCCAGCGACGAGAACGTGCGCATCCAGCCCAATCTGGAGGAAGGCTACATCACCCTCACCATCGAGAGCCCTTCGGCCATTGTCACCTTCACCAACAAGGATGGCAAAGTGGTGAAGACCGTCGACGGATATGTCAGCGGCAAGAAAATCAAAATCAACAAAATGCCCAAGGGCATGTACATCGTGGGCGTAAAGACCATCCGCGGAGAGAAAAAAATCAAATTCAACCTGAAATAATCTGAAATTCGAGATATGAAAAAGCTCTTTTTACTAGGTTTAATAGGTTTAATGGGTCTATTGGGCAATGGTAGCGTCCAAGCACAGATAATGGACCCCGCCAAGGTCTCGTACAGCGTCAAGGAGACCTCAGCCACGGAAGCCGACCTGATTGTCACCGTCAAACTCGACGCCGGCTGGCACATGTACTCGCAGCACACCGACCCTAACGGACCGCTGCCCACAGTGTTCGAGTTCGCCAAGAGCAACGACCATGCTCTGGTGGGCAAAGTCACTGAGCCCAAGCCACACGAGGAGAAAGACGAGATGTTCGGCTGCGTGGTGAAGTCGTTCAGCGGCACCGTGGTGTTCCGCCAGAAAATCAAACGCCTGTCACAGAAAGACTTCACGGTGAAGGGCACCATCAGCTACCAGCTCTGCAACAACGGCAGCTGCATAGCCCCCGAAGACCATGATATGACCTTCAAGGTGAAAGGCGCCACGGAGGAAGCGGAAAGTGCAAAATTACACCCCGAAGGGGAACTGAACACCTTGGATAATGGAGAAAATGCAGTGAAGAAAGAGGAAAGTAGTGAGAATATTGAAGTCTCCGAAAGTTCCGAGGTCTCTGAGAACTCCGAGACCTCCAAGGTTTCTGAAAACTCTGAAAGTTCTGAAAGCTCTGAGAACACTGAGGAAAAAGAAAGCCTTCTGATGATTTTCCTCATCGCCCTCGGCGGTGGCATCCTCACCATGTTCACCCCCTGCGTCTTCCCCATGATTCCCATGACAGTAAACTTCTTCCTGCGCGGTGCCGACAACAAGCGCAAAGCCCGTCGCCAGGCATGGTTCTTCGGATTCAGCATCGTCTTCCTCTTCGCCGTGCTCGGTGTCATTCTGGCTCTCATCCTCGGCCCCGAATCGCTCTATGTCATGGGTACCCACTGGATTCCCAACCTCATCTTCTTCATCATCTTCTTCGTGTTCGCCCTAAGTTTCTTCGGCCTCTTCGAAATCAAGATGCCTGAGAAATGGGTCAACGCCAGCGACGAGCAGGCCGACAAGGGCGGCTTCCTGGCGCCCTTCTTCATCGCCCTCACCACCGTCCTCGTCTCCTTTAGCTGCACCGGCCCCATCCTCGGCGCTGCCCTAGTAGGAATCACCACCAGCACCACCGACCGCTGGGCTTCTCTGGTCACCATGCTGGGATTCGGCATCGGCTTCGCAGCGCCCTTCACCCTCCTCGCCATGTTCCCCCAGTTCCTCCAGAACATGAAGAGTGGCGGATGGCTCAACACTATCAAGGTGGTCTTTGCCTTCCTCGAACTGGCCTTCGGTCTCAAATTCCTCCAACAAGCAGATCTTTACTGCGGCTGGGGACTCCTCGACCGCGAAATATACCTCGCCCTTTGGATTGTCATCTTCGGACTACTGGGCTTCTACCTGCTCGGCAAACTGCGCTTCAAGAACGACGACCCCGTCGAGCACATCGGCACCGGCCGCCTGATGATAGCCATCATCGACCTCGCCTTCGTCGTCTACATGATCCCCGGCCTCTGGGGAGCACCGCTCAAAGGCATCTCGGGATTCATGCCCCCCATGGAGACACAAGATTTCAACATCGAGAAGATAGTCTATGAGAATGCCGGCTCTGGCACCGCCGCCGTCCTCAGCAAACTGCCTGCCGACCGTAAATACGCCGACCAGCTACACATGCCCCTCGGCTACGAGGCCTTCTTCGACCTCGAAGAAGCCAAAGCCTACGCACGACAGCAGGGCAAGCCCGTCTTCATCGACTTCACCGGCAAGACCTGCGCCAACTGCCGCGAGATGGAACACTACGTCTGGAGCGACCCTGAGGTGAAACGCATCCTCAACGAAGACTACGTCATGGTCTCGCTCTTCTGCGACGCCAACACCATCGAACTGCCCGAAAGCGACTGGGTCACCACCGAAAGCGGCCGCACCATCAAGTCGCTCGGCCAGAAGAACCTCAACTACCAGAAGACTGCCTTCAACATGAACGCCCAACCCTACTACGTCATCATTGACGCCGACGGCAATGTCCTCACCAAAGAGAACTATAAGTACGACCGCGACGTGCAGAAGTTCATCGACTGGCTCAACGAAGGAAAGAAAAATCTGAAATAAAAAGTATGAATTATAAGTTGTGGAGCGCCGGCTTCCAGCCGGCATTGAAACTAGGACTCTTTGCAGTTGTCTGCCTCATCGGACTTACAGGTCCTATAGCCAATGCCCAAACCGTGAACCAGGAGCAAGCCCGTGCCGTGGCGACAACCTTTTGGAACAGTTACCGTCCCGTGGAGGTCAAACCCGTCACGACAATAGCCCCCCTACCCTTCACCGGACTGGCGCACCTGCACATCTTCTCCATCAACAACGAAGGTTTCGTCATCGTAGCCGGCGACGAGCGTGCACGTCCCGTCCTGGCCTACTCCTTCGACAGTCCTTTCCCCGAAGAACTCAACCCCGAGGTAGGCTACTGGCTGCACGGCTATGAAACCCAGCTGACCGAAGTGGCCGAGAGCGACGCCACTCAGAACGAAAAAGTCAAGCGTTCCTGGATGCAACTGCTCACAGCACCCTATTCCGAAGAACCCGTGGGCTCGCTGCAGAACATCCCGGCCATGATGACCACCCGCTGGAACCAGGACAACCCCTACAACAAACTCTGCCCTTACGACTCCGTACACCACGCCCGCACCGTGGTGGGATGCGTGGCTACAGCAATGGCACAGATCATGCGCTACTGGAAATACCCCGCCTACGGACAGGGAAGCCTCACCTACGACTACCGTAACCTTCACAACATCAGCGCCGACTTCGAGAACACCTCCTACCTCTGGCATATCATGCCCAACAACTGCAACGAATTCTGCCAAGAGTCCGAAATCAACGCCACCGCCACCATATCCTACCACTGCGGCGTAGCCGTGAAAATGATGTATGGCACCTCCAGCGAAGGCGGCAGCGGTGCCTATTCCGCCTGCGGCCCCTGGACCTCCTACTGCGCCACCAACGCCTTTGTCGACTTCTTCAAATACGACACCAACCTCTACCACGTCGACCGACGCAGCTATTCCGATTCGGCTTGGACAGAACTCCTCGACACAGAGATGGCGCTCCGCCATCCCGTCTACTATTCCGGACACGACACCTCGGGAGGCCATGCCTTCGTGCTCGACGGCTCCGACATCGAGGGACGCTACCACGTCAACTGGGGATGGGGCGGCTATGGCGACGGATTCTACTATGTCGACACCCTCGCCCCCGGCTACCACGGCATCGGCAGCAACATCACCAACTCCTTCAACTTCGACCAAGGGGCCATCATCGGCATCAAGCCCGCCTACACCGAGACGTTCGACACCGTCGACTACCCCGACTCCATCTGCAACAACACACAGTATGTTTACTTCCGCGACTACAAGCTGGTAGTGTACAACGTGAAAGACCGCGACACCCTGCTCCACCACCTCGACACCGTCTTCCGCTACCACCTGAAAGTCATCCAGAAAAAGAAACTCTACCTCAGCCCCAACAACGGCGAGGCTCCCACAATGAATACGTACTGCCCCGCCACAGGCTACACCTTCCCCACATGCCCCTTCTCCAGAGAAGGCAGCATGTTCACCGGCTGGTGCCGTAACAAATATGGCAACGACATCATCTACCAGCCCGGCCAGACGGCCTATTTCAACAACAGCCCCACCTACTATGCCCTGTGGCTCGACACCACCGCCGCCGTCGGCATCGACGAATCCACAACACCCAATTCTCAGCTCTCTGTTTATCCCAATCCCACCACCGGCGAAATCACCCTCACCGTCCCCACCGAGACAGGGACGATACTCGTCACCGATGCCGTGGGCCGTGTGGTGCTGCGCGACGGCTATCCCAACCTCATGAGCGGCAATGCCAAAATTTCGCTGAATGGACTCCCCAGAGGCACCTATAGCATCATGGTAAAGACCGCCATCGGAATTTTTAAACAACAAGTAATCAAACAATAAAAAACAAAAAGCAAGAAAAATTTGGTGGATTCGAAAATTGTTCGTACTTTTGCACCCGATTTCGCAAAAGAACATGAGCGACAGCGAATGAACCTTTAGGTTCTTTTGAGAAATAAGAGAGTGCGGGGTAGAGCAGTGGTAGCTCGTCGGGCTCATAACCCGGAGGTCGTCGGTTCGAATCCTTCCCCCGCTACCTAAATCAGACAGGCAGGTTGCGTTTAGCAACCTGCTTTTTTATGTCGTCCACCGACGGAAGCTTGCTTACGGGAGGTGGACAGCATAAAAAAAGGCAAGTCCCGCCCAGCGAACTGCCTGTCTGATTCAGGTAAAGCCCCCCCCCAACGGATCGCGAGCGCAGCGAGCAATTCTTCCCACCTCTAGGATCGCGGTAGCTACGGAAGCTGAGAGAAGTGCTGAACTTGTTCGGACACTTCCGAAGTGTAGTAGCGTAGACGAAGTCACCGCAGCGAGCAATTCTTCCCACCCTAGGATCGCGAGCTTTATGCCCGCAATCCTTCCCCCTCCCTCCCTTTTCGCGCTGGGAGAGAAATTTTTTTTTGGTGGGATCAAAGTAGAAAAGGGACAATTTCGGAATTTGGCACGACAGGTATAACACATTTTTCGGAGGGGAATCTTGACGTGCTGTTTTATAGTGCGTTTATTTTCAGGATATTAATTTGTGCAAAATAATAAAATTTGCAAAGATAAAATTGTTTTCGTAAATTTGCAGTCATAATCCTTCGACAAGGAAGATGAACGATAAGCCTTGCAAAATGCAGAAAAGCAATGAACACATTACAGAATAACCAACTGGACAAGCTTGTGGGCGACGTGCGCACCCTGTTGTCACAGGCACGACAGGCGACAGTCCGTGCCATAAACACCGCTATGGTCACCACCTACTGGCTTATCGGCCAAAGGATAGTGGTGGAGGAGCAAAAAGGATCCGATAGGGCCGACTATGGAGCATACATCCTGAAACGATTGTCGAAAGAACTCACCCCGGAATTTGGCAACGGTTTCTCGTACGCCAATCTGAAGAATATGCGCCAGTTCTACAAGACATACGCCAACGATGAAAAAGGCTACACACTGTGTAGCAAATTGAGCTGGATCCATAATAGACTGATAATGCGTATACAAGATGGCAATGCACGTCATTACTACCTGACCGAAGCGGCACAAGAGGGATGAATACCTGCCCTACATGCCCACCGAAGAGGAGTTGAGAAACATGATAGAGAACAACGTAAGGCTGATCGAGAGTGGAAAAGTGGAAGTGAAATGATAGAACTGGAGACCTACCAGCTTGAAGAGGTGGTGGCCCGCACTGTGGAAGAGCTGGAACAGCAAAAAGGAAAGGTGCGCAAATAGATTGCGCTGCTCGACTGTACCTTTGCTGCCGAAAACGACAAAAAACAAACGATTATGCCCGCAAACAAGAACGCAGTAACACGATACTATATTCTGGATAAGTTGTTGGCCAACCGCTACCATCACTATTCCACGGAGGACTTGCGTCAACATGTAAATGAGGAATTGGAAGAACTCGGCCAGGAACCTGTGAGTCGCCGTACCATTGAAATGGATCTTCATTATCTGGAATACGAAGGGCCATTCCTCGCTGAGATTGAACATTATCAGATTGATGTTCCCAGCCAAACCAACCCTAATAAGACTGTCAAAAAGAGCTGTCACCGTTATGCTGACCCCACGTTCTCGATCTTCAAGAAAGAGATGACGGAGGATGAAAAGTACCTCCTCTCCGAGGCATTGTCTATGCTGGGACAGTTCGATGGCCTTCCAAATTTGGATGGTTTGGAAGCTTTGCGTAAGAGTCTGAACGTGAAGACCGACCGTCAGATAATCTCATTCACCAAGAACCCGTTGGAAAATTCCACGCTACTCGGTGAACTATTCACGGCCATATCGCAAAAGCAGGTTGTGGAACTTCACTATCACCGATTTGACACTCCAGATGAGGACCGGCAGACAACACTTATCCCCTATCTGCTTAAGGAGTACAATCGTCGGTGGTTCCTGATAGCTGCTGCGGAAGATACGGGTAAGATCTTGAATTTTGCTCTCGATCGCATAGATAGCGTTGTGCCTTTGCCCAACCATAATTATGTGGAATATGATGGGGATTTGAACGAGCGCTTTGAAGATATTGTAGGTGTGACGCTCTACGAGAACCGACCGGTCCAGACCATCCTCTTCTGGGTGAGTGATAGTTCCAAAGATTATGTGGCCACCAAGCCCATCCACGATTCGCAGAAACATTATCGCGGAGAAAAAGAAGCCGAACTGCGTAGGCAGTATCCCATGTTGAATGGTGGAGCTTTCTTTTCCATTGACTGCATCGAGAACTACGAGCTCATCCGGGAGCTGATATCGTTCCGGGAGGACCTCATAGTGCTATCGCCGGACAATATCCGTGACACCGTAATGGAAAGAATTACAGCGATGTATGAAATATACAAACCCTGGCGCAAATAAGTTGCGCATGGAAACTGTACTTTTGCAAATGAAAAAGAGAGAAGAATTTTTTGCACGGATGTGATAAATGTCGTATCTTTGCATTTCCAAAATAAAATAAAAAGAGAGTTCTTTGATGTGGTTTTTGCCCTCTTCTGAATTTGACTGCCTGTGCATTGCATAGGTCGCAAGCTGTTATCGGCTTGTATTGTTTTAATGTTTGTATAGGAGGAGTATCGATCCCGTAAGCGTTTTATCTTATAGGATATTCTGAAGAAATCAAGAGGGCAAAACCAATCAAAGAAAACAATCTATAAAGAATCATGACCCAATCAGACTTAAAACCACAAATATTATCTGTCAAAGAATTTCGATTGGAGTTTAATATTCCGGACAGTGCCTTGTCTGTTGGGAAATATGAGAATGGCCATTATGGCTGGCAGGCTAAATTGTCTGATGGTAGCATTCTTCGTGGTCCTGTATCTCAAAAACTATTGTCGAAAGGGGAAGATGCCACTGCGGCTTTTGTAAAATACTTCTGGGATGATGAAGGGGAGCCATTAAACGCTCCTGTTTGGGTATTGCAGATACGGCCAACCCAGGCACAAATTGAAAAGACATTTGCTCTATGTCAACTACTGAACTTGTTAAACGACAAGAAGAAAATCTTGTTTGGAGAGAAATGGCGTCGGCTTTATCTTTCTGAATTCAAGGCAATACTTGTTGATTGCAAAAAAGAAGGTGCCTATATTGATTTTTCCATTCCCAAAAAGAATGGCAAGTTACGCCATATTTCGTCCCCAAATCATGAATTGAAAATTGTTCAAAGTTGCCTGAACCTTATCCTGCAAGAAAAGTATCATCCGACTGCTGCAGCAATGGGGTTTGTTCCCGGTCGTTCTGTCGCAGACAATGCTAGAGTACACATAGGGCAAAACTATGTGTACAACATTGACATAAAAGACTTTTTTCCCTCCATTTCGCAAGGCCGGGTTTTCGCTATGTTGCAACAGTCGCCTTACTCTTTCGACAAAGCGACAGCAAGTATTATTGCCGATCTTTGTTGCTATAATGGTGTTCTCCCCCAGGGGGCTCCTACATCACCTATACTGACAAATATCATTTGTGAACGACTGGATTGGAGGCTTTCGAAACTTGCGAAAAGATACAATCTCAAGTACTCCCGTTATGCTGATGACATATCATTTAGTGGAATGGTAAATGTCTTCCATAAAGACGGAAGATTTGTTGAGGAATTACAGCATTATATTCAAAAGGAGGGATTCACTATCAATCCGGAAAAGACTCGACTCAACACTATTGGGGGCCGTCAAGAGGTGACTGGCCTAACCGTAAATGAGAAGCCCAATGTGTCGAAACATTATGTCAAGTCATTGCGGACAATGATTTACAATTGGGAAAAATTGGGCCGCGAGGAAGCACAGAAAAAAATGGCTTTAATATATCAAAAAGCCGGTAAGCAATCCGTCAAAGGCATTCCTCAGATAGAGAATGTGATCCAAGGGAAACTCAACTACCTCAAGATGATTAAAGGAGGCAGCGACACTACATACTCGAAATTAAATGATCGTTTCCAAGCACTGATGGGTCAGCTGTCGGGACTACACGAGATATTGAAAATTTGGGAGAAAGAAGGATTTGATGCTGCTTCCCGTGAATATAATAGTAGAATTCCTTTTGAAGAACTTTTTGATAGAGGCGTATGGACTCTATCCGAGTTTGAGAGTATTATTGGGAAAAAAGTTGACTTTGTACCAGCGCGGAAAGCAAGACCGGATTATAGGAGAGAAGCCCGTAAAGCGATGTCGATGTTTAACACACAAACAAATGAATCAGACACAGGCGCATCAGATGCGAATAGCGACGACCCTAAAATTAGTCTTCTCGCAAATGCTCTTCAAGAAATGGGATTTAAAGAGGATCTTGATGCCGTAATTGATAATCAACCATATTGGGGGAACATACAATTGACGTGTGATTGGAAAATTGATTTGCAAAAAGATATATTTGTTAGTTATGGTGATGGCGCTAAAGGACGGAAGTGTCTGTATTTCTCCAATACTCGAGGATATTTGATCAATGGGAACTTGATGACACAGGAGGATGTTCAAAAAGTAATTGATGATATCAGACAATATGGCAGTTCTGATAATTTCCTTGAAACAGTCTTAAAAGACAAATGTGTTTCGTACGAAGACCGTGCTTTAAGAACGAAACTTTATAAGGGAATTCTTAATGAATTAGAAGAAGATAACGAGAAACTAAGACGTCGCGCACCCCAACATAATAATAAAACAATCGCTGAGGCCCTTAAGAATGGCCTGATTATTCACGACCCCAAGAAAGTTGTAGAGAGAATGCGGCTTTTTACAATAGAGGGACCTTTGAAGTATACAACTCACCTTTGGGATCATTCAACTGACGGTGAGGGTTTTGCTTACAAGGGACTTGATGATTTTGTTCAAAAATACACGGAACAAGCACGGTCATTGTTTGAAGATATTAAAGATAAATACAATGAGCCACTATGGAAACTCATCTTCTCGTTCCTGTGGAATAAAAAAGATATGGATGGAGGGTGGGGAAAACACCATATTAAAGTGGGCTATTGCACTCCTGGTACCTACCTAAAAGAATGGATGGCAGAAAATCCAGACAAGCGACCCACATCGATGCCATTGTCGATGCTACCACCAAAATTCCGTCCTGGAAAAGTTAACGGTAAATCTTTAGTGTACTTTGAAGATGTTGTTAATGTTTTCAAGAAGTCCATTGAATTTCGTGGAGATGATTTATACTATTTGTTTAAGTCTTGGGGACACAGTTCAAACATTCAAATTAATGAAGAAAAGTTACTGACGTTGCGAGGTGTTGGTTTCTATACAAATACATCTAAAATTGAAGATGTACTCGATAGGATCCGGACAAACTTTGATTATCGTGCTCACTATCCTAAAGTTGAAATATCGGCCAATCGTACAGATAAATATAGTGTTACTATAGAAATATTACAACGGGAATCTTTCTCAGATGTCGATATAAATAACGAAAAGCTTAATCTGCTAAATAATGCTGGGGATATGGTATTGATACGAGAATCGCTCCGAGGCCTATGCGATTGGTCAATAGAAAGCAGATTTACAAATGAGGGAGAAAAAGAATTCTGGCGCATAGACTACCTTTATTATGCACAAAACGAAGACAATATTGATAATCAGATACCAATAAAACCACGAAAAACAAAAATCGATAATGCCGATGGTTTTAAACATATTTTAACATTTTATGAGAAGAGTACTGATTGTTGAGAATAAAATCAAGAGATTAGAAGATAGCCTTGAAAGGAAAAATCTTCTGAAAGATTTTAATAGATTACGTCAAGATGGGGTTTCATTAGCCAAACAAGTTGTTATTGACGATCTTATAAGATCGAAAGGAAGCGATACGTTACCCTCGTACTTTATTGATAGCTTTGATCTTCTAATGATTCATACATCGTTTGTTCGAGAGGATCTGGGAGAAGCTAAAGAAGAAGAATTAAAAAAATTACCACAAACTCATAAGAAAGACGTCGTTTTCTTCAGTGGTGGTACGCCCGAAACATTATATAGTTTTGACCCTATATCGAGAAAGACAAGTATGACTATAAATGCGGAATTATTATACTCGAAAAATCTCATTGACTTTTTAGAGAAGAATAAGACAAATGAGTCTATAAACCTTTTGTATTTGGTGGATGGGGACAACTGGCTTTTATCATTTTTATTGGAGGCAAGAAGACAAATTCACTATTTCGGGTATAATGAATTCACTACCGATGATTACAAACGTCAAGATATTATAAATCTTAGAAACACAATTAATGGAGAAATAAAAGAATTGGGCGATATATTCAACGAAGACAAGGAGGCCACAAAGACCCAGAAGGGATTTCAGTCAGAGTTTTCCCTTGTTGATGATAGTTTAAAACAAACAGGAATTCTGCGTGAAAACAAAGAGGAAAAGTATTTGAACGAACTAAATCGCCAAATCGATCTAATCATTTCAAGAATATGAGACGTCCACTTTTCTTTGACAACGATATACTACCGGATGAAATAACATCATGTAATTCGGAATATGTTATTTCAACAGCTGTTTCTTCCGATGACATCACTACGTATTTCGACACCTTCGTTTCGAATCTCATATCGAAAGAAATGGGTAAATATAAAGAATGTGATTGCATAATTCTTCCTTATTCATTGGATCGAGACCATTACTCAGGGCTGCTCGGTATAGTTGTTGCAATCCATTTAAGATTGACGCCAGAATGGGGATTCAGCAGAAAGCCGATCATTTTTATCGGTCCTGATCCAATTGGACAGGTGGCCAAGTTGTCAGAGTATGGAGAATTCCTATTCACTCCTTGGGTGTTTTATTCGTCATTGCAAACATCTGATGAATTGGATTCACTTTTGAGTGTCATTGAAAGTAAGATTGGAGAAAACTCAGAAATGCCGGATGATGCATATGCGACTTTTTTGAAAAAAATGAAGATAACACCTCCTGCCATGTATGGCACAAGGCATTCCATTGCAAACTCTTGGTGTCGGTATCATTGGTTTAAAAAAGTCGGAATAGAAGATAAAATTCCAGAAAAGGACATGACGCTATCTAATGTTTTGTACTTTAAATACATGAAACAAGTTGGGATGTACAGAACACAACAAGTAGAAGAAGAGAAGTATGCAATTGACCCAATAAACAACGAGAACGCAAAAATATTATTGGTTGACGATGAAGCAGACAAATGGGAGCCGTTTTTTAAAAGAATGATAAAAGAAACAGATGACAAACATTTTGTTTCAATTGGTGAAGATTTTAAAAGATTTTTAGAAAGAAAAGATTTAATTAATTATGTTGATGGACAGGTAGAAAACATCAATCCCGATGTGGTTTTGCTCGATTTACGATTACATGAGGATGATTCGAGAAATGATTTAGATAGGAAAGAGCTATCCGGAAATAAAATCTTGGAAAAAATAAAAAATAAAAATAAAGGTATACAAGTTATTGCTTTTTCCGCCTCAAATAAAGATCGTAGTTACAGAGACTTCCCATATGATTACGTTTTTATAAAAGATTCACCAGACAATGCCCTCTTTAAAGAAGAAACAAAGATGCAGATTGATGATTTATGTGAAAAGATAGCCCTGTTTCTAAAGAGAGGTGGTTTCCTTAAATCAATATACAAGAAATTTGATGATATAAAGAAACTTATAGACCAAAGTGGTTTTTTTATCGGGAAGGAGGATGAGATTAAAAGCTACGTTGATGTGGCTTTCGATATGATTTACAAAGAAGACAAAGAGTATCTGGCGCATGCCTATCTTCAATTATATATTATTTTGGAAGAACTATTAAACAATATATATGTTCATGGAGATGGGTGTCTTGATATTGAATATGTTGATGATTATATTATTAACGGCAACCATTCTCAGACTGTGGTGAGGTGGGACAAGGACAAGGAAGGTGTTTGGGTGACGCAAGTAGTAGAAGGTGGCTGTAAAATTAATCATTTCCCCCATAGAGATAGAGTGCCTGAAGGAAAGATAATAAAAAAGGATACCAATTACAAAGCGGTGGCAGTATTATCTTTATTATATAATCGTCCAGACCTCAAAGGAAATACCTGGCAATGGTCATCTATTCGAGATTGTCGAAACCAAAAAGCCGCGCATCCACCGAAAGGTGCAGTTTCAAAAAGCGACATTGATTGTATTACTGATTTCTTGACATTCATGCTCGATAAAAAAAACATACACGAATCTTTCTTTGGTGTAGTGGAAGAAGGTGAAGATGGTATGAGTAATTATCAGATAGACTCTATTTATGACAAAATGCGAGAGATGAAGAATCAAGAATATACGGTTGAAAAAGACGGTAAATACTATCATTGTGGAGACTATTGTGTGATAGATTCAAGAACTTGTGAAAAATACCGATTACTCGGAAAAAAAGTTACGATATGTAATCTTAATATAAACGATGACAACGATTCTTTATCTCGCAATTATTTGTTTAAGGCAAAAGTAGTTTTCTGACGAAAATTTATTAGTTTAATATAACTGTAAGAGGAACTGCAGGAATGAGACTATGCACAAAAAAGCACCTATTGAAATACTTGCTGCCCGCAGAGCGAACCGCGAGATAGAACGCCTGTTGCACGGTGATGGTTTCCATGCACGCACCAGGATAAAGAAAAACAAGAAGGTGTATAGCAGGAAAAGGAAGCATCGAGACAATTCCGAGGATTAGCATCTGCTTTTATAACCGCCTGATTATTCCCTCATTTGTGGATTGCAAGTGGGGGATTTTTATGTCCGTGCAAAAAGACTGCGCGTGGTCGTAGTATTTTTGCACTCGAAAAACAAACAACCCGCCATTATGAAAAACGAAGAAATCGCATTGGACAAAACAAATATTGAGCAGCAGAAGGCATACGACCTTGTTGCCAATACCAACACCAGTCTCTTCATTACTGGCAAGGCGGGTACCGGTAAGACCACTTTCGTAAAAAGGATTCAAGAGGAGATAAACAAGAACTTCCTTGTTCTTGCCCCAACCGGAATAGCAGCTCTTAACGCTGGCGGTCAAACCATCCATTCCTTTTTTGGATTCCCTCTGGAGGTGATAGCTCCGTTTACCAGGATGGAAGTGCCCTATGAAAAGCGATTGTTGCTGCAAAGGACAGATACCATCATTATAGATGAGGCCTCAATGGTACGCTGCGATTTGGTGGATGGGATGGACCGTTTCCTCCGTGCAGTATTCAGTACTCATCTTCCTTTTGGGGGTAAACAGATGATTTTTGTTGGAGACCTCTTCCAATTGCCGCCGGTTGTGAAACGCGGGTCTGTCGATGAGGAGGTGCTGCGCGCTCTTTATGGAGACGGCATTCCATACTTTTATAAGGCTTCTGTGTTCAGCCATATGCCTCTTCCTAAAATAGAATTCACTCATGTATATCGTCAAAACGACAAAGTGTTCCTCGACATTCTGAATCGTATGCGTTTTGGAAGCAATACTTGGGAGGACTTGGATATTCTCAACCAGCATGTTTGCGACAATATGTCGGCAAAAGACTACTATATTACTGTTACAAGCCGCAATGATGTGGCCGATAGGATCAATGAGGCCAAGTTGGAAGAGATACAATCCGAAGAGTTTTGCTATGAGGGCGAAAAGGAAGGCGAGATAAAAGCCAAGGATATTCCCGTTCCCGAAACGCTTAGACTCAAGGTTGGGGCTCAGGTTATCTTCTGTCGTAACGACTATTCCCACGGCTGCGTTAATGGAACCATCGCCAAAGTGAAAGAACTGTCTGATGAGGGCATCCTCGTCCAGTTGGAGAACGGGAAGGAAGTGAATGTGGAGAAGATGACCTGGGAGTCAAAGGAGAAAGCCTTCAATAAAGACGCACGTAAGATTGAAGCCGAGGTCATCGGAACGTTTACACAATATCCACTGAAACTGGCCTGGGCTATTACCATTCACAAATCACAAGGGATGACATTCGACCGTATGCACTTCGACCTTTCCCATGGCACTTTCTTGTCGGGTCAGGCATACGTTGCCATCAGCCGTTTGCGCTCATTGGATGGTCTGACGTTGAGCCAGAACATCAGTTGGTATGACATTAGGCAGAACTCCGAGATAAAGGCATTTGCCAACACCTTCAATGACACGGCACTGATTGATGATGAGTTGGATTTCGGCAGGAACTTCTACAAGTATTTGGCAAACAAAGACTATGACAATGCTGCAAAGGCATGTCTGGATCAGATGCTTTGCAAGATAACCCGTGGTGATTTTCGCAATGCCGCTTTGATGGCCAAGAAGATGTTTGATGTGATGCTTGATGATGACTGTCTGAAAGGAGCCACAATGGGTGTTCCCCTGCTGAAAGATTGCAGCATGACTTGCAACTTTCTAAATGCGGTATTGTGTCAGTATGGTAATCGCTTTGAGGAAGCGATTGGTTATGCCGACTTGGTTCTGGCAAGAAAAGCCTGCTTGGAGGCAATGTTTATCAAAGGGAAAGCTTTGTATGAGTTGGGCCGATATATAGAGGCTCTTGAAGTGGTCAGCCAGATTCGGGAGAAGTCTGCCAAGTCGGAGGATAAGATGCCGATTGACAAAAAGCAATATCTCTTTGAGGCAAAGTTGAACCAGCAACTTGGTCGGGCCAATATGGATATCTGCAAACGGCTTTGCAAACTCTGCCCTGAATACGTTCCGGCCTATGTGTGGATTCGTAAGGAGGCTATTCAGAACAACCTTCAGCTCCAGATTAAGGAGGATGACAAGGACAAAGAACTGGTGGCAGTATTCAACAACACCTCGGTGTCTGATGCCGATTTTGCGAAGATGCTTTCCGATGCCAAGGGAAACGGCGTGATATACTCCGCATTCATAAAGAAAGTCCGCAAAATAGGGGAAAAGGATGAGAAAATAGATCCCAAGCAGAAGGTCGAACTCTCCTGTGCCGCATAGAGTTGCGCAAATAGAAACACAGTGGCGAAAAAAGACTGCGCAAGTCAATCGTACTTTTGCAGCCGAAAACAACAAACCAAAACATACCGATTATGAAGAACAACAACCTCACCTTCGTCCGTATCAGCATCACAAAAGGGACGATGTATAGCTTGCTACTGTCAGAACAGCAGTCCAAACATCCATAACGGTATACGGTTGCCGTGACCGACTTCAACATCGTCGAGGGCCAGGAAACTGTCGGGCTCGTCGGAAATCTGGTCGAAAGTCTTACCCTTGCCGCCTACCTCAAACAGGTATTTGTCTTCAACAAGGAAATCGCCCCGTCGGGGATATTTTACATTGCCAGTCACCATCAGCTGGCTAAAGAAAAAGGTTTCCCGCTCGTTGCCTTTTTCTACATTGGGACAGAGCACATGCATGAGGTTCGGATTTCCAAGAAAGACTTTATCTGGTTTTACAAGATTTTTGTAGCTCTTGGCATGGGCGGTGAGCAGCCCTAATAGTTGTGCTTTGTCGAGGGCATAAAGCATACGCAATCCCAACTCGTTGTTGGTGGAAAGTTGTTTCCACAGTTCCGACATGTTGGGTTCGAATGGCACTCGCTCACTTATGATCATCAGAAGTCGTTTGACTTTCTGAAGGGTCTCAAAGGACACATTTTCGACAGCAGGCAAGTCGGAATCGATCACCACCGATATCGTCTCGCGAAGACGCATGGGGAAGTCCTCGATGGATTCTCTATAAAAAGGATAATACCCATGATGCAGGTATTCCTCGAACAGTGGAGCGACTTTGATGGCCTTGGTTATCCGCATGGCGTGCCGCACATGTTCTTGCAGCAACTCCTCGAGCGGAATGGCATCGAGGGAGATTACTCCTTCCAGCATGAGGTATTCACGAAACGACATGCCATAAAGTGTGTAGACTGTCTGACGGCGCGAGAGATCCACTTTGGCATTGTCCATAATCAGCAGCGAACTGCTGGTATATACGATGCTCATGTCGGGGTAGCTGTCGTAGATGTTTTTCAGCGTTGCTGCCCACTGGTCGTAACGGTGCACCTCGTCGAGATACAGCCGCATAACCCCATGTTGCCAAGCCCAATCCACAAGATCCATCAAAGAGTGCGAGGCAAACCAGAGGTCGTCGAGCGAAGCATATAGCGTCTGGTCGATGTCGGCATAGTTCTTCAGGATATGCTGCAAAAGCATGGTGGTTTTGCCAACGCCGCGAGGACCTTTGATGCCGATGAATCGGCTGTCCCAGTTGATTTGATAATAGAGGTAGCGCTTGAATCGCAAATCTATTTTGGAAATCTTACGATGATAATTGTCGAAAAGTGGCTGTAATTCAGACGTATCCATAATACAACAATGTTATTATTTTGTTGCAAAGATACAATTTATATTTGAAAATGCAAGAAATATATGATTTTTTATATTTTTAAATGTAATTTTCTGGTAATTTTTTATAGTTTAAAACATAAACTCCCATTGGCGCAAAAAGATTGCGCAAGTCGACTGTATTTTTGCAACCGAAAAACAACAAACCAAAACAAACCGAATATGAAGAACACTAAGACCATCTTTACCCATATCAGCATCATCTGCACCATCGTTATGACCGTTGCCCTGCTGGGTGCCGGTATAGTGGAGGACATGATGGTGAGGTTCGTCATTTCGGGTGCGGCGGCGGTACTTGTATGGTGCGCATACCTCACACTAAGCATGAAGCAGAAGCACGACTTCTCCGACCAAGCGATAGCACAGCTCAAAAAGGCCGGATTGGCCTGCAAAAAGAAGGATGATAGCATCTTGGTAAAGCAGGGGAAGCTTACCTTGAAGGCTCGGCTATGGAACAACGGCACTCACGGATTGAAGCGTGTGCATTTCATGTGTGAGTTCGCCCCCGAGGTCATCAACGATGTGCAGCCGGAGGGATGGTGCGTGCTGGCCACAGAGTGCAACGCCAATTATGACCATACTACGGTGAAGTTCTATGGGGATCATTTCAGCTGTATGGTGGAGACCTCGGTGAAGAACGCTAAGGACTTTCTTGAAGAGTACCGTTTTGCTTTCGAAAAGATTAACGAGACGATGCAGGGCATGCAGGCCAATGCCGACAGGGTAGCCAGCCAATTCCCTGTGAAGAAGCAGCAAGTCGGGTTCGTAATACCTGAACGTCAGTGATTTTTGACGATGCGCAAATTAGTTGCGCATGACCACTATATATTTGCAGTCAGAAAAAAAGATTGTTTAACCTAACAGTTGCGCCCGACACGTATCAGGGATAAGATTATGTACGACGATTACGAAGACGAATCCGAGTTTGCAGGAACCTATGTCCACGATGTGGAAGGTTGGAGTGACGATGACATTTATGATGCCCTCGATGGTGATCCTGAAGCCTATTGGAACATTGACTAAACAATGGCCGCTATGAAAAACAAGAATGAGGCAAAGCCTCCATTGGAAAGCATCGCTATCTCAAGAGCGGCCTTCTGCTGGGAGACAGAAGCGTGGTCGGGTAGAGTGCTGCACTATTATGAAGACAAGGACGGCACTCTTGTAAGCTATCCGACACCACAAGAGATGGCTGCAGATAACAACAAAAACAAATAACATGGAAATCAACGGAACAATCTACAAAATCCTCCAACAGGAGGAGGTGACGTTCGGCGACGGCACCAAGAAAAAGAAAGGCGGGTTCGTCATCATGCGCGAGGGCGACTACCCCAAGCCCGTATACTTCGAGATGTTCGGAGAGGAAAGGCTGTCGATGCTCAACGGCCTCACTATCGGAATGCCGGTACGGGTCAGTTTCTATGCCGAGAGTCGAGAAGGCAAAGGGGGGAAGTTTTACACTACGCTGCGGTGTACCAACCTGTTAGTACCAGGCACTGAACAGCCAGCAAAACCGGAACCTCCACAGCCAGAGACGGATGAACTGACGATACCGGTTTCGCCTGACGACGAGGTGCCATTTTAACACTTCGGAGGGCGAAATAGGCTGTTGATAACTGCCCCGAAAGGTCATTGTTGATAACTAAAAATCGCCTCCCGAATCGCCGAACAGATGGGCATTGTTAATAAGTTTCTTCTGATAATCAGCGGAATATAAGTGTTCTGTATTTTACTGAAAATCATCGACATATCTGTATGTTTATAACTTCTCCGGACGACAAACAGGATTGTTGATTACTATTTTCTACATTTGCAAAAATTCATTTTTCATAACTAAAAATACACCCAAATATGTCGTATCGACAGATGAAATACTTCCAAAATTTAGAAGACTACCAAGCCGCCTACCGCATTGCCCGCGCGGATTGGGAGGCCGACCCTTCGCTCAAATGGCCGAAGGAGGCTATCGCGTGGTTGCTGATTAGGATGATGAAGGCCAATGCCCGTGCTTACGCATGGAAAAAATTCCTGCTCCAGATGCAGGAGTTCTACGAACTCGGCATTCCAGAGAATGACAAAAAGCTGTGGGGAGCGGTGGCGTGGCCTGTGAGGGATATCATAGAAGACAGCCTCCGTGTGCAGTGGTTCACACCGGAGTTCGGCGACAGACTTTTCAAAGCCATCTGGGCTATGCCCTTCGACAAGCCGACGGAGGCCTATTCCGCGATGGTGAAAGCCTTTGTTAAACTGGGCGGCCTGTGGCCCCGGTTGTCGGAGTTTATCGAGTGGTGGGGCTTCGACAGTTTCACGCCCTACGACTACCGCCGCTATCCTGAGGACGGAGCCCTGGAGTCGCTGGCGGAGAAGGTCTTCTCGGCCTACCTCGTGGCGCTGCATAGGGAGAAGGTGTACCGCGAGCCGCCGATTGCCTTTTATGAGGGAGTAGAGAAGCTGGCGCTTCACAGCCAGGAGCAGGCGGACAAAATATACAGGATACTGAATTTTGACAAACAAAAATAACACAAAGCACTATATATGGAAACTATTACAACACAACGGCGGCCGACACGACTCACCCATGTGCAGACGGGAGAGATCAACGGCATGATGCCGCCGCAGGCAGTGGAACTGGAGAAGAGCGTGCTGGGAGCGCTGATGCTCGACCAAGATGCGCTGTTCGGGCATATCTACGGCATGCATGAGGGACTCTTCTACAAGGAAGAACACCAGATTATCTTCTCCGCGATAAGGATGCTGAACAACTGCAGCCACGAGGTGGACATGCTCACCGTCGTGGAGGAACTCCGCCGAGAGGGCAAGCTGGAGCAGGCTGGAGGTGCGTTTTATATCTCCCAGCTCACCTCCAACGTGGTGTCGGCGGCACACATGGAATACCACCTGCAGATCCTGACGGAGAAGTTCATGCAGCGCGAGGTGATACGCACCTCCACGGAGAGCATCAAAGCAGCCTACGACGAGACCTGCGATGCGGTGGAACTGCTGGATGACGCGCAGAAGAAACTGATGGAGGTCAGCGAGAAGAGTTTCCATCGCGAGGGCAAGAACATGGACGCGCTGATGACGGAGGCGGAGCAGAAGTTCCTCACCGAGGACAAAGCGGAGGACTACAGCATCCAGTCGGGATTCTTCGAACTCGACCGCTATACCTCCGGCTTCCAACCCGGCACGCTCATCATCCTTGCCGCCCGTCCCGCCATGGGTAAGACGGCCTGCGGCCTGACGATGGCGAGGAATATCGCTGTGGACTTCAAGAAGCCTGTGGCGTACTTCTCGCTGGAGATGACCGGCGTGGAACTCGCCGCCCGACTGTTGGCCTCGGAGGCCGAGATTTCGGCGAACAAGTTAAAGAAAGCGGCGGGACTCAACAAGTTTGAGAAGAAAGCATTGGCGGAGAAAATCAATGAATTGCGGCAGGCTCCGTTGTACATCGACGATACCGCCGGACTGGACATCTTTGAACTCCGCGCCAAATGCCGCCGACTGAAACAGCGCTACGGCATCCGTATGGTCTTCATCGACTACCTACAGTTGATGACTGCCTCGGGAGATATCAGCAAGAACCGCAACCGCGAGCAGGAAATCAGCAACATCTCCCGCCAGTTGAAGGAGATGTCCAAGGAACTGGATATTCCCGTGCTGGCTATGGCGCAGCTCAGCCGTAAGGTGGAAGACCGCCCGTTGCAGGTTCCGCAGCTGAGCGACCTCCGTGAGTCCGGATCCATCGAGCAGGACGCCGACATCGTGCTGGCGCTGCGCCGCCCGTACAAATGCGGTGAGGAGCAGGACGAGCACGGCAACAGTACGGAGAACCTCGCCGAGCTGCGCATCCTCAAGCACCGCTCAGGCGACATTGGGAAGGTGATGCTGGAATTCGAAGGCAGATTTGTGCGCTTCTCCAACATTCCCGTCATCCCGCAGGTCATGGTGGTGGACTCCAAGATGAACAAGGATATCACTCCCAACGCCAACTTTGATGGCCCGAGTGTGCGCAATCCCGAGAATCCCGGCAAAGAACTGCAGACGGACAACGACGGCAACCCCATCTTGCCACCAATAATAGAAGACAGCACTCCTCCGTCGATTATTCCCTCTATCGATTCATCACAGAGAAACCTTGATAATCGTATGCCGCAGGATAATGATTTGGACTTTGAATAATTAATTAATACTTGAAGTTGCGCCCGACACGAAATAGGGATAAAAAAATGAAACGATTATTTGCTATTTCTCTGTGCGTTCTGGCGCTTGCAGCATGTAACCAGAAGCCGGATACAACCACTAACGAACAAAACCAAAGATGGCCCGATTTCCTTCGTGATTGGACTGCTGATTATAATATCGACGACCCACAGAGAATCTCGCTCATCAACCTAATAGACTCTGTGTATTGCTTTTTCGAAGACAGCACGCTGCATCCCGAGGACTACTCGCAGCAGGTCTGCCTAATGGTTAACCGCATATCTGATGTAATAGCTAATGATACTTTGTTCGAGTTTACAATAATGATGAGAGCGACAGCAGCAAACTTTTTTGGCTTCGCTTTGAAGGATGAGAGGTTTTTCCAATGTAATTGTTCTGTAGATGCCTTGGTTCGCATAGTAGAGTGGCAAATAAGCACATCAGAAGATGCGGAAGATATGACATTCACATTTATGCCAGCATCATGGCGAACCCCTTGGCATTTTGCAAACCTTGGCTTTATTATCGGTAAAGACGATCAAGAACCTTGCTGTATCCTTATGGTTACCAATTATGAGGATTTTCTTATGGATAGCATTCATATATCTTTCCTTGACAGCAACTACATAGTGATGTACACCTTAAATGAAGAAGATGTGTATGTGGATTCTACAGATGCTGCCAATGGAATGAAATTTTTAGTCCTACCATGCAATTATATGATGCAAGCGATACAGTTCTCTTCTTCGGTGGTTATTTCCTATAAAACAACACAAGAATGGTTTGTGATGCGAGGTGTACCTATAGCTGGCTTTGACAACCAGATAAACGATTGTCCTCGACTGAAGGCAACGTTTGACAAAGTGACATCAAAAGGGGGCCGAAAAGCAATAAAGAACGATGAAATACTAAATAATATAGGCCAACCAATAAGGCAAGTGGTACACAAAACAACAGGTAAAGTTCTTGATATTGATTCTACGTGGTATCTTGATACTGTTTGGTCGGAAAAGTATGGTGGTTATATTCTGGATATGAAACAGCTTTAGTAAAAAAAAATTTGAGAGAATCATGTGCCTCGAACCACAAAAACGGTTCTGGGAACTTTCTATAAATCAGCATCTTATTATATCATCTCTTACTCTGCTCTTACTCCTCTCCTACTCCTCACTTTATAAAAAATTTCTTGAGTAGGCAATAATAAGGTGATAATAACGTTATCATAAAGGGTAAAGATTAAAGGTTAACGGTTAAAGAGGCTGACGCATCATGTTGACTTCGTAGCGTTTACAACCTTGAAGGTTAACCATTAAACATTAAACGTTATAGATTATGGCAAAGCAACAGTCTGGTATTCTAGGAGGTTACGTCGGGAAGGTGGGCACGGTGGTGGGCTACTACTGGAACGGGAAGCCCTGCATGCGGGCGTACAAACGGTATGTGAACAATCCGCGCACAGAGGCGCAGCAGGAGCACCGCACGCTGTTCAAGCAGGAGGTGCAGCTGGCGGCGAAGATGCGCTGGGCTGTGACGACGACGATGACCGAGGCGGCCCGCGAGGCGGGCATGACCTCCTACAACCTCTTCGTCCACATGAACCAGCACGCCTTCACCATGTCCGACAACAGGCTGGTGGTGGACTACAGCAGGCTGATGCTCAGCATGGGCGACGTGCCGCAGGTGCAGCTGCAGGAGATGGAGTGGTCGGCAGACAACGTACTGACGGTCAGGTACGACCGTGGTCTCGGCAGCGCCTACGACCACGTGTATCTTTATATATATGTCCCCGAGCTGGGGCGGGGCTTCCTGTCGGCAGGCACCTACCGGCGCGAGAAGCGCATCGCCCTGGCGCTGCCCGACGAGTTCGCCGGCCACGACGCCCACGTCTACCTCATGGTGCAGGCCGACGACGGCCGCTGGAGCCACTCGCTCTATGCCGGCGAAATAGCCTTCAGTCAATCTGTGACAGCCCGCCAGACACAAGAAAGCAACAAGCCAGCTCAGAATGAGAGTGTTGGAGCGGAGAAAAAAACTGCCGAGCCAACAACACAACACGAAGAATCAAAAAAAGTTGTATCTTTGCATCGACGAAAAAGGAACGACATTTTAATCAATAAATAAATAACATATTAAAAATCAACACAAAATGAAGAAAATCTTATTGACTATTGTGGCTATTTTTGCCATGAGCACGATGTCTAACGCACAGATTCAGGACCTCGGTGTCCGCATCGGATACGGTGGAGAGGTTTCCGCCATGTGGGGCGTGGGCGGCAACCGCTTGGAGACCGACCTGGGTTGGAATTCCAAGTATCTGGGATTCACTGCCACCTACCAGTGGACCTGGGAACTGGGCAGCGGCTTCAGCTGGTTCGCCGGTGTCGGCGGCCGTCTCGCTGTCTATGATGACAAATTCTCGCTGGCTGTTGCCGGACAGATTGGTCTGGAGTACAACTTCAGCTTCCCCCTGCAGCTCACCCTCGACTGGCGTCCCGGCTTCATGCTGATACCTAACACAGAATTCGTCGGCAGCGACGTCTGCCTCGGCATCCGCTACCGCTTCTAATAACGGTTAAAGGTTAAAGTTTAACGGTTAAAGAGAAAAAACCTCCCAATTGGGAGGTTTTTTTTCGGTTATATAACCTTTATTTCAGTTTCTTGAGGATTTCGAGGGTCTGGTTCCAGAACATCTCGACGGTCTTGATTTCGATCTTCTCGTCGGGGCTGTGGACACCACGCAGCGTGGGGCCATAGGAAATCATGTCCATCTTGGGATATTTCTCGCCGATGAGGCCGCACTCGAGGCCGGCATGGATGGCACGGACGATGGGCTCGCGGCCGTACATCTTCTTATAGACCTCGACGCCGACCTTCAGCACACGGCTGTCGGGGTTGGGCGTCCAGCCGGGGTAGCCGTCGCTGTGCTTCACACGGCAGCCGGCGAGGCGGAAGGTGCTCTCGATCTTGGCGGCAGCGGCGAGTTTGGCGCTCTCCACAGAGCTGCGCTGCGAGGTGGCGATATGGATGGAGCCTTCGCTCATCTTGATGCTGGCGAGGTTGGTGGAGGTCTCGACGAAGTTCTCGATCTCGCGGCTCATAGCCAGCACGCCGTGGGCGCAGGCATAGAGGAGGTTGACAAGGCGTTCTTGCGTCTCCTTGTCGATGAGGCGCTTGGGCATATCGACGGAGCGGAGCTCGAACTTGAGGTCGGGCTCGGTGGTGCGGAACTCGAACTGCATGGCTTTGCCCATGCGGGTGACCATGGTTTTGAAGGTGCGGACGAGGTCCTCGGGCACGGTGATGATGGCCTCGGCCTCGCGGGCGATGGCGTTGCGGAGGTTGCCGCCGTCGATGGAGGCCATGCGCATGCCGAACTTGAAGGTGCCCTCCCAGAGGATGCGGTTGATGAGCTTATTGGCGCAGCCGCGGCCGCGGTTGATGTCGTCGCCGCTGTGGCCGCCCTTGAGGCCGCTGACCTTCAGCTTGAAGGCTTTATGTCCTTTGACGACAGGCACCTGCTTGTAGTCAATCTCGGCGGTGGTGTCGATGCCGCCGGCGCAGCCGATGCAGTACTCGCCCTCGTCTTCGTCGTCGAAGTTGAGGAGTATTTCGCTCTTGAGCCAGCTCTTGCTGAGGCCGCTGGCGCCGGTGAGGCCGGTCTCCTCGTCGACGGTGATGAGTGCTTCGAGGGCGGGATGGGCAATCTTCTTGTCCTCGAGGATGGCGAGGATGGTGGCGACGCCGATGCCGTCGTCGGCGCCGAGGGTGGTGCCGTCGGCGGTGAGCCACTCACCGTCGAGGACGGGCTGGATGGCATCGGTCATGAAGTCGAACTTCTTGTCGGAGTTCTTCTCGCAGACCATATCCATGTGGGCCTGGAGACAGACCATAGGGCTTTTCTCGTAGCCTTTGGTGGCGGGCTTGCGGATGAGCACGTTGCCGAGGCGGTCGCTCTTGGTCTCCAATCCGTGGTCCTCACCCCATTGCACGAGGTAGGCGGAGATGCACTCTTCGTGCTTCGAGGGACGCGGAATCTGCATGATCTCGCCAAACCAATGCCATACGCGGGCGGGCTTGAGGTTCTTTAATACGTCAACTTGTTTCATAGGTATAATTGTTTTTTTATCTTACTTGTCGTCTTTCAGGAAGTTTTCGGGGCCGAAGAGCTGCTTGGCATAGGGGGTGAGCTTGAGGTGCTTGGAGAGCCAGAAGATGGGGAGGCAGACGCGCTGGACACCGCAGCAGTAGGGGGTAATCTCGTAGGGGTCGTAGATGATGTTGATGGAGCTGTGGGTGCTGTCGATGAAGAAGGTCTCGGACAGCGGCATCTCGTTGACTTCCTTGTATTCGTCGAAGAGGCAGTCGAAGATTTCGCTGTTGACGTCGAGGTCCTGGATGGCGCGGGCGACGGCGTAGCCGATGCGTTTCACGTCGAGGAGGTCGGAGAGGTGGATAACCTCGCCGGTCTCGACATCGACGGTGAGGTACCGCTCGGCGTACATGCCGTGGATGGCGCCGATATTGTAGTCGCCATAGCTGATGGAGAAGGTGGCGATGTTGCTGTCCTGCCGGCAGTCGCTGTGCATCTCGGAATACTCGTAGGGCATGTCCTCGTCGATTTCCTTGACTTTCTCGCCGGGGGTATTGTGGATGACGTTGTCGCGCCATTCGGCGACAGCCTTCTTGATGTCGGTGGTGGGGTCGACATTAAAATAGTTTGACAGCAGCTCTTTCATGGCTTTGTCGGTCATCATGCCTTCCTCGGGCCATTCGACGGCGAAGCGTTTCCGCACGTAGTAGGTGGCGAATTCGGGAGCGAACGGCTCCTCGTCGTGGACGATGAAGCAGAGCTTGTCGGAGACGGTGAAGGTCTTGAACTCCTTTATCGGGGTGGCCTGGGCGACCGAATCGGTGGCCGCGGGCTGGGAGTCATTCTCCGTTTTGGAGTTGTCGCCACCACAGGCGGTGAAGAGGGCAGCAGCGAGGGAGAGAGTGAAAATCAGTCGTTTCATTGTATAGGTATTATTCAAAATAACAAATTGCAAAAGTACTACTTTTTCCGGACATATGCAAAAAAAGTTTTTCCATGTCGCGAAAAAAGCGTATTTTTGCACTCGAAAAAAAGTAGTAGCATCCTAATAATAAACGACAATGAAACATATTTTCACTCCCTTTTTGGTCCTCTTCATCACCTTGTCCTTCTCCTCCTGCATCAAGGAGGAGCTCAAGAACAACGAATGCGACATCCTGAGCGCATGGGTGGAGGGCGAAGAATACGAGGAATATTTCTACCAGAGCTCACAGATGCGAATTGACAATATCCCATCGAACAGCACGGAGATAGTCTTCCAGGTGCGCACCAAGACTGGCCTGCCGCTCATCCCCGTGTATTTCGCGCTCACCCCCGGTGCCACCATCGAGCCCGCCAACGGCTCGCTGCAGGACTTTTCGCAGGGTCCCGTGACCTACACGGTGACGTCGGAGGACGGCTCGTGGACACGCACCTACAGCGTCGACTTCCAGAAAGTCAGCACCTCTGTTTCCTACCTCTTCAGCTTCGAGCATGTGGCCGTGGACACCTTCACCAGCGGCAGCACCTACCATACCTTCTACGAGGTCGAGGACGGCACGCGCCGCAACCACTGGGCCTCTGGCAACGCCGGCGTGGCCATCCTGCACAGCGACTGGACGCCCGAGCAGTTCCCCACCTACTCGACAGCCAATGGCTACCAGGGCAAAGGCGTGTGCCTCAACACCCAGTCGACCGGTGCTTTCGGAGAAGCCTTTGGCAAGCCCATCGCCGCGGGCAACCTCTTCCTCGGCAAGTTCAATGTCAACGCCGTGCTCACCGATGCGCTGAAGGCCACAGAATTTGGCATCCCCACCAGCCAGCAGCCCGTGAAGGTCAGCGGCTGGTATAAATACCATCCCGGTGACGAGTTCACCAACGCTTCGATGCAGGTGTTGCCCGACCGTGTGGACCAGGGCCATATCTACGCCGTTTTCTACCGCAACCAAGACGCCCAGGGCAACCCCGTGGTGCTCTACGGTGACAATGTGCTCAGCAGCGACCTCATTGTCAGCAAGGCGCGGCTGGTGCCGGCGGCCACCGACGAGTGGACGCATTTCGAGATGACCTTCGAAGGCGGCACCGCCGACCCCGCCATCCTCGCCGCTATGGGCTACAGTTACACGGTGGTCTTCTCCTCGAGCAAGGACGGCGACACCTTCGAGGGCGCCATCGGCAGCACGCTCTATATCGACGAGGTGACGGTGGAATTCGAAAATTAGTTAAGAGTTAATAGATAATAGATAATAGTTAATAAGTTTATGATTAAAATGGTTGTTAAAGAAGTTAAAGACAAATGTGCAATACGTCGCCATTGTCTTAACTCCCTACCTCCTGTCTACTGTCTCCTCATACTTTTCACCTTTCTCCTTTCACCTTTCACCTTATCTGCCCAGTCCGACAGCCTTGATGTGAAGGTCTGCGTGGGCTATAACATCGGCGGCACAGCGCCCCTGCCCATGCCGGCCTCCATCCGCAGCATCGACGCCTTCCGGCTGACGCCCTCCTTCCTGGTGGGCGGCGACGTCATCCTGCCGCTGGGCGACAAATTCGGCCTCTCGGCCGGCCTGCACCTCGAGAACAAGGGCATGGACGCCGACGTCACCGTGAAGAGCTACAGTATGGAGATGAAGAAAGGCAACAGCCAGATCAGCGGCCTCTTCACCGGCCACGTCTCTCAGCAGGTGACGCAGTGGATGCTCTCGGTACCGGTAAGTTTCAGGTTTCAGGTGTCAAGTGTCACCTTCAAAATTGGACCATATTTCTCGCTGCTGCTGAAGAAGGAGTTCAGCGGCATCGCCTCCGACGGCTACCTGCGGCAGGGCGACCCCACGGGTCCCCGCATCGAGATTGGCAACAAGGAGGGCGAATGGGCCACCTACGACTTCAGCGATGAGATGCGCAGCCTGCAGTGGGGCCTGGGCGTGGGCTTCGACTGGCGCTTCAGCCGCCATGTGGGCCTCTCCGCCGACCTCAACTGGGGGCTCTCCGGCATCTTCAATAGTGACTTCAAGACCGTCGAGCAGACTCTTTATCCCATCTACGGCTGCATCGGCCTGTTCTATAACCTTTAACATCCATCGATGAAACAACTGTTAATCGCCATCCTTATGCTTGCATCACTCCGTTCCTATTCCCAGCCACTCACCCTGTCGACCACCCGTCCTCCCTTCCTGAAGGCAGGCGACCATGTGGCGCTCCTCTCGCCCTCCTATGCCAGCACCATGGGAGAGGTAGACTCGGCAGCCAACGTGCTGCGCGACTGGGGGCTGGTACCCGTCATCGGTCCCAACGTAGGCAAGGTCTTCGTCGGGAAATACGCCGGCACCATCGCCGAACGTGTCGCTGACTTGCGCTGGGCGCTGAACGACACCAGCATCAAGGCCATCATTTGCAACCGTGGCGGCTACGGGACGATACACTACATCAACGCCATCTCCCTCGAAGAATGGGGTGCGCACCCCAAATGGCTCGTAGGCTTCAGCGACATCACCACGTTGCACGGGCTACTGACGCGTGCCGGCGTGATGAGCATCCACGGCACCATGAGCATGTTCCTTGCCAAAGGTGGTACCGACAGTAGCAGCACGCTGATGCGCGACCTACTGATGGGGTCCGTGCCACGCTACGAGGTGGCGGCGCATCCGCAGAACATCGAAGGCCACGCCAGCGGCATCCTCGTGGGTGGCAATCTCTGCACCTTCGCCCCCAACCTCGGCACGCAGGCCGACGCCCTGCAGGCTGAGGACTTCATCCTCTTCATCGAGGAGGTGGAGGAGTCGATGCACAACATCGACCGCCAGTTCTACATGCTGGCCTTAAATGGTATCTTCAAACGCTGCAAGGGAGTGGTGCTTGGCGAGTTCACCGACTGCGGCGACGAGTTCACCTTCGAGAGTGTCGAGGCCATGCTGCGCCAATACCTGCAGCCGATGGGCATCCCTATGCTCTGCGGCTTCCCGGCGGGGCACGACACGGTGAACCTGCCGCTGGTGATGGGTGCACCAGTGACCCTCGACGTCCGCCACGACGGCGCCACCCTCCAGTTCGACATCGAGGGTAGGCAGCAAAACATCAAAGTGAAATAATCACTTACGCTCCCTGATGCTCACGGCGAAGCCGCCGCAGGGGGCCATCTTCAGTTTGAGGGTGGTCTTGAAGGTAACTTTCTTCTGGGTGATGGTATAGGAGTATGGGTTGTAGTTGTCGTCGGGGATGCCAGAGGCGTCCTTGCCGTCGGCGTAGATGATGGCTTCGTAGGTTTTGCCGGGGGTGAGGAAGTCGAGCTTGACGGAGAACTCACGGGCCTGCTCATCGGTAATACCACCGATGTACCACACTTCGTGTGGAGTGAAAAGTGAAAAGTGGAAAGCGGAAAGTGTGTCGGGAAGGGCATAGACATAACGGGGGGCGTTGGAGATCACCCCTTTCTTGCCGTCGGGGAGAGAGGCAAGACCTTCGGCAGCCTTGTTGAGGCTGGAGATTTTCGGTTTGCGGGCGGTGACGATATAGTCGCCGGGCTCGGCGTAGAGGTAGATGCTGGTGTCCCAGTCGACGGCGACATCCTTGATAAACTGGAAAGCATCCAGATGCTGCTCGTAGTGCTCGGGGAAGTCGGCGGCCATCTGGAGGGGCGAGTAGAAGGTCACGTAGAGGCCCAGCTGGTTGCAGATGGTGTGACTCATCTTGCCGCCCCAGGGGACAATCTTGCCCATGTCGGGTTCGAAGATGCCGGGGGTGTAGTCCATCGGGCCGCCCTGGAGGCGCGTGAAGGGCAGGATGGTGGTGTGGCCTGGATGGATGCGCTCGCGGAACTCGGTGCCCATGGCGCTCTCGTTGCCAATCATATTGGGCCAGGTGCGGCAGAGGCCCGTGGGGCGCACGGCCTCATGGGCGTTAACCATGATGTGGTGCTTGGCGGCCTCGACGATGGCGTAGTGGTAGTGGTTGTTGATGGGCTGGGAGTAATGTCCTTCGGCGAAGGGGATGATGGTGCCGACATAGCCGCTCTTGACGGCGTCGTAGCCGTACTGGTTCATCAGGTTGTAGGCTTTCTCCATCCAGCGCTCATAGTTGATGGTCGAAGCCGAACTTTCGTGGTGCATGATGAGGCGGATGCCCTTTCCATGCGCATACTTGTTGAGGGCGGGGAGGTCGAAGTCGGGATAGGGGGTGAGGAAGTCAAAGACAAAGTCTTTCTGCTTGCCGTACCAGTCCTCCCAGCCGATATTCCAGCCCTCGATGAGGAGGGCGTCGAATCCGTGCTTGGCGGCGAAGTCGATATAGCGGCGCACGTTGGCGTTGTTGGCACCATGAGTGCCGTTGGGGGTGGCATGCTCGAAGTCGGTCTCGCCGAGTTTCACAGAGGGGAATTCGTTGGTGTAGTTCCAAGTGCTCTTGCCGCTAATCATCTCCCACCAGACGCCCATGTATTTCACCGGGTGAATCCAACTGATATCCTCCAACGCGCAGGGCTCGTTGAGGTTGAGGATAAGCCTCGACCGCAGCACATCGGTGGCCTTGTCGCACACCATCACGGTGCGCCAAGGGGTGTGACAGGGGGCCTGCATACGGCCCTTGTAGCCAGCGGCATCGGGACAGAGGTGGGTGTTGAAGAGGTAGGAGATATAATTTTGAGGAGTAGCAATGGTAGTATCAATCTTCAGTTCGAGGTGCATGGTGGGATAGTCGAGTGTGGCGGCCTCATGGATGTTGATATAGAGGCCGTCATCGGTCTTCATCTGCAGGGCCGTCTGCACACCAGTACGCGAGAAGGCCGTCCAAGGCCAACCACCGTGCTCGTGGCTTTTCTCCCAGAGGCTGTCGATCTGCGAGAGGCGGCTCTCGGTGTAGTTGTACTCCTGCGTGTCGTAATCGCCCGGAATCCACCACGCTGTGTGGTCGCCGTTCATGCGGAACTGCGTCAGTTCCTCCTTGAACCAAAAGCAGACAAGGGCGTTGTCAACGCCGTTGTAGCGCATCGGGAACTCGTAGCGGAAGCCGAGGCCGTCGTCGTAGAGGCGAAAACGAATCTGCATAATGGTGGGCAACGTCTTGGAACGGCCGTCGGCACTCGTCACAGCCCCAGCAGGCTGCTCCAGCGTCACCAGCAACTCGTTGTAGTGGTTGCGGATATTGGCCTCTTCGCCCCAGACAGGTTGCCACGTCTCGTCGAAGGTGCTGTATTGTGCGTCCTTGAAGACGAAGCCGTGTGCCAGGTCGTCGCGCCATTCCAGCTCGAATCCCAAGCGAGAATCGCCAACGACACTCTTCCCATCACGCGACAGGCTATAGGAAATCGAGCCGTCGGCAAAATCCCACAACTTGAAGGTCAGTTCCATTCGTCCATCGGGACTCTTCAGCGGTTCCAGCGTGGTCGGCGAGTTAGCCCCTGCGGCAGAGCCCATTCCCACCAGCATCATCACCAATGCAAATAATATCCGCTTCATGTATTTAAAACTTGAAAAAGGGAGTCCCCGGAAGGAACTCCCGTCAATTGTACGGTTATTAATGTCGTGTTATTTAAAGTATTCGACGCCGCTCTCGAAGATCTTCTGATCGTCGCGGAAGTCGATGTTTTGTGCGCTCCACTCGGTGCGGCGCTCGCTGTGGCCCATCTTGCCGAAGACGCGGCCGTCGGGGCTGGTGATGCCCTCGATGGCGCAGTAGGAGCCGTTCATATTGTACTCCTCGTCCATCGTGGGGGTGCCGTTGAGGTTGCAATACTGGGTGGCTACCTGACCGTTCTTAAAGAGGCGGTCGAGCCACTCCTGCGGAGACACGAAGCGGCCTTCGCCGTGCGAGATGGGGATGGCGTAGACGCCGCCCAGCTCGGCCTGGCGCAGCCAGGGGCTGAGGTTGCTGCTGACGCGGGTATAGGCGATCTTGCTCTGGTGACGGCCGATGGTGTTGAAGGTCAGGGTGGGTGCATCTTCGGCCTGCGGACGAATCTCGCCGTAAGGCACAAGACCCAGCTTCACCAAAGCCTGGAAGCCGTTGCAGATACCAAGCATCAGGCCGTCGCGCTTGTTGAGCATCTCCATTACGGCCTCGGCGATGCGCGGGTTGCGGAAGACGCTGGTGATGAACTTGGCAGAGCCTTCGGGCTCATCGCCGGCGCTGAAGCCGCCGGGAATCATCACAATCTGGCTGTTATTGATGGCACGGACATAGGCGTCGACGCTCTCACGAATCTGCTGTCCGTTCTGGTTGCGGAAGACGATAATCTCGCTCTCGGCACCGGCGCGGTTGAAGGCACGAGCGGAGTCGTACTCGCAGTTAGTGCCGGGGAAGGCGGGGATGAAGACTCTCGGCTTCGCCGAAGTTGAAAGTTGAAAGTTGAAAGTTGAAAGTTTTTTTGGTGCGGGAGCATCGAAAAGAGCGCTTTCCACTTTGCACTTTTCGCTTTCAACTTGCGCGGTGCGAGTGGGGAAGACGCCTTCCAGCGTACCCTGCCAGGCGGCGAGGGCCTCTTCAAGGTCAATCTTCTCGTTGCCGACATAGAAGACCGCTTCGTCGATGACGCAGCCAATCTCTTTGCAGCGGAACGGCATGCCCTCGGCGTTCTCCACCTCGAGGACGATGTTGCCGTAGTGACGAGCGGTGAGGTCGTTCCCGTCAGCAAGGCGCACACCCAACTTGTTGCCGAAGGCCATCTTGCTGACAGCCTCAATGAGTCCACCGTAACCGACAACAAAGGAACTCTTCACCTGACCGGCAATGATGGCTTTACGCAAAGCGGCATACTGGGCCTGCACGTCATCATAGACGGGCATACCGTACTGGTCCTCCTTGACATCAAGGAGCATCAGCTTGTTGCCGGCCTTCTTGAGTTCGGTGCTGACCACATGGTGCACGTCGCCTGTACCTACGGCGAAGGAGCAGAGCGTCGGTGGCACGTCGATGTCGTTGAAAGTGCCGGACATGGAGTCCTTGCCGCCGATGGCAGGCAGTTTGAGGCCCATCTGGGCGTGATAGGCACCGAGGAGGGCTGCGAAAGGCTCACCCCAGCGGTAGGGGTCGTTACCAAGTTTCTTGAAATATTCCTGGAAGGTGAGACGCACACGGCTAGCATCGCCACCTGCAGCGGCAATCTTGGCCACACTATTCACGATATTCCAGGCAGCGCCGTGGAAGGGGCTCCACGACATCAGGTAGGGGTCGAGTCCGTAGGACATGAAGGTAACGAGGTCGCAGTGACCGTCGAGCAGCGGCAGCGTGGCGGCCATCACCTGCGTGGGCGACAGCTGGTACTTGCCACCGTAGGGCATGAAGACGCTGCGGGCACCAATGGAGCTATCGAACATCTCCACCAAACCCTTCTGCGAGCAGACGTTGAGGTCGGCGAGGGTCTTCAACCACAGGTCTTTCTCACTTTCCACTTTCATCTTTCCACTTTCCACTTTCTGTGGCATCGCCACAGAAACCGTGGTCTCCTGGTGGGCGCCGTTGGTGTCGATGAAGCGGCGACTGAGGTTGACAATCTCCTTGCCACGCCAGTTGATGACCATGCGGGGTTCCTCGGTGACGGTAGCCACAACGGTGGCTTCGAGGTTCTCCTCGTCGGCATATTTCAGCATGAGGTCGACATCCTTGGGGTCGACGACCACGGCCATACGCTCCTGGCTCTCGCTGATGGCCAACTCGGTGCCGTCGAGACCAGCATATTTCTTAGGAACTTTATCAAGATTGATCTGCAGACCGTCGGCCAGCTCGCCGATGGCTACACTCACGCCGCCGGCACCGAAGTCGTTGCACTTCTTGATGATGGAGGAGACCTCCTCACGGCGGAACAGGCGCTGGATCTTGCGCTCAGTGGGGGCGTTACCCTTCTGCACCTCGGCACCGCAGGTGGTGAGACTCTTGGTGGTGTGGCTCTTGGAGGCACCCGTGGCACCACCGATACCGTCGCGGCCCGTGCGGCCGCCCAGCAGGATGATGATGTCGCCGGGGTCGGAAGTGAGACGCTTCACGGCACGGCGCGGGGCAGCGGCGATGACGGCGCCAATCTCCATGCGCTTGGCCACATAGTTGGGATGATACACCTCGTTGACCAAGCCGGTGGCGAGGCCTATCTGGTTGCCGTAGCTGCTATAGCCGTGGGCGGCGGTGGTGACGATCTTGCGCTGCGGCAGCTTGCCGGGCAAGGTCTCGTTGAGCGGCTTGGTGGGGTCGGCGGCACCAGTGACACGCATGGCCTGATAGACGTAGGTACGGCCCGAGAGTGGGTCGCGGATGCAGCCACCCAGGCAGGTGGCGGCACCGCCGAAAGGCTCAATCTCGGTGGGGTGGTTGTGGGTCTCGTTCTTGAAGTTGATGAGCCACTCCTCCTTGTTGCCGTCGATGACCACGGGCACCACGATGGAGCAGGCATTGATTTCGTCGCTGGGTTCCTGGTCGTCGAGGATGCCAGCCTTCTTGAGACGCTTGGCGGCGAGGGTGCCGATATCCATCAGGCATACAAACTTGTCGGTGCGGCCAGCGTACTGCTCCTTATGGTCGGCGAGGTACTGCTGGAAGGCGCCCTCGATGAGCGGACGGTAGAATCCGTCGTCGAACTTCACATCCTTCAGTTCGGTGGCGAAGGTAGTATGGCGGCAGTGGTCGCTCCAGTAGGTGTCGAGTACGCGAATCTCCGTCATCGTGGGGTCGCGGTGCTCCTCGTCGTGGAAGTAGCGCTGGATATGCTTGAAGTCGGCGAAGGTCATGGCAAGGCCGAGACCGTCATAGAGCTCTTTCAGTTTGGACTCCACCATGTCCTTGAAGCCGTCGAAGACAATCACGTCGGCGGGCTCGTCGAAATGGTCCTCGAGGGTGGCGGGCTTGGGCTCGTCGGTGACACGGCTGTCCACGGGGTTGACGCAGTGCTTCACCACAGCCTCCTGCCAATCGCTTTCCACTTTCCACTTTTCACTTTCCACTCCCGAAATTACATAAGTAGTGGCACTCTTGATAATAGGTTCCTCGCTATCGTTGAGCAACTTGACGCACTGCTCGGCGCTATCGGCACGCTGGTCGAACTGGCCAGGGAGATACTCCACCGTGAAGCAGAAATCGTCGGCCTTATGAGGAAACTCCTCGTCGTAGATATCGTCCACGGGCGGCTCTGAAAAAACCGTCTGCTTGGCCTGTGCAAAGGTGGCGTCGCTGACGTTCTCCACGTCGTAGCGGATAAGCACACGCACCTCCTCGGCCTCGATGCCGAGGTACTCACTCATTTCATTCATCAACTCCTTGGCTTTCACAGCAAAAGGAGCCTTCTTCTCTACAAAGATTCTTCTTACCATTATGTTGATTTTTTTATTCCACTTCAATAAAATTCTCGGGTCGTTTCGCCATCTCCTTCTTGAAGAGACTGCGAATCTTCTGGATATCAGCCTCATGATCGTCGGTGGTCCACATCGTCTCGCCGAGATAGATTTTTTTATTCCGAAAATCGAGGAATGCCGGTACGATAGGCACACCTGCCTGATGGGCAATCTCCCAGAAACCACGTTTCCAACGATGTACAGGCTTACGAGAGCCCTCAGGCGTGATGGCGATGGAGAGAGGCTCGCCTTTGGCGAACTCTTTCACAGCGGCTCCCACCATATCATTTTTTCGGTTGCCGCGGTCTATCGAAATGCATCCCAGATGGCGCAGAATGGGCCCCAACGGCCCCTTGAAAAACTCTTTTTTAATGAATATCTTACCGTTGGAGCAGACCTGCCACAGATAAGCCGTACCTACCAGATAATCAACCACAGACGTGTGTGGAGCGACGGCAAAAACACACCGTTCCAATTCGGGACGCGAAGCCCTGTCAGGTAGAATAAACCTCCATCCACCGAGTTTCGCTATTACTATCCAGATTTTCTTCATAACGAAATGCAAAAATACACTTTTTTTCGCGAATGTAAAAAAAGTTTTTTTTCACCGTCTGTTGAAATGGGGTTCATCCCATTCCCTACCCCACTCCAACTGAGTTGGTAGGGGCTACAATTGGGCTTGGATGGCGTTTTCCATAGCGGTCATCGAGGAGGCGTGACTGAAACGCGACACCACGTTGCCTTCGCGGTCGATGAGGAACTTGGTGAAGTTCCAGGGGATGTCGCCGGGCTTCTTACTCTTGAGCCAAACGTAGAGAGGCGAGGCGTTGGCACCGTTGACGTTAATTTTAGCGAACTGTGGGAAGGTGATGTTATATGTGGAGGTACAGAAATTGTGAATATCGTCATAGGAGCCAGGGGCTTGGCTGCCGAACTGGTTGCAGGGGAAGTCGAGGATGGTGAAACCCTGGTCGCGGTAGGTCTCATAGATGCGCTCGAGGTCCTCATACTGAGGGGTGTATCCGCACTGCGTGGCGGTATTGACCACCAGAAGCACCTGGCCTTCGTAGGTAGCGAGGGAGACGCTATCGCCCTGTCCGTCGAGGACTTTGAACTGGTAGATATTGTCCTTGTTTTCTGTCTTGTCATCGTTCTTGTCGCAGGCGACGAAGAGCATCATGGTCGTCAGCACCATAGCAATAAGTTTCATGTGTTTCATTTCCGTGTTTTTTTGTTTTTCGGGGTGCAAAAGTACAGATTATTTCCGATATGTCAGAAATAAATTGTATTTTTGCACCGCGAAATAATAAAATCATTATAATATGAAAGTAAGACTCATTGCTTTAGCCATCGCTTCACTGCTGATTTTCGGCACAGCGACGGCACAGAAAAAGAAACAACAGGAGCAGTACAACGGCGGCATCACCACCGAGATGATGCAGCAGATGAAGAAAGGCTTCGGCGGCTCAGCCAGCGACAAGGCACTCCGCAACATCATGGTGAACAACAGCCCCGCCAAACTGGCCATGAACTACGAGAATGCCACCAAGTTCGACTCGCACTTCTCGAACCGCGTCGTCAGCAAGGCCGTGACAGACCAGAAGTCGAGTGGCCGCTGCTGGATGTTCACCGGCATGAACGTGCTGCGCAACCAGGCCATCCGCCACCACAACCTGCCCGCCGACTTCCAGTTCTCGCAGGCCTACCTCTTCTTCTACGACCAGCTGGAGAAGAGCAACCTCTTCCTGCAAGCGATGATCGACACCTACAAGAAACCCATCGACGACCAGGAGGTGCAATGGCTCTTCAAGAACCCCATCGGCGACGGCGGCCAGTTCACTGGTGTGGCCAACCTTATCGCCAAGTACGGCCTCGTGCCCAGCGACGTGATGCCCGAGACCTACAACACCAACAACACCTCCAGCATCAGCAACCTCATCGCCCTCAAGCTCCGCGAAGACGGCCTCGCCCTGCGCGAGATGGCCGCCCAGAAAGGCATGACCCCGCAGAAGCTGCAGCAGAAGAAGACCGAGATGCTCGGCACCATCTACCGCATGCTGGCCCTCACCATGGGCGAGCCTCCCGCACAGTTCACTTGGCAGCAGAAGGACGCCAAGGGCGAGATTGTGGAGACCAAGAGCTACACCCCGATGGAGTTCTACGAGAAATTCGCCAAGACCGACTTCTCGAAGTACTACATGGTGATGAACGACCCCACCCGCGAATACTACAAAGTGTATGAAATACAGTATGATCGCCACGTCTACGACGGCCAGAACTGGCGCTACCTCAACCTGCCCATGGAGGACATCGCCCCCATGTGCATCGCCAGCATCAAGGACAGCACCATGATGTACTTCAGCTGCGATGTGGGAAAATTCCTCAACCGCGACAACGGCCTGATGGACATGAACAACTACGACTATGAGAGTCTGATGGGTACCACCTTCGGCATGGACAAGAAGCAGCGCGTGGCCACCTTCGCCAGCGGCTCAAGCCACGCCATGACCCTCTGCGCCGTCGACCTCGACAAGGAGGGCAAGCCTGTGAAGTGGATGGTAGAGAACAGCTGGGGCCCCAACTACGGCTGGCAGGGCAATCTCATCATGACCAACGACTGGTTCAACGAGTATATGTTCCGCGTGGTGCTCGAGGAGAAATACATCCCCGCCAACATCCGCGCCATGATGGACCAGACCCCCATCATGCTCCCCGCCTGGGACCCGATGTTCGCCCCGGAGGAGTAATATGTTTTAGGATATAGATAAAAATTAAGTGACCAAGTTTGGTTACTTAATTTTTTATATTCTCTCTATCACCGTGGTGTCGTGTTTCCCTTTGGTGATAGTATTGTATTCGGTGCCTTTCTTAATAGGGATACGAACCTTGTATGTTTTGCCGGCTTTGTTCTTCAGTTTGTCGGTCTGCAGCCAAGGATTCATGGTACGTAGCATCTTGTAGCTGGTGCCGTGGTCGACGGCGAACTGCACGAGGTCGACATCCTTGCCGCTGAGGGTCACCTCTTCATAGGGAAGCTCAGGATAGGTGTCGCAGCGGCGCACGGTATAGCCGTAGTCCTGCGGGTGCTGCATAATGAGCTTGAGGGCAAGGATGCGGTAGACATAACGCTGTGTTTCCTTATTGAGTAGCAGGTCGTAGTAACTCTTCTGCTGCTGGTTGGTGAGACGCTTCTCAAGCCCCCCCTCTCCGCAGTTGTAGGCAGCGGCGGCGTTGGTCCAGTTACCCAAACGGCGTTTGAGGTATTTGAGGTACTGGCAGGCGGCGTGCGTGGCGGCTTCGAGGTCGTTGCGCATGTCAATCTCGTCGTTAATCTCCAACCCGTATTTCTGTCCTGTGGCTTTCATAAACTGCCAGTAGCCTTGGGCACCGGCAGGAGAGGTTGCATTCTGCAGGCTGCTCTCGATGACGCAGAGGTACTTCATATCCAGCGGCACTCCCTCCTCCTTGAGAATACGCTCGATGGTGGGGAAGACACGGGTAGCGCGCTTGATGATGAAGAGTGTGCTGCTCTGGTAATACATATTGGATACCAACTCGCGGTCCAGTCCCTCGCGGACATACCACAGGTTCAGCGGCACACGTTCGCCGCAGAAATAAAGTGTATCTGGCATCGGTGGCGCATAGACACGATAGTCGGCACGTATGGCGCGAGTGAGAATCTCGTCGTCGTTCTTCTCTTTCTGGGTGGCGAAAATAAAGGCCTCGCCGGCAATTGCCACGGAGGCCAGTATAATGGCGATGATGGATAGTTTCTTCATTGATGGTTTTAGAGTCGTTAAGGACATTAAGGAGTTATTGTTTCAATAATAAGCCGTGCCACTTCTTTTTTGCTGAGCAGGGGGCTTTCCGTCTTGCTCCCGTCGCGGGCTATGATGGTCACCTTGTTGGTGTCGACGCCAAAGCCGGCACCTTTGTCGCGCAGCGAGTTGAGGACGACAAAGTCGAGGTTCTTCTTTTCCAACTTGCGTTGAGCGTTGGTCTCTTCGTTGTCGGTCTCGAGTGCGAAGCCCACCAGCGTCTGCTTATCGGTTTTCATGCTGCCAAGCGTGGCCAGGATATCGGGATTCTGTACCAGGTCGAGGTGCATGCCTTCGTTGCCGTTTTTCTTGAGCTTGTGGTCGGCACATTCCGCCGGACGGTAGTCAGCCACAGCGGCGGAGAGGATGGCTCCGTTGCAGCGGGGAAATACCTCGGTGGCGGCGGAATACATCTCGCGGGCACTCTCCACGCGATGGAGGCTGATACGTTGATACGTTGATACGTTCAAATAGGTTGGCCCCGTAACCAGTTCCACCTCGGCACCTTGTTCGGCCAAAGCCTCTGCCAAAGCGAAGCCCATCTTGCCGCTACTGTAATTGCCTATAAAGCGAACGGAATCAATCCTTTCATACGTTGGTCCTGCTGTCACCAGCCAGCGTTGGCCTGCAAGCCTCCCAGCTGCCATCGTGCAAATCGCGTCAGCGATTTGTTCCGGCTCTGCCATACGTCCCATACCGTTCACACCGCAGGCCAATTCACCCTCTTCGGGACCGACCATACATATGCCCCACCCTTTCAGCGTCTCGACATTACGTTGCACAGCAGGATGCGCCCACATCTCGCAATTCATGGCGGGAGCCATGATAACGGGCTTGCCGGAGAAGGCCAACAAGAGGGTACTTAAGGCATCGTCAGCGATACCCCCTGCCACCTTGCCGATGATATTGGCGGTGGCGGGAGCCACCACGAGCATCTCTCCCCAGTCCTTGAGTGAGATATGCTCGGTGCGGCCGGAGGCAAAGAGGTCGGAATAGAGCGGCGCACCCGAGACGGTCTCGAGGGTTACCCTCGTAACGAACTCCAACGCGTGCTCCGTTGCAGCACAGCGCACCTCGTGCCCTGCTTTCTTCAGCAGACGCACCAATTCCGGCGCCTTGTAAGCCGCGATACCTCCCGTGATGCCGACGACAATCTTCATTGTTTAGCCTTCCACCTGTTTGATTTCCTCGTCAATAGCCTCAGCCTGCTTCTCTTCCAGAGAGTTCTTGGCGGGGTTGCGGAAATAAATCTGGCCTTCAAGGTACTCCTCCGTGGCTTCGAGGGTAGGCTTGGGCTGCATCTCGTAGCGACGCACAATCTCAATCTGCTCGCGGTTCTCGTACATCTCGTCGACGGTGTCGTTATTCGACTTGAAGTCGTCGATTTTGTTGTGGAGCTCGCGTTTCTCCTCGGCTGCAATCTGGTTGGCGCGTTTGGTCAGCACAGCGACGGTCTCGTAGATATTCTCAGTTCCCTGGCTGAAGTCGCCCGTGTTTCTGGTAATGGTGGTGTTCACCACTTTCTTTTTCTTTTCTTCCATTGTATTTTTATTTGTTTCATCCCCACACTTCTTGTGGGGTTATTAATGCCTTTAGCGTGGAACATGCCTCCAGCATTGATTGACTTTTTTATTTATCTTTCTTGGTTTCCAATTGTGCCATTGCGGCGCGAGTCTTGGTGTAAATATCCTGCGCCAAAGCAATATATTTCGAGTTGTTGAAGCTGCTGTTAAACTTATCGAAGTCGTTGACTACCTGCTGCAAGCGTTCGTACATTTTATCCTCGCGGCTGTTAATGGCATAGCGGAAACTCGACTCCAACATGTAGTACATGGCATCCTCACGCATGTCGGCTTCGGGATAGAGATTCAGGAAGCGCCTGAACGACTCGTAGGCCGCATGATACTCTTCGACGAAATAGTACCCGTATGCAATCTCGTAGTCCTTTCTCACTAATTTGCCCCTTAGTTCGTCCAAGCATCTGTTCACCTCAGGAATCCTCGTGCTGCGGGGGTAGCGTTCGACAAACAGTTCAAACTCCTCAATAGCTTCTTTTGTCTGCGACTGGTCGAGGTTATACTCCGGCGAGTCCATATACTTGCAATAGGCCGAATAGTACATCGCATCCTCCAGTTTTTCACTATAAGGAAACTGCTTGGAAAAGCGTTTAAACTGGTAGCCTGCCATGTAGTAATCCTTCTCCTTCAACAACGACATGCCGTAGTACCATGCGATATTCTCTGCGTTCTCCTTGCCGCGGTAGTACATCGTCAGGTTCTCGAACAACTGTGCCGCCCGAGAGTAGCTGCCCTCGTTGTAATATTTCATCGCCGCTACATACTTCCCATCAAAATCGTTGCTGTTGAGTAATTTGTTATACCCGCCACAACTCGCAAGGAATAAGCACATTGCAGCAACCCCAAGGATATTTTTCATTTTTTTCATAAATTGCAAAAATACAAAAGTTTTTCAATATAAAAACAAAGTTTTCCAAAAAAAATTTAGCGATATTTTTTTTGAGAAAACAGAGACTATTGGCACAATAAATTACCCTGAATCACGTTAAAATAAATTTGAAATTGTATTTATCTATGATAGAGTTTTTTAGTCAAATTGATTTTCTGCAGATTATCAGCGTCTTCATCGTGATGTACGCCATCATTGATATCACGGGTTCCATTCCCATTTTCATCAGCATGGAAGATAGCGGAAAACACATCAAGCCGTTACAGGCCACCAGTGTAGCCCTGGGCCTATTCCTTGTCTTCTTCTTCACTGGCGAAGCATTGCTAAACCTCTTCGGAATTGACATTCACTCCTTTGCTGTAGCGGGAGCCTTTGTGCTTTTCCTCCTGGCTCTTGAAATGGTGATGGGACGCGAGTTTATCAAGAACGAAAGCATGGGTTCGGGGGCCTCCATCGTCCCAGTGGCCTTCCCGCTCATTGCGGGTCCCGGTGCCATCACCGCCCTTCTCTCCCTTCGTGCCGAGTACGCCACGGTGAACATTCTCATTGGTCTTCTGCTGAATATCGTCATCGACTATGTAGTCATCCGCATGCTTAAAAAACTTCAGCGGTGGCTGGGCGACGAGGTGGTGTATGTACTGCGTAAATTCTTCGGTGTTATTCTATTAGCCATCGCCTTGAAACTCTTCGCCAACAACATTGCCATCGTCATCAAGGACGCGGGACTCTAGGAGGAGAATTGAGAAAAAATTCTGATTGGGTTGCAAGTTTTTCGTATTAATAGGTACTAATGATTATCTTTTCGTGCTAAAAAAGTGTACATATTTATGGATAATGGAGCGCCGGCTTCCTGCCGACAAAAAAAAAGATTGTTTCTTAAAGCTTTCGTCATCTTGATGATGATCTTTATGGCCACGCCCTTGGTCGAAGCCCAACCCGGTGGTCCGGGAGGATTTCCCGGCGGCCGCCCCCCTTCGGGTACACGTCCCAAGGGTCGTCCCCCCATGCCAGGCCAGGATTGGAACAACCAGTCCGACAATAAGAAAGCCAGCGAGGTGAAGAAAAAGAAAAAAGTGAAAGAAGGCGACACCTTCAAGGTGGTCGGTTCGCTGCGCGACTCTGTGAGCGGCGAATTCCTTGCCTTCGTCAATGTCGCCATCCTCGACTCCGCCGACAGTTCCTTTGTGAAAGGCGGTGCCACCGATTTCGAGGGTCTCTTCGAAATCAAGGATGTCCCTCAGGGAGCCTACCTGTTGCGCATCTCGGCCATCGGCTACCAGAACCGTATGGTACCCTTCCGGGTGGAGAACAACACCGCACTTGGAACCTTCCGACTAAAACCCGGCGCCACCACCCTCAGCACTGTGGAAATCACCGCTGAGAAGCCCCTCTATGCCATGGACGGTGAGAAACTCATCTATAACGTCAGCGAAGACCCCTCCATCCAGACCGGTACCACTGAGGATGCTCTGCAGAACGCTCCAGGTGTGGAAGTCGACGTGGAGGGCAACGTGACGCTGCGCGGTGTCTCCAGCGTGGAGATTTGGATTAACGACAAGCCCTCAAAACTCACTGAGGAGAACCTCAAAACCTACCTCCAGACCCTGCCGGCCAACGCACTGGCCCGCATCGAGACCATCACCAATCCCTCTGCCAAGTATGCCACCGACGCCGAAGCGGTCATCAACATCGTCACTTCGGCACACATCAAGAGCAACCAGTTCGTCAGTTTCGGCGTCAACGGCTCGAACCAGCCCTTCGTCAGCCCCTGGATTAGCTACATGTGGGCCAAGGAGAAGCTGAGCATCAACCTCTTTGCCTCGGGTCGTTACTCCTTCCGTGACAACGAGAACGAAGGATGGTCGATGCGTCGCACAGACAATGCCACCGGCGACGGCTACGACACCACCCTCTATCAGACCGACACCTCGAAGAGTGGCAACCGCGGATACAGTGGAAACATCTTCCTGAATATCAACTACGAAATCGACTCTACCAGTGAGATTTCCGTCGATGGTGGCGGCTTTCTCAACTACAACAAGAGTTACTCCGACCGCAACACCGAACAGTTCTATTTCAATCCTCTCGACACCATTGCCTACAATATTGGCGACACCACCACTTCGCCCTCGGGCTTCGGTCATTTCGGCGTCGACTACACCAAGAAGTTCGACAACGAGGGTCACAATCTGCGCACCAGCATCAACTCGCGCTTCTCGCGCAATGCCAGCGACGAGTACTATAACCGTAACTACACCCTCTACACCCTCAATCCTATCCCTTTCGATGAGGAGCGTTACCTCATGACACGCAACTTCAACTACGGCATCAGCCTTGATGCACGCTACAATCGTCCCTACTCCAAGGATGGAGAACTCAGCTACGGCCTACGCGCCGACATACAGCGCACCGACAACGACTATAAACGCTATAACGACCACGACGGCACCCTCATCGATACCCTCCGCACCTACCACTTCGACGGAGAGGAGGAAAGTGTCAGCGCCGACGTCAACTGGACCCACCGCTGGGGAAGCTTCACCCTCAGCACTGGCCTCGGTTACGCTCTCAATCATACCTATTATAACTACACCTCCGACCAACTTTATCCCAACGGCAGTCCTTTCGCCGACGACAGTTCCTTCTACACCCACAGTTTCCGTCCCTCTATCCACCTCACCTACCGCACCGAGGACATGCACAACTTCAAGCTCAACTATTCCATGCGCATGAGCCACCCCGGCGAGGAGGATTTGACGCGCTTCCGAATCTACGGTGAGGATAGCTACCGCACTGGCAATCGCGACGGATTGAAACCAGGTTACACTCACTCAATGGAGGCTGGCTGGCAGAAATACTTTGAGACCTTCGGCAATATCGGCATCGAAGGCTACGGCCGCTGGAGCACCAACGAGATTAGTTCGCTGACCGATTCCAAGATGGACGAGTTCCTCGACCGTATCGTCTCCTACTCCACACCTTACAACATGGGAACCTCGTGGCGCTATGGAGCAAGCCTCAACATGACCTACCGTCCCAGTGGTTTCTTCAACGTACGACTCTACGCCAATGTCTATGACTACGGTTACCGCATGGAATACGACCGCAATGACAATGGCATCTCCACCCATCAGGTCGACGAGCGCGACAAATGGTCATGGAGTGTGCGCGTCAACGCCTGGGCCAAGGTCTTCGACCAGTACCAGATTACCATGGCGTTTAACTACTCCTCCCCCACCCTCAGCCTCATGAGTGAGCAGAAGGCGCGCTATTGGTTCAATATCGGTGTCCGCAGCGATTTCTTCAACAGAAAACTCTCCGTCTTCGTCAACATCCAAGACCTCTTCAACTGGGGCGCCCGCTACGGGTTCGGCAGCGAAAACACCAACCCCTACTATCTGAGCGAAAGCACCAACAAGATGCTCAACAGCCGCTACATCTCCGCCGGTATCACCCTCCGTTTCGGCAAGCTTGAACTCGAGCGCAATGCCAAGGAAGGCGACAGCGAGACAGGTGACTCACTCAACTAAAGAAACAACAATAAATATTATATGTATATGAAAAAGATACTGAAAACCTTGCTGCCAGGATTGGCATTGTTTCTGATGGCTTCGTGTGACAAATACGAAGGCCCCAATCTTTTAGAGAGAACGCCTTCCTCGCTCGTTTCCACCTCATGGGTTTGTTCTGTCACAGACAGCATTCTTACCACAGACAGCGAAGGTGAGAACATGATGGTGGATTATTCAATAAACTACAATCTGGTTTTCAAGACAAATAATGTAGGACTTATCAAAACAAAAACCGTTTCCTGCTTGCAGCCTTCACTTAACCATGAATTATTCGTCGACTGCACATACGACTATGACATCCCAGATGGCGTCATACATTATTGGTATATGGACACACGGAGCAACATGGTAAAAGAAGGCAATTATTCTTTTGTTGTCAATGGAAATAAACTGACAATCGACATGGGAAGTGGACCGCTCGTTTTCGATCGTGATTTCTGACCACCACACCCTTCAACTAGATTCGGCTGCCGCATTCATATCCTGCGACAGCCGAATTGTTCTTTGATAATTGTCAATTCTCAAATCATCTCAACGCTACGCTTCAAGAAGCGGCTGAGGGCTTCGCCTTTCAGCAAGCCGTTGCCCAGCAGGGCCAAGTCGGTAAGCTGGTGGACGAGTTCTTTCTGCTTCTCGGTGTCGGTCTCGTTGAGCACACGGCCGATGAGCGGGTGGTTGATGTTGACCACCAAGTTGTAGCTCTCCGGCAGCTCTCCATAGAAGCCCATGCCACCACCTGAGGTCTGCGCCATCTCGCGGTAGCGGCGCATGAACTCGCTCTGCGTCACCTGCATGGGGGCGTCGCTTTCCTCGAGGCTCTCCAACTGTACGGTAAACTTCTGCTTGTCAACCTCGCCCTCGATGATGGGCTGCAGTTTCTCTTTTTCATCCTTCGTGAGTTTTTCGGGGATGCTATCGTCGTGGGGGATAAGCTTCTCTACGGTATCGCTGTCGACACGGACGAAACGGCTCTTCTCAATCTTCTGCTCCAGCAGGTTGATGAAGTGGCTCTCCAGCGGTGAATCCATGAGCAGCACGTCGTAGCCCTTCTCCTTGGCCTTCTCAATATAGGCGTGCTCCTCCTCGGCGTTGGCGGCATAGAGGTAACAGACGATCTTGTCCATATCGGTCTGCAGGGCCTTGATTTTCTCACGGTAGGAGTCGAGGTTGTAGTAGGTTCCGTCCACGCCCTTAAGAAGATAGAACTTCATAGCGCGTTCGCAGAACTTCTCATCGGTCAGCATGCCGTACTGGACAAATATTTTAATATCATCCCACTTCTCTTCCAACGCACTCTTCTCTTCTCCCTCTTTCTTTTTCGACATCTCTTCCAGTTTGTCGGCCACTTTCTTGCTGATATGCTGGGAAATCTTCTTCACGTTGCTGTCGCTCTGCAGGTAGCTGCGGCTGACGTTCAGCGGGATATCGGGGCTGTCGAGCACACCGTGCAGCAGCATCAGGTAGTCGGGCACCACGCCTTCCACCTGGTCGGTAACAAAGACCTGGTTGCAGTAGAGCTGAATCTTGTTGCGGTTGGGGTCGATAGTCTTGCGCACCTTCGGGAAGTAGAGGATGCCCGTGAGGTTGAAGGGGTAGTCGACGTTGAGGTGTATCTGGAACAGCGGTTCCTCGAAGTTCATGGGGAACAGCTCGTGATAGAACTTCTTGTAATCCTCGTCGGTGAGGCTGCTGGGCGACTTCTTCCATGCCGGTTCGGGATCGTTGATGATGCGGGGCTGTTTCTTTTCCACGCGTTTGGGTTTGCCATCTTTGTCGCACTCGGTCTCGCTGTCGACCCAGACGGTCTCCTCGCCGAAGCGGATGGCTACTGGCATGAAGCGGCAGTACTTCTTCAGTAGCTGCAGGATGGTTCCCTCTTCAAGGAACTCCTTGCAATCGTCGGCGATATGCAGCACGATATCGGTGCCGCGATCGGCTTTCTTGTCTTCCTCCATGCTGAACTCTGGATTGCCTTCACAGCTCCAGTGCTGTGCCGGCTCTTCCTTCCATGATTTGGTAAAGATTTCCACCTTGTCGCTGACCATGAAGGCGCTGTAGAAGCCCAAGCCAAAATGTCCTATCAGCGGTTCGTGACTGTCCTTGTACTTGTCAAGGAAGTCCGTGACGCCGCTGAAAGCTATCTGGTTGATGTACTTCTCCACCTCGTCGGCAGTCATGCCGATGCCGCGGTCACTGACGGTAAGGGTCTTCTTCTTACTGTCAATCTTCACGTCGATGGTGAGGTCGCCGAGCTCGCCCTTGAAGTCGCCGCGGGTGCTCAGCGTCTTAAGCTTCTGCGTGGCGTCGACGGCGTTGCTGATTAGCTCGCGCAGAAAAATCTCGTGGTCCGAATAGAGGAACTTCTTGATGACCGGAAAAATATTCTCGGTCTGTACGTTAAGTTTGCCTTGCATAATATCTATTTTTTTGTTTCAATCAAAACGAAAAGAACTAAAAGAATTCTGATTGTTCTGATAGTTCTGATAGAGATAAGACAACATCCGTGCCAAGTGGCAGACGGCTGACAAAATGGCAGTCGCAGAAAATGCAAAACGCTGGATAATTTTAAAACATGATGCAAAGATACAAATATTTTTCATAATCCAATAAATTATAATATTTTATGGGATTATAATCCATAAAATTATATGAATTTTTTGGATTACAATAGATCCTTATTATGACACCCTCCGCGTTTCGTGTCGCAAGTTCATTGCTTTGGGTCCAAACATTTAATTCGTAGTTCCATTGAGACAGGTATTGCATATATAATTGTGATGGTTGTGTCTATAATTAACTACAGGATAGTTTTTTGTGTTTTTAATTTGGAATATTTAATATTTTTTTGTAACTTTGCACATGATTTTTGAAACCATAACGTATGAGATTCGAAGAAAAAACAATTTTTTAACATTTTAGTCGAAAAAATATCTTATATTTGCGGCAAATAACAACACTATAATATGAATATTTCTAAATCACGCTACACTGCCTATTGTCAGTGTCCGAAGAACCTGTGGCTTGGGGTCTACCATCCGGAGGTTGCTGCGGAGGTAGACCCTGCGGCACAGGCGCGTTTTGAAAAAGGCACCGAGGTGGGGGAACTGGCCAAACGTCTGTTCCCTAACACCGTTGACGTTACCACGCACAAAGCTGATGGCTCACTCGACCTTGCCGCCATGATTGAGAAAACACGCCATTTGATGGCCGATGGGACGCCAGTGATAGCCGAAGCGGCCTTCTCTCATGATGGCTGCTACTGCGCCGTCGACCTGTTGCGCCGCGAGGGCAACGGCTGGGCCATCTACGAGGTGAAGAGCACCGGCACCAAGGACGATAACGGGAACCAAGAGAAACTGGACAAATACCTGCCCGACATCGCCTATCAAACATGGGTCCTGCGACAATGCGGCGTCAACGTGACGGGCATCAACCTCGTGTGTCTCAACAGCGACTATGTGCGTCATGGGGCTCTGGATATCCAGCAGTTGTTCGTCATCAACGACATGCGCGAGGCTGTGCAGGACGAGCTGGCGAAAGTGCCACTCTGTGTGCCTACGGTGCTGAAATTGCTGTCGCAGAAGGAGGAACCCGACATGGACCTCTCCGACAACTGCAACAAGCCTTACCGTTGCGCCTTCCTCCAGCATTGTATGCAACAGCACGGCATCCCGACAGAGGAGCCTACGGTGTTTGACCTTTACGGCATGTGGTTCTCCAAGAAGGTGGAGAACTACCGCGCCGGACGTATCACACTGGCCGACATGCGGGAACAAAAACTCACGCCCATCCAGCAGATGCAGATAGAATGCACCCTGGCGAACAAGGAGTATATCAACCGCGAGGGCATCCGTCGCTTCCTCGACGGGCTGACCTATCCGCTCTATTTCCTCGACTTCGAGACGATGCAGGATGCCGTGCCACAGTATGACGGCACGCATCCCTACCAGCAGGTGCCATTCCAGTACTCCCTGCATATCAAGAAGAGTGCCGACGCTCCCTTCGAGCACCGCGAGTTTCTCGCCCCCAGCGACGGCAGCGACCCGCGTCGCGCGCTGGCCGAACAGCTGTGCGACGACATCCCCTGCGATGTTTGCTCGCTGGCATACAACATGGCTTTTGAGAGAATGGTCATCAAGTCCCTTGCAGAATCCTACCCCGACTTGGCTGGACACCTGATGAACATCCACGCCAATATGAAGGATTTGCTCGTGCCGTTCCGCGAGGGCAATTACTATGTGCCTGCTATGAACGGCTCGTTCAGTATAAAAAAGGTATTGCCCGCCCTCTTCCCCAGCGCCCCCGAACTGGATTACCACAGTCTCGACGATCGTTGTCAGAACGGTGGCGACGCCATGACTATCTTCCCTCGCATCAAGGACATGTCGCCCAACGAAGCTGCCGCCAGCCGCGAAGCCCTTCTCCGCTACTGCGAACTCGACACCTGGGCGATGGTCAAAGTGTGGGAGAAACTGAAAATGGAAACAATTATCACAAAATTAAAGAATAATCCAATTTTCAGCATGTCGCTGGGATCCAAAGAATTATTTCATAGTAATTTTTTAGAATACCTTTGGAATGTAAATCAAGAAGCATTAATAAATGTAATAAACGAAAACGTAAAAAAAGAATTTCATCTTCCCTATCCATTGAATCACAATCAAGAATATGAATTTGGAAGAGAAATAGAGAATTTTGACATTTGCATTTTTCACAAGGAAGAGGGAAAAAAAGTGTATGATCTTGTGATTGAGAACAAGGTTAAGAGTATTCCATACAAGGAGCAATTAGAGGAATATGTAAAAAAGGCAAAGGATTCCAAATGCTGCAGGTTTATCCTGTTGACACTTTCTGACGATTTTCCAGACAAAGATAATGTTAAGCCATGGGAAATAGTTGGATATAACGAGATCAAGGAGAGCATTTCGAAATATTACAAAAGTGAAAATGATAAACACTTACATTATATTAAAGATTATTGCGACTTCGTAGAACATCTGGTACAGCTGAAGGATATAATCCTCCCGAAAAACAACGAAGAGTCAACCTTGTTTGAGTCCAAATCAATCGAAGACCTTAAATCGGTAAGATTACATGACTTGTACATAAAACTTCGGTGTTCAATGTTCGCTCTAAATTTGAAGAATGAGTTAAAGAAAAATGGGATTCCCGCTGTAGTTATCGACAAATACTCAAATAGAAAGATAAAAGAAGAAGGGAAAAGGGTGGTCAATTTGAATATTGCTATAAACCAAGGCGTTGGGCAAATTGCAGCCTGGATTTGTGATGGAGAAGGACCTGGCAATGAAAAAAGTAATACCTATGAGATTGTAATTCAAGGCAATCAATATAGGCATGGCATTAACCAACTGGGCATTTTCAAAGATGATATCGTTAAAGGTGAAGAAAAATACAACCAACTTAATAAATGCTTTAAAAGATTAGGGGAAATCGATGATAAAGGGGCACTACAATTCCTTAATTTTTACGGCGCAACAGAGGTGCATCCCAATCGTGATATATTATATTACAAAGGTACCAAGATAGAGAAATCTGGTCCATTCTGTTGCTATGATAATCATTACATCTATAGATATAGAAAAATCGATGGTATGGCAATTAAAACTTTGATGAACAAGATGATCTCGGATATAAAAGAAATTTATAATAATCTACCTAATCTTTACTAAAACTAAAATTTTTAACACTTCTTTAACATTTAATTTGAAAATAATGCGTATATTCGCATTGTTGACAAATTAAATGTTATTGTTATGGTTATACATCAAGACAATATTGCATTCAGTGTACTGAATGACAATGAAGTAAAAGTCCTCCATCTTTATCCTCGCACGAGCGATGTGACCCGTCTCGTCATACCGCCGCATGTGCAAGGTTACCGCGTCTCCGTCATTGCGAAGAAAGCATTTTACGAGTGTACTAAGCTGCGACGCGTACAGCTGCCGTCATCGCTCCACAGCATCGAAGACGAAGCTTTCGGTTTGTGCGACAAACTTGAAGAGATCACCCTCCCCGACAGCATCACCCATATCGGTAAAGCTGCCTTCGAGGGTACGCTCGCTCTGAAGAAAGTCGTGCTGCCCCGCAACCTCTCCGTACTGCCCGAAGCGCTGTTCTACGACAGTGCCGTGAACGATGTGACGCTGCCCGACAACATAACCCAAATACCCACCGCCTGCTTCTACGACTGCCGCAACCTGCGCCGCATCGTGTTGCCCGTCAGCGTCACACGAGTAGCATCCAACGCGTTCCACTACTGCGTGAACCTCGAAGAAGTCGTTGCTCCTACCGCCATCGACCACATTGAGATGTTCGACGGTGAGAAAAAATCCGATCTGAAGGTTAAGAATTACCAAGATTGAATTATATATAAATATGGAAAACTTGAAGCAATTTACCTTGATTGACGCCATCGAGCGTGTGGCTGCAAAAGCCAAAAAGTCGAAGTTGGACGACCAACTCTTCGTCGACTGCAAGGAAGAACTTGCATTCCTCGCCGAGAGCTATGGTATCACCACCCGGCAGGCGGTGTTCTTCACCGTCTTCCTTGACCGCAACTGCCGCTATGTGGATTACGACGACCTGGCCACCTACCTCGACATTTCTAACATACGCATCCTCAGCTATAGCGGAGACGTCGAGGCGTTGACCCGCCACCGGCTGCTGCGCTACCACCGCCGCGGAAAGGACGAGGACACCTTCATTGTGCCCGCTGCCGTCCTCCGCGCCCTGAAGCACAACGAGGCCTACCATATGCCGCCGAACACGGGGCTCGACTGCTGCGAGCTATTCGCCCGCCTGAAGGTGCTCTTCGACGACCTCGGCGACGAGACCATCACTCCCGACGAACTGGGCGAGGAGGTGAAAACCCTGCTGAAGCAGAACCCCCAGCTGACCTTTGCCAGAAAGGTGTGCGCGCTGAAGGTGCGTTCCATCGACCAACTGTTGATCGTCCTCTTCTGCCACCTATTGGTCAACGAGGACGACGACGACGTGCGCTTCAATCAGATAGAGCCTCTCTACGAGAACAAAGCAACCTTCATGCGGCTGCGGTCGGAAATGAGCAACGACGCCAATCCCTTAATGCACATGAAGCTGATAGAACACCTGTGTGCCGACGGTATCGCCGACAACAACCGCTTCCACCTCACCGAACATGCCAAGCGCGAGCTGTTGGGCGAGCTGAACATTAGCGTGGCTGCCGACACTGCTGCCGATGTGATGAAACCCGATAGCATCGGGGAGAAGGAACTCTTCTATTGCGACAAGGTAGACCGTCAGGTCGAGGAGTTGGCGTCGCTGCTCGATGCGAAGCGCTACAAGGAGGTGCACGAACGCATGCGACAGCGGGGCTTCCGACAGGCGTTCACCTGCCTCTTCCACGGGGGTCCGGGGACGGGAAAGACCGAGACGGTGTACCAGCTGGCGCGCCGCACAGGGCGTCAGGTGATGGTGGTCGACGTGCCGCAGATTAAGAGCAAATGGGTGGGGGAGAGCGAGAAGAACATTAAAGCCCTCTTCGACCGATACCGTACGCTGGTGGCTAAGTTCAATGTCGCGCCCATCCTCCTCTTCAACGAAGCCGACGCCATCATAGGCATCCGCAAGCAGGGAGCGCAGAACGCCGTCGACAAGATGGAGAATACCATTCAAAACATCATCTTACAAGAGATGGAGAGTCTCGACGGCATCCTCATCGCCACCACCAACCTCACAGAAAACCTCGACAGCGCCTTCGAACGACGCTTTCTCTACAAGATACGCTTCGAGCAGCCCGACGCCGCGGTGCGTTCAAAAATATGGAAGACGATGATTCCCGAGTTGCCGACGGATATCGTCGATGCTCTTGCCGGAGAGTATGATTTCAGTGGTGGCCAGATAGAGAACATCGCCCGCAAGTATGCTGTCAAATGCATCCTGCACGGTGACTCCGCTGACACGCAGGATACCCTTGAGGAACTGTGTAGCAACGAGAGTATTAGCTCGCCTGCGACGAGAAGAATAGGTTTTGCCGCATGAATCAAAATTATTTCGTATCTTTGCACACGAATTCTGATGAAGAAACGCGTTTATTTCGATATGGACAATGTCATCGTCGACTTCCAGTCGGGGCTTGACAGGGTTGACGAGGCGACGAAGCAGGCCTACGGGTACAAACCGGACAATATTCCAGGCATTTTTGGGCTTATGGAGCCGATGCCTGGTGCCATCGAGGCGTTGCACCGTATTGCCGAGCACTACGACTGCTATATCCTCTCCACAGCCCCTTGGAAAAATCCGTCGTCGTGGGCCGACAAAGTGAGGTGGGTGACGGAACATCTCGACGACCTGTTCCATAAGCGGCTTATCATCAGCCACCATAAGGAGCTGTTGAACGGCGACTACCTTATCGACGATCGCCCCAATAACGGCGCCAGCGAATTCCGAGGCAAGTGGATTCAGTTCGGCTCCCCCGAGTTCCCTGACTGGGCGGCCATAGAAGACTACCTATGCAAACCTTATCACCCGAACGCTACTATGCAGCAATAAAGGTTTTGTTGGACACTCTGGAAGAAATAGATGCCTATGACTTCAAGAAATATTATCGATGTGGCCCTTGTCTACGACTTCGACGGGACTCTCTCGCCGGGCAATATGCAGGAGTTCGGCTTTGTGCAAGCCGTTGGGAAAGACCCGACGCAGTTCTGGGAGAAGGTGGTCGAGATGGCAACGGAGAACGATGCCAGTGGAATTCTGTGCTATATGTATCTCATGCTGCAAGAGGCAAAAGCCAGCCAGATTTCGTTGAAACGGGATTCTTTCCGCAGGTTCGGCGCTCAGGTAGAACTCTACAACGGTGTGAGGGAATGGTTTGAAATGATAAATGAGTATGGAAAAACCATTGGTCTTAATATCAAACACTATATCAACTCCTCCGGCTTAAAAGAGATGATAGAAGGCACTTCTATTGCCAAGGAGTTTGAGAACATCTACGCATGCTCGTTCTTATACGACATCGATGGTATCGCCTATTGGCCTGCTGTGGCGGTGGACTATACCACTAAGACCCAATTCCTCTTTAAGATCAATAAGGGTATCCGCGAGGTGAGCGACAATAAGAGAATAAACGAGTATGTTGCCAAAGAGGACCGCCCCATTCCTTTCGAGCGGATGATATACTTTGGCGACGGAGAGACTGACGTCCCCTCGATGAGTGTGGTGAAGTCGCAAGGTGGCCATGCCATAGCCGTCTATGGCGACCTAAAGAAAAAAGCCACCGCCCAAAAACTTATCAACGAGAACCGCGTGGATTTCATGTGCAAGGCCGACTACTCCGAGGGCGGGGATATCCACATCACCGTCATGAATATTCTTGACAAGATTCGGACAGATTACGATTCCTAGCAGTTCCAAGATTCGCACAAGCGAAAACAAAACTAAACAAAAAAGATATGATAAAAATTATTGCTTACTGTTTAACTTTCAGTCTTTTATTTTCTATTGGGGGTGCGTTGCGCAATTACCAGTGCAAGAAATGCGGCACGTTGGTCAGGGCTGGCAGTACGCCGTCGTCGCTCAACTGTCCCGCCCGCGGCTCGCACAGTTGGCAGAACCTCGGCGAGGTGGGCGAGGAGAACTACTGCTGCAAGAAATGCGGTACCTGCATCGAGAACCGAAGAAACCCCAGCTCGTTGGGTTGTCCAGCCGGCAACTCGCACTCCTGGAATCACTTAGGTCGTGTAGGCAACATCACCTACCAATGCCGTAAATGCGGCATCGCCATCCGCAGCCAGCGCACACCCTCCTCGCTGGGTTGTCCGGCAGGCAGCTCACACAGCTGGACCAAGTTGGGTCGCTACAATTAATGATTGAAAGGGCAGGCGAGCTGACAGAGGTCGCAGCCGCGGGTGTAGCCGCGGGTGTCGACGTCGGGCGGCAGGGGACGCGAGTGGTGGGTGGTGTAGTAGGCGGTGCAGCGCTTCACATTCAGCATGGGCGGACCCTCAGGGTCCAAGGCTTGGTTGGGGCAGGCGGCGACACAGCGGCCACAGCGAGAGCAAAAATCAGAATATTCGGAGTATTCAGAATATTCTGAGCACTCCTCAGTGGTTACTATTTCGCCAAGGTTGACCCAGGAGCCCCAGCGGGAAGTGATGAGAAGTGTGTGGCGACCTATCCATCCGAGGCCGGCACGTGCAGCCCAGTGCTTGTCGCTGATGGGCACGGTGTCACAGCAACACTTGCCCTCGATGCCCAGCCGTTCCCGCAGGGCGAAGAGCATCTGCTTGATGTCTTTATGGTACTCGCGGGTGCGGGCGTAGGCGGCAGTGCCGCCGACGCTGTTGGGTGGAGGATAGGCGCTGACACAGCATATGACGCTTTTGGCGCCGGGGACAAGTAGACGCGGGTCCATGCGTTTGTCGGCATTACGCTCCATATAGTCGAGGTCGCCGTGCCAGCCGCGACGAATCCATTCGCGTAGCGGGTACTCCTCGTCGGTGAGGGCATCGGCGCGTGCGACGCCGCAGTCGTCAAACCCCACGGCCAACGCCGCCTGCTTAACATCAGCGCTGCTCAACATACGGCTTATTATTCGCCGCTATTTTTAGCCTTTTTCGAGCCGTCGTAAAGTTCGAAGTGGAGGAAGCGGCAGTCGAGGGAGCCGTTCTGCACGGGAATCTTGGCAGAGGGATGCAGGCCGATGTGCTTCATAGCCTCGAAGTCGCTGGTGATGAGCCACACGTCGCAGTCCTTGCCATATTTCTGCTTGAAGGTGTCGCCGAGTTTCTCGTACATGGCGTTAAGGTCCTCGACCTTGATGCGCTCGCCGTAGGGCGGGTTGGTGACTATCAGCGTCTTGCCCTCGGGCGGCTCCTGGTCAGCGAAGTCGCCGATATGAAGCATCACGTCTTTGTGCAACTTGGTGTATTCGAGGTTCTTCTCGCACTGCTGGATGACCTGCTCGTCGATGTCGTTGCCCCAAATCTCGCCTTCGAAGTCGAGGGCGCCGATCTTGCGGTCTTCCTCGTTCTTGACGCTCTTCCACTCGCCCAGATTGAACTCTTTCCACTTCATGAAGCCAAAACGATTACCGCGATAGTACTGAGCGGGTATATTGTTGGCCATCATGGCGGCCTCGATGAGCATCGTGCCCGAACCGCACATGGGGTCATAAAAGTTCGTGATTGCTTGATCGTTTGATTGTTTGACTGCTTGATCCCAGCCAGCGAGTTTGAGAAGGCCTGCGGCGAGGACCTCGTTGATGGGGGCCACGCCGACACCTTGTCGGTAGCCGCGCTTATGCAGCGAGTCGCCACTGGCGTTCATCAGCAGGGTGACGTGGTTGTCGCGGATATGCAGGTTAAACTTATAGTCGGGCATCTCGGTATCGATGGAGGGGCGCTTGCCGAAGTTACGGCGGAAGCGGTCAACGATGGCGTCTTTGGTCTTCAGGGCGGCATAGTAGCTGTGCGTGAAGACCTCGCCGCTGGTGGTGGAGTCGATCATGAAGGTGCCATCGACATCGAGGATTTTCTCCCAGCGGATTTTGTACACCTGGTCGTAGAGCTCCTGGTCGTCGTTGGCGTCAAACTCGGCGAAGGGCTTCAGTATCGCCAGTGCCGTGCGGCAACAGTAGTTGGCGCGATAGAGCAGCCGCATGTCGCCCTCGAACTCGACGGCGCGGTTGCCCACGACGACATTCTCGGCACCCATCTCACGCAGCTCGTCGGCCAGCACCTCTTCGAGGCTGACCATCGTCTTGGCCACCATCTTATACTTTTCCTTGGCGGTGCTCTCGTTGGGCACCACTTTTCCGTGGTTTTTCTGTATGATCATTGCTAAAAATTTGTATTCTGTCTTTGAGTTCGCGTTTGGCCCTGCGGTTGTTGACACGCAGCTTACCGTTGTATATGCTGATATTCAGCTCGTAGCCCACCAGCAGGACGATGCAACTGAAGTAGACCCACAGCATGAGCAGCAGCACGGTGCCGATGGAGCCGTAGAGCAGGTTATAGCGACTGAAGTTGTTGATATAGACGCCGAATCCCCAGGTGAGCAGGAAGAACATGCCGGTGGCGAGGATGGAACCCGGCGAGAAGAAACCCACACGCTGCTTCTTGACGGGTGCCCAGTAGTAGATGATGGAGATGGCCGTGAGGGTGGCGAAGATAAGCAGCAGCCACCGGACGGTATGGAAGAGTATGGCACCGAAAGTAGACATAGGGATGATGTTGTGGATGAGGAAGTACCACATGATGTGCTTGTGTCCGAGAAGGAGGCAGAGCACCAGCACAATGAGGAGGTACATGATGAACACCAGACCGATGCAGATGAGAAAACGCTGCATGAAGGGGCGCTTCTCGATGCTGTGGTTGGCGAAGTTCAGCGAGACGATGAAGCCGTTCATGCCGTTGGCTGCCAGGATGACGGAACCGATGAAACCTATGGAGAGGAGCGTGGAGTGCTTATGTCCCATGATGTCGTTGATAGTGTTGCTTATGGGACCCATGATTTTCTCCGGGATGATGCCGCCGAGGCTGTTAAGCAACTCGTTCTGAACGCCGTCGACGGGGAAGTATGCGATGAGGGAGAAGAAGAAAATCATCAGCGGCGGCAGGGCGGCGATGAAGGAGTAGGCCAGGCCTTTGGCGCGGTCGGTGAGCGATGAATTGAAGGCGCTGACGAAGAAGTAGCTGAGTACGTAGTAGATAGGCACACCTTTATGACCCGGAAAGGAGAAGTTGTGGAGCCAATAAAGCACCTGGCGCACCTTCCGCTTGTACAAGAGTTTGCGGCCCATTTGGCGGCCTTTGACTCTCACAGCCCGTATCCAGACCTTCAGTTTCTTCATTTCTTCACAAGCGACAAATCTAGACTTTTGATATGATGTGTCAGTGCACCGACGGAGATGAAGTCGACCCCCGTCTCGGCGTATTCGCGCAGCGTCTTCTCGGTGATACCGCCCGAGGCCTCGGTCTCGTAACGGTGGTCGATGCAGCGCACGGCCTTGCGGAGGGTCGTAGTGTCGAAGTTGTCGAGCATGATGCGGTGCACGCCGCCGTGGTTGAGGACGCGCTGCAACTCGTCGGGGTTACGCACCTCTATCTCGATGCGGAGGTCTTTGCCTTTGGCTTTCAAGTAGTCGTTGGTACGGTCGATGGCCGCCTCAATGCCGCCTGCGAAGTCGATATGGTTATCCTTGAGCATCACCATGTCGTAGAGGCCGATGCGGTGGTTGGTGCCGCCGCCGCACTTCACGGCATATTTCTCCAGCAGGCGCATATTGGGCGTCGTCTTGCGGGTATCGAGGAGCTGGGTATTGAGGCCCTTGAGCATGGCGACCATGCGGCGAGTCTCGGTGGCGATGCCGGAGAGGCGCTGCATGAAGTTCAGGGCCGTGCGCTCGGCGGTGAGGATGGAGCCCGAAGGGCCCTCGATGGTCATCACTATCTCACCCTTGAAGATGGCGTCGCCATCATGCTTCAGCAGGGTGACGTTCAGATTATTATCCACTATCTTGAACACCCGTTCGCCCACTTCGGCGCCGCAGAGGATGCCGTCCTGTTTGGCCACCATCTTGGCCGTGCCCCGGGCCGTGGGAGGGATGCAGGCGAGCGTGGAGTGGTCGCCGTCGCCGATATCCTCGCGGAGTGCCATTTTGATTAGTTCGTCAAGATTGTCAATGTTCATCATAATAATCTGAATTTATCCAACAATAACGCGTTAATATAAAATATATTATATCCTCCGGAAATTATTTTCAAAAAAAACAGATAGAAGACATCTGCCAACTTAATCTTTTCTTCATTTGATAAACAGTTGTTGTTCGTTTGTTGTTCGTTTTAAAAGCGAACAACAAACGAACAACAAACGAACAACAAATGTACAAGATATTAATTTCGTGCCAAATAGAGAATCTTTCTTTTTTTGTCATTTTCGGGGGTTCTGCCCCCTTCATTCCACCCAAAAACTTTTTTTATACTTTTTCTCCTTTATATTAAAAATAATGCGTATATTTGCTTTTTTAAATAAAAACAAATAATAAAGGCAAACGGTTAACAATTAACAACTAACAATTAATAGTTAACAGTTGAAACTTGAAAATTGTGGTATGCAGATAGCAATCTCGGGAAATATAGGCGCTGGGAAGACGGAGCTGACGAAGCTGCTGTCGAAGCATTACGGGTACAAGGCCGTCTATGGACCATCGGAAGAGAACCCTTACCTGAACAGCTTTTATGAGGACATGCGCCGCTGGTCGTTCAATATGATGGTGCATTCGCTGTATGCCGGTGTGAAGGAGTTGAACGAGCTGGCCAAGAGCGGTGAGAGTTTCATCCGCGACCGGTCGCTGCTCGACGACGTGTGTGTGTTCGCCCCGAACCTGCAGAGCATGGGCCTCATGACCACCCGCGACCTGACGACATACACCAAGATGGCGGAGACACTGATGGAACTGCTGCCCAAGCCAGACCTGGTGGTGTATGTGCGCGGCGACGTGCCGACACTGGTGAAGCATATCCAGAAACGCGGCCGCGAGTACGAACGGGGCATCCGCCTAGACTATCTGACGAACCTCAATAACCGCTACGAGCATTGGGCCTCGTCGTACGAGGGCAAGATGGTTGTGGTGGATACCGACGAGTGCGACTTTGTGGAGAACCGCGAAGACTTGGGACTGATTATCAACCGAATCGATGCCGAACTCGGCGGCTTGTTTAACTGATAAGGAGATAAGGAGTCAGGAGATAAGGAGATAAGACGAATGAAGATTTTAGCTGTCATACCTGCACGTTACGCGTCAACACGTTTTCCCGGTAAGCCACTGGCGCTGCTGGGCGGACGCCCCATTATCGACTACGCCTACGGCGTGGCCGCCGGTGCGGAGTGCGTGGCGAAGGCGGTGGTGGCTACCGACGACGAGCGCATCTTCGCCCACATGAAGGAGACCTTCGGTGAGGAGAGCGTGATGATGACATCGACGGAGCACAAGAGCGGCACCGACCGCTGCGGCGAGGTGATGCAGAAACTCGTGCAGCGCGGCGAGCGCTACGACGTGGTCATCAATCTGCAGGGCGACGAGCCTTTCGTGAAGGCCTCGCAGCTACAGAGTCTCGCAGAGTGCTTCGAGTACCCCGAGACGGCCATCGCCACGCTGAAGACCCGCATCACGAGCAGCAAGGAACTGGCATCGCCCAACAACGTGAAGGTGGTATGCGCCGCCGACGGACGGGCACTCTATTTCAGCCGTCAGCCCATCCCTTACCGCCGCGGTGAGGAGTTTGAGTCCTGGCTTCAGGTGGGTGACTACTTCAAGCATGTGGGCATCTATGCCTTCCGCAGCCAGGTGCTGGCGGAGGTGTGCAAGCTGCCGCAGAGCCCGCTGGAATGCAGCGAGAAGCTGGAGCAACTCCGCTGGCTGGAGGCAGGATACACCATCGCCGTGCGCGAGACCCCCTGCGCCAATATCGGCATCGACACCCCTGAAGACCTAGCGGCGGCAGAGAGGGAAATGAGAAATGAGAACTAAGAACTAAGAGGTAAGAACTAAGAACTAGGAATTGAAAAATAAAGCTTTATGAATATAACAGATTTAATTGTTGAGTTGTTGAAAGCGGGACAGCGCGTGGAGCTGCCCGGCATCGGTACGTTCGACAGCGAGGTGCAGGCCCCGCGGCACGACCCGCAGACGCAGATTTACTATCCTTCCACAAGGAATATCCTCTTCAAGCAGGAGTGCAGCGGCGACAACGCCATCGTGCGCGAGATTGCCGCCCGTGAGTGCGTGAACGAGGAGATTGCCGGACAGATGTGGAACAACTACGTCGACGCGCTGACCGACAAGATTACGCGCAGCGGCGAGCACCGCTTCGGCGACCTCGGCGTGCTGACAAAAACGGGCGAGAGCTTTGGCTTCAAGATGGCCGAAGGCCTGGTCATCGAGGCCGGCAACAGCAGCGAGAAGCCGCTGGAGGGTGTGAAGACCTACGCCCACAATGACAACGAGGACCCCTTCGCCCAATTCGAAGAAGAGAAGGGAGTGGAAAGTGAGCCTGAACCCGAGCCGGAACCCGAACCGGAACCGGAACCCGAACCGGAACCGGAACCCGAACCTGAGCCAGAGCCTGAACCCGAGCCTGAACCTGAGCTCGAACCGGAACCGGAACCCGAATCTGAGAAAACTGACGAAATCCAGGATACCCTGAAGCAGCTCGACGAACTGCCGAAGTCGAAGGCCGCTCTGAAGGCCGAGGCGAAAGCCGAGAAAGAGCGTAAGGAGGCCGCTGCCAAAGAGGAGAAGAAACGCGCGGAAGCCGCTGCCAAGGAGGAGAAACATGCCCGCAAGGCTCAGAAGAAGCAGGAAAAGAAAGAGAAGAAAGAAAAGAAAGAGAAGAAGCGCCGCTGGTGGATCTGGCTGTTGCTGCTGCTCCTGCTGGCACTTGCCGGCGGTGGATACTACTATTACACCCATTACATGAAACCTGCCGACACCACCGAGGTCTCCGAGCCTACGGTGGGTGGCAAGCACCTGGATGTGCCGGCCGAGAACGACCTGACCTACAACTGCGACGCCCTCGTCTACAGCAACGCCGAGATGATGAACAACAGCGGCAAGGTCTGCGTGGCCATGGACGCTTACATCAGCGATTTCCTTGCTGCCCGCAACTATCGCGGCGGCAAGGCTGCCATGATGGACCGCGTGCGCCAGTATGCCGACCGCCGGATGAACGACATGATGGGCGACCGCTACGCTGTGCAGCGCATGCTCCCTTACAGTGACTATATCACTGCCCACTGCGAGCCTTGGATGCGCTACAGCTACGCCAGCAAGGTGCGCGGCATCGTGCAGAGCGAGTTGATGAACCTTGACCTGCTCAACGAAATGCTTGACCAACTGGTGGGCGACCTCGGCATGCAGCAGGGCGAGAAAGAGTACACCGCTGCCGAAGTGCAGCAGGTGAGAGCACAGGAGCGCGAGGCTGTTGTGAAGAAGAAACCCGCCGTCGAAGAAGAGCCTGTCGTGGCTCCCGCCTACACCACCAAAGAGAGCAAGCAGGGTTTCGACGTCATCGCCGGCTTCTATATCAATAAGGCTACTGCCAACAAGATGGCCTCACGTCTGCATGCCCAGGGCTGCGACGCCTATATTATCGAGAAGAACGACGGCTACTACGTGAGCATGGGCAGCGCCCCGACGCGCACCAAGGCCGAAGCACTGTTCAATCACCTCAAGAGTTGGTACGACGGCGATATCGCCATCAAACAGTGGTAGAAAAGTAGTTAAGCAGAATGGGACATCATAAGTTGCAGCGCTTCGCGGAGAACCTCACATTCCCCAATCTTTTCCAGGTGGGCTTCGACCAGCTGGAGAAGGAGGGCTTTGCCTTGAGGGGCAAATGGCGCGAGCAGTTTGGCAACGACAATCCCATCACACTGGAGCTGGGGTGCGGCAAGGGCGACTACACTATCGCGCTGGCCCGCATCCATCCCGAGCGTAACTACATTGGTGTCGACATCAAAGGTGCCCGCCTCTGGCGCGGGGCCAAGACCAGCAATGAGGAGCAGATGAAGAACGTGGCATTTATCCGCACGCGCATCGAGCTTATCGACCGCTTCTTCGCCCCTGGCGAGGTGAGTGAGATATGGATTACATTTTGCGACCCGCAACTGAAGAAGCCCAACAAGCGCCTCACGTCGCCCCGCTTCCTCGACACCTACAGCCGTTTCCTCGCCCCCGGCAGCACGTTGCACCTCAAAACCGACAGCCAGGAACTCTACGACTACACCCTCAACGAGGTGCTGCCGACACGCAATGTCGAGGTGCTCTTCAGCACCAACGACCTCTACCACACTGACTACGACGGTGAGGCAAAGCTCACGCAGACTTTTTATGAGAAGATGTTCCTCGAACAGGGGATGCCAATCACCTATATTCAATGGAAAACGAAATAACGATTATTCAAGCAATCAAACAATAAATCAATCAAACAATAAAACTAATCATTATGTCAGGACACAACAAATGGTCAAAGATTAAGAGAGCCAAAGGTGCAGCTGATGCCAAGCGCTCGAAACAGTGGAGTAACATTCTGAAACAGGTCACCATCGCCGTGCGCGAAGGCGGTCCCGACCCCGACAGCAACCCCCGTCTGCGTCTGCTCGTTCAGAACGCCCGCGGCTGCAACATGCCCAAGGACACCCTCCAGCGTTCCATCAACAAGGCTAACGATAAGGATGCCGCCCAGATGCAGGAACTTACCTTCGAGTGCCACGTGAGCCACGGTATCGCCCTCTTCATCGAGGCCCTCTCCGACAACAACAACCGCACCGTCGCCAACGTCAAAGCTATCATGAACAAGAACGGTGGCACTCTCGAGACCAACGGCAGCCTTGCCTTCCTCTTCACCCGCAAGGGTGTCTTCGTCATCCCCCGCAAGCCCGAGATGGACATCGAGGAACTCGAGATGGAACTCATCGACGGTGGCCTGGAAGAGATGGAGGCCGACGACGAGTACCTGACCCTCTACACCGCTTACGAGGACTTCGGCAACATGGTGAAGATGCTCGAGCAGAAGGGTATCGAGTGCGAGAGCGCCGAGCTCCAGCGCATCCCCAACACCCTGCGTCAGGTCGACACCGAGACCATCCGCAAGGTCATGAAGGTCATCGGCATCCTCGAAGAGGACGACGACGTGACCAACGTCTACCACGACATGGAAATCCCCGACGACTTCGAGGAAGAATAATGTCGAAATTGTACTTAGTACCGACACCCGTTGGGAACCTCGGCGACATGACTTTCCGTGGCGTCGAGGTTCTCAAGTCTGTCGGCCTCATCCTCGCCGAGGACACCCGCACCTCCCGTGTGCTCCTGCAGCACTACGGCATCGACACGCCGTTGCAAAGCTACCATATCTTCAACGAGCACCAGACAGTGGCGGGACTCGTCGAGCGGCTGAAGGGCGGCACCACCATCGCCGTGGTCACCGACGCCGGCACCCCCGGCATCAGCGACCCAGGTTTCCTACTTGTCCGCGAAGCGGTGAAAGAGGACATCGAGGTGGAGTGTCTGCCAGGCGCCACAGCTTTCGTGCCTGCACTGATAGACAGTGGTCTGCCATGCGACCGCTTCGTCTTCCTTGGCTTCTTGCCGCATAAGAAAGGCCGCCAGACGGCCATCAACGCCCTCGCCGACGAGGAACGCACGATGATTATCTACGAGAGTCCATACCGGCTAGTGAAGCTGCTGGAACAACTTATCGAAGTCCTCGGTCCCGACCGCCTGGTCTCCGTGAGCCGCGAAATCAGCAAGCTCCACGCCGAGACCGCCCGCGGCACCCTCGCCGAGGTGCTCACCCACTTCCAGCAGAAGGAAGTCAAAGGCGAGATAGTCGTCATCCTCGCCGGAAATTCTTAATTTTTAATTCTTAATTCTTAATTTAAGAATGCCGTTAGAAACATTCATCTTCCGCCTCGCCTGCGCCCTTATCGCCGGCATCATCATCGGCACACAGCGCGAACTCAAGCAGCGCCAGGCCGGTCTCACCACCAACTCCCTAGTGGCTGTAGGTGCCTGTATATTTATATTGATAAGCGAGAGCGTCATCATGAGTGCCAAGTTGGCGGGCGGTCCGGTGAACAACGACAACCTCCGTGTCCTCTCGCAGGTGGTCACCGGCATCGGCTTCCTCGGCGCCGGCGTCATCATGAAGAACGGCCTCACCATCCACGGCCTCTCTTCCGCCGCCACCATCTGGTGCAGCGCCGCCGTGGGCTGCCTCTGCGGCTACGGAATGTGGCGCGAAGCCCTTATCGCTGTCGCCGTGGTTATCCTCATCAACTGGGGACTCAAGAGCATCGAGCTCTACATCAAGCGCCTCCGTCGCAGCAAACGCGGAGACGACAACGACGAGGACATCGCCCGATAAACTATATTAATAAAGTAAGTAATGAAAAAGATTATCCCACTCCTGCTAGTCGCCCTCTTTGCGACAACATATGTCTCCTGCTCCAAGGACAACGAAGACCTCATCCTTGGCACATGGAAAATCACTGAAACCACTCGAACGGTGTATAACCACCCCATCGAATCCCATAACAGAACCACCACGGAACCCACCACCGAAGGCTACGTGGGGACTCTCACCTTCAATGAGGACAAGACCTGTGTCGCATACTACAAATATACCGACGAAGATGGAGTCGACGAAGACACCGACACCTTCACCTACTCCATAAACGGCGATGAGCTCTCCATTTTCCAAGGCTATATGGGAGTGCGCTATCACATCGACAAACTCGACAGCGAAAACCTGGTGCTCAGCATGACTGAGGAACACACCTTTCACTACGATATCGGCGGCTCGACCATATACTACGAGAAAAATTCCATCATCATGAAGAAAATCTGACGTCCACCCGTCGCCACCCCATAAAACCCGGTACCATAAGTATCGGGTTTATCTTTATCTCAATGATTTTCTGACTGTTTAACCATTGTTTAACCATTTTAATGGTTAAACAATGGTTAAACAATGGTTAAAAAGAGGTAGAACTGTTTGACTTAGAGTAAGATGTAGGCTTAGGGACGCGGATGGGGAACCAGCTGCGGACCGGCTGATCAAGGCCGAGACCATTCATATAATTATATGTAGCTAAGCGAAGGGCCGCTCCCACGGCCTCGATATCATAGTCAAACTGGGGTTCCCAGTCGACCTCGTTATTGCAGAAGGGATTCGGCTCCAGCGTCACACGGCGGGCGCCATAGGCTTCGGGGTTGAGACCGCTGGGCGAGTGGCAGGTCATGGCGTAGCGGTGCCAGAAAGCACTCTGGACGATGCCCTCGTCGAACATGCGGCGCACGGTCTCGAGGGCATCGACGCTCTCCTGCAGTGTCTCAGTGGGAAAGCCGTACATAAGGTAGGTGTGCACCATGATGCCGGCGTCGCGCAGGTGGCGGCAGGCTTCGACGGTCTGTTGTATGGTAACGCCCTTGTCGATAAGCTTTAATAAACGGTCGCTGGCCACCTCCAAGCCGCCGCTGACGGCCACCACGCCGGCCTCGGCCAGCAGGTCGCACAGCTCGGCGGTATAGGCTTTCTCAAAGCGTATATTGCCCCAAAAGCTGACGGCCAGGCCGCGACGCAGTATCTCCTCAGCGACCTCGCGCAGCAGCTTGGGCGGCAGGGCCTCGTCGACGAAATGGAAGCCCGTTCGGTGGGTCTGCTCTATAATGCGCTCCATGTGGTCGACCACCGTAGCGGCCTTGGGAGCGCGGTAGTTGCCGATGTAGTCGAGCGAGGTGTCGCAGAAGGCGCAGCGGTGCCAGTAGCAGCCATGGGCCATCACCATCTTGTTCCATCGCCCCTGGCTCCACAGCCGGTGCATAGGGTTAGTCATCTCGGTGAGCGAGAGATATTTGTCCAATGGCAGGTCACTGAAGTCGGGGCAATATTGGTCGGCCTCTTTATGGCCGTCAATAGCTACCTCATGGCAGAACTCATAGATACGACGGTCGCTCATCTGGCGCCATTCGGTGTTGGGAAAACCACCGCCTATCTCGACGGTAGCATTGGTGTTAGCCTTAAGCCACTGTCCGCAGCGCAGGGCACCATAGAGGCAGCCAGGGAAGGGAACGGTGAGGCAAACCCTGTCGGGGGCAAACCCCGACAAGCAGTCGGCGAGCAACGAGAGCATCATCCGGTCGATGACCGACGGCGCCTGCTGCAGCTCAGCATAGAGGGGATCAAAGGTGGGGGCGTCATTGCTGAGATATTCGGCGTAGCGCACAAGGTCGAAGTGGGGGTCAACATGCTCCCTAATATAATCCGCTATGTCCTCTATAAATAACGTGGCGAGGTGCATGGCCTTGTCGGTGGTGCCGCTGACGCCGAAGCTCCACTCGAGGTTGTCCTCGTCGAGTTGCTCGAAGCGTTTGCCCTCGGGCAATAAAGAACGGTTGGCGATGCGGGGACCGAGGGTGTCGTCCTGTCCGCGAAGAAAGCGTTTGACCGGCTTTATCAGCCGCGCCTGCTCCATCAATCCGATGCTCTCCAGGAACTCGCGGCTCAGCACGCGGTCGGCCACCTCGATACCGAGGTCCACCTGCCGCACCTCAGCGCCCTGCTCGCGGTAGTAGCCTTTGAGATAGGCCGTGGCGGGATAGGGCGTGTTGAGCTGCGTGAGCGGTGGTGTGATGAGCAGTACTCGCATAATATCAAAAAAGCCCTCCGAGCCAACGGAGGGCTTTTTAATCAATGGGGATGATTATTTCTTTTTGCCTTTCTTGGTGTTGGCGTTCTTGTCCTCGATGCCAAGTTTAGCCTTGATGTGGGCGGGGATGGCGTCCTTGTGGACCACGATGTTCATGGTTTTGTAGCGGACAAAGGCTTTACTGCAGAAGAAGTTGCCACCGAACTCGCCATTGTACTGGCCCCAGCTGTTCTTCACCATGTAGTACTCGTTACCCATCTGATCCTTGGCGGTACCGAAGATAAGCATGCCGTGGTCGTCGGTGGTCTCCCAGTTGTCGTAGGCCTGCTGGCGCTCTTCCTGGGTCACCCAACGCTGGGGGGTGGGGTGCTTGGCAGCCTCGTCGGCGATGTCGGCGGCCTTCATGCCGCTCCATTTGGCCTGGTCGCTGCCCACGCCAGCCTTCGGGGCCTCGGTGGCGGGCAGGACAGCGAAGCCCTTGCGGCTGTAGCGGAAGCCAGGCTCGCTGACGTCGGCGCCCCAAGCCACGGTGTAGCCGTTGTCGATGGCATAGTCAAAGACCTCCATCATCTCGTCCAGCGGCAGATTCCAGCTCAGGCCCCAACGCCAGTTGTCCTGGATTTCGATGACGAACTGCTCGTAGAAGGGGTGATGGGTGTAGGAGGTGATGCTGACGTAATCGTCGGGGTTCAGACCGAGGCTCTCGCCGAAGCTCTTGGGGGTGTACTCTTTGCCGTTGTATTTGAACTTCTCGGGGATTTCGCCCAGGTAGATGGCGTGGACGGCGGCGATGGCCTTCTGCCACAGGGGCTGGCCGTCGGGGCTCATCTGGAGTTTTTTCAGTTTACCTTTGGCCACGGCCTCGACCATCACGTCGGTGAGGGCGCTGAGCTCGGTGTGATTGGAAAGGGTATCACCGTACATCTTGCCGGCAGGCATCACCTCGTCGGGCACCATGCCGTAGTTGCGGAGGCAGTAGATGACGTCGTTGAAGGCGCCGCCCTGGCTGAAACTCACGTCGCCGTGGGTACGCACGGCGGCATAAGCGCGGTCGTTATAGGTCTTCTCGACCACGTACATCTCGCTCAGGTCATACTCACCCTTGCCCATGCGGAGCAGCTCGCTTTCGAGGAAGGCGATGCCGGAATAGCTCCAGCAGGTGCCGGCGTTGTTCTGGTTCTTGACGGAGGTGATGGGCAGCACCTTGATGGTGTCGAACTTGTAGCCCTCGTCCTCTTTTTTCTCATCCTGTGCGAACACAGCGCTGGCGCAGATAGCCATAGCGCCAAGGAATAAAAATGCTTTCTTCATTGTGATATTAATTGTTTGATTATTTGAATTCTTGATTGTTTGAGTCGCAAAATTGCGGTGCAAAGATACGAAAAAAATGAAAATTGAAAATTGAAAATTGATAATTATGTATTTTTTTGTTATTTTTGCAGCGGTGTTTTACAACCATGCATGATGGACAACAACAATAGCATCAAGATATTAGGGGCGCGGGAGCACAACCTGCAGAACGTGGACTTGGAGATTCCGCGGGGGAAGCTTGTGGTGTTCACCGGGCTCAGCGGCAGCGGCAAGTCGTCGCTGGCGTTCGACACCATCCATGCCGAGGGGCAGCGCCGCTACATGGAGACCTTCTCGGCCTACGCCCGCCACTTCATCGGCAATATGGAGCGGCCCGACGTGGACCTCATCGAGGGCCTCTCGCCCGTCATCTCCATCGAGCAGAAGAGCACGAATAACAACCCACGCTCGACGGTGGGCACACTGACAGACACCTACGACCTGCTGCGTCTGCTCTACGCCCGCATCGGCAAGGCCTACAGCACCGTCAGCGGCAAGCCCATGGTGAAGTACAGCGAGGAGAAGATACTGGAGATTATCACCTCGGAATACGGCAGCCGCGACATCATGATTCTCGCTCCGCTGGTGAAAGGGCGCAAGGGTCACTACCGCGAGCTCTTCGAGCAGGTGGCGAAGAAAGGGTTCCTGAAAGTACGTGTCGACGGCGAGGTGAAGGAGATTACCTACAAGATGCAGGTGGACCGTTACAAGGTGCACGACATCGAGCTTGTGGTCGACCGCCTGCGTGCCGACCGCAATGCCACCCGTCTCCGCGAAGCCGTCCAGACGGCCTTCCGTCAGGGCAAAGGCATCCTGATGATATTGAACAACGAGGACGGCAGCATACGCTATTTCAGCCGCATGCTGATGGACCCCGACAGCGGTCTTTCCTACCCCGAGCCGGAGCCCAACACCTTCTCGTTCAACTCGCCCTACGGTGCCTGCCCCCATTGCAACGGCCTCGGCGAGGTGGCGCAGATTGATATGAAGAAGCTCATCCCCGACCCAAAGAAGAGCATCAAAGATGGTGCCATTGAGGTGCTGGGGAAATACTCGCCCACCAACTATGTCTACCGCAAGCTGGAACTGATGGGCAAGCACTATGATTTCACGCTCGACACGCCCGTGGCCGACCTCAGCGAGGAGGCCGTCAACGCCATCCTCTACGGCAGCAACCACTTCGCTGGCATCGAGGACCCCGAAGATCCGGGCTACCTCAGCGAGTTCCAGGGCATCGTGAACTATATCACCGAACTGGCCGGCGACGAGAGTCCCGCCAGCCTGCAGAAGTGGGCGGCGAGCTTTATGAATACCGTTCCGTGTCCCGAATGCCACGGACACCGCCTGAAGGCCGAATCGCTGGCCTTCCGCATATTGGATAAGAACATTGGGCAGTTGGCCGACATGGACCTGCTGGAGCTGGAGGAGTGGCTGCGGGCATTGGAGCCGCAGCTCGACGAGCGCGACCAGAAGGTGGCGCACGAGGTGCTTAACGAGATACTGAAGCGCCTGTCATTCCTCAACAACGTGGGTGTGGGCTACCTCTCGATGAACCGCAGCGCCAAGTCGCTCTCCGGCGGCGAGGCACAGCGCATCCGTCTGGCTACGCAGATAGGCTCACAACTCACCAACGTCCTCTATATCCTCGACGAGCCCAGCATTGGCCTCCACCAGCGCGACAACCAGCGCCTCATCGAGAGCCTCAAGCAACTGCGCGACCTGGGCAACAGCATCATCGTCGTCGAGCACGACCGCGATATGATGCTCGCCGCCGACTACCTCGTCGACATCGGTCCCGGCGCCGGGGTGCACGGGGGGAAGATACTGTTTGCGGGCGACCTTAAAGACCTTAAGGACCCTAAGGACTTTAAGAACCTTAAAGACCCTTCGCTGACACTGCAGTATCTCTCTCGACAGCGCGATATCGCGCTGCCCGAAAGAAGAACCGTCGAAGGCCGCGAGCATATCCTCCTGCGCGGCGCCACCGGCAACAACCTCAAGGGCGTCGACCTCGACCTGCCGCTGGGCTTGTTCGTCTGCGTGACGGGCGTCTCGGGCAGCGGCAAGTCGACCCTCATCAACGACACCCTCCAGCCCATCCTCAGCCAGCATTTCTACCGCTCGCTCCGCGCCCCCCTGCCCTACCAGAGCATCGAGGGTATCGAGCATATCGACAAGGTCATCCAGATAGACCAGAGCCCCATCGGCCGCACGCCGCGCTCCAACCCCGCCACCTACGCGGGCTTCTTCGACGACATCCGACGTCTCTTCGCCGAGTTGCCGTCGGCACGCATCCGCGGCTACAAGCCCGGCCGCTTCAGCTTCAACGTCAGCGGCGGCCGCTGCGAGCACTGCAAGGGTGCCGGACTGCGCACCATCGAGATGAACTTCCTGCCAGACGTATACGTGCAGTGCGAGGTCTGCGGCGGCAAGCGCTACAACCGCGAGACGCTGGAGATACGCTACAAGGGCAAGTCCATCGCCGACGTGCTCGACATGACTGTCAACGAAGCTGTGGAGTTCTTCGACGCACATCCGAAGCTGCGGCGCAAGCTGCTGGCCCTGCAGGACGTGGGCCTCGGCTACATCACCCTCGGTCAGCAGAGCACCACCCTCAGCGGCGGCGAGGCACAGCGCGTCAAGCTCGCCACCGAGCTCAGCCGCACCGATACCGGCAAGACACTTTATATCCTCGATGAGCCCACCACGGGCCTCCATTTCGAGGACATCCGCATCCTCCTCGGCGTGCTGCAGAAGCTGGTGGACAAAGGCAACAGCGTCCTCGTCATCGAGCACAACATGGACGTCATCAAGGTGGCCGACTGGGTCATCGACCTCGGTCCCGACGGCGGCCGCGCCGGTGGACGTATCACCTTCGCCGGCACACCGGAGGCCCTCGCCAAGCAGAAAGACAACTTCACGGGGCAGTACCTAAAAGCAGAATTAGAAGCTATGAAGCGATAATGAAGGGGCCCCGCGGCGCTTCGCGCCGCGGGGCCCCATAGCATATATAGCCCTGCCATCGACCCCTCCCCGAGAGGGATGTTTGTCAACTGCCGAAGTTGACGTTGTCAAGTTCCGAAGTTGACATTGTCAACTGCCGAGGTTGACCCGGACGCCCTCCGCAGGAACTGTCGCTATTGTCGTCCCCCTCAAAAAAATAGTCTGTTTCGGACCGTCACCGCAGCAGCCACTCCCGCACCTCCGGCGGGATAACCTCCGAGCTGCTGGTGCTGCGGCGGTAGCCGGCCATGACAGTGCGGCACTCCACACACACCACCCCGCTCTCGCTGTTGACGACACGCTGCATGATGGTGAGGCTCTTGTTGCCCAGCTTCTCCACCTCGGTGGTGACGTGGATGCGGTCGTGGTAATGGATCTGCGCCTTGAAGTCGACATCGTAGTGCACCACCATCACGGTGAAGTCGCCCTTGGTCGGCGGCACGCCGTGCGAGGAGAAGAACTCGTCCTTGCCCAGGTCGAGGTACTCCATGATGACGGCGTTATTGACGTGCCCCATCTGGTCCACGTCGTTGAATCTGATTTGAATATCTGTTTTATGCATGGGGTTAATGGGTTGAATGGGTTGAATGGGTTATTTTTTGAGTGAGAAGTAATATTCCAAACCTCCACCTTCGCGGTTGCGGGCATATATCTCGCCGCCGTGGAAGAGCACCGAGTGCTTGACGATGCTGAGGCCTAGGCCAGTGCCGCCGTTCTGTCGCGAGCGGCCCTCGTCGATACGCACGAAGCGGTCGAAAAGGCGCGAGAGATATTCGTCAGCCACACCCTTGCCGGTGTCATAGTAATGAATGAAATAGTGGTCGGGACTCTCCTTGTAGGTCTCCAACACAATATTAATATTGCTGCCAGCGTAGGCGATGCTGTTCTCCACTAGGTTGCGGAAGATGCAGTAAAGCAGTTCGCGGTTGCCACCCAGCGGCATGGCAGGCAGGTTGTTCTGGATGGTGATGCCGGCGGCAGCGGCCTTGTCGGCGAGGTCGTCGATGGCCTCTTTGGCCACCTCTGTGGCGTCCACCTCCGTCCGCGGGAAGAGGTCGGCGCTCTCCTCCAACTTGTTGATAATAGAGACATCCTGTATCAGGTCCGAGAGCCGCAGTGTTTGGCGGAAACAGCGGTCGAGGAAGTAGCGGCGCCGCTCGTCGTCCACGGGCTTGTCGGAGAGTAAAATCTCTAGGTAGCCGCGGATAGAACTCACTGGCGTCTTCAGTTCGTGGGCGATGTTGGAAGTCATCTCCTGCTTCAGCTGCCGGTTGCGCCGCTCGGCCTCCGTGGCTTCGAGCCGCAGCCGGTTGGCCTCGTCGGCCATCTGCTTCAAGCGCTTGTTCTTCAGCATCAGACGTATGTAGAGCACCAAAATGGTGACCACCAGTATCAATAATATCACATCAGACCAATCCATAGCCAAATCCTGTTTTATTCACAATCCGTTGTCCTTCGGCTCCGAGCTTCTTCCGCAGCCTCGCGATATGCACATCCACACTCCTTTCCCCAACGAAAGCATCATCGGGCCACACAGCCTTCAGGATTTCCTCCCTCGTGAAGAAACGCCCCGGCTGCTGCCGGAAGAGGTCGAGGATAAGATGTTCCCTTCTAGTAAGACTAGTTAAACTAGTTGAACTAGATAAACTAGAACTACTAGATCGCCGCAGCACCGCCCTCACCCGCGCCAGCACCGTGTCGAACGAGAACGGCTTGGTGATATAGTCATCAGCCCCCACGCCGAACCCCTGCAGTTGGTCGTCGTGTGCATCGCGTGCCGTGAGGAAGATAATCGGCGTATTGTCCCCCACCTTACGCATCCGCTGTGCCATCTCGAAGCCCGACATGCGGTCCATCATCACGTCCAAGAGAACTAAGTGGAAAGTGGAAAGTGGAAAGTGGAAAGTGGAAAGAACCTCCTCGGCAGAGGCTGCCGTCTCCACCTCGAAGCCCTCGGCCTCCAAGTTGAACCGCAGAATCTCCCGCAGGTCCTCTTCGTCATCGACTACAAGTATCCGTTGCATACCTTAATAACGCGCCGCAACACAAATTATTGTACAAACAAAAAGGAGACTCGTTTGAGTCTCCCTTTCGGTGTGGCATCGACTGGATTTGAACCAGTGACGCAAGGATTTTCAGTCCTTCGCTCTACCAACTGAGCTACGACGCCAACTCTTGAAATCGGATGCAAAAGTACGAAGAATTTGGAAACTGGCAAAATTTTTTTTCAATTCATAATTCCAAATCTCCAATTCTCAGTTAATTTTCAACTACTTCCGATTCCGATTTTTTTCATCCGCAGCAGCCTTTTGTGCCTTCGGAGCGAGGAAAGCAAGCTCGATAATCAGCCAAATTACACCAATTGTGATAGCGGCATCGGCCACATTGAAGATAGCACTGAAGAACTCGAAATAGTTGCCTCCAATCACCGGAATCCATTCCGGCCAGTAGAAGTCGAACAACGGGAAATAAAACATATCCACCACCTTACCCTGCAGGAACACACCATAGCCACCCTCCGGCGGGAACAGCGTGGCGACATCATAGTAGCTCTCACTGAAGATCATCCCATAGAAACAACTGTCAATCAGATTTCCTATAGCTCCAGCGAAAATAAGCGTAAGACTGGCAATGAGTGAAGTACGTCCGTTCCCCTTTAACTGTTTCCAGATAAACCAAGCAATACCCCCGGTGGCAAAGATGCGGAAAAGCGTCAAGCCTATCTTTCCGACGGAACCACCAAAAGCCATACCGAAGGCAAAACCCTCGTTCTCTATGAAATGCAGTCGGCACCATTCCCCGATAAGCGGGATATCCTCGCCTATGTGCATATGGGTCTTGACCAATATCTTCACAATCTGGTCCACCACAATGATGGCTGCCACTATGACAGCGTAGATGATGGCTCGTTTTTTCTTATCCATTGTTTCTCAGTTCTATTTGCTCCAACAATTCGTCATACCACTCCTGTCCGAAGCGGCGGATGAGTGGTTCTTTCAGGTAGACATACAGCGGCTCTCCTTTGCCTTTGGCGCATCGGCAGATGTCCCACTGGTGATAGTTGACGGCCGTAAACTCACCGAAATCCTCCACGCGGATAGGGTAGAGGTGGCACGACACCGGCTTGTATAACCCCTGCAAAGCACAGAAAGTACAGCCGTCGGGACCAGGGGTGATGAAAGCACAAGCGCCTCCGTTGATGAGCGTAGTGCCAAGGTCACCGTCTTTGTCACGCACTGCAACTCCATGAGTTTCAACAGCAGCCCTACCCTCTTCCGTCATCTTCGGCAACGCCTCGGGCAACACTGCCTCAATCTTCCTCACCTCCTCCTCCATCAGCGGTGCCCCACTGTCGCCATCCACGCAGCAAGCGCCCTTGCACACGCTTAGGTCGCAGCAGAAGCGGCAGTCGGCCACATCATCGGAAACTATACTATTCTGCACTATAATCATTTCAGCACCTCTATCATCTTTTCTGCCAGCACGGCAGCGAGCTTATATTTCGATTCCACGGTCCATCCCGCCACATGAGGCGTGAGTACCGTGCGTGGTGACCGCTGCAAATAATGTACGCATTCCGGTACATCGCCCAGCCCATCAGCCTGCATATTCTCATATTCCAGCACATCCAGTGCCGCACCGCGAACCTTTCCGCTCTCCAATCCTGCCACCAACGCCTCAGTGTCCACCACGGCGCCGCGTGAGGTATTGAGAAGGTAGAACGGCTTGGCCATCGCCTCAATGAACGCCGCATCAAGGTAATGGTGCGTCTCCTCCGTCAACGGCACATGGAAACTCACCACATCGGCCTCAGCCTGCAGCTCCGCCAAAGAGACCCGTTCTGTAGAGACGCGGCCTGCCGCGTCTCCCAGGTATTTATCATAGTATATCACCCGGCAACCGAATCCACTGAGTCTCTTTGCAAACGCCTGTCCCATATTGCCATATCCGATGATGCCCACCGTCAATGGTCCCAACTCATAGCCACGGTTGGCCTCGCGCTGCCACAGTCCCCGTCGCACCTCGGCGTCGGCACGGGCGATATTGTTCAGCAATGCCAGCAATAGTCCCACGGCATGCTCGCCCACTGCATCGCGGTTGCCCTCGGGCGAATTGAGGCAGCGAACGCCATGAGCCTCAGCATAGTCCACATCGATGGTCTCCATGCCGGCACCCACGCGACCGATGCACTTCAGTGACGGCACCCTGTCAATGAAAGCACGATCAATATTCACCTTGCTTCTCACCACCAATCCCTCGCAACCCTGTGCCGCCCGTACCAGACTCTCATAGTCATGGTCAGGCTCCACGCGGACCTCGAAGCCCGCCTCACGCAGCCGTTGCGGAAGCACCTCATGGGTACGGTCGGATATAAGCACTCTCTTCATCATTAGCTATTTATTGCCTCATTTTCCTCGTCATTGTCAAATTCTTCCGGAGCAGGACGGCGACGACGATTTCTAGGGCTATATTCTTTGAGGGTCTCACCCGCCACAATACCTGTAGGCACAGCAATGATGGAGTAACCTAACAACATCACTATCACAGCAAGAAAGCGCCCCGGCGTCGTCAGCGGCACCACGTCGCCAAAACCTACTGTAGTGATGGTCACCACAGCCCAATAGATACCCGTGGGGATACTCTTAAAAGCAGGATTCACCTCGGCTTCAAACGAATACATGAGGGTACCCAAGATTACAGCCGCCACCATCACCACCATCATGAAAATCAATATCTTGATGGCACTGTTACGCAGGGCATTCATCAGATGGAAAGCCTCCATCTGGAATCGTTTCATCTTGAAGATGCGGAAGATACGCATCACCCTCAGCAGTCTCAACACCGTCAACGCCTGCGTCGTGGGGACGAAAAGACTCAAATAGGCGGGAAATATAGAAAGGAAATCTATCACGCCCCAGAAAGAGAGCACATACTTCATTGGGTGCTTCAAGCAATAGATTCTCAGATAGTATTCGAAAGTAAAAATCAATGTAAAAGCCCACTCCAAAGCCTTCACAATCCAGAACGAGAACGACTCATGCACGCCGGAAGTCATCGTGTCAGTCGCGCCCCAAACACTGTCGAACATCAGCAACACAATATTGGACACGATAAGCACCAAAAGCCACACATCGAACTTCTTACCTGCCGGAGTGTCGCTCTTGAAGATAATTTCAAAAATCTCTTTTTTCGTCAAATTACGATAGCGCTTCGGCATCAACCATTCAAGCACGATTTTGTGCATCACACCCCCTATCACCTTCGTCACAGGACGATAGTTAATATGGGTTACCATCTCTTTCAATTTCCCGAGAAATGTCACTATGCTCTCACGAATGCTCATTTCTTCCTTATAATCAATATATTTTCATTTTCCTCACGAAAGAGTCGCCGCGCCGCACGCTGTACTCCCTCCGGTGTCACCTGGCGATATCTCTCAGGTTCCCTATTCACCAACGAGGTATCGCCAAGCCATGTGTAGTAGCACAATCCCGTTGCTCGGTCCGAGGCTTTGTACTGCGAGAATACAAACGTACTCTCATACCTATTTGCCACCTTTTCCAGTTCGTAAGGGTCGACAGTCTCTTCTGTCAATCGACGAGTCTCTTTCCTTATCGTATCTATCACATCCTCAAAACTCTCTCCTTCTCGCACTTTAGCGCTCACCATCAGCAGACCTTGTCCCACATCACCCGTGATGCAGGCGTCGGCCTCAGACACCAGACGTCCTTCACTCACCATTCCCCTATACAAACGGCTCGAGTTGCCCGTGCCTAGAATATCACTTATCAAGTCGCAAGCTTGGAAATCAGAATCATACCTATCACACATCGGCCATGCCATGTATACAGCGTCTGATGGCACTTCACGTATCACTTCTAATCGCCGCGATGTAATCTGCAAAGGTTCCTGCGGATATTCCCGCTCTCGGGCAAAACATCTAGACTCTGCCACTCTTTTGCGAGGGAGAAGAAGCGTGCCAAAAGCACGTTCTGCCATCCCAACCATCTCTTCATGCTTCAACGGGGCTGCGATGGCAACTATTGCATTGTCAGGACGGTAAAATTTCTCATGGAACTGCTGCACATCCTCCAGTGTAGCCTCCGCTACATGCCGGATATCAGCGCCAATGGTCGCCCAGCGATAAGGACTAACCTGATAACATAGCGATCTCAACAACAACCACATATCGCCATACGGACGATTCATATACCGCTGGTTATATTCCTCCTTCACCACTTTCTGTTGCACCTCTAAAACTTTCTGCGTCAGATTCAACCCTTCCATCCGGTCCGCCTCCAGTTCCAGCGCTGTCTGCAATCCGCCAACAGGAACTGTTACATAATAGTTGGTGATGTCATTGTTTGTAAAAGCATTATTCTCTCCTCCCAACGAACTCACCACAGCATCATAATCGGGCACTCGCTCAGTACCGCCAAACATCAGATGCTCAAACAGATGCGCAAAACCCGTGCAACCCGGATCTTCGTCCCGTGCCCCCACATTATATAGCACATTCACTGTCGTCAAAGGCGTATCCCACGCCTCATGCGTCAGCACTGTCAATCCATTGGCTAATATATATTTTCTCCAATCAATCATTTCAAAACAAAATGCAAAGATACGAAAAAAAATTTATTCAAAAAAAATTTTGCCATTCCAATCATTTTTAGTATTTTTGCATTTTTAAATATAACATATATATGGACACCATTATCATATTAGACTTTGGCTCTCAATACACTCAACTCATTGCCCGCAAGATTAGGGAGCAGCATGTTTACTGCGAGATACACCCTTTTAACAAGATTCCCACCCTTGGCAGCGACGTAAAAGGTGTGGTCTTCTCCGGCAGTCCGTTCAGCTGCAACGCCCCAGATGCTCCCGTGCCCGACATGTCGAATATTAAGGGCAAACTTCCTCTCTTAGCCGTCTGTTATGGTGCCCAATATCTGGCCAAATGGGGCGGTGGACGTGTGCAGCAAAGTAAAATTCGCGAGTACGGACGCGCCAATCTTAACTATATCGACAGCAACAGTCCCCTGATGAAAGGCATCCCCATGGGCAGCCAAGTATGGATGAGCCATGGCGACACCATCGAAATTCTCCCCGACAACTATAAAGTCATCTGCTCGACAGAAAACGTCAAGTTCGCTGGCTATAAAATAGATGGCGAAGAGACCTACGCCATCCAGTTCCATCCCGAAGTGCACCACTCCGTGGACGGCAACACCCTGCTGCATAACTTCGTTGTCGACATCTGCGGCTGTCAGCAGTCGTGGACTCCCGAGAGTTTCATTGAGACAACCGTAAAAGAGTTACGCGAGAAAGTGGGCGACGACAAAGTGGTACTGGGCCTCAGCGGCGGTGTCGACTCCACTGTGGCTGCCGTATTGCTCAACCGCGCCATCGGCCATCAACTCCACTGCATTTTCGTTGACAACGGCCTGCTCCGCAAGAACGAGTTCGAAAATGTGCTCGAGAGTTACAAGGACATGGGCCTCAACGTGAAAGGTGTCGACGCTAAGCAACGCTTTTATGATGTATTAGCTGGGGTGAAAGATCCTGAGAAGAAACGCAAGGCCATTGGCAAAACCTTCATCGATGTCTTCGATGCCGAAGCCAAACTCATCACCGACGCCAAATGGCTCGGACAAGGCACTATCTATCCCGACGTTATTGAGAGTTCCAGCGTCAAGGGTCCCAGCCAGACCATCAAGAGTCACCACAACGTGGGAGGTCTGCCCGACTATATGAAGTTGAAACTTGTGGAACCTCTCCGAAGCCTCTTCAAGGACGAGGTCCGCGGCGTGGGCCGCCAGCTGGGCATTAAGGATGAGCTCATCGGACGCCATCCCTTCCCTGGTCCAGGCCTCGCCATTCGAATCCTCAGCGATGTCACCCCCGAGAAGGTACACATCCTCCAAGAAGTAGACCACATCTTTATCCAAGGCCTCCGCGATGCCGGGCTCTACGACAAAGTCTGGCAGGCAGGTGCCATGCTGCTACCCGTGCAGAGCGTGGGCGTGATGGGTGACGAACGCACCTACGAGAGCGTAGTGGCACTGCGTGCCGTGGAGAGCGTCGACGGCATGACAGCCGACTGGAGCCATCTCCCCTACGACTTCATGGCCCGTATCTCCAACGAGATTATCAACCGCGTCAAGGGTGTGAACCGCGTCTGCTACGACATCAGTTCCAAACCCCCCGCAACCATAGAATGGGAATAAATCCCAAGTGGAAAAATGAAAGTGTAAAGAGGAAAGATTATGAAAAAAAGAGTATTTAATGTATTCAGTGGACGAGCAGAGAAAGTGATACTGTTGATTTGCGTCAGCATCGCTTTCCATTTTCCGCTTTCCACTTTCCACTCACTAAAAGCGCAGGCCCCAGGCACGACACCTGTCAAAGTAAGCCACGAGACTCAGGTGATGAACGGGCGCAAATACTACGTCCACATCGTGGAGACAGGCCAAACCGTTTACTCTATCGCTAAGGCCTATAAGGTAAATAGCTATGATGCCGTCACCCACGTCGACATCCATTTCCTGCATGCCGGCGACACCGTGTGGCTTCCCTTCCGCGGCCAATTCTCATCCTCCGATGAAAAGATGGATGCAGACAAACAGGAATCTGCAAAAAAACAAACTGAAAAGAAAAACGACAAGAAGAACGACAGTCAGCAGACTCCCTCTACCACAAAAGAAGTCTCATCTTCCACTACTCCGGCTCCCTCCGTTCGGTCCGTGGGTGATGTCATCCGCATCTCTTTACTGATGCCGCTGCACCTAAACGAGATAGATGATATTTCAACCACAAAGTTCGACATCGAACAACGTGGAAAGAAAAGCTACCGCCAGTTTGAATTCATTGAATTCTATGAGGGCATGCTTATGGCTCTCGAGCAGCTGTCTTCAACGACAACCACCGCCCGTGTGGAACTCAACGTGGTGGATGTCCCCGACAATAGTGCACAGGGCGTGGAGAAAGTATTTCAGTCTCACAACGTGGCCCAGTCTGATGTCGTGGTAGCACTCCTTTTCCGAGATGCCTTCACAAAAGCAGCTGACCTGTCACGCCAAGCCGGAGTCTATATCGTCAACCCCATGTCCACACGCAGTGAAATCTGCGCTGACAATTCTTACATGGTTAAAATCCAACCTTCTGTAGAGAGTCAGATAAAGACCATGCTCGACAACATGAAAGCCGAACGACCTGACGGACACCTTTTCATCATCCATGGCGGCAGCGGTGAGAAACCTCTCCTGAATGAAATCAAACGTCAGCTTTCTGAACGCGGCGACATCAAACACACACTCTTCAACTGGAGTCAGAGCAACAAGCTCACTTCCACCCTAAAAGCCTCTCCCAACTGCCATGTGCTAAGCATCTACGACCAACAAGCCGACCAGATGCGCGTCTACGTTAGCAATCTTCTCAACCGTCTTGCTGCCATCAAGAGCAATTCTCCTACGTTGTACACTCTCTCCGACTGGACCCGCGACTTTTCCGATATCGACTTCGCACAACTGCAACTGCTCAACTACCACACATTCACCTCTAATTGGGATATGGGGAACAGCGTGCATATCGATTTTCTCACTAACTTTCGCAACCGTTTCGGTTCCGAACCCACCTCAGCATTGGCTGCCACAGCCTATGACCTAACCACCTATATCGTCTATGGACTCTCCCTTCGCAACAGTAAGTTCTGGTTCGAACCTGGCGTGACACTCACCAATCTCATCCACCCCCTTCACCTCAGCCGTCGTCAGGCCGGACTAGAAAACGACCAACCACAACTCTACCGCATGGAGTCCCTTCGTTTCGTCCCCGCCACTACCCACTAACACATTAACGCATTCACACATTAACGCATTCACCCGTGGAATACCAAACCACCATCAATAAAGAGTTCCGCGTCACAGGTCCCGGACTTCACACTGGCCGCACAGTGACCGTCACCGTGAAGCCCGCCTTCGAGGACTTCGGCATCGCCTTCCGTCGCACCGACCGCACCAACATCATCACCCAGCAAGCGCTGGCCAGTAACGTCGGTGCAACCTCGCGTGGCACCACTCTGGGCAGTGGCCGTCAAACCATCGCCACCATCGAACATCTTATGTCCGCCCTCCACGGCATGGGCATCGACAACGCCCTCGTAGAACTCGACGGTGGTGAAGTTCCCATCATCGACGGCTCCTCGCGTCCTTGGATGCTGGAACTCGTACGTGTGGGCGTACGCACTATGTCCACTCCGCGCAAATACTACAACTTCCCCGAACCTCTGCACTTCGAATTCAAACCGACAGGCTCTGTATATGACCTCGAGCCTTGCGACCATTTCGCCGTACACTGCGTTATCGACTTCCCCAATAGTGTCATTGGCCGACAGGAGGCCGACATAAACAACCTCTCCGAATATCCCGCCGGCATCGCACCCTGCCGCACCTTTGTGTTTCTCCACGAAATAGAGCCTCTGCTGCGCTTCAACCTCATCAAGGGCGGAAGCCTCGACAACGCTCTGGTTTACGTCAATGAGGAGCTCACTCCCAAACAGCTCAAACGTCTAGGCAAGACCTTCAATAAAGATATCAATAATTTCAAGGTACATGATGGTGTCCTCAACACCACCAACCCCTACTACCCCAACGAGCCCGCACGCCATAAACTGCTCGACTTTGTGGGCGACGTACGTCTGGCAGGCTCCCTACTCAACGGCAAGTTCTCTATCTTCAAACCTGGACACAAGGCCAACACCGCCTTCGCTCTCTTCCTCATGGAATACATCAAAAACCACCCGGAAAACCTCAAATAAAACTAACACAATAACGAATCAACGCAATAACGCAATTTCAATAATGACCCTTTACGACTTACACCCCGACGCCAAGATTGGCCAAAACGTCAAAATCTCGAACTTTACCACTATCTGCGAAGATGTTGAAATAGGCGACGGCACCTGGATAGGCCCCAACGTGACCATCTTCCCCGGTGCCCGCATCGGCAAGAACTGCCGCATCTTCCCCGGTGCTGTCATCGCTGCCGTGCCCCAGGATCTCAAGTTCGCTGGCGAATACACCACCGTCGAGATTGGCGACGACAACACCATCCGCGAATGCTGCACCATTAACCGTGGCACCGCCGCCAGCGGCAAGACCGTCATCGGCAACGGCAACCTCCTCATGGCTTACGTCCATGTGGCCCACGACTGTGTCGTAGGCGACAACTGCGTACTTGCCAATAACGCCACCCTCGCCGGCCACATCATCATGGGCGACTATGTCATCCTCGGCGGCAAGACTGCCTGCCTACAGTTCATCCATATCGGCTCCCACGTCATCACCCAGGGGGGTGCCCTCATCGACAAGGACGTGCCTCCTTTCATCAAAGCTGCCCGCTACCCCATCCAGTACTGCGGCGTGAACACCCTCGGCCTCCAGCGCCGCGGATTCACCCAGGAGAGCATCAACCGCATCAGCGACATCTACCGCTACATCTTCGTCAAGGGCCTCAACGTCACCGACGCCATCGAGCAGGTGAAGGAGCATTTCGGCACCACCGACGAAGGCAAGCAAATCCTCGCCTTCATCGGCAACGCCAACACCGGCCTGCTGAGCGGCTACAAAAGTGTGGTAAAGAAAAGCTAGAAAGTATAAGTGAGAGCAAAGGAAACCAACCGGCTGAAAGCTCCTTTGTTGTCTTTGAAAAGGCGATAGGTACCACTGCCGTTCTCCTTGGTGATGCTAAGGAAGGAATTTTGATAACGCACCTCAAAACCGAGATGGTCAAGAAAGCGGTAGCGAATACTAGCAGTCAGCGGAAGCCAATCGAATGTGGTGAAGTTTTCCTGTGAAGGCAGGTCTTCAGCACCATAATTGGTCACTTTGGAATCCACAAGGATGGCGGGAGCCACGCCAGCAGCCAAACGTAAACGACCCTCCAACAAGTTGTACGACATCATCACAGGCAGTTCAATATAACTGGCTGACAGATTACGGTCGTAAGCATCGATATGAGAACCCTTATTGCTAAAAGCCAATTCCACCACCATGCGCCACGGCGACTTCAAATCGTTTCCCAACGTAAAACTGGTACCCACGCCCGCACGTAGCCCCATGTGGTTGTAGCTTCCCGCACCGTCACCGTCAATCTGACTCATGTTCAAGCCAGCAAATGCCGTAGCATCAAAACGCCCCTGCGCCCGACAGGTGAAAGGTGAAAAGTGAAAGGTAAAAAGCAGGAGTAACAGTAATGTCTTTTTCATATAGCAAGTTCTTTTCGTAATGATTCTGCATTGGTGAAGACGATGCCACGCATGCCCAAGTTTCGGGCTGCGGCCACGTTGTCGGGGTTGTCATCGATGAAGATGCACTCTTCGGCGCGCAACCCATAGCGGCCCAAGAGCACCTGGAACAGTCTCGGGTCGGGCTTCACATATCCCTCGGCGCCGCTCACAACATAACGGTCAATCATCTGCAGGATACCGAAATGCACTCTCGCCTCAGGAAACGTCTCCATGCTCCAATTAGTAAGTCCATATAGCTCGTAGTTCTTACCTCTTAGTTCAACTATCACCTCCCGCATCCCCGGCACCTCATCCGTCAGCATCTCGCGCCACTTCGAACGGTAAAGTTCAATAGCCTGCTCATATTCGGGATATTGCGCCTGCTTCTCACGGATACATCCGTCGAAACTCTCGCCGGCGTCGATGCGCTGCCGGAAGTCCATGTCGGCCACATGCCGCAGAAACCACCACGCCTTGGCCTCGTCACCGAAATACTCACCATACACATGCTCCGGATGCCACTGCACCAACACATTGCCGAAATCGAAAATAATATTCTTCATATAATAACTAACACATTAATACATTAACGCATTAACATATTAATTATTGCCTACCTCACCTCGATTCTCACCGAGTCGTCCACCGACACCTTTATCTCACTGCCGTACTGTTCCTCTGAGACGATAATTGTCTCCAACGGCGTATCAAGCGCGTGAAGTTCCAGCAACTTGACACAAGGTCTCAAATCCACCTCGCGAATCTGTGTGCCACGAACATACAACTGCTTGAGGTTGACGCAAGGCGTGAGGTCCATCTCTGTAATCGGCGAAAATATGAACAGCAGCAGCTCCAACTCCGGAAACGGCGCCAGGTCGACAGATGCAATCTTCGTATAGCTGACCTGCATTCGCTTCAGGTGGTGGCAGCTGTCCATCTCCAACCGCCGCAGCGGCACATTGAGAGCATAAAGCCTTTCCAGATGCGGCAGCCCATTGAGGTCCATCTCCTCGATGGGATTGTCGCTGCAAGTCAGTTGCTCCAGCTGCGGAAACATCTCTATCCCCTCAAGGCTATGGATGCCCTGACTGTAACACTCCAACTCCTTCAACCTGCACCCTTCCTCGGTGGCCCTCAACTTCTTCCATCCTGCCTTCTCGGCATATCCCTTCTCCACCAGCCACGCACGGAACGTCCCATCCGGCACCTTCACCGCCCGCTCGCACTCGCAAGTCGGCCAGCCGCCAGCCGGCCGCGAGGCACCGCAGCCGGCTAACAACAGGACGCTGAATACCACAACGAAAGGGAGCCTCTTCATTGCAGTTTGAAGTTGATAGGAATGACGTATTGCACGTTTACAACTTTGCCCTCGCTTGTGGCAGGTATCCATTTGGGCATGCTTTTAATCACGCGCATTGCCTCCTCATCGCATCCGCCACCGATGCCACGCTCCACCTCGACATTGACGATGTCTCCGTTGTCCCTCACAATAAAACGGACAAACACTTTACCTTCGATGCCGTCGGCCTTGGCCTGTTCGGGATAGTGGATGTTTTCAGCAAGATACTTGTAAAGGGCTTTCTCGCCGTCAGGATATTCGGGAGGAATAAATCCCTCGGGAGCAGTTTGAGGGTCGAAGAGTTCTGGCTCGACGGTAGCCTGAGGCTCAACCACCGCCTGCTTCTCGGAGTCGACAATTTCAGATGTCGCGGGCTTGCAACCCACCATCATCAACAATGCCGCCACGGGCAGCGCCGCCAGTGCTTTCCATGCGCCGAAGCGCGTTTTCGTTTTGTTCATCATAACAATGCGTTTTTTGATGTTAATACTTTGGAAATTATTGGTGATATGGCCATATCCGGTACCGAGGGTCTGCCGGTAGAGCAGACGCAGATAATCTTTGTTGTCGCCGTCGGCGACTGCTGCATCGGCTTGATACTCGTGCACGGCCCTCAACTCATGCAGCATCATCCACGCGAAGGGGTTGAACCACATGACGCAGCATACCCATCGCATGCACACGATGTCGAGCGAATGGTTTCGGCTCACGTGCTCCGACTCGTGGGCGAGGATGCAGCGCATTTCCTCCTCGTCGAGGTCGCGTGTACCGACAATGATATTCTTGAAAAACGAGTAAGGCTCCGTGTTGTCGGGGACGAGGATGAGTAGCGCCCCTTTAGGAATGGCGAATCCGTTGCCCCAGCCATAAACCGGGTACTCCCTGCGCAGTCGGCGAATGCGCACCGCCTGTGCCGTCAGCTGGATGATGAGTATCGCCATCATCAGGGCCACGCCTCCCAAATAGATCATGGGGATAATGTCCAGCTTGAGCGAGAGTTCGGGTTCCTCCATCGGAGCGCTCCCGACGACATACGGCTCGGGGATGTCGACTGTCATCAGAAATTCTGTCGCGGGTGTCGACGACATCATGCTCGCGGGCAACCGGAACCAGGGAAACAGGGAACAGAACCCTATTATAATGAATAGATACGCGCGCGATAGTTCAAACCAGCGGTCGCGGCGGAAAAGCCAGAGGTAAAGCGCGTAGAAAAGGCCAGTGGCCAGCGTCGAAATAATCATCCAGCGTATCATGACTCAAGGGCTTTAGTGATTGATTCCAAGTCTTCTAACGAGACTTCTTTCTTGTCCACCAGAAACGACACCAGCGCACGTGCCGATCCAAAATAACTTTTGGTCAACCGTCCCAATTGCTGCTGCATATATTCCTCGCGCGTGACGAGCGGATAGTAGCGGTTCGAGCGGTTGAAGGTCTCATGCGCCACGAAACCCTTCTGCTCCAGCACACGCACCACGGTAAGCACCGTATTGTACGCCGCATTGCTCTCCACCGCCGCAACAATCTCGTTTGCAAATCCTTTCTCGATCTTCCACAAGGCCTGCATCACCTGTTCCTCTGCTTTTGTCAATTCCCTATTCATAATTATACATATTGTTTTGTAATTATTTTTCTAGTTAAGAAACGAGGTTTATTTTTATTTATTGTATAAAAGTGAAAAAAAATTTAAAAGACAAAAAAACGGGGCCACAAGGCCCCGCTTATCGTTAACCATTAACCGTTAATCAAACCACCATTACCGGTTGGCGTACATATCCTCGTAGTATTTCATGTAGTCGCCCGAAGTTACATTGTCCATCCATTCCTGGTTGTCGAGGTACCAGCGGACGGTCTTCTCGATGCCCTCCTCGAACTGAAGGCTGGGCTCCCAGCCGAGCTCACGCTGCAACTTCGAGCTGTCGATGGCGTAGCGCATATCGTGGCCGGCGCGGTCGGTGACATAGGTGATGAGGTCCATGTCCTGCCCTTCGGGACGACCCAGCAGGCGGTCGACGGTGTTGATGACCACTTTGATGATGTCGATGTTCTTCCACTCGTTGAAGCCACCGATGTTATAAGTCTCGGCAATCTTGCCCTGATGGAAGATGAGGTCTATGGCGCGGGCGTGGTCCTCTACATAGAGCCAGTCGCGGACATTCTCACCTTTTCCGTAGACAGGCAGCGGCTTGCGGTGGCGGATATTATTGATAAAGAGCGGGATGAGCTTCTCAGGGAACTGATAGGGGCCGTAGTTGTTGGAGCAGTTGGTGACGACTGTGGGCAGACCATAGGTGTCGTGGAAGGCACGCACGAAGTGGTCGCTCGAGGCCTTGGCGGCACTATAGGGACTGTGGGGCTGGTATTTGAGGTCCTCGGTGAAAAATTTCTCGCCATAGGCGAGGTGGTGCTCACCGCTGCTGGCCTTGGTGGTGAACGGAGGCTTGATGCCCTCGGGGTGGGTCATCTCCAGGGCGCCATAGACCTCGTCGGTCGAGATATGATAGAAACGCTTGCCTTCGAATTTCTCGGGAAGGCTCTCCCAATAGAGTTTGGCGGCCTGAAGCATGCTGAGGGTTCCCATCACGTTGGTCTGTGCGAAGGTGAAGGGGTCCTTGATGCTGCGGTCCACATGGCTCTCGGCGGCCAGATGGATGATGCCGTCGACCTTCTCGTCCTGCATCAGCTTGTAGACACCGTCGAAGTCGCAGATGTCCATGCGCACGAACTTGTAGTTGGGCTTGTCCTCGATGTCCTTGAGGTTGGCGAGGTTACCAGCATAGGTCAGCTTGTCGAGGTTGATGATTTTGTACTGCGGGTACTTGTTGACAAACAGACGTACCACATGGCTCCCGATGAATCCGGCACCGCCGGTGATGATAATATTCATAATTCCTATTTTTGGTTTCAAATGATATTTTTGATAACGTGTCGAAGAAAGATTTATTGCATCACAAAACAAAAAAATAAAAAAATAATCTACTGACAATCAATTTTTAATTTTCATTTTTCAATTTTCAATTAAAAAATATTTTGCCAGTTTCAAAAAAGGTTGTACTTTTGCACCCGCTTTCGAGGAAAAAGAACACGAGCGAAGCGAGTGAACTTTTCCTCTAAAAGGAAAGAAAAATACCGATTGTCCTATGGTGTAACGGTAGCACATCTGACTCTGGATCAGCTTGTCTTGGTTCGAATCCAGGTAGGACAACACTGAAAAGTTCCAATGCAAAAATTGGGACTTTTCTTTTTTCGTCCCCTAAATTAAAAAAATATTTGTATCTTTGCATTTTAAAATAGAATTCATTTTTTATGAAAAAAGCATTCGTATTCCTCACACTGATAGCGGCCACGGCCTCGTTCGCCACCGCACAGCAGAAGGCGCTCCCCGGCAAATACGCCGGCAGCAACACACTCACCCTCTTCGACTCCACAGGTGTCTACATGGAGGAGACCGGTCTCAGCCATATCCTCAACCACAAGTGCATCGAGATGTACTCTTTTGCTGGCTGTGCCAGTTACAACACCTACAAGATTGACTACGACCCCTTGTCGGCCTACTGCAACATCGAGCGCGTACTCGTCCACCACACCAACGGCCATACCGACACCCTCCTCTGGCCCGGCCGCGAGAACAATATCCCCGTCTACGACTACGTGGCACCCGCCCGTATGATTTACTGGGGCGCCAGCCAGAAGATGGTCGAGATAGGCCACCTCGACCTCGGCGACCGCCTCGAAGTCTGGACCTACAAGAAAGGATATACTTATGCGCTGCTACAGGATGGATCCAATGGACTTAATGAGGTCTTTGCAGCACTGCCCGACAACGACGACCGCTACATCCCTCCCATGCGCGGACACTACTACGACATCGTGCCTTTCTGGAGCGATCAACCCGTACAGCACAAGGTCTACCAGCTGAATATTCTTGACAACAAGAGCCTGCAGTACAAGGTCTACAACGGTGAGCTCGACGTGAAGCGCGAAGCTGCCGACGAAGCTGGCCGCAGCCTCTACACCTTCTCCAACAAAGAGGACATCATGCCTCTGAAGCGCGAGCCCCGCGCCTTGGCCAACAACGACATCCAGTGCAAGCTGCTCCTTTCCACCAGTCCCGACTGGCAGGCCAAGAGCCGCTGGTTCTTTGGTGTCAACGAGGACTACGGCAGCTTCACCGCCACCCCCGAGGTGCAGAAGAAGGTCAATGAGATTCTTCGCGGTGCTACCACCGAACTCGATAGCATCAGCGCCCTCACCCACTGGGTGGCCGACAACATCCGCTATGCCGGCATCTCCATGGGCCCCGGCGAGGGTTTCACCCTCCACAACCAGCAGATGAACTTCACCGACCGTTGCGGCGTCTGCAAGGACAAGGCCTCCACCCTCATCGGCTTCCTCCGTGCCGCAGGCTTCAAGGCCTATGCCGCCATGACCATGGCCGGCGAGCGCATCGACCGCATCCCCGCCGACCAATTCAACCACAGCGTCTGCGCCGTGCAGAAGCGCGACGGCTCCTTCCTCATGCTCGACCCCACCTGGGTGCCCAACGTGCGTGAACTCTGGAGCAGCGCCGAGCAGCAGCAGGGCTACCTCATCGGCACCGCCGAGGGCTGCGACCTCATGGAGACTCCCGTCTCGCCCGCCGAGAACCATTACCTCCGCATCCTCGGCGAGAGCACCATCGATAAGGAGGGTACCCTCACCGGCACCCTCACCATCACCGCCGAAGGCCAGAGCGACGCTGCTGTACGTGGCGTTTTCAGCGCTCGCCAGAGCGAGTGGCGAAGCAACCTCGAACTCGAACTGCTCCGCGTAGCCCCCAACGCCGAAATCCTCGACATCCAGTATAGCGACCCCGACGGCTACCTCGACCACCCCGTCTCCATCACCTACCGCTACCGCATCCCCCACTACGCGGCTGTCGACAAAACCACCATCTCCTTCATCCCCCTCAGCGCCCGCAACCTCTTCCGTCGCGCCATGGGACATCTCAAATTCAACCTCACGCCCGAGACCCGTACCCAACCTTTCGCCGACCGCTGCTCACGCCTCGTCGACATCCGCGAGACCATCACACTGCCCTTCGAGCCCAAGATGCTCCACTACCCCATGGTTGACGGCATCGCCAACCCCGCCGCCTCCTTCGGCTGCGGGTTCCAGATGGAGGGCAACAAGCTGAGCTTCGGCGAGCAGGCCGTCTTCGGCAAACGCCTCTACGAAGCCTCCGACTGGCCCGCCTTCCGCGCCAGCGCCAGAGCACAAGTCATGGTCTCCGAAACCCCCGTCATCCTGACCAAATAACGGTTAACGGTTAATGTTTAATGGTTAAAGATTTGTAGAAATGAAAAAGATACTTTTTATAGCAGCCCTGCTTTCCACTTTCCACTTTCCGCTTTCCACTTTGAAAGCCCAGCAGCCCGATGCCGTCTTCAAGCTCCTGCGCCATGAGTGGACGCTGAATGCCGACGGCAGCAGCGACTACCACTACCGCCACGAGGTGCAGATTCTCCGCAACCGAGCCCTCACGGCTTACGCCGACAAGGGCGAGACTTTCGTGGTCTACAATCCCGACCTCGAGGAACTCACCATCAACGAGGTCTATACCCGCCAGCTCGACGGCACCCGTGTGGAGATGCCACAGAACGCCTTCGTCTACCAGCTCCCCTCCGAGTGCGCCGATTGCGGTCGCTTCAACCACATGCGCGAACTCGCCATGGTGCACACCGGCATGGAGCTTGGCTGCGTCATCGTGGTGGACTACACCATCCACCGCCGCTATAACCTCCTCTATGAGACCCTCCCCCTGCAGCGCGAATGCCCCGTGGAGAAACTCGAGGTGGTTGTGAACTATCCCAACGACATGGATGTGAAATGGGATTTCCTCGGCAACCAGTACCTGCCTGAAGGCGGCGTGACCCGCACCTCGAGAATCAACACTGACAACGCTGTCAAAACGCTCCAGTTCGCCCTCGTCAACATGCCGCAGGCGCCCCGCGAGCCTTACATGCCCGCCGACATCGTCCCCACCCTGCACCTCTACAACAGCCTCCCCGAACATACCCCCGCTTTCGACCAGAAACCCTTCGCCGCCGCCTCCGACGCCATGGGGCAGGTAATCACCGGCACCGACGAGCGTATGAATGTTGCCAAAGTCCGTGACTTCGTGGTCGACAACATCCACCTCAACGACATCCATCCCTCACACCTCGGCTACGTCCACTCCACCCCCGACGTCACCTGGCAGACAGGCTGCGGCACCGCCATCGACAAAGCCGTGCTCCTCGCCGCCATCCTCAACAAAGAGGGCTACCGCGCCCGCGTCATAGGCGACAACATGGACGAGGTGGGTGTCTTCATCGACACCGTCGAGTACCGCCTCAACGTGCGTCGCAAAGAGCCTATCGACATCAACGGCAAAGCCCGCGACGAGGTGGATACCTTCGAATACACCGGCGAGGAGGAAGCTTCTATCGTGGCCCTCGAAGACGGCTTCTTCTCTCTCCACATCCCCGCCATCCCCCACCCCCTGTCGCTCCCCAATGTCGACCGGCTCCCCTATGTACGCACCACCCCCCTGAGCACTACGGCCTGCGACATCAACGTTGAGCAGACCTTCTCCATCAGCAAAGGGCTGAAACTCGTCGGTGGCGACATCATCCGTAAGGCCAGCCATGACGGCATCGGACGCGTGGAGGTCAGCATCCGCCAGAAAGGCGACAAAATCAAGGTCATCCGTCGCATCAAGATCGAGAAAACCCTCATCCCCGTGGAGGAATACGCCAAATTCCGCGAACTCCTGACCACATGGAACGGCGACACAGGCATCCTGCTGCTCGCACCAGAGAAATAAAAGAACGGGGGTTTTGAAACCCCCGTTTATTGTTGACATACCATTCGTTAAACGTTAACCATTATTCCGCTCTGCGGTGTATCACCCCACGGTAGACGTACTGTTTCCCGTCAATGGTGCAGGAGAAACTCAGCACATTGAACATCAACGAGCCCTGCAGCTTCTCCACCAGGTATTCCGGGACTTCCTTCCCCTCGCACTGCGGCACGATGTTGTAGCAGACCAGCGCCGTGCGCTGTGCACTGACATTCACGTCGATGGTAGGAATCAAAAGATTAATCTTATAAGGCTTCACCACATCCTTCAGCACACGGTAAATCATAATATTGCAAGTACCCGTCGAATCCTGATTCATCTCATACTTCACCCACACATCCTTCTGGGTCTCATTTCCTACCCTCATCGTACCCACATAGGTCTGCGCCGAGGCAAAACTGAAAACTGAAAATAACGCGGCAATCAAAAGTATCTTCTTCATAACTATTATCTCTTAACTATTATCTCTTAACTATTTTATAAGGTTTCCCAGTATGTCGCGCGTCAACGTGCGTGTGGCAGCCGACGTGGCGTTCTTCACCACCCGCTGCGTTGCCGAGGTGCGGCTCTTGGTCTTCTTGCCACTCACCTTGTCGCTCACGAAGGTGCCCACAAGGGTCGCCAGCGTGGCCGTCACAGCCGTGATGATGGCCTTGATAATCTTCGAGAGGAGACTTTTTTTCTTCGTATCACTCTGAGTTTTCTGAGTTTTCTGATTACTCGGAACACTCTGATTATTCTGAACCGTCACAGCCTCTTCTCCTTCCCTCAGCAGCACCTCGAAGGCGCTCTCCCTGTCCACCATGGTGTCATATTTCCCCGAGATGCGGCTGCCGCGGATGATGGCGCGGCGCTGCTCCTCGCTAATGGCGCCCACCTGGCTCTGTGGGAAGAGTACTTTGGCCCGCTGTACCACGCCGGGAGCGCCCTTCTCGTCGAGCAGGCTCACCAGCGCCTCGCCGGTCGCCAGCTCCGTGATAACCTCATCGGTCTTGAACTTGGGGTTGGGACGGAAGGTGTCGGCAGCCGTCTTCACGGCCTTCTGATCCTTGGGAGTATAGGCGCGCAGGGCATGCTGTACGCGGTTGCCCAACTGCCCCAGGATGCTCTCGGGGATGTCCGTGGGATTCTGCGTAACGAAGTAGATGCCCACACCTTTGGAACGTATCAGGCGTATCACCTGCTCTATCTTGTCTACCATGGCCTTCGACGTGCCGTCGAAGAGCATGTGGGCCTCGTCAAAGAAGAAAACCAGTTTCGGCAACTCCTGGTCGCCCACTTCGGGCAGCGTGGAGTAGAGCTCGCTCATCAGCCACAGCAGGAAAGTCGAATAGAGTTTGGGCTGCAACATCAGCTTGTCGGCAGCCAACACACTCATCACACCTTTTCCGCCTTCGGTCTGCAGTAGGTCGAAGATATCGAAACTCGGCTCGCCGAAGAAGCGCTCGGCCCCCTGGCTCTCCAGCTGCAGCAGCGCACGCTGGATGGCACCGATGGTGGCGGACGAGATATTGCCGTACTTGGTGGTATACTCTTTGGCATGCTTGCCCACATAGTCGAGCATCGACCGCAGGTCCTTCACGTCGAGTAGCATCAGACCACGCTCGTCGGCGATGCGGAACACGATGTTCAGCACGCCGTCCTGTGTCTCATTCAAGCCCATCAGGCGCGAGAGCAGTTGTGGTCCCATCTGACTCACCGTGGCACGGATGGGATGGCCCTGCTCGCCGAAGACATCGTAGAACCGCACCGGGCACCCCTCCCCTTTTCCGGGCTGCGAGATACCACTGAGGTCACCCTTCATGTCGGCCATGAAGCAGGGCACGCCCGCTTGGCAGAAGGTCTCGGCCATCGTCTGTAGGGTGACGGTCTTGCCAGTACCCGTGGCGCCAGCGATGAGCCCGTGGCGATTTGCCATACGTCCACAAATGGAAAGCGCACCATCATCACAGTGCGCTATATATAATCCATGCTCCTTATTATACATAATGATAATTCGCTAAATTCGCCCAATTCGCCGACGAAAAAGAACGCCGTCAGAAGGTCCAGTTGAAGCCCAGCTTCAACAGTGTGTTCTCCCAGCGCAACACGTCAGTGAACGAGTTAAGGCCGGCATAGAACACGGCATTGGTCTGCTTGATGGGGTCGATACCGTCAACCTTCGGGTCGTAGGTCTCAGTCTCACTGACATAGCCTATCGACAGCAGGTCGAGCATCAACTCGGCACTCAGGTGCTCGGAGAACTCATAGATGAGCGTGGGACGCAGGCTCACACCCCAGGTCAGGTCGGTGATATGGTCGTCGTAAGGCTCCACCTCCAGGTACTCATTGGGATTCATCGCCTGGGCACCGGTGGTGATATAGCTCTCGGTATACTTGTTGGCACCCAGCATACGCAGCTGACCCTGCAGCAGCAGGTTGAAGTGCATGTTGCCGAAACGGAGGAACTCCCATTTCACCTGCGGAGCCACCGTCCAGCCTTCGCGAAGCTTATGCTTGTTGTGGTCGGTAACATCCCTGTACATACCGTCATAGAAGTATCTGTCTGTGGCCACCACGGTGTCGAACACACTGTTCACATAACCACCCATCACACCCACATACAGGTTGGGCATCACCTTGTAGCCCACCTGCAGGGCACCCACCACATAGGACGAGGTGATTTTATCGGTATTCACCGATGTGGAGTTCTGCTGCCAATAATAGCCGCCTTGGACACCCACCACTAACTGGGCCTGCGAGACCGCGGCAAAAGCCACTGCAACAACAAGTAATGCTATTTTCTTCATATATTTATATCGTTTTTTACACAACAATTTCAAATTGCAAAAATACGAAGAAAATAGAAACTGGCAAAAAAAAGTTTGCATATTCATTTTATTTTGTATCTTTGCACCATTAACCCAATGTCTAATCCAAAAGCCTAACACCTGATGGAGAAGAGAATAGGAACGATAACCATACTCATACGCGACCGCGAAGCGGCGCCTTCCGTCAACCAGATTCTCTCTGAGCACGCCGACATCATTTTGTGTCGGCAAGGTTTGCCTTTTCATGATAGGCCTGTGGCCGTGATGTCACTTATCGTCGAGGGCAGCATGAACCAAATCAACGCCCTCACCGGCCCCCTCGGCCGCCTGCCCGGCATCACCAGCAAGACAGCCCTCGCCAGCTAGAAAATCTAGAAAAACTAGATAATCTAGAACAACTAGAAGAACTAGAAACAAAATAATCCTAAAACAATAAAAACCATGAAACACCAGAATTTCATTGACCGCGACAAGCTCTACGGCATGCTGGAGAACAATGCTCCCTCCGAGAGCCAGTTGAACGATATCCTCAACAAGGCCCGCAAACTCAAGGGCCTCAACCTTGAGGATGTGGCCAAGCTCCTCAGCGTCGAGGACGAGGCCGGCATCCAGAAAATCCTCGATACCGCCGAGTTCTGCAAAGACGAAATCTACGGCCGCCGCCTAGTGCTCTTCGCACCCATCTACACTGGCAACGCCTGCGTCAACAACTGCGTCTACTGCGGCTTCCGCAAGGACAACAAGGCACTGAAGCGCAAGGTGCTCACCCTCGACGAAATCGAGGCCGAGACCCTCCAGCTGCTGCGCATGGGCCACAAGCGCGCCCTGCTCATCTGCGGCGAGAGTCCCCGCAACGACGCCAACTACATGGTCGAAGCCATCCGCCGCACTTACGCCGCCAAGGACGAGAAAGGCTCCACCATCCGCCGCATCAACGTCGAGTTGGCCCCCATGTCCGTCGAGGACTACGCCAAACTCAAGGCCGAGAAGATAGGCACCTACGTCTGCTTCCAGGAGACCTACGACCCCATCGAATACGCCAAGTTCCACCCTGCCGGCACCCCCAAGGCCGACTACCTCTGGCGCCTCACCTGCATGGACCGCGCCCAGGAAGGCGGCATCAACGACGTGGGCATCGGCGTCCTCTTCGGCCTCGTCGACTACCGCTTCGAGATTCTCGCCATGATGGAGCATGCCCGCCACCTCGAGGAGGACTACGGCTGCGGCCCCCACACCGTCTCCTTCCCCCGCATCGAGCCCGCCGAAGGCACCCCCTTCTCCCTGCCAGAGAATATCCCCCACCCCGTCTCCGACAAGGACTTCATGAAGATCATCGCCATCATCCGCATCGCCATGCCCTATACGGGTATTATTATTAGTACGCGCGAGCGTCCCGAGATGCGAGACAAACTGGTCAAATACGGCGTCAGCCAGATTTCCGCGGCCTCCGAGACCAACCCCGGCGGCTACGACGAAGGCAGCGACAACACCGCAGCCAAACCCTACGAGAAGACCGGCGACACCGGCGCCCAGTTCACCCTCGGCGACCACCGCTCGCTCGACGAAGTCATTTCCATGATGATCGACGGCGGCTATATCCCCAGCTTCTGCACCGGCTGCTACCGCAAAGGTCGCGTGGGTGCCGACTTCATGGACCTCGCCAAGCCCGGCCTCATCAAGGAATACTGCAAGCCCAACGCCATGTTCACCTTCCGCGAATACCTCGAGGACTACGCCTCCCCCGCCACCAAGGAGAAAGGCCTGCGCCTGCTGAAGGAACTCACCCAGACCTTCCCGAAAGAGGAACTTAAGCGCCGCGTCGAGGGCAATCTCTGCAAGATTGGCGACGGCGAAAGAGACCTCTATTTTTAAGTTTTTTTGTTAAATTTAAAAAAAAATTTGGTCAGTATCAAAAAAGGTTGTATCTTTGCACCGTCAAATGATTAAGAAATTTTAACCAAAAAACAAATAAAAGTTTAACCAAAAAATTCAAAAATCATGAAAAAAGTTTTATTGACCCTTGCTCTTGCAGCATTTGCCTTCACCGCTAACGCTCAGTGGGTTATCGGTGGCAACATTGGCATCGACCACACCAACAACCATGCCAATGACTACACCGTTGGTAGCACCTCAGGTACCGACTTCAGCATCATGCCCAAAATCGGCTATTGGCTGAACGATGACATGCAGGTGGGTGCTCAACTGGGCTATAACTACAACTACAACAGAAACTACACCAACCTCGCCGGTAGCGTTGACGACTACACCTCCAACACCGGAAGCGCCATCGTCTTTGCCCCCTACCTGCGCTACAACGTGGCCAAATGGAACAACTTCACCGTGTTCTGCGAAGGCCAGCTCCGCCTCACCCTCGGTCTGGAGAGCCACAACTACAACAGTGTCACTGGCAACACCCTTGACCTCGGCGACAGCTTCACCCAGTTCGGCATCAACATCATTCCCGGCCTGAACTACGCCATCAACGAGAAGATTTCTCTCGACCTCTATGTCCACCTGCTCGGCATCCACGCCAACTTCATGACCAATGACGCTGGCGGTTCCCACAGCTTTGGCTTTGGCGCCGACGCCGGTGAGCAGACCATTCAGGCTCACCTCGCCAACTTTGGCATTGGCTTCAACTACGCTCTCTAAGCTTATTAGTTGATAAACCACACAATCAGAGGGCTTTCCGAACGGAAAGCCCTCTGATTTTTCTACATCCTCACAATCACCTAATCCTTAGTCATTTAAATCTCTGTTCAACCATTGTTTAACCATTGTTTAACCATTTAAAATGGTTAAACAATGGTAATTCAATTGTAAATCGGTGCTTATCTCCCTTTACGCGTCGGCGAAGACCTTGCCGTCTTCCAATGTCACCTGCAGCTTGGTGTACTCGCTGTGGAAATCGTTCTTCAGACGGTCGAGATAGCGACGGCTCTCCCAGTGACACATGGGGAGGTCGTGCAGCAGACAGTTGCCGCAGGTCTCAGGTGTGGTGGCGGGCACCTCGGTCTGGGTCAATATCCACTCCAGACACTCGATGGTCAGCTTCCGCATCTCCTCGACGCTGTAGCTACCGGTCATGATGACATACATGCCCGTCATGCAGCCCATAGGACCCACATAGACGACATCCTCCTTGGCCTCCGAGTTGCGGAACCAGGTGGCCATCAGGTGCTCCAAGCTGTGCATGGCTGCAGGCGCCACAGCAGGCTCGCGGTTGGGCTCAGTGATGCGCAGGTCGAAGGTTATAAAGCCCTTGTCGATACGCGACACATAAATACCCGGCTTCAGGTGGGTATGGTCGATGGTAAAACTCTGTATTACTTCCATGATTCCAAAAAACCTTTTACAAACTGGAACGACCGGTCGCACATGGCGCCGAGGAAATCTTTCCATTGCGCCGCATGGTCGTCGGTGCGGCCGGGGGTGTCACTGATGACGCGCAGACTCATGAAGGGCACCTTCATCAGATAACACGTCTGGGCGATGGCGGCGCTCTCCATATCGCAGGCCAGGCCGTCGACGAAGTTGCGCTTGATGGTGTTCTGCCGCTCACGGTCAGTGATGAACTGGTCGCCCGTGCAGATGAGGCCAGTCACCAGGCGCTCACTTTCCGCTTTCCTCTTTCCACTTTCCACTTTCAAGGCGTGGTCGAGCAGCAGCTGGTCGGCATCATATCGGGCGGGCAACCCCTGCACCTGCCCCAGGGGGCAGACGCCGCCAGAGACGATGCCGCCGCAGTCCACGTCGTGGTACACACACTGCGTGGCAGCCAGGATATCGCCCACCCGCATCTGCGGGTCGATGCCGCCGGCGAGGCCGGTGCTGAGGATGGCGTCGGGATGATGCTCCTGGATGAGGCGCATGGTGCCCACGGCGGCATTCACCTTGCCGATGCCACACTGCCACAATACTATGTCGTTGTTTCCCAGGCGACCGGTGTCGCCCCCAATGGCATCGCGCATCTGGCGATACTCGATGTCCATGGCAATGATAACTCCAATCTTCATAATCTATAAGGTCTTTAAAGTCCCTAGGGTCCTTAAGGTCCTTAGGGTCTTTAGTTTTTAAATTTCAGCGCTGCCTCCACAAAAGCCACGAAGAGCGGATGCGGGTGCATGGCGGTGGATTTGTATTCAGGATGGAACTGCGAGCCCACGAAGTAGGGGTGCGACGGCACCTCGACAATCTCCACCAGCCCGCTGTCGGGGTTCACGCCCGCAGGCACCATGCCGGCGGCCTTGAAATCCTCGAGGTAGGCGTTGTTGAACTCATAGCGGTGGCGGTGACGCTCACTAATGATTGCCTGATTGTCTGATTGTTTGATTGCTTGAGTGGCATAGATGTCGTAGACCTTGCTGCCCTTGACGAGCTTGCAGGGGTAGGCGCCGAGGCGCATGGTGCCACCCATATTGCTGATGTTCTTCTGCTCCTCCATCATGTCGATGACGGGATGGGCGGTGCCGGGGGCTATCTCGACAGAGTGGGCATCGCTGTAGCCCAGCACATGGCGGGCAAACTCAATGACGGCGCACTGCATGCCGAGGCAGATGCCGAAGAAGGGCACCTTGTTCTCACGGGCATACTGCACGGCGAGAATCTTGCCCTCGATGCCACGGGTGCCGAAGCCCGGGGCCACCAATATGCCACTGAGACCTGCCAACTGCTCGCTGACATTCTCGGGGGTCAGCTCTTCACTGTTGACATATTTCACCTTCACCTTGCAGCGCAACTCGGCACCGGCATGGATGAAGGCCTCGGTGATGCTCTTGTAGGCGTCCTGCAGCTGCACATACTTGCCCACCAGTCCCACGCTGACCTCGCATTGGGGGTTGTGGAGCTTGTAGAGGAAAGCCTCCCAGTTCTGCAGGTCGAGCTCGCGCTTGACAGGGACGTCGAGTTTCTTGAGCACCTGCACGTCGAGTTTTTCGTCGCGCATCTTGATGGGCACGTCGTAGATGCTGGCCACGTCGCCGTCCTCGATGACACTGTCGCCGTCGATATTGCAGAAGAGTCCTATCTTCTCCTTGACGCTGCGCGTGAGGGGTTTCTCGGTGCGGCAGACGATGATGTCGGGCTGCACACCCTGCTGCTGGAGAGCCTTGACGCTGTGCTGCGTGGGCTTGGTCTTCAACTCGCCGGCAGCGGCGATATAGGGGATGTAGGTGAGGTGGATGACGATGCAGTTGCGGCCGAGGGCCCACTTCAGCTGGCGCACGGCCTCGATGAAGGGATAGCTCTCGATGTCACCCACGGTGCCGCCAATCTCGGTGATGACAAACTCATAGTTGCCGGTGTTGCCGAGGGCGGTGATGCGATCCTTGATTTCGTTGGTGATATGGGGAATGACCTGCACGGTCTTGCCCAAGAAGTCGCCACGGCGCTCCTTCTCGATGACGTTTTTGTAGATGCGGCCCGTGGTGACGTTGTTGGCCTGCGAGGTGTGGACGCCGGTAAAGCGCTCGTAGTGGCCGAGGTCGAGGTCGGTCTCGGCCCCGTCCTCAGTGACGTAGCACTCGCCATGTTCATAGGGATTCAGCGTGCCGGGGTCGATGTTGATGTAGGGGTCCAACTTCTGGTTGGTGACGGAATAGCCGCGGGCTTTGAGCAGACGAGCCAATGAAGCGGCGATGATTCCCTTGCCTAACGAGGAGGCAACACCGCCGGTGACGAAAATATACTTTGTAACCATATTATTATGTTTGGAAAAATGCAAAAATACTAAAAAATTGCCATTTATAAGTACCCTGGAAAAATATTTTTTTTCAACATGCGTTATTTTACTAAAACTAACCACTTTAACACCTCATCCCAACCCCACACCCATGAAACGCTGGATACGCATCTTCACCATCACCATCTTCGCTTTTGCCGCCATCAGCCTGGTGTTCATCCAGTTTACTCAGACGCGGCGCACCGTCTCCATCAACGATAACATGTTCAATATCGGCGTCACCAACGCCATGGAGGCTGTCATCAAGGAGATTAGCGGAGATGTGCTGCTGCCCGACGGCTCCCTTAGCCCCACCTATCACTATCAGGGGCTCGACAACCTCATCAGCCAGCACCTGCTCACCAACGGTATCGACATCAGGCCCGTCGTGGGCATCTACGACGAGAGTCAGAGCACCCTGCTCTACGCCTCTGCCGCCGACAACGAGCGCAACCTCGAGGACTCGCCCTACCGCTACACTTTCACCTCCCAGAGCAACGAGGGCACCTCGCAGTACTATATCCTCCTCAGTTTCCCCTCGGCGCAGCTCTTCCTCCAGCGCAACTCCAACCTGCTGGCCTACGCCAGCCTCATCCTCATCCTCATCATCATCGTCATGTTCTTCATCTCCATCCGCGCCCTCACGGTGCAGCGCAAGCTCGACACCATGAAGACGGAATTCATCAACAATATGACCCACGAAATCAAGACGCCGCTGTCCACCGTGAGCCTGGCCTGCGAAATGCTGCGCGACGACAGTATCTCGAGCGACGAGGAGTCTCGCCGCAATTTCCTGGGCATCATCAACGATGAGAACCAGCGCCTGCGGGTGCTGGTGGACACCATCCTGCAGAGCGCCAAGATGTCGAAGAAGTCGTTCCGCATCAACCCCAAGGAGGTCGACATGCATGCCCTCGTCGAAAAGGTGGCACAGAGTTTCAAGCTCACCCTCGCCAACCGCGGCGGCAGCCTGGAGACGCACCTGGAGGCAGTGCCACCCGTCGTCGTGGCCGACGAGATGCACCTCACCAACCTCATCTTCAACCTCATCGACAACGGCATCAAGTACTCCACCTCCGCACCACATATCACCGTCTCCACCGCGGTGGAGGATGGCTGGTTCCGCCTCAGCGTCAAGGACGAGGGTATCGGTATCTCCAAGGACGACCAGAAGCATGTCTTCGAGAAGTTCTACCGCGTCTCCACGGGCGACATCCACAACGTCAAGGGCTTCGGCATAGGATTAAACTATGTGGCCCAGGTGGTAAAACTCCACCAGGGCCACATCACACTCGAAAGCGAGTTGGGGAAGGGGTCGACATTCACCGTCTCCCTCCCGGCCGATTAAGGCCTGCTCACCTCACTATGAATTTGCCGCTCTGACTGTTCAGACGGTAGATATAGACGCCTTTGGGCAGTGCGTCGACACGCAGCGTCACCTCACCGGTGCCGGGCTGCACATGGGTCGTGGAGACCAGTCGGCCGTCGATGCCATAGACCTGCATGTCGGAAGCCGTCTCCGTGCTGTAGGGCAGCGTCACCGACAGGGTGGCGGGATTGGGATAGGCGGTGCCAAGGAGGGTGTTGTCAAACTCCACCTCGCGGATGCCCACATTGTTGTGGTGGATATTCGAGTCCTCGGGGGGCAGCATATTGAAGATGCAAGCCTGTTCCTGATTGAAGTTGTAGCCCTGCTGCGAGATGTACATGTTGTTTTCGACCAGATTGAACCAGCCATTGCCAGTACCTTCCCAGCCCCAGTTCATATAGTATTTCTCCACATCCTCTGTCTGATAGCCAGAACACACCCAGGCATGTCCGCCGGCATCGGCACCACTGCCTACGGAAGAGACACCGTCCATGTACACCACATCGTTGTTCATCAGATGACGACGGAGGGTGTTGATGAAAGTGGTGTCATTGGTACTACGACGATAGAGGGTACCTTTCGAATATTTGAATTTGAATCTCATCTGCTCCATAGCGGTGGTCGTATAAGCGGCACTGCCATCAGGGTCGTAAGACATCTTGACAGCCACACCAATCGTATAGTTCAATTTGGCCACCTCTTGTACTTTATCCATCGTGGTGCTTTCCTTCAACTTGTTGGGCATCATCGAATAGTCGAAAGAGACGGTATCCAGTCTTATCTCAAGCGAAGTACCATGGAAAGTGGTAGCCACCCTTCCATTTTGGGGTTTTTTGGGGAATTCGTAGTATTTGCAAATCTGCGACAGGGCGGTGGCCACACAGCCGGTCACGCAATAGCGGCCATTCCACTCGGGGCAATAGTAGTTATAGGTATGGCTGGCATTGTAACTGCTGCCCTGACCCCAGCTGGTAGTCATCAATTGCACCTTGGAGTTTGCCTTGCTGCCATTTTTGAGACCGTTGTTGGTCAGCTTGGTATACTCCTCACTGTCGGGATAACCTTTCTCGGCATCCAGACGCTGGATGTCGGCAATGACGTCGGTGTACCTTGTCAGCCACCAGCGCAAGTTGTCAGGGATTTTGTTCATGTCCAACGAGCCCTCCTCGGAATAGGCGATAACGGGATTCACCACCGACGAACCGGCAATGATAATCCAGCCGTTGCCCTTCACATTGAAGACATAGGCGGAGGTGGCATCCATGTCGGGATTCTCGAACTGGTAGGCCAGCGTGAGATGCTCGGAAGCGATTTTGTCACTGCCCAACTGATAGCTCATGTAGTAGGCTCCGATGGCTTTCGCCTGCTCAAGGGTGACGTTGCCAGCCTTGGCGACGGTGGAGAGCAGGACCACCGACAGCACTAACAATGAAGAGATTACCTTTTTCATTTTATTGTCTTTATTATAATGTTTCGTATAACTTTTGAGGTGCAAAAATACATCTTTTTTTTGACATACAAAACAAAATAATTCTTAAAAGAAGCGGGCCGCGCTAACGCGCGGCCCGCAAAAAAATCTCTATCAGGCGTTTGCCTTATTCGGCGACAACCTCGATATTGAGCTCGGCCTTAATCTCTTTGTAGACGTTGACCTTGGCGGTGTAGTTGCCGACGGTCTTGATGGCGTCGACAACGATGTTCTTGCGGTCCACATCGTAGTTGTGCTGCTCTTTCAGAGCCTCGGCAACCATGATGTTGTTGACACCACCGAAGAGCTGTCCGTTCTCACCCACCTTGACGATGAGCTTCACGGTCTTGCCGTTGAGGGCGGCCTGCTGGGTCTCGGCGTTCTTGCGGAGGGCTTCCTCCTTATGGGCGCGCTGACGCAGGTTCTCGGCATGGATCTTCTTGTTCACGGGAGTGGCGATGATGGCCATTCCTTTGGGAAGAAGATAGTTGTTGGCATAGCCGTTCTTCACTTTGACGATTTCGTCCTTGTAGCCCAGGTTGGCCACATCCTGTTTCAGTATGATTTCCATCTATCTTTCCTCCTTATTATTATTTGAGACAATCGGCGACGTAGGGCATCAGGGCGATATGACGGGCGCGCTTGATGGCCTGCGAGACCTTCTTCTGGTACTTGTTCGAGGTGCCGGTGATGCGACGGGGCAGGATCTTGCCCTGCTCGTTGACGAACTTCAGCAGGAAGTCGGCATCCTTGTAGTCAATATATTTAATACCGAGCTTTTTGAAGCGGCAGTATTTTTTACGCTGAGTCTCCACGGCGATGGGAGTCAGATATTTGATTTCGCTTTCGTTAGCCATTGTAATCTTAACTTTTAACTTTTAACTATTAACTCTTAACTGGGCCTTATGCCTCTGCAGGAGCTTCGGCGGCAGCCTCAGCCTTCTTGGCGCGTTTCTTCTCGTTGTAGGCCACGGCGTGCTTGTCGAGGCTGACGGTGAGGAAGCGAAGCAGGCGCTCGTCGCGCTTGTAGGCGACCTCGAGGTCGTTGATGACGCTACCCTCGGCCTTGAACTCTATAAGATAATAGAAGCCGGTGGTCTTCTTGCGGATAGGATAGGCCAGCTTGCGCATGCCCCAGTTGTTCTCGTACACGATCTCGGCACCTTTGCTGGTGAGCAGGTCGATGTACTTCTTTACCGTTTCCTTCATCTGTTCTTCAGACAAAACGGGAGTGGCAATGAAAACGGTTTCGTACTGTTTTACCATTACTGTTTGTTTGTTTTTTTGTTATTATTACTTTTTTTGAAGTTAAAGAATTCAAGAAGTTATCGCGCTTCGCGCTAGTAGTTAAAGACATTACCGTCTGCCGGAACATTTGTCTTTAACTTCTTTAACTTCCTTTAACTTCTTTAACTACCATTTCAAATATCTCAAAAAAAAAGACAGGCACCATGTCCTGTCTTTTTTCTTTGAGCCACTTTGCGGACTCGAACCGCAGACCTACGCATTACGAATGCGTTGCTCTACCAACTGAGCTAAAGTGGCGGCGGTTGCGGGTTTTCGTTCGCAAAGGCGAGGCTTTGTGTCGGGGTGAGAAGACTCGAACTTCCGGCCTCCACGTCCCGAACGTGGCGCGCTAGCCAACTGCGCTACACCCCGCGATAAGTGTCCTGGCAGGGATTCGAACCCTGGACCCATTGATTAAGAGTCAATTGCTCTACCAGCTGAGCTACCAAGACATTATTCTCGCTTGTGTTTCAGCAACGTGCATCGGCCTCCTCGGAGGCATCTTTTGGACATGGGCTTTGCCGCTGCTGCAGCATGTCAAATTTCTCTTCACAGGGGTTTCACCCCTGCCTATTCTCTGTCGCCCTTACAGGGCTTTTTGGACTTTTTCATCTTATCCTTGAGCGGAAAACGAGACTCGAACTCGCGACCCCGACCTTGGCAAGGTCGTGCTCTACCAACTGAGCTATTTCCGCATAACTGTTAACTATTAACTATTAACTGTTAACTAATCTGGTACTCCGGGTGGGACTTGAACCCACACGCCCTTGCGGGCAAGGGATTTTAAGTCCCTCGTGTCTACCATTCCACCACCAGAGCATCTCTCTCTGATTTAGGAGACCTGAGCGGAAAACGAGACTCGAACTCGCGACCCCGACCTTGGCAAGGTCGTGCTCTACCAACTGAGCTATTTCCGCAACAATATTAACCAATAAATTTTCAACGTTCTTTCGCTCAAAAAGCGGGTGCAAAAGTACAACCTTTTTTGAAACTGACAAAATTTTTTTTATTTTTTTGTCACAATTTTTTTGATTTCGTTCAGTTTCAGCAACGCTTCTATCGGCGTAAGTGTATCTATATCAATATCTAAAATCTTATCCTTGATTTCGAGCAGCGTCGGGTCGTCGAGTTGGATAAAGCTGAGCTGACAGCCCGCAAAATCTGCTTTTTCGGAGCCGTTTTTCGCATTTTTGGCCTTTTTCGTTTCACCACCCGTGGCACCGGAATTTTTCTCTTCGAGCATCTGCAACATGGCGCTGGCACGGTTCAACACCTGAGGCGGCATGCCCGCCAGTCGCGCCACATGGATGCCGAAGCTATGTTCGCTGCCGCCAGGCACCAGCTTGCGCAGGAAGATGACCCTGCCGTCTATCTCCTTCACGCTGACATGGTAGTTACGGATGCGCTCGTACTGCTCCTCCATCTCTATCAGCTCGTGGTAGTGCGTGGCGAACATCACCTTCGGCCGCGCTTTCTTGTTGTCGTGCAGGTACTCCGTGATGGCCCAGGCAATGGAGATGCCGTCATAGGTCGAGGTGCCGCGCCCGATTTCGTCCAGCAACACCAGACTCCTGTCACTGACATTGTTCAGGATACTCGCCGTCTCGTTCATCTCCACCATGAAGGTGCTCTCGCCACTCGAGATGTTGTCGCTGGCGCCGACCCTTGTGAAGATTTTGTCCACGATGCCCACGGTGGCCCGCTTCGCGGGACAGTAGCAGCCCATCTGCGCCATCAGCACGATGAGGGCTGTCTGGCGCAGCAGCGCCGACTTACCACTCATATTGGGGCCCGTGATAATCATTATCTGGTGACTGTCGCTGTCGAGCATCACGTCGTTGCTGACATACTGCTCCCCAGGCGGCATCTGGGTCTCGATGACGGGATGGCGTCCCTCCAATATCTGCAACTTGTTGTCGTCCGTAAGTTCCGGACGGCAGTAGCCGTTGGCCAGCGACACCTCGGCGAAGCCCTGCAGGCAGTCCATCTGGGCCACCAACTGCGCGTCGTACTGCACGGGCTGCACATACTCCGTGACGGCGGCCATCAGCTGGCCGAAGAGCTGCATCTCAAGGGCCAGGATACGCTCCTCGGCACCCAGTATCTTGTCTTCGTATTCCTTGAGTTCCGGCGTGATATAGCGTTCGGCATTGGTGAGGGTCTGCCGCCGCGTCCAGCCTTCGGGGACCTTGTCCCTATGGGTGTTGTAGACTTCGAAATAGTAGCCGTAGACGTTGTTGTAGCCTACCTTGAGGGAGGTGATACCCGTGGCTTCGCTCTCCTTGCGCTGGAGCTCCACGAGGTACTCCTTGCCGGAGCCCGCCAGGGAGCGCAGCTCGTCGAGCTCGTCACTCACGCCTGCGGCGATGATGCCGCCTTTCTCTACCTTCGCCGATGGCTCTTCCTTGATCTCTTTGCCGATACGTTCCGCCAGCGAGGAACAGGGATTCAACTGCTCCGCCAACGTCGCCAGGGGTCCCTGGCAGGCGCCGCAGAGGCTCTTCACCTCGCCGACCGCCAGCAGCGCTCGGCGCAATTGCAGCATCTCGCGGGGATTGATGCGGCCCACGGCGGCCTTGGTAATCAGACGCTCCAGGTCGCCAATCTCTTTGACACAGCGCTGCAGTTTCTGCCGCAGATCGCCGTCGCGCAAAAGGGTGTCCACGACACCCAGACGTTCTTCAATGGCCGCTATCTCCTTCAGCGGCAGCAGCATCCAACGCCGCAAGAGACGCGAGCCCATGGGCGTGAGGGTGTGGTCGAGGACGTCGAGCAGGGTGCGGGCTCCGTCGTTGGAGGATGCCACAAGCTCGAGGTTGCGCACCGTGAAGCGGTCGAGCCACACATAGCGGTCGCGCTCCACACGACTCAGCCGGCAGATGTTCTGCGTGCGGTCGTGCTGCGTGTCCTGCAGGTAGTAGAGCACCGCGCCGGCGGCGATGATGCCCATGTCGAGATCCTCGACACCGAAGCCCTTGAGACTCGCAGTGCCGAACTGCTTCAGCAGCAGCTCGCGGGCGAAGTCGGGAGCAAAGACCCAGTCGTCGAAGGTGTTGGTATAATATCTCTCGGCCGAATGCTCCTGGAACCACCGCAGCTTCTTGCGCTGCAGCACCACCTCCGAAGGGTGGAACGAGTCCATGAGCTTGTCAATATAGGCCATGTCGCCCTGCGCCACGAAGAACTCGCCAGTGGAGACATCCAGGAAGCTCACGCCGTGGACCTTGTCAGCCAGGTGCAGGCCGCAGAGGAAGTTGTTCTCCTTGACCTCCAGCACCATGTCGTTGTAGGCCACGCCGGGCGTGACGAGTTCCGTGATGCCACGCTTGACGAGACCCTTGGCGGTCTTGGGGTCCTCCAGCTGCTCGCAGATGGCCACACGCATGCCGGCACGCACCAGTCGCGGCAGGTACTGCTCCACGGCATGGTAGGGGATGCCCGCCAGGTCGGTGTACTCGCCGCCGCCTGCCATCTTGCGCGTCAGCGTGATGCCCAGGATCTGCGACGCCTTGCGGGCATCGTCGCCGAAGGTCTCGTAGAAGTCGCCCACACGGAACAGCAGCATGGCGTCGGGGAATTTCTTCTTCAACTCCGCATGCTGCCGCATCAGCGGCGATTCATTCTCAGTCTTCTTGGCCATCGGCAATCTCGTTTTTGAATCGGCAAAGATACGACTTTTTTTTCAAATCGGCGGACTTTTTATTTTTTACGGCGGAAGGTCTGCTTTTTTTATCGTCGGCGAATTTTGCGAATTATGCGAATTATTTACGCGGCAGCCCTTATGCCAGCTGGAAGCCGGCGCTCAATGATGCGGCAGCCCCCGTTAAACGTTAAACGTTAACCATTAACCTTTACCCCCAATTTATAAATAATCTTAAATCTATTGTTCCCGTACAATAAACACCTCCCGCGCGCGTTATTCGAGCCAGAAAATTTAACAATCAAAAATACACAAACCCATGAAAACCATCAAACAGTACGTAAAATTCGCCCTGCCCCTCTTCGCGGCCGTGGCTTTCCTCCTGACCTCCTGCTCCGGCCTTAAGGACAAAGAGGCCCAGGTGCCCTCCAACGCCATCCTCGTGGCCCACATGAACGTCAACAGCATCTGGCAGAAAGCCGAGCTCAACAACCCCGACAACCTCCAGACCTACACCCTCCTCCGCGAGGGCCTCGGCGAGGCCATGCCTAAACTCGAGCAGCTCATCACCAACCTCCTGAAAGACCCCTCCACCACCGGCATCGACACCGGCAAGGATGTCGTCTTCTTCGCCGCCACCAAGGGCACCAGCATCATGTCCGTCACCGGCGCCTTCGAGGCTTCCCTCAAGGACAAGGAGTCCTTCACCAACTTCCTCAACAACGTCGCTGACGTCGCCGGCGAGAAACTCACCATCGAGGAGGGCGACCTCTCCTACCTCCCCATCGAGAAGAACGTCGTCATGGCCTATAACAACAAGAGCGTCGTCATCGTCGCCGGCATGCAGGCCGACAGCCTCAAGGACTACGCCAAGCACCTCTTCGAGCTCGACGGCAGCGAGGCCTTGACCTCCAACGAGCACTACAAGACCTACCTCGACAACCGTCAGGACGAAGGCCTCTTCCTCCCCCTCTGCAACTGGTTCGGCGAGAAAGGCTTCCTGAACGACCCCACCATCAAAGCCCTCATGCAGCAGAGCGGCAGCCAGTTCTCCGACGACCAAGTGGCCATGCTGGCGAAGATCTCCTGCTATTTCACCACCTCCTTCGAGAACGGCGCCATCGTCACCACCCTGAAGACCCTCGGCAACCCCACCGACAACGCCAAGTTCCTCGGCAAGGGCATCGACAACAGCCTCATGGCCTTCATGCCCTCCCCCACCCTCACCGCCTTCTCCTTCAGCGTCGACATGCCCGCCTGCCTCGAATACATAGCTAATGACAAAGCCTCCGCCGAGGCCTTCAACGAGTCCATCGAGGAACTCGGATGCACCGTCAAGGACATCGTCGAGATTTTCGCCGGCAATTTCGTGGGTTCCTTCTACGGCATGGGCAAGGGCAACATGCCCCTCTGCGCCGTGGCCGCCGACATCGCCAAGGCCGACCTCGTCAACAACTTCCTTCAGTCCGCTGGCCTCAAGGCCAAGAACAACGTCTATGACCTCGGCAGCGGCATGAGCCTCTTCTTCGACGGCAAGACCATCGCCTTCAGCACCGACGCCAACGCTCCCAAGGCCTACGCCCAGGGCGGCTACCAGAACAGCCTCGCCGTCGTAGCCGACAAGATCCGCAAAGGCAACTACTTCTACATGGACCTCAAGATTCAGGACTACCCCCAGGCAGTGCTTGACCTTCTTGACTACAAAGCCGGCAACGATGCCCTCCTCGACCAGGTCCTCTCACTCCTCGACTACCTCGAGGTCGTCACCACAGCTCCCGATGAGATGAAGATCACCCTCAAGCTCAACGACCAGCGCAACGCCCTCGCCGCTATCCTCGGCACCGCCGACGCCGTCGCCATGGCCTTCCTCAACACCTCCCTCGACGACGACGAAGCCCTCGCCCTCGACGAATAACAGCCAATCTGCTTTATTTATCGTCGGCAAAACCGTTGCTTTTTTATCGTCGGCGAATTATGCGAATTATGCGAAAAAAGCACCAGTCCACCCCCCACCCCTTCGGGGAGCCCCCCTGTCTCAGGGGGGCATCGGCTGAAGAAAGGCTCTCCGGAGGGTTGCTCCCCTGAGACAGGGGAGCTGTCACGAAGTGACTGAGGGGTGGACAAAAACCGAAAAAGAAAACTGCCGCCGCAAAAAAAAATTCGCCTAATTCGCCGACAAAAAAGAATCGCCGACAAAAAAACACCGACAGAAAAGAAAATTCGCTGAATTCGCCCAATTCGCCGACAAAAAAGAATCGCCGACAAAAAAAACACCGACAGAAAAGAAAATTCGCTGAATTCGCCCAATTCGCCGACAGAAAAAAGGATTCGCCGTTGAAAAGAAAAAGCCGTTGAATAAGCCGTTCGCCGTATGACCATCGAACTCAGAAATCTTAAGCCGTCCTATATGTCGGAGTCGGAAGTCGCCGGCTCCGACATCTATCTCCAGCCCTCCGTCACCTTCGAGCAGGGCAAGAAGTACATGATCTGCGCCCGCTCCGGCCACGGCAAGACCTCCCTCCTCAACTTCATCTACGGCTCCAACCTCCACTACGACGGCCAAATATTTTTCCACTCTCCACTCTCCACTTTCCACTTTCCACTTTCCACTTTCAATCTCCGCCTCCGCCACCTCAGCTACCTCTTCCAGGACCTCTGCCTCTTCCCCGAGCTCACAGCCCTCGAGAACGTGCAGATCAAGAACAGCCTCACCGGCCATAAGTCCGACGCCGACATCGAGGCCATGCTCGACGCCCTGCTGCCCGCCGGCAAGAAGCACCAGCCCCTGCGTACCCTCTCCCTGGGCCAGCGCCAGCGTGTCGCCGCCGTACGCGCCCTCTGCCAACCTTTCGAGTTTCTCCTCCTCGACGAGCCCTTCTCCCACCTCGACCGCGACACCGCGGCCCTCGTGGCCGACATGATACTCCACGAGGTCGAAGCCCAGCATGCCGCCCTCCTCCTCACCACCCTCGACCCCACCCCCCTCCTCCCCTTCGACGCCACCCTTCGGCTATAAAGTATGGTTGATTTCGAAACAGCGGAAGCGATGGGCATCTCGCGGCAGGCGTTCGACGAGGTGCTCGACATCATAGGTCGGCAGCCCACCATCGACGAACTGTCGACCCTTCTGGCTATGTGGGAGAGCAACGGCAAGCAGCAGAGCCTCTACGGCTGGCTCCGTGGCCAGCACCACGTGGTGGAGCGCAACGACTACCTCTACTCCGGCCAGGCCGACCACAAGAGCATCCGCGAACCGCGGGTGAAGGAGTGCGTGGAGCTGGCGAAGGAGCTTTCTAGAGATTCTAGATTTTCTAGTGCAACTAGATTGTCTAGAGCAACAGGTTTTAGCACGGGTCTCCTCCTCTATATGGTGGGCAATGTCAGTGGCGAGTTCGCGGGGTCGGAGTATGCGCGGCGCTGTCTGCACCTGGTGGAGGCGCCCATGGCCACGGGAGGCCATGAGGAGGACTGCCAGTATATAGAGATGATTTTAGGGGCGCTGCGGGAGGGGGAGCTGGTGCTGGGGAGTGCGCCGGTGGAACAGGGAGGACTGTTCTGCTCGCTGCTGGCGTTTACTGCACCGCTAGGTTTCGATATCCTGGTGCCGCGGGAGGTGCGGCTGGATGCCTTCCTCTTCGGCGAGGAGCGGGGACGCTACCTGGTGGCCCTGGAGGAACGGCAGGACGACGCCTTCCTGCTGAAGATGGACGACGCACGGCTGAACTGCTGCTTCCTCGGCCGCACGACGAAGAACCGCGTCGTCGTCGACGGCTATGACTTCGGCCCCACGGCGGAGTATCTGTCGGCGAATTGAGCGAATTAAGCGAATTGTGCTGCCGCAGCATATAATATTCGCAGAATTCGCAAAATTCGCCGACGATAAATAAAACAGCAGTTTCGCAGAATTCGCAAAATTCGCCGACGATAAATAAAACAGCAGTTTCGCCGAGGGTCAGGCTTTCGCCGTGGGTTCCACGGTGCGGCGGATGGTGCGGAGGATGAGGAGGGCATAGAGGCCGGCGAGGAGGAGGGCCGTGAGGGCCGCGGTGACGAGGAGCGGCAGGGCGCTGCCGTCGATGGTGAAGAGGGTGGCGAGTTTCGCGATGTATATTTTTCTCAGGAAGAGCGCCAATGCCGTGGCCACAGCGATGTCGGCAACGGTGATGAGAGCCACAATGCGCTGGTAGTAGCGCGCAATCTGGCGTGGCGCATAGCCTATATTATAGAGGTTGCAGAAGAGGTCGCGGTTGCGCTGGACGATGACATTGAGGCTCATGATGATGAAAGCCACGGAGAGGACGATGATGATGAGTGCCACGACGATGACAAAGAGGATGGCGAGGTGGAAGAAGAAGATCATCTTGCTGTTCTCCAGCTCGTCCTGCTTGACGGTGTAGCCGTGGGACTCGATGTAGGCGGGGATGCGGGCATCGGAGGCGTCGCTGAACTCCACCAGGAGGCGCGAGGGACTGCCGGAGGGTTTGTCACCGAAGGTCTCGTTGGCCCAGCGAAGGAAGCTGTCGGGGACGAGGATAGTGTTGATTTTGCCCGAGAAGCCCACGATATGGCCCACGAAGGTCTGTGTACGGCCGCGCCCCGAGAGGCGCAGGGAGAAGACAACGCTCTCGATGGCACCCTGCGAGATGACAGGCAGCGCCTGGCTCTCGGCGAAGCCGAAATTGTAGAGATTCAGGTAGTCTTCGGGGATGATGATGGGGATTGCTTGATTGCTTGATTGCGATAATGCGCTAGTGGTGTCCCAGTGCCACTGGTCGCTGCGGACGTCGATATATTCGTCGGGGATGCTCTCGAAGAAGAGGTCGGTACGGAGGGTTTGGGGGCCGAGGGAGATGGCGGCATAGGCGGAGAAGGAGGAGCTGCGGAAGGGCGCCACATTCTTCACGAAGGGCTGTGCGGCGATATCGGCGAGCTCATCGTCGGAGAAGTAGATGCCTTGCTTGTCGAGACTGTTGAGGGTGGAGACGGTCTTGTTGAGGGTCACGGCGTGGTTGCGGAAGACGTCGGACTGCTGGGTGAGCACGGGCCGGATGTCGGCATAGAGCTGCACGGAGAGCATGACGATGGTGACGCCGACAAGGAGGGTGGCGGCGTAGCCGACAATCTGCGCAGGAATAAGGGTCTTTCTCTGCAGACGTTTCAGCATTGTTCTTGCTTTGCCCCCCTCACTCCCCATAACTATTATCTTTTATCTATTATCTATTAACTAATATTCTCTTCCGTCGAAGTGATGTCAGCCGTCACTTTCTCAAAAATGGCCTCGCAGCCGGCATGGATATCCTCCCATGCCACGTTGAACTTCCTCGTATACCAGGGGTCCACGACATCGCGGCCGTGGTGCTTGGTGTCGCTCTCCGGCGTATGGTCGAGCAGCAGCGACAGTTTGCCGTCGGGGTCGCCGCAGTAGACCTGCCGCATATTCTTGAGGTCGGCGGCATCCATGCCGATGATCAGGTCGTAGTGGTTGTAGTCCTCCGGCGTGATGCGGCGGGCCGTCTTACCGGGGCAGCCGATGCCGTGTTTCGCCAGTTCCTGGCGTGCCATAGGGTAGACGGGGTTACCGAGCTCCTCGTCGCTGGTGCCGGCGGAAGCAATCTCGAACTCCTCTTCGAGTCCCGCGGTGCGCACCATCTTCTTCAGAATGAACTCTGCCATAGGGCTCCGGCAGATATTTCCGTGGCATACAAAAAGAATCTTTCTCATGGTGCAGTATTTCTATGTTTTATTTCTCTTGAATAAGTCTAAGTGGAACCTGAACATAAACCTTATCCGGGTTATCGGTCCTAATCATTTTGCAAAAATACGAAAAAATTTTGAATTATGAAAAAAATAATTTCAAAATAAAGGTTAAAGGTTTGCTCCACTCCGGTGACTCGCTGCAATTAATTCTATTTTCAAAGGTGCTCGCAGGCATACCACGCAGGCCGTGTCTCCTGCGGGAGCCAGGCAGAAAGGTTAAATGTTAAACTGTTAATCTTCAGTCGTTAAACGTTATTTGTTCAGTATTTGTTCAGTGAATCACTGAACAAATACTGAACAAATACTGAACAACAACTGTAGAAAAGCCTTATTTCCCCCATAACTATTATCTATCATCTGTTAACTATTCTGCCTGCCCCTTGGGGCACGGCCTGCGACGCAAGCAGGGTTTGTGCGGAGGGCTGGAGCAAACTTTTATCTCTTAACTATTAACTAAAAAAGGGCGCCCCGCAGGGGGCACCCTTTTTGTTGAAGTAGTGTTACCGCTTACCGGACCACCACGACGCGCTTGGCGGGAGCGTTGCCCACCTTCACCAGGTAGACACCGGTAGCCGTCATGCGGAATTCGAGGTTCTCGGCAGCGTTCAGTTCACGATACATCATACGACCGTTGACATCGTACACGTGGACATCCTGGCCTTCGACACCCTTCACGAAGATGGTGCTGTTGGCGCTGTAGATGGTCACATTGTCCATGTCGACATCGTCGATACCGACATTCTCTTCGAAGACAGCGGTGAGGGTGATATCCTCAGTCACCTGGAAGACGTAGGTAGCGGTGGTGGAGACGATCTCGGAACCGTTCTTCCAAGCCACGAACCTGTAGCCGTCGTTCGGGGTGGCCACTGCGGTGAAGTAGCCGTTCTCAACGATGACGCCGCTCTCGCTGACAGTACCCATCGTCGTGTTGTCGGAGACAAGCGTGACGGTGTAGAGAGGATTGACAGTGAGCGTCAGGGTCACGACGCTGTCGCAACCGTTGGCGGCGGTAGTCGTATAGGTGTAGACACCGCTCTCAGTGAGGGTCTCACCATTCCAGTTGTAGCCGCCGTCGGCGGTGACAGTGAGGTTGGTGTAGACCGGCTGGTTGATGGTCAGGACGAGCGTGGTGACGCTGTCGCAGCCATTCAGGGCGGTGGTGGTGTCGATATAAGTACCACTGGTGGTGTAGGTCTCACCGTTCCATTCATAGCTCGAGCAGGCGTTCTCGATGAGAGTCACCTCGACGGGCTGGTTGATGGTCAGGTGGAGAGTATCCACGCTGGCGCAGCCGGCAGCGTTGGTGTAATGGTAGAGCTTGTCACCGCTGGTGGTGTAAGTCTCACCATGCCACTCGTAGCTTACGCAAGCCTCGACCTCGGCACTGTTGTGCGAGCTGACGTTGATGGTCAGGTGGAGGGTCACGATGCTATCGCAGCCGTTGGCGGCAGTGGTAGCATCCATGAGCGTGAAGTTCAGGGTCACGATGCTGTCGCAGCCGGCGGCGTTGACGAGGGTGTCGCGATAGGTACCGGTAGCGTTGCAAGTCTGGCCATGCCACACGTAGGTGCTGCAGGAGGCGTAGGTCTCCTCGCCGTAGGTGGGCTGGTTGATGGTCAGGTGGAGAGTATCCACGCTGGCGCAACCGGCAGCGTTGGTGTAGTGGTAGAGCTTGTCACCGCTGGTGGTATAGGTCTCACCGTGCCACACGTAGCTCTCGCAAGCCTCGGCCACAGCACTGTTGTGCGAGCTGGCATTGATGGTCAGGTGGAGGGTCACGATGCTGTCGCAGCCGTTGATACCAGTGGTCTGGTAGGTAGCGGTGTTAGCATCCATGAGCGTGAAGTTCAGGGTCACGATGCTGTCGCAGCCGGCGGCGTTGACGAGGGTGTCGCGATAGGTACCGGTAGCGTTGCAAGTCTGGCCGTGCCACACGTAGGTGCTGCAGGAGGCGTAGGTCTCCTCGCCGTAGGTGGGCTGGTTGATGGTCAGGTGGAGGGTATCCGCACTGGCGCAGCCGGCACCGTTGGTGTAGTGGTAGAGCTTGTCACCGCTGGTGGTGTAGGTCTCACCATGCCACACGTAGCTTACGCAAGCCTCAACCTCAGCAGTGTTGTGCGTGCTGGCGTTGATGGTCAGGTGCAGCGTGTCGACGCTGGCGCAGCCGCTGGTGGCGGTGTATTCATAGTAGTAGTCGCCGCTCTCGGTGTAGGTGCTGTCGTTCCAGTCGTAGCTGTCGCAGGCTTCCACAACCACAGCGCTGTTGGTGTTGTAGTTCACCGTGAGCATGAGGGTGGTCGTGCTGTCGCAGCCGTTGGCACCGGTGGTGGTGGTGTCATAGACACCGCTCTCGGTGTAGACATTGCCGTTCCAAGTGTAGCTGTCGCAAGCGGTATGGATAATCGTTTCGACAACGTTCTGTTTCACCGTCAGGTTGACCGTGACAGTGCTGTCGCAGCCGTTGGCGGCGGGGAAGACAGAGTTGTAGACTCCGCTCTGGAGGTACTCGGCGCCGTTCCATTCGAAGCTGCCGCAGACGGCGGTGTCGATGGTGGTGGTCACCGGAGTATTGATGGTCAGGTGGAGGGTCACTACGCTGTCGCAGCCGGCGACGCTCTCGAGGGTGTTGGTGTAGTCACCGCTCTGCGAGAAGGTCTGTCCGTTCCATACGAAGTAGCTGCAAGCCACGGCGGTGGTGTCGCCAGTGACGGCGCTGTTGAGGGTCAGGTGGAGGGTATCCACGCTGGCGCACTCGTTGTCATCAGTGTAGGCGAAGAGGTGGTCACCAGCCTCGGTGTAGACGCTGTCGTGCCACATGTAGCTGTCGCAAGCGACGGCGCTCTCAGCCTTGCTGCTGTTGTAGTTGATCGTCAGGTTGAGGTTGACGATGCTGTCGCAGCCGCCGAGGGTGACAGTCTTATAGGTATACTTACCGGTGCTGTCGTAGACCTCGCCGTTCCAGAAGAAGTTGTCGCATGCCACAGCGGTGGTGTCACCGGTGAGGATGGTGTCGACGGTGAGGGTCAGGGTGACAACACTGTCACAACCGTGGATGGTCTGCAGCTTCTCGACGAAGGTGTAAACCTTGGACTCAGAGAGCTCTTCAGCGGCGATATCAAAGCCGTGGGCCTTGTAGCCGTTGCCGAGGCAGACGTTGTCGGCGATTTTGGTAGTGGTGGAGTTGTTGACCGTCAGGTGCAGCGTGATGGTGCTGTCGCAGCCGTTGGGCTGAGCGAAGGTCACGCTGGTGTCACCAGTCTCGGTGAGCGTCATACCGCGCCAGGTGTAGCTGTCGCACACGGTGGCGAAGGTGTCGACCACAGGAGCGTACTTCACAGTAAGCACCAGGTTGACAACGCTGTCGCAACCCGTAGCGGTGGGCACGTCGGCGGTGGTCTCGATGCTCTCGGTGAGGGTGTCGATGACGTTACCGTTGACCGTCCAGACATACGGACCGCAGTTGGTCACGGTGTCGAAGACGAAGGTACGGCCAGTGCCGAGACGCAGGTTGAGATGATCGTAGATCGGGCAACCAGCCTCGTTCACCACACCCGTGCGCTCGTGAATCACCATAGTGTCAAGCACCTCGTCGTGGTGGTTGGTGATAGTATCATCGTTCCACACGTATTTCACGCAAGCTGCGTAGGAAGTGGTGTCGTGAGTCGACTCGTGGATGGTCAGCAGGAGGGTATCCTGGCTGAGCTTCCTGCCGCCCTTAGTCTTGTTGAAGGCGAAGACGGTGGTGTCGGTGGTGTAGGTGCCAACGGTATCACCAGCAATCACCCAGGTGTAGCTGTCGCAGGCGAAGTTCGAACCGCTGCGGTCGGTCACAGTACCCTTCTCCATGTGGAGGTAGAGGGTATCGACGCTCTTGCAGCCGCTGAGGGTGTAGTAGCTGAAGGTGTCGGTAGCCACGCCGGCAGCAGTGCCTTCGGTGTAGTTGCGACCGTTCCAGGGGTAGGTGTCACCGAAGTAGGTCGTGTCGTAGTAGGCCATGTTGCTGTTGTGGTTCACAGTGATCGTCAAGGTCACAATGCTGTCGCAACCATACGGAGTGTGGAACTCGTGAGTGTAAGTACCAGTCTTGTTGATAATGCTATCGAAGCTTTCGAAAGCATAGGTCCAGTGGTACTCGTCGCAAGCCACCTCAGTGACCGGCACGTTGGCATAGATAGGATGATAGATGAAGTTCAGGGTATCCACGGCGGGGCACTGGTTCTTCGAGTTGGTGTACTCGTAGGTCAGCATCTCCTGAGTGGCGTTGTAGACGTGGGTCAGGCTGTCGCCAGTCTTCCAGGTGTAGTCACCACATTGTTCGATTTGAGTCAACTTACCGTCGCCCTTCTTCACGGTGAGCACCAGGGAGACTACGCTGTCGCAGTAGCCGCGAGTGCTGTCGGTGTGGAGCCAAGCGGTGATGTCGGAACGGCTCTCGGTGTAGAGGTTGCCGTCAATCCAGCGGATGCTGTCGCACACAGTGCGGCGGTCGGTGGTGTAGGCCACCGGGTGCTGGTAGACGTGGACATACTCAATCATGCCGGTAGCGGCGATGGTGTCGTAGAGGTACCAGTCGTAGGCGACATCATAGTTGCCGTGCTTCTTGGCCTCGGAGTCGTAGGTCTTGCCTTTCCAGGTGAAGGTGGGCACATCGCAGATGTGGAGGTCACCAGTGGAGACGTAGTTGTTCTTCAGGGTCACGGTGAGCGCAATCACGCTGTCGCAGTAGTGTTTCACCACAGGCTGCGTGTAGGTGACGTTGAGGATGAAGGTGCTATCCTCGAAGCCGAGCACATTGTAAGCGCGGTTGTTCTGCTCAGTGAAGTAGAAGGTGCTGTCGCCATAAATCAAGCTGTCGTTGCTGACGAAGAAGACGGTATCGTCGACGCCGTTGTAACGCTGCGTGAGCATCAGGTTCAGCGTGAAGATGCTGTCGTAGTCGCCATCGTTGTGCTTGATGTAGGTGGGTCTGTAGGTGACATATTCACCGGTGGTAGCATCCTTATACAGGGCGTTGTGAGCGGTGCGCTCCTCGGTGGAAATCCACTGGTAGGTGTGACCGTTGCGCCAGGTGTACTCGCTGCAGACCACGGTGTCGTCGGTGGCGTAGTAGTTCAAACCGATATGGATGGTGACGTGCCAGATGCTGTCGCAACCCTTCGTGGTCTGGATATCCAGCGTGTCGAAGAAGTTGGTGTCGGCAGTGTACATCACGCCCTTGTAACGGTAGGAGCCTTCGCCGGCCCAGATGACGCTGTCATGGACATGAGAGTTGTTGATGGTCAGCCACAGAGTATCCATGTGTTTGCAGCCGTTCTCGTCGATAGAGTCAAACTTGTAGGTGCCACTGGTGGTATACTCGGTACCATGCCACTTGTAGTTGTCGCAAGCCACCATAGAGTCGTTCTGACCGTTGTTGTGGTTGACAATCAGGTAGAGGGTGTCGACGCTGGCGCACTTGCCGGCATCGTCGCTCTTATAATTATAGTAGTAGGTGCCGCTGGCGGTGTAGGTTTTTTCGTTCCAGGTCGTCTTGTCGCACACGGTGTCGTAGTAGGCGGTGCTGAGGTCGTGGAACATGTTGACCGTCATCGTCACGGTGCTGTCGCAACCGTTCACATCGGTGAAGTTGTGGACATAGATGCCACCATCGGTGATGAGGGTATCCCACTTGTTGAGATCGTTGACGAAGGTCCAGCGGACGCTGTCGCACACCGTGGTGTCGAAGGCCGAGGCCACGAGGGCGCGGCGGTAGACAATCTTGGTGCTGACCTGCTCGCTGGGCATGCCGGCGTCAACAGTGTCGGTGAAGGTGTAGGTCTGAGGAGCCGTGGGCATCGGGAACTCCTTGCCGTGCCACTGCAGGGTGTCGACGGCGTAGCAGACATTCTCGTTCACGGTGTCGTAGTCGTAGACCAGGTTGATGGTGGCATAAACCAGGCTGTCGCAATAGTAGTTGTGACCGGCGCTGAACCAGACGTTGACGGTGGTATCCTTCTTGTCGGCCTTGAAGGCGCTGAAGTAGAAGGTGGAGTCGCCCAGTCTCAGGCTGTCCTGACTCAGCGGGAAGCGAGCCACGGTGGTGTCACCGAAGGCGGACTCGTTGAGGGTCAGGTTGAGGTAACGCAGGGCGATGTCAACAGTGTCGAACGGATAGGTCATCACATAGCTGTCGTCGGTGATATCCTTGTAGAGGGCGTTGCCGTGGGCGGCGCGCTCTTCGTCGGAAATCCACTGGTAGGTGTGACCGGTGACAGACCAGGTGTAGAGACCGCAAGCCACGACGTTGTCGTACTCAATCTCATAGGGGTTCACCCAGAGATGGATGTGGACCAAGCTGTCGCAACCGGCAACATTGGTAAACACGCTGTCGACGATGGTGTCGTTGACAGGAGCAATGTAGAGCTTACCGTTCAGACGGTAGCTGCCGCCACGATACTGGATGGTATCGTCGGTGGGCTTGCTGCTCTTGTTGACGGTCAGGTGGAGCGTCACGATGCTGTCGCAACCATTCACATCGCCACCCACGAAGTTATGCTTCAGCGTGTCGACCGACTTGGTCAGGCCGGTATATTCATACCAGTCGAAGCTGTCGCAAGCCACAGCGGTGGTGTCGCCGCTGGTCGGGTGGTTGAGAGTGAGGTTGAGGGTCACGATGCTGTCGCAGCCGTTGACGGCGGCGCCAGGCAGGGTGTGGGTAGCACTATCGGTGTTAACAGTGTAGACAGAGTCGTACCATTTCAGGCTGTCGCAAGCAATGGCGACCTGAGTACCGTTAACAGCGTAGTTGATGGTCAGGTTCAGGGTCACGGTGCTGTCGCAGCCGACGGCGTTGGTGTAGACGTGCGTCGGAGCAGTAGCGGGAGTGACCGTGTAGGTCGAGTCGTACCAAGTGAACTTCTCGCAAGCCACAGCGGTGGTGTCACCGGTGGTGCTCTTGTTGATGACCAAGTTGAGGACCACGATGCTGTCGCAGGTCACGCCGTTGTGAGTCACCTGGAGGGTGTGGGTGGCGCTGTCAGTGCTGGCAACATAGGTCGAGTCGAACCAAGCGTACTTGTCGCAAGCCGTATCCTTGACGATGCCATCAATAATCTGAGGCATGCGGATGTACTTGGTGGTGATAACCATCTCGTCGGCCGTGCCCTTGGCGGTGGTGTCGTTCAGCAGGAAGACTTTGTCGACATCCTTACCGGCGGCCTTCGGGTCGGTGTAGCAGAGATAGGTGGTATCGACGGTGTCGTAGTTGTACTTCAGGTTGATGGTCCAGTACTCGATGCTGTCGCAGTAGTAGGTGGAACCGAAGCGGACCTCGCGCTGGGCGACAGTATCTTTCTTGAAGCTCTTGTAGCTGCTGAAGTTGAAGGTGGAGTCGCCGATGGTCAGGCTATCCTGGCTCAGCGGGAACTGAGCGTAGGTCATGTGGGCGATGGTAGCCTCACCCATGTTCAGCCACAGCACATAGGTCTTGTCGATGGTGTCGTTGACGAAGGTGCTGTACATCGGGTTCTCGTAGATGTAGCTGTCAGTAGTGATATCCTTGTAGGCGAAGAGCGGGTTGACGCGCTCGCTGGCGGGAATCCACTCGTAGGTGTGGCCGTTGCGCCAGGTGTAGAGACCGCAGCTGAAGACCTCATCGTTAACGATGGTGCCCACCTCGACGAGGAAGTGAGTGGTAACGACGCTGTCGCAGCCACCGATAGCGGTGAGGGTGTCGACGAAGCGCATCTTCTCAGCGAGGTCGCTCAGGGTGTCGCTGTTGAAGGGTGCCATGTAGAGGTTCTCCTTGTAGTAGGCGGCGGGAGCGTTGACGACGCTGTCGCGATCGCCATGGAGGATGCTGTTGACAGTGAGGTAGAGACTGTCTATCACATCGCAACCGTTGGCGTCGGTCACCAGCACGCCATAGGCATACTCGCCGGCGACGAGGCTGTTGGCGGCGAAGGTCATCAACGTATCGTTGGCGGCATTGTTGCTCACCTTCCAAGCGTAGTCGGCGTTGATGCAGACATCCTGCGTCTTCACCTGCTTGGTGTTCTTGTTGATGGTGAGATCAAGCACGGCGATACTGTCGCAGCCGACGGCGTTCGTCAGCGGATCTCCGGTGGTAGTGGTATCGATGGTATCTTTAATAGTAGCATAGTACCACTTGTTGTTCCAGAACATGCTGTCGCACTTGGTGGCGATCATCACGCTGTCGGTGCTCTTGTTGATGGTGAGGTGGATGGTGGTCACACTGTCGCAGCCATTGGCGGCGGTGGTGGTGTAGGTGTAGTCACCAGAGGTGGTGTAGGTCTGACCGTTCCAAGTCCAGCTGTCGCAGAAGGTGCTGTCGTCCTCAAAGGCGGCGGTGTCTCTGACAGCGTAGATAAGGATGGTGTCGAAGACGTTGTCGTTGACACGCACGGAATCCTTATAAACACCCTTAGCGGGAGCGTTCTTGGCAACCGTGAAGTTACCGATACCGGTGGCGAAGGGCAGCTGGTTGCGGCAAGGATTGATCGTGTCGGCGAAGGTGAGGTTGAGGTACATCACGCTGTCGCAGCCGTAGATGGTCTTGTCGGCATCGTACAACACGTTGCTGACGTTCTCGGTGTAGGTCTGGCCGTTACCCTGAGCCCACTTGTAAGCGGAGTCGTTGGTGATAACGTTCATGGTGACGGAGTAGATACCCTGGACCACGAAGGTGGTGTAGCGGAGGGTGTCGCAACCGAACTTGCTGGTGCCGACGAGTTCCTCGAAGGTCTTGGTGACGCGATAGGTCTCGCCGTCAGGTCCAACGTACTCGTAGCAGACAGTGTTGGTGTCGTAGTACTTCACAGTGTCGTAGATCGTGAGCTCGAGGGTCACGATGCTGTCGCAGCCGTAGACCTTGCTCTCGATGGTGTCGACATAGGTGTCGCTCTTGGTGAGAGGCTTGAAGCTGTCGTGGCCTTTCCAGACATACTCGTGGCAGGCAGTGTCGTACACGGTCTCACGCACGGTGGGATGCACGGTGTAGTTCACGGTGACGATGCTGTCGCAGCCAGCGAGGGTCTTCCAGGAGGCGGTGACATCGTTCACGTAGGTATCGGTCAGCGCACCGGGGATGGTCAGCACGACCACGGCGTCGGGATCGTTGACGTTGAGTTTCTCAACCACATACTCATACTGGCTGGTAGTGGTGTTGAGTTTGAACTCGCTCTCGCAGAGGGTCGTGTCGACAAATACGTCGTAGACGGGGTTCACCAGGAGGTTGACCTTGTAGATGGAGTCGCAGTCATTGGCGGCGGCGCCGTCGACGGTCTTCCAGACGAGGAGGTTTTCGCCGACCTTCCAATTGGCAGTCTTGGCGTCGAAGTCCTCGTTCTCGGGCGAAGTCCAAGTCTTGTTGTAGCAGACGGTGTCGAGCATCACCTTCACAGCGGGCTGTTTGGCGGTGAGGCGCAGTCTCCAGATGACGCTGGTGTCAGCGTCCTCGCCGTAGCCAAGCTCGTCGAGGTTGAAGGAGACATAGGCATCAGTGTCGTAGGTGCCCACATAGTGGAAGCCGTTGCTCTTATCCTCGAGAGTGAGGAGGATGAGGCTGTCGTTGGCACCAGCCACATAGTCGTCTTTGTTGACCACGAAGTGCTCGCCGCTCACGGTATCCATGTAGTGGATCAGACCGAAGACGTAAGGCACGCACTCGGTACGGCGGTCGGTGTGGTTGACGGAGGTGTTCACGGTGAGGTGAGCACGGTACCACTGGTCGCGGTTCAGCTCGTCGTTGTGGATACGCTCCTCGATATCGCCGCTGGCGCGGTATTCCTTCTCCACCTCGGTGGTGGTGAGGCCGTCGCATTCAACGGTGGTGAGGTAGAAGACGTCGCGCACGCTGACGTTGACCCAAGGCAGGGTGTCGGCCACATAGTTCATGGTGAGGCGCAGGACGGCGGTGGTGTCGCAGCCGTTGGCGGCCTCGCCGGCGAAGGTGGCGCGGATGTTGCCGCTGACATCAGTCAGGTTGTAGGTGCCGATGACGCTGTCGTTGGCGGTCCAGGTGAAGCTGCGGCTGTCGCAGACCTGCACGAGGGTGTCGCCTTCGGTGCTGTGACGCAGCGTCAGGTCGAGAACCACCAGAGAGTCGCAACCATAGACGTTCTTCAGGGTGAAGAGGGCGCCGTTGGTGTCGCTGGTGTAGAGGTTACCATCAATCCATTCGAGCTCGTCGCAGACGTTCTGCACGTCGGTGGCGGCGTTCTGGTAGTTGACGGTGAGGTTCATGGTGACGGTGCTGTCGCAGCCCTTGTTGGTCTTCAGGTCGGCGATGTAGGCACCGGAGATGCCATAGGTTCCGATGGTGTCGCCGGCAATCACCCAGGTGTAGCCGTCGCAGACAGTCTTGTCGAAGCTGCTGGCAGCGGGGTGGTTGACGGTGAGCATCAGCACGCTGTCGACCGGGCAGTCGAGAGGAGTGCTCACATAGTGGACAGTGGTGTCGGCGGTGGCGGTGTAAGCGGTGCCGCCCCAAGTGTAGGCAGCGCCCTCGCAGAGCTCACGACGCACGTTGATGGTGGACATATCCTTGAAGGAGAAGTTGACGTTCACCAAGCTGTCGCAGTTGTTGGCAATCTTGAAGTTCTGGGTGTAGTCGCCATCCTCGGTCAGGGTCTGGGTGCCCCAGGTGTAGGGGTTCTGCGTGAAGCAGACGGTCATCGTGTCGGCCACGGTGTAGCTGGGGAAGACGGTGATGGCGTTGGTGGTGAACTCCTTGGCGCAGCCGGTAGCCTTCACGGTCACGGTCACGTTGTAGGTGCCGGTGGCAGTGGGATAGACCACGGTGGTGGCTGTGGTGTCGGCGTTGTCCCAGAGGTAGGCGTAGCCGGGCACGGGAGTGGCGGCCAGCAGCACGGCGCTGTCGCGGCAGCTGTTGGCGGCGCTGGTCAGGGCCACCTCAGGCAGCGGGTTCACCACGACGGTGAAGGTGGCAGTGGTCTGGCACTTGCTCTCGCTGGCGGTGGTAGCGGTGACGGTGTAGGTGGTGGTGCTGTCGGGAGTCACGGTGAGGGTGTCGCCGGTACCCACGAGGGTGGCACCGCGCATCCAGCGGTAGGTGGCGGCGGTGTTGTTGTTGGAGACAATCGTCATCGTGGTGCTCTCACCCAGGCAGATGGTGCTGTCGGTAGCGGCGATGGTGAACTCAGCCACGGGAGTGGTGGTCACGGTCACGCTCACGGGCAGCGAGGTGCAGCCATAGGTGTTGTCGGTGGCAACCACAGTGTAGGTGCCGGTGAGGTGCGGGGTGACGGTGTAGAGGGCGCCGTCGATGGTGTCCATCCACTTGAAGGTGGCGGTCATGTTGGAACGGCCTTCGAGGGTCATCTCCTGGTTGTCGCACCAGCCGGCGACGGTGGCGCCGAGCTGCTTATTATCATTATATATATAAGCAACGGGGGCTTCGTGGACGGTGAGGTGCAGCCAGCCGATGGAGTCGGCGCCGTGGATGCTCTTCAGGGTGTCCACATAGTCGCCCTGGACGGTGTAGCGCTCACCATAGTAGTCGAGGGTGTCGCGGTCGCAGATGTCGATGGTATCCTTAATCAGGAAGTCGGGGTGCACGGTGAGGTGCAGCTCCTTGGCGATGCTGTCGCAACCGCCGATGTTCTTCTGGATGTAGGCAGCCTTGTCGACGAGGTCGACCACCAGCGGAGCGGTCAAGCTGCGGTTGGTGGAATGCTTCTCGTAGGTCTTGCCATTGCCTTCGGGGCTGGTCCAAGCGAAGAGGGTGTTGGTGTCGATAACCACCTGCTGGACGGTGTCAGGCATGTCGGGGCATTCGCACTGGACGAGGAACTTGAAGCCCTGGTAGGGCAAGCTGTTGTCGTCGTCGGTGGAGAAGACCAGCACCACAGAGCCGCTGTCGGCCCAAAGGTTGCTCTTGGTCTTGAAGTCGACGTCGCCAGTACCGGTATAGGTGTCGATGAGGTTGGCGGGGGCCACGCTGCCGCGATAGAGGCTCAGGTAGTCGTAGCCATACTCGAGGTCGTAGCTGCCGGTGATATGCAGCACCTTGCCGGCCTCAGGAGTGAGGGTGTAGGTGTAGGTGCCGTTGGCGGTGTAGCCACCGTTGTCATCGAGGGTAGGAACGATATACTTCTCGCACACCTCGCGCGAATCATTAGTATTGGGCAGCGTATCAGTAGGCTCGGTGACCTTGAGGACCACGTCGTCAATGTAGGGATAATAGTAACTATATCCATAATAGTACTCGCTATAGCCTTTACCTTGGATGGCTACATAGTGGCCAGTGCCGGTATAGCTCTCAAAGTTGACACTGAAGTCCTCATAAGAGTAGGTGCTGGAGGGGGCAATAGTGGCCACCTCGGTGAATGTGGTGGCATCAGCCGGGTCGGTCATCACACCCACCTTCAGGCTGCAGCTGCTGTTCTGCACATAGGCCGAGAGGTTGAGGGTGAGGTTGCTCACCTCGACATCGTCGCCCAACTCAGGCAGTATAGCATACTGGTTGCTGGTGGAGGCGAAGTAGTAGGCGCGGTTGCCACTCTTGGCATTACTGCTAGTAGTGTAGTTATTGGTGCCGTTGCGGTCCCAGCAATTGGGCACCACGCCGGTGCTGTAGCTGTCGAAGTTCTCTTCGATGGGCAGGTCGGCCAGAGCATAGGGGGCGCACTCGGTGCTGGCGGTAGCCACGGCGCTCCAGGGCGACACGACGTTGCCCTTCACAGCGCGGACATAGAATTCATAGGTGGTGGAGTGCTTCAGGCCAGTGACTTCAAAGTTAGTGTTGGTGGTAGCCGAGGTGTCGGCATCCTCGCCGAGCACAAAGCCCTTGGGACCGTAGGCAATCTCCCAAGTGGTGGCGGCGGGCTTGTTGAGCTCCGTCCAGCTGAGCTTCATGCTGCTGGTGGTGGGAGCGGAAGCCACGACATTCTTCGGGGCGAAGACAGCGGGATAGGTCGTCAGGGAGACCTTCTTCCAGTTGGGGCTGTAGTTGCCCTCGCCGCAGTTGCCGCGGACGTAGAAGTCATAGGGGGTCGCGGGCTGCAAGTCGGCGCTGTTGAAGAAGGCGCTGTCCTTGCCGCTGATGTTGCGGGTGCCCTGGGCGGCGGCGGCAATCTGGTCAGCATCGAGGCCGTCAGCGAAACCTTCGGGGCCAAAGGCCACCTGGTAATTGGTGGTGGTGGGCTCGAGGGTGGCGCGCGTCCAGGAGAGGGTCACCAAGTCAGTGCTGTCCTTTGTGTCATTCTCGGCCTTAACAGCCGTAGGAGCAAAGCAGGTGACGTTGGTCTCGCAGGGAGTAATGAAGACCATGTAGGAACGAGTGTTCACCGGGGTACCGCTAGCAGTGGGAGCCTCGGGTGTTCCAACGCCACCATCATCGGCATAATAGATGGATCTGTTCTCATTAAACTGCGTCTTAATGAAATAGGCGCTACTGGAAGTGTAACTACCAGTGGCATCGTAAGCCATCAGAACGAGGTTCTGGCTGCCGGAATAGGCATACGGCGTAGCAAAAGGAATCACCTTCCATCCTTCGGTGCTCACGTCGATGGTACCATCGAACACCTGAGTCAGATGATCGGCAGTAATCCAGTCGGAGCCAGCGAAAGACTCCTTGTCGGTCTCGCCGAGATAGAAGGTTACCGCACGCTCATGATTACCAGTCTGAGTAGTATAGACATAGAAGGCCATGCCCTCGATGCTGGTCTCACCACCAAGTTCTTCAGGAGTGAAAATCTGCTCAGAGAGGGAGTATTTATAATAGGTGGCAATGGGGAAATAGGAGTCAGTCATCATGCCATCACCACTATTAATCAGTTTCTCGCCACCGTAGGGGCAGAGGGTGGTGAAGGTATGGACGGGGGTCCAGGGGCTGTGCTCGGTGGCGCTGCCGTTGGCGCGGACATAGACGTAGTACTTGGTGCTGGACTCGAGGTTAGCGAGCTTCACGGTGTCGTTGTTGGCCTCGAGGGTCTCGAAGTTGGCGTTGTCGTCCGTGGGGTCGAAGTCAGCAGTGGCGTAGCGCACGGTCCACGAGGAGACGGGGAAGGTGCCATCCACAGTGCCGTTCTGATCGTTCCAACGCAGCGAGTCGCTGATATTGGAGGTGTAGAAGGAGGTCACACCCATGGGAGCCAGGACGATGGGCATCTGGAAGGTGTATTTGCTCCAGTTGGGGCTCTCGCCGTCAGCGCCGCAGTCGGCCTTGGTGTAGAGATACACATGGTCGCCGTTGTGCAAGCCGGTGAGGGCCAAGCTGGCGGTGGTCACTTCCACCTCGGTGTAGTCAGCGGCAGCAGCCGTGGCGGGGTCGAAGTCGGTGGTATTCCAGCGGACGATCCACTTCTCAGGCACCTGGTTGGGGTCGACCTGTTCCCAGACGACGGTGGCGCCATTATAGGAGACGGCGTTGGTGTCGAAGTTGGTCTGCAGCTTGCAGGTGGGGATGAAGGGGGTCGTGAACTGGTAGCGCGTCATGCGGCCGGCGGTGCCGGAGCATTTGGCGTAGACATAGACATCGTAGGTGGTGCTGCCGGGGAGGTTCTCCAGCTCAGCGCTGTTGGCGCTGACGGCATGCTCGGTGGCAGAGGCGACGTCGAAGCCCGACACATCATATTTATAATAGAGGTCGGTAGCCTCACCCGAGGGGGTGAAGGTCAGCGTAGCGGTGGCGAAATCGCCCGACTGGGAGATTTCGGTAGCCAACGTCGGAGGCAGGCAGTCGCCAAGGTCACAAGCGCTGAGAGTAATATCGTCGACATAATAACGATAGCCATAGTTACCGGTATACTTAAATGCCAGATATTTAATATCGGAGGTAGCAAAGCCTGCACTCTCATAATGCTCCCAAGAAGTGGATCTTGTAAGATTTGTCCAAGTGAAACTAGAGACGTCGCTATTAGTCGTAGAATAACCCACATAAAGTTCATCATTACCGGATGTTGAAGAAAGTTGATACCAGAAGTCTAAATCAACGCTGGTAGTTGTTGTAATCTCCGGGCTTATGAGGTAATACGTCTGATCTCCCGAAGTGTTCCATGTGGAGAAACGGTAGCCATTATTGCCGCCGTGTTTTGCACTAGAATTGATACCCACTTCGGAGTCGCGGGTGCCAACAATCTGTTCCGTCCAACCACCCAAGCCGCTCTCAAAATCTTGACTGAGGATGGTGGTATTGTTGATGCAGTTGGTGTTGAAGCTACCGTCGCTGCTCCAGTCGGACTGGTCGTCGGTGGAGCAGAGGCTGCGGACCTTCCAGGTGTAGGCGGTGCCCACCTCGAGGTAACCGAGGGTGAAGGCGGTGTTGTTGTCGGCGATGACGCTCATGGTATCGGTGCCGTTGGAATACATCACCTCCCAGCTGGTGGCGGGAGTAGCGCTGTTCTCTTGCCAGCTCAGCGATGCGCTGTTGGCGTTGTTGCCCGTGCCGGGCACGGCGTTGAGGTTCGTGGGAACAAAGCAGGTGGGCATCGGGATACAGGTAGCAAAGAACTGGAATCCATCTCTTGTACCAGAACCATCAGAGGTGAACCTGAGAGTCAGAGCGCCCGTGGGATCCGATGAGGTAAAATCAAGTTCACTTTCTCCACTGACTTTGCAAAGTTGGGTGCCAGAGGTACCGACACCGTCGTAGACATAAATCCAGTCCCAATTGCTTTCGGTATTATACGAACCCTGCAGGCGTACCCAGTTATTGGCAGCGCCCGGACGGATAATCATCGTCTGGCTTCTGGAACTCTCATACTGTCCACTGGCGCCACCCTCATCAAAGATGATGGCGTTACAGGTGCTAACATCGGCGTCGGTGCCCATGATGTAGGTAGAACCTGAGAAATACAAAAAGCTAGCCGGACCAACCCATTCCTCTGACGTCTCACTGGTGGCCGAGCAATGGGCGCGGACATAGACGTCATAGTCGTCAAACTCGGTCAGTGTTCCGGCGGTGAAGGTATAGGTAGCCTCGTTGACGTCCTCGATAAGGGTGCCAGCGGTCTCAGGGTTGAAACCGGATTCACCCCAGAGGAGGTCATAGCTGGTGTTGTTGGTACCAGCCGTCCAGGTAATCACACCCTGACCCGTAGCGGCGATGCCGGTAGGATTCGGGCAGGTGGGGATAGCCTTGACGGTGATGTCGTCGAGGTAAGCGGAATAGCCATAGTAAGAATAGTAACGGAAGACTACATAATAGGTCTTGGTGGCATCAAGTGCTTCGGTAGAGAACTCGTACTTGGCATAGTTGCCGCTGTGGTCGTTAATGGTTACCAAAGGCTGGAAGGTGGTCATATCCTCCAAGTCGGTCATCACACCGGCTTTCAGATAATCGTAACTGCTGGTGGAAGACTTGTACCAGAACGAGACATAGATATTGTCACCCGCCAGCGGGATGGCCTGAGAAGCGATGGTATTGTATGCACTAGATGTACCATAATATCCATAAGCATACATATACAGCGACTTCGAGCCGTTGGCAGTGTGGTTGTACGAAGCAGAGTTATACACATAAGGATAACTACTATAACTCTCTAAGACATTCCAGCAGCCCGGCCAGTCGCCTTCGAAGTCCTGAATAAGGGGAAGGTCGCTGGCAGCGAGAGCGCCACAAGGCGTGGTGAAATTCCTGCTGCTGCTACCGGTGAGGTCCACCCAAGCATACTTGGTAGTGCCGCCCTGGGTGTAACGCAGACGGTAGTAGACATAATACTTGGTAGCGGACTCCAACGTCTGACGCAGAGCTATATCATACTTCAGGCTGTCGCTCTTGAGAACGGTAACCTGCGGTGCGGCGTTAGCCAATGCGGCCACGTTGGCAGCCTGTGTTTTGGTGTAGTAGAGCTGCACAGCATCGACAGTGGGATAGTTGGTCAATGTCCAACTGGCCACACCGGCATTACTGAGGGTGAAATTGCTCGTAGTGATATTCGCCGTTTTGGCGTTGCCTGCAACTGCCCAACCCGAGGGGGTGGTGCCGCAGTACTTGCGCACATAGACATAATACGTGGTGTTGTAGTTCAGACCACCCAGACGGTAGCCGGTGATGTCACCGTTGGTCAGCTGGACCTTGGGGGTGGAAGCGGTAACAATGGTGCCGGTAGTGGTCTCGGTGGGGACCATGTTGGCATTGTCGGTATAGAAGACCTCATACTGGGTGGCGCCAGCGAAGGCGGCCCAAGTGATGTTGAGGGTGTCCCAATAGGTGGTGTTGCTCACGGAAGCCGTAGCGGGCTTCACGCAAGCGGGCTGAGTGAAGGTGTAGACGACGCCCTCGCCGGTGGCCTGGTTGTAGGCCATGTGGGAGGACATGTAGTAGTAGTCGGACTTGAGGTCACGTGAGGTAAGGGCGGTGGTCCCGGTGGTGACACGCACGATGGTGTCGTAGCGGTTGCTGCTAGTACTCACACGATAGTAGTCGTTTTCGGCATACAACATGCCGATAAGCACCTTGGTGGTGCCGTTGAGGGTCATGGGACCATAGCGGAACTGGATGTTTCCGCTGGGGTACAGTGCCAGCTGGAAGCTGAAGCTGCTGGTCCCGTTGACAACCTTGCGCCACTCGATAATCAGCGATTCGGTGGTGCTGAGGTAACGAACAGAGCCGTTGCTGTAGGCATTGGAGGTGTTGCCGTAAAGCATCAGCGGTGCAACGGTCTTGTCGCCGGACAGCGTAACGCTACCGTTGGGGTTGACAGTGACGTTGCCGGTGATTTCGGCGCCTTCGCCATAAGGCAGCGCAAACTGCATGGCGATGGTACCTGTACCACCAGTCAAAGTCTGCACATTAGCACCGGTCAACGAGGTATAGGCGGCTCGGGTCACCTCGCCGTCATACTCGCTCACCTTTGCAGCGTTCTGTCCCTGCATGACCCACGGCACAAACAACAGTGCCATCAGGGTCAAAGTTCGTAGAAACTTTTGCATAATGTTTGATTTTTTTGGTTAATAAATGAATTAATTAATAATTTTGTTTTTATTTTTTTTTCAGGGAATGAATTCCCTGCCTGGGGACCTGAGCCCCTCCGGGGCAGTGGAATCATTTCTTCTTTGTTAATTGTTTTCGTTTTTCAGGGAATGAATTCCCTGCCTGGGGACCTGTGCCCCTCCGGGGCAGTGGAATCATTTATTGTTCTTTTTTAATTGTTTTCGTTTTTCAGGGAATGAATTCCCTGCCTGGGGACCTAAGCCCCTCCGGGGCAGTGGAATCATTTATTGTTCTTTTTTTAATTTTTAACTTTTAACTATTATCTATTATCTCTTATCTATTAACTGTTATTTGTTTATCATTTCCGCAATCTGCTTCCGCAACGGAGGAAGTTCTTCATGGATTATTATCCAAAGTTCAGGAAGGTCAATCCTGTAGTAGTCATGTACTAACACATGTCGCAAGCCAATGATATCTTTCCAAAGTACTTCGGGGTGCGCAGCGCAGAACTCTTTGGTCAACTTATATGCCGCCTCACCAACAATCTGGATGTTATGTACGACAGCATGGCACAAGATTTTGTTTCCAACGAGTTCCTCGTAAGTCACACCCTTCGTGAACTCGTTCACATTGTCCATGGCCTCCAACATGTGTTCCAGACGTCCTTTATCTCTAATTGGCTCTCTCATAAATTATCTTTTTATCACGGTTGGCGGTTTCCTCAGCGAAAGGCAGTAGGGTACCGTTGGTCACCAGGTCGACCTCTTTGCTGAGCAGTTCCTGCAGCTCATTCATGATATGGACATGCCGCAACAGACCGACATGGTCGTCGAAGTCGACGAGGATGTCCACATCGCTGTCCTCGCGTTCCTCGCCACGGGCATAAGAGCCGAAGAGCCAAGCCCGCTGCACGGGTTGGGTGGCGAAATAATCGCGAATCGTCTGTAGCATCTGTTCACTCATACCTATTACCTGTTAATTGTTTTCGTTTTTCAGGGAATGAATTCCCTGCCTGGGGACCTGTGCCCCTCCGGGGCAGTGGAATCATTTCTTCTTTGTTAATTGTTTTTAACTTTTTTTTATTTTATATTTAACACTCTTTTTTCGGTTCATTCGGTACCCTATGCACCCCATATTGGGCGTTCCGCCGAGGATAGGGTGCTCCACAACGTTACGCCTAAATGGTTTTCATTTAGTATATTATACAATATAACCATACTTTTTCGCACGGTATACCGTTCTGCAAATATACGAATTCTTTTTTATATAGCAAAAAAATTTATATAGCAAAAAAAAATTCGTGCCACTCCGCACGAATACTTCCGCCGAAAAAAATTTTGAAAAAAATTTTGCCAGTATAAAAAATGTTCGTAATTTTGCAAACTCAATAGGAGTGTGAAAATGGGCCAGAATGACAGTATGACAGTTCGCTTTAGCGGCTTAAAGTCAGGTAGTTACAACTACCACTTTACGCTGGGCGAAGAGTTCTTTGAAGGGTACAAAAACGACGAAATCGAGGGTGGAAAAGTGGAAATTGAGGCAAAAATGGAGCGTCTGCAGCACATGCTGATGTTCACTTTTTTGCTCAACGGCGAGGTGGAGACCCCCTGCGACCGCTGCCTGGGGAGGGTGACCATTCCGATAAGCGGTGAGGAGCACCTCTGCGTGCGCTTCAGCGACACGGAGACCTGCGAGGATGAAGAGGTGGTGGTGCTGCCGGAGAACGCCTTCGAGATCGACCTGTCCCAGTGGCTGTATGAATACGTAGCCGTACGCATCCCCATGCAGCACGTACACCCCGACGGAGAATGCGACCCGGAGATGATGAAGTATATTAAAGTGGAAAGTGAAGAGGGAAAAGTGGAAAGTGAAGAGGAGACGGACCCGAGATGGGAAGCGCTGAGGCAGTTAAGAGTTAAAAGTTAAAAGATAATAGTTAATAGATAACAGATAATAGTTGACAGACAATAAATTCTTTAACTTCTTTAACTTCCAAAAAAATAACAAAGAATTAAATAATTAAAAAAGTAATAATATGCCACATCCAAAACACAGATTCTCGCAGACCAGAACGGCCAAGAGAAGAACGCACGATGCGTTGGAGAGCGCCCAGCTGACGACTTGCAGCAATTGCGGCGCACAAGTCATGTATCACCATGTATGCCCCGAGTGCGGCTACTACAGAGGTAAACTCGCCATCGAAAAAGGCGCCGAGGAATAACCTTAGGTGAGACTTGAAAGAAAAAAAGAGGTTCCGTGAGGGACCTCTTTTTTTGTCCACAATAAAAATAATTCAGCCGTTTCAAAGAATTTTCGTATTTTTGCAGTTTCAATTCGTTGTGGAATGGAGATTCTGATTGGTATCATCTGCGGTGTGCTGCTGTCCCTGCTGTTCAGTCTGGGGCCAGCATTCTTCTCGTTGATACAGAACAGTATACACCACGGATTCAAGAAGGCCATCTCCTTCGCCGCAGGCGTCAGCCTGAGCGATATACTCATCGTGATGCTGATGCTCACGGTGCTCTCAAATCTGAGTTTCGACGACTTCACGGCCATCCTGCACAACGTCTATGTCTCCATCATCGGCAGCGTGGCCACCGCCGTCTTCGCCATCCTCACCTGGCGCAGCAAGGTGAAGAAGGCCTCGGTCCCCGGCAGCCACCTGAAGTTCAGCGCGGAGCATGTGACGCACCGCTGGCAGCTGCTGCTCTCGGGATTCCTGCTCAACATACTGAATCCCCTTATCTGGATTTACTGGCTCTCCATCATCACCTTCATCTCTGCAGAGATGAGCCTCTCGGTGACGCAGCGCTACCTCTTCTTCATCGGCATGCTGGCGGCGGTCTTCGGCACCGACGTGCTGAAATGCCGCCTGGCGGCGATGCTGCAACACTGGTTCACGGCGCGCATCATGAACAATTTCAACCGCGTCACCGGCGGCGTGCTGATGGCGTTCTCCCTCTACCTGCTGGTGTCGATGGTCTTCTACCAGACGGGCGACCGGGGGTCGTCGATGGAGAATCTGCAGCTTATGAAGAAGGTGCAGCACGGCGTACAGCACGCGGTGCAGCACGATGACAGCACGGCGAACTACTGAACGGCGAACGGCATTTTCTGTCGGCGAATTGGGCGAATTACTCTCTTCATTTCAGGGAATGAATTCCCTGCCTGGGGACCTAAGCCCCTCCGGGGCAGTGGAATCATTTATTGTTCTTTTTTAATTGTTTTCGTTTTTCAGGGAATGAATTCCCTGCCTGGGGACCTATGGCCCTCCAGGCAGTGGAATCATTTATTCTTTGCTAATTTTTAACTATTCGCGGGCGGCGAGCAGCAGTTCCATCATCTTGATGGCGGAGGTGCTGACGGGGGTGCCGGGTCCGAAGACGGCGGCGACGCCGGCGTCGAAGAGCATCTGGTAGTCCTGCGGCGGGATGACGCCACCGGCGACGACCATGATGTCGTCGCGGCCCAGTTTCTTGAGCTCTTCTATCAGCTGCGGCAACAGGGTCTTGTGGCCTGCGGCCAGCGAGCTGGCACCCACGATGTGGACGTCGTTCTCGACGGCCTGCTTGGCGGCCTCCGCGGGGGTCTGGAAGAGGGGACCCATATCGACGTCGAAGCCCATGTCGGCATAGCCGGTGGCGACGACCTTGGCGCCGCGGTCATGACCGTCCTGGCCCATCTTGGCGACCATGATGCGGGGACGGCGGCCCTCGAGTTTGGCGAACTTATCGGTGAGTTCCTGAGCCTTCTTAAAGGCATCGCTGTTCTTGGTCTGACTGCTGTACACGTTGCTGATGAGGTTGATTTTGGCTTTGTAACGTCCGAAGACCTTTTCTAATGCATAGCTGATTTCGCCCAGCGAGGCGCGCTTGCGGGCGGCGTCGATGGAGAGGTCGAGGAGGTTGCCTTCGCCGGTGCGGGCGCACTCGGTGAGGCGGTCCAGCGCGGCCTGCACGGCCTCGTTGTCGCGCTCGGCGCGCAGCTTGTGCAGACGCTCAATCTGGGCGTTGCGCACGGCGGTGTTGTCAATCTCGAGGGTCTCGATGGGATCCTCGTGGTCGAGGCGGTATTTGTTGATACCCACGATGGTGTCGATATTGCTGTCGATGCGGCTCTGCTTGCGGGCGGAAGCCTCCTCGATGCGCATCTTCGGCACACCGCTCTCGATGGCTTTGGCCATACCGCCGAGTTTCTCCACTTCCTGGATATGGGCCCAGGCGCGGTGGGCAATCTCGTGGGTGAGGGTCTCGATATAGTAACTGCCGGCCCAGGGGTCGACAACGCGGCAGATATTGGTCTCCTCTTGGAGGTAGATCTGCGTGTTACGGGCGATACGGGCGCTGAAGTCTGTAGGCAGAGCGATGGCCTCGTCGAGGGCGTTGGTGTGCAGCGACTGGGTGTGTCCCAGGGCGGCGCCCATAGCCTCGATGCAGGTGCGGGCCACGTTGTTGAAGGGATCCTGCTCGGTGAGGCTCCAGCCGGAGGTCTGGCTGTGGGTACGCAGGGCCAGCGACTTGGGATTCTTGGGGTTGAACTGGCTGACAATCTTAGCCCACAGCATACGGGCGGCGCGCATCTTGGCGATCTCCATGAAGTGGTTCATGCCCACGCCCCAGAAGAAGGAGAGACGCGGCGCGAAGTCGTCGACGCTCATGCCCGCCTTCACACCGGCGCGGAGGTACTCGAGACCGTCAGCCAGGGTGTAGGCCAACTCGATGTCGGCGGTGGCGCCGGCCTCCTGCATGTGGTAGCCGGAGATGGAGATGGAGTTGAACTTAGGCATGTGCTTCGAGGTGTACTCGAAGATATCGGCGATGATCTTCATCGACGGCAGCGGAGGATAGATGTAGGTGTTGCGCACCATGAACTCCTTGAGGATGTCGTTCTGGATGGTGCCCTGCAGCTGGTCCTGCGGCACGCCCTGCTCCTCGGCGGCGATGATGTAGAAAGCCAGGATGGGCAGCACGGCGCCATTCATGGTCATGGAGACGGACATCTTGCCGAGGTCTATCTGGTCGAAGAGGATCTTCATGTCGAGAATGCTGTCGATAGCCACGCCGGCTTTACCGACGTCGCCGACAACGCGCTCGTGGTCGGAGTCGTAGCCGCGGTGTGTGGCTAGGTCGAAGGCGCAGGAGAGGCCCTTCTGACCGGCGGCGATATTGCGGCGATAGAAAGCGTTAGACTCCTCGGCGGTGGAGAAGCCAGCATACTGGCGGATGGTCCAGGGACGCATGACGTACATGGTGCTGTAAGGGCCACGCAGGAAGGGGGCGATGCCGGCGGCATAGTTGAGGTGCTCCATGCCGGCGAGATCTTTCTTGCCGTAGGCGGGCTTCACATCGATCTGTTCCGGGGTCTTCCAGTTCTTCTCGATATGGTTCTCTTTTTCCCATTTCTCGAACGATTCACGGCCGTTTTCCACGGCGCGGAAGTCGACTTTTGAAAAATCAGGTCTCATTATCAGTTTTTTATCGTTTATCAATCATTAACTTTAAGATGCAAAGATAATGTTTTTTTTTATTATAAAAAAAATTTTTAAAAAAATTCAATTTTCAATTATCATTTTTCAATTTATTCGTATCTTTGCAGTTTGAAATAATTCGAAAATAATAAAATATATTATACTATGAACGTGAACATTAAGCAATTAGGCAATGTTCAGGCGGATGCCCCCTGCTCGATAATCGACCTTATCCTGAAGGTGAAGCCCGAGGACCTGAACAACTACTGCGGTGCCAAAATCGACGGCAACGTGGTGGATCTGCGTGACATCGTCGAGAACGACTGCGACATCGAGCTCCTCGACAAGGAGGCTCCCGAGTCGCTGGCCATCCTGCGTCACACCACCGCCCATATCATGGCTGAGGCCGTGAAGCACCTCTTCCCCGAGGCTAAGATTACCATCGGTCCCGCTACCGACAAAGGTTTCTTCTACGACTTCGACTTCCGCCCCTTCAACCGCGAGGACCTCGACGCCATCGAGAAGGAGATGAAGTCCATCATCAAGAAAGCCACCCGCCTGGAGCGCAAAATCGTGTCGCGCGACGAGGCCCGCAAGATATTCGAGGAGAAGAACGAGCCCTATAAACTGGAGCTCCTCGATGCCATCGCCCCCGATGCCCGCATCACCATCTACAGCCAGGACGACTTCGTGGACCTCTGCTCGGGTCCGCACCTGCTGAACACCCGCCTCATCAAGGGCTTCAAGCTGATAGCCAACTCCAATACCTACTGGCGCGGCGACCGCAACGGCAAGTCGCTGACGCGCATCTTCGGTGTAGCCTTCTTCAGCAAGGAAGACCTCGAGGCCCACATGGAATACCTTGAGAACATCAAAAACCGCGACCACAACAAGCTGGGCCGCGAGCTGGAGCTCTTCACCGTGGTCGACGTCATCGGCCAAGGCCTGCCGCTGCTGCTGCCCAAGGGCGCCAAGATCGTGCAGCTGCTGCAGCGCTGGATTGAGGACCTGGAAGACAACGAGTGGGGCTATATCCGCACCAAAACGCCATTCATGGCCAAGAAAGACCTCTACGAGATTTCCGGCCACTGGCAGCACTACCGTGACGGCATGTTTGTCATCGGCGACCCCGAAGACCCCGAGGTGTTGGCGCTGCGCCCCATGACCTGCCCCTTCCAGTACTACGTCTACAAGGCTTCGCCCAAGTCGTACCGAGACCTGCCCAAGCGCTACAGCGAGACTTCTGTGCTCTTCCGCAACGAGGACTCCGGCGAGATGCATGGCCTCACGCGTGTGCGTCAGTTCACCATCAGCGAAGGTCACCTTATCGTGCGTCCCGACCAGATGGTGGAGGAGTTCAAGAAGTGCCTGGCACTGGCCAAGTACTGCCTGACGACCCTCGGCTTGCAGGACGATGTGACCTATCACCTCTCGAAGTGGGACCCCAGCAACACGAAGAAATACATCGGCACCGCCGAGGAGTGGGAGGAGACGCAGCAACACATACGCGATATCCTCAACGAACTGAACATTCCCTTCGTCGAGGACGATGACGAGGCTGCCTTCTATGGTCCCAAGGTCGACATCAACGCCAAGAACGTCTACGGCAAGGAAGACACCATGATTACCGTGCAGTGGGATGCCCTGCTGGCACCGCGTTACGACATGTTCTACATCGACCAGAACGGCAACAAGGTGCGCCCCAACGTCATCCACCGCACCTCCCTCGGCTGCTATGAGCGCACGCTGGCTTGGATGATTGAGAAGTACGAAGGTGCCTTCCCCACCTGGCTCTGCCCCGAGCAGGTGCGCGTGCTCCCCATCTCGGAGAAATTCATGGACTACGCCAACGCCGTCAACAAAGAGCTGGTGAAAGCCGGTATCCGTTCCAGCGTCGACGAGCGTGCCGAAAAGATTGGCTACAAGCTGCGCGACCTGCGCCTGCAGCGTATCCCCTATGCCCTCATCGTGGGACAGAAGGAGCAAGACGAGCAGGTGGTTTCTGTATGGAACCGCAAAGCCGGCGACAAGGGTGCTACCAAATTGGCCGACTTCCTCGCCGAGATTAAGGAGGACATCGACTCCAAGGCCCTCAGCCCGAAGGAGTGAAAAAAAGATAAACAATATAAAAAAAAGTTGTATCTTTGCAGTTCGAATTGAGTTACAGAAAATAGCATAAAAACAAGAAAATTAATTAGTTGCTAATTTAAAATAGGAGAACAAAGTTATAGCAGCACCGTTCAACCCCAATGCTAATCGCGGACCTGTCCGCGGCCGCGGACCCGTCCGCAAAGAACCCGACCACCTCATCAACGAGCGCATCGACGTGCCGATGGTGCGTGTTGTCGGAGAAGGTATGGAGCCCGTCATCCTCAACACCAAAGAGGCGCTCCGCCGCGCCTATGACGAAGGCTTGGACCTCGTCATGATCTCGCCCCAGGCCAACCCGCCGGTGTGCAAAATCATCGAGTACCAGAAGTTCCTCTACGAGCAGAAGAAACGCGAGAAAGAGCGCAAAGCCAATTCGCAGAAGATTGTCATCAAGGAGATCCGCCTGAGTCCGCAGACCGACGACCACGACTTCGAGTTCAAGCTCAACCACGCCATCCGTTTCCTCAAGGAGGGCAACAAGGTGAAGGTCGACGTCTTCTTCCGTGGACGCAGCATCGTCTACAAAGAGCAGGGTGAGCAGCAGCTGCTGAAATTCGCCGAGGCCCTCCTCGAATACGGCAAACCCGAGCAGATGCCGCGCCTCGAAGGCAAGCGCATGCTCATGATTATCGCCCCTAAAAAGTAACGGTTAACGGTTAAAGGTTAACGGTTAAAGAAAAAAGAGTACCTTAAGGTCTCGGAGAGACCGAGCGCTCAGTAACCCCAGATGGAAGTCTGGGGATGACAGAAAAACCAAGTGTATCAAATATAGTCTAACGAAAAAAACAGTAAAGTAATGCCTACAATGAAAACCAAAGCCGCTGCCAAGAAGCGTTTCACCTTCACCGGCACCGGTAAGATCAAACGCAAGCATGCTTACCACAGTCACATCCTCACCAAGAAGGAGACGACCCAGAAGCGTAACCTCGACCACACGGCCCTCGTGAGCCGCGACGACGAGAAGCGCGTCAAACGCATGCTTTTATCGTAAACAGGAGTTATTAACCATTATTTAGTGCTGACAAGTGCAGCAGGCCCAAAGCGAAAGCTGCCTCGCTGCCGCCTAAATGAAAAAACAATTAAAAATCTATGCCAAGATCAGTCAATGCTGTGGCTTCCAGAGCCCGCAGAAAGAAAATCCTCAATCGCACCAAAGGTTATTGGGGCAGAGGTAAAAACGTATGGACCGTCGCCAAGAACAAGTGGGAGAAAGGTCAGACCTACGCCTACCGCGACAGAAAGAACAAGAAGCGCGAATTCCGTGCCCTGTGGATCAACCGTATCAATGCCGGTTGCCGCATCAACGGTATTTCGTACTCCGTCTTTATGGGCAATCTTCACAAGTCGGGCATCGAGCTCAACCGCAAGGTGCTGGCCGACCTCGCTATGAACAATCCCGAGGCTTTCGCCGCCGTGGTGAAGATGGTAAAATAAGCGTTATTAACCTGTAAAATTCTATTTGTCATGGGAAAAACTGAAATCATGCAATTTGTAGAGAATTTGGTCGAGCGCAAGGAGTTCCCCGAATTCAAGGCTGGCGATACCATCACTGTCCATTACAAGATTAAGGAAGGAAACAAAGAACGTATCCAGAACTTCCAGGGCGTTGTGTTGCAGCGCAGTGGAAGCGGAGCTACTGAGACCTTTACTGTCCGCAAGATCACGAACGGCGTCGGAGTGGAGCGCATCTTCCCCTTTGCCAGCCCGTTCATCGAGCAGATTGATGTCAACAAGCACGGTTCCGTCCGTCGCGCCCGCATCTTCTATCTGCGCGATCTCACCGGTAAGAAAGCCCGTATCAAGGAGAAAAAGATGCGCATCGAAAAGTAAGTCTTTTCACTCCTTGCGATACACTTGGAATGACAGAGGCGCCCGTTGGGCGCCTCTATTCTTTATGGCTTTCAAAGACTTACAATAATCACCATTTTTGGTTATTGTGGGGTTTCAAGAATGGTCGTATTTTTGCATCCAGAAAAATGAGACAAAAGAGCCAATAAGAAGTCCATTTTTTGTGTTTTAGGATTAATGACAATAGAGGACGTTCAACGAGCGGCCTCTTTGTTTATCACATACATCCGGCAGACACCAAATGTCAGCTTTCGCTGACATGAATTATGAATTCTGAATTTTGAATTTTGAATTATTTCGAGAAAGGATTCGCCCTTTGGAAAGCGGGCGATGCTCTCGGGTAGGTAGGTGTAGGCTTCGCGGTTGCCGGCGATGCGGCTGCCCAGCCAAGGGATGATGTGCTCGGTGTAGAGGTTGTAGAAAGGCCGTATGAGAGGGCTGTCGGGGGTGGCCAGTTCGAGAATGACCATGCGGCCGCCGGGCTTGAGGACACGCAGCATCTCGGAGAGGCCCTGCTCCAAGTGGACGAAGTTGCGGACGCCGAAAGCGCAAGTCACCGCGTCGAAGCTGTCATCGGGAAACGGCAGGTTCTCCGCGTCAGCCACTTTCCACTTTCCGCTTTCCACTTTCCGCTTGGCTATGGCGAGCATTTCCTCGCTGAGGTCGATGCCGGTCACTGTGCAGCCTCGTTCGGCGAGGCTGACGGCCATATCGCCCGTACCGCAGGCGACATCCAACACACTTTCCACTTTCTTCACTGCATTGTTTTTCTTTTCCATGGTGTTCAGTTCCCCTTCGGGGTGCCACTTTCCACTTTCCACTTCCTTCACCGCACGCTTCCGCCAGCGGCGGTCTAGGCCGAGGGTCATCACGCGGTTCAGGCGGTCATAGGTGCGGGCTATTTTATCGAAGTCATAAGGCATACTTTTAGGAGATAAGGAGACAGGAGTTAAGGAGATAAGACAAATGTGAGGGAATACAGCAAGGCGAGGAGGAAGGTGCTGATGACGAGGATAGGCAATGCGGGGTCGAGTTGTTTCCCTTTGCGGGTCCACACCATCCAAAGATGAACAGCAATGCCGCCGACGGGGAAGCAGAGCCACCAACGGAAATCAGGGGTGCATAACAAGACGGTTCCGCCGACAATCAACACCGTCTGGTACCACTGGGCAGCACGTGCGCCGATGCGCAGAGGAATGGTCTTCCTTAGCCCTTCATCACTAGCCATGTCGCGGATATTGTTCACGTTGAGCACAGCGACACTCAGGAGTCCTATGCCGGCAGCCGGGCAGAGCAGCCACGCCTCGGGGACGAGGGTGTGGGCGATGACGAAATAGCTACCCAGCACACTCACCAACCCAAAAAAGATAAAGACAAACAAATCGCCCAGTCCTTTATATCCATAGGGATCCTTTCCGAGCGTATAATGTGTCGCCGCCCAGATTGCAGCGGCGCCAAGGAAAGTAAGAATTAAGAAGTAAGAACTAAGAAGGGGGAAACTCACGAGGAGCATAGCGAGGCCACTCACAGCACAGAGGACGACCATCGTGTTGATGGATTTCCACATCTGCTTCACGGTAAGGCCACCGTCGGTCATGCTGTAGTTGGGACCTTCCCTACCCTCGCCGTCCACACCGCTGAGGTGGTCGCCCATCTCGTTGCTGAGGTTGGAAAGAATCTGCAGCAGGCAGGCCGTCAACATCACCAGCGCGAAGGTCCACCAGCTGCCATCGTTCCCAAGTCCACCCATAGCAAGCAGACCTCCGCACACCACTCCTGCCAACGACAGAGGCAATGTGCGGAGGCGTATAGACTTTATGAGAGGTAAGAAGGAAGAACTATGAACTACGAAGGACATACAGCACCTCTTAGCTCTTAGTTCTTAACTCTTACTTCGATACAGAGCTCGTCGAGCTGTTCTGGGCTGATAGGCGCCGGCGACTGGCTCATGACATCGCGGCCAGCGTTGTTCTTCGGGAAGGCGATGAAGTCGCGGATGCTGTCGGCACCAGCGAAGATGGAACAGAGGCGGTCAAAGCCAAAAGCGAGGCCAGCGTGTGGCGGAGCACCGTAGGTGAAGGCATCCATCAGGAAGCCGAACTGCGCGGCGGCGCTCTCGTCGGTGAAGCCCAGGGTATGGAACATCTTGTTCTGCAGCACGCGGTCGTGGATACGGATGCTGCCGCCACCCACCTCGGTGCCGTTCATCACGATATCGTAGGCATTGGCTCGGATATCACCCCAACGACTGGGGTCGTCGAGCAGAGCCTCATCCTCGGGCTTGGGAGCCGTGAAGGGGTGGTGCATAGCATAGTAGCGCTGTGTCTCGTCGTCCCATTCCAGCAGGGGGAAGTCGATGACCCAGAGGGGGGCGAACTTCTGCGGGTCGCGCAGGCCGAGCTGGTTGCCCATCTCGAGGCGCAGGGCGCAGAGCTGGACGCGGGTCTTCATGGCGGGGCCGCAGAGCAACAGCATCAGGTCACCGGGCTTGGCTTCCATCTTGTCAGCGATGGCCTTGAGAGCCTCGGCATCATAGAACTTGTCCACGCTGCTCTTAAAGCTGCCGTCAGCATTGTATTTGATATAGACCATGCCGCCAGCACCCACCTGCGGACGCTTGACGAAATCGGTCAGCGCGTCGAGCTGCTTGCGGGTGTATTCCGCGCAGCCGGGGGCCACGATGCCCACCACCAGCTCGCTGCCATCGAAGAGGCCGAAGCCATGGCCCTTGACCACCTCGGTGACCTCCTTGAAGGTCATGCCGAAGCGCAGGTCGGGCTTGTCGCTACCATAGAGACGCATGGCGTCGTGCCAGGTCATGCGGGGGAACTTGTCGAACTCGATACCCTTCATCTCCTTGAAGAGATGCTTGGCCAAGCCCTCAAACATATTGAGCACGTCCTCCTGGTGCACAAAGCTCATCTCGCAGTCTATCTGCGTGAACTCCGGCTGACGGTCGGCACGAAGGTCCTCGTCGCGGAAGCAACGCACAATCTGGAAGTAGCGGTCCATGCCTGCTACCATCAGCAGTTGTTTGTACTGCTGCGGGCTCTGCGGCAGAGCGTAGAACTCGCCAGGGTTCATACGACTGGGAACCACGAAGTCGCGGGCACCCTCGGGGGTACTCTTGATGAGCATGGGGGTCTCTATCTCCAAGAAGTCGCGGTCGCTGAGATAATTTCTCACCAGCATAGCCATCTTGTGGCGCATGATGAGGTTGTTGCGCACGGGATTGCGGCGGATGTCAAGGTAGCGGTACTTCATGCGCAGGTCGTCGCCGCCGTCGCTCTGGTCCTCTATGGTGAAGGGAGGCGTCTTGGCCTCGTTGAGGATGATGAGCTCAGTCACCTCAATCTCAATCTCTCCGGTGGGAATCTTCGTGTTCTTCGAACTGCGCTCGATAACCATGCCGGTCACCTGGATGACATATTCGCGTCCCAGCTTGCGGGCCTGCTCGCAAAGCGGCGCGTTGGTCTCCATGTTGAACGCCAGCTGCGTGATGCCGTAGCGGTCGCGCAGGTCGATAAAGGTCATGCCGCCGAGGTCGCGCGAGCGCTGCACCCATCCGGCGAGGGTCACTGTCTGTCCCACATTGGCGAGGCGGAGCTCGCCGCAAGTATTTGTCCTATACATATTTGAGATATTTTATTTTCCGAAATAACCGAATGCAAAAGTACGAAAAAACTGCGATGCAACAAAATATTTTTCGAGGCTCCAAACCCATGCCTCGTTTTGGGTGCATACAAAAGCCTCGCTTTTGTTGCATATAAAAGCGAGGCTTTTGTTTTGGGGTCATTTTTTCTGCAGTCGGAGGAGCAGCGGCAGGTGGTCGGAGAGGCCACCCTCGTAACGGGGTCCCTGGTAGGTGCGCTTGGGGCGCTGGCCGGGGCGGATGCCGTCGTCGGTGAGCAGGTGGTCGAAGCGTAGCAACTTCAGCTTCTTGACCTCCCACGGCTCATCGGCCAGAAGGAAGACCTGATCGATGTAGCGCCATTGCCCCTGATACTTATGGGTACCGATGTCGCGTGGCAGGCGCAGCGTGAGCAGACGGATGCCGTCGGGGCTGATACTGTCACTGCCGAAGCCCATGCCCTTGGCGATGGCCTCCTCGTCAGCGGTGCTGTTCATGTCGCCCATGGCGATGATGGCGGCAGAGGGGTGCTTGGCGTGCAGCTCCACCATCTGGCGACGCAGGGTGTCGGCGATGCGCAGCCGCTGGGCGTCGGCCTCCTCCCCTCCCCTTTTGGAGGGCCAGTGGTTGACGAGGATGCAGACGCTGTCGCCTGCGGCTTTTTCGCCCTCCGGGGGCACCCGGACGCCTTCGACGAGGAGGATGTCGCGAGTGAAATAGCCTGCGGCGCTGTCGCTGACGCTGATGGTGCGGCTGGCGGTGACGGTGAAGCGGTCGGTGCGGTAGATGAGGGCCACGTCGATGCCGCGGCGGTCGGGCGAGTCGTAGTGCACATAGCGGTAAGGCACCTGCGCCAACGGCGTCCCCTGGCAGAGCTCGCGCAGCACATAGGCGTTCTCTACCTCGCCGAGACCCACCACGTCGGGCAGATCCATCATCACGAGGGTCTTATAGATGCCCTCCAGCTTGGCGTTGAGGCGGCGGCGGGTCCAATGACGGTCGCCCGTGGGGGTGAACTCCTCGTCGTTGGTCTGCGGGTCATCGCGCAGGTCGAAGAGGTTCTCCACGTTCCACCAGGCGGCGGAAAACGGCTCCTGTGCGACCACGGACGAAGACATCATTAACACGACGGCTAATATTATTCTGCGCATATTTTCTTATTCGTCGGCGAATTATGCGAATTATGCGAAAAAGAAATTCGCCAAATTCGCTTAATTCGCCGACAGCATAAAATCCGTTATTCTTCTGCCGGGGTCTCAGCGACTTCTTCGGCAGGAGTAGCGACCTCTTCAGCAGGGGCAGCTTCCTCTGCCGGAGCGGCGATGCTGTCGACAACCTCGGTGGTGGCAGGTTCTTCGACAGGCTTGCATTCCCACGGCCAGTAGTGCTGCGTCAGCTTGAAGCCCACGACGAACAGTGCGGCGAGGATAACGAGCCAGATGAGGCATTTCTTCCACCAGGCCATTTTCTTGTCGGCGAAGGGGTCTTTGCTCACCACCTTGGGATACTGGGCCATAGAGGTCAACGTCTGGCCGAAGGTGGTATTGATCTTCACCATCGAGTTGATAGCCCAACCGTTGGCGTTCAGCAGGGGTCCGAGGTTGCGCTTGCGCAGCTTGAGCCAGGCGAGCAGCATCGAGGGACCGGAGATGAAGACCACGACGGCACCCACTAGCAGGAGGATGTTGTACCACTTCTCGGTCACGAAGCCGCCAAGGGTGGCCAGTGCACCACCGATGGCCCCCAGAGCCAAGCCGATGGCAGCGAAGATACCAGCGAACTTGGCGATGTCGAACATCTGGGCTTTCTTCTCCTCGGTTTTCTTTTCCTCAGGAGTGACCTCCTTGACGGTAATCTTCTCCGTTGCCGCGTCGGTCTTAGCGGTCATGTCTTCGAACGACTTGCTCTCCTTCTCCTCGGCCTTCTTGGTGATTTTATCAGTAATCCAGTTACCCAACTTGCGGTAGGGGCTCCAGAAGGCCTGACGGATGGAGATGGGGTTGTCGATAATCTTGGTGACGGTGGCGTCCCAGTCCTGACCCGTGCGGTCGTAGAAGATGGCATTCTTGCCCTCGTGGAGGTCCTTGATGTCGCCGTCGGTGAGGGCGGCCACGATGTCCATCTCGGTGCCTTTCACCTTGCTGACGCAGTGGCAGTAGAGTAGGTAGATGCCGCTCTTGCCAGCGGAGTTGAGGTGCTTGCCCATATCGTCGACGCGCACGCAGAGGTCACAACAGCGCTGGTCGATATAGAGCTGGCCAGCCTGGAAGATGGCGGTATTGCCGGCGGCACGGTTATAGAAGTCCTTGAAGACAACGAAATTGCGGAGCAGCTTATAGAAATCGCGGCAGAGGCGCAGGAGCTTCTCTACCGGCTCGATGGCGGCGGAATGCACCTTGAGTTTCTCGGCCACAGCCTCATTCATGGCGGTCTCGCCGGCGGCCTTCCACTCGGTGTAGGCGTCGACCTTGGCGAGGACAGTGTTCCATTCGGCTTCGGTGATGCTCTCCTTGCCGGCGAAATCGACGTCGAGGACGAGCTCTTTCAGCGTGGCGAAAGCGGCCTGCCAGGCGGGATTGATGCCACCGTTGAGGGGCAGCGTGGCAGCCTTGACGGGACGTGCCAGCGGGTAGCTGGATATCTCGGCGGCGTTGTCGGCGAGGTTGCTGCCGCTGATGGCGGCGATCTTCTCCACCTGCACGTCGAGGGCGGCGCTGGCCTCCTCGTCGAACTGGACGAGCTTGCAGCGCATGAAGAAGTCGGCCACCTTGGCACAGATAGCGTTGACAGCGGCCTCGGCGGCGTCGCTCTTCTCGCCGTAAGGCGGCGTGAAGGGCTCGGCATTCTCAGCGGTATACTCGGCCTTGCATTTCTCCTCGTAGCCCGCCAGGTATTCGTCCACATCAGCCAGCGAGATGCTCTCCTTCGTCTGCTCCAGCTGCTTGAGGATGAGCTGTGCCGATTCGAGGACTTCCTTGCCCTCGTCGGTGTCGGCCTGCACCTGGGAGAAGTCGATGCAGTCTTTTTCCTCGAGGAGGTAGTTCATCTCCTTCAGGACCTTGGTGAGCCACTGCGAGGCGGCCACCACCTCATTGACGCGGATGCGGCCGTCCTTGTCGGCATCCATCAGCGCCAGCGTCTTCTCGTCGAACTCTAGCCCCTTCACAGGACAGCTGAGGACGGTCCAGAGCTTCTGATCCAGCTCGTTGAGGTGGGCAATATCCTCGCCCGACTCGATGTTGACGCGTGTCACGCCTCCGACGGTGCTGAACTTCCAGCCGTAGCCGTCTTTGCCAATCATTTTGTTAATCTTTGCCATAATATTGTTATTTGTTTGTTTATCGTCACATTTGTCCTTTCACTCCATTTCACTCCCTCTCACTCCATTTCACTCCATCCTTTCTATCAGAAAACTCACGGGCCGGAAGCCATCGTTGCAGCTGATCATCGCGCTGTAGGGGTTGCGCATCCAGCCGTCATAGAAGTTTCCCTCGCCACGAGCCAGCGCCTCCACGAAAGGCCGCATGCTCTCCCACGCGCTCTCGCACATCCCTTCGGGCCGCTGTCCGCTACGGGAGACCCACGTTTGGCCTTCCTGCACGTCGCAGGTATGCTCTATAGGGTTCTCATAGAGTGCCTGCAGGTCCTTGTAGTCGGCCTTGCGAATGGCTGTTATCTTCACGTCACGCATAACTCTTAACTATAATCTATTAACTTTTAACTCTTCCAATACTCCACCCCTTCTATTTTCAACTTCTCAGGATTGAAGACAGGCTCCTTGCCCTCTTTCTTCTGCCGCTCATAGTCACGGAGCGTACGCAGCGCCTTCGGCGAAAGGATGAGGATGGCGACGATATTGAGCCACGCCATCACACCAACGGCGATATCGCCAAAAGTCCAGACAATACCGGTACCCGCCAATGAGCCAATGAAGACCGCACAGATGACGTCGATGCGCAGGATCCAAATCGCAATCTTCTCGCCACGGTCGTCGCCGAAATGTGCATCTTGACATTCCAGTTCGTCGAGCCGTTCGGGATGTTTCTTGTAGATGCGGCGGCGCCAGCGGTTGAAGATATAGATGAGGTTGGTCTCAGCATAGTAATAATAGGCTAGAATGGTGGTGAAGGCGAAAAAGAAGAGGGCTATAGAGATAATCATGTCGCCTGCCTGAGGTCCCACCACGGTGCTGATGGCGTCGGTGGTGTAGAACACCACGGGCTCTCCTTCGTGGGCGCCAGGGTTCTGCTGGAGGTAGGTAACGACGGTGCCGTCAGCGGTATGAGTCACGCTATCGATGATATTGTAGGTCTTGCAGGCCAGAATCATCATGGCAGTGGCCGAGCATACCAAGAGGGTGTCGACATAGACCGAGAAAGCCTGTACGAGGCCTTGCTTCACAGGGTGGCTCACCTTGGCGGCCGCCGCCACGATAGCACCTGTACCCTGCCCTGCTTCATTGCTATAGATGCCGCGTTTCACGCCCCAGGCGATGGTGGTGCCCAGCAGGGCTCCCGTCACCTCATTGACACCCACAGCGCCGCGCAGCATCCGCATGAAGACGTCGGGTACCATGTCGTAGTGGACAATCAACACCACCAACGAGAGGACGACATAGACGATCGCCATCACGGGCGCCACAATCTTTGCCACATTGGCGATGCGCTTCACGCCGCCAATGATTACCATTCCGAAGAGCACTGCCACGATGAGGCCCACCACCCATGTCTCTATGCCAAAGGTGCGCGAACTACTGATGGCGATGCCATTGCACTGCACCGGCGGAAGGAAGATGCCGCAAGCTACTGCCGCCAGCACGGCGAACAGAGCACCCAGGAAGGGGCTGCGGAGACCTTTCTCGATATAGTAGGCCGGACCGCCACGGAACTGTCCGTTGTGGTCCTCCTTGTATATCTGTGCCAGCGTAGCCTCCACGAAGGCACTGCCGGCTCCGAAGAAAGCTATCGCCCACATCCAGACGATGGCTCCTGGACCACCGTAGCCAATGGCCGTGGCCACACCTACGATATTTCCCGTGCCCACACGGCCCGACAAAGCCATGGCGAAAGCCTGGAATGACGAGATGCCAACCTTCTTACCTTCCTTTTGCCCTTTTGGTCCTTTTTGACCTCCGAACAACAGCCTAACCATCTCGCAAAATCTCCGCACTTGCACGAAGCGGGTGCGAAACGAGAAATAGAGACCAGCCAGCAGACATAAGCCTACTAGTGCCGGGCTCCACACCCAGCTGTTCACGGTCTCTATCGCCGTTGTGAGCCATTGTCCGACAGACTCCATACACATCGTTTTTCGAAGTGCAAAGATACGAAAAATTATCGGAATGACAAAAAAAATATCGTTATTTAGTGATAACGTGACAAAGAAAAAAAGGAGTCCCTCATCGGAACTCCTTATAAAAAATTGGCGGCGACCTACTTTTCCACAAACAAGTGCAGTATCATCGGCGATGTGAGGCTTAACTTCTCTGTTCGGAATGGGAAGAGGTGAA